>SUXE01000024.1 GCA_015061115.1 Bacteroidales bacterium | reverse complement strand
CAGCGTCCCCAGTCTGGATCCTATATTTTTTTCAATTTTTCTTGGATATATCATAAGAATATTCATAATTCGTAATTCATAATGCATAATTGTTGGGGATAATCCACACATCTGGTTATTCTCCCTCTCGTAGAGACGCATGAATGTGCGTGTTATGATAATTCATAATTCGTAATTCATAATGCATAATTGTTGGGGATAGGCATTGGACCGTAGGGGCGATCCCTTATGGTCGCCCAGGTCTGAATATATAAATGTGGAGACTATTTCCTAATCACGTCGCTAGACGTTTAATATTGGTAATGGTATGTTGGTATAAAAAAAAGAGATTGCTCAAACGAACAATCTCTCTTTCTGGGTGGGTGAAGGGGATCGAACCCTCGACCCTCAGGACCACAATCTGATACTCTAACCAACTGAGCTACACCCACCATTTGCTGAATTGCGAGTGCAAAAGTAGTGACTTTTTTTTATTCTGCAAGCGATTTTCGGATTTTTTTTAGCTTTGATGCAATTTTTTTTGAAACATGGCTTTCGACTCTGTTTTTTTACCTGTATTTTTTTGAATATTTAATTACATATTATGTTTTTCATCTCTTTTTACATCTCTAATTAAGAATTATGAATTGCGAATTAAGAATTAATTCGCCAAATCGCTTTGCAAGTAGCACAATTTTTATATTTTTGTGGAAAATTAGTTTTAAGTAAAAATAAAGATAATGTTAAGGCGAATTTTATCAATCGCAGGTCGCCCAGGCCTATTCAAATTGGCGTCACAGGGCAAAAACATGCTTATCGTTGAGGAGTTGGCTTCAGGAAAGAAGACTCCTGCTTATGCTACAGAAAAGATCATTTCTCTCAATGATATAGCAATCTATACAGACGAAGGTGAAGTCTCTTTGGCTTCTGTGTTTGACTCAATCAAGAAGAAGGAGAATGGAGCTGCCACTTCTGTAAAGCCATCTAATGATGCTGACCAGATGCGTGCTTACTTCGAAGAGGTGTTGCCAAACTTTGATCGCACTCGTGTCCACGTGAGCGATATCAAGAAGGTTATGGTTTGGTATAATCTTCTTGTTGGTGCTAATATGACTGACTTCGTTAAGGAAGAGAAGGCTGAAGCATAATATTGGATTAATATGATATTTGTAGAGACGTCGTATCACGGCGTCTCTTTTTTTTCATTTTTTTTGTGTCAAAACCAAAATTATAAAAAATGGAACTGTCAAGATGTGAATAGCATTAACTATAACCCCTAGTAGGGTAAAAAGGGAATACCGTCTTGGTCTTTGCTGCCAGTGTAAAACGCCTAACAGCGTAATTTGGAAATGGCCATTTGTAGAAACGTTGTGCCAAAAAAATAAAGACGGGAGGATGCCCCCGTCTTTACCAATTGTTATAGTTTTTCGTTTTTATGCGTCGATTGTTGCGTATGTCGCATTCTCTTCGATGAACTCGCGGCGTGGAGCCACGTCGTCTCCCATCAGCATAGAGAATGTGTAGTCGGCTGTAGAGAAATCTTCCAATGTCACTCTCTTCATTGTACGCTTCTCTGGATCCATTGTTGTGTCGCGAAGCTGTTTCTCACTCATCTCTCCAAGTCCCTTATAACGCTGGATTGTGATTCCGCTTTCGCTTCCGTTTCCATATTTAGCAATGAACTCATCTCTCTCTTTGTCGTTCCAGCAATACTCTTCAACCTTGCCCTTGCAGCAACGGTAGAGCGGTGCCATTGCAATGTAGACGTATCCTTTCTCGATCAATTCACGCATGTGACGGAAGAAGAATGTCAATACCAATGTGTCGATGTGGCTACCGTCGACATCGGCATCGGTCATGATGATGACTTTGTGGTAACGAAGCTTTGACAAGTTTAGTGCCTTTGGATCTTCGTCAGTACCGATTGTCACACCTAGTGCCTGATAGATATTTCTGATTTCCTGGCTTTCCAACACTTTGTGTGGCATCGCCTTCTCTACGTTCAAAATCTTACCTCTCAATGGCAGAATGGCCTGGAAGTGACGGTCTCGTCCCTGTTTTGCAGTACCACCTGCGGAATCTCCCTCGACAAGGAACAATTCACATTTTGCAGGGTCTTTATCTGAACAGTCTGACAATTTTCCTGGCATTCCACCTCCAGATAGTGGAGATTTTCTCTGAACCAACTGGCGCGCGTGAGCAGCTGCTGTACGTGCTTTTGCGGCAAGAATCACTTTGTCGACGATCATCTTGGCCTGTGTAGGATTCTCTTCCAAGAATGCCTCAAGAGATTCGCTGACTGCTTTGTCGACGATTCCTTGTACCTCGCTGTTTCCAAGTTTGCCTTTTGTCTGTCCCTCAAACTGTGGCTCTGCCACCTTGACTGACACAACAGCAGTCAATCCTTCACGGAAGTCTTCTGGGTTGACTTCAATCTTGGCTTTCTCAAGCAACTTGTTGTCGTCAGCGTATTTCTTTAGCGTACGAGTCAATGCACGGCGGAATCCCTGCACGTGTGTTCCGTGGTCTTTAGTGTTGATGTTGTTGACGAATGACATGATGCTCTCGTTGTAAGTGCTGTTGTATGTCATTGCTACCTCAACCGGGCTTCCGAATTTGTCAGTGTTGATATGGATCACCTGACCGATCAGACTCTCTTTTGCTTTTTCTATATATTCTACGAATTCACATAGTCCACGCTCTGAGTAGTACACTTCCTTCTTGCAAGTGCCGTCCTCATTCTTCTCACGCTCGTCCGACAATGTGATCTCGACTCCAGCGTTCAAGTATGCAAGCTCACGCATACGTGCTGCCAAAGTCTCATATTTATATTCTGTCTCTGTGAAGATAGTCGCATCTGGATGGAACGAAACGGATGTTCCTGATGTTGTGGCTTCTCCGATCTCTTTTACAGGGAATAATGGTTTTCCTTTTGAATATTCCTGCATGTAAAGCTTTCCTCCACGGCGAACCTCTACGTGTAGATGGTCAGACAAGGCGTTCACACATGATACACCTACACCGTGCAGACCTCCAGACACTTTGTATGTGTCTTTGTTGAATTTACCTCCGGCGTGTAGCACTGTCAATACGACCTCAAGGGCAGACTTCTTCTCTTTTGGATGGATGTCTACCGGAATACCACGTCCGTCATCAACAACTGTGATGGAGTTGTCTTCGTGGATTGTTACCGAAATGTGCTTGCAGTAGCCTGCCAACGCCTCATCGATTGAGTTGTCGACAACCTCATATACAAGGTGATGGAGTCCATTTGTGCTAATGTCTCCAATATACATCGCAGGTCGCTTTCTAACGGCCTCAAGACCCTCTAGGACTTGAATACTACTACCATTATATTCGTCCTCTGTATGCTTTACTTCTTCACTCATCGATATTTTTGATATTTTGTTATGTTTTGCAAAAATAAGAAAAATGTTTAAAACATGCAATACTAAGGTATGCTGATAAATGCGTTTTTTTAGCGTTTTAATGCCTATTTTTCGTCGTATTCATCCTTTCTCTTAGGATTTTTAGGGAACCATCCCTTTTTCACTCTCTTTTCTTGCTCAAAAACCTCAATGATCGACCAGAAACATGAGAATGCGAAAACACCTAAAAGGGCAGACGCTAATGTGTTCTCGACCACCAAACTTCCTGCTACTCCTAATGTGCCGACGATGGGAAACCACCACCAACATTTTTTTGCCCCGAAATAGTATTCTGCTTTGATCACTATCGGGTGGAAAAGTCCAATACACAAGAATGTGCAGATGCCTATGAGTAGGCCTTCAAAATTAAAATCCATATTTGTTTTTGTCTATAATTTCGCAATTATGCTTTCTTTTCGATTTTTAGTTCCGTGACAGTTCCTTCACTTCTCTCGAATACGAATATCCTGTCGAATCTGCTACGGTACTTATGGTTTAACGCTGTCTTGACATCGTCGGGATTATACAGACTCGACATCAAAAAACTGTTTTGCACTATTATCAGCCATTGCTCATCGAGTGGGGCATAGTGCACAATTTTCTCGTCTTTGTCGTTGATCCTTCCGCAAACACTGGCTACACTCATTGGCTTCACTTTGGTGGAAATGCCTGCGTACCATAATCCTTCGTCATACCTGCCAGTCATGTTTTTGATGCGTATCATCTCGATCTTGCTTGGCAGATTCGTGTCGCCATATTTGCTGCTTCTGTCTATTATGTATTCTTTGCCTGTGGACATTGGCACATTGTCGAGCACGATTTTAGAGATGGCTTCCGTGAATGCCAGCCTCATCAGCTGTGACGCTTTCTCTTTCGGCACACTCACAGATGGCCCGAGCTCGTTGGTGAAATGTACGTCGACAACCAACACCTGATCGCAAACTTTCTCTACTATCTGTTTGGCTCCGTTCATGATGTCGGTGAGGAAATCTTCATGCGCGCGGAGGTTGAAGTCTCTGTCTTCTCTCTCGTATTTCAATTCCGTCAACTCAATTCCGATCTTCTTAGATCCTGCACTGAGTATGAAGTCCGGACATTCACATTTCTCAAGCTCTCCTAGTGGAAATGCAGTAAAACTCGAGCGGAACAGACGGATGATCGCCCATTCTCGCTGGTCTTTCTTGTATTGATTGAAACTTACATTTCCCATAATTTATATGAATTAAAAGTTAAAAATTAAGAATTAAGAATTTGATTCCTCACTTCTCATTTTAACCATCCACCATCAACCATCCACCATCAACCGTCAACCATCAACCATCCACCATCAACCATCCACCTTATTTGTCCGGCTTCATCTTAATCTCCAGAAGATTGCCTGCGTCAACAATAGTTTTCAGTGTCTGACGGATATCCTCTTTTGTGATCTTCGCAAGAGTCTCAGTGTATGTAGGATTGTCACACCAACTGTATTTTTCTAAATGTTCTAACTGTCCTTTCCAGTATCCATTCTCAAGAAGGCTTTCCGCGAATGATTTCTGCAGAGCCTCTTTTGCTTTCTGGAAATCGTCGTCTCGGATGCCATCCTTGATGATCTTGTCTATCTCTTCCTTGATGATTCCACTCAACAAAGTCTCTTTTTCAGGATCTGTGTCGAATGCGATCTTCAGACATGCGGATGGACTTGGCACCACAGACATTGATTGTCTGACTGCCACTCCGTATGTTCCGCCTTCTCTTTCTCTGCATGATTCCAAATAGCGGTAGTCGAGAACCGAGCGGAGAATCGCAAGCTGCAATTTGTTCTTCAGATTGTATTCCATTTCAACCATATATGAGAAATAGTCGGCTGATTTTGGATTAGACAATGTCTTGCTGAATTCACATTTTGTAAAGCCGGATGGATGCTTTATGCCTCTGTCTATCCAGCCTTTCTGCTTGCTCTTGGAAGATTTGATACCGCCAATATACGAAAGAATCTCGTTTCTTACGCTATCTTCCGACAAATTTCCTACAAAAATGTATGTGAATTTCTCAGGACAGTAGAACAACGACTTGTAAATCTTGATTGCGTCTGCTTCGTTGATCTCAGAAAGATTCTCCTTTTTAAATGGCATTGTATAACTGTTTCTGCTCGACGACAACACCTGCACAGAGTCGCGGTAGTCGTTCATCGGGTCTGATGATCGGTTCTCTAAGACTGTCTCATATTGTGACATCAACGACGCGTATGCTTCTGGGTCTTTTCGCACAGATGTCTGTAGCAGGTATGTCAGTTGAAGCATCGTCTTGAAATCTTTTATTGTGCTTCGTCCGGAAATCTTCGATTCGTACATGGCGATGGATGGCGAGACTGTGACATTCTTGCCTGCCAACGCTTTGTCCAATTGTGTGGCATCGAAATCTCCGAGTCCGTTGCTCTCGATGATGTTGTCTGCGATCTTGGCAGATGAAAGTTTGCTCAGATCGCCGACGGTGGAGATTCCTCCCTCGCTAAACGCAGTCATCAAAATCTCGTCGTTTTTCAGATCTGTGGATTTGATGATGACTTTCGCGCCGTTTGACAGCGTCCACATCGTGTAGTCGAGCTTTGGATTGTGGTAAGTGTCCACAATTTTGCCTGGCTTTGGATCTTTCTTCACTAGTGGCTTGTTCTTCGCTTTGTCTATATATGGAGACGCTGCGATCTTCTCACGGTCTGCGATCAGTTGAGTCAACTGATTTTCACTAGGCAGTGAGTTCTTGTCTTTGTCTGCGGCCGTCATCAGCACAGTGATCTGGTTCGTTTTGAAATAATCGGCAAAACGTTTGTTCACAATGTCAGTCGTGATAGACGGAAGAATTTTTTTGATTGTGTTGTATTCCCATTCTATTCCTGGAATAGGCTCGAATGTTGTGAAATTACGTTTGTATTCGCCAACGAAAGAGTTGTTTTTAGCTTTGGTCCTTTCTGTGTAAGCCTTTTCAAAAGATGCTGTTGTTGCCTCTTTGGCTCTGTATAGCTCACTCTCCGTGAATCCATATCGTCTCACCTGCTCAGCTAACGAAAGAACTTTTTCGGAAGCCTCCATGCAACGGTTGTCTTTCACGATGTACATCAGTTCATATCCGTCGCAGCTCTTCACTTGGCTTCCATACGACATTGACGCGTAGGAGAAAGGACAGTTTTTCTCTTTTAGCACTTCGTCTATTCTCGCATTCACCATTTTGCTGATCAGATTGTCGATGACGCTTGTGGTATATCCTACGATTGATGCGTAGATTTCTGATGGCATGGCATCATGACGGTATGTGATGTTTCCAAGAGTGTATTTGGCTTCTGGGTCAGTCAGGATACACACTTTGGTTGTGTCGAGTTTTTTCAGATCGTACACTATGCGAGTTGCAGGATTGACTCTCTCTGGAATATCTGCGAAAATCTCTTTTATCTTGTCCTCAACATAGTCTACATCCACGTCGCCTACAATTATGATTCCCTGCAGATCCGGGCGATACCATTTGTTGTAGTAAGCGCGAAGTGAATCCGGATGGAAATGAAGAATGATCGCAGTGTCACCGATGATGTCTCTTTTCGCATATTGAGACCCTTCATATAATATTTGTGATGATTTTTTCCACAGACGACGGTCGGATGTGTTACGAGTACGCCACTCCTCCAGGATCACACCTCTCTCTTTGTCTATCTCGTCGTCTTCACAAGAAATGAAGCTCGACCAATCGTGTAGGATTAGCAGACATGAGTCGACGATGCCGCTTCGGTATGTAGGCACGGCTTTTAAGTTATAGACTGTTTCGTCAAGGGAAGTGTAGGCGTTGATATTCGCTCCAAATTTCACACCGATTGTTTCGAGATAGTTGATGATGCCTTTGCCTGGATAGTTCTTTGTTCCGTTGAAAGCGATATGCTCGAGAAAGTGAGCTAGACCATTTTGACTGTCCTCTTCGAGGATCGCACCCACATTCTGCACAATGTAGAAGTCCGCACGCTCTTTTTCAGTCTCATTGTGACGGATATAATATGTCAGTTTGTTGTCAAGGATGCCATAGCGAAGAGCAGGATCCATTGGCAATGGCTCAAATTTCTGTTGTGCAAAACATGTGGAAACAGCGCTTATTACCAAAAATATGTTAAATAGTATCTTTCTCATCTCTCTTTTATGTTAAAAAACTTAAAAATGAAAATCAATGTTTTAACTCCTTTTTTTTGATTTTATCTACAAATATACACAAAAATCAGACAAATTGGCACACTTTTTGTTGGTATTTTAGTGTAAGATTTAACAACTTTTTGCAACAAAAATAAATGAAAGCTGTTTTGAGAGCACTTTGTGCAATGATTATGATGTCTGGAGTTTCTGCTTATGCAGAAGTTTCCTCTGAAGATTTTTCTATAGCGTCAGTGGAGAAGACATACGTAAAATGCACTATGAACGGTAAAGGTGAAAGAGTACCAAATTATTTTGTGGTGGTTAACGGTGTAGCCCACCAGACTGATTCTCGTACTTTCTTCGAGATTAAGAAAGCAAGAAACGAGGAGAAAAAGAATTTTGCTAATCGTCAGCAAAATATTTCTGTAGATAAAGAAGAAAAGAGTAATACTCTTTAATATAAAGAGACGTGAATATAAAAAGACATTGTGTCTTGATTCACGACTCTGAGTTAATGTATTGTTTGTCCTTAAATTAGAGGGTGGGTTTTGTGACTCATCCATGTGTATTGCATTTATTTTTGTGACGGAGCTATGCTTCGTCACTTTTGTTTTTTCGTCCCCTGCACATCCTCCGCAGCACTGCGTATGTACGGGGTTACAGAGATGGCGTCTTCCAGACGCATGGGATTGCTCGACTCTATATCCAAATTCTTTATTCCGCATTCCTCATTTATAATTTTTAATTTTAATTCATTGTGTCCCATAAAAAATCAATATATTTGCAAAAACAAATTAAAGTATAAAAGATGAAAAAGACTGAAGACGAATTGATAGAGGATATGCTTAACACAGCATTTTCCGAGGATATAGGTGATGGCGACCACACAACTCTTTGCTGTATTCCTGATACAGCTATGGGTAAAGCTAAACTTTTGGTTAAGGAGGATGGCGTGTTGGCTGGTGTAGATATCGCTCTACGTGTGTTCAAGAAATTCGATCCTGAATTGAAGGTTGAGGTTTTGATGCATGACGGTGATACTATCAAAAAGGGTGATATCGTATTCTACGTTGAGGGAAAAACTCAGTCGCTTCTGCAGACAGAGCGTTTGGTGCTTAACCTGATGCAGAGAATGAGTGGTATCGCTACTCAGACAAGAAAGTATGTAAAACTTCTTGACGGTCTCCATACTCGTGTGCTTGACACTCGTAAGACAACTCCAGGTTTGCGTATCATCGAGAAGATGGCGGTTAAGATTGGTGGCGGTGTTAACCATCGAATCGGTCTTTACGATATGATCCTTTTGAAGGACAACCATGTTGATTTCGCAGGTGGTATCGATAAGGCTATCAATCGTGCTAAACAATATTGCAAGGACAACAACAAGGATCTTAAGATTGAGATCGAGGTCCGTAATATGGATGAGCTTGAGCAGGTGATGAAGGTCGGCGGTGTCGACAGAATCATGCTCGACAACTTCAGCACTGAGCTTACTCGCAAGGCTGTAGAGAGAATCGGTGGCAAGTATGAGACAGAGTCGTCTGGTGGAATCACAATCGACACACTTCGCAGTTACGCAGAATGTGGTGTTGATTTCATCTCTGTCGGAGCTTTGACTCACTCTGTCAAGGGCTTGGATTTGAGCTTGAAAGCGTGCTGATTCTTATAATTTATAATTAAGAATTAAAAATTAAGAGTTAAGAATAAGGCAATGGTCATATCAAAATGCCATTGCCTTTTTTATTTTATGAGATTCCTCATTTTCATATTTTCAATACTTTGTTCGCTATCCTGTTTTGCAGAACCCATTCAGAATGGCTCACAAGACTCTTTGGAAAGAGCCTTGCTTAAATATGTGCAAGATAAGCCACATGACATTTATTATGGTGATTGTCCTGCTTGGAGCGAAGAACAACTCGACTCTTTGAAAAAGCAGTTTCTGACCTATTTGCCAGACAGTACGGATCTGTTGGATGTTGTCGATTTGGATGTTGAGGATAAAAATATAGAACATGGTTGGCTGCTTGTGACAAGATGTGAAAGGCAAGAATGGTATACCAAAGACGATGGGGAATGCTATAATCCTAATTTCCGTGGAGCTATAATATTATTTAAGAATAAGACGGGAGAGATTTATAAGTATTTTGAAAAAGAAGATGCGTTTACACCAGTTGGAGGACCAGGTGGTATTTGGAGTGTAATTTTCTTGAATGGCAATCTTATTGTGTTGAACTTAAATTATGGTACTACGACCGATTGGTATGAATTTGTCAACGGAGAGTTCAAACTGTTTAGATCTTATTACAAGGCAGATGATGTCACCTCTGGATTTGAAGAGCACGTCATAGATATTGAATCCGGCACATTTGAAAGCACAGAGGATATCATGGAATATGTTTACGACGAGACAACCGACTCCGGATACATGAAGCAACTAGATCATATAGTAGTCAGGGGCAAGGTGACGACTGATTATCTTCCTGATTTCCTGGATCATTCCTCTGAGATTAAAATTATCGAAAAAAAACGTGTAGACGGGGGCATCTCACCGTCTGATCCTTAATTATTTAATCTTTCTTGCCTCCTTCACAGTTTCCCATGCCGCATTGATCTGTTTCATCGTCTCTGTGGCTTGACGCAAAGCTTCTTCACCCAACCTGGCTGCATTGTCGGGATGATACTTCACTGCCATTGCACGGTATGCTTTTTTGACTTCGGAGTCGGAAACAGTCGAGTCTACTCCAAGAATTTCATAAGCCTCGTTTCCTGACATCCAATTTTTTTTCTGGTAATGGCTTCTGTTGTCGTTTGTGTTGGATTTATCTTTTTGGTAGTCTCTTTTCTTTTCTTCCTGATCCTTGTCGCTGGTAGATTTAGATGATTGTGAATCTTTTTCATTGTAGAACCCTTGTTGGTATTTCTTTTGAAAGATTCGTTTGATTCTTTCATATTCGTCATTTCCAATCCCTATTTTCTCAGCTATTTCATTGATTTTATATCTTTCTCCCATATACATGCAATCATCAGCGTAGACAATCGCCAACAATTCCATTATCAGTTCAGATTTCGCAACGTCGTTTAGATTGGCTATTATGGTAAAGTAGTTCGGTTTAGGAGTGTATATATCTTGGTCTATGAAAAAGAGAAACTTTTTTAATGCAATTTCTTGTTTGACCTCCGTTTTGTAGTATCTGCGGATCGCTTTTTTGACACTGTCAAACTCTTTTCTGGTCAGCTCTTTGTTGTCGGCCATTGATACTTCCGCAAACAACACCAGAATTGAATATTTGAACAGGGATTCTGTGTCGTATTCTTGATTTCTCATCTCAAAATCCATGACTATTTCATTGTATTTGTTTTTGTCGATGAGGAGATTTTGGGCAATGGTATAAATGGTGGAGTTCTCTTGAATAAGAAAATCCTCGTCAGAGTAGGCTACACTCAGCAGGTCTCTAATAAGCTCTTCTATGCGTTTTATATTTATAGCGGTCGATGTTTTTATCTTGCTTTTGTTGTCAAGTATCGAGATAATCTCTTTGCAGGTGTCGTATATGTTGTTCTCATTATTGAGCAGTTCTTTAAAATGTTTGAGTGCTTTTATTTGTTCATCTTTAGTGTTGAAATGTTTTTTGATTATCTCCTTGATTTTGTCTAATTTGCAAACAATCTGCTTGTTATCTCGTTTCATTACTTCAGCCAGTAATACAAGAACGTAGTTGCTGAACTCCTTCTCGGAATCTTCTTCCTCCATTTCTTCAATATTTATAATTGTCCAAACCAACAATATAGCAGCGGGTATTGAAATCGACAAAAATTTAAGTCCAAGGTAAATTGCTGAAAAATCGTCAAATAAAGTTATGAGTATAATTGCACCCCCAAATAGATTACCTAATAATGCAAAAGGCATAGATGCAAAAAATAAGACATGCAATAAAATTTTCTTTGTTGTTCGGTTCATGGCATTAGATTCTTCATGTATGAAGTTTTTATTGGACACAGAAATCCGCCCCCTACTTTTCCCCATTCTTTTCGTCTATCAGCAATGCGCCACAGTGTCTGCAATAAATCGCATCTATATCCTGTCCTTTGCTTCCGCAGTGCAGGCATATCTTCGTCTTGCTTATTTTCCGCTTCTCTTTCGCAAGTGAAAGTGAGAATATTCCCGTCGGCACAGAAAGAATGGAATATCCGAGAAGCATGACTATTGTTGTGAGGAATCTTCCGATCGGGGTGACGGGAGTGATGTCTCCATAACCTACGGTTGTCAGCGTCACGACTGCCCAGTAGATGCTTTCGGGGATACTGTTGAATGTGGCTCCTTCTCCTCCCTCCACAAGATACATTATCGCTCCGATTGATGTGACCAACAAAAGTACAAACACAGCGAATATGATTGTCTTGTGCATTCCGGCTTTTATGGCGTTGAGCATCATCTCTCCCTCTTTGATGAATGCGAAAAGTTTGAAAATCCTAAAGATACGTATCACTCTGAATATACGTATCACCATTATCGCGTGGGCTTGTGGAATGAAAAATGCCAGATATGTCGGCAGTATGGAAAGAATGTCTATTATTCCGAACACACTGAACGCGTACTGGCTCGGTCTTTCCGAACAATAGAGACGCAGGATATATTCGAATGTGAAGAATATTGTGAAGATCCATTCTAAGATGTGGAGTCCGTGGCGGAAGTTGTCTGGCATCTCCACCGTCTCCATGATGGCGATCGCCACACTAAGAAGAATGAACCAGATAAGAATGACGTCGAACAGACGGCCAAGGTAGGTGTCTGTTCCGAAGATGATTTCATTGGCCTTGGCTTTGACGTAAGGATTCTTCGAAATGAAGTTCCAAATTCGCTTGATGTTCTCTTTTAACGCCATTTTTTCGTGTTTTTATGGTGCAAAATTAAGAATTTCAGTTCTAATAGAAAAAAATGTTTGCGTTATTTAATATGAATGATTATTTTTGTGACGTTTATGAGAAAATGTTTATCGTTCATACTTGTATCAATAGTTTCGGTGCTCGTTTTGACATCGTGCGGTGGATTCGGAAAAGTCCAGCGCAGTACAGATAATGAATACAAGTATAAAATGGCGAAAGAGTATTTTGCCAATGAAAAATGGTTGAACTGTGCCGTTATCGGACAGTCTCTTCTGCAGCCGTTCCGTGGTACGGAAAGAGGTGAGGAGGTATTATATATGGTGTGCAAGAGTCACATCAACAACGAGGATTATCCAGTGGCCCGCACATATATAAAGAGTTATATAAAGAGCTATCCGCGTGGCAAATATATCGAGGAGGAGGCATTCGACCTTGCTTATTGCTACTATAAGGAGAGCCCTGATGTGAAACTGGATCAGGAGCCTACAGATGCAGCCATCGAGGCGTTGGAGGATTACGTTTCAAAGTATCCAAGTTCGGAGAATGCAGGTCTGGCAAAGGAGATGTTGATAGAGATGAAGGAGAAATTGGCAGAACAGCAGTTGAACAATGTGAAACTTTATTACAACTTGGGGGATTACCGTGGCAACAACTATATGTCCGCTATAATCACAGCAAGAAACGCAAAGAAGAAGTTTCCTGACAGCAGATACAACGAAGATTACTCTTTCTACATTCTGAAAAGCTATTACAGTCAGGCGGATGAGAGTGTGGAGAGCAAACAATATGACAGATTTATCGATGCAAAAGACGAATGTTACTCGTTTTTAAAGGAGTATCCGTCTACTAAATATGCTAAAGAGGTTGAGTCTATTCAGCATAAGATAGATAGATATTTCGAGCATCACAAGAATAAGAATTAATAGAGAGTAAGATTAAAAATACAATAAAATGGATTTTAAGAAAGTCAACGCACCTACGACTACGGTTACAAGAGACATGAACAGCTTGAGCGAGCGTACTGGCAACATCTATGAGACTGTTTGCATCATTGGTAAGCGTGCCAATCAGGTAAGCATCGATATCAAGAATGAACTTGACAAGAAGTTGAAGGAGTTTGAAATTGGCAACGACAATCTTGACGAGGTTTTTGAAAACCGTGAGCAGATTGAGATTTCTCGTTACTATGAGAGATTGCCAAAACCAGTACTTATCGCAACTAAGGAGTATGAGGACGGAGAGATCTCATACAGAATGCCTCAAAAGGTTCAGAAGAACAAGTAATTCGTATTTATGTGATATAAAAGGGAGTTCGGAGGAGTAATCTGCCGTACTCTCTTTTTTTCTTTTTTAGACGGAATTCGGTTAGATATATGTCGACATTATCAGGAAAACACATATTGCTGGGCATCACTGGAGGTATAGCCGCCTATAAGTGTGCACCATTGGTACGTGAGTTTGTGAAGCGTGGCGCTGAAGTCAAGGTGGTTATGACTCCGTTGGCTAAACAGTTTATCACTCCGCTTACAATGGCTACTCTTTCCAAAAATCCAATCTTGGTTGATTTCTTCAATCCGGAAAATGGAGAGTGGAACAGCCACGTCAATCTTGGTATGTGGGCTGATGTTTATCTGATCGCTCCTGCTACTGCCAACACCATCGGCAAAATGGCTAACGGTGTGGCTGACAATCTGTTGCTGACATCATATCTGTCTGCTAAATGTCCAGTCTTTTTTGCTCCGGCGATGGATCTGGATATGTATAAACATCCTGCTGTTCAGAAAAATATCGCTACTTTGATTTCGTATGGCAACCATGTGATTGAACCAGGAACCGGTTTCTTGGCTTCAGGCCTTGAGGGTAAGGGAAGAATGGCAGAGCCTGCGGATATTGTTGTGGCGTTGGAAAGTTTTTTTGAGACAAAGAAAGATTTGGCTGGCAAAAGAGTGATGATCACTGCTGGCCCTACATACGAAAAAATCGATCCTGTGAGATTCATAGGAAACTATTCTTCAGGAAAAATGGGTTTTGCTTTGGCAGAGGAGTGCGCGGATCGTGGAGCTGAGGTGACTCTGATCGCAGGCCCTACTTCGTTGAAGACAGTTAACGAAAAAATAACCAGAATAAATGTTGAGTCCGCTCAACAGATGTACGATGCCGCTGTGGAAAACAGTCCGGCTGCTGATGTGCAGATTCTGTGTGCTGCTGTTGCGGATTATCGCCCTTCTGTTGTCGCAGACAAAAAGATTAAGCGAGAGAAGACGGGAGAGATGACATTGACTCTCGTGCCTAATCCGGATATCGCTGCGGCATTGGGTAAAATAAAAAGAGAAAATCAGGTGAATGTGGGATTCGCTTTGGAAACGAATGATGAGGCAACGAATGCGAAAGATAAATGCTCTCGTAAGAATTTCGATTTCATAGTGATGAATTCATTGAAAGATAAAGGTGCTGGTTTTCAAGTCGATACCAACAAGATTACAATATTTACCGCTGGTGGAGATATAAAGGAATATCCATTGAAAACTAAAAAAGAGGTTGCGGCAGACATTGTGGATGCTGTAGTGGAAATAGCAAAAAAGAAAGGCTTATGAAAAAAGTTTTTTTGACACTTGTTTCGTTTGTTTTTGGAACTATGTTTTCAATAGCTCAGGAGTTGAATTGTTCTATTACGGTCAATTCGGACAAAGTGTCTGGATCAAACAAAGATTTATATAAAGATTTGGAGACGTCTCTTGCTGATTTTTTTAATACACACAAGTGGACAGACGCTGTTTTTCAGAAAGAAGAGCGTATTGACATGACTTTTACCATCTACATAGAAGGCACATCTGAGGCTAGTGGAGGAAAACAGACTGGATATTTATCTGTGACGGCAAGTCGTCCCGTCTTCAACACATCATATACGACTCCTCTTTTCAATTTTCAGGACAAAAACTTAAATTTCACTTATAATTCGGGTGATCGTCTTGATTATACGGAAGGTGATTATGATGCGAATCAGAATCTGATGGCAGTGATGGCATTCTATGTCAATATAGTGCTAGGTCTTGAGTTTGACAGCTTTTCTTCTCTTGGTGGCACCCAGTATTTTGAAAAAGCGGAGATGATATCTGCTGCGGCAAGAAGTTCTGAAGATGACGGATGGAAGGCTTTTGCTAAAGATGACAACCGATATTCGTTGATATCGTTGTATATGGATGCCAATATGGCTAATCTTCGTAATGTGTATTATGAATATCACCGTCTTGGTCTTGATGTGATGGCAGACGACCTGAACAAAGGAAAGGCGAAGATCCTTGAACAGATGACTTATTTACGTGAGATGCAGCGAGCCAAACCATTTGCTGTGCCTCTTCAAATTTTTGTCAACACTAAGTTTGATGAATTATACAATCTGTATCGTCTAGATGATCAGAAAGTTCGTGATGAAGTGTATAGCGTCGTTTCTGCTATCACTCCTAATATGAAGGATATTGACAAATTGCAGAAAGGAAACTGATTATGCTTACTCGTTTAGAGATAGACAACTATACTTTGATAGAAAGAAGTGAGATCGATTTCAACAACGGTTTCTCTGTGATCACAGGTGAGACCGGTGCGGGAAAATCTATTTTGCTTGGAGCGTTGGGTATGTTGATGGGAGGAAAGGTTGAATCGAAGTATTTCAAGGATGCTGAAAAGAAATGTGTCATTGAAGCGACGTTTGATATCTCTGACTATGGATACCGTCCATTTTTTGAAGAGAATGAACTTGATTATGATGACGAGTGTGTGATTCGTAAGGAGATTACTCCATCTGGAAAAGCACGCTCGTTTGTAAATGATACACCTGTGAGTGTCTCTCAACTTAAACAACTTGGAGAGATGCTTATTGATATCCATTCCCAACATCAGAATCTGCTGTTGAAAGACTCTGGTTTTCAATTGTCTGTGGTGGATTCTGTGGCAGATTCCAGAAAGGAGTTGGCTGCATACCAGTCTGATTATAAGCAGTGGAATGGGGCGAAGCGAGAATTGGAACGTCTGAAGGAGCAGATGGAAAACGATGCTCGTGACGCTGATTATCTGAAATCACAGCTTGATAAACTGCAGTCCGCAAATATTGTTGATGGAGAGCAGGAGGAGTTGGAGACGGAGAACAATCTACTTCAGAATGCAGAGACCATCAAAACTGCTCTTTCTTCAGTGGTGAATCTTGTGGAGGATGATGATAATGCGGTGAATGTACGATTGAAGCAGACTGTGAACCTTCTTTCTTCAGTGTCGTCATTCGCACCGGAGTTGGACTCTCTTGCTGAACGTACCAATGCAGTTTTGGCGGAGATGAAGGATATATCTGCTGTGGTGAAGGATGTCGCAGACAGAGTGGAGTTTAACCAGGAGAGAATTGAATTTGTCTCTTCACGTCTCGATACAATATACTCCTTGGAGAAACGTCATAAAGTGAGCACTGTCGCTGAATTGAAAGAGATTCAAGCCGATCTGGAACGACGTGTGAACAATTTTTCTTCCGCAGACGAGCAGATCGCGTCACTTGAGGCAGACGTCGCAAAATATTTCCAGCAGATGGAGAATAGCGCAGCGTCTCTTTCTGAAAAAAGACGTGGCTCTTTGCAGAAAATAGAATCTACTGTTGAGTCTTCAATGTCGTTGATGGGAATGCCGCTTGCGAAACTTTCCGTCGACATGCAGAAATCTTCTCAATATACTTTGAATGGAGCCGACGAGGTAACGTTTTTGTTTTCAGCTAATAAAGATAAACGTATGCTTCCTATTGCTGAAATCGCATCAGGAGGAGAGGTCTCACGTGTTATGCTCAGTTTGAAGTCGTTGCTTTCGGAAGTGAAGAAGATGCCGACCATCATACTTGATGAGGTTGACACTGGTATATCAGGAGAGGTGGCTGCCCGTATGGGAGAGGTGATGGCTGCGATGGGCAAGAGAATGCAGGTCGTTGCGATTACACATCTGCCACAGATTGCTTCGAAAGGAGAGTCTCATTACAAGGTCTACAAAGAGGAGGATGGAGATAGAGTAGTCTCTCATATAGTGAAATTATCTGCCGACGAACGTGTTACAGAAATAGCTCAGATGCTAAGTGGTCTAAACCCATCTGATGCTGCGATTCAGAATGCAAAAGATTTATTAGGTCTTCGTTAATAGAAACGAATGGCAGTGTACGGTGGCATATTTGCTAAGAGAGTTTAAAAGTGATACAATTAAAAAAATAATAACTAAATTTAATAAGATGAAGAAATTCAGATTGTTTTTGGTGATGGCAATTTTGGTGCCATTCCTTTCAAGTTGTTCTTACAACACAATGGTAGAGAAGCGTGAGGCTGTCACTGGTCAGTGGGCACAGGTAGAGGATAGCTATCAGCGTCGTATGGACTTGATTGGCAACTTGGTTGAGACTGTCAAGGGTGCGGCAAAGCATGAGAACGAGACATTGACTGCTGTTATCAACGCGCGTGCTAATGCTACTAAGGTCACTATTGATCCAACTAATTTGACTGAGGATAACATCAAGGCTTATCAGATGGCTCAGAATAATTTGACTGAAGCTCTTTCTAAGTTGATGGTCGTTCACGAGCAGTATCCTGATTTGAAGGTAAACCAGAATTTCTTGGAGCTTCAGGCTCAGCTTGAGGGAACAGAGAACAGAATCTCAGTGGAGCGTAAGAAGTTCAACACAATGGCTCAGGACTATAACACAACAATCTCAACATTCCCTAACAACCTTATCGCATCTATGTTTGGCTTTGAGAAGCAGGCATATTTCAAGGCTGATGAGGCTGCTAAATCAGCTCCAAAAGTTCAGTTCTAATGGAAGCGAAGTCATTTTTATCGGTTGAAGAGTGTCGCAATGTGATCGACGCTATTGCAGAGGCAGAAAACAACTGCTCCGGCGAGATCCGTGTGAATATTGCTAACAATGCTGGTGAAAATGTTATGGAGTCGGCTGTCAATGTTTTCTATTCCCTTGGGATGGACAAGACATTGAGGAAGAACGGTGTGTTGTTTTTCATAGCAAGTGAAGATCGCCGTTTTGCGGTTATCGGGGACGAAGGAATCAATAATGTTGTGCCTGAAAATTTCTGGAATGACGTGTGTGCTCTAATGATTGAGTATTTCAAGAAGGAAGAATTTGGCGCGGGATTGGTTGCTGGAATCCAGAAATGTGGAGAAAAACTTGCGGAATTCTTTCCTCCAGTCGACAATGATATTGATGAGTTGCCAAACGAAATAGCTTATGAAGATGCGAAATAGGTTGAAGACGCTGCTAATGGCATTGCTTTTATGCTTGCCGACGTTGGTTTGCTGGGCTGAAATTCCCGACAAACCCAAGCCGGAACGTCTTGTCAACGATTTTGCCGGGCTTCTGACTGCTGCCCAGAAACAGATGTTGGAAGACTCTCTCGTCGCATTCAGTAAAGCAACGTCTACACAGATCTGTGTGGTGACGGTTACATCGCTTGATGGATATGATATTGCGGATTATGCCCAACAGCTTGGAGAAAAGTGGGGCGTCGGCACCAAGAAACATAATAATGGAGCCATCCTGCTTGTAAAACCAAAGACTGAGAGGGAGAAGGGACGTGCGTTTATCGCTACAGGTTATGGACTTGAAGCCTCTCTGCCTGACATTATCTGCTATCGTATCGTCAACAATGTTATGATTCCATATTTCAGAAATAATGATTATGGAGGAGGAATCATTGCTGGCGCTGAATATATGAGACGTGCGACGCGAGGTGAGTTTACCGCAGAAGCTGAGGAGGAGGACTTTCCGTATGTGATTGTCGTCTTCATCATTATAATCGTTATTCTTATGATTTCTGCCGGACGTAATAGTAAAGGCGGCGGAGGTTCGGATAACGACACAAACTACAGACCTCGTCGTCGTGTCACTTATAATGATCCATTCTCACAGGGCGGCTTCTCTGGAGGCTTTGGTAGCGGTTTTGGTAGCGGTCGTAGCAGTGGCGGTGGATTCGGAGGCGGTTTTGGCGGCTTCGGCGGAGGTAGCTTCGGCGGAGGCGGTGGAGGCGGCTCTTGGTAGTGAATAATTGGTAAATATATTAGGATTTGATGTTTTGACATCGTTATAACTAAAAGTAAAAAATATGAAGAAAACATTGAAATTTGTTGCGGCATTAGGATTGTTCCTTTCTGCAACAGGTTGTGTGAACAACGAGCAAAAGAAAAATGACAATGTTGATGGATTGAACTCTACAAAGGTAGAGCCTGTTGACCTTGGCCTTACAAGTGGCACAAAATGGGCATCATGCAACGTCGGTGCTGAATCACCTGAGAAATATGGTGAATATTTTGCATGGGGTGAGACTTCTCCTAAGGAAGTCTATTCTGACACAACTTACTCATATTATAATGTTCCTGATTCTGTAGCTGCTGATTCATCTGCAAAGAAAGTGTGGAAGAATATCGGTGCGGATATCGCTGGCACAGAGTATGATGCTGCCACAGTTGTTTTGGGTGACGCATGGCAGTTGCCTAACGAGTCACAGTGTAAGGAACTTGTAGACGAGTGTGAGTGGACTTGGACAGAGATGAACGGTGTGAACGGATACAAGGTTGTTGGAAAGAATGGTAATTCAATCTTCCTTCCTGCGTCTGGAGTCAGAGGTGCTGCCGACGTCGTTAAAAACGATATGATTGGAGGATTCTGGTCTTCTACATTATGTGATGCCGCTGAGACATCCGGAGATTTTGCAATGGCTGTTTACTTCTTCTCTGAGTCACGTGCAGTAGAGAAGGGTGGACGTTGGATGGGTCGTGCCGTTCGTGCCGTGGCTAAGTAAAGAATCTTACCAAAGGATTTAATCATATAGAATATCAAACCGATTGGTTTTCTTATTGGACAGATTAAACCTAGATTGTCCATAAATTTTGATTTATAAAAGGTCCGTAAAACTTTTTTTACGTTTTGCGGACCTTTTGAAAATAAACTATCGAAATATAGAATTGATTGTTTGGTTAAAATCAAAGCATGTTTATGAATAAAGATCAAAAGATAGAGGAACTTCGGCAGAAGATAGATATGTTGGAGGCTCAAAAACAGAGTCTTCAAGAAGAGCTATATAAGGTTGAAGCCGCATTTCAAGAGTTCAAGTCTCAGTATTCTTCTGTGATGTTGGATATGAGTGCTCAGTTGTCTTCTTTGTCAGAGTCTATTCGCTCTCTTAGAAGTGAACTGGCAATTCTGACATCGGCAGAAACCGAGCCAGAACCTGTAGTAACAGAACAAGTAAAAGAAGAGGCTTCTGCATCTGATTTTGTTTTGAATGAAGTCCCTGTCGACGTTGAGGATGGAACAGCTAAAGAGGAATTTGAACAAGCTGCGTTTTATGAGGCTTGCGTCGCAGGTATGGAATCATCCACAGTCGTTTCTGATTTGAATAAATCAACTGTTGAATCAGAGCCAGTACAGGAGACTGCTGCATCGGAGCCAGTACAAGAGACTGTCGCATCAGAGCCAGTACAGGAGACTGCTGCATCGGAGCCAGTACAAGAGACTGTTGCATCAGAGCCAGTTCAGGAGGCTGTCGCATCAGAACCGATACAGGAGGCTGTCGCATCAGAACCAGTACAAGAGGCTGCTGCATCGGAGCCAGTACAAGAGGCTGCTGCATCGGAGCCAGTTCAGGAGGCTGTAAATCCAGAGCAGACTCAGGAGCGTGTTAAGTAGGAACAGACTCAGGAGTCATTCAGAGCGGAGAGTACTCAGAAAACAACTGATACTGAGACAACTCGCAAAACTAATACTGCTCAAACATCTGCAAAAGCAGAACCTAAAGAAGAGACAATATTTGATAAACTACGAAATAATTTTGATTGGGAGAAGTTTATTGGCGAGAACCTAATTATGAAATTAGGTATTTTGATTGTATTGATCGGTGTCGCCATTGGTGGCAAGTATGCACTTGAGCATCAGTTGATAAGCCCGGCAATGCGTATGATAATGGGTGTGGTGTTTGGTGCCGCACTTCAGGGAGTCGCTATAAAACTGAAGAAGGATTATAAAAAACTAAGTGCTGTCTTGGCAAGTGGTTCAATGGCAACACTATATTTCATGACTTTCTTCTCCTACCATCTCTACGGATTGATTCCAATGCCGGTAGCATTTGTTGCGATGACACTTATCACCGTCGCAACGGTATGGCTCGCATGCTCTTATGATATGGAGATCATAGCCATTATCGGATTGGTCGGAGCCTACGTCATACCATTTGCATTAAGCACAGGGGAGGGCGGTTCTCCTTGGATCCTCTTCTCTTACATTTCCATCATCAATGCCGGAGTGATGTTTATTTCGGTGAAACGTTACTGGCGAATATTGTTTGTGTCGGCATTCTTTTCGTCGTGGCTGATTCTTATAGCTATCTATCGATTCGGCAATTTCAAAGCTGATCCAGACAGTGTTAAGATGTTGTTGTTCTTATTTGTTAATTTTACCATCTTCTATGTCACTTTCTTGGCATATAAGGTGAAACATAGCTTGATATTCCAGCATTTCGATATCCATTTTCTATTGTCAAACTCATTCCTGTTCTTTGGATTGGGTTATAACGTGATGTACAATAATGCGATGTTGGCTCCATCCGTTGTATGGTTCTCTTTATTCAACGCAATACTCCATGGTGCTGTCGCATTTATGTTGGTTAAAAAGGATATGGTGGATAAGTCTGTCAGCCGTCTGATTACAGGTCTTGCCATCAGTTTCGTGACTATCGCGATCATGGTATGGGCGACGGGACACTGGCTGACAATGTTCTGGATGTTGGAAGGAACGGTATTGTTCACAGTATCAAGAATCTCAAAGCGACCATTCTATGAGAAAATGTCGTATCCGGTATTCTTCTTGGCATTGATAAGTTTGATTATCGACTGGGGAAATCCGAATGGCGGACATTTGAGAATGTTGACGCCGCTGTTTGAGGCATTCGCTAGTTATCGTTCGATGTGGGATACAACGACAGCTGCTGTTCAGGGCAATGCGTTGTCTATCATCAACACCGTCGTCTTCATTATGCTTTGCATCTTCATAGGTGTGGTCGACAACCGTTATCCAATGGTCGAAGACGAGGAGACTCAGAATTCATGGATGAAGTTAGCCAATAAGTTTATGAAAGTGATGGCTGTGTTTGTGGTGACTGCAGCGATCTTGGTACATATCGAACGTCCATGGCTGACTATGTGCTGGATGTTGGAGGCGACGATATTGTTCACATTCGCAAGAGTACGCAAAAACATGTTCTTTGAGAAGAGCTCATATCCGGTATTTGCCTTGGCTTTCAGCAGTTTGATGATAGATTGGGGTAATCCGAATGTAGATCATTTGATAATTATGACTCCATTCTTCAAAGCATTCACATCTGCTGATGCTGTTTCACATAGTAGTGTCTTGTCGATAGTCGACACGCTTGTGTTTATCGCACTTTCTGTCTTTGCGGCTGTTATCGACCGTCGTTATCCGATGGTTGAGAATGAGGAGACGAAGGATTCTTGGATGAAGATAGCGGCGTCATATTTGAAGGGTATGGCTGTGTTTGTTGTGACGACAGCGATCTTGGTTCATATTGGCCACCCATGGTTGACTATGTGCTGGATGTTGGAGGGATCATTATTGTTCGGATTCTCGAGAATACATAAGATGCTATTCTATGAGAAGAGTTCATATCCTGTTTTTGCCTTGGCAGTTATCAGTTTGTTGGTCGACTGGGGAAATCCGAATGCCGAACATCTGGAATTCATGACATTCTGGTTTGAGGAATTATGTCCGGCAGGATATGGGTATGCGTTATATATCACCAACACTATTGTCTGCATGGTTCTTGCTGTTTGTGTGGCAGTGTTGAATTATCGTTATCCTTTGGAAGAAACTGAAGAGACAAAGAATTCGTTTGTTACAATAGCCTCACAATTCTTGGCTGTGATGGCTATATTTGTTGTGACGATGGCGATCTATGTGCACATTGAACAGCCATGGATGACAGTGTTATGGAGTGCAGAGTCTTTGTTGCTTTGCTATTTGGGCAGGACAAAGAGTATCCCAATGGTGGAGCGAGGAGCATATTTTATGGTTGTGCTTTCCACTCTTGCATTCTTAAATGTATGGGATGATCTTCCTTGTATTTATGATATGGGATCCAGAATCGAAAAGTTTGAAAATAATTTTGGAATAAAAATTTCTGAGATTTGGACATCTGTCGTGGCTGGATTGTCATTGATGGCGACTCTTGTTGGCCAGATATGGATAATCAATAAGTTCAAGCCGATAAATGATGGAGTTGCCGAACGCTTTGATTTGAACTTCAGGCTTAAATTGTTTTTGGTTGCAGTGTTGGCATTCATCATCTGGACTCACACACCTTGGGTCATCACAACCGCATTGCTGTTTGGATTGGCACTTCTGACTTTGATCTTCGCGTTGAGAGACGATGCACGACTCAAAAAAGCATTTTTGGCAGTTGTCGGTTTAGGATTGTTCTGTTGGCTTTGTGATGTGTTCACTGCCTATGAAAACACTTTTGGGTATAATGATGACCTTAGCACAAATACAAAGCATATTATTATGTTGGTAGGTTCTTTGATCGACGTCGCTCTTATTTATATGATGCGACGCTACAACGAGATGCCGAAGTTTGAAGCCTGCAAGATAACATGGTTCCCATTCATCGCTTTATTAGTGTTGATGCCATTTGTCGCTGTAGGATATGTTTATTGTTGTCATGTCGGAAGTTTGATTGATTCCCAATCATTAGACACTCGTGTTGCTAAGCGTTTGTTTACATCATTTGTATTCTGTTTCGCGATGGCTTACTTCTCAACTTGGACATTCGTATCGTTGAAATACAAATTGAATGATTTCAAGAAATTCACGATGACTTGTTTGTGTTTGGTTTTGTTTATCAAACTGTTTATTGGATTGTTTGATTTGAGGATCCACGGTGAGGAAGTCAGCTTCAATGTTATTCATTTAATCTCATTGGCATTGACGCTATTCTCTGGATGGACATTGTATCTGTACAAAAAACAAGAAAAATGTATGTTTGGAATGAGTGAAGAAGCGACAACTAAAGCGTTCGATACGTTCCTGTATTTTGGCTCTGTTGCCGTTGGAGGAAAAGAGTTGAACAAACTATGTTGCTTGCTTGGTAGTCCGGAAGCATTTGGAGTGGTGTTCAGCGTCTTCTTGGGAATCGTGTCATTGTTTGGAGTCTACTATGGACTTTATAAAGATAAGAAGTATCTGAGAATTGAGGGATTCGTATTGTTAGGTTTCACACTTCTCAAATTGTTCTTCTACGACATGGCTCACTTTGACCAGATCTACAAGGTGATTGCTTTGATCTCGTTGGGTCTCTTGATGTTGGTGATGGCTTTCTTCTATCAAAAGATTGCGAAGGAGAAGGAACAAACTAAAGAGAAGAATCTTCCGAAGTCGGATGACGCTCCAAAGGATGAGTCTCAACCGAATGTGGAAAAACAAATGATTGAAACAGAACAATCAGAGGAAGAAGATTCAAAAGTAGAAGCAGAATAAAGATTTGTTCTACTCATACATTTCTTTAGTTGGAAATGAAATAAACAAAGCCGTTTCAGAATCAGGTATCTGAAACGGCTTTGAATGTTTTATCCCATCACCACGTCGAGCACCATCATCAACACAAATCCGATGGCAAAACCTATGGTGCTGATATTGGAGTGCTCTCCGCTTGACGCTTCTGGAATCAATTCCTCTACCACAACATATAACATCGCTCCTGCTGCAAATGCAAGCATGTATGGAAGCACTGGCATCAATTGCGAAGCTAACAACAATACTGCAATAGCTCCGATCGGCTCGACTGCTCCACTTAACGATCCTATCAGAAACGATCGTAATCGGCTGTTGCCTGCCGCACGCATTGGCATGGAGATGATAGCCCCTTCTGGAATGTTCTGTATCGCAATACCGACGGAGACTGCCAGCGCACTCGCAAGGGATATGTTTGACACTGCGTTATCCGCTCCTGCAAAAACAACTCCTACTGCCATTCCTTCTGGCAAATTATGTATCGTCACAGCTAAAGCAAGCATCGCCGTGCGTGATAACTGTGAACGTGGTCCTTCTGGTTTGTCTGAGTCGATGTGGAGATGCGGGGTCAGAGTGTCGATGCCTAAAAGGAAACCTATACCCAGCAGAAAACCTACTGCGGCTGGCATTACCGCCCATTTGCCGCTATCACTTTCCATCTCCATCGCAGGAATGAGCAACGACCATACGGATGCCGCCACCATCACTCCTGAAGCAAATCCCAACAACGTTTTCTGCAATCGTGCAGACATCTCGCCTTTCATGAAGAAGACGAAGGCCGAGCCAAGCATTGTGCCCAGCAATGGCACTAGTAATCCAATTAGTATGATCGTCATATCCTATCTCTTTTTAGCCCTGAAATATAACATTGCTCCTTCTATATTGAAATCGAGGATTTCATAATATGGCTCTAGTCGACGACGGACATCGTTGGCTGAGTCAAACGGAGGAGTGAACCATCCCATGCGTGTCAGCACTGTTTTGGCAAGTAAGTCTGCAATTTTCTGTTCCCCTGCTATGTAGAAACATGCCAGCAGTTCACCACCTTGCTTGAGTGTACGCAGAATCTCAGAATATGCCTTGTCTTTGTCTGGAAACACATGTAGTCCGTTCATGCAAAGGATGTAGTCGAAAGATCCGTCGTCGAATGGCATCGCCCCGACGTCGCCCTGCATGGTTTTGATATTGGTGATACCATTCTCGCTGAATCGGAATCGCGCACGGTCCAACATGTCTTGGCTATAATCGAGACCGATGATGTCTGCTTTGCCCATACGTTTGTATTTTTCTGCGGTGAATACGGCTGTTCCGACTGGAACATCAAGCATTTTGCCTTCGAAATCATCTGGAATCCAGCTTAAAACCTTGCGGGCAATTTCGTTGTCGTCAACACCTCCCCAAACCAGTTTGAAATACAAGCGGCTCCACCATTTGTTTTGAGTGAGTGCGTCATCGTAGAAATTCTTGCTGAATCTGTAGGATTTTTCAATTTTGTCTTCCATAATCATCAGTCATTTAAGGTGGGTTCTATAAATTCATTTCGAGGAATTTTTGAGTTTATTTCAAGCAGATTGCAGAGCGGAAGAAGGGAGCAGTGCGAGCACTGTGACCGACTGACAAACAGCAATCTGCCGAAAGAAATCAAAAAGTACCGAAAAGTTTATAACCCACGATTTATACTTTTTTCTAAAACGGTGAATTTATAGAACTCACCTTAAGTTTCACACTTCAAAATTAGCCCAAAGGTTTTGCAACTTGATTGCAAACACAAATATAATAATTTGGTTTTAGAAACTATATTTCAGTTTCACCCAAACTTCCGAGTTTTTGTCGTATACGGAGAATGTCCCTTTATCGGCATTAAAGAAATCGTAACCTATTATTGCGTGTAATTGGTCGTTCATTGCGTAGTCGGCGCTCAGACGGTTGTAGATACCTCCGTTGCCGACGTCAATATATGCGAAGCTTTGCAGATTCAGACTGTTGTTCAACAAATCCTTTGAAATACGGAATGTCGCCAACCCGGTATTGTGATGATCTCCGTAATCCACATACTTATGAGCGTATTGTGCGGAGAGAGACCAATCGTTGCCAGCATACCAGTCAAGCCCGATAAGTGCATTGGACGATGAGGCTCTTGCAATCTTTTCTGCACCTATAGTTTGTTGTGCTTCATTTAGGTATTCTGCGAATTCCCCTCTAAGCACAAATTTGTTGATCGGGATCGACATGTCTGCTCCAAGCATACTCATACGGTGATATTCGCCTATGCCGTTGTGGAAGACGGGAGTCTTGTTCCATGTGTGGAGTGCGGAAAATGAGAAATCTATTCCACTCAGAAAGAATGATAATCTGCCGCCATATTCCATATTGTAAAATTTATGTCTTGGCTCTTTCCCGATAGTCAGATTTCCTACCGACCACGGATTCTCCTCATCTGTAGGCAGTTCGAAGAATGCACTTACTGGTACGGCGACCGCTTCCAGACTCCATTTCTCACGTGAATAACGTAGACGCAGAGCTCCGACAGGAATTCTGATGTCATCGTAGTCTTGGGCTAGAAACTCAGTGTAGTCCATAGGAGAGATGATGTCTGTGAGTCTTAATGCATCGGCTACTCCCCATGTGATGATCTGTCGGCCAGCACGGATGTCCCAATGTGAATTGGTGTAGTAGGCGTATGTCTCTCGCAACTGGAACCCTGTGCGGTCTTTCAGAATAGCATTATACACCAGGTTGGCAGATACGAAAGCTCCTGCATGATCTTTATCAATAGATAGCTCTCCACGCACTCTGCTTCTTGAAGACATCCAGTCGTTAGGCTTTTCTGTACGCATGGCATGGTAAGTGTCTACGAATCCTTTCACACCGACGTGTAGGGATTCCCCGTCCTGTGCATCGACAGGACGAGGAAGTGTACACAATAATAATGAAATGAAGATTACAGGTTTCATAAGCCTTTCTCCAGTTTGGCCACAGTGAAGAGATCTTTGTCGATCTTGACGTCGTATTGTGAGTTTTTCACCTCAATCACAGTGCTGTGTCCCGTTTGCACATTTTTCATCTCCATTTTACAGATGGTCCAGAAATCCTGTATCTTCTTGATTTCTGATATTGTGAGCAGACGGTGCAATTTGTTCAGCTTATCATAATATTCCGCACAGACGGGTACCAGACAATCCTGACGTATCCATGTTACTTTGCGACTGTAAATCTCATGTTTGTCAACAGGCACAGACTCGACTACCCAGCATTTGTGTCCGTCTTTCATCTCCTCACGCAATAGGGTATGTTTGTCTTCATCTATATGGCGGGAACCCATGTCGTCGTAAGTGAAATCTGTACCCATAAAATAATCTGTCTTAGAAGACGATCCACTGATACGACGAGTCTTTTTCATGGCAGGAAGATATAGCCACTTGGCATCCTCCTTGCCAAACTGGTCGTAATCCCATGTCAGGAATCCTGTTCCTTTCACGTCGCCAGGATAGGTGAAGAACATCATCTTTTTTGTGTCCTTACCTTCATCCATAGCCCATGATGTGACTTTGCGTTGTCTGCTGCTGCCATTTTTCTTTATAAGTGTAAGTTCCATTTCTCCGTAGCGAGTATCTCCGTCCGGACGGTCTTTGACTTTCTGTATGATATCACGTCCTGATAGATTCTGTGCAGTTGCTCCAAATGTTGCCATCATACAGGCAACCAAAATAAATAATGCTTTTTTCATATCCTTTTATTTATAGATTAGATGTCTCTTTGCCAAACACCTTGCATTTCTTAACAAGGATTGGTGTGACAAACAAATCGGCGATAAGTGCCGACAATACACCGATGATAGCCATCAGTCCGAAATTGATACACATAGTGCAGTCTGATGTGCAGAAACCGGCGAATACGGCTGAGGTGATGATTGATGTTGTGATGATCGCCACTCCCACAACACGGAATGTTCTTCTGATCGCGCTTTGGTAGTGTTGTGTGCGGTCGAATTCCAATTTGGAGTGATTTATGAAGTGGATGGTGTCGTCGACAGCCATACCCAGCATCATCGGTAGCAAAGTGGCTGTCATCATGTCGAAAGGAATACCCATCCATCCCATGTATCCGCCTACGAATATCGCTGGCATCATGTTTGGTATCAGACCGATCAGTCCGACTCTGATGCTCTGGAATGCGATCATCAGTATCACTCCGATAATAAGGATGGAAATCACGAACGACAACATCTGTCCTCTCACAAGATACTGCATCATTGTCACAAATTGTGGTATGTTGCCCACGACTGTGATCTTGGCATTTGGAAACAGCTTCTGCGCATCGTTTTGGATCTGATCCATCTCACGTTCTACCTGTGCGGAATTGAAATCTGATATCTCCACCATCAGACGCAATCGACGATAGTCGTAGTCGATCCAGTATTCTGATTCTGTTCCTCCAGCGTTTTCATATAATAATATCATCTGCGCCACCTCTTCTTCTGTCTTAGGAATGCAATAGTGTGCTGTGTCACCATTGTTAAGAGTCTGGTTCAAGTCTTTTAATATATCCAGAATCGAAGTGGTACGTTTTGTCAGTTTGTAGCCACTCACTTGCTGTTGCAACTCGTCTAACTTTTGTAGTTTTTCTGGATTTTTCGCTTCATCATTATTGTTCAGCTCCACTATAAGGTCGTAAGAGTATAGTGAACCAAGTTCGGAACGACCCACGTCGACTACCTCTTTAACATAAGGCACTTGGATACCCATGGTCCTCTCTATGTCGAAAGCCGCTTCGATTTTCCATAGACCGATACATAGCAGAATACAAATTACTAAGAAAGACAAACCTATTTTGCGTGGATTACTTAACACCTTGTCGCTAAGTGACACAATTGCTTTTGTCCATCGAGTGTCGCTATCCTCCGTGAAATTTTCCATCGGACGCTGGTCTTTGCCGAACGACAGTAATAATGGAGTGATGATCAACGATGTCATCAATACGAAAAGAACGCTCATACTGCTGATGATTCCTACACAATGCATCGGACGGATAGGGATCGCAAGGAATGATAGCAATGATACCAACGTCGTGAATCCGCAGAAGAATACCGACCATCCGATTTCTTTGATGGTCTCAATAATTGCTTTGCGTCGTTCTCCGTGAATACGCATCCTGCCTCTGAAATATGAGAACAGATGGATATTATAGGCTATTGCCACGGCAAACGACAGAATCATCGGAATCATCAGTACAGTAGAATCGACATACATCTGGGTCCATCCTGCGATACCGTACGTGATGAAAAGGCCTCCTACAACAGAGATTATAGGAGAAATCACTCCTCTTAATGAACGTGTCATGCATAGCATCACAACCATACATATTATAGTGGCAATCATCATCAGACGACCCATCTCCTTGCCGATATATACTGATTTGCAGTGTGTCACGTATGGCATTCCTGCACCACGTGGGTTCAAAGATGCATATTCCGGTTTCTTAATTATATGTTCAACCTCTTCGCCAGTGATGATGTCAGGTGATACGGCCCCCTGTTTCTTCCAAACACTGTCTTTCGGGAATGTTCGCAGTTTCACCATGATCCAAGAAAGATCGCCATTTTGTGAAATCAGTTTTCTTGCCACATGCGGTTTGCTGTATGCTTTGGCTTTGATACTGTCCATGGCTGCTGTTCCATTCTCGGGGATCTCGTCTGGCACAATCTGTTCGATGGTCATACCTTCGTCGCTGCCAACCATAAACTCGATATCTGTAAGAGATGTGACTTTGTCGGCATACGACAGACTGTCAAGCAATTCGTTCGACAAAGCACGCAGTGTCGTGAGATTCTCTTTTGTGAAATGGTTGTCACATTGGGTTAGAATTCCTACGTAATAATCGTTGCCGAAATGAGATTTAAACTCTTCTGTCTTTACCAGCATGGGATCATCTTCGATGAAATAATCATCAAACGATGTCTCCTTTACCATGCGTTTCATACCGATTACAGATAAAATAAGTATCAGTACAAATGCGCTGAGTGTAATCCAACGTACACTCAGCAACCGTTCAGCGAATTTGCCGAACTGCTCGTTAATCTTTTCTATTTTCATTTTCTTGTAAATTATTTTGATTCATTATAGCTCTCCATCCTGTAAATTCAAATTGGATGTAATCTTCTATCGCCTTCCTTATTTCCTGTGAATTCAGTTTGTGCTTGATGACTTCTGAGATGAATCCGAACATCCACACAATGTGCACATGGTAGGTGAATGACGAGTGGGGCACACTGAATTCCGGATATTTGCTTTGGAATTTTTCCATGAACAGCAGCACTTGTTGAGTGCATTTTTCTGTGTATTCGTCGATGAATGTTTCAAGAGAGGACCCCTGAGATTTGTATAAAATCAGTTTTAATTCGTCGCGATAATTGTTGATCAATTTCATATACGCTTGTACGTGTTCGGCAATCATGCCGTCGTATTCACCGCAGGCATACATCATAAATTGTTCGTGGGCATTCTCATTGTGATGTTCATACATCATTCTTTCCAACTCTTTGATAAGCGGTGTCACAATATGCCTGAACAGTTCATCCTTACTTTCAAAGTAATTGTATATATTGCTCACACCGATGCCGACTTTGTCTGCTATGTCGCGCATAGATGTCTTTGTGTAGCCATTCTTAAGAAATACTGATTTGGCTTTCTCTACGATTTGTTCGTGTGTAAATTCCTTTTTGATTTGCATAGTTTTACTCATATAAAAACGAACGATGTTCCATTTTGTTCACAAAAAAAATAGGGTTCGCACTTCTGCGAACCCTATTCTTAATACTATGGCATCCTTATGGTTATTACAACTTCTCATGTTCATCCGTTTTGTTTTGTCAGTGCAAAAGTATTGCTTCATTTTACTATGCACAATGCCTAAAATTGATGATTCCTGATTGATGTCTAATCTTCCTTCACATATTTTACACTGTTCCAAGCCAGCAATAAACCGATGACAATCAGCATTGGCATGATGACATACTGTCCTGCAATGTCTGATGGCAATTCCATAGTGGCATGGAGAATGTTGAACAATGCAATTATTGTAGCCAATACTGCGTTTATGATCTTTGTCACTTTCGTTTCCCACATCGCACATAATATGCCGCAGGCAGGAATAAAGAATGAAATAAGCATCATAGACACTATCATGCCTTGGTCGACGTTGCCGTCTGTGGCTACTACAGCCATATTCTTGCCCCAAAACATTGGTAAAAAATCACAGATGGAGTGACATGCGAATCCGCAGGTTGTCAACAGCCATAGAATAGAAATCTTAATATTTCTTGTCATAACGCATTACATTAAATTTGCGGCAAAGTAACAGCTATTGATGAGGCTGTACAATACCCAAAAATGAGCGTTTTGATGAACAAGACTCGTCTGCGGAAACAAGAGAATGCCTACTGAAGCCCTTCAATCCAGTCGTGCAAAAGCGTTTTCACTTCTGTCAGATTGTTTTTGAATTGAGACGACAATACTTCTGTATGATTATAATGCAGTATGTTTTCTCCGCCTGGATTAAGGATCTTATACATAAGACTCTCTTCTGGTTTTCCGCTCACGATACGCTTATATCCTTGTCCTGCCACACTCGACTGTGCATCGACGTCCACAAGATTTGCCGGAGGATTGTCGTCTGTGAGGTTCAGATTGCCTGCTGATCTTCCATTCGCTCCATGACACTGGATGCATGACACTCTGAAGATGCCTTGTTTGATACATCCGATCTCGTCGACGGAAATGTTTCCCAAGTCCATACGGATAGTGTCTTTGCCAGACTCGAATTCCTTGATGTCTATGCTGGCAAGAGTTAGAATACGTTTCCTTAGTTTGTTGGTGAGTGCCAGTTCTACGGTGCTTACCTCATTGGATAGATTGTCAAGAGTGATGCTTATCGACTGCCCATCCGTAATGCTTTCTGGTATCGCACGTTGTGTGATCGCATACTTGTTGTCGCCGGAAAAAGCAGCAACCGCAACTGTATAGCTATTGCTCAGTTTATCAATGCCACTGATTGTCGCTGTGACTTTCACTGCTTTTCCACTGTCTCTGACGAAAATATCTTCGTCGTCGATATTGCCCGAATCACATCCCGTCAGCAAGAGACATAATGATGAAAGCAGGAATAAATTTCGTTTCATTATATTAACCACCATTTATAGCCTATTGATTTCCATTGATTATGTTAACGCTCGTCTTCTTTTTTGGCGACGGGATTAGAAACTATACTGCAATTGTACCGTCGCACCATGTGTGGCGATGCCAAGGTCGTCGTTGTCTCTGTCAAGCTGGGTCTTGTGTCCCCAACGGCCAGTGTACTGGTACATGCCGGTGATCTTGAGATTATATTTGTTGATGTAGCAGTTCAACACAGCTCCAGGGGTGTTGAGGAATCCATCTTTGCTCGATCCGTTTCTGTCCATTATATCCCAGCGTAGACCTCCTTGGATGGAACTGTTGAAGAAGCATCCGATTTGAGCATATCCTCCCCAGTAATCCAACTCCTCGTCGATTTTCTGTCGCTCTGTGAATGAAACGTGCATCCAATAACCTTCGATGCCAACAAACCAACGGTTGTATAGCATTGAAAATTCTGCTCCAAGACGACTGTCGTTTGTGCTCTCGCTTTCACTCTCCACGTTGATTCCGGCACTGACTCCAAACTCCATGCGTCGGCCAGTGAGCATACGGTTGTTTCCTTGCGTCTTCGGCATTTTTCCCCATGGCATGAATGTGAGTCGACCGGCATACAGAAGGGAAGGGATATGGTTGTCGTCAGACAATGTCTTTGTGGCTGTGTTCACTCCGCTGCCTGTGCCATTCCACAAACCTAGTTCGTAGTGCATCATCCATTCTTTCTTTAGATGGGCTGTGCCGTGAAACTCCATACCGATATCGAATCCAGTGCCGATTGTAGGCCATACCGAATTGAGACTGTATGGCATGATGACTGTAGATGTCAGTGAGACGGGAAGGATAGGGAACAATGCCTCTCCCAAAGTAGTCTGTACTGCGCTGAAGAAAGGAGTCTTCAGTTTACCTATTCTGAATCTTGCGGCGTCGTTTATCTTCGCGTCTACCCATCCTTGTTGCAGGATATTTCCGCCCGACGCGGATGCATTTATACATAGGTTATAATCCACACGTCCGAATGTCGTTCCTGTGAAACCAAGAATGGCGTATGGCATGGCGAAACCACTGTTCGCCACATTGTCTTGGTTGTACGCTTGGTCTAATCCCTCGCTGTCGTACCAGTTGAATTTTGCCTGTGTCTGTAGAAACAAGTATGGTTTGAACACAAAATTATCATTCTTGCTTTTTAATGTGAATCCACGGTTGTCTGCGATGCCGATAACTCCGTTTTCCATATCGATACTGTCGCTTGTGGATACTTCATTTGCTTTTTCAAATTCAATATTACTTTGAGCCATTGCCGCTGCTGACCAACCCAGCATCAAGACTATGAATATATTTCTCATAATGATTCCAAAAATTTTATTAATGCTAAACGATCTTCTTTTTTCATCTTTGAAAATATCTGACGTGAGACATAACCTTCTCCACCATGCCACATGATGGCCTCCTGAAGGTTGCGGGCACGTCCGTCGTGAAGGAAGTAGGTATGGCTGTTGACCAACGATTGCAGTCCTATACCCCATAACGGTGTCGTACGCCATTCGTTGCCCATCGCCAATCCGCTGCGATAGTTGTCGTTGAGGCCTACGCCCATAATCTCGCTACCCATGTCATGTAGGAGATAATCACTATATGGATGGATTGTTTGTTTTCCAAGCCAAGGCAGTTCTGTGCCTGCCAGAAGAGTTGTTCCCCGTGGACGAGTGTGCAGGGTGGTCACATGACATAGATGGCATTTTGCCTCATGGAATTTTTCCTCTCCTATGGCGATGTATTCACGTTCTGAAATCTGTCGACCTTGGTATTGCACTTTTGTCGTAGTGCTGCCTAATCTGCGGGCTGGAACTCCAAGACCCTGCATATAAAAATCAACATCTTCCATATCTTGTGTGGAGACTTCAAGACGGTCGTAAGTCAGACCCATCATGCTGCCTTCTTTCATCTGCGTCTGTCCTTCACAGATCTCTTCCGGATAACGGCTGTTTGTCGCACCCATGTCGCTCGAGAATCCAAGTTCCACAGTTAGATCTTGATGCTGGGCCTTGTTGCCAGACAATCCAATGTCATAAACTCCACGCTCGGTCACATAATTACATCTTCCGCTGATTCCGTATTCGGGATAGTTGCTTTGTGCGGCAAGTCGTTTGATCTCATCTCTGTCGAGAGCCATCATCTGACCCATTCCCACATGTCTTAACGGTATTCTCACACTGCAGAACAGTTCGCTGGGATCAATCGGATCATCTGTGTCACCATATTTGGCGTACCAATCGGTAATGGTATACTCTGGTCGTGCCAACTGGTATTTCTCTCCATCTGGAAACTCAAAATCTTCGTAGTGCCAACGACATTGCAGTTTGCCTTCCGCTTGTATTCCATAAATACTCTGGTCGTGAAGCACTCGTCCGTAATTCTGGAAAAATTGACCGTTTTTCCTTGCCACATACACCAGCATGCTTGAAAAACCGTATTCTCCACTTCCATACACAGGAGTGCCATCCGCGTCTTGGCTGATCTGGGTCCACAAAGCAGGTTTTGTTCGTCCGGCATTTCTGTGGCATGATCCACATGAATATCCTGCGTACACTGGTCCCAAACCGGATGATTGGGTCAGTGCGTCATCATAAAGTTTGTCACCATGTGTAAAACGTTTACGGTTGGCGACATTCTCTGCCACCCATGGGGCATCCTGGTCGTATGCGAAACTTGAATTGTTGAACACTGTGCTGATTCCTGCCGATAGCATATATCCTTCAGGTATATCAATTTTATCAATGTCGTCAATTTCTTCGTCGCATCCCAACAGAAGGGGAGTCAGAGCTGATATAAGGAAATATTTACTTTTTGAGATATTAGCAATCATTTGCTTGTTTTCGTTTTGCTTGTCGTATATACACACATTCCTTGCCCTAAAAAAGGCAAGGAATCAAAGTGTAATTTTATTAACTAAAATTAATAAGTTCTTGGTTCTCCCATGTAGAACAATAAGAACTCAAGAGTATGAAAACCACGAACGTTCTGTGCTGCGCTGATTGTCTCGTCTTCTTCATCGAACTCACCTTCCCATTCCAACTCTTGGAAATTACCATTGTTCAGAATGTTTTTCAAAGCGGCTGCGTCCAATGGCCATGAGTCCATGTTAGGGTCAAGTCCAAGATCTGCAACTGGTCCGAAAAGGAATGCCTCGCTCATCTCCCATGGCTCACGAGCCTGCATCCATGCGTTGGCTGCCAACTCAAAGTTGGCTGAACTTGGATTGTTGGCAAGATTGCGTACAGCTGTGTTTAGGGCGACGTTTCTTGTCACCAACAATTCGTATGTAGGCACAACCACCACGTCTACATAATTCTTGATGATTGGCTCCATCTCAGTCTCAGTGGCATTAAGCAAAGCAGGCTTGACCTTGTTGGTAAGTGTCGCCTCCAATGTGGCACAAGCTTTCTGTGCATCCACTACACTGCTGTTTCCGATATGGCTACGGAATGGTGCCGCCATACTCTTGATCGCATTGTATGCTGCTGAGATCTCATTCTTAGTCTGCTCGTACAAAGCATTGTTTTTTGCTTTTAAGTATGAAGCGATACTTGATGTTGCCTCCTTGCCATCTGTTGTGCCATTGAATGCATTGCGGATCGACAAGATGTTGTTGCTGTAGTCGTCGATCGAATGGTAGCTGTACCAACTCTCAACCGCATATACAGCTTCTGTGTATTTGCCAGCTTCCCATAGGTCGCGAGGCTCACCGATCTTGGCTGTTCCTACCTCGTTGGCTATATCCGCACAACCTTCGATGATCTGTTGTGCACATCCGATGTAGCTCGTGTAGTCCTTGCCAGCACCAGGATTCTTAAACTGGTCTGCGTATGAACCCAAACCTTTGTAGTCGGTTACCCAGGCATTTCTCAACGTCGTCGCATCTTTTGCTAACAGATTTGCCACCTGCACTGCATATTGTGTCCAGTTCGTTACATTCTCTGATGTGACTAATGTGCGATCCTCATTGATCTCTGCGTTTGCTGTTCCTTCTGGAATACCATTTGATTCTGGTTCGTCATCTTTACATGATCCCAAAAACATTGTTGCCAATGCGGCAACACTAATCAGTACGGCTTTTTTCATATTATACTATTTTTATTGTTTTTTTATTTCTTTGAAAACCAGTTGACGAAAGCAATGCTGATAGCGAACTCGTTTTCGTCGTTGTATTTGCCATCACCTATTTTACGACTTGTGTAGTCTGCTTTGACCACGAGATATGGCAACGGCTTGTAGTTGAGGCCTACAGTCCACATCGACGTCTCCAATCTGTCGTCTGCCACAGCATTTTTCACCTCCTTTTGAGTGTTGTAATATTCGTAACGCACAAACGGAGTGAAGTCGAGATTGCGGTTGTTCTTGAACAACGGCTTCATTCTGAATCCAAACTCAACTCCATAATCCACAGCCTTGCTTGCGATTGGCGCGGTACGGCTGTATGGCGATTTGTTGCTTAGCATCACATTTTTTGAGCTCAGCAAATCACTGTTGCCAAGATTGCCTTGCAGGATATTCGCACGAGTCTCAATCCACTTGTTGCGGTATTTGAGATCCACGTTCCAGATAGTCACCGGAGCTTCGAAATTGTAGGTGTTCGGTTTATCACTGTTGGCTGCCACATCATCACAATAGTATAATGACGCACCCAACCTTAATCCTGGAATGCCAGTGTATTCCAATCGAGTAGCGTATGCCGGACATGTGAAGTTGTCCCCTTCAAACATTCCTTGGTTGGCCTTTCCTGCCCAGTTGTTTCTGTTGAATCCGTTGGCATTCAATCCTGTGATCACCATTGCCTGATATCTGAAACTTGCCCATCTGCGTCCAAACTGACCAAACACCTGTAATCCTGTTTCATGCCATGTGCTTGGAAGCATAGTTGTCTCTCCCTCTGGACGTACGGTGCCGAAAAAGTTGATAGGCTCATGGTGTGAATTGGTTAATCCTACAGGGACAACCATGTGACCAGCCTGTATATTGAAATGATTGTTAAGATGATAAGTCAGATGGAATTGCTCGACTGCAACTTCTCCACCTTTCTCCATCTCCACCTCATATTCTCCATTCTCTGTATTTTCCAGTTCGTATACCTGACCGCTTCCTCCGTATTCAAACTCGACCTCCATTCCTAACCAGAATCTCTCGTTGAATTTGACGTCGCCAGCAAGAACCATACGTGGGATACTTATTGTATTGCGTCTCACTTTGCTGTTCCCCTCGCTTGTGCCATTAAAACGGTTGATGCCATAATCCTTGAAGTTGGCGAGCATCTCACCGTATCCGCCTATGCGATAATGTTTGAAACTGTCGTACTCGGTACTGTCTGTGTTCCATTGTGCTGAAGCAGTGCTTGCAACCAAGCTTACTGCTGTCAAAAGAAACGTTTTTTTCAGTGTCATAATTTGTCTATTTTTCGGGTGCAAAATTACTTCTAAACAATACTCTGCATCAATACGCAAAAATGGGTAAAAATCAACCGTTCGCTACTACCTATATATAGGTACGCACCGTCTACTAAATTCTCTTTTTATCAAATTTTATCTTTTGCATACCTTATTGTTGGTATCTGCCGACGTTGGGGAATACCTAAAAATGTGTATTGTGGGAAGGATGGAAAGAAAGTGATACCAATAAATGGATGACATAATGAAATCTCTCCTACATTTTTTTGCAAAAATCTGCGTGTCGGACTGCACAAAAACTGTAATTTTGTTAGAAATAGATAAATCAAAATGATTCCAATATTTTCTGCATCCCAAGTTAAATCTCTTGACGCACAGGAGATTGCCGTTGAAGGTATCACATCTTTCGACCTTATGCGTCGTGCCTCGTCCGCTTTATATTCAAGATTGACGGAATTGATGGCGAATAGATCAAACCGCAACGTCGCTGAAATGCCAAAACGAAGTTTTGTCGTTCTGGCATCAGGCGGAAACAACGGTGGAGACGCTCTCTGTGTGGCGGATATGCTACGCTCTGATTATGAGGTCGTGGTATTCTATATCAAGGTGAGCGACCGTCAGACTGCTGACTTTGCCCAGGCGTATGCCAATGTGAAGGATTATATAAATATATATGAGATCTCTTCCGTCGACGATATTGAAAGGATGAGGCCATTTTTGCAGAAAGAGAATCTTTGGCTGATCGACGGATTGCTTGGATCGGGAATCAACAGGGTGGTGAATAAGGATTCGTTTCTTGGCAATGTGATCGATTTTGTGAATGGGGAGCGACGTGGGGATTCGATTCTTGTCTCCGTGGATCTTCCGTCCGGACTCATGGGAGAGGATCGTGAACTCTCCGATTTGTCCCGTTCGATCATCCGTGCCGACCACACCATCTGTCTGCAATATCCGAAGATGTCTACGCTGATGCCAGAGAGCGAGCGTTATGTCGGCGATATGTGTTGGGTGGATTTTGATATGAGATTGATGAAAGAGGGCAGGGGCGACGTCGGGAATATGTTGCAACACTCTGATTTTGATATAAGACGACGTCCGAAGCATGGACATAAGGGCACATTCGGAAAAGGATTGTTTGTGGCTGGAAGTCAGGAGATGCCTGGAGCTTGTATGCTGGGATCCAAAGCCGCGATGCGAGGCGGATTGGGAATGCTCTACGTCTTCACACATAAAGATGTCAAGCCTTATCTCATCAATTATCTTCCGGAAGCGATATGCAAAACGTATGATGCAGTCGACACGAATGTTCTCGACTCACTCAGCCATCTGCTTTCTACGACCGATGCTGTGGCTGTCGGACCGGGGCTTGGCACGTCAGGTGATGCCAAAACATTAGTGGAGATGGTAGTCAATGCTGCCTCTGAGAAAACACTGCTCCTCGACGCAGATGCGTTGAATATTGTTGCTGCCGACAGCAAATTGATGGAAAAACTACCGTCTTCTACAATCATAACACCTCATCCCGCCGAATTCCAGCGACTTTTCGGGAAATGCACGAATCGTATGGAGATGATCGACCGACAGATGGAAATGGCAAAAACACATAATATTATTATTGTGTTGAAAGGAGCGTATACCACAATCACAGATGGCAACACATTGTTTTTCAATCCTACAGGCAATTCAGGCATGGCCACAGCAGGTTCAGGAGATGTGTTGACAGGAATAATCCTTTCGCTCCTGTCGCAAGGATACGAACCATACGAAGCCGCCAAACTAGGCGTTTTCCTTCATGGAAAGGCAGGCGACGTCGCCGCATCCAAATATGGCGAACCCTCAATCCTCGCATCAGATATAATAGAATTCATAATGCGTAATGCATAACCTTAGATTTGCAGAAAATAAATAATTGTTGATTTAAGCGATTTTGTGGTCAGGTCACAAATTATTA
>SUXE01000006.1 GCA_015061115.1 Bacteroidales bacterium | reverse complement strand
CGTGCTTTTGTCTTTTTTCCTTTTCTGACATAAATATACCCCTAAAGTTTTTTGTCTAACTTTAGGGGTTCATATCAGGATCCACGTCTTTTTATTTTGCGTTTATATAACAGACTCTTCCGATTTTCTTCATCCAACCGTTATGCTCATCATAACATTTTTCATCACTAAGTACCCATACGAATTTGGTCCTTGTGAAGAATTCTATTTTGGGTTGTGTAGCGTAACCGTCAGTGAAAATTATCATTCCATCGTAAAAATTATGTTCTCGTAGATAATCGAAGACTACTTGGAAATCTGTTCCACCTCTACCCTTCACTTCGCTAATTTTCAAGTGTTTGGCATCTTTCAAACTGATTGGTTGTGGTGTCTGTAGTTGAGAATCAAACTGTATGACGTCAATTTGTGCGACGCCATATCTGAACATTCGTTGAATAACTCCGTAAAAATTAGCCAACTCTAAATGAGTGACTGACAAACTGGTATCCACAGCTATCAGCAATCGCGTCTCCAGATCATATTTGCTTCCCATCTGTTGGAAATCAAATCGTCGGTTGGGACGCATTCGTGTCAGATGACGTTTGCTAGAGAGGATGGATGCGCGGAATCCTGAAAGTGTTTTTCTATAATCAATTTTAGCTTTCGACGATGCGACTATCTTCTCTGTCAAATTTCCAGGAATAGAACCCCAACTATTGGATGAATTTATCTGTTCTATAAGTTCGTTGATTTTGTCACATCTTTCATCGTCTTCATCCCACAATGCCGCTCTATCCGACATGCTTCCTGGGACATCTGTCTCGTATCCATACTTTTTGCCATCATTATTGCTGTTGTCATCTGTGTCGGCGTCTTCTCCATTACTGCCATCATTAGGGATATTCGCAAGATACCATTCGTAGAATTTACCTGTTTCAAGCCCGAAATCAGCAGGATTGACAAATCTGTATTCATCAAATTTATAATGTCCATAAAGAGTCATGTCGCTGGCGGCAATCAATTTCTCATTCGGACAATTTATGGGACGACGTGAATATGGATGTTTAAGGAAGACGCGAATCATTTCCGTCTTCATCAATTCTTCCAACTGATTGTCAGTCAATGAATTTATGAATTCAGCGTTGTATTCTATTTTGCCTTGCCCACAACGTATCGCACAGTTAATATATGGATTCTCCGTCAGATTATTAATGCAATAGACCGCAAAAAAAGCAGGCTCACGGAGATACCACATATCCGCAAGCTGTTTGAATCTATCTTTTGCAATCAACTTATCCATATAAATTCCGTCTTATATTCCAGCGACAAAATTCTGAATTTTCACCAATAATTCAGGCATTTCCGATACAATAAACATTACAGTATCGGGGTAATTACCTCCACTGAACAGAGATGACCAATGAGCAAAGGCTTCATTTTTCTTCTCTCTTTCAAGCATTTCCAAGTAGGCAGGAAGGCTTTTCTTAACCTTCTCTTTATCCTTATCATCATTCAATCCCGTCTCTATGAATCTGAAAATAGACTCATTCACGATTGATAATTCGTGGAGTTGCAATGATTTAAGCGTTTTCTCATGCTTTTTGTAATTCAAAAGGATTTCTTTTGCCGATGGGAGTGTCTTTTTATTGATGTAGTCAAAAAACAAAGATCCTGCCTGGTTTCCTACAATTCCTGAAATCAACTTCTTGTATATGGCATCTATATCAGAAACTCCAGAAATAAGATCACTCACTCTTTTCCATCCACGTCTGTCCGGAGTCTTTTCTAATCCGTTGTCGATATCTGTTGCCACACCATCAAGCTGGTCGGAATGTTCTTGGATAAAGTTTATCACCCTCTCGTCTACTTTATTTTCAGCTGCCCATAAAAGCCATTCTGACGGTGTCGGACGGAAATTGTAGATGTTGAAACGAGACACAAGAGCTGGATCCAAATCAGTCAGCTGATACTCTTCTCCTGAGTTGACTGCTGAGATGATACGACTTCCTTCCGGCAACTGTTTGCCTGCCAGTTTTTTATTGAGTGCAAGATCCATTATTGTCTGCAATACTTCTGGACGTGCTCGGTTCAACTCGTCAAGGAATAACACGATCGGTTTTCCATCTGTAGGAAACCAATATGGTGGCATAAACTCAGTGTTGCCTGTCTTTTCATTCTTGTATGGCAAACCAATCAAATCACCGGGATCACTCATCTGTCCGAGGAAAAGCGACACCACTTTCATTCCCTTTGATGCAAAATATTTCGTGAGAATTTCCGATTTGCCTATTCCGTGCTTTCCGGAAAGCATGATATTTTGGTCTGCTGGAGTAAGATCAAGCAGTTGTATAAGTTCTTTAGAATTAACTGATATTGCCATATTTCAGAATAATTTTAAATCATAAGTAGACGGTGGGCTACTAGTAAAGTTCTTTCACTGTAGCATTTAAATTGACTTTCAAACTATCGATTTGTTTTTTATATTGTTTTGATGTTTGTTTGTCTATTGGTGCTATGAAATAGGATTTCAGACTATCCGCACTCACCTCTGTCCATTTCTTTTTATTCACTTCCAAACAATACGATACGACCGACCATTTTTCATATTCCTTAAAGTCATTTAATTCATAACAAAACCCATCAGATGATAATATTGAATGGTATTTCTCCCATATTCCATCCTTTTCATACAAACAAAAATGTCCCGGATCAATGTTGAAGATTAAACCATCTGGAATATGTCTAACTACATAATGAGATGTTTCAGCAACTTTTGGATGATAAAAATATGCCATATATAGAATCAACGTGACAGCAGTGATAATCCCTGTGAAAAGTACCATTAGATGTTTCTTCAACTGATGAATATTAAAGAAAAAAATCAAAAAGGATGTTATTATACTTATTACTAAACACACGAGATTCAGATTCCATCTCAAATAATCGCAACCGATGGAGATGAAAGAGAGAATTATGCCTGAACTAAATGAAATCAGAAATGTGATATCAAGAATATGATTCAATTTATTATTCATTAGCATCTACCTCCTTTTCGTATTGTCTGATCAATTTAGTGCAATACCATAGTGGAATTATTCCGAAAAGTCCGAATGAACAATCCACTAATGTCCAGAAGAACGGAATTGATCGGATTGGTCCACAGATGAATGCCAATGGGAATATTGACACACATGCGAACATACCCCAATAGATTACCCATTTGTTTTTAATCGGATCACGATATGGCCCTACAAACAAAGCTGCGATCATAAGATGAGCGTATGCCAACCAGTCGAAACCGTAAGCCAAATATGGATATTTTGCATTTGTCTCAGTTATTCCTACTTTCACTTCATAAAGCCAAGAAAAAAGTGGTTGGATTGAGTTTTCTTTCATTTGGTTGATTGTATCCGGATCAATTGAGAAGATTGAGCACAAAAGGTTCAGTTCACATTCCACGGGGAATGCTGTGACTCCAGCTGTCACCAGTGCCACCATATAGAAAACGATCAAAATTCTGATTTTCTTTAATGTAGTCATATTCGATATTGCTAATTCGTAAATATATATTCAATTACGAAAATATAAAAAAGCAGAGAAAGAATACAGTTTCTGTGTCTGTAAATTGTAATAACTTCGTTAATTGTATATCAGTGATATAAAAAAATAGAGACGGAATAAATCCCGTCTCTACCCTTTTTTCATATCATTACATTTTATATCAATGCCAAATTGAATACATCCTGTACATTGTCGACGTAATGGAATGTCACTCCTTCAAGATATTCAGGTTTGATCTCCTCCACGTCTTTCTGATTATCCTTACACAAGATAATCTCTTTGATTCCAGAACGTTTTGCAGCCAATGTCTTTTCACGGATTCCTCCTACAGCTGTCACCTTGCCTCTCAATGTGATTTCACCCGACATTGCCAGATTAGCTTTCACTTTTCTGCCTGTGAAGGCTGATGCAAGAGCTGTTGCCATTGTGATGCCGGCTGACGGACCATCTTTAGGTGTTGAACCGTCTGGCACGTGAATATGTACGGCTGTATCATCGAACACAGTAGGATCGATGCCAAGAGTGTCCGCTGAACATTTCACATACTGCATCGCAAGCATAGCCGACTCTTTCATCACATCTCTGATCTGGCCAGTCACTGTCAATGTTGGATTCTTGCTCTTCGACAATGATGTCTCAATAAACAGAATCTCTCCACCGTAACTTGTCACAGACAAACCTGTTACGACGCCGATATTGTCGTTGCCTTCATACAGTTCATGAGGCACCTCTTTCTTTCCAAGATATTCCTGGATATCCTCCACGTCGACATTAGATTTGAATTCCTCTTTCATCACAATCTTCTTTGCAAGTTTACGGTAGATCTTGCGAATCTGTTTCTCAAGTCCACGTACACCGCTTTCCATTGTGTAACCGGAAATTATCTTATTCAACGCTTCGTCTGTGAATGTTACCTCCTCCAATGAGACTCCAAGCTCAGCCGCAATTTTTGGCACTATGTGACGCTTTGCGATCTGTAGTTTCTCCTCCTGTGAGTATCCGCCGATATTGATAAACTCCATACGGTCTTTCAACGGCTGGCTGATGGTGCTTATGTCGTTGGCTGTGGCGATGAACATCACATTAGACAAGTCGTAATCCACGTCCAGATAATTATCATGGAAATTCTTATTCTGTTCAGGATCAAGCACTTCAAGCAACGCAGAATCAGGGCTTCCGTGGAAACCGTCTGAGTGGCTCACTTTATCTATCTCATCAAGAATGAAGACGGGATTGCTCGAACCTGCCTCTTTCATCGCTTTCAATATACGTCCTGGCATCGCTCCGACGTATGTGCGGCGATGACCACGAATCTCACTTTCATCATGGATTCCACCAAGAGCCACACGCACATAGTTTCTTCCAAGTGCATCCGCAATTGATTTACCCAATGATGTCTTTCCTACTCCTGGAGGTCCATATAGGCATAGGATGTTTGACTTCATATTTCCACGAAGCTTCATCACCGCAAGATGTTCAAGGATTCTGTCTTTGATGTCCTCCATGCCATAGTGGTCACGGTCGAGCACCTCCTGTGCTGTTTTCAAAGATAGAGATTCTTTTGTCTTGACATCCCAAGGCAAAGCAAGCATGTTTTCAAGATATGTGACCTGAGTAGAATAGTCAAGAGATTGTTGAGGGAGACGGTTCAATTTGCCCAACTCCTTCATAAACACGTCTTTAATCTTCTTATTCCACTTTTTCTTATCTGATTCAGCAAGTAGACGCGAGTAATCCTCATCATCACCGTTTTCATCAAGTTCTTCCTTGATTGTCTTCATCTGTTGCTGAAGGAAATAGTTACGCTGCTGACGATCTATCTGACGGTTTGTCTTCTCTCTGATATTCTGTTTCAACGATGCGAGCTGCATCTCCTTGTTGAGTAGCGACAACAATATAAGTGCACGTTCTTTCAATGAACCACACTCCAGCATATTCTGTTTGTCTACTACAGAGAATGGGAAGTTTGCAACTATATAGTTTACGAAAGATATACTGCTCTCGATATTACGCAGCGCGAACATAGCCTCCATTGGCACGGTGCCTGAAGAAGCTTTAAGTATCTGCTCTGATCTCTCTTTTACAGAATCAAGTATAGCGTCAAACTCGCGTTTCTCTTCGTCTTCTGGCAACATCTCTTCAAGAAGAACCACATCCGACTCCAAGAAATTAGACTGAACACGCAAATCTTTGATCATCACACGGCGCATACCCTGGATGATAGCTGTGCTCTGTCCGTTTGGCATATCGAGTATTTTCACTACATTTCCAACAACACCAACGTCATATAGATCCTTCTTGGTCGGCTCATCCTCTCGGGCATCCCTTTGAGTGACCACTACCAATGGCTCATTTAACGATTTAGTTCGTTTTGCTGCATATTTTGATTTTGCTCTTCCTAGTTGTACTGGCAAAACAACACCCGGCATCAACACAACATTACGCAATGCTAATGTCAAGAGTCCTTCCGTCTTATCTAATTTATATTCATCAGGAACTCCTCCGTCTGCAATTACTGGAATAAATTCTCCGTTTTCTTCGTTCATATCATCGAAATTGTTCATATTCTATTTAATATAATATATTTATCCTATGAAAATCAAAATGTGTGCCAAAATGGATATACGACAAATTGGCATACTCTTTGTTATATAAATATGACAAATTTACATGATCATTTAGTAATACTCTATTTCTCGTAATTCTCCGTTTAAGAAATTTCCATTTTTATCAACGAGCCGTCTTTCTATCCAGTTGCCATGTCCATCACAACGAAATAGCTCTTTTTTAACGATACTGTCGTTGATGTCTAAGAATCTTTTTTCAGAAATAAAACCTAAAGAATCATAAGAATATGTCACTTTTGTTAAAGTATCGTTGTGGTTGATTTCTAATACGTTACCCAAAGTATCATATTTTTCAGAAATCTTGGTTTCTGTTTCTGTATCTAAAATAAGACAGCTTATTTCATTCTTACGTTTTTTGTCGTCGTATGAATATTTATAGCTTATCTTGGTGGAATCTTTATAGTAGAGAAACTCCTTTGTAACAAGATTTCCTAGATCATCATAGGTGTAGGATGTCTCAGAATCAATTGTTATTGCTCCATCGTTTTCGTCATAACTCACTGTATGCACAATTCTACCCTTATTGTCATAGGTATTTTTATAAGTTTTTTTGAAATCTGATAAGTGACCTAATTTTGTTTCTTTAGGGTAACCATGCCAGTCATACTCATATTCGTCATAGGTTCCGCATTCATAATAAAATTTTATATGGTAGCCGTCTCTATTATATTCATCAATTTCATAGATTTTATCTTCGTCATTCGTCAGATCGTCCTCAATATTTGTCTTGTATGATTTCACGAATTTAACCATACCCTTAAGTCCATTCTCTGATGTATCTGATTCCCTTTGTGGATTCAGATAGCAGGAAGAAGGTATGATAGACAAAACTATCAAGAGTGATAAAATATGTAATGTGGAATTACTCATAGATATTGTTTACCGGCTTAAATTGTGGTTGCGATTCCCAACATTTGAAACCCTCTTTCGTTTATTCAAAATATATGTTATGATTAAGAATGGTCCAAAATAAAAAAGGAACTATAACACAATTTCTAAAACATGGATATAGTTCCTTTTTATATCATTTGAATATAATCAAGTTATTTTGGATTGTATCCCGACATTTCCAAAATTTCTGACGCATCGTTGTTCTGCATCAAATCCTGAAGAGTCACATTTGTATTTGCATTCAAATATGCTTCGATAATCTTGTATCCGACGAATAATCCGCTTCTTCCCGGAGAATCCTGAGGAAAGAATGATGTAGACGGTGCAGGATCACAATATTTGCCTACTGTCAGACGATCTGTTGAGAAAAGATGCTTATATTCAGCCATATAATGCCACATTTGAGCCTCATTCTGGCAGCACCATTCGTATTGGTCTGGTGTGTAGCCAAGGATTGTGTGCATATCTTGGTTTGGCAAAGCGACAGATGTCAGATACACAATTTTGCCGAGATATATGATCTTCTGCAACAGTGTAGGCGCTGATTCCTTGAACTCATATTCTGTTGACAGCCAACAGAATACGCCATCTGATACCAGTTTCTCACGTCTGTAATTGCAGATCATGTAGTCGTACAATCCGTCGACATACTTATAATTTGCGTAATTTGCTCCAAGATAGTATTCAAGAGAGAATCCCAAACGACTCTTTGTGCAAAGCACATTAGAATAGAATCCCGACACTATTGCGACATATTGCTTTGGCACATTAATGTCTGGAAGATTTGTCTTCAGAATCGAGAATGCATTGTCAAGCTCATGTTTTTCTGCCGACATGTCTGGGAAAACAGAATCAGCATCTTGGAAAAAATCGCAATATGGTTTGCCCGTAGCGAATTTCTGGATGATGTTTCTCGTCTCCATCTGATCCACATTTCCGATATTCAAAACGGCTTCTGTGTAGATGTCAAGAAAATTCATGTCAGACGAGTCTTCCGCAGCATAGGCATCCTTCAGTTTTGCGAACTCAGAAGCTGAGTTGGCATAGTTCATTCCCGTCAACTCTTTATCTAAGCGACGGAACTCCACGTCTACTCTATTCTCATCTGGGATAGCCACTTTAGAAAATCTATCCTCAGATCTCGATCCACAGCCAACTAAAGCGGCTGCTGCGAAAATCGATGATATCAGTCTAACGGCAAACTTCATCTTTACAAATTATTTTGCGTACAATTTAGCTTTCAACTCCTTGATTGAATCATCAGTGATATAGTCATCGTAATCCATACGCTTGTCGATGATTCCGTTTGGTGTAAGCTCGATCACACGGTTACATACAGTCTGGATAAACTCGTGGTCGTGGCTCGACATAAGAATCACGCCCTTGAATGTCTTCAATGTATTGTTGAATGCCTGGATCGACTCCAAATCCAAGTGGTTAGTTGGAGAGTCCAAACAAAGAAGGTTGGCGTCCTTAAGCATCATGCGTGAGATCATACATCTCATCTTCTCACCTCCGGAAAGCACGTTACACTTCTTGTAGATCTCTTCTCCAGAGAACAACATTCTGCCTAGGAAACCACGGACATAACTCTCTGTTGTGTCTTCTGAATACTGAGACAACCAGTCAACCAAACTCAAATCTGATGTGAAGAATTTAGTGTTATCCATTGGAAGATAAGCGCTTGTGATTGTATCCTCACCCCAGCTGTACTGACCTGCGTCGGCCTTGATATTTCCGTTGATGATCTCAAACAAAGCTGTCATTGCACGTGGATCGTGGCTTACGAATACAATCTTGTCATCCTTCTCAACCTGGAATGTAACGTCCTTGAATAGAACATCACCTTCAACACTTGCAGCCAATCCCTTAACTTCAAGCACCTTGTTACCTGGCTCACGTTTAGGAGTGAAGATGATACCAGGATATTTACGTGTAGAAGGTTGGATCTCCTCAATATTAAGTTTCTCCAACATCTTCTTTCTTGATGTAGTCTGTTTACTCTTAGCCACGTTAGCTGAGAAACGCTGGATGAATTCCTGAAGTTCTTTCTTCTTCTCCTCAGCCTTCTTGTTCTGTTGAGCGCGCTGACGTAGAGCCAACTGGCTTGACTCGTACCAGAAGCTATAGTTACCAGCGAACATTGAGATCTTACCGTAGTCGATATCTACTGTGTGTGTACATACACTATCCAAGAAGTGACGGTCGTGGGAAACGACAAGCACAGTGTTTTCGAAATTAGACAAGTATTCCTCAAGCCACATCACAGTCTCAAGGTCAAGGTCATTGGTAGGCTCATCAAGAAGCAGATTGTCTGGTTTTCCAAACAAAGCCTGTGCCAATAGCACACGCACCTTCTCTTTACCACTCAACTCCTTCATCAACTTGTAGTGCAAATCCTCTTTGATGCCCAGACCAGAAAGCAAAGCAGCAGCGTCGCTCTCGGCATTCCATCCGTCCATCTCAGCGAACTTCTCTTCAAGCTCACAAGCACGGATACCATCCTCGTCTGTCATCTCTGGTTTTGCATAGATAGCGTCTTTCTCCTGCATAACATTCCACAATGGTTCGTGACCACGAAGTACAGTCTCGATTACTGTGCAGTCATCAAAAGCGTAGTGATCCTGACGAAGCACAGACAAACGCTCACCTGGAGCGATAGCCACACTACCCTTTGTCGGTGTCAAATCACCGCTGATTACTTTTAGAAATGTTGATTTTCCTGCACCGTTTGCTCCGATGATTCCGTAGCAGTTGCCTGGTGTGAACTTTAGATTTACATCTTGGAAAAGGATACGCTTTCCAAATTGAACTACAATATCAGACGCTGTTATCATTATATAATTTTATTAATTTTCGTATTGATTTCTAAAATTTTTGCAAAGATACAAAATTTTATTGATTTTCACCATAAAAACAAACAGGGTCAACCGAAATTAAACGGATGACCCTGTTGTAATGTCAAGCTGGATAAGTCATTACTTATTCACAAACACTTTCTTTCTGCCTACAATATATATTCCTCTGTTCAGACCTTCAAGAGCTTCACTCTCTTTGACATGGTGTTTCAACAGATATCCATTGATTGTGTAGACATTCACAAAAGGATCATTTTCTTTTTCTGCAGCGACTTGGTCGACACCTATTGGATAATCCTGTAATAATACTATGTTGATGTCATTTTTCACGACAAATGTGTAATATTCACTGTTTTCCAGTGTATAATAGGTATCTTCTTCAGGTTGATAATAGAATTCATAATTTGGAACAAACACAGTGTCTCCTTTCGCATAACGTCCATTACCTTCCCATACAAAAGAAGAATTGTATGATGAAATATAAACATTGAAGGAATCTCCTTCAGCTTCCTCTACATCAATTGTATCTTTGAATTTATACATATTTATTTCCAGCATATTTTTTTCGAAATTGTTGTTATTTGTTTCTGGAAAATCAGAAGTTATTGTATAAATAGAATCTGAAATGTAACCATCATTAGATCGCACTTCAACAAGCAGAGTATCAGCCTTAAGGAGTCTTAATGTCGCTTTGTCGATATAAATTTCTTTTTGGCCATTATTTTTGTGTGTGACAAAAATAGTGTCGCCTTTTTGAGACCAAAATTGTCTATCTTTGATAATATTGCCATAAAAATTTATACAGTCAACCCTATCCAAACGAACATATACATTAGTAGTGTCTTGTGCAAAATGTGCAATAAGAGTGTCATTTCCATGTACATACCATTGGGTCATGTTGTTTTGATCCAAGTAACTTCTTGTGACTTTATTTACAGATATAAATTTTTCGAAATAAAGTCCAGATTGTACAGTATCAACATTGAAATTTATATTCTCTCCTTCATAATATTCCCCACTTCCGGAAACGATACCTTTTGTAGAATCCTCTGAAATAATAGTGATGTTATACAACGGCAATTCTTTGAAGTAAATATAAATAGTGTCATCTTCTACTACTTCTGAATGTCCCTTGACAGATTCCATGCGGTCAAAGTCATAACCACGTTTAGGTGTTGTCAAGAATTTCAAGAATTCTAAATTCGTTCCCTCTTTATATTCTCCACTTCCATCAACAGTACCTTTTGTTGTGTCTTCTGAAATCACTGTGATGTAATGTGTTTCTATTTTTTTGAAATATGCATAAATTGTATCATTTCCGCTAACTGTATCAACGGAAAGTCCATTTACTGAATACCAATGAGAAAATACATAACCAGGATTAGGTCTGGCTTCTTTTATGATTGGCAACCCTTCCAATACTGGTCCTGTGCCCATTTGTCTGTAAGCCTCTCCCTGAGTTGTGTCGGCTGATAAAACTACAATATCGTATAGTTTGTAGTTTGGTTCATATACCATTGGACAAGAGTCGGATGCGGCAATAAATTTTCCCACAATTGTGTCGTTACGATAAGCCCAAAATCTTTCATCAAATTTCGTTGAATCAATTAGACTATACCAGCAGCAAAATTTATATCCCTCTTTGGCATAATGCTCAAGATACACCTTCTCTTCATTTAAGTACTCATCACCACCATGGATAGTTCCGACAGTACCCATTGTTGTGTCTGAAGAGATCACTGTGATAGTGTACCGTGGTATTTCTTTATAATAAACGATAATAGTATCATTGTCTGCAATGGAATCCAATGTCAAACCTTTTTTTGATACCCAATAATCTACATCATATCCTGCCTTTGGTTTGGCTATATGATAGATATTTAATTCTGATCCTTTATATGGATGTACAACATTAGGCTCTCCCATTGCAGTGTCGGCAGGCAATACAACAATCTCGAACGTCTCTAAGTTGATTGGATCATCATCGGTTTTTCCGAATGACAACAGTGTTGAAAGGTAAACAAACAACATTGATAACAGTAACTTTTTACTCATACGCATTAATATTAAGATTAAATTTGAAATGCAAAATTAAGGATTAAAAAGGAAAAAAATGATCCGTACCACTATTTTTAGTAGTACGGATCCGCATTATTAACATTTTTTAATCATTAGTTTCTAATTAATGTGAAATGGCCAACATATGTTTTGTCAATCTCATCTATTTCAATCTCATACCAGTAGTCGGTAGACGGTAGGTCTCTTCCATTATACGTGCCATCCCACGCTTCCATCTCTGATGCTGTCATATCACACAGTTTCTTGCCAAAACGGTCGTAGACTTTGATTCTAGCACTTGGATATTTGTCAATATTCTTGATCTTCCACACATCATTGTCTCCATCTCCGTTAGGTGTGAAAATTATAGGAAATTCCAACTCATAAGTCGGAGTCTTGATTGTTGTATCTGATTCACATCCTAACTCATCTTTGACTTTGACCTTATATGTGCGTCCGTATGTGGCTGGACTTAATGTTGAAGAAGACTGATAACCGTCGCCAAAATCAAACAGATATGCTCCGCTGCCACCTTCTGCTGCGACTTCAAATGCGTTGGCTCCACTCTCCTCTACCGAAACAATATGCGGTGTCGGAACAACATTGATGGCTAAATCATACGTCTCTTTGCATATAGAGCCTTTTGCTTCAAGTTTCACATTTGCTGATTCAACGCCATCATACGTCATTTTGTAGTTTTTAGATATAGTATCGCCATCAATAGTCCATGTATACTGGTAGCCTTTGCTTCCATCGACTGACAATTTAAGTTCTCCACCTTCACATAATGATGTGTCAGAAGGAACATCAAGTGAAATGGCTTTTTCGACAAATACTTTTTTGGCTGATGGAAGAATTTTGCATCCAGCAGGTGTCCATGCTTGAGTTTTGTATTCAATGGATTCAAATTGATGGTTAAATCCTCCATATATATAACGAATATCTCTTGTTGGATTAGTTCTGTCTGTTATTCCACCTATTCCTGCATAATGCCAAGTTTCTTCTTCCCATTCCAATGAACCACGTGATCCTAATCCAATATATACAGAATCTATCAAATAATTATTTGATGAGAATATAACATTCAATTCCACTTCTTCTCCTTCACACAAACTATCTGATGATAGTTCAAGAGTTACTGTTGGAACGATATCTATCGTGGCAGTTGTTTTAGCGGTTTGATCTTCACAATATTTTCCTGACACTTTAATTGTGAAAACGGTTGTCGTATCAAGTTTAGTTTTGACAATGGTTTGATCTTCTGTTGCTTTGACTGTTGATTGTTTTACTCCGTCTTCACTTTTTGTCCATTCAATTTGTAATTGGTCGCTCATACCATCTATCGATGCTTTGACCTCTATCTCTTCTCCTGGGCATGTTATTGTTGAATTAGCGTCAAATGACACTGTGAATGCTGGTTCCACCTCCACTTCTTGTGTCCATTCAACCGGTTCGCAGACATCGGCACTTTCTGTTGTGATGGAATAAATGATGGATTTATCTGGTGTGAATGTTTGTGCAGATGTTGATTTAACATCCTCTGTAAATGTGACTCCTCCGTCTACGCTTGATTTCCAAATCAATTCATCTACATTCTCTGCTGTCGGTGTGATTGTAACGTCTTCTCCCTCACAAACTCCTGTCTTGTCAATAGTCACAGAAAGTTTGGGCTTTTCCTGAACCTTCACATCCAAACTTTTCGTTTCTGTCTTACAGACTTTTCCTGGCATCGACAACGCATATGTTGTTGGTTCTGTCGGATGAATTGTGAATTCTATCATCATTTTATAGTCTGGATTTCCTACTATAATAGAGCTCGTATAATCACTATCTTCAAGTTTTTTATTATTTGCTGTAAGAATATAATTATTTTCATCAGATCTGAAACTCTTCAACCCAAATGTGAGCTTTACCTCATCTCCTTCGCAAATCATTTCGTTTTCTACAGTAAATGTAAAATCATTAATAGGCTCAACCTCTACGATGGCTGGTTGCGAATAAACCTCATTACAAACTGTTCCTTTGACACTCAGATAATATGATGTCGATTTGCTTGGAGAGACGGTGCTGGTTTCAGAAATCTTGGTTTTCATTCCGTTGATCTCACTCCACCATGTCACCGAGGCTGGATCATTTGTTCCGTAATCTTTTGTCAAAGTCACACTTTCTCCCTCACAAATCAATGATTTGTCGGCAGTCAGACTTAATGCGTCCGCACTCTCCACTTCAATGTCGATCTCATGCTCAACTGACGGACATACATTTCCGTTCAATGTCACTTTATAATTAGACGTGCTTACAGGTGAATCCTGATAAGATGACACTGCGTTTATCTCGATTCCATTCTTTTCCCATTTTGATGACTTCGGTGTTCCGACTACGTTTTTAATGGCAAGACCAACCTCTGTTCCAGCACAAATTTTGCTTGTCGTATTGCTTACTAAATCAAACGACAATGGTTTCTCTACTTCAATCTTTACTGGATCAACCTTGAACGCTCCACACGCGCCATCACTTGGTGTGCCGGCATAGACGTAGATTGTTTCGTCTGGTGTGATTTTGTTTCCACTTTCAGGTGTGAACTCTGTATATTTATTACCGTCTGTACTCTTATACCAAACGATTCCATTTGATTCTCCTGTCACAGTGAATGTGACATCCTCCCCTTCACAAATTTTAGTTTTGTCTGGAGTCATTGTGAATGAAAGCGGATGGTCAATGTATGCTGTTGTGTCAAATTTGGTTTCACCGCACACTTCTCCGGAAACAGTAACCTCAAACTTGGTTGTCTCGCTAATGTTTGCTGAATATTTGTTGTCGTTCAAAGTGATTGGATTGCCGTTGGCTGTAGCTGTTATTATCGAAGGATCATAGGAATCTTTTGTTAGAAGAGATAATTCTATATCTCCGCTTTCACATATTCTGTCTTTATCCAAGGCCAAAGAGAACTCAGGTTTGTTTTCAGCCTTAATGGTGATGATAAATGAAGAAAAATTTTTACATACTTCTGTATCTACCTTTGATGTGACTCTGAAAGAAGTTTCTTCTGTGACCTCAAAACTATTTGTTGTTTTAGTGCTTTCAGTTTCCCATTTTGTGAAATCTTTTTCACCTTTCTTACGGTATTCCCAATCCCAAGATGTAAGGTTTAAGTTATCTTTTAAAATGAATGAAACAGTGGCAGGCGCACAAACAGCTTCTTCGTAACCTAATGTTTTTAGAACAGGTGATGGCACAGTTTCCAGATTAAGTGCTATAGGTAATACCACATATAAACTTATTTCTCTGGATATAATAGATTGGCAAGCGTCACTTGTGGCTGTAACTGTGTATGTTATACCTTCTTTAGGGAAAAATACAAGGTTATTGATGTCCACAGGTTTGCCGTCGCTTCCTTCTATTTCATATTTATGATTTTTTGAGTTATGGCCTTCAGCGATATTTAGGTGCAGTTCTGTTTTATCTCCACTGCAAATGATATTATTATCGACGTCGAAAGTGAAATCTGGAATAGATTCATAGTCCATTTTAAATGTGATTGTTTCCGATTTGCATTTTCCATCTTTGCTTTCTGCGTATGCTGAGACTTCTGTTTCTCCTATTATTTCGGCTATATCAGGAAAAATAACGAATGCCTCCGACAATGTCACTTCCGCTTTTCCTTCATGGGAGCCATATTTCAAAAAGACTGACTCAGCCTCTCCTGATGTGATTTTGAGTATGACTGTTGGCACTTCTATAGCACAGAACATCAGGTCGTCAACAGGTTTCAATTCAATTGGCTCTCTTACGTCGACATTGATATATAATGTGTCGCTCTTGCAAGTGTCGTTGATTGCGTAGATCATATAGTTTGCCGACTTTTTGTCAAGAGAAATTTTCCAGATATTATCTGTAGACGTTGGGGCTGGAGACATAACTTTTGCAGCTTCATACTTTTTGTCCGCACCCATGATGGCGATGTAGAAATCATCCACATTTACCTTGTTGGTCTGGATCACATTGATGTCTATAGCGTCAGGAGTGGCACAGAAAACAGTGTCGATTTTCTTTACCTCCTTGTCGGCGTCGAATGAGAATTTAGGAGCGCGGCATTCGCTCTCTTTACATTTGAATCCGACAACGTTTGTGATATAGTAAACGGAGCATTCATCTTTGTGTCTGCCAGTAGCCGCTACTTCTTCTGCCACAGCTTCTGTCTCTCCTATCACAACTCTATACAATGATTCCAAATCTCCGCTATATTCGTAGTCAATAGAAGTCGCCGACGCGGATAAATTGCTCCACGTCGCTCCTCCATCCACTGAAGTCTGCCAAATGAATGCGGCGTCTGGATACTCTTTCAACAAGTCATTTAGTCCAGACATCACAACTTTATGTGGTGTGTCGTCTGTACAATCAAAACCAGACAACAAATACATACCTGCATTTCCATCTATAGAAATCATAGGTTTTGGCATATTTTCGCCACATAATGTTATAGACAAATCATCGATAGCGAAATCTAGCCAATCACCGCAAGAGACATTATCTTGATTATATAGATAGTCGAGTGACAATTCGATTGTGACATCACCTGAATAACCAGTTGGAACAGAGAAAGGCACAGTTGCAATTTTTTTATCAAATCCACCTTTGAAATTCAATGGCACAGACTCAGCAGCCAACTCATTTCCTCTATTATCATAAACAGCCATCTTTGTGACGATATTTGTTCCCCATTCAGCTCCATTACACATCAGAGATGCATTGAGCATGAATGTTTTACATGGACAAAAAGGTACAGATACAGTCTTTTTATAAAAAACAGGATTTGTTTTATTGTCTCCTTTATTCATACGGATGAATGCAAAAGCATTACCAATTTCTGATGGTCTGAAATCTGAAATAAGAGACTTCGTTAGGTGAGACAACGCCATTGTAATTGTTAGGTGTAAACTGAATACTTTTCTTACAATTTGTGCCATCCCAATCACAAGTCATATGATAGATTGCAGAATCTGGTATTGAACAGATAATATATTCACCTTTCTGAGACATTGGTTCCTTGCCTCCTGGTGTGTATGCGCTTAATACCATACCTGAATTTGTACCAAAACCAAATGTATCACAAACGCCGAAATCTTCTTTCCAAAGTTCTCTCAACGTCTCTTTATATTGGCAATTAGGTTTTGGTTTGATACTGGAAATAGTATTTGATATTGAATAAAAAGCACATCCGTTTTTGGGAGCATTGTGAATAGCTATGTATTCAGCCTGTTCTTTTGCCTCCTCATCTGTTGGGCTAGCAGTGACAATCACGCGAAAAACAGAAGTTTCAGTACCGTCGACAACCATCTTTAATACAGACTTGTTGATACCACTCTTGTCATTAATATTCGTCCATGTCAATCCACCGTCTTCGGACTTCTGCCATAATACATATACCGAATTATCTATTTTTTGCCAATCTTCAAGCACTGAATTAACAACAGAGAATTTTGCTTCATAAGAACAAGTGTTTGAACCTGTGGCCGACGCGATTGCACTCTCTTCTATCTTCATTTCTGGCACATTGACGTCTTCATCATAACGGTAAAGTGAAATATCGTCAATTACGAAATCATTTCCTTCACCAGAAAGAGAATTGTTTATAATCTGCAATGATAGATTATCTCCATTTGTGGCGGTGAAATCTGCATAATACTCGCTCCATTTATGTTCAGCAAACGGATTTGTTCCTGCAGATTCCCACAACGGAATCTCCTTTGTATCAATTTCCGCAATTACTTTACCTGTTGTCTTATTCTTCACAATAAGTGTCAACATAGCCTCTGGAGCAGGAAAAGAAGTCACACTTGACGCGAAAATCTTGAATCTATACTTTTTAGAATCACATAGGTCAAAATCAATGTCTTGTCCGTATATGGTTTCTCCAATTCCGGCACCTGAATTTATGATCAACATCGCTCCATTTTGGTTTCCTGTATGATCTCGTCCATAAGTGAAATAGGACCCAGTGAGTCCACATTGACTAAAACGATTATATGCCCATGCTGTACTATTTGCTATGCCGTAAAAGCTATCATCGATCTGACCACATTGTTCATCTCCTGCCACTCTTTTTACATATTTATATATAGGCACATTCTTTATATTATCATATCCATCTTGAACCTTTTCATAATCTATAAAATAATGATTAGGCACTGTCATCGTGGGATCGGCAAAATTTTTTATGACAGTATCTTCTGCGACACCGAAATCCTCTCGCCATACCAACGACCATGATTGAGAAAAGGTTGATATTGCTAATTGTAATATTGCTACTGTTGTAAGGCAACGTTTAAAAAAGTTTTTCATATATTTATTAAACCCTATTGTTCTTATTATATTTCGCAAACTTCTGCAAAGTTAACATTTATTTGGAATATGGACAAAAAAGGCTTACTTCCAATGTTATAATGGGAAGAATGAAATATATGAATGGGAAAAATGTTTAGATAAAAAAGAGAATGCTTTATGATTTTTTGATTATGAATTCTGCAGATTTCTTCAAGTCGACGCGAATGTCGCCATAACTGTCTTGGTCAATCAACATCGGAATCCTTAGTTTTTGGGCGATCTCAATGGCTGATTTTGTGTCGATGCTTCCACTGCCGATAGTGACGTCGGATTCTGAGATTTCTGGTTTTACAAAATCCTTGAAATGAAGTGATTCTACCCTACTCTCATTTCGTTTGAAGAATGCGATCGGATCTTCTCCTCCTGCTGCGCACCAACCTAAATCAAGCTGAAAACCGACCTTTCCATCACACAAATCAACCAATGTTTCCAATGCTGTCTTTCCGTTGATCTTCACGGCTGTATCTGGTTTGTTGTTGTGTATGAGCAGACGTGCTCCACATGGTTTAAGTCTTTCTGTCACACTGAATAATACCAACGTTCTCTCTCTTAATACACTCTCCTCCAGTTGATTTGGCATACCTATCACAAATTGCTTGATGCCATATTCGTTGGCTAACATGATCATTTCGTCGACGGAATCTTGAATGGATTCTGTCACAACGTGGATAGAATTCACTTCTAATCCGATGTTGTTCATAAATTTGTACAGATGCTGGAATTTCGACATTGTCCAGAATGATGGGTTGTCGTGAGTCAAACCTCCCATCAGGACACATGGTTCAACAAAATCAATTTCTAACGCTCTTACTGCAATCAACAGATCTTCTTCCTTCATTGCCTGCTTTGAGCATGGGCCATATAAATTCAGTCCAATTTTCATTTTTTGATTTTCTCTTTATTTTTTGTTTGTGTTTGTTCAAAATTTCAGTCGGCTGCAAAATTATAAATATCAATCCAAATCCACCAATATTACACGCAAAAATGGCTATATTTGTAGTCGATTTCATCCAAAAGGAATATAAAAGCAATTATTTAGAGTCCCAAAACTAATGAGCAAACGACTGATTGTCATACTCGGACCGACGGCTATCGGAAAAACGGAACTCAGCATTCAAGTTGCTGAACGTCTTCACACTGATATTATCTCATGTGATTCCCGTCAGTTCTATAAAGATATCCCTATCGTCACTGCTGCTCCATCCGCTGAAGAGTTGAGCAGAGCAAAACATCATTTTATAGGGATGCTTGCTCTTGATGACTATTATAGCTGCGGACGTTTTGAGATAGAGGCATTGGCGAAACTCGAGGAACTTTTCCTCACTCATGATGATGTAGTTATGGTAGGTGGATCGATGCTCTATATTGACGCTCTTTGTAATGGTATTGATGATAGACCGAATGTGGATGAAAAACTGCGTGATGAGCTTTGGAAGCGTTATGAGTCGGAAGGGATCAGCAATATGCTTGGTGAGTTGAAGATTCTTGACCCTGAATATTATGAAGAGGTGGATCCTCATAATTATAAGCGTATCATACACGCTCTTGAAATCTGTCTGGAAACAGGAAAACCATATACAGAAATCCGTAAGCAGGAAAAGAAGCAGCGTCCGTTTGACATTGTGAAGATCGGTCTCACCTTGCCTCGTGAAGAGATGTACGACAGAATCAATCGTCGCACTCATGTGATGATTGAAGACGGTGCAGAAGCTGAAGCCCGCAACGTCTACCAATACCGTCATCTTAATAGCCTCAACACCGTAGGTTTCAAGGAGTTGTTCGCTTACATCGGAGGTGAATATTCGTTGGAGAAAGCGATTGAGGAGATTCAGAAAAACACACGTCGATACGCTAAGAAACAGATGACTTGGTGGAAGCGTGACCAGGAAATCAACTGGTTTTCTCCTTTTGAAAAAGATAAAATTTTTGAATTTTTAGGAATATGATAATAGATACCCACTCTCATATTTATATGGATGAAGACTACGCTGACGACAAAGCAGAGGTAGTCGAGCGATTGAAAACAGCTGGTGTTGGCAAGGTGATTTTGCCTAATGTGGATTTGAGCACGATTCCACAGATGCATGCGTTGGCCGACACTGACACAGATCTGTTCTCGTGTGCGATGGGACTTCACCCTACTGAAGTGAAAGAGGATTGGCAGAATGTGTTGGATGAGATGTTCACTTACCTACCCCAACGCAAATATTGCGCTTTGGGAGAAATAGGCATCGACCTTTATTGGGAAGACGATTTCAGAGATATCCAGATTAAAGCTTTTGAGCAGCAGGTCGACGTTGCGATTCAAAACAATCTGCCTATCATAATCCATCAGCGTAAGGCTCTCGACGAATGTACTGCGTCACTCAAGAAATTCGACAAGTCCAAACTGCATGGAGTATTCCATTGTTTCACAGGCAATATCCATGAAGCGGAACAGATGATGAAGCTTGGTGATTTTGTGTTGGGAATCGGTGGCGTCGTTACTTTTAAGAATGCTGGTGTTGCCGCTGCTGTCAAGGATATTCCGTTAGACAGGATCGTGTTGGAGACAGACGCTCCTTATCTTGCCCCAGTGCCTAAACGTGGTCAACGTAATGAGACAGCGTTCATCGCATATACCGCCGCAAAAGTGGCGGAAATCAAAGAGATGGATGTCGACGCTGTGGCAGATGCGACGTCGAAGACAGCAATGGAGATGTTTGGATTATAACATCTCCTATTTTACCATCACCATCTTTCCGTTCACAATATATACTCCCCTGTTCACAGGAACGCAAACTTTCATTCCTGCCTGCATATAGAATTTTTTGACTATGCGTCCGCTGATATCGTAGATGTGGATCCACTCCCCTTTGTCTGTTGATTCAACAGCAATTCCTTCATTGACACTGTAGACTATCAACGATGAATTGTCAGCGTCATAATTTTCTGTCTCCGACAAATCTCCTGCCAGAGCTTTCACTTCCTGACGAGACAGAATCACCCATCTCTGTTTTGACGCAGAGTTTTGGTGGTCGAATACAGAGGCTGTAACACCATTATATGATGAAGTCAAAGAATTTGGTTTGTTTGTTCCATTTTCGAATGTCAGCCAATATGATTTTAGATTGAAGTCGTTTGTGACCACATTCTGTCGAGATCCCAACATCTGGATTCCGAAATTATCATTGCTTGACAACTGTACACTGGATCTGTTGAAAGACAGGTCTTTTTCAGATTCTACATTTTTAAACTCATAATATTGTGTTGACGGATTGAATTTCACGATCCAAGCATACGAATTATCCTTCAGCACCGTCTTCCAATCATTCTTCGCAATTTGCAATGCTTCCCCATTCGATTTGAGCATCGAATTGACATCATCCGCAGAAAGAATATAGTAGTATTCGTTATCATCCTGAATAAATGTGTAAGCAGGCGACGCGAATGCTCCCGACACAGGAGGCAGATTGTCTTCTCCCAACGCTTGTACGATAAGCGCATTCGCATAGTATAACATACGTGTGCCGTCATCTTCATGGGCTCCGTTGATACCGTATGGCCAGAAATGGGTCTTGTCTCCTTTCAGATGAGCATTGTTGTCATTTTCCAGGAACGCCAAAATCTGGTCAGTTCGTTCGCCAAGCCAGAATCCTGTGCTTGTATTCTCTCTGTAGATGCTGCTGTTGTACCATGTATCAGTTGTTCCCACTCCTACTGCGTGAGCCATCTCATGTTGGATTGTACCTGTACGCTGATAGCTTGCGTTTGGTCCCACACGCATCCATCCTCCGTAGCTGCAATCAGCGGTCTGGGTGCTTGCCCCATAGTTCACAGTCATGTTTATACCTTTGATGCTTGTCAGGTTGTTCCATATATCCACAGCATCTTTCACAGCTGAATTTATACGTCCGTTTTCCTCTGCTGAGCCACCATTGTTGTAAGTCCATGTGATTTCACCCATTGGCAAAGTGCATATTTTTATTGTCTTTCCATACCCCACCACATCTTGGTTGGTGATCGCATACGGACGGATGTAATAGAATGTTGAAGGAGTCATTCCTTCAATTACATAGATATTTCCATTGTTGCTGAATGATTTTGTAGATCGGCTGTCTCTTATCGTTGGATTGTTTCTTGTTCCGTAGCAAAATCCTTTCTCCACAATTCCGCTGCCTGAGAATGAGGCACGGCCAAATGCCATTGTCGCTCCACGTGCATGACGTGGATCCGTGGTCACTGTAGGGACAGGTCCACTTGCGTGGCTGGTTCTGTAGAAGAGCATCAACTCATCCATCTTCAGAATCATCTCGTTGACATCTGCGACAGATTTGTTTTCATCCGCGTAAACTTTCTTCGCTTTGTTCAATGCATCCGCTATCTCAGCGTCTTCACTTGCTGCCGGCTCGGCTTCTGAGATCAAATCAGCTAGCTCAGAATATAGGTCGACGGAGGATTGTGCCGACTCTGTAGCCTTGCGAAGGTCTGACACTATTGAGGAAAGATTCTGTGTAGACGGTGAAGAAATCCATGATTGGGCGTTTTCGACAGCCTCTTTCAGATTCTTACGATGTGTGGCATTCATTGTTTTTGTCAGCAATTCGTTTGCCGCATCCACACGTTTCGATAATTCTTCAGCAAGATAACCAGTTGATCCTTCGCCGACGACGTATAATTTCACAAAGTCTGCCACCACTTTGGCTGAATTAGCCGAACCGTTGGACACAGCCTTGAATCCGATCTGTATACGCCCCGTCGTCTCCTTGGAAAGAGAGAAAGAGACCTCATCAATTTTCCATTGGTCAGACGGGAATGAAGACATCGATGATATTTTTGCGTTGCCATTTTCTGGAATCCAGCCGAGCAAACTATAGCCATTATTGGAATTACTGCCATTAAAATAGGCTGTTTGAAGCTTATAATCTCCTGCTGGCAGCGTCACAGTCTGATAAAATTTCATCTCCTGGTCCCATCCTGTGCTTAAGGCAAGACATCCACCTTTTGAATTATCATATCCAGCAGACGGAACTTTTCCATAAGTGTTGAAAGTCTTGGATGTACCGAATTCATAGATTCCACAAACAGTATAATCCACACTGAAATCCTTGTTCCATCCATAAATAGGCAGGATCTCCTGAGCCACATTTCCCTCTTCTGAAATACGGTAATCAAAATGAGACTCCTCGTCAAAACCTGCGTTTTGCAGATATAAATCGGAAACATCTATGTCTGCCCAAGCGAGCGACGATAATGTAGAAAGAGCTAATATGGAAAGGCAACGTTTTTTCATGGCCATAATGTGTTTATGTTTGTGTGGCAAATATAAGAATTTTATGATTATAAAACATTTATCAATAAATTTTATTGTGGAGACGCGTCATCGCCACGTCTCAATGAATGTAATTACGACAATATTTAACGTGAGTCCGACGAATTTTAATCTGCAAATTTGCAGTAACGAACAATCATAAAAAGAAATGCTTTTTCCACTTTATTACCTCTTTTTCTCATAAATAGGCGTAGTCTTTCTCCATTAACTTTGTGTCTCTGTGGGTTTATTAAATTTTGTGTGCTCGCCTACGGCTCGCACTAAGGAGGGGGTTAGGGCGTTCCGCCCTTAACAATCCTCATTTTTCTCCTACTATTATTTTCGTCGAATTGACATTATTTATTATTGTACGGTCGAAAATGACTCTAAAATTGTCATTTTGTTGAAAAATTTTGCATAAAAAAAAGCATTTACTTATTTTTGTCGCTGGCTGAATTCGTTTGTGCCGTTTTTCTGATTAAATCTAACACATTAACAATCAATTAATCGCACAAGCCTTGTTTGTCCTTTAGAAATAGCTCTAAACATAAATTATACACATGTGAATCATGTGCGAAAACTTGATACTTAAAAACTAAAACATGAAAAACGTACGATTAATTTTTCTCATGGCATTCGGACTTGTTGTCGGATGTATGGATGCCTGGGGTGAAAAAGCCTCGGCGAAAATTACGGTAGAGACGGCCGAACATACGCAGACGATTGATGTGTATGAATCTGGTAAAATGTATTTTTCAGGTGATTTTTTAGTGTTTGAGACATCTGATAATGCTGAATCAAAACAGAATCCTGTAAAAATTGATCTGAAGGAGATAAAAAAACTTTTATTCTCCCCTGGCGACGCGTCAAAAGTGGAAGATGCTTCGTATGTGTCTTCGTTTGATGTCACACCTAATCCTGCAAAGGATTTTATCATTGTCAGTGTCCCTTTTGATGAGGAACGTTCTTATTCCATTTACGACATGAGAGGTAACATTGTAAAGTCAGGAACTGTAAGCAATGGCGAAAAACTGAATGTGGAATCTCTTTCCTCTGGAATGTATTTGATGAATATTGGTAACGTGTATATTAAATTTAACAAGATATGAAAAGATTTTCTATTCTCTTATTTGCGTCCTTTTTGGGCCTTTTGTTGTGGGCAGAAAGATCTATCATTTTTTATTTAGGTAATGAGGTGAAAGAAAGTATCAAGATTTCAGATGTTGATACTGTGCGTTTTAAGGATGGAAAGATCTTGGTTGAAGGAAAAAACAAAAAGTCATATGATATTTCCGCTGTCGACAGTGCCACTTTCGGCTCAGGTGCTGGAGACACAGTGTTTATCACATACCAAAACAACTCTGTTGTAATTGAGAACCCATACGGTGAAGATGCTATCGAGACGCAGACGAATGATGCTCACGTCTCATTGATTTCTCATGTCGGTAAGAAAGGAGTGGTTTACTATTTGTCAGGCTCATCGTCGGATGGTGTGTTTGAATTAACTCCAGACAAGTCGTATACATTGGTGTTTGACAATCTTTCTCTTTCCGGACAGCAAGCCCCTATCGTTCTCAACAAAGCTTTGAATGACGAGTCTTATGCGGCGACTGTTCATTTGATTGGAAAGTCTGAGTTGTCTGATGGCTCAGGAAATAATTTGAAATCAGCCATTTATACAAAATCCAAACTTAAGATCAGTCAGGATAGTTTGGCAAGTGAAGGTGAGTTGACTATAAAAGGAAAGAAACAACATGCCATTAATTCAGCTAAAAGAGTTGAGATCTATAGTGGAAATGTGATTATTGATCAGGCTGAAGGCGACGGAATTAACGCAGATGGTTTGGAGTTGTATGGAGGAAAATTGTCTATTAATGATACTAAGGGTGATGCCGTTGATTGCAGTGAGTTGATCTATATCGAGGATGGCGAATTATCATTTAACGTCTCTTCTGATGACAAAAAAGGTTTGAAGTGTGACAGTGTCATAGAGATCAAAGGCGGAAAAATCACTGCGGATGTGACAGGTAAAGGATCCAAGGCTCTAAAAGCAAAGAAGACGGTGCAGATTATTGGTGGAGAATTGTCTGTTTCTCTTGATGCAAAAGAGCCATTTGCCGGCACAGACAATGATTATGGCTACAACGCAGCGGTTGCTTGTGACGGAGATATCGAGATTGGAGGAACTGGCAATCTACAGGTTAAAGGATCCGGCGTCGCTGCCAAAGCTATTAATTCAGACGCGAATGTGACTATCAGCGGTGGAACTTGTACGATCGACCTTACTGGTAGCTATTACGATGAGAAAGTCAACCACGACACTGTTTCTTGTATGGGTATCAAGTGTGATGGCAATGTGACGATTTCTGGAGGAAAGAACACAATAAAGATCGGTTCTGATGCAAAACTTGCGAAGGGAATCAAGTCAGATGGTGATTTGACTATCACAGACGGTGAGTTGACTATTGATGTGAAAGGTGGATATTTCATCACTAAAGATGGTGGCTCTGGTGGACAATCACAAGGCGGACAGTCGCAAGGAGGATGGAATCCTGGCGGTTGGAATCCAGGTGGATGGAGCATGGGAGGAAGCACAAAACCTGATTATGAATATGCAACGTCTAAGGCTATCAAGGTGAAAGGCGACGTTACGATTACAGGAGGCGACAACAAACTTTCTGCTTCGTTGGGCAAAGGTCTGATCTGTGACGGAAACATCACATTGGGACGTGAAAACGGAAGTGAAAGTGATTATATCCTATCTATCAGTGCTGGAACCCGTGATGGTGAGAAGTATGTCATTCCGGGAAATTCTATTGAGATGGAAAGAACGAAGTACCATGGATATCCAAAGGGAATCAAAGCCGAGAAATCTATTGTGATAAACAGTGGTACAATTGACATTTATGCTTTCGACACTGGCATTCTGGCTCCTGAGGTCAAGATCAATGGTGGAGACATAGAGGTGGATGCACCGTATGATCAGGGAGTTTTCGGAAAACAGAAACTTGAAATCTTGGGTGGAGATTTGAGAGTGTTGTCGTCATACGAAGCTTTGTCTGGAGCTATCATCAGATTAGGCGGAGACAGTAAGACGTACGTTATAGCGGACGACGATGCATGGAACGCTACAGATGGCAACGAAAGTTCAAAAAGTGTACATATCTATGTGGAGGGCGGTCTTCACTATGCTCAGTGTATGGGTGACGGATTGGATTCAAACGGAGATATGATCATCTCAGGTGGTATCACTGTTGTGGCGCAGAGCCATTCACTCAACTCTCCATTGGACACTGATACAGGATGGAAACATCAAGGTGGATTTGTATTTGCTGTGGGAGGAAACGGAATGTTCAACGAGTCTATTCCGGTAGAGTCGCAAGGACATATCTACAGCAGTGACATCTCATTGGCTAAGGAACAATATATTTTGGTGGCTAATGATGCCGGACAGGTATTGGCTGCTATTAAGATGCCGTTAGAATCAACTACAAGCAATAAGAAAAGTGGCGCTGTATGTGCTTACAACTCTGACGTGAAGAATTATAAGTTCTATGTCGGAAATAACTTCAGCGGTCCTATGGAATATTTTGATGGCCGTTTCGGTATGTATACACCAGCACAAAACTTCAGCATCAATGGTTTCACAAGCTATCAAGTCAGCACACAGACTGGTAATGGTAGTGCCTTCGGTGGTGGAGGCGGTGGCGGATTCCAGTGGTAAAAAGATTTAGATAAATGAAGGGAAGACGGTTGGTTTTCCCTTCATTTTAAATTCATAATGCATAGTTAAAAGGATAATGAGGATTGTTAAGGGCGGAACGCCCTAACCCATTCTACACGTGCGAGCCGTAGGCGAGCACATATAAAGCCATAGAGAATAAGATTTTTCAGAAAGTCTACGACTTTTTTTTGAGAAAAAGAGATGACAATCCATGGCTGAGCCTTAAAAATAACTTCTTATGTAATAATCACGTAACAATTTTGAGAGTCTAAACTTAAAACATTATATTTGTGGTGTTTACGTAAAAGATAATATTATGAAACATTTCTTATTCATAATAATGCTATTGCTGAACTTCTCTACCTTTTTTGCACAAGAGAATAATCATGATTTTATGCAGGGAGTGTGGAATGCTGGAATAGATTGTGAAAAATATCCTATATATTGTGTCGAAAGATTTGTTTTGATTCATGACGATGAAATACTTCGCTTTTCTTTTTCAAGACACGAAAACTGGCAATATGTTAAAGGAGGTTGGAAATTATTAGGTGTAAAAGAGTTTGGTGAAGATAATATGTGGGTGGATAAGTATCAGTTTTTGCTGATAAAAGACGAATATCAGTATGGAGAATTCCCTGATAATTTTATATATGAAGAGGTTGAGGATGTAAATTCAAATGTTTTGGCCCTATTTGATCATGATCGTAGTGAGCTTGATTTGAGAGGAGATCGAATCTCAGGTTATAGACCATCATATAGATTTAATATAAAAAAATGTTCTAACGATTCTATATATTTGGAACGACATGATAGTTTTCATGGCAATTATATAAAATTTGATTTAAAGCGATTAGATAAAAACGCCCTACCGCCTTATCTATTAGATGGATTGTTTAATTATTCAGTCACTTCAAAAAGGGATTATTTCTATGATTTTTTAGACAAGACCGTTGGTGTGATAAAAGAGAGTGAAGCCGACGGCGATCAAGCATCTAAAAAAAGACGTGTTTTGATTACAGACGAAAATGAATCATCATATTATGTGAAACCGCTTGGAAGCAGTGAAATCAAAGAAGGTTGGGTAAATAAGAAAGATGTGAAGTTGTTGAGGGAGATGATAGGAAAATAATAGAGACGGAAAACTTTCCGTCTCTATTACATTTTTATTTCTTCTCTCCAAGCTTTCCGATAGCTTTGAGATATTCCGATTCTGAGATCTTATATTGTGTTTTCGCCTCAATAAGATTACATTCAGCTTGTTGCCATTGGCTTTGGGCATCGAGTAAATCAGTCAAAGTACAATAGTTTCCATCATATTTCTCCCGCATAATACGGAGATTTTCGGTAGCTTGCTCGTAGCCAAGTTGAGCAGTCTCGATCAGACTGTATCCAGACATGACATTCTGTACAGCCAGTCTGGCTTGGATAGTCAGCAGTCTAGTGTTACGCTGTAGATCAAGTTCAGCGTTTTCAACATCCAATTTTGCTTTTTTTACAGAGTTGCAAGATTTCCCCCAATTCCATATCGGCACACTTAAAGACAAAGCTCCATACCAGAATGATTGATCGAAAGATTGTGTGTATGGGATCATCATCCCTTGATATTCGGCCACACCTTCCATCTTCAGATTGCCCATGTAATTCCAACCACCAACCAATGCCAAAGTTGGAAGAAGCTCTCCTTTTGCTAATTTCACCTGTTTCTCTCTTGCCTTTATTCCCATTTGCATAAGTTGCACCTCAGGGCAATCATTTACATTGTCGTCCAAAGATCCAGGAGATTCAATATTTATTTCTGTATCAGCAGGCAAAACCTGAGTCTCAAAATCCTCACCTATCACATTGCAAAGCATGAGTCTGCATAATTCAGCACCGTTTTTTGCTTTCTGAAGATTATATTTAATCTCACTCAATTTAGCATTTACACGTAATTGGTCAGCCTTTGTGGCAAGTTCCGCCTCCACACTGTTCGCCACTGATTTGTCAACTCCATCGATATATTCCACATAACTCTCCAACATTTTTATCTTTTGCAAGACAGCGACATATCCCCAGTAAGTCTGATCAGCTTCGAGTAACACCTCTTGCCTACTCTTTCTCTGCTGTTGTTGTGAAATATCCAAGCCGATTTCAGCAAGGTCATTGCCATTTTTCACTCGTCCGCCGGCATATACTACCTGCTGTAAGGAGAATCCTGCCATCCACATTCCATGCATCAATAGTTTAGTGCCTGACAAATCCATATCCTTGGTATAGATTGCCGTCGCACTTCCGTCCACCGTCGGCAGATAAGAAGAGAAAGCAATCTTCTTGTCTAATTCAGATTGTTTGACAAGATTATCACTCTTCCTGATATTTTCGTTTGTCTCCAATGCTCTATTCCTGCATTCCTCAAGAGAAAGGAACAAAGTGTCGTTTTGTGCCATAGCTGATTCTACGCATAGATAGCATGAAATGGCGAAATATATTATTTTCTTCATTTTTTTAATTATTTGATAATACAGTTTCTTCCTTCGGACGACGGATTCGATATACTACAGTGTAGAACAAAGGGACAAGAATCAAGGTGACGATAGTGCCGACGAAGAGACCGCCCATAATACAGATGGCCATAGAGTTGTACATCGTATCGGTAAGCAAAGGAGCCATACCAAGAATAGTTGTCAGCGAAGCCATCATCACAGGACGAATACGACTTACTGTCGCGTTTATCACGGCATCGTATGGATGTTGGTTCTCTTTGCGTAGTCGGTTTATCTCATCCACCAACACAATCGCATTTTTCACCATCATACCAATTAATCCGAAAAGTCCGATGATAGCCATGAATGTGAATGGCATACTGAATGTCAACAATAATGGAGATACTCCACAGATGATGAATGGGATACAGGTGATAATCACGAAAATAGATTTCCAGGAGTTGAATAGCAACAATAGTATTCCGAAAATGATGAAGAATGTGATAGGGATAAAGTCAAGCAGGGCTGTGACGGCTTCATCTGAAGTATCCAACTCACCTACCCATGTCAAGGTGTATCCGTCAGGAAGAGGGATCGCTTCTACGTCGGCTTTTATATCATCCATCACTTTAGCGACAGTCGCGTCGTAAATATCTTCGTTAGGATCACATTCAGCTTCAATGGCACGTTGTCCGTTCACTCGGTACACCATGGAGTTGTCCCACTGCATATCGACATTATTTACAACACTGCCAAGAGGTGTTGATCTGACCATTTTTCTCGTCAGTTCCGACTGATTGGTTGCTCCAGTCATCAAACCTGCCACAGCATTCATGTCGAGATGGATGTTCATCATGCTCCAAACAGGGATATTGCTTAGATCCTGAATTTTTGAACCATCAGCGTCACGCATCTGCAATTGCACCACAACTTGCTTGTCTTTATCATTAATGACTCCACATGGCATACCATCTGTAGCGGCAAGCAGCGCATTTCCGACATCTCCTCTCTGGACAGAACTTCGTAATGCGTCTTGCTGTACATAGTCGGCGATGATTGTCTTAGTCATTGGTTTCCAGTTGTTCTGCACAGTGTATGGATCAACATATTTTGATTTACGCATAATATCCTCAGCTTTAGCAGAAAGATCACGCAAAACGGCTGGATCCGGACCTTGGAACATAGCCTCGATCTTATGCGACGTTGCGATTGAGAAATTATACTTACGCAAACGAATATATGCGTCTGGATACATACTTCTTAATTCATCACGCAGGCAAGGAAGTAGTTTTTTCACAGTCTCAAAATCCTTGCAGTCTACAATAAGTTCTCCGTCAGAATCTCCACTCGCTCCCATTGGTCTTACCAGACAATAACGAGCAGGAGCTGTGCCCTGACACGCTTCCACATTTTCAATCTCTGGCTTGTTTTTTAGGTAGTTTGATATTTCCAAAAGATCATGCTTCACACGATCCGGACCCGCTTCTGCTGGAAGTGAGTATTCGATCACAAACTGTTTGTAGTCAAAGTCGGGGAAGAACAGATTTTTCACATTCATCATTCCCCATCCGGAAAAAGCAAGACATACAGCTGCCACTGAAACTGAAACGATCTTATGGTCAACAAGTTTTGTAACCACTTTCTTTAGAACACGATTGATTTTTTTGTTTTCATCGTTGTCCTGTTTCTCTTTTTCTGTAAGTTCTTTAGACAAAAGATATTTTGAGAACACTGGGATCTGCACCAATGCCAATACCCAGGAAACAAGCAGACTGACACAAAGAACAAGGAACATATCACCTGCATATTCGCCAGTCGAACCAGGTGAGAGGTATATACACATGAATGTTGACGCACCGATCACCGTCGCTCCAAGAAGAGGATACATCGTACGGTTTCCAATTTTATAAAGATATTTGCTTTCTGGCAGACCTCTTTTTCTATCTACAAGAATGCCATCTTGAATCACAATCGCATTGTCGACCAGCATACCCATAGCGATGACAAATGTGCCAAGCGAGATTCGATGAAGTGTTGTGCCCATCATAAGCAAGATCGGGAATGACAATGCTATAGTCAAAACCAATCCCATACCGATATTCAAACCTGATTTGAATCCCATGACATACATCAGCACGAAGATGACGATCAACACAGATTCCAATAGATTGACCATAAAACCAGACACTGCTTCATTTACTTTGTCTGGCTGGAAGAACACTTTCTGTGTGTCCATTCCTACAGGGATATTTTCCATCACCTCCTTTAGCTTGTCATCGACAGCCGCACCTACTTTGGGTACATTCGCGTCATTGCTCAAAGAGACACATATAGCCAAAGCCTGTTTGCCATCCGCCCAAAATCCACGTGTCTGCGGCTCCACATAAGAACGTTCTACACGTGCTATATCACCAAGACGAACAATACCACCGCCAACAGTGGAAATCTGAAGATTACGAATATCGTTTTCATCTTTTATCGCATCATTGACTGAGACCATTAAACGTTGGTCGCCAGTCTCATAATTACCGGCATTGACCACCGCACCCGCACTTTGCAACTGCATCATAATCTGAGTCGGTATGAGTCCGTTTTGAGCTATTTTGTCTGGTTCCATAATGATGTTGATCACTTCGCGTTGTGTGCCTCCGATAGTGATTCGTTTCACGCCTTTTACCTTCAACAGTTCACGATGGATATACTTGGCGTACTTTTCCAACTCGTCATAAGAATATCCCTCTCCGGAAAAGCTATAAAAGATTCCATACACATCCATCATATCATCCAACACGATTGGATTAATACAATCCTGAGGAAGCATGGCTTTATTGTCGTTCACCTTTCTTCGTAAGAGATCGAAATACTGCTCCAAATCGGAATTTTTTGTGGCAAGATCATATTCCACTGTTATTTGTGCCATATTTTGCACACATGTACTCTTTATTCTACGCACTTGGGGCAAAGTCCTGAGTACATCCTCCATTGGTTGTGCCACTTTCAATTCCACTTCGTGTGCTGATGCTCCTTGGCAAGGGATGATGACCATTGCTTGCTTTACCGCCACAGCAGGATCTTCAAGTTTTGGCATCTGGTTGAAAGCAATGATGCCAGCCAAAAGAATACCTACAATGAAACTCCAGAACAAAGTCGGGCGTTCCATGAAATATCTAGTAATTCTCATAGTACGTCTCCAATATTAGAATCTGATTTCTCCCCTACTACTCGTACTTTCTCTCCGTCTATCAAACGTGATGCTCCTGCTTTGACAATCTGTTCCGAGCCGTTCAATCCTGATTTAATCGCCACACGTCCTTCCGGTTTCATGCCATCAAGTTCGACAGCTCTGCGAACGACTGTGCTATCTTCAGGGTTGTATACCATCACAAAATTTTCGCCAGATTCATTAACTACACTTGCCATAGGGATAGTTAGACAATCACAAGATTTTTTATTGTCGAGACTCACCTTCACCTCTACATTTTGTCCACTCACCGTCTTCTTGGTCCTATCCACAATAGCAAGATGCATCTTATATAATTGGCTTGCATCTGCTTTAGGTGTGATGCTGATGATTTGAAGCTTGACTGGTTTCCCTTCAGAGAAACGGCCAGAACAAGTGATTGATTTTATCTTTTCTTTCTCCATGTATAGCGACGCGGGAATATTGCATACAACCTCCATCTGTTTTGTATCAAGGATTGTGAAGATTGGTGTTCCTGCATTCACCATCTCAGATGCTTCAAAATTCACACTCTGCACATACCCGTTTGTCGGAGCGTAAAGATTTGTATAAGAAAGCTTGTTCTTATATCCTTGAAGCGCGACGGAAAGTTGAGCCAATCCGCTTGATGCTTTGTCATAGTCATTTCCGGTGATACTGTTACTCTGTTTTAGTTTGGATAGTCGGTCCACCTCTCGTTTAAGTTGATCATATTGAATCTGTGTGGCTTCAAGTTCTAGCTTGACATCTTTATCGTCAAGCATGGCGATTAGTTGTCCTGCCTTTACATAATCCCCCTCTTTAACGGCAATGTGGGAAATTTGGCCAGGCACTTTAAAACCAACGCTGATTTCTCGGGCCTCCTCAATAGATCCTGCCATAGTTTTTACTTCTTCTAGTGAACCACACTGTGGCTCTGTAAGGATTACACTGTGGATTGTCTTTTTTTCAGCACCGTCTCTACCACAAGAGACCATAAGGGCAGATACAAAAGCGACACCCAATAATGTTCTAAATTTCATATTGCTTTGATGTTTATTTTTTTTCATCACAAAACTATAATCAAAAAGTCGCTATATTGTCTTATGAATCTCTACATGAATGTTCTATTTGTAATATGTTTGGTCGACATTGAAATATTGAATATTGATTACGACGAATAGAACATCGTATTTGTCGGAGATTAATTACTTTTGTGACATGAAAACATTCAATACATTAGAAAGGGATCATTATGGTGTGACACTTTATGGAAATAGGGATGTTAATATTTTCTATTCCATAAGGGATTTTAATTTTTCCGAAAACAACACATTTCTTCTTGATGGTTTCACTATCATATTGATCAGAAGCGGACATGCGACGACAAATATAGGAGGCAGGCAGTATGAACTTAATAAAGGCAGCATCTTTATTTCGTCTCCACTCAATATTGCACAAAATGTGATGACAAGTGTTGATTTTGATGTCGCAGGGCTATTCATTTCATCTGCTTTTGGAAAAAAACTTGCGATTGAAACCAATGCCGACATTGTTTCGTTCTATATTGATCGTATGTATAGGTTTCAGGCAATCAATGAAACAGACCAAGAATTGTTTATCAAATATCTTGAAACTATAGCTCTACTTCTGAAGGATGAAAACAAACCTGATTTTGAGAAGATTCTTTATCCTCTTTTCCAATCATTTTGCTTGTTTATAAATACAATAGCAAAAGAAGAAAATGATTTTGAGGTACAGCAAACAGGACGCAATTCAGCGGAGATATTGGTGAAACATTTCATCTATATGCTTTCTAATCAACATTCTAAATTTCTTAGTGTGGCAGAATACGCAGACAAACTACATATAACATCCAAATATTTATCTACAATTTGCAGATGTGTTACAAACAAAACTCCAAGTCAAATAATAAATGAGTATATAATAAGAGAAGTCAAAGCCCGACTGACAAATCCCAATCTTTCAATAAAGGAGATTTCCAATATCGTCGGTTTTGCCAACCCTTCCCATTTCGGTGTATTCATAAAAAGAAATACCGGAAAGACAGCACAAGAGTTGAGAGAAGAATTGATATGACGTGATATCGCAAACCCAAAGGCGAAATTTCATCAAAGAATTCTGTGTTTTTTTCTATGTCAGCTTTTATTCGTACAGAGTTAGATTCTGTGTCATCATAAATCAAACGTTGCCTCAAAATTAAAATTCAAACAGGTTATTAATCTGAAAAAAATGCTAAATTTGTATCCGTAAACTAACAAACTCTAATATGAAAAAACGCAATTTGATTTTTATTGCCATTGTAGTCTTGAGCCTACTTGGCATCTTTTTTCTTAAAGCATCAGGTTCAGAAACAATTTCCGAAGAACAACCAACGACTACAGTTTATGATTTCACAGTGATTGACAATCAAGGAAAAGAGGTCTCATTATCACAATATAAAGGCAAAGTGCTTTTGATTGTGAACACTGCTACACGTTGTGGCCACACACCACAATATGAGGAGTTGCAGCACCTTTATTCCGTCTACAAAGATCAAGGATTTGAGATTTTGGACTTTCCGTGCAATCAATTTGCCGAACAGGCACCAGAGTCGGACGAAGAGATACAAAGTTTCTGTACTCTAAATTATCACACTGAATTTCCTCGATTTCATAAGATCGACGTGAATGGCGAAAATAAAATTCCACTTTATGATTTTCTTGAGCATGCGAATGTGACAGACGATACAGCGGATGTGAGTATCGGTTGGAATTTCACCAAGTTTTTGGTCGGGAAAGACGGAAAGGTTATACGTCGTTTTGAAACAGACCAAAGAAAAGACATAATAGAGCCTGTTATTATTGAGGCGTTACAATAAAAGAAAAAAAGAAAAAAGAGGGTGCTTCAAAATTATAAAATAGTGGAGCACCCTCTTTGTCTTTATTATTCATAGGAATGATAAATTCCAATTGGTTGCTTTTATGAATTTGAATTCTGAATTTTTCTACGTTCTTCCCTATCCTGCGATTGTGCACATGTCACTCCACGTTTACGCATCTCCTTATTGCCACTAACATGACCGTTAGGAAACTTACCGTCTTTGGTAAAGAAAATTTTGACGCCAAGCAGAAGGATGGCGACACCAAGAAATGCTATTGCTACAAGGATAGTCTTAAACATATTGTATCTATTGAATTGTTGTGCAAAATTAAGAAAATTAGTGTTTGATTGTGCGATTCTACAAAAAGATCTACAACATTTCATTTCTCAATTACCACCTCCTTGAATTTAGAAAAAATAGGACGATGTCTGTATGCATAGCCAGTACCTACAGGAACATATAACACACATTTCGATAAATCACAATCGTCAAATGCATCAGATATTATTACCACTTCTTTAATTTTTTTTCTAACTATGAATTTCGGTCAGACAACCACAGCTCTCAAAAGCCCATGCTCCAATGCTCGTCACACCATCACGGATTACATATTGTGATGCTGTAGATTTCCCTTTATCAAGTATGTTATATTTATCTTTCATATTAAATCCATTTAATAGTTTTATATTGCAAGATAATAAAACCATTTGCAAATCTTATATAAAAAATTGAAATATTGTCTATTTCTCCATAATTCTTTGATAAATTATTCTCCATTCTCCCCTAAAATACACCTAATATTGTCGATTTTTCATGGCAGAAATCCATTTTGATATGATATTTCTATCTATTTATTAATCAGACAGATAAGTTATTTGTGTTACATCTATTACTTGACATTGTTACTTTTGACATCAATGAAAAAATGTTCATCCACATTGTTTGGTATCGAAATTTCATGTTGTTTTTACTATTGCCATTACTTTTGCAAACAGAACGATTACAAAAACGCATGAATATGAAAAAACGTATATCTTCAACTATTCTTGCTACTTTTATATGTGGCTCGATGTTTGCTGGCACTTTTATCGCCGGCAATGGGGAGTCTCACTCCACTGATGATTTGAGGAAACTTGTTTTCTCAAACGGAAAGGTTGAGACTTATTTTAATGACGGCAGCATGACAACCTACGATTTCTCTTCTCTGCAACGTATCTATTTCACTGATATCGTTGGGAACGATGAGCCTTCTATAGTGGATGATGTCGCCGACGGTGTTCTTCTTCTCTACCCTAACCCAGCTTCGGATTTTATCAATCTAAAAGGGGTGCCAGCAGACGCGAATATCACCGTCTTCAATATAAGCGGCATGGTGATTTCAAATATGCTTGCCGACGGGGATGTTTTGAGCATCGACGTCGCAAACTATAAATCAGGTGTTTATTTTATTAAAATCAACTCTGATGTTGTTAAATTTGTAAAAAAATAAAATCGTATTTCAGGCGTTCTTGTTTTCGCCAGTTAAGCGGATTTCATGCGTCTGCATATAGACGCACATTATAAACTTTGAAAAAATTAAGACTATGAATAATAAATATATCCTTTTCAGTTTGGCTCTTGCCTCTGGATTTTCAGCATCTATGGCAGACAGTTTCAACGTCTTCATGAAGGATGGTCGTGTGGTTGAGTACACTACCGATATTGTCGACAGTGTGGTTTTTGTGAAGGATGGCGAATCGATCGGCCCTGTCACTCCAAACATTCCGTCGGACACAACGGCTGTGGTTCCATCTGAATCAACTACCCCTGGTGTTGTTGCGACACAGGGCGACATCAAGGTCCTCACTTCCGGCGGATGGCTTGAGACATGTTTCGCCACATGGTCGGCTTATTCTGGGGTTTCAAAGTATAAGGTTTCTGTCAAGAAGGCTTCAGAAAATAATTATGTTGATGTAGACGACGCGTTGATCCGCAACTATGGAAGTTTCTTCCGTGCTGACGCCCTTGGTTTGGCGGCTGGAGACTATAATCTAAGTGTAGTTGCTGTGGATGCCAACGGCAAAGAGATGTGTAATCCATCTGTGTTGAAGATTTCGGTAAAGGCACACGACCGTTCTGGTTTTGCTTTCTCCAACGGTAATGTGCCCGGTGCTTATAATGCCAATGGTACTTTGAAGAAGGATGCTCTCGTGCTTTATCTGACTGACAATACAAAGGATAAAGTTTCTGCTGAGATTGTCACATCAAGTAATGGCACTAAAACATCAGCTCAGGGAATCCAGAATATACTTACACTATACAAGAAAGGTTACGACACTCGCCCGCTCTGCATCCGTTTGGTGGGAAATGTGAATGATCCTGCGGTCACTGATAAGGGTGACATGCTGATTGATCTTGGCGGCACAAAACAGACATGTGAAGGTGTGACTGTCGAAGGTGTTGGTGAAGATGCAGTGGCAAACGGTTGGGGTGTGAGAATCAAGAATGCCAAACTTGTGGAGGTCCGAAACATCGGAACAATGAACTGCAACTCCAGTGAGGGTGACAACATCGGTTTGCAACAGTCATGCGAATATGTGTGGGTTCACAACTGTGATTTCTTCTACGGTGATGCCGGAAGTGATGCGGATCAGGTGAAGGGAGACGGTGCGTTGGACTGCAAGAAGTCGACTTACATAACATTCTCATACAACCATTTCTTCGATAATGGCAAATGTAATCTGCTAGGTTTGAGCGAGGGCACTACTGAAGGTCTTTACATCACTTACCACCACAACTGGTATGACCATTCAGACAGCCGTCACCCACGTGTACGCTACTATTCAGCCCACGTCTACAACAATTATTATGATGGAAACGCTAAGTATGGCATCGGCTCAACTCTTGGATCGAGCGTCTTCTCTGAAAACAACTATTTCCGCTCTTGCAAATTCCCTATGCTGACATCTATGCAGGGTTCTGACCTTTATGCGGAAAACGATAAGAGCACGACTGACAATGCGACATTCAGCAAAGAGGCCGGTGGCACAATCAAGTCGTTTGGCAACAAGTTTGAGGGTAAGGTGACATACGTCTCTTATAACAATACGATATCTGCGTTGAAGGGAGAGAAAGATACTCGTGGCATCAATGGAAAGAGTGATTTCGATTTCTACGAGGCATCATCACGCAATGAGAAAGTGCCTTCATCTGTCACTTCGCTTTCCGGTGGCAACACTTACAACAATTTCGACACTGACTCATCCATCATGTATTCTTACACACCAGATTCGGCTGAACAGGCTGTTGAGAATGTGAAGGCTTTCGCTGGCCGTCAGAACGGTGGCGATTTCAAATGGACATTCACAACCGCTGACGATGAAAGCTATGCTGTGAATGCCTCTTTGAAGAGTGCGTTGACAAACTATAAGACTTCATTGAAAAGCATACAAGGAGAATAAAACGAGGAGAATGATGGTTTCTATACGTAAATAGCAAAAACAAACACTAAAATTTTTACACATATGAAATACTTGAAAGAAATTATATTGATTGTATCCTGTCTATTGTGGTCTGGATTTGTGATGGCATCACCGGAGATAATGGTCAATGGAGAAGCTATATCAAAGTCGCCCACACAAATAAAAATCAATGGAGACAATGTGAATGTGACCTTCACAGATGGCTCGACATTGTCTTTCGACATGGATGACATCGTTGTGAATCTAAATGCTCCGACAGACATCACGACTTTGCAGAACAATCTGTTCACAATCAACACTGCTGTTGGAAACAATTTGGTTGTTACTGGTGTAAAAGCAGGAAAGATGTTGTCGATATTGTCAGTCACTGGCATTTCCGTCTACTCGTGCATGACTGAATCCAATGAGACAAGAATAAATATCTCTAGTTTGGCTTCAGGCGTTTATCTGCTCAATATTGACGGGAAAGTTGTTAAATTCATTAAGAAGTAAGGCGTATGAAAAAAATATTATCATTTTTATCGGTATGGGCATTCATGCTCACATCTGTTGACGCCCAAAACAAGGTGAAGGTGTCGATGGACAATGGAGCTGCAGAGATCTATTCGTCATCTTCAGTGGAGTCGATTGATTTCAGCAACGACAATAATTTCAGCATCTCTTTCAATAATGGAGACGAGAAAAGAAACTACAATGGCAATGCCACACAAATCAGTTTCATCAAGCAGGCTTCCATTCAGGAAGGTGGTGTGAAAATCGTTTCAGCCGACGGATGGTTTGAATCTGGCTTTGTGATTTGGGAGCCGTTTGCAGATGCGTCGTCTTATTCCGTCTACTACAAAGAAATGGGTGGAAAATATGCGAAGATAGATTCTGAACTTATCAGAAAATCTGGTTCGCAATACAGAGCCGACATTTTGGGTTTGAAAAAGGGAGACTATCAATTTAAGGTCGTTCCTTTGATCGGAGGCAAAGAAGCGGATGAAAAAGCTTCTGAAACTGACCTTGTAGCAGTGGGAGCTTTCGATCGTAGCGGCTATGCTCACTTCAATTATACAGAAGGAATAGGAGCTTATAAAGATGACGGTACTCTTAAGGATGACGCAATTGTTGTCTACGTCACTGATGAGAACAAAGACAATGTGACTATTCCTGGTTACGAGAATGTTGGAAAAGGAATCGGATGGATTTTGAACAACAACCAGTATTCAAGTTCATCAAGCAACACCTATACAGCTGATGCGTCGAAGAAAGGTATTTTTGCAGTGACAAAGGAGCATCCTGTTGTGATCCGTTTTATTGGAAAAGTGACGAGTCCGGAGGGATTGACTGCCTATAATTCTACAGACAATGGAGGAAGTGTGGGCGATAACGGACATTTGGCTAGAATGAAAAATGCTCAAAACCTGACTCTTGAAGGTGTTGGAGATGATGCTCAAATCTATGGTTGGGGATTCCATTTCATCTGTTCCGACAACAAGTATGGCAAAAGTTTTGAAGCGAGAAACCTGTTGTTTGACGATTATCCAGAAGATGCAATCGGTATGGAGGGTGTGCAGGCTTCATCAAGCGTGACATCTGATTTGAGTGCGTCGGTGGAGAGATGTTGGGTACATCACTGTTCGTTCAAGCAAGGTTATTGCGCTAATCCAGCGGAGAGTGATAAAAAGGAAGGCGACGGATCTTGCGATTTCAAGCGTGGTCAGTATTACACTCTAAGTTACTGCTATTTTGAGTATGGCCATAAAACCAATCTGATTGGTGCAAGCGACGCTTCATTACAGTTCAACATTAGTTTCCACCACAATATCTGGAAGAATTGCGCTTCACGTGTGCCTCTATTGCGTAATTCCAACTTCCACTTCTACAACAACTATGTGTTTGGTGATGTGACTGATCCTGATGCAAGTTTGAGTTATATCGCGTCTTGCCGAGCAAACTCATACCGATTCTCTGAACACAACTATTTCGACGGATGTAAAAACGTATGCGAAACCACATCTGGAGGAGTATCAAAGAGTTATGGAGACATCTATTACGCTTGTTTCGGCACCAACAATGCTGTAATCGCAAAAACAAGAGATGAAGCAGTATCAAACAACTGTCAGTTTCAGGCGAGAAATATAAATTATAGCAAATTTGATACTGATGCCACACTATTTTATTACGACGCTTCAAAGAAACAGACAAAAGCGTATATCACAGATGCTGTGACAGCACGTAAGGAGTGTCTGATGTATTCAGGTGTGATGAAGCAGAAAAAGGTCACAAACACATCTATGAATGTCAATAGTGTGAATGGATCAATTGATATGAGTGGTTGCAAATACGATGTGACGATGGGCACGACAAGCAACGGCATCACATTCACAAACTACAAATCTGGCAAATTCAAAGGTCAGGGCATCACATTCCGCATCGAAAGAAGTTGTAAGGTGACGATCTCCGCTGGTTCCGACTCTTATGGAGGACCATATCTGATGTGTGCTGACGGTACTAAAATTGGGCAGTTGAGTGGAACATTGTCATACAATATCGGTGCTGGCACATACTTTATCGGCTCTGGTTCAAAAGATAAGGAGAGTTCAGTGTCTTCTATCTCTTTCATTTGTATAGATGATTCTGAAGTGTCAAACAAGGTTGATTCCAACAGTGGTGAGACAAATACTGGAGATGACAACAATAACGGAAGCCAGAGTGGAGACGGAAATGGAGACCAAAATGGAGGAAACAATACCAATCCGAACATAGACCTCACGTCGGACCAGACTTTGACATTCGACAATGGAGCCACAGACAAGAGCGGATTCTTCACAGTGTCTGCCAATCTAAAGAGTGGAATTGCGGCAAAAACATATAACGGAGTGACTTATACGTCTGCAATCAAGATGGAGAGCAGCACTTCTGTGACATTTACAACCGCAGCATCCAAAACACTTTACATAATCACTGACACAGCAAACGGAAGAATCAAAGTTGATGGCAACAGCATTACCGCTGATTCAGACGGAATCGTTTCTGTGAGTTTGGCAGCTGGCAACCATTCAATCACCAAGGGCGACTCACTCAATATCTATAGCCTGATTATCAAATAAATGTTTCACTATACTATTTGAATGTAAAAAACGGATAGATGCTATTGTATCTGTCCGTTTTTTTATTTGATCGACCATTGTCATAATGTTATTTTGCTACGATTGACAACTAAAAATCAACTAATTTATTATCTTTGCAATAAGAACTTATTTTAATACGGGGGAATCTGATGTTTGTCCCCTCTTTACTAATACAAGGAACTACACAATGACAAAGAGAACAATTTGGCTGGTAATATTGTTGTTTATCACCAATATATGCTCCTTTTCTGCAAACAAATTAGATTGGAGCGAAACAAAATATAAGGACATTGACGAATGGATTAAATTTGGAAAGAAGCATCTCCGTCGTACATACAGAAACGGTGGTGTAGGTCCGTATGCGTTCGATTGTTCTGGTTTCACCATGTATATGTATAAAGAGTTGGGATATGCTCTGCCCCACTCGTCTAGCGCACAGTCTGACCATGGAGAGAAAATCAAAGCCACTCATATAAAGCCTGGTGATCTGGTGTTTTACTCTGGTTCTAAAGGCAGTAAAATAGGTCATGTCGGAATTGTGATTGAGGTGACTGACGAAGATTTCTCGTTTATCCACGCGTCGCTCAAACAGGGAATCTGCATCGACAAATCCACGCATCCATACTATAAGTCTCGCTACAAGACAGCAAGACGAATCTATGATATGTCTTCAGGTAAGTCAAAGAAAAGAGATGAAGAAGAGACGTTGCCAGAGCCAACTCCTCAGCCACAGGAGGAGGAACTTGAATTGCCAGGTCAGACTACAGATATAGACACTCCGTCAAATGACAAAACCGTCGACAATAACAATTCCGTCGACAGCAATAAACACACTGTACATAAAAAGAAGAAGAAAGAGAGTCGACGTGAGCGTCGCAAGAGAGAGAAGGCTGAAAAGCAACGCCTTGAGAAGCAGCGTCTTGAAAAAGAAAAAGCAGATAGAAAAAAGCAGGAGAATGCTCGCAAGAATACAAATCAGAACACTAAAAAAGAGGTGGTGAAAGAGGACAAGAAAGATTCTCTAAAAAAAGAGGAGCAGCCTGTAGTAACAAAGAAGACTCACATCGTGGAGAAAGGAGAGACGATGTACAGAATATCAAAAATGGCAGGTCTGACTGTTGATGAACTAAAAGAGTTGAACGGTTTGACTTCCAACGATTTGAAGATCGGACAAGTGCTGATTATAGAAAAATGACAAAGTTTTTTTGTCCTCAAATTAAAATCTGTATCTTTACGCCGAATCGTCTTCCTAAAAATAATCTAATATGAAAAAACACATTATTACTCTCTTTTTGTCTGCTATGAGTTGCACTTTGTCAGCTCAATCATTGGACAAATATGAGTCTGAATCGGTAAAAAATCAAGTAGTTTCAGAATGGAAGTCTAAGATGTCCAGTTTTTACGACGAGGCATATAAAGAGCATATCATCAGACGAGACGGATTGAGTTTGCCATTAGGATACATCATCAGAGGCAATGAACCGGTTGGAGGACGAAGTCTTTGGATATCCATGCATGGTGGAGGCAATGCTCCCAAAGAGACGAATGACGAGCAATGGATGAATCAGATATATCTATATGAACCCCAAGGAATATACGTAGCGCCAAGAGCACCATGGGATGATTGGGACATGTGGTTCAAAGCACCTATCGACTCATTGTTTCAGGATTTGATAACCATGATGATAGTGAAGGAGAATATAAATCCCGACAAAGTATATATTTTAGGTTATTCCGCAGGAGGTGATGGAGTGTGGCGATTAGCGCCACGTCTTGCCGACCATTGGGCAGCGGCTTCCATGATGGCAGGTCATCCTGGAGACGTGGGGCTTCGTAATTTGGTCAATACACCATTCTCCATTTGGGTCGGAGCTCTCGACTCTGCTTACGACAGAAATAAAGAGGTAAAGAAGAGAGGCGACGAAATGGATTCTTTGAGCACTACTGTTCCAGGAAAGTATATTCACCAGACAAATATCGTCGCAGGAAAAGGACATTGGATGGATCAAGCGGATACTGTAGCTATCAGTTGGATGAATCGCTTTACACGCGATCCACATCCAAAACAGATAATCTGGACACAAGAGGAATGTCTGCGAAAAGCATTCTACTGGGTATCTCTACCCTCTTCTGTCACTCCTGTCCGTGGCAACACCTTTGAGGCAAATATCGACGGCAATACCATCATAATCAACAAAATGGATTATGATGAAATCACAATCTGGTTGGACGATGATATGTTAGACCTCTCTCAACCTGTCACCATCCAATACGACGGCAGAACTTTGTTCAAGCAAAAAGTTGAAAGGACTAAAGCTAGTATGGAGCAATCTATATACGAAAGAAAAGATCCATCGTTCTGTTTTCCTGCCAATGTGACAGTTTCAAAATATGGAAACGCTTCTGTAAAAGAAGTCGACAATTCGCCATTGTGGAGTGATGACATTCAGCGAATAGAAGTTTATGATTTGCTTGGACGTTCAATCTTCACAACCACACAACGTGATGAATATTTGAGATTTGCACAAGTGTTGAATCAGGTTCACATTGTAAGAATATACTCCGACAAAATTTGTACGATATTGACAAGGAAATAGATGGTTGGTGCTGTCAGTAATCTTATATAACATATAAGGTTTGCTGAACTGTTAATAGAATCATATTCGAAAAAATCTAAAATTTATTTTTCCTCTCACACACAAAATTTTTATATTTGTGATGTTATTGAAAAATTAATGTGAAACTTAGATTGAATGAAGATGAAAAGAATTGCACTTCCTTTTCTATTCAATGTGGTTATTGCGTTGAATAGTACAGCTGCCGATTGGAAGCCAGTCGGCATCACATCCCAAGTTACCAGCGTACAGCCAATGACAGGTTTGGTGTTATGGCCAGATGAAGCTGAGGATCGTTTTAAGACGTATGGCAAGAGCCATGCTTTGGAGTTCTCGTATGTGGCTCCATGCAAAGTGGTGAAAGGTTGCGATGACGATGGCACTATACAATATGATTGGAGCTATCTTGATGATCTTCTCGACGAGATCAAAAGCCGTAACCATCAGGCTGTTCTCCGTTTCTTCTACGAATATCCAGGAGAAAAGATGGTCGACAATGAACCCGGCACATCTGCCGTGCCTGCGTATATCAAGGCAAGATCCGACTATCATGATGTAAGCAAGAAGGTGAAAGGCGACGGAATTACTCACTATGCCGATTGGAGCAACAGTGAGCTTAAACGCTTTACAAAACAGTTTTTTACAGATTTCTCAAAGAGATACGAAACAGATCCTCGTATCGCATTTGTAGAGGTTGGATTCGGCCACTGGTCGGAATACCACATTTATGATGAGAATGGTGTGGATATTAAATTCGACGGTAATTTTCCATCGAAAGAATACCAGAAGGAGTTCTTCATGCACATCACAAAAGTGATGGCGAATATCCCTTGGGCTATCAGTATCGACGCTGCTGACGATGACTATACTCCATTTACGAAAGATAAAGATCTTCAGAAGTTGGAGTTCGGATTGTTCGACGACTCATTCATGCATGAGGGGCATGAGAAAAGTTCAGGTGATGGTTATAACGAGTCGTGTTGGAACGCAATGGGCAAAGAGCGTTGGAAAACAGGCGTTTGTGGCGGTGAGATAAGTTATTATGAAGACAGTGATCAGGAAAAATTCACCAATCCGTCAGGTATGTACGGACATACTTGGGAGGAACAGTCGAAAAAGTATCATATCACATTTATGATCGCCAACAATAATCCGTCTGGAAAGAATTCATACAACACGGCATCACGTTTCAAAGAATGCAGTATGGCTACTGGATATCATTTCGTGGTTACTGGTTGTCAGAGCGACGGTACGCAGACCAAGATCAGGGTGAAGAATACCGGCGTCGCTCCACTCTATCGTGATGCCTATTTTGCAATCGGTTCGATTCGTTCGGAAGAAACACTTCGTGGATTATTGCCAAGAGAGTCGAAAGAGATCACTGTTGATGCCGCATTGGAAAGTGACAATAATGGAAAAGCAATCACTAATCCTGTGATTGTCAGCGACTATATTCTTGACACTCAAACTATAGAGTACGACTGCGACATTACAATAACTAATGTGAGTGATATAATATCGTCCGACACAAACGATGGTCAACGATATAATATCAACGGACAGAAGGTTTCGGATGATTATCGTGGAGTTGTGATCATCAATGGAGAGAAAAAATTAAATAAATAATTCTTTTTAATTCGTAATGCATAATTCATAATTGACTGAAAACCAATTGTATTGCGTTATGATAAACATTGTCGGCCACGGTAGCGATTCGTTTGACATGAATCCCTACCGTGGCCGGATTAATTCATAATTCGTAATTCATAATCCATTGATTGAAAGCCAAATGTATTGGGGTGATAATTAAATTCGTATTTTTTACATGTCGGCCTCGGTTTTGGTGAATGAAATGCAATGTCGTTCAACAAATACGCATCCATCCATTCCGTCATTATGAAAAAATCACTACATTTGCAGTTATATATTCGCAAAATGACAAAAAAATTATTCATATTCCTGACATTCACATTCTGTATCCTTTCTGATTCATTAGCAGGCTACCGTACAGAGACGTTCAATGATGCTTACAAATCATTGCAAGTGAAAGTGTATGGCATCGATATGAGTGAGCCTACAATCTTTTTGGACTCAGATGACAGGATTGAAATATCATTCGACGAGATGTCTCGCACTCCACGTGACCTTGTTTATTTCGTGGAGCATTGCTCTGCTCTTTGGGAATCTTCCGAACTTGACAAAATAGACTACCTTGAAGGTTTTGATCAACAGGATGTTACTGACTATGAGTATGCCCGAAACACTACTTTCGACTATACACACTACTCTCTCCTCCTGCCTAACGATGATGTGAAAATGACATTGTCGGGCAATTATGTGGTGAAGATCGCTGACAGGGAAAAACCAGACAGCGTGCTTCTCACTGCTTGTTTCTGTGTCGCAGAGAGACTTGTTGACATTGACGCTGAAGTGAAGTCAAACACTATGTATGGCATCAACACTAAATATCAGCAGGTGAATCTGGAACTTGGATTTGATAAACTTGGGGTCACTCCAAGCGATCGTGAACTTATCACAGTTGTCCGCCAGAACGTGCGCTGGGATAACGCCGCTTACCTGAATATCCCAAATTTCACCCGTGCCAACACGTTGATTTGGGAAAATGATGAAAAACTGTTGTTTGACGCAGGAAACGAATGGCAAAAAATTGACTTCTCTGATAAAATCAACTACAACGGTGACATCAGAAGAATCCAGTTCCACCGTCCTTATTATCATGTTGAGGTCATGCCGGGATTCTACCCTGCCAAGCCAGACTATGAATGGTTTGAAGACCAGGACGGACGCTATAAAATACATGGTCAAAATATAACGTCTTACTATGATATCGACTATTCTATTGTTCATTTCGCCTACAAGACGGACTGGGAATGGCCGGACGGATTTGTCTTTGTGGCAGGAGATTTCAATCATGGTTATCTCAACGAGCGTAACCTGATGAAGTGGAACAACGAAAGAAAACAGTATGAGCTAGATATCGTACTAAAGAACGGAGGCTACAATTTCCAGTATGTGTTCCTTCCTAACGGAGAACGCAAAGCAAGCCCCGACCGACTGACTATCAGCCATTGGCAGACTGAGAATGAATATTACATCTACGTCTACTATAAACGACTTGGAGAGAGATATTATAGACTAATCGGATCAAAGAAAATCAAGAACAAATAAGATGGCAACAAAGGTGAATCCAAATGTAGAGAAGATGACATCGTTCATCGTAATGGATGTGTTGGAGCGTGCTAAAGAACTTCAGGAAAAAGGAGTTGACGTGATTCATTTAGAGGTAGGTGAACCAGATTTTGAACCTTCTGACGAGGTTGTTGTGGCAGGAATAAAGGCCTTTGCAGAGGGAGAAACCCACTATACTCACTCTCTTGGTGATATTGAGCTGAGACGTGAGATTGCCAAGTTCTACAAGAGCGAATACGGTGTCTCGGTTGACGAAGACACCATCGTCGTAACATCTGGATCATCCCCTGCTATACTTATGGCTCTTCAGCTTCTTTGTGAACCGGGCAGCGAGGTGATCATGACCAATCCCGGCTATGCCTGCTACAAAAATTTCACGTTAGCTGCCAACGCTGTGCCTGTGCCGATCACTGTGAAAGCAGAAGACGGATTCCAATATCCGATTGAGGCGTTGAAGGCTGCGATCACTCCAAAGACTCGTGCCATCTTCGTCAACTCACCGATGAACCCTACCGGCACTCTCGTCTCCAAAGAGACTTATGCAGAAATCGCCAAACTTGGTATTCCGATCATCTCCGACGAAATCTATCATGGTCTTGTCTACAACGGCACTCCCGTCAGCGTGCTGGAAGTGACAGACAATGCATTTGTGCTTAATGGTTTCTCAAAAAGATATGCGATGACGGGATTGCGTCTCGGCTATATGATCGCTCCTAAACAATATATGAAACATATCCAGACAATGCAGCAAAACCTTGCCATCTGCGCGCCAAGCATGTCGCAGAAAGCAGGAATCGCAGCTTTGAGATATGGAGAGGATGATGTGAAGAAACGACTTGAGATCTACAATGAACGCCGTGTCTACATGATCGACCGTCTGCGTAAGATGGGGTTTGTGATTGAGACAGAGCCACAGGGAGCCTTCTACATCTTCGCCAACGCGAAAAAATTCACCAACGACTGCTACAAATTCGCATTTGATGTGCTTGAGAATGCCCACGTCGGCATCACACCTGGTGTTGATTTCGGAACGAATGGAGAGGGATATGTGAGATTGTCGTATGCAAATTCGCTTGATAATATTAAAGAGGCATTGGATAGAATCGAAAAATATTTGAAAAAATGCTAAATTATAAATGCGGAATGCTAAATTAAATGCGGAATTAAGCATCTCCGCGTCTGGAAGACGCTATCTGGCACCGAACGCAGTGGCACTTGCGGATATAGTGCGGATGAGAGGATATGACATGTGGCACCTCCGCGTCTGGAAGACGCTATCTGGGTAACCGCATGTGCCGAACGCAGTGGCACGTGCGGATATAGTGCGGATGAGAGGATATGACATGTGGCACCTCCGCGTCTGGAAGACGTTATCTGAGTAACCGTATGCACCGAACGCAGTGGCACTTGCGGATATAGTGCGGATGAGAGGCGTAGTGGTGTTTGCGGATGCGGATATGAGGATGGCATATGAAATGTGCACAAATATGTTACGACATATAAATACCTAATTGATAATGAAAGAAGAAACCATACTTAAAAACGAGTGGATAAAACGTTATAATTTAACGGCTGTCTCTCAATCAAAATACTATAAAATTGTAGGATGCTTTGCTATCGGATTTGAACTTATGAAGATATATGGCGAAATAAAACCATATTTTGTCATATATCCTCTATGGCGGGAGGATGTAAAGACGTGTTTTTGTGTATCTTACCTTTATCATTGTATTGAGGACTCGAAGGGTCTTAATTATTCTCTTCCGATCTCTAAAATGCTGGAAAAGAAAGAAGAGATTTTCCTTAATGCAGAGAAATATATGGGATTTGACTTGACAAAGGATATCCACAAAAATCAAATACTGGACATATTCGATAAATATCTATATAATAAGTATTTAAACGAATACAGCACAAATCCTGTTGAGCAGGATTCAATTTTTATTCTCAAAACTTTTATGGCAACCTATTTAAATGACCAATCGCTCTTTGATGACATTTTGGCTTCTATGAAAAGTATGGAAGACTATGCTCGCAAGAATCCACAAAGTTTTGAGCAACTTTTTGGCAAAAGATATGATTTTTGGAAAGAAGATCTTGTTTCCGTTTTTTCAAACAGGCAAATCATCATAGAGAAAATCAATGCGAATATTGCCAACGGAAAAATCAAAGAAAAGATTGAGTTGTTACCATAACCAAGTATGATAATTTATGGCAGATAAAAGTGAAGCACTAAAGGAATTGAGTTCTTTTTTCAAAGAACGTGGATTTAATGAGATGGGTGAAATATGGTATATCCAGAATGGCAACATTTATCTCTTATGCGAGTATCAGGAAGGATATGCGTTGCATGGTTTTTACCTGAATTTAGGGTATTTCTTTTCTGATTATTCTGAAAAGGAGAGCAGTCTCGAAATTCCACCCAAAGATTCCGATTGGACTGTTTCGTTTAGACTTCATGAAGTGTTGTATGATGAATTGCATTTCGATGAAGCATTTGATTTTGATTTGCCAGAAGAGGAATACAGAAAGGTAATGGAACGGTTTAGATCTTGTTTCGACAATCGAATTTTGCCTTACCTTCTCAGCAAAATGAACTACGAATCATTTTTGGATTTTCCTTGCGGATTTGAAGGATGTTTGCCGCCGTGCTATAAATTCAGCAAAGATGATTTCGAACATTATGTAAAAAAGACAATAGCTGAGCAGTCTGGGAAAAAATATTTTTTTGACGGATTCTGCAAACCAAGTCACAAAAAGACGACAAAAGCGACAAAAGAAAATAAGAAGATAGACAATGATGCCCGTCGGAAAATTGGCAAACATTATGGTTTTAAGCAAGCGTCATACTGCAATTGGATTATAAAAGAAAACTATTTTTTCTACGTCCAATACAATCAATATCCATATTTTGATAACGTGGAATACTATGTTAAGCCATGTTATTTCGACGACATCTTGCTTGACGAAATAAATATATGGGAACAGAAAAGTACACTCAGTGATCGTGCGATTGTCGTTTCCGCACCCAGCTTTATGTTATCGAGGACAGACCTTCCGTCGCATAAAGACGAAGAATTTTCAGCGGAAACCCGTGAACGTGTTTGGCTCGGAATCTTTATGAAAGCACAACAGCTGATAGACGTTTTCCTGTCGCAGAACCACGACGTCGATGCGTTTGAGTTTGAGTCATTGGGCTTGAATAGCGACGACAACGATTTGGCAAGCATGTTGCAGATGCTCCATCACCAGCAATACGAAAAAGTCATTGCCTTGGCTACATCATTGATAGAGAACGGCAAAAAAGGTTATCTTTCATGGCTTCGTACCGATGAAAATGGAGATGTCAAATCGAAGTCTTTATATGATTACGTTATAGAATATAGCCGTCGCAAAAACAGTATTTCGTTCCAAAGTGCTGCAGAGTCTCAAAAAATCAAGTAGATGGCTGTTTGATGTTTAGCAAAGCGGGCAGGTTTGAAACCTGCCCCTACGGGAAAAAACATTAACTGGAAAATAGTTATACTATGGCAAAAGAAATATTCAATTCTCCTCGATATGAAAAGAAAGGATTTATCAGTCAAGACGGAGCCTTTCCATCTTTATATCTGTTAAGTATATTTGTCTGGTTTATATTTATTGCAGGTTATTTTAAACTGGATAGTGACACAGCTATAATTTCTTTTGTATTAGTATTATTTTTTGTTCCTATCGTATTTATATTCGGTAAATTCAAATACAGACAATATCAGAAACGACTTAGTGACAAGTTGTTTTATACTAACGGAAAAACGAGATATACCGCCCCACACGAGTTTGGAATGACATTATCCGACAATTTTTCTTTATATCTTGATATGACATTGCGTCTACTTTCCATAATAATGAAAGCAGATAAAGAAGAGAAAGTGGTGGAAATGGATGTGGTAAAGGCATTCATTAAGAAGATGAATCGATTGAATTTCAAAAAGTCATTAGTCAAATTCAATGAATATTTGAAAGATAATTATGCTGTGGAAGACGTAGCGTTCGCTATGTATTGGTGGTTTGAAGATACAGATGAAAACAACAAATACAATGACAAAAGATATGACACATTAATGCTGTTGTTTGATCTTGCATATGCCGACGGAGATTTTAATGAAGAAGAAGAATATATGTTGAGATACATAGCATACCACATGCGTCTCACAGAAGCTGATTATGAAAAGACATTAAGAAAATACATCTATACATATCAAAAAAAATAATTACGACGAATATTACAAAAAATATATGAAAGCCAGATACAAAAGGGCTGGCGGATATTGGTATCGTGACAGAATGGGACGAAAAAAATGGTTCTCATTCAAAGATGAGGATGATAAGAAGACGGGAGACTCTTCATCTGCGTCTGGAAACAACAACACTACTACCCCATCCATCTCAGCTGAACTGCAGAAAGCCTACGCTGTGCTTGGCATTTCCGTCGACGCTACACCATCTGAGATCAACGCATGTAAACGAAACCTTCTACGTCTGAACCATCCGGATCTGGTGGCGACCCGAGGTCAAGAGGCTGTTTCTGCCGCAACATTGAAATGTCAGAAAATAAACCAGGCATACGAATTGCTCAGGGCTAATGGAAAATGCTGAAAATAATTCATAATTCGTAATTGTTGGGATAATCCATCCATGGAATTGAACCGTAGTGGCGATCCCTTGTGGTCGCCCATCGTTTGGCAACGAATTCCAACCATGACCGAAATAATTCGTAATGCGTAATTAATTGGAAATCAGAGTGTATTGATTTCTGATAAATAATTTATATTTTTGTATATGTCATTACGAAAAGAAAACAAAATAGAAATGAAGATAATCGACTTGTTAAAGACAATAATTAATGCTGTTGGAGGGACACCTAAGTCTGAGGAAAAAGAATGTAGAATTCATTTGACCCCAAAAGAAATGTTAGAAAAAATAACAACGTTGTTGTCCGAAGACGATTTCTTCCGAGACTTCAAATTTCGGAAAAGCGATTGTTGTTTTATTTCTAAAAATGGCGGATACAGAAAGGAAGTACATCTTGATCATTATTGTAAATATGATGAACTTGTATTTTATCCTATTTTTGATGTCAAGTTTGATGTCTTGTTGAATTGGTTTAAGAAATACAATTTCAAAACAATTCAAGATCAAAAGGATAATTACAGTTTTGGATTCTCAAGTTCCATGTTAGGAAAAAAATCAAGCTATTATTATTTTGGTTTGGACGGGAAAGATTTTCAATCGAAATTTGATTCTTTCAAAAAAGAATTAATAGAGTGCACTAAATGGGTGTTTACGAATTATGCGACGTTAGATCTTGCCTATCAACACGAAATAATTCCTTTGTTGAACGGGGATAAGGAAATGCCTGATGGAGGAATTGAGTGGGCCTTTGAGGATTTGACTTTATGCAGGATTGTATCACCTCAGAATTATGATGCTTTTAAGAAAATGGTTTTGGAAAGGATTGAATTCTTGCATGGTAGAAACGAACCTAATCTTGCCCACTATTACGATAAATTAGATGAAATTATCGCTTACATGGAAGGCTTAAGCATCGAAGAATTAGAAAATTGCAAATTGTAAATCCTCTTCAGCGTCTGTAAGACGCTATCTCCATAGCCGTAAACACCGAACGAAGTGGTGTTGCGGATAAAAGAACGCAGTGGCACGTACGGATGAGAGAATGTGCGGAAGAGAGAACATAGTGGCATGTGAGGGCAAAGCAATATATAAAAACAAATGGATAATGAAAGAAGAAACGATTCTGAAAAACGAGTGGATCAATCATTTTGGATTAACGGCCATATCCACATGGAAGTACTATAAAATCGTAGGATGTTTTCTCATCGGTTTTGAACAAATAAGGACAAGAGGAGAACTCCAGCCTCATTTTATGATTTATCCTTTATGGGGAAACGATATAAAAGAATGCTTTCAAGGATATTGCCTTTATCATTGCATAGAAGATTCAAAGGGATTTAGTTACCAGATTTCAGTGTCAAAAATGTTGGCACACAAAGACGAAATGTTCCTTAATGCAGAGAAATACATGGGGTTTGATTTGACCAAGGATATCCATAAAAATCAAATTTTGGACATATTCAAAAGGTATGCAATGGAATGGAGCTCGAATCCTGTTTATCAGAATTCAATTATCGTGCTCAAAATTCATATGGCAGCCTACTTGAACGACAAAGATCTCTTTGACAAAACGATGTCTTCATCTTCTATGAAAACAATGGAAGAATATGCCCGCACGAAACCTCAATGGTTTGAAGAGATGTTCGGTAAATATGAATCTTGGAAAGAGGATCTTATTTCTGTATTTTCAAACAGGCAAAACATTATAGACAAAATCAATGCGAACATCGCCACTGGGAAAATCAAGCAAAGACTTAATTTATTGTGTGAAGATGTGAATGGAGTTAAATATGAAAAGGGAAAGAATATTGATGGACATCACAAAGAGTCTGTCTCTATGCATCCTGAAATAATGACGGATCATAGAAATATTGAGTTTATGAAGAAAGAAGATTATATTAAAAATCATAGAGGACATGGGAAATAAGAAATTTAAGCCAGCGAAGGTGGGTGATTGGGTCTATTGTAATGGTGATTGCTTTGGAATATTAATGCATATATTCACAAAACGATATGCCCCTTATGATGAAGTTCCAGAAGACAGTGTTGTTGGTGACGTAGAGTACCGTATAGGGCAATATAAGATTTTTGCCAAAAATGATGGAACTATTTATAAAAGGAATAGGGTTAAGTTTGATGACTGTTGTTTGGATCAAATAACGGAAAAGGATAAGATAAGATTGAATAAGATTATCGAACAAAACCAATCTGAATATCAGAAATTCATGTCTATAGAAAAAGAAGTTTATAGTATGAAAGAATATACATATCATTTGCCTGAAGGATATACGATTGATGATATGACAAAATTGTTCGACTCTTATAGGAAGGAACTACCTGAGAGATTCACTTTCAGTGATTTACGTGAACTATGCAAAAAGAAAGAATCACCAATAATTTTAGATAACTATGTGAGATATGGGTATCAACATTATCCCCAATTTTCTTTGGTGTTATATTATCCAATTGAAGATTTTGAAGGAGAGGATATCTTGTATGATTCTCTGAAAGTTTGGAGTTGACATGGATAATGAACCACAATATGTAGACCTTGGTTTGTCAAGCGGCAAACTTTGGACGACAAGTAATTTAGGTGCAGAGGAATCAAATGATGTTGGAGATTATTATAGGTTCGGAGAGACCGAATCAGTCTCCAATGTCCCTTACAAGTTCACTCTCGCTAATGGAGAATATAGTAAGTATCATAAAGATGGACGTCGTCATCTGGAATATGAAGATGATGCTGTGACGAAAAAGTATGGATTAAGATGGCATATTCCTACGATACTTGATTTCTTTGAGTTAAAGCAGACTTGTGAGTTGAAGGCATTTCCCAATGGAGTGCTTTTTATCAGTCGAGTAAATGGAAATCAGTTATTTTTACCTTCAGACGGAAACCCTAAAACTATCAGGTATGCCACTGCTGGAGTTGAAAATGACGAGAATCTTATTTGTGTCTTTTTGTTCGGAGCCAAAGTGTCATACGAATATGGTGTTGGAAAACTGCCAAGAGATTCAACCTTTTTAGTTCGAGGGGTTGGATATCCAGAAAAAGTTGAACATCAACCTTATATGGGACATGAATATGTAGACATGGGATATGGATTTATGGTGGCAGAAAAGGATTTTCTCTCCGATTCTACATTGTCTGCGGGTCCTTTATTTTGGATAAATGATAAAGGACAGTTATGTCAGTTAATTAATTCTGAGTCACAATGTAATGTGAAATATAAAAAGAAAGGAAAAGAATCTGTCATTTTGTTAGAGGATGATATTATACGACAAAACTGGAAAGGAGAATGGAGAATACCAACACAAAGGGAATTTGCCTTTATACTATCTATATGTCATATAGAGTTTATATTGTTAGATGAAAAGCAGAGTAAATGTGCGTATAAACTGACGAGTACCGTTACTGGTAATGTGATCTATCTTCATATAGATATGGGGCAAACTTCTTCTGAAGATTGTCCATGTTTTCAAATAAAATATGGAACATCTACATTGTGTGGTGATAAATGGCATACAACCATTACAAATTGTAAAGGTCGAAGTAGCGAGGAAATTTTAATGTTAGGTATGAGGAGTAAATTCGATGCGTGTCATTTGAGACCTATTTTTAGAAAGTAATATAGTTGAAGCATAGTGCCATGTTTAAGATGCCCCACTCTATTCAATACTGGTATATAATGAAAAGTCCATGATAATTAGTAATAAAAGAGAGGTCATCGAAAACATTCTAAAGAAAATATGGCGAATAAATTAATAAAAGACAATGGACAAATTCATTTTAATCGTAAGTTTGATTTATGCCCTATGGTATTTGGTGGAAGTCGTATTGGAATCATTAGGTGTCGGAATGGCTGAAACCAGAATGTACTGGCAGTTTTTCTCTATGGCATCACTTATTGTCCAAGGCATATACATGTTGATTTTGAGGACCATTTTGATTCTTTTGCCAATTTCAGACAAAATAAGAAATATAATTTTTACAGTTTTGCTTATTTTGTTTTTGCCTTTCTTGTGGTTTCTCTTGATTATTGCAGCATGGGGTACTTGATGTGCGTCTGTAAGACGCTATTTCAGTAGCCACATGTACCGAACGAAGCAGAGCGGGCAGGTTTGAAACCAGCCCCTACGGACATGGCAAGGAACATCCCCGCGTCTGGAAGACGCTATCTCCATAGCCGTATGTGCCGAACGAAGTGGCACGTACGGAAGTGGTGTTTGCGGATAAACGTGCGGATTGGTGTTTGCGGTAAAAAAAATGTGCGGATATGAAGATATGCAGTGCGAGATGGTCCATGGTTTTGCAATATTTTTCAAAGAAACCTCAATAATTGACAAAAGAATCGTATCTTAGTCAAGATTTAATGTGATTTTGATTAATATCCCGTCGTCTACAGAGAATATATAAAAAAGAAGCTTTACTAATAAATATTACGCTTATGGGAAAATTAACTGAACATTTCGGTGACTTGTCTTTAATAGATATCGTATACGCAGATGACGAAAAAAATTGTGCAGTCTTGGTCCTTGTTGCTGCTGGACATATTGATGGCAGTAAAGAAACACAAACTGACCTACTTGACAAAATGGAAGGTTATCTCAACCACATTCAATCTGAAGAATTCAAGAAAGATTATCCTCAGGAAAACGTGTATATAGATGTCTGCTTTGATGATATTCCAGATGTTCTTATCACTGATTTATTATTTGATTGTCAAAATTGGGTGAAAGAAAATGGAGCCATATTAAGACTTAAAATTGGTGACGACTATGTGCATTTTACCAATTAACAGGAAGTTTTGATAAACCAAAAGATGTTTACTTTATCCATCAGCAATAACCTAAAAATATGATTATGAGTTTTTTTGATAGCATTATCGACAAAATCAGATCGATTAAAAGTAAATCGAATGACAAGATGTACAAAAGGTACTTCAAGGGAATGTCGTTGAGTATTGATTCCAAATATATTAGAATGAGTACAGAATATGAGCTGTATGATCACGGATGTCTTACTCATACAATGTGTGGAGGTATCCCAGCATTCAGATTGCCAAGAAATTGTAGCAATGAAGATTTTTTGAATAGTTTGAAAATCTGTTATGAAAGCAGCAGTGGCATATCCGAAAAAGAGTATGACGATACTGGAGGTTGGGGTGCTGTAAAGAAAGAGCTGAAAATAAGAAGTCTAAAACAATATTATCTGTCTTCTGTCGGATTTTCCTTAAAATGGGAGCAAAAAGAAGACGCGAATGTTCACATAGACGTGTGGGTATCTGAAGGTAAAAGCTATCAAACTACATCCGGAGATAGTTTTTATCTGAAATACGATGAAAATTCCATTGATGAATTTGTTGTAAATCTAAGACGGATAATGGAAGAGATGTATGAAAAACATCAAGTGAAATCGAATAGTGAAATTCGCAGAATAGAAAATGAGACATACCAAGCAGAAATTAAAAATGCGTTAAGAGAATTAAAAAAACAATCCAATTCAGCCAAAAAGATTGCTTTGAAAAAATATGGTTGGAATCAAGACGGCAAAGTCGAAAAAATATGGAAAGTAGAAAGCGGATATTATTTTATTTTAGAACATTCGGATATAAGTGTTCCTGCAACTTTGTATGTCAAGCCACTTTATATAGACAATTTATGGAGGAAAATTTTTGATGGCACAGAAGAAAACGGACCAATTTCTTCAGCATCAATTGAAGGTGTCAGATTGATGAATTTTCCTCTGTTTAAGGATATAAATGAGCAGAGTCATAATTGCGGGTATAGTTTGGATAAAATAAGACACTATTCAGAAGAAGAGACAAAAAAAGTCTGGGACGACACATTCCAGCAACTTGAAGATGTTGTGAATCGTTTTCTTCAAGAAAACCCCGACCCTGATTCCTATTTCCCTGGGGAGGATGTTTGTAAGGAAGAATATACACTTTTGACTTATTTACACTCCGGAGACAAACAAAAAGTTCTGAAGACGATAGCAAAGTTTAGAGATAAAGACATAAAAATATATTATCGGAATGAGGATCCCAAAGAAGATGAAAAATCCGACATCCACGTCTACGATGCATTGGCATGTTGGCGGTTGGAAAACTATGATAAAATAGAAGCATGGTGCAAGAAAAATTAGAATTTGCTGTTTGTTTGGGTTCAACAAACGCTTCACGTTCTGTATAATTTTACATCTTCTGCATATTTTTTAATGTTTTTTAAACAGAAAACAGTATTTTTATTAATTTTGGCATTGGAAAACCACAAACTAATTTATTTCTGGAAACTTTAACGGAAAAATAATATGTGAAAAACACATATATTTTTACCACGTTGTTTGTTTTCAATGTCGTTTATGACATGTTTTCCTACATCAACAATGAAGTTGCATTTTTGTGATGCGATTTCATATGTGAAACTAAAAAATCAATTAGAAAAATTTAATTAATTTGAAAATGTCTAAATACGTTTATCTGTTTATAATTTTATTTTTTATAATTAACACTATATTCAATTTATGCATGTCTAAATATATTTATATATTTGTCGCTCTAGTACTCGTATTTGGTTTTATCATTAATACAGTACGGCATTGGGGAGATTGGAAAATCGACGAGTATAAAAAACAGAATGGTCTGTTAAGCAATGAGACGGAGATAAAAATAGCCTTGGGTAAGTTTCAATTGTCTAAATATTATGATTCCATCGCTCCTCTGATACGTTGGGGAATTGATTTGAGACTGACAGAGACAGAGGAGAACCGACTTTTTATAGGATCCTCAAAATTTGGTGGACGTCCAGATCTTCCTTCAGACGTGGAATGGCCGAAGTCAGGCAATGGGACACCTATGGAGTTTGTCGCTCAAATTAACCTTGAGGAGGCACGTCTGGCCGATGTGGAAGAACAGATGCCATCACATGGAATCGTCTACCTATTCTTCAGTTTTACTTATGCGGTGGAAGATTATAGGGATCCACAATGTTTCAAGGTGATCTACGTGGAAAAGCCCGAAGGATTGTCGCGTAGAGATTTTCCAGAAGACGTGGAGAGAAAACAACCGTCTAAAAAGATTGATTTCATCGAATATCTGAGTCTTCCTACGTTTGACTGGAGTGATTTGAAGAAGATGGGAATGACAGAAGCCGAGCAGGACGCTTATTACGAGTTGTGCGGCACACATTTCCAGATTGTCATGTTGGGTCATATTCTCACTGTCCAGGGACCTATGGAATATGATTGTGAAGACCAACGTTTGCAAAGGAACATGGGAAACCTTTTGCCAGAGAGTTGGGAGGAAAGAAGCGCGTTGTTCACTCAATTAGACAGTTGGATTCCATTCTTCTATCTTAATAATGACTGGTTGGATCCTAACGGTGATGGTTCGGATATCGCATTCTATATCCAGAAACAGGATCTGAAAAACGGTGATTTCAATAAAATGTGTCTTGTTATACAAGCAGACTGATTTGAAATTCGAAATTATAAATGCAAAATGCGGAATTAAGCATCCCTGCGTCTGGAAGACGTTATCTGAGTAACCGCATGCACCGAACGCAGTGGTGCTTGCGGATGAGGAAATGGCTAAATGAAGCATCCCCGCGTCTGGAAGACGCTATCTGAGTAACCGTATGCACCGAACGTAGTGGTGCTTGCGGATGAGAGGATGCTAAATAAAATTCGAAATTATAAATGCAAAATGCGGAATTATGCATCCCAGCGTCTGGAAGACGCTATCTCTGTAAAGCGTAGTGGCACTTGCGGATAAAATGTCTCACAAAGAAATAGCTGAACAATATGGAATTTATAAAAGATTGGTTTTTGAAATTGAAATATGGAAAAATCAAGACTCCATTTCAACATTATACTGTTTTGCTCGATGTCTATGCAGAAAAAGAGATAACAGACTACAATTCAAATGTTTGTCCGGAAGGGAATGCTTGGATGAGTATGAAAGTTTGGGCAAATGATGCTGACGAAGCTGCTGAGATAGCATGTGCGATTGCCAGATCAATCGGTTTGAATATAAACACGTCGAATGGCAGTATACAAATATTTGATACAAAGCCAGAAATGCCACCAAAGGAAAATCCTTTTGCTTATGATAGCAAATTTGTTCCATATCAAGAATAATCGTAGGAGCAGGTTTTGAAACCTGCTCCTACGATTATGATATGTGAGATACCTCTGCGTCTGTAAGACGCTATCTCAGAAAACGTATGCACCGAACGTAGTGGTGCTTGCGGATGAGAGGATGAGACAAAGTATCCTCTGCGTCTGTAAGACGCTATCTCAGAAAACGTATGCACCGAACGTAGTGGTGCTTGCGGATGAGAGGATGAGACAAAATATCCTCTGCGTCTGTAAGACGCTATCTCAGAAACCACATGTACCGAACAATAAAAAAAGACGGTGGCATGCACCGTCTCTACAAAATTCTGAATTATCTATAAATCAGATTATTTGAAAAGCTTCTTCAAATCATCCACCTTATCTGTCTTCTCCCATGTGAACAATTCCACAGTACGCTCAAAGACATTGCCATTAGCATCTTTGAATGTCTTGTCAACCTTCACTGGTTTACGGCCTACATGACCGTAAGCTGCAGTCTCTAAATAGATAGGCTGACGAAGTTTCAACCTCTCCTCTATCGCCTTTGGACGGAAGTCGAACAAACCGCTTTTGCTGATCTTGTCTGCCATCTCACCGTCTGAAATGCCTGTTGTTGAAGTGCCGTAAGTGTTGATGTATAGATTCATTGGCTCAGCCACACCGATAGCGTATGCCACCTGTACCAAACACTCTTTTGCCAAACCAGCAGCAACAATATTCTTAGCCAAGTGACGAGCCGCGTATGCTGCTGAACGGTCTACCTTACTTGGATCCTTTCCAGAGAATGCTCCACCACCGTGAGCTCCCTTGCCACCGTATGTGTCAACGATGATCTTACGACCTGTCAAACCAGTGTCTCCATGAGGTCCACCGATCACAAACTTACCAGTTGGGTTGACAAACAACTTATAGTCGCCAGCCTTTAGAAGCTCAGCGTAAACCTTAGATTGTTTAGCCACACGAGGAAGAAGGATCTTCTCCACGTCTTCCTTGATCTTTGCGACCATCTGCTTATCCGCAGCATCCTGGTTTATACCATTGCCAGCCAACACAAACTCATCATGCTGAGTACTGATAACAATTGCGTCGATACGCTTAGGACGATTATCATCTCCATATTCGATTGTCACCTGACTCTTTGCGTCTGGACGTAGATACGGCATCAATTTACCCTCTTTTCTGATTGCCGACAACTCACGAAGGATAGCGTGCGACAAATCAAGAGAGATAGGCATATAGTTTTCAGTCTCATCAGTGGCGTAACCGAACATCATACCCTGGTCGCCGGCACCCTGCTCCTCATCCTTTCTGTCCACACCACGGTTGATATCCGGGCTCTGGCCATGGATGGCAGAAAACACACCACATGAATTACCGTCAAACATATATTCACTCTTAGTGTAACCGATCTTGTTGATCACTTCACGAGCAACCTCCTGAAGATTAACGTAAGCGCGGCTGTTAACCTCACCTGCAAGCACCACCTGACCGGTAGTGACAAGAGTCTCACATGCTACTTTCGACTCAGGATACTGAGCTAGAAAATTGTCGAGCACTGCGTCTGAAATCTGGTCAGCCACTTTGTCTGGATGACCTTCAGAAACTGATTCTGATGTAAAGAAATATCCCATAATTCTATTATTTTATTCTATTTTTTAATTCTGACGACGGTGAAAATGATAGCCTGAGGCATTTGAAGACGGGTTCACGTTTAAAAACAAAAAACGCAAATACGGATGTATCTGCGATTCATAAAAAACAACTAAAAACATTGAAGAAACTACCGTTTTAGCATTTTTTTATTGTGGTTGCAATCGCACAAATCCGTCCACATTTCATTTTCATTGCAAAATTACTAAAAAATCAGAAACTCCAAAAGAATGGTATTAAAATTATCATCGCCTATTTTGGGTAGATTTTCCCTCATTTCTTCCAATAGTGTATTTATATTCTTTTTTTATACATTTAAGTTTCATTTTGTAGAAAAAATGTAAAAAAGAAAGTGCTATTTTATATTTTTTTTCTAATTTTGCTTTATCTATTGTGAATAGAAAAAACAAAAAACTATACATATTAAATTATGGCTAAAGAAAAAAAATTCATCACTTGTGATGGTAACCAGGCAGCTGCACATATTTCATATATGTTCAGCGAATGTGCTTGTATCTACCCAATCACACCATCGTCTACAATGGCAGAATATGTAGATGAGTGGGCTGCTGCAGGCAGAAAGAACATTTTTGGTGAGACTGTATCGGTTACAGAAATGCAGTCAGAGGCTGGTGCTGCAGGTGCAGTACACGGATCAATCCAGGCAGGTGCGTTGACATCTACTTACACAGCTTCTCAGGGATTGCTTCTTATGATTCCTAACATGTACAAGATTGCTGCAGAGAAGATGCCAGCAGTTTTCCATGTTTCAGCACGTACAATCGCTTCTCACACACTATGTATCTTTGGTGACCACCAGGACGTATACGCATGTCGTCAGACTGGTTTCGCTATGCTTGCTGAAGGTTCAGTACAGGAAGTGATGGATCTTGCAGGTGTTGCACACCTTTCAACAATCAAGAGCCAGGTTCCATTCCTTAACTTCTTCGACGGATTCCGTACATCACACGAGATCCAGAAGATCGAGATGCTTGAGAACGACGATCTTGCTCCACTAATCGATCAGGAGAAACTTGCTGAGTTCCGTCAGCGTGCTCTTTCACCACTTCACCCAGTAATGCGTGGTATGGCTGAGAACCCTGACACATTCTTTACTCACCGTGAGTCTTGCAACACAATGTACAACAATGTGCCTGCAATCGTAGAGAACTACATGAAGGAGATCTCAAAGATCACTGGCCGTCAGTACAACCTATTCGACTACTACGGAGCAAAGGATGCTGAGTACGTAATCGTTGCTATGGGTTCAGTAACAGAGTGTATCCGTGAGACAATCGACTACCTAACAAAGCAGGGTAAGAAGGTTGGTCTAGTTGCAGTTCACTTGTTCCGTCCATTCTCAACTAAGCATTTGCTTGCTGCAGTTCCTTCAACTTGTAAGGTACTTACAGTTCTTGACAGAACTAAGGAGCCAGGAGCAAACGGAGATCCTCTATATCTTGATGTATGCGAGGCTTACAACGGTGTTAAGAACGCTCCTAAGATTATCGCTGGTCGTTACGGTCTTGGATCAAACGACACTACTCCAGCCCAGATGATCTCAGTATACGAGAACGCTGCAATGAACGAGCCTAAGCACCACTTCACAGTAGGTATCGTTGATGACGTTACATTCACATCACTTCCTAAGAAGGAGGAGATCGCTGTTTCAGGTGAGGGTATGTTCGAGGCTAAGTTCTTCGGTCTTGGTGCCGACGGTACTGTAGGTGCTAACAAGAACTCAATCAAGATCATCGGTGACAACACAAACAAGTATTGCCAGGCTTACTTCTCATACGACTCTAAGAAGTCAGGAGGTTTCACTTGTTCACACCTTCGTTTCGGTGACAACCAGATCCGTTCTACATATTTGGTAACTACTCCTAATTTCGTAGCTTGCCACGTTCAGGCTTACTTGAAGATGTACGATGTGACTCGTGGTCTTCGTAAGAACGGTACATTCCTATTGAACACAATCTGGGATGGTGAGGAGTTGGTTAAGAACCTTCCAAACAATGTAAAGAGATATTTCGCACAGAACAATATCACAGTTTACTACATCAACGCTACTAAGATTGCTCAGGAGATTGGTCTAGGCAACAGAACTAACACAATCCTTCAGTCAGCATTCTTCCGTATCACAGAGGTTATCCCTGTTGATCTTGCTGTAGAGCAGATGAAGAAGTTCATCGTTAAGTCTTACGGTAAGAAGGGTCAGGACGTTGTTGATAAGAACTACGCTGCAGTTGATCGCGGTGGTGAGTACAAGAAGTTGACAGTAGATGCTTCATGGGCAAATCTTGCTGACGACAAGGAGGAGGCACACAACGATCCTAAGTTCATCCACGATGTTGTACGTACAATCAACGCTCAGAACGGTGACCTTCTACCAGTTTCTGCATTCAAGGGTATTGAGTGTGGTGAGTGGCCTGCAGGTACAGCTGCTTACGAGAAGCGTGGAGTATCAACATTCGTTCCAGTTTGGAACGCAGCAGACTGTGTAGAGTGTAACAATTGTGCATATGTATGTCCTCACTCATGTATCCGTCCAATCGTTATGGATGCTGACGAGGTTAAGGGCATCAAGGGTGATGTTCGTGAGATGAAGGCTCCAGCTGCATTGAAGGGTATGAACTTCAGAATCCAGGTAGGTGTTATGGACTGTCTTGGTTGTGGTAACTGTGTAGACGTATGTCTTGGTAACAACGACGAGAAGGGCAAGAACGCTCTTAAGATGGTTCCATTCGATCCAAGTTCAGCTGCTACAGCAACTGAGGCTGCTAACTGGGATTACGCAGTTAAGAACGTTAAGTCAAAGCAGAACCTAGTTGATATCACAGCTAATGTTAAGAACAGCCAGTTGGCTACTCCATTGTTCGAGTTCTCTGGAGCATGTTCAGGTTGTGGTGAGACTCCATACGTTAAGTTGATTTCTCAGTTGTTCGGTGAGCGTGAGATCGTAGCTAACGCAACAGGATGTTCTTCAATCTACTCTGGTTCAATTCCTTCAACTCCATACACAACTAACGAGAAGGGTCACGGTCCAGCTTGGGCTAACTCTTTGTTCGAGGACTTCTGTGAGTTCGGTCTAGGAATGGAGCTTGCAAACGAGAAGATGCGTGCAAGAATCGAGGCTATTATGAACGACGCTATCGCAGCAGACTGCACACCAGCAGACGCTAAGGAGTTGTTCAAGTCATGGATCGAGAACAAGAACGACGCTGCTAAGTCATCTGAGATTTGCGACAAGTTGTTCCCAATGATCGACGCTAACAAAGATAAGTGCAACCACTGCAAGCAGTTGTCAGAACTTAAGGGTTACATGATCAAGAGAAGCCAGTGGATCATCGGTGGAGACGGTGCTTCATACGATATCGGTTACGGTGGTCTAGACCATGTTATCGCATCTGGTAAGAATGTAAACATCCTAGTACTTGATACTGAGGTTTACTCTAACACAGGTGGTCAGTCATCTAAGGCTACTCCTCTTGGTGCAATCGCTAAGTTTGCTGCATCAGGTAAGAGAGTACGTAAGAAAGACCTTGGTATGATCGCAACTACTTACGGTTATGTTTACGTTGCTCAGATCGCTATGGGAGCTAATCCAGCACAGTGCTTGAAGGCATTGAAGGAGGCAGAGGCATACGATGGTCCATCTTTGGTTATCGCTTACGCACCATGTATCAACCACGGTTTGAAGGCAGGTATGGGTAAGGCACAGGCTGAGGAGAAGAAGGCTGTTGAGTGCGGTTACTGGCACCTATGGAGATTCAACCCAGCTCTTGAGGCAGAGGGTAAGAATCCATTCACTCTTGACTCTAAGGAGCCTGACTACACTAAGTTCCAGGATTTCTTGAAGGGTGAGAACCGTTACGCTTCAGTAATGAAGATGTACCCTTCTGAGGCTCAGGAGTTGTTCAACGCAAGCGAGGAAATGGCTAAGAAGCGTTACCAGAGCTACGTTCGTATGAGCAAAATGGAATATTAATAGATAATCCATTATAACAATGAGAGCGGCATTTTTCAATGCCGCTCTTTTTGTTTATATAAGCTCTTTTTGTTTATTTAAATTATGTATGTCTGTTAGATTTTAATATTCTGTTTCTTAAAATAGATGATTGTCAAGGGACGATGTTTTATGAATTTTGGGCCTGCCCCATTCTACCGTGCGAATTTTAGGCGAGCACTTAATAAAAAGTGATCCGCTCACCCTACGGGTTCGCGGAGAAAGAGAAGGTAAGGGCGTTCCGCCCTTTGGAATCCTCTATTATGATAGGCCGTCTATTATATTTGACTCAATTAAAGTATTCTTAAATCAATGGGGATAATTTTGGGATATGTCTGCCATATATTTGAGATTGGCATCCAAAATGGTTGCCCCTACCCAAAATATTTTTTTAATACTGCCAAGGAAATCAAATCCTCTCGTTTTTTATCCATGAATTGAGCCACATATTCATGCGCGTGCTCAATAATTGCCTTTGCTTCTTCAGGATGGTCGTGATAATATCGCACACGTTCCTCAACATCGGAGAAATCAGGCGCCACCTCCACATAATGGTAATTAGGAATCAATGTTCCCTCCATAAACCATGTCTCACAAGTGGGACGAGGCATCACTGCCAAAGAATTGGATGACATCACCCATTTAAGATTGCTGGCGACGTCGTTTCCCTCAATAGCCATTATAAACTGATAATCAAGATGTTCCTCGATAGTCATCTTGCCTGTCCTCCACTCTATTGGCGAATCTGTCTTGCGTCCCACGTCTCCTACATCAAAGAGAGGATTGCCATAAAACTTCGTCATGAAATCCTTTCTTGACTGTTTTCCTGCAATTTTTCCACGAAAAATCACTTTGAATTCTTTTTCTTCGAATTGTTTGCTATCATTCACAAAAATGAAATGACGAACCTTGTCGAGTTTTAACACAATTGAATTGCGATTATCATCACATAATGGACGGCTCTTCACAACAGACGGAATTTCAGGCACATACGTCACATCGCCAGGTTCAAATCCCCATCTTTTGTCTCCAGAGAAAAAGCGTGTAAACTCGTATGTGTCATGCATATACACATTCCCACCCCACACTTTTTTCCATGATTCACTTAATAGTTCCGCAGATTCTGGCAAAACAACCGGAGAGTCAAATTGACAATAATAATCCACACGCTTCATAATATAGTCACGATCTTTTCGTGATTCAATTTGAGCAAGTAGATGTGGCAAACGATTCCGACAAAAACAACGAGGAGTCAACAGCCTCATATAACATCGCAGATAGTAGGCGAATTTCAAATTCTTCCCACTATTCAAAGTATAATATATCTTTCTTAACATCCGATTGTCAGCATTAGTCAACACTATGCCATACAGATAATTGCACAGCGTGGCAAAATTAACAATATTTTATTTGTTTTGTTGTAGACTAATTGATAATTTTGCAAATGAATGGAATTTCAAAATAGTTTTGAGATTTTAGTCCAGAATTTTATAAAACAACAAAATATAAAGAACAATGACTATCAAAGCATTAAACGGAGGTAAGCTCCTATGCCTTATGGCAACAGTAGCAGGTGTTATGACACTTGGATCTTGTAACAAAGACGATGACGAACCAGAACCAGAACCTGCGCCAGTGGTTCCTGTAGACTCAACACCAAAGAAGGTTGTCTACCCAGACCAGTTCTCTTTCAGACTTAACAATTCAACACCAGACTCACTTAACACAGGTGACACAATCAAGGCAAACACATTGCTTGCTGACGGTGTTAATTCAGATAGCGTTAGCGTAGACGTGGTTCTTCGCAACAAGACAATGGTAGATCCAGAGTCAGTAACATTCACAGTTAATAACAATTTCCTAGGAAAGGTTAACGTTTCTGGAAACGCTTCTATCACAGACTCTATCTACAGCATCTCTTTCCCTGCTATCGAGGGTTCTTACGCTTTGTCTATCAACGGTAAGACAAGAAACTTTACTGTTGCTGGTACAGGAAAGGCAATTTCAGCAAGTTCAAGAAACTTCTCTAACAGTTATGTAGTTGAATTTACTTCAGACAACGCTAAATTGGGTGAATTTACATTTACTCCATATTCTGAGACTGAGGATGGTTCTGTGTATGCTAAGTTATCTGGAAATGGTAAGTTTGTTGCATTAACAGAAGAGGCTTATAATGGTTATCTTTCTGGCAACAGAGTTATTTTGGAAGGTGAATTAAAAGATGTTGCTGATGAGGATTGGAAGTCAAGCATTAATAATGCAAATTATTTTGCTTATCAATCAGGAGATAAGATCTTTTTAGGAAAGGTTTCTAACTTTGTAGGAGCATCTCTTCGTGAAGCATCTTCAATTACAGTTTCATTGACATTCTAATGATAAAATGTAGTTTCAAACGAGACTACAGCATCATCAATTCATAAGCCCGGCATTTATATGTCGGGCTTTTTTTGTTATTGTATTGTCCTGCTAGATTAACACTTACAAATGACGATTCATATATAAAAACAAGCATTTTGTCGTATTTTTTTTATTTTTTTAACAAAAAAACAGCATATTATGATTGCGAAAACAAGAATAACGTGTAAATTTGCGTCGTTAAAAATAATTAAATAAAAAACATGATGTTAAAAAAGTATTTATCGCCATGTGCGATAGGGATTGTAGCAGTTCTTTTTACTTGTTCCTGTAAAGATGAGGACGTGGAACCAGACAGTTCAGAGCCTACTGAAACATTGGATGACTTTATTTTTGGCTTAGGAGATCCTATCCAACCAATAGCTGGAGGAAATGAACAAATTGGAGATGTACTTACAGAAGTGGATGAAAACACCAAAACGTATTGTGAATGTAGGAAATATAAAGCGAGTGAAGCTTTTTCAGAGGTTCTTTTGATGGATCCTACATCAGATGTAATTTATCCAGGAAGTATATTGGAAGGTAATTCTGTTGCTGATGGCTCATACAGACAAATTGTTTTAGAAAGAGGTCCATTGACTATTTCAACTGATTTTCCGAACATTGTTGGAGAAGTTGTCAGAACAGTTGAAAAACCTTCATTGTCTAGTTTGACACAAACGATGAAGGAGATGATGTATGATTCTGGTGTTGACGGTGCTACACCAGCAGCTTGTTCTTTTGAAATTAAAGAGATTGTATCGGAAGAACAATTATCAATGGCTGTTGGAGCAAGTGTTGAATACAACAAATTGAAATTGCGTGATAATTTTGATTTTTCAAAGACAAGCACAACATCAAAATATTTGGTAAAATTTCAACAAGTTTATTACACTGTAAATGTTGATGCCCCATCATCTCCATCAAAATTTTTCGACTCGTCGGTATCTGCATCTGATTTAAGACAAGCGATTGGTGGTGGAAGTACAGTTCCTGTTTATGTTTCCAGCATAAAATATGGACGTGCTGCCTATTTTTGCGTTGAAAGTAATGAAAAGTCTGATTCTGTTGCAAATGTCTTAGAATCATCTTTCAAATTAGGTAAAAGTAGTATTGCACTAAAAGATTCTTTGACAGCATATTCAAAAATGAGGAATTATTCTATTTCTGGAACAGTTATTGGAGGTTCATCAGAAGATGCGGTTGGAGCAGTAAAGGGTTATGAGAAGATGATAGAATTTATCACTAACGGAGGAAATTTCTCCAAAGAATCTCCAGCTAAACCAGTTGCATTTACCTTGCGTAGATTGTCAAACAATGAGGTGTTTGGAGTTGTGAATTCAACTGAATATGTCGCAAGAAACTGTAAATCAACAAATGCATCAATTACTGCTGAAAATTTTTATGGAGTAAAGGGAGAAAATGATGTTTGTGGAACCATCAAAGTTTGTATTAAATATCCGGATGGTGAACAGACTCCGTGGTTTTACGTGTTCAATCAACCAATAAGCAAAAGCGGTGCTATTTCTGTCTCTATTGGAAAAACGAAAGAAGCGCCTATGGCAGATCACAAAATTCCTTTTACAATCGATTATTCAAAATTTGAAGGTGCTAAATTGATTGTCAGCGCAGATTTACATGAGTGGGATGATCCTTGTAGTTGTGGAAACAGTCATCGTGAGTTCGATGATTATGACTCTTATTATAATGAATTCCTTTTATCTGATGTAGAAAAAGAAGAAAAGGTGGTTTTAGAATTTTTATTAACCAAAGAGTACACAGAAGATCATCATTACACCGGATTGTTTAATAGTACAGTTGCACATAGTCCAAAGAACATTGCTACAGATTGCAGAGTGCAATTTACATTCAATGTGAAAATTCAATAAATAATCTATTAATTTTTAGAGACATGAAACTAAATGCCAAGTTTTTTATTTTTATGAGTGTTTTATGCACTGCTTTATTTTCGTGCAAAGACAATGAAGAAGAGGGAAAGGATGAGCCTAAAGAAGAAAAAAAGGAGGTAAAGGCTGTAAAATATGGCGAGTTTGTATTGGATAATCAGTACGGGCAGAATATGTTTTTCAGTGCAAAAGAGATGAAAAATAGCACTGCAAGCAACTTCGATTTTGCTTTCGCATATTATGATACAATGTCTGTAACTGCTTTTCGTTCTTCATTTGATTATTCATCAAGCACAAATACAACATATCCTAAATATTATATTGCAGGAGGAACTTCCATTGATTTAAATCAGTTGTCAGATAGAGATTTGTCAACTCGTTCGACTTCATTCTACATTTTGTCTGACGATTTCACATCTGCAAAGTTTGATACTTTGAAAACTGTTTCTGGACTATTGCATGTGTTTGAATCAGCGAAGATCGTAAGAAACCAAGTCGATAAATCATCAGATATATATTTCTCAGATGGATTCGGCTGGTCGGAAGGAACTCTTATCGGGTTCAAAACACAAGAACAAAAATGTGGTATCATCAAAGTTATAAGCGACCCATACAATTACGACAGACATAAAATCGGTCAGATCGAGATCGCTGTCAAATTTGAGGGAGAATAATTTATTTTATTGTTGAAATCTATAAGGGCAGGCTTCTTCCCTGCCCTTTTTTATTCTTTCCACTCCTCAAAATAAGAATCGTCATCAAACGCTGCTAAAATTATGCGTGTGACGGCTACCTTATCTTCCATATTACATTCGTAAGTGACAGAGGAATGTGCACCTACACAGCCAGTAGATATTTATAATATTATAAGTATAATGTTTTGTTTGTCAGAAAAATATCATGTTGAGAATGAATTTATTTTAAAACCGCACGGACAGGTAATCCTTCTGTGCGATTGACATTGTAGAAAGTTCCGTGCTTTGTCTTAAGAATTTCCAAATAGTGAGCGGATATACTGGACTCTTCATTTAACGAAGAAGACCAATAGAGTCCACCGAACGCAGCTCTCCAATGTTCCGAACCCTTACGAGAGCCCGCAGCTGGAAGAAAAATAGAATTTCCATTCTTGCCTGTGAATTTTGCTCCGAACACTCCGTTTTGTTCTGTCAAACTGCGGTCACAGTATCTCCAAAGTTCAGATAGTTCTTCAAATGTAGGCATGCGCCATTCAGATCCCCAATTGACGGTGGCAGCGTCATCCTCTGAAAGAAGAGTGGAAAGACTGTCAACTATTCCGTCGTCTTCATTTATACAATATTTTCTACAGAAATACATATCCCACCCCAATTGATCTGACTTTTCTGTTTCTAACACTACTTGATTTTTTTTATTAAACGTAATGTATTTATATGTGGTCTCGTCGTATACATCCTTAGTCTTTGTCTCACCCCAAGCGAAATAGGCTCCATATTCTTCAGGTTTTGTTGCTCCGACGTTGCACGTCGCCCACTTTGTACCGCTTGGAAGACCAAGGTCGACATATTCATGTCCACCTGCAATATTTTTGCCTTTGGTCTTCAATTTATTCTGTGCGGAACATCCAACTCCGCAAAGCATCAGCAACGTTATTATCGGAAATATAAACTTCTTCATATATGATATGTTTTTAATCTATCCATTTCCAAAATTCTATAAGCCATCCAAAATTAAACAGAAACGAATGTTCCTTGATTTTGGTTCTTTTATAATTTCCAATACTGGTTAAATCGTGATTAAAACCAGTTCCAAAATAAATTCCATTACTGAACATTATTTTAAATTGGTAAGTGCCACCAAAAATAAATGGCTTATAATCAAACGGAATGGATTTTCTTCCGGGATTAAATGTAAAATCTGGAGCAAATGAAATGTATCCCACGTGCCCCTCCCCCTTGTCGTACGCAATCTTACCAAATATAGGAAGAGGAATAGCAATTGTTGGATTTATGGAAATATGGTTGGATTTAAACTTTGTCTCTTTGCCATAAATATCATAGAATGTATTATTTCCTTGTGAGAAAACAATATTCAACTCAAATGGATCACATTTTGCGCCACAGGAAATTCTAACACCAGGATTAGATTCAATCGAACAACAATCTTCTTTAAGCTTATTGATGAATGACTTATTATAATGGTCTATGTGCACTCCACCATCCACAGATATTCCAGCTTTAGGTGGATAATAGCCTCCTGCAAACATAGATGATCCGCAAAGAAGTAAGGATATTGTGATTCCTATTCTCACAAGTTTGGCCAACTTCATAATTTCTAAATTTATGATTTCTGATATTCTCTACAAATATAATTTTAATAAACGACTGTTGCCAATAATCAAGAGGAAATGAAAAACTCGGTAGATAAATTTGATTTGGTTCAAGTGTCAATAATAAAAAAAGAGACGCGATTCCCCGCGTCTCTTTACATCAATATTTCACATCAGAATTTATTTCTCAATCAAATCACTTGAATCTTTTTTAGATTTCATATTTTTCAAGAAGACCATAACAGTCATGATTGTCACTACAGCTCCTGCTGTATATGAGATCGTTTTGTCGAGATGCAAACACTCAGGAGCGATAAAGATGTATGTAGAACAAACCATTGTCATGAAGATTGCTGGCACAAATGTCACCCACCAATAGTTTCCTCTTTTTCTCAAGTAGACGGTGATCGCCCACAATGTAAATACCGACAATGCCTGATTACACCATGCAAAATATCTCCAGATCAGATTGAATCCCTCTTTGTCGCTGACACTGTAGATCAACACAATCAAAGTGACTGCAAAGATAGGCAAACTGATTGCCAATCTGCTTTTGATTGTTTTCTGCTCTTTATTCAAGAAATCAGCAACGATCAAACGTGCACTTCTCAATGCTGTATCTCCACTGGTGATCGGTGCAAAAACGACTCCTAAAAGTGCCAATACACTACCTACTTGACCCAACCAATTCGTTGTGATATTATCAACAATCAGTGCGGCATTGTTTTCTTCCATACCATGCTCGTTGAAGAAATAGTTGGCAGCGGCAGCCCAAATAAGAGCAACAATACCCTCTGTGATCATAGCACCGTAGAAGATCGGTCTACCATGTTTCTCATTTGTCATACAACGTGCCATAAGCGGACTCTGTGTGGCATGGAATCCACTGATTGCTCCACATGCGATGCTCACAAACATCATTGGGAACAAAGGCATCGCATCCTCTCCTGCAGGATGTGTGTTCTCCAAACCATCCCAAATCTCTGGTAGTGCAGGATTTGTCTTGATCAACATAACCAACACTCCTACAGCCATAAAAATCAATGCGATAGCAAATAGTGGATAAACCTTTCCAATAACTTTGTCTATTGGCAACAATGTAGCCAAGATATAATAGATGAAAATGACTCCGAACCATATAGTTGGATCAAGAGATGTCAGTTTTCCTAAAATAGCCGATGGGCCACTTACAAACACAGCTCCAACAAGAATCATCAAGATCACAGTGAAGACACGCATTATCTTTTTTGCGTTCATTCCAAGATGACGGCCGATAATGTCGGGCAAACTCTCTCCGCCCTCTCTCAAACTCATCATTCCTGCAAGATAATCGTGTACGGCTCCAGCGAAAATACAACCGAACACAATCCACAAGTAAGATGCGGCACCGAATTTAGCACCCATAATGGCACCAAAAATTGGTCCGAGACCTGCGATGTTCAAAAACTGAATCATGAAGATTCGCCATGTTGGCAATGGCATGAAATCAACTCCATCCTGCTTCTCAATAGCTGGAGTAACTCTCTTAGGATCTGGGCCAAAGACGTTCTCAACAAACTTTCCGTAAAAGAAATAGCCCAAAATAAGTGCGACAAACGCAACGTAAAAAGAACTCATCTTTTTCTAAAATAAAAAACTTGGGTGGACTCACGTCCACCCATATTGATTAATTGTTAAATATAGTCTTCTCCAAAAGTTTCTTTTGTTTCACTTACATAATCGCGGATATGCTGCTCTTCCGACTTTCTGCAAATAAGCAGAACATTATCGTCGTCTACAACAATCATATCATCTAAACCTTCCACGATCGCGATCTTGTTTTCAGCTAGACTGATCACATTTCCTTTTGAATTATGATATTTCACCCTACCCTTCAATGTGGCGTTCTGATTTTCATCTTTTGCGTCAGACAAATCGTAAAGACTACCCCATGTGCCAAGGTCTGACCATCCGAAATCAGCCGCTATCACATTCACATTCTGTGCTTTCTCCATGATCGCATAGTCGATCGAAAGATTCTTGCTTGTCTGATAAATCGAATCGATATATTCCTGCTCTTTTGGTGTGTTGTAATAGCTGCTGCCAGCCTTAAACTTGTTCCAAATTTCTGGTTCATGCTGCTCGAACGCATTCGAAATAGCCTTCACATTCCACAAGAACATACCTGAATTCCACAAAAACTCGTCGCTTTCAAAGAATATCTTTGCCAACTCCAGATTTGGTTTCTCTGTGAATGTCTTCACTTTGAAGATAGAATCTGTGGATGATCCGTTCTCGATCTGAATATATCCGTATCCTGTCTCTGGACGGGATGGCTTGATACCAAGTGTCATCAACACCTCATTATTGGCAGTGAAATTCAAACCTTTCTCAATTGTGTTTAGAAATTCCTGCTCCTTCAAAACCAAATGATCCGACGGTGCGATCACAACGTTTGCATTTGGATTAAACGACGCTATCTTGTTCATTGCGTATGCAATACAAGGTGCTGTGTTGCGACGTGCTGGCTCTAAAAGCAACTGACGTTCTGTCAACATTGGCAACTGCTCAAGAATCAAATCTTTATATTGTACGTTAGACGCAATAAAGATATTCTCAGTAGGTATGATCTTTGCAAAACGATCAAATGTCTGCTGCAAAAGAGTTCGGCCAGTGCCAAAGAAATCTAAAAACTGTTTTGGTCTGTTCGAACGTGAGCATGGCCAAAAACGTGTGCCTGCTCCACCAGCCATAATAACTAAAAATCTGTTCTTATCCATTTTTAATTAGTCTCTGCTTCGTCCTAAAATTTTCAAGATATAAAGGAATAGGTTGATGAAGTCCAAGTATAGCTCCAAAGCACCATACACTACCCATCTCTGCTGATCTTCCTCTGCCAAATAGTGGAAACCTCCATTCTTCAATTTCTGTGTATCATACGCAGTCAAAACCACGAATACACCTACCATAGCATAGTTGATTATCCAATCTAAAGTAGAACTAGCCATGAAGAAATTTACGATTGTAGCGATGATTCCTCCAATCAAAATGAAGAATGCTATTCTTCCGATAGTAGAAAGATCTTTCTTAATCTTGTATCCAATGAATGAACATGCTCCGAATGTACCTGCGGTTATGAAGAATGCAGTCTCAATCAATCCCAATTCATAAACCAGGAATATCGCAGACAATGTCAAACCGTTCACAATTGAATATATGACAAACAAGATATTCAATGTCTTAGCCTCAAACTTTTGAATTCCTGCACTGATTGCGATGACAAGACCAAGCTCAACCAATGCCCAAATCCAGAATGAACCAAGGAAAATGTTGCGCAATGTCTCTGAATGTGCCACTACCCAAGCAGAAGCTCCAGTCAAAAGCAATGCATAACACATCATTTTATAAACCGATGTCATATATTTTGATAGAGCTACATTCTCATGATCAACATACTGACCTTCAGAAGAAGAGCTGTTGATTCTCTCTTCTTTTGAATAATTTTCTAGTTCTCCCATATCCTTTTTTTGTTTTTAGTTACGCAAATTTTATTTTTCCGCAAAAATAATCAAAAAACGGGTTCTTTGAAAATGTGAATTTGATTTTTAGATTTTTTTAAGAAAACCCATATCTGATAGTCAATTTTGCAGATATATTTTGTTCTGATTATTCGTTTGTATTATGCTGATACTCGTTTGTACCGTGCAATTTTACATTGAATGTCATGATTTCACCTTGTCTGTCGACGGTGACTTTCACCTCATCGCCTGGACTAAATCGAGTCAATCTGTCTTGGATCTCAGCCACTGATTTCACTATAGCGTTGTCGACGGCAATGATGACATCTCCGTTCTGCATTCCAGCATCTTTTGCTCCACCATTTTGTCCGACTTCCACGACAAAGACTCCATCCAGACGGTTGACATTGTTGGCTTTAGCAAACTCGTTTGAGATGTCTGTTATCACAATTCCAAGCAACGCTCTCTGAACAGATCCAAACTGTTTCAAGTCTGACACAATCTTTGTCATTATCGACACAGGAATCGCAAACGCATATCCTGCGAATGAGCCTGTCTGTGAGGCAATGGCGGAATTGATGCCGACCAATTCTCCATTCAAGTTCACAAGCGCTCCTCCACTGTTTCCTGGATTCACTGCTGCATCTGTCTGGATAAATGATTCTATCTTCATGTCTCCAGACAAAATATTGATATTACGACCTTTGGCACTCACAATTCCAGCTGTCACTGTTGATGTGAGGTTAAACGGATTACCTACTGCCAACACCCACTCTCCTACTTTCAAATTGTCTGAATTGCCAATTTCAATTGGAGAAAGATCCTCTGCTTCTATTTTAAGCAAGGCCAAATCTGTTGATGGATCCAAACCTATGATTTGTGCTTCAAACTCTCGTTTATCATTAAGAGTGACAGTCACACGGTCAGCTCCCTGCACTACGTGGTTGTTTGTCACTATGTAGCCAAGATTGTCAAGTATCACTCCCGAACCAGAGCCAACCGGTCTTGGATTTGTGTTTTGTGGCTGGCGACGTGGCTGTCCGAAGAATGAACCAAACAAATCCTCCAGAGTCACGACATTCGACTGTCTGCCTTTGGAATATGTGATGATATGGACAACTGAATTAAGCGATTTCTCTGCAGCGACAGTGAAATCAACTCCCGTCGAGACATATTTTGCTGATGAATTTACGGATGTAGACTCTTTTAACAAAGCGTTCGCATCTTCTGACGATTGGCTCGTCTGCACTTTACACGACAAAAACAATGTAGAAAAAATGGCAATCGAACATGCCGTTAAAACACTCCTTTTCATACCCTTCAATTTTTATTTATATTCTACAAAATTAACGAAATATTCTATTTTTTATTGTGCAAAGCATCAAAAAATAAGGAGAAAATTCTCACTAAAGAGTCTGTTATGAGGATTGTTAAGGGCGGAACGCCCTAACCTCCTTCCCTTCTGCGAGTTCGTAAGAACGAGCATTGAAGAAATCATATTAAGTTTTGAATAGAAATCATCAACTAATACATATTCTTCTCACAAAATCACTATTTTTGAAAGACGGGATTGTTCCGATCACAAATTTATCCGCCTGCATATCGCATACATAATAGATATTGTCGTTGTATGAGAAGACATCATTACGTATCGCTCCACACAAATCTGGACAAACATTCTCTTTTTCTTTCACTTCCAACGCCACTCGTCCGTCTCGCGACTGAAGTATATTGACTTTGTAATCCATTGTTGCATAAATGGTTGCAGCAAGCATCGCACGATCCATGGCTGTCGCTTTTTTGCTGTAGAGTATCTCTTCTGCAGAACGGAGTCTGCCAGATGTCAAACTGTTCTCCACTCTTTCAAACGACTCTCTGTCTTGAACAAAATCCAGTATCATCTGTATTCTCTGCACACTCGACAAACCTCGTCCAAGAGTTGTCTCATCCACAAACCAACGGATCTTTTTTATATGCAACGAATCTTTCTCTTCCTCGACGAAATATTTCGCCACATCAGCTGGATCTCCGTCGGAATTCAAAAGTTCTGAATTATCGTAACTTGCAGTCAATCTCAACATTTTTTCTTTGTCAAACTTCAGACGTAGAAGGCATTTGTTGTTTGCATTCATTCCTGAAATTGTCCAGTCATAACTGTTGATCGCAAATAAAGCTGCATTCGGATTTGGATCGTCAGCACCGTCGTCTACTTTATTTTCATCAATTTCATTTTGCTTGAGCATAGGCACCAACGGATCATCAACCTTCCATGGTTTGAAATTATTCCCAATAGTAGAGTTTCTAACGATAATACACAAGAACAATAGGATAATCCAATTCAGATCTATTTTAAAATAATAATAGTATCCAATGGCAACAAAAATTATAACAAATATGCATGTGTTTCTCAACCCCGTGCCCCTGTTCAACAGTTTCAAAAACTGTGTGAATTTTGTATTCTTGAAAGACAATTCGACATGAATCTCATGCATGATAAACCAAATGAGTCCAAATGTCAACAACATAGCTATTCCATGAGGAAGAAATCTTATTGAACACTTGTCGTCTGCAGGATAAGGGATAAATAATTCCTTAAGAATAAACACCACGATGAATATCATGAGTGAAATGAAACATGTATCATTAATTGATGGTTTATTACGTGAGTATCCTCCCTCTGTCACAGTTGTGTCGAGTCGTCTATGGATATCTTCCCTAATAGCAAGATATCCGCACAACAGTTTTCGCATCGGGAACAAATTATCCACATCTTTTTTTAGTTTTCCAAACTCACTGATTTTGTAGAATTCCTTGTTTTCCGCTTTTGTTTCTGCACTGTTAGTCGGTGCTGCGACATCATCATTGGGATCAAGATCAACATCATCAGGCACATCAAGTTTATCCTCCAATGAAGGTCTTTCAATTGTGGCTTTATAATCATGACGTGAAAAGAAGGCTGAAAACCAATCTTTTACTGCTTCAAACGACAATTTTCCAACTGATTCATCAGCACCTGTGACTCCTACCAGACATCCCTTGAACACTTCGTCGTTTACAATCCATGATTCAGTAGGTTCGTAGTCGACAATCTCGTCGTCTTCAAAAGTTTTCCTGATATGGATTTCCGCCTTATTATTCTTGATATAGATATGTCCGACCGGATTCACCGTTTTTGGAAAATAACCATCATAAATGGCAAACGAATCGTCTTCACGCACAATTCGGCACTTTTCACCGGTCGCACTTGGAAACAATCTGTACCATATAAAGCGGCCCAACGCATAAAGGAGCGTCGGGATCAGGATTCCACCCAATATCATCAATATTAGATCACTCATGCTTTGTATTCATAATTAATTCCTCCAAGTGCATCCCATGGAGTAAACTCTTCCTCTGTTGAATCTTCTATATATTGGCTAAAAATTTCGTCTCTATAAGATGACGGTGCTTCTTGAATCAGATCATCTTCCTCCTCATAATTACATTTCAACCTCCAATCTATCTGATCCTCAATCTTTTGCCATGTGACAACAAACAGATATGGATCTGTATTGTGCAGTTTGCAAACTAATGGATCAAGCTCATATCTGCGTGCTTCATCCATTTCAAACAATTCATGTCTGGCTTTTGCTGCAAATTCTTTATCTGCGGCACGAAGCAACATTGGCTCCTCGTCATTCGTAGAGATGAACATGCCGTTGATTTCGGCCATTTTGTAAAGTGGACGGAATGTGATGCAGTCGCCATAATCACGATGGAAATCAGCAAAGTCTTTTGGTACATTCGGTAGATTATCCGTGAAGCATTTCTCTATGCGACGGTGCAACATCTCGTAATCCTCTGTGGCTTTTTCTGCTTCATAATCAGTGTCTTCCTTGCCAAACAAGCGGTTTCCTGGAAGTGTCACAATCTCAGATATGAATTTGTCAGCAAACAATTTCTGCAACATATCCTTGTAATCCTCTTTCGTAAGTTCAGATAATTTACGAGTCTTACGATTCAGATAAAGCATCGGCTCAACCAGTTCTGGATTCTTCACCAAAGGCTCCCCTTCAAACTTGGCCTGAGTGAGATGTTGGTTGAACATTGTCTCCTTCACATCAACTGTCCACCAATCAGGGATTTCCATCGCCAATTCGTTTTTAGCCTTATCAATAAGCTTCATGACATGTCGTTTCTGCTGAGAACAGAAATCGTAAAGATCATTGTAGAGATAATCCACCTGATCCTCATAATCCTGACGCATATTGTTGTTGACCTCAAGCAATGTGTTGGCAAGAAGCATCTTCTTCAATTTCATTACATACTTATGATTGCGGAAGTATTTCACAAAAGATGCTATCCATGGAATAATCGCTCCTACCGTCACCCAAACCCATGAATATTCTGAATTCATCACATTATAATAAACGCTGTATTCAGACAATTCCTTTATTGAATCTGACATTTTCTCCAACAGATAAGGGACAAAATACATGAGAGAAAACACAATCACGACACTCAACACAGCTGTCCTTGAAATCAATCCGAGCAGCGTCGGCTCATATTCAATTATGGAACTCAACTCTTTCACCAAATCCAAGTTTCTCTGCTGGGTCGTTCTGTCTGTGTCATCCTTAAAATCAAGATAGAAATCGTTGATAATCTTAGGACATTTGACAATATCTTCCTTATCCTCTTTTGCTCGCTCCTTATACTTGCAGATCTCTTCCTGCATAGCGTCATAATACGCAAGTGTCTGAGGCAGAGTGACATCCGGATTGTATGAACTTCCAATAAAATATGAGGCAGACTCACGGATTGTGCTTGCGGCACGCTCATAAATTGCTTCACGATTCTTCACCATTGTGTCGACGGATTTGTATCTCAACGAATACGAAATCTGCTGGTGTCGTTTCACCAATGTTGGCGGAAGATGTTTCAGATATGTCTGGAAATAGTCACGAAGCAGATTGTATCTGTAAAAATTATAGATCGGATGTGGATCAGGATTCTCATAAAGTTTGTTGAAGACGTCACCCAAATCGCATCCTGACTTTAGTTTTCCACCCACTTTCGCCACATTACGTGCTATCTCATCATCACCGGCTATGTCATCATTAATGAAATCATAATCAAGATTTTTGTCACGCAACATCGCTTTCAACAGATTACGGCGTATATTCCAAGCATACATATTATGTTGGGCCTTGCCATCATAGAAGACGGATGCAGCGCCAAGTGAATAGTAGCCATTCTGTGTGGCGAGATCGTTGCCAAACACAGTGGCATCATTATCTCCACAGAAGTATACCGACAACAGATATTGAAACAACAAATCAGTCAACTCATTGGTTTTAAGCTGACAATAGAATCTGTTTGCGACGTACTGATTCTCCTGATACAACACAACTCTGGCAAACTTTTTCTTTGCCATCATAACATTGAGCTGTTCAAGGAACTTCACACATCTGCGTTTATGCTGCAAATCGTGAGATTGGTTGATTGCATCCTTCACACACAACATTCCCGTCTGCTCCAATCCACGATTGAGATGAGTGGAAAGTATATTTCCGAATTTTTCATCCAGAATGGTTGGCAACAGATGGAAAATCTGCTGTGTCAGTTTTTCTTCAGCATTACCGAGAATACATACCTGTAGATTGATGAACGGAAATCCCTTTTCTAGGAAATAGTTCACCATACGCTGCCCTTCCCTTACCGTATAATCAATTGTCGCATCAAAGGAATCTTTGTCTTCTATTCCTCCGATGCAACGACGATTGGCAAGGTTGGTCACACGCCAACAGTGACGCTGCTCGCGAGAAAGTTTGCGGAGATTTTCCGCCAACCTCTTGCGAACATCTATATCCTCATTAAGATTTATTACCCAAACAGGTGTCATCAGTCTTTACAAGTGAAATCCTCGAATGTCTTGAATTTGTCGTTAAGCACACGCAACATCTCTTTCAATGTCTCCATCTCTTGGAAACTTTGTGCAGCTCGTGCATCTCTATATTTGGCATCAAGAAGTGTCTCAACTTTCTGTTTCGCCTGATTGAAGCCTTGAACCAATATATTGTTATCCAATGCGTTGACTGCCTGCATATAACGTTCAATGAAGTTGTCGTAGTGGTCGCTCAAATAACGTTTTCCAAACTCATTGCTCAACTCTGTATAGAAGAGATTGCAGTAGCATGGAGTGTATTTACGTCCCTTCTCAGCAATGTTGATCTGGATCTTCTTGTCTCCTTGGATTTCAAGCGACAGGTCTGTAGCCCAAACGACCGAATTGCTTTTCACCTCGAATGGAGTCTGTCCATAAACACCCTCCAAATATGATTTGTCTGGAATCACTATGAATTTCTTCATTGTAGACTCGTCATAATTACCAAGAATCATCAATTTAAGCATTGCGATAGTCGCGTTTGACGCACCAATTGGCAACAGACTCTTGATTTCATCCACGTCTCCACCTGTTCTTGCAAATGCCTGATGGAAATGGTAGTACTCTTTCTTATCACATTTGTCGTATTCCGACTTGATATTATGGTAAGTGCGGTAGTACTCGAAATTCATTCCTGTTTTGGCAGTTATGATGTAGAACAACTCAGAGTTGCTATGGCCAATAAACTTCTGTGAGCTTGACTCCTGGAAATTAAACACCTTCTTTGCATTGTCTCTGTTGTCTGCCACACAGAAATCTCTCTGCTCAAGCACACCGTCCATCTGACCGATATTGTAAGAGAAGAACAATGTTGGAGAAAGTCGTTTAGTCACCTCATCAAGCTGATCTGTAGTAAGTTCATTGATCAAATCAGGCAATTTCTTGTCGTACCATCCATTCACAGCTGAATTTCTGCGGCACATCAATCCAAATGCCTTGTATGCGAAGTTCATAATATCGTCGATAGTCTTCTCCGCGCTACGTTCTGTGTTGATGAAGAACTTAGATTTTAGAGTTGCCTCTCCATTCTCGTCCAAAGACTCCACAATATAATTTGCGCTCTTCAAATCAGCCTCGATCTGATTCTTCATTGTATGGAAGAAATCTGTCAAAGCCTCTGTTGTAGGAACACGTACATTGCCAGAAACAGCCTCTTTGTCTGGAGTAATCAATTTCTCATAATACTCAGCAAACAAGTTGTCTCTCTTCCAACCGTCGCCATTAGCGAACTCGCATATATTAGGCAAGTAGACGGAAGTGATATCCTCTTTCTTTGATCTGAACGTCTCCGCAAGATTCTTGAAGCTCTGTTTTGGTCCTTTCTCGCTCAACAATGCGGTCTTTGCAGCCTCCGATAATGCTCTCAAATGACGTGCCACGACATCCAAGAAGCCATTTTCGCCATAGCAGAACGACTTGATAAGTTCAAATATCTTGTTTTCAATCAGAATCTCACGTTTAAGTTCCAAGCCTCTCTTGTAGACGCTGTAAACATTGGCGATATCATCAGCATTATTGTTGATATGAACCATCTCAAGGAACGTTCTCTCCTCAGCCTTCTCTCTTGCTGAATCAAGATCACTCTTCTCCTTGCTGCTTGAAGATTTCTCATATTTAGTGTTCTGACGGTTCAATTCGCTCTTTGTCTGCAAATGCGACGCGAAATCAGCGATGATTGAGTCTTGAATCATATCTTTGTCCTTGTCGTAGTGATTGAACAAAGATGTGCACTCTTCATCAAGTCTCTCTACAGCAGCGATAGTGTTCTGAAGACCGATAGCTGTAACCATCTCCTCAACACACGACCAAATCTTCTGTTCTAGTGCCTCCTGAGTGGATTTCTGTAATGCGTCATTATCCTGGTCGTCAATCACATCAGCAAGACTCTGCACCGTCTTCTTGACCGCTGAATTCATCTTGCCGGCATCAAACTTGTCAACTCGTTTATCGCCCTCGATAACTCCGGCACGAGATTCAGAGAAATTTGTCTTGATTGCCTGTGTCATCTGACTGCGGATTTCGCTGAAATAGTTGTTATCACCGTCAGGATTAAGCACATATGCATTGATAGTGTCTTTGATAAGATCCTCGACAACCTTATTCAAATCTACTTTATTCGCCTTGTCATTGACCGACTTTCCAAGGATACAATGTTCAAGCAAATCAGCCTGAATACGGCATTTCATATAGTCGTCAAAATCAGCACTTGGCTTCTTCAACGCTACATATCCCATCGGAAGTAAGAAATTCTTCTCTGTGCCAGGAGCCACTTCTCCATCACGGGTGTTATCCATGAACGACTCGAAACCTCTTGCTCCAGGACCATCGTGAAGATAACAAAGAAGTTCAGCTGTATTTGAATACATACTGTCTAGATTACCGAGATTATTTCCAGCTTCTGTCTGGAAATCAACAGGAATCAACGCTTCAAATGGTCTGTATGGTAGCGATGTATTGATACGTGAATAACGGTCGTTCAGAGCCAGACGGTGGAACAATGTTGCAGTCTCCGGTTTCTTTGACCATGCCATCTCAGCCTCCAACTCAGACATCACAGCGAAAGCATTGCGTGGATACTTCTCGTTGCGTCCATTGTGGTCGATATACCACTGTGGCATATACATTGTAAGGATAACTTTTGGATCGGCCTCGTCGATAGTCGCCTTGTGCATCATGTTCACAAAATACAACACATCATTGATGATACCTGAACCAGTACCGCCCAAACTTGAACAAACGACCCAGTAGCATACTGTGTTGTTGTCGGCAGCGTTATCCTCTATCTTATTCAAATCCTGAATATTCTTCACCAGTTTCTCACAGAACTGATCGGCAAGACGGGCGAACGCAGTACGTGATTTCAAACGGAATGCTCCAGCACCGAATTTCAAAGCACGGTTATCCATGTGCATAGCCACGTCGTCATCACAAGCTTCAATTATTCGCTTGTTGATCTGAATCTCTTGAGCCGCTTTCGCTTTCTGATATATGACATATGGATTCTGTGTTCCAAGGTTTATAAGCTCGTTCGTGGAAAGCATTTTCACACGTCCGTTCTCATATTTGGTACGGTATTTCTCATTAAGGTTGTCAATGTCTCCGGCGTCAGTGTCAATGAACATGAAACGGTAGTTGTCATTCATCACGTCAACCTTGCTACGGTTGCCACTGACATTCTGAAGGCTTTCATACACCTTCATCTTGATAAGAGCCACAGTCTTCGATCCTGCGCCTCCACAGCCGATAAAAATATGTTTTCTTGCCATATATTATGTGTATTTTTTTCTATTTTAAATCAATTTAGCATTTAGAATTTAGCATTTCTAATTTCATCACACGTTTCCATCAATATCAAGATTGATGTCTTTGCCTCCACGTGGATCTCTGATCTGCAATGGTATCGTAGTGGAATATTTTATAGTGGATGAACCGCCTGACGTATAATCATCACCTCCATTCAGACTATATTCCTGTGAATTGGTGACAGTCACCTCATATTTTGGCTCAACACTCCAATGCAGAATCGGAATGAACAGTTTCGAAATATATTTTTTCTGTTTGAAGACGACGTTGCACTCAGCCTTTTCGACGTCTATTGTAAGATTGCTCACACGTCCGTTGATCTCTTCTGTACAGATTTTTTTCGTTCCTTGAGTAAGCGTGTATTCGCCACGAAGTTTATATTTATCACTACAATTACGCTTTATGCAGAGGATCACACTCAATATGTAGATAATAATAAGTATCCACATTATGCAGTACCATTTGAATGCCATCGGATGACAGAACACATTTTCCTGTGGAAACTCGATGCTTGCCTCAATGGTCTGGTTATCCTTACCCATCAGTTTGATCAACTCCGCCTCATACGGCACTTTGAAAGAGATGTGTGCCTTCAACCTACCATTAGGCTTCTCAAAATGCGGATTAAAAAAAGCTTCGTCATCACCTCTGATCTGAGCTATATTCACGAATGACTCTTCACTTCCGTCGCTACTCATCATATGAGGCAATTTCAATTCTGGATGATCTTCACACTCATCTTCGTCAGCCATCACAAGATGCATTCTGCGGTCGGTGATGGAAAGAGAGTCAAGTGTAATCGCGTCAAACACATCGTTTGGCACCCACGACATAGTCATCGACATGTGTCCGTCAATATCCACGTCGACGGAATTGATTGTGGCTCCAGCCTCCTGAGTCATTTTGCCAATCAAAAACTGTTTGAATTTCTCAAGAGCGATATCATTCTTCATCTGGTCAAACCAACTCTGCAAAGCCTGTTCGTTTGATACAGGAATTGTCTGAGGCTTAAACATTGAGAATGCGTTCATTATATCGTCAGTGCTCGTCTCTCCACTACCCATCTTTGGCAATTCCAAAGCCACAAGTTTGATATTCTTTCCAGCCAACTCCTTCTCTATTCTCGAACGGTAATCGTCAAGATGAAGTTTTTTTGAATGTCCAGCGACGGGATCATTAAGGAAATCAGTGATAAGGAACACAAACTTAAGGTTATTTCTGCCTGTGCGTGTCAAATCCTTTTCCAGGTATTCAAGCATATTAAGCAAATCCGTATAGGCTGTAAATTTCTTTCGTTCTTCCGCCGACGCAGGTTTATCATACACACGGTCGGCATAATTGACAAGACTCTGTCTCATTGCAGAGTTTACGATACCAAAACCGTTTGGCTCATTCTTTGCCTCACCTCCAAACTTGATGACAGATACATAATCACCGTCTTGAACAGAACGGAAAAAGCTTTTCAAAGCTGGAACAACTATTTTTTCATATTTATTCATAGTTCCAGACACATCAATAGCGAAGACGTAATCTGCGTGTTCATTTTTAAGTTCTTCGCCGAATTTTTTCATAAGTTCAGGAAAATCATTTGCCAATGCATCGAAAGCACGGTTGTCTTGTGCAGAAGACGATGCAAATCCAAGCATCATCAACAAAAAAGAGATGTATATTTTAATCAATTTCATATAAACTTTGGTCTAAATCTAAAATCCTTTTTGTAATCACCTGTCCATTACAAAACAGAGAATAATACTCTATAAAAATACTATAAAATAAAATACACCTCACACTATAAATTATATTTTTTTACACAATTAACTATTTTTAATTTTTACAGATGTTGTGGGGCAGAAAAAAAGATGATTAAGAAGAGTGTAGGACAAAGCCATATTCGTCCCACGACGCACTCTTTGGCATGATTGTGTCAGCCTTGGTAAGATTCACGACTTCATACCCTTCTTTTCTCAGCATTTTCTCCGCTCTGGCGAAATTTTCTTTGAATGACGGGCAGTTTGTTATCGCTCCAGATATATAAATCCTTGTTTTTACGCTTTTTTTTATCCATTTAATTTGTTTTTTTATTGTTTGGATTGTATTTTTGTAGGTGCAGAGGTCGAGTGGATACTGTTAAATGCCGATAGGCTCACGCCTGGCGCCTCTACCAAAAGGAAGGATTCATCCTTCCTTTTTTGTTCTCATAGGCTCTAAAAGTTTTATGATACGTTTTTTCACTTCTTCTTTTGTTCCAGATGTCAAAAATTCTTTGTCAAATCTGACGACATAACCATCTCTTGCAATATAACACTCGAAAATCCTGCCTTCAGTAAAGTCATTTAGTCTAAAATATAAATTTTTGGCTATATTGTCAAGTCTTAGCCTGTTCTGCTTAAATTGAGTGTCGAATTCAATTAAAAGCACTTTGTCACATTGATCATTGACAGCACGTGAGAATGATGAAGTTATTCCAGATTCACCCTGTACACCTTTTCTGTCTCCATATAGTTTGCGACCATCTTTATAGAAGAATGTATATTCTTGGTTAGGAAGCCATTTTTCTATTATATGAGGATTGATAATTATATGTTTGATATGATCGAATCCTGCATCAATAATATGCTTAGCTTCTTCTATATTTTGAGACAGATCATTCATGTCTGAATTATCATGTATAAAGATCTTGCCTTCATATCCATCAACAGGTGTCAATTTTGGATTATTGTTGGGGTCAGAAAGTTCTTCGATACGTTTTAAACATGTTTTAGCTACCTCACAGATTATACAATCGTTTTTTACGTCTTTTCTTGACATGTTGCTTTGATTTTTACCATTTTTTACACCATACACCTTTCCTTCCATATTCAAACACCCAAATGTATATAATCACAATTGTATGTTGTGAATTGAAATGAAAGCATATCAATGATTACAATTACCAGACGCCAAAATTTCATGTCGATTTGGTTTTGTACTGTTATCCTCTTTGTCATAATTTACCAAATTACAAATCAATATTTTATAATTGCAAATGCTGATAGTGATGACTAAACAAGCATTCTTGTTGTAAAACAAGTATTATTTTTTTCGTTTTTCATTAAATATCTTGGTAAATGTTATACAATTATTTAATTTTGCCATGTCGAAAGACCGTATACATAGTTAACGTCACTATGGCAGCCCAACACAATAAAGTGTGGCTAAAAATGCGCAGGATTATTTCTTGCGCTTTTTTTTGCTCCACGTATCTCTGAGAATTTGGTAATAGTTCTTATTAAATACATCTTTTCTTTGAATAGAAATGTATTTATCTCCTTGAGCAACGATAATTTCAGATAAAGAGTCGTTTTGTTCAAAGCATTTTTTGACATGACCAGCAAAATCTTTTGAATCGCATGAAACAGCTACATTCAAAAAGAAACGTCTTGATTGAGTGATATGTTTTTTGATTTCTTGCTCAATTGAGTTAAAACTATTAACTGTCTTTTGATCTATATACTTATACATGTTTCCATACCTAACAACAAAATCAGCGGTTTTCACATCACCAAAGTTTCTAATTATCCAAACATCATCAGCATATTTAAGTAATTTAGAAGCTCCATCAACCAATCTTTTATAATCATTATTTTCTTCTTTATCTTCACCTAAAGCCACATGTAGATTCTTAATCTTTTGATGATCCTTAAATTGTGTTTTGCGAAGTATTTCCATCAAACGAGTTTGAAATTCAAATCCTTCGTAATTCAGAATGGTTCTGACAAGTTCTTTATCTGGTATGCTTTTTAAATTGGCCATTTTTAATCTTTTTTCTTATTACAGGAAAGTCGCAGATTATGATCAATACATTGGAAAGTAACCATACCAATAGCTATCGTTACCAGACACCAAAATTTCATGTCGATTTGATTTCGTACTGTAATCCTTTTTATCATAATTTACTAATTTATAAATCAATGTTTTATATTCACAAAAACGCTGATAGTGATGACTAAACAAGCATTTTTATTACAAAATTAAGAAAACACAACTAAACTTCAAACAGATACAATTATACGCACAATCATATATCAAACATCAACAGGCACAATATTCATAATTAATCGCTTTCAATTTTTACTTGAATATCCACAACAATATACTCTTATTGCTGGAAGCTTTGATTTTCTTATCAAGATAAATCATCATATCATCGCATATTACCGGACATCCCAAACTAGCGGTGGTTGGATTATCACAGTAGGCATATTCGTAGGAATGAAGCACAATGTATCGCTTGTATGCATTGCTGTTTGTACTTTCCAATCCATGCATTTTATAATGGTAATGCACTCCGAATTTGCTATACGAACGTATTCCTAGTCTGTATTTTCCTTCCGACGAGCAACCGCTTCCATTCACGTTGCTGAACACAACATTGTCTGCATCGCTTCCACCACCTACTCCATGGCTTACCAATGCTGTCTCTATTATCTTTCCGTTCTTCAGATCATAGATGAACATTCTTTTGGTAAACAGATTATAAGAAAAATCAATCAAGATACACCAATCCTGGTTCATGCCTTTTTGAGCCACAAACTTTTTCGCTTCTGCTGCTTTTTTATGGATCTTCGAAAGATCCGTCACCTCTGTGATTTCCACTCCTAAAGATGACAAACAAAAGCTGAATAAAAACAAAATAATACCTAATATTCTTTTCATATCACATACTTTAATATTGATGGACTCGCGTCTTCCCTCCTCCATTTGCTAATCTTATTGCTATTTTTTATTCAAGACCTGTTTGTACATCATCTTTCTTCTCATCCGATAATCTGAAAAAGATTGGCAACATATACTTACAACGAATAGGCTCTCCCTTTTTCGTTGCAGGCTTCCATTTCGGCATCATACTCACAACACGGACAGCCTCTTCATCCAATGCAGGATATATACTTCGTGCGACTTCAACATCTGTGATAGAGCCGTCTTTTTCAATTGTAAATTTTACAATAACTCTACCTTGAATACTTGAGTCTTGTGCTACCTTTGGATAAACCAAATTAGATTTTAGAAAATCAAGTAAAGTTCTATCTCCTCCTGGAAATTCTGCTCGATGTTCATCTGCAATCATACCCATAATCATATCATCATCGTCATCATCTGATTCTGATTTTGAAACCATTTCTTTTTTACAAGATGTAGAATCTTTGTCTTCTCCTCTATCCATAAACCCCAATACTGGCATATTTGCATATTGGGGGATTGAAGGTTCTGGCATAGAATGCAACAAAATAGTCACATGAAATTTTGAGCGGACCAGTCTGCCATTACTCATAGCAGGTTTCCAATTCTCCATCTTCTGAACGACACGAATAGCTTCTTTGTCAAAATCTGGATGTACAGGTTCTTTTACTCTCACGTTTGATATTGATCCGTCGTCTTCAACATTAAAAATCACAACGACAGGAATCTCTACAAGAGTATCTGACTTTAGTTTAGTAATGGGATGGTTTAGATTGTTTATCAAAAAATCTACTATGTCATAAGGACATTCAGCATGCACTATCTCATCAAACAGATCTTCTCCCTCAGCATAAACAGTATCTTCGACTGGAACAAAAGGTTTTTCTGGAAGATTTTCCACCTCTATTCTACGACGATCAACAATTTCTCCTTCCATTTCATCACCTGCATCTACCTCCATATTAGGATTAAAACGATCTGTAGTGCTTATCGAATTGCACGCAGCCAACGTCATCACCGTCGCCAAACCAACAATTTTCACCGCTTTGCCTGCCATCTTGCGTATATTCAGCTGATTTTCAATATAACGCATCTCCGACTCGCACGCAGGACATGTGCCCATACAATCACCTTTATGTGTACAAACCACTGGTTCGTATGGAATATCATTGGCATCCGCTATCTGTTTGCGGATGGATTTTAATGTCTCACACGTCTTTTTTCCTTTGTACATAAGCTATCTATAATTAGGTTTGATCCTACAAAAATAGAAGATTACTGGTTTAACCGAAAATCTATAGGTAAAATAATAGAAGATTTAATCCTATGTTCTGCTTGCTTTCCAGGGGCCCAACATGGCATTTTTTTAATGACACGCACTGCCTCCTTATCCAAAAGCGGATGTACTGATTTTATGACTTCGATATGGTTTATCATACCATCTTTTCCGACTACAAATCGCACGAAAACCTTGCCACTGATACCTTCTTCTTGTGCTGCCATAGGATAAACTATATTCTTTTTAAGAAATTCCATCATGGCTTTCTGCCCACCAGGGAATTCAGCTTTAACCTCATTGGGGTAAAAGATAGGATCTTCATCAATATCACCTTCTGATAATGGAGGAATTCCTTCACCAAAAGTATCAATTTCAAAGAGTCCTGTCACATCTGTAATTATTGGACATTTTGAAGACTTTTGGGTATTTGATTTTTCTTCAGTTAATGCCAGTGTGTTAAGAGACAATGTAATCATGGAACGAGCTTCTCCACCATTGTAAGTGGCAGGTTTCCACTTTGGCATCATCTTGATGACTCGAATCACCTCCTTATCAAACGCAGGATTTACAGATTTCCTGATTTTAACATTAGATGTGGAACCGTCTCTTGCGATAAAAAATTCAACAACGGTCAAATCTAAACCATTGTCTTTCTTTGTCGTATCTAAATTGTATAAATTTGTTTCAAAAAATTCCATCATAGCGTCTATACCTCCCGGATATTCGGCATAGGTTTCATCATCATATAGATCTTCGCCCTCCGAATAGACTATCTGCTCTATAGGACTAAAGGGCATAGGTGGCTCTGGGTATGGACACTGATTATCATAAGGAACAATAGTATCTCCCGATAAATAATCTGTTTCATTCTCTACCCTACTTGTAGAATTGCACGCAGCCATCGTCATCACCGTCGCCAGCCCTACAATCTTCACAGCTTTGCCAGCCATCTTGCGTATATTAAGCTGATTCTCAATATAACGCATCTCCGACTCGCACGCAGGACATGTGCCCATACAATCGCCTTTATGTGTACACACTCTTGGCTCGTATGGAATATCATTGGCATCCGCTATCTGTTTGCGGATGGATTTTAATGTCTCACACGTCTTTTTTCCTTTGTACATAAGCTATCTATAATTAGGTTTGTCCTACAAAAATAGGAGAAATGATGAATTTAGGAAAAATAATATAAACAGTTTTCATTAAGCATTTGCCTATAGCTCATTTATATTTTAACAAGATAGGCAAATAATATCTGCTTCTGACAATTTTTCCATTATTCTTTGCTGGAATCCACTTTGGCATCATGCTCACAAAACGTACCGCCTCTTCATCAAAAGCAGGATGAACACTTCGAACGATATCAACATTGGTAATAGAGCCGTCTTTCTCAACAACAAAAGCTATAACCACACGTCCTTGAACACACGCATCTGAAGGATATTTTAAATTATTCAGAATAAATGCCTTTAGCGAATCTGTTCCTTGTGGATATTGAGCTTTCTCCTCTACTATTGAAAAAATCGCCGTATCTTCTCGTGCTTCATCTATTGCATCCCAGGAATCCATTTCCTCTTTAGTCGGATGATATCCAGGACATGGAATTACATCTGGTAATGGTGGTGGAGGCGGAGGAGTATCTATAGGTTCACTTATCCCTTCAAAAGAAGAATCTGCAGACACAGAATCCAATTTTATAGTATCGACGGCATTGTTCTCACCTGATGGTTGTGGTTGAGAATGTTGAACATCATTGCACGATGCCAATGTCATCACCGTCGCCAGCCCAACAATCTTCACAGCTTTGCCAGCCATTTTACGTATGTTCAGCTGATCCTCTATATAACGCATCTCCGACTCACATGTAGGGCATGTGCCAAGACAATCTTCCTCAAGTGCACATTTAATAGGTGCATATGGGATGTCATTGGCATCTGCGATCTGTTTGCGGATGGACTTTAATGTATCACATATTGGTTTTCCATGGTTCATAAGATTCTTTTATTTCGTATTGATTATCAACTATTTTTCTATATCACTCATCTAACTTGAAAAGGACAGGCAATTTAAAGTTTGACCTGACAGCTGTATTCCTAATTGTTCCAGGCTTCCATTTCGGCATCTTTTTAACGACTCGAAAGGCCTCTTCTCTTAATAATTGATCATCACAAGATGAATGTATATTTGACAAAGATCCGTCCTTTTCTACAACAAACTCCACAATAACACTATAATACTTGCCTGTATCCAAAGGCATGTCATCAGCATAGATAGTATTACAACGTCTTTCCCTCAAATCACTGCAAACCCAAAATCTACCAACATCATCAAAATCAAACTGATTATCATATAAATAATAAGAGTCCAGTGCTTCTAAATCAGATTTTGAGTAGACTAAATTTTCTTTTAAGAAATCAAACAAGGCCTTTTTTCCACTTGGAAATTCCGCCTGCTTCTCTACTCTTACAAAACTTAAATCTCGATCGTCTGGAATATTGATATTGCAATGATCAAACGTTTTTCGAGGGACAAAAAATCCTAATGATTCATACCTGAAAAATATTGGCACATGGAACTTTGAACGTACAGGCTTGCCATTACACATTGCAGGTTTCCACTTCTCCATTCCCTTCACCACACGAACAGCCTCTTCATCTAAACACGGATATAGAGAATCTTTAACCACAACATTTGAAATTGATCCATCTTCCTCAACAATAAAAGAAATCGTGGCCGTACCTTCAATTCCTTCAACCATTGCGGCTTCTTTATAATGTACATTAAATATAAAATAAAATGCCAGACTATCTGGAGCTACAGCATGTTCCAATGTATCAAAAAGAACACTGTAATCAGTACATATTTCATCCTCTACAGGAATAAACGGAGTTTCCCCCTCTCTGTCTCCGATATAGTCATAAACTAATTCTTTTTGATTTAATTCATCAGGAAGTATTGAAACATTATCTGTAATATTACACGCAGACATTGACATCGCCGTCGCCAAACCAACAATCTTTACTGCCTTGCCAGCCATCTTGCGTATGTTCAGCTGATCCTCAATATAACGCATCTCCGACTCGCATGCAGGACATGTACCCATACAGTCACCTTGGTGCGTACAAACCACTGGTTCGTATGGGATTTCATTAGCGTCTGCTATCTGCTTACGAATTGCTTTTAATGTCTCACATTTATGTTTTCCTTGGTACATAGGCTTCAGATGTCATGTTCGACGGAATACATTCCGTCGAAATAATCTATTATTTGCTTTTTTTTCTTAGTTTATTTTGAAAAGAACAGGCAAATTAAACTTTGATCTAACTACCGTATCCCTGATTGTTGCAGGCTTCCATTTCGGCATCTTTTTAACGACACGAAACGCCTCTTCTTTTAACAATTGATTATCACAAGAAGAATGTATATTTGACAAAGACCCATCTTTTTCTACAACAAACATCACATTAACTCTATAAAATTTGCCTGTATCCAAAGGAATGTCATCAGCATAGATAGTATTACTAAGTCCATTTCCTAAATCTTTGCAAATCCAAACCTTATTATCGTAATCACAATAATCAACATATAGATAATAAGGATCCAAATTTGCTTTCAAATCAGAGTTTGAATAGACCAAATTTGCTTTTAAGAATTCAAACAGAGCCTTTTTACCTCCTGGAAATTCCGCTTGCTTCTCTACTCTTACAAAATATAAATCTCGATCGTCCGGAATATTGATTTTGCAATGATCAAACGTTTTAGGAGGAATAAAAACTCCTAATGATTCATATCTGAAAAGAATCGGTATATGAAACCTTGAACGTACAGGCTTGCCATTACACATTGCAGGTTTCCACTTCTCCATTCCATTCACCACACTAACCGCCGCTTCATCTAAACACGGATATAGAGAATCTTTAACCACAACATTTGAAATTGACCCATCTTCCTCCACAATAAAAGAAATATTAACACTACCTTCAATTCCTTCATACATTGCAGGATCTCTATAACGTACATTAGTTAAAAAATAAAATGCCAAACTATCTGGAGCTACAGCATGTTCCACTTTATCAAAAAAGCCATTGCAATCAGCACAGATTTCATCCTCTATAGGTATAAAAGGAGTTTCTCCATCTCTAGCACCAACATTGCAATTTATTATCTTTTTTTGATTGATTTCATCAGGAACTATTGAAGTACTGTCTGTAGAATTACACGCTGCCAAAGATACAACCGTCGCCAAACCAACAATTTTCACAGCTTTGCCAGCCATCTTGCGTATATTAAGCTGATTCTCAATATAACGCATCTCCGACTCACACGCAGGACATGTGCCCATACAGTCACCTTTGTGCGTACAAACCACTGGTTCGTATGGAATTTCATTAGCGTCTGCTATCCGCTTACGAATTGCTTTTAATGTCTCGCATTTATGTTTTCCTTGGTACATAGGCAAAAAATTAGTCGTCTATTTTGAATAACACTGGCAAAATGTACCTCGAACGAACTACAGTATCCCTGATTGTTGCAGGCTTCCATTTTGGCATCTTTTTAATAACACGAAGTATATCATCATGTATAGATGAGTCACTTTCATATACTTTAACATTAGAAAGAAAGCCACTTTTTTCAACAATAAATTCAACAGGAATTTCATGAAAAGCTCCAGTGTCTATTGGAGTATTATATTCATCATAGATTTTATGACCATTAAGTGGTCTATTGGGATTTAATGTATCACCCGTCCAAACTCTATTACAAATAAGATCATTAATTTGATCATAGTGAAATATTTCTTTCTCTGAACTCGAAGAAATTTTTATATGATCTAAATTTTGTTTAAGATATTCAAACAGAGCCATTTTTCCCTCTGGATATTCTGCATTTTTTTCTACTCTAACAAAATACAAATCTTCATCTTCAGGGATATTTATATTGACATGGTCACATCCTTTAGGTGGAATACAAAATCCTGGCGTATCATAGTGAAAAAGAATCGGCACATGAAATTTTGATCGTACAGGTGTACCATTTAACATCGCTGGTTTCCATTTCTCCATATTCTGAACAACACGAACGGCCTCTTTTGTCAGATCTGGATACACAGATTCTTTCGCTGTCACATTAGATATAGAACCATCTTCCTCAACAATGAATGATACGTAAATAGTACCGACAACTCCAGCATAAACAGCAGACATTGGATAACGACTTGATGCAAGAATAGATTCATTTTCTTTAGGACATTCCGCATGCACTAATTCATCAAAAAAACCTTTTTCTGCATATACCTCATCTTCAACTGGAACAAATGGAGTTTCGGCATTTTCAATTACGTTATTGTTGGAATCAATAGAAAGATCGACGGAATTGCACGCAGCCAATGTCATCGCCGTCGCCAGCCCAACAATCTTCACAACTTTGCCTGTCAACTTGCGTATATTCAACTGATCCTCAATATATCGCATCTCAGATTCACACGCAGGACATGTACCCATACAATCGCCTTGATGTGTACACACCACTGGTTCGTATGGGATCTCATTCGCATCCGCAATCTTCTTACGTATCGCTTTCAATGTCTCACATTTATGTTTTCCTTGGTACATAGGCTTCAGATGTCATGTCCGACGGAATACATTCCGTCGCTTTATATTAATCCGTTTTATTGTTCATTTCCTTCTTATTTGTTTAATTTAAAATTAAACGGCAATTTAAATTTACTACGAATTGGTTTTCCATTTTCAGTAGCTGGATTCCACTTTGGCATTATGCTCACAACACGAATAGCCTCTGCATCCAATAATGGATGAACAGCTCGTAAAATTTTCATATTTGTGATAGAACCATCTTTTTCCACAACAAATTCTACAAAAACTTTACCTTGAATAATTGAGTCTTGTGCTGCCTCTGGATAAACCAAATTAGTTTTAAGAAATTCCATTAAAGCATTCGTTCCTCCAGGAAATTCAGCTTTCTTCTTTACACTCATGTAAGGGACAAGTCCAACTTGTTCAGAATCAGTATTTGATGCAGATATTGTCATTGAATCTCCACGATTGGTATTCTCTGTTTCATCATTAGCAGAGACATTTGCAGACAACGTCATAAACGTTGCCAATCCCACAAATTTCACTGTCTTGTCAACCAAATTGCGTATATTCAGCTGATTCTCAACAAAACGCACCTCTGATTCGGTTTGCTGCTCTTTGTTCATATTAATATATTTTTAAACAAGATTAAATAAGATAGGTAATCTAAACCTACTTCTAAATGGTCTGCCATCATTATTCAAAGAAGATTTCAATTTATTCATATTTTGAATAATAAAGATTGCTTCTTCATCATGTATAGAATCTATACCTTGCACAACATCAATGTCAGATATTGAGCCATCTCTTTCAACAACAAATTCAACAATCACAGTTCCATGTTTATCTGTAACATGTCTTTTTTCAGAAAAGATTAGATCAGATGCAAGGTTGTCTATCTTTATCTCCCTGCCAGCCATCTTACGTATATTCAGCTGATTCTCAATATAACGCATCTCCGACTCACACGCAGGACATGTGCCCATACAATCACCTTTGTGCGTACAAACCACTGGTTCGTATGGGATCTCATTCGCATCCGCAATCTTCTTACGTATCGCTTTCAATGTCTCGCATTTATGTTTTCCTTGGTACATAGGCCTATTTTATTATGTCCGACGGGATGTCATGTCATCAAATTAATATTACAAAAATAGGATTATTGATGAATTATGAAAACTTTTAACTGATAATATAGCAAAACAAATAAAGATAGTTGTGTCATATAAAAACAGAAAATCTTAAATTTCCAACTGCTAGTTCTTGTGAACTCACAGAAGAGAGTTGTGACATTCCACCCTTATCAATCCTTACTCGACCGGTAGAATAGAATAAAAAAGGAGACGCTGCATAGCAACGTCTCCAATTATTAATTCTTAACTCTTAATTCTTAATTGAGAATTACTGCTGTGTCTCTTTCAAGATAACATCGTGTGCACCACCTTCGATGATTGAAGTAGACGACACAAGTGTGATCTTAGCATTCTTCTGTAGCTCTGGGATTGTGATTGCTCCACATGAACACATTGTTGCGATTATCTTACCTAGAGTGACACGCAAATTGTCTTTCATCTTACCTGCGTATGGTACGTAGCTGTCAACACCTTCCTCAAACTTAAGTGCTGCGGCTCCTCCCATATCGTAACGCTGCCAGTTCTTTGCTCTGTTTGAACCTTCACCCCAATACTCCTTAACAATACGGTTTCCGATTGTAAGTTTCTTTGTTGGAGACTCGTCGAAACGTGCGAAATAACGACCCATCATCAAGAAGTCAGCACCCATTGCAAGAGCTAGAACCATGTGATAGTCATGAACTAATCCACCGTCTGAACAAACAGGAACGTAAATACCTGTCTCCTTGAAATATTCGTCACGAGCACGGCAAACATCAATAAGAGCAGTAGCCTGGCCACGACCAATACCCTTCTGCTCACGTGTGATACAGATTGAACCGCCACCGATACCTACTTTGATAAAGTCTGCACCTGCGTCAACCAAATATCTGAAACCTTCTGCGTCTACTACGTTTCCAGCACCAACCTTAACTGAATCACCGTACTGAGAACGGATCCATGCGATAGTGTCTTTCTGCCACTCAGAGAAACCATCAGATGAGTCGATACATAGAACATCTGCTCCAGCCTCTACCAATGCAGGGACTCTCTCTTTGTAGTCACGTGAGTTGATACCAGCACCAACAAGAAGTTTCTTGTCGCCATCTGACAACTCATTTGGATTCTCACGATGTGAATCGTAATCCTTTCTGAACACGAAATACATCAACTTCTGGTTGTCGTCGATGATTGGCAATGTATTCAATTTCTGCTCCCAGATGATCTTGTTAGCCTCAGAAAGAGTCATTCCATACTTTCCTACTACCAATTTCTCAAATGGAGTCATATAATTCTTCACTGGATTTGAAAGATCCTCCTTGTCAGCACGGTAATCACGGCTTGTAAGGATACCAAGCAACTGTCCGTTTGGAGTTCCGTCGCTTGTCACACCGATTGTTGAGTGACCAGTTGTCTCAATCAACGCCAATGCATCTGCAAGTGTGCTGTCTGGCTTAAGGTTAGAATCAGAGACTACAAAACCAGCCTTGAAATTCTTTACCTTTCTTACCATATCAGCCTGCGACTCAATTGGCTGAGAACCGAATATAAACGATAGTCCACCATTGTGTGCCAACTCAATTGCCAATCCAGAATCTGAAACAGCCTGCATGATTGCCGACACGAAAGGAATGTTAAGTGTGATCTTAGATGTCTCTCCCTTCTTGAATTTTACTAATGGTGTCTTCAAAGACACATTTGTAGGCAGACACTCTTTTGTTGTAAGTCCCGGTATCAATAGGTACTCACCGAATGTTCTGCTGACTTCATTTACAAATATTGCCATCGTTATATAGTTTTATCTTATTTTCTAAATATTTCGGCAAAGGTAATGCTTTTTAACAACTTTTAAGCATTTTCAGCCGTTAATTGCTGTAAAAATGTGCCACCGGCATCATAAATTTCAATACCAAAGCCAAATTCTGTGTGCTGGCTCTCTGGAAAAGTTCCATCTTTCCACATTCATACAAATCATGGGTTCCGTAATTCCAACGTATCTCCAACATCGGATGTACCTTTTCCAAATGCAGATCAAAACCTACAGCGGCACATAGAGAAAGATCATATTTGCTTGTCTCAATATCCGGGTTGACGCGTGGGTCTCTCAACGTCAGTGTCTGCTTCTGTAGCTCTGACACTACTGTCTCATCTTTCTCTTTTATCAGGAAGCTGACTTGTGGTCCGAAATTGACGTAGGCTCTTGCTTTTCTGCCAAAATATATATGTGCAAGCAATGGAATATCGATATAGGTCAACTCTCTTTCCAAATCAACACCATTGAAATCCACATTGTCCGAGCCGACCAATCTTTCTGTCTGTCCATTTCTTGCTCTGAACTTCTCACACCAACCTTTCTGCGTAAGATTGCACTCCAAAAACACACCGAAATGATTCTGAGCAATATATAGTGCATTCACACCGGCTGTCATACCTCGCTGATTTAGAAGCGATTGGTCACCGATCATACTGGTATATGATGTGTTGTTGTGCAAGAATCTCACCTGTGACATATTGACACCGCCAGAGACTCCGACAGCAACCTCCTGCTCGAAATTGCGTCTTTCCTGAGCCTGCGATGAGAACAAACACGTCGCAGCAAGCAATGATGAAACTATGATTTTGGCTACTCTCATATTTATTTAGCAAACATTTTGCAGCCGTTAGTCTCGCTGTTCTCTATGATGAAATGACGTGAATTGATAAATCCTCCCGTCTCTCCTACTCTATTGAATTTGAAATCAGATTGCAAAGTAGACGGTGCGATCTTATCCAACGCCCACTCGAAATCGTGTCCATACTTCTGCATCGACTCACAGAAATACATCATCATGTCATATCCAAGGATAGCGTACATAGGATGCGAATTGGTTGGCTCCGCATTATAATATGCACGGTATTTTCTCAAGAATTTGATTGTCTCCTCGCTCTTGAAATCGATAAAGAACGGAGATGTGAAATAAGTGTCGTAATGGAACAACTCCTTGCTGATACTGTTGTAGTTTTGCCATTCATTGAATCCGAACACCGCGATTTCAGTCTCTTTAGCCTTCAACATGTTGATGATAGGAAGAATCTGGTTCAAAGCAACCTGGTTGGTTGTCACTGGGAAAATCAGGTTCTTTTTCTTTTTATCCACCGTCTTCTTCAACTCTGTATAATTAGAGAAAACGACATCCTTGTTCTTGACTCCCATCGCATCAAGAGTGAACTTCAATGTGTCAGCCCAAACTGCCTTATCATTATACTTTGGATCAGAGAACGATACAATCACAACGTTGTAGTCCTTGAAATTCTGAGCTATCTGCAAAGCGACGTCGGCCGCGCTTTCATTCTGAGGCGCATTTATCTGGAACACACTTGCATTACTCTTCACCTCATCTGATTTGGATGTGAACGGAATGACAAGCTTCACATTGTTTGCCAACGCGAAATCAGCCATAGTCTTGATCTGCGACTGATAAGCAGGACCGATGATGAAGTCCATATTCTTCAACTCGTTATACGATACAAGAGTCTGAGCCTCCGCATCTGTCTTACCAGAATCGTAAACACGAAGATTGATATTCAAACCTGTCTTACGCAATGTGTCGGCAGCAAGAAGCATACCGTTGTAGAATTCGATAAACTTTTCTGTATTTGCATCTATCTTGCTGGTTTCTGTCACCTTAGCAAAATTCCATGGCAATGCTAGTGCACATTCAATCGATGTCTTAGGCTCGGAATTGAAAACCTTCTCAAGCGATGTGCTGATAGAATCGGCTGTGTTTATCTCAGCTATTTCTGTAGAATTCAATGGAATTCTCAATATCTTGCCTGCCATCAAACCGTTAGCGACATCTGGATTTGCCTTGATAAGATCCTCCTGAGTGATCTGATACTGTTTGCAGATACCAAAAATAGTCTCCTCCTGCTTCACAATATGAATCTTATGCGACGGTGCCTGATTCTGCTCAGGCTCAACAAACGAGTTGCTTTGGAATACAGGTGGGATGATAAGCATCTTGCCCTCCTGAAGTTCCTTGTCGATTCCAGGATTTCTTGAAATCAATGCATCCTGGTTGATGCCATATTGTTTTGAAATGCTGTAGACAGTCTCTCCTTTCTTTACAATATGAGTCTTCAACTCACTTTTCTTAGTCGTATTGTCTACTGGAGCAGTTGTATTAGCGTATGTAGGCGGAATAATTAGGATCTGACCGATCTTCACACCCTCCTTAGCATCCGGATTAAGTTTAACGATCTCATCCGCAGACACATTATGCTGTTTGCTTATACTATAAAGAGTCTCACCCTTCTTCACCTCATGGGCTGCGAAATTAGGGCGTTTTGTCTCAGTATTAGCTGCCGATGGAGCTGGAGTTGTAGATGGAGCAGTCGACGGTGCTTTTTCCACTGGTTTAGTCACCACAGGTGCAGGAGTATTCTTAACTGGTTCGGAAGCCTCCTTTTCTGCCTTGTTACGACGAGCTACAAGTTCCTTCTTCTGTGGAATACGAATGCTGGTACCTTCAATCAAACCACGAGTCTTCAATGAAGGGTTAGCCTCATAAAGATCATCGTAAGTCAGACCGTATTTCTGCTTAAGCGAAAACAAAGTCTCACTTTTCTGCACCTTATGCATCACACCCTGAGTATTCTTCTTTGGGATAAGCAAATGCTCGCCCTCCTTCAGACCGTTCTTAGTCTGAGGGTTAGCCTCCTGTATCTCTGCCTGAGTGACACCGAACTTCTTGGAAATCGAATAGAAACCTTCGCTCTTTGCCACCGAATATTCATAGTAAGGTTTGCCTCCAACAATCTTGGTAGGATATTCACCCGCCAACATCATAGAGACAGACAATGATGCAAGTATGCTCGCAAAAATTCTTCCAGTCATATAAATAGCAGTTTATATTTTCGCAAAATTAGCAAAAATATATGGATAATCTGCATTTTTTCGCAAAAATCAGTTACGACGTGAATTAAAGTAAGTATCTAAATTCATAAAAAGACACTTAATTTACTAAGGACAAACAAAATCACTTTTTTTTATTACATTTGCATGACTTTTGAATATCAGAAATAAAACAATGAAAAGTAATTCGTCAAAGCATTACACATTATTTGCTCCTTTCAAAACCATGTGTTTCATCCCAGACCACTATTCAATTGTTCTGGATAACGCAGAGGATTTAGCTGAGCAAGGCAACAATGTAGATCTCGTATACTGTGATGGAAAAGCAATAAAAAACTGCATTTACAATTGTTTTGGCGACAAAAAAGTCTGCAAAGCATGTGTTAGCTACCAGCATTATTTCCACAGACATATCACACACAAGGACGAAATCAAACTAATACCAATATCTCAATTTCTAAAACCAGATATGGTTGATTTTGAGCAGTTTGTCAAAGGAATTAAATACGATTCTATCGATGATGTCAAAGAGATCACACACAACGGAGCACATATCGGTCTTGCTGCGATATCATCTTATCTGACTTTAAGCAGAAATCTTTATCCCCTTATCGATAATGAGTTCAGAGAATTCATGAACAGATACCTTTTCATGAGTGCAAGAACAACAGATTTGGTGGAAGAGGCAATCAATCAATTAAATCCAGATTCTGTATCATGCTTTAATGGTAGATTTATTTGCGCACGTCCTATAGTAGATTTATGCATCAATAAAAACATGCCATTTCAGACATACGAAGTCGGTTACAACGAAGAAAACAGAATCAACAAAAAGATTTTCGACAACTGTCTTCCTCACGACCCAGACACAAACACCCTAATGATTAATGCATTATGGGAATCTGAAGGGAAAAGTAAGGAAGAAAGAACAGCTACAGCAAAACGATTCTTCGAAAAAAGAAGAAACGCCATTGTCAGTGGCGACAAAGTGGCTTATACTAAAAACCAAAGCATCGGACTACTTCCAGAAGATTGGGACGACTCGAAAATCAACATCTCTATTTTCAACAGTTCTGAAGATGAGTTTGCCTCATTGGGAGAAAAGTTTGCAAAACTATCCCTCTTTCCAAACCAGCTTACCGGCATCAAATATATTTTTGAAAAATTCAAGGATAACGAGGAAATCCACTTCTATCTAAGGATTCATCCAAATTTGACCAATGTGAAATACAAATACCACAAGAGTCTATACGAGTTGAACCAATATAAGAATGTCACAATCATCCCTGCCGATTCGAAAATCAGCACATACACTTTGGTTGACAACTCAGACAAGGTTATCGTATTTGGATCATCTGTCGGATTTGAAGCAGCATACGCCAACAAACCAGTTATCTTGTTGGGATGTACCATGTATCGAGATTTAGGCATTTGTTATGTGGCACACACAACTGATGAATTAGACCAATATATATTAGACAAGGATTTAAAACCATTGGATAATCTCGGCGCATTAAAATTCGCTTACTATATCGTCAATTCAGAATTTCCTATGCCAAAATATTTTGTTGACCACAAAAAGACAACCAATAAAATCTTTGGCAAAAAGTTTATTCTTACCAGATGTGTCATATCCGGTTCTAAAATATCTCCATATATAAGCTATTTCTACCAAATTCTTGGTAAATATCTATGGTCTAAATCAAAATGTGAATATCCGACCAAGGAGGCAGAATAAAGTTTCGACGACACACAAACAGTAAGGGGAATATCAAGAATTTGATACTCCCCTATTTTTTCAATTGCTAAAAGCAATTATCGTCTCTCTATCTCCTCAAAAGTCTGTGCTACCAGATACAAATGAGAAGGATTCTTCATAGAAAGCTCAATTGCTTTGTTAACCGCCATTTCCGCTTTATTATAAAGGGCGACGGAATTCTCCTCACGAACGTAATAATCCCATGCCGAATCACCACTACCCATAACAGGTTTATTTGTTATGATCTGGAAACCTTCTTTCTGACAGTAGAATGGAGAGTGTCCATCGTTGAAATTATCGTTGAAGAATATGATCTTACCGTCGCGAACAACACAATATCTCTTCAAAACAGACAACACATAAGCATCTTTGAATGATGAATTAGGGTCTACCCTATCATACTCATCGTATGAACAAAGATATGAGAACGACTGAGACGCAAAGAAATAATTCTTATCTGACATCTCAAAAAGATCAATCTTCGACGATGGGTAATTATAATATGTAAGTCCGGCGAAATTTGTTTTTGAATCAGATGAAGCCATCTCACTTGTGACTCTGCTTGTGAAACGAGAAGAATTGTCTTTTTTCATCACCACATCAGTGTTGTTCTCATTCACATCTCTATTTTGATTTTGAGTCTTTCCTGTAGTGTTTTTGATAAGCTCATTGATCAAATTGTTGAATGCGCCGATACTTGAATCAGCCAAATCCTTGAATGACATCAAATTGCCGACATTCGACAAAATCTTGTTCAACAACTCAGGATTCTTGCTATCCAAATCCTCAAACAACTTTCTGTTGTTTGCATGTAGTTCTTCATTATTCATAGCCTCAGATTTTAATTTGTAGTTTGTTATACAATGTAAATATACAATTAAATTGAATCCGTCATATACGTCATTACGATTTTAACCTTTATTTAAGATTTCGTATACTTATTTAACAAAATGAAAATCTGAATTAAATTCTTAAACAGGTTCTTATATTTTATGCTTTTTTTGCCAGTACACACATCCCAATATAATGAGCACTGTGAAAATCAATGCACCTATCAAGACGGATAGTGGGATCTCTCTATTCATTATGACGATTTTTGGAGTAGCGGTAATCGCATCCGACGGTACAGTGTCCGACTGTGCAACTGCAATTGTATCTACTTTAAAGGCTGATGAATCAACAGGAACAGGGATCAAACTTGGATCTAACACCATTGGGAAACCATCAAATATTGGAATTTCACTAATCGCGTCGTCAGCCAACATATCCGCTATATCTTTTGGAATTTTCAAAAAGCAAAATTCTGTTATAAGTGTTGTGTCCTGACATTGCCATCCTTTAACTATATCTTTAATTGACATACGATATCTGCCAGCAGGAAAATATCTCATATGTTTGATATCGTTGAAACGTTCCCAATCAAAAACATAAGGATAATCACGAGGATCAGAGATACTCACATCAAACAACAATGTATCATTTGGTTCATCCAATTGTTCGATAGAAATAGTTTTAACGTTATTGTAAGCATATATAGTAGGATCCTTTGGAAAAAATCTACTTATGTTTATATCATCACCCCAAAATCTTATATTTTCATTTTTAAGAGAATCTCTAAATTCATCAAATATCTTTTTTGTGATTAATTTTCCAATTGTACCATTATACATATACGGTCCATAGGCATCTTGTGGAAGTGTAAATTCCAGAGTGGCATTTTGCCAATCTGTGATGGCACATGACGTAAATCGATCTTTATCCATCATCGTCTTTAGATTATTCCAAGATGCGGACGCTTTTATATCCTTTAACTTCACAAATTGTAGTTCTTTGTATTCTGGTGGAGCATAGTAGCCATATGATTCCCCTTGATCATCACCAAAATGAAATTCAAAACATTCTTTTTTATGTGGTTTATAATCTTTTTTATATCCAACTCCATAGCGTTTCACACCAGTACCCCAATTATCCCAATTTTCCAAACTAAAATAATTTAATTCAGAACTTAAACTTCCATCAAAAACGAAAGCCATAAACGACTTGATGTTACCTTTCCATGTTCCACCAGTTGAAATGTCGTAAGAACAACCAAATTGATTGCAGCCAAAAGACTCTATTCTATATTTTACAACCACCTTTGAGTATGAGTTAGGTAAAAAAGTCAAATTATGATGAAAATGAAAATTCATTTCAACACTACGATCAACACTACTCTCTATACCAACATTCAATATATCAACGGGTTTACCGTCTTGTACTATATTACAATTTGGAACATATTCATCTGATCTAAAATTTAATGAATCAATATATTTAGAGTACTTCTCCCCACTCATTACACGTAATTCTTTATCATGTTTTAGAGCTAATTGATATACACGATCATTAAAATTTAAGTAATCATCATCACTTTTTATTTCATCACAATCAAAAGTGTCTTTAGGTCCAAGTAAGAGACGTAATGTAGATTCGGATCGAGAAGCCCACAAATAATTTTCCTTATTTATTTCTTTATTAACTGTATAAATAAAATATACATTAATCGGAAAAGCACAATCAACAGTTACAGTATCATCCGTCGTATTTTTGAATACAAAAATCGCAGTAATACTGTCCTGATCACATAACATCAACTCCTTTTCCAAGGCTATCTTATCATTAGACTCATTAGTATAGATATGCCCATAAGACCATGATTCAACATCATTACAAACTCCGTCGTCTGCCATCAGTGACATGGCGGAAAACAGCATGATTATAAAGAATAGTATTCGTTTCATATTTTGGGTAATTTTCTTTATCAAATCCTTTTATAAACTAATAATCAGTTTAAATTTATACAATAGAGCTCATTTTGCCACTATCATGTGCTCGCCTTCGGCTCGCACTATAGAGGAGGGGTTAGGGCGTTCCGCCCTTAACAATCCTCAACTCCATAACTAAAATACTCAAACAGTTTCTAATTATGAAATATTTTCAGGAGTCTTTAATTTCTGTCTTTATGTCATTAACAATATAAGTGTCAGACATCAATTGATATCCATATTTAGGATCATGTAATTGCTTTCCTATAGTAGATTTATAAAAAAGCAACATTGCTCGTTTAGGTGAAATATGTAGTTCATCTGCCAATTGTATGATGATACGAGCTATTTTTCGGTATAAAATATAATCTTTCATCTTTCAATGGATTCCTTAAATTTCAGAAAACGGTCTATTATTTCTTGATTACGAATACAGACTTGATGTTTTAATTCTTCTTTAACAAGCTGATCAATAGCTTGTTCAGCAGTAATAAAACCATCCACATAGGCATCAACAGTAGTGATTACACTATCATTGGCTATTCCACCCTCTATCCAATCGTATTTATTCCAAGGTGCATTTCCCTTACGACTTTCCGTGATGAAATCCAGCCATTCTTTATCATAATAAAGAAACTCTTTTTTATTATATGTTTGAGATAAAAACTCATCTACATCAAATTGATAGACATTAATTATAGCTTTTTGTCCACGTTTCCTCGAAGCTTTTGTAATTGCCCATTTCTCTGCCTGCTCAAAATTGTTGGTGACATAAAAACCTTGACCGAAATCTAATTCCGGACGGCCTATGTTTGCAAGCGGTTCATTGACAATTATTGTACTGCCATGATATAAAATACTATTGGTTCTCATCAGCTTCGTAATTTAAAAGTGTTTCTATAATATCATCAGCTACATAATCCACACTCTGCGTATGCAAAGTATCATAGAAACGAATCAATCTATCTTCAATGAGATTCTGACGCTCTAATCGTTCTACAAGTTCAGACGATGATATTCCAAGTTTACGTGCAGCCGCTTCTATTGTGAATACCATAAATTGCATCTGATCTCCTTCTGGTGTTCTTGCTTGTCCTTCCATGTTTTACGAATAGATTACAGATTATTTAAAAGAGGCGAACCATCAATACAATGACTCGCCTCTTGATCTATAGCATTAAACTACTTACGCTTTAACTACCTTGACATTTACCTTGTAATCATCAAAGTCAAGTTCAGTTGCACCGCTGATTGAATCAACAAGTTTAACCTCGTTTGCCAATACCTGTGAAGCGATATACTGTGCGAAGTGCTCAACAGCAGCGTTGATCTCTGCCTTCTTCTCAATCTCAACAAGAATCTTGTCTGTGATCTCGAATCCTGAAGACTTACGGATGTTCTGGATTCTGTTGACAAACTCACGTGCGATACCTTCTTCCTTCAACTCATCAGTGATTGTGACGTCAAGAGCGATTGTGATCTGACCGTTGTTTGCTACCAACCATCCTGGAATATCCTCTGAAAGAATCTCCACATCACCCTTCTCTACCACTACTGAAGCTCCAGCCACATCAAGTGTATACTGACCATTCTTCTCAAGTTCAGCGATCTGCTCCTGAGAGAACTCTGTAAGCATCTGAGCAACAGTCTTCATGTTCTTGCCACACTTAGGTCCAAGTTTCTTGAAGTCTGGCTTGATTCTCTTGACAAGGATTCCAGAAGCATCAGTAACGAAGTTGATTGCCTTAACGTTAACCTCGTTCATAATCAAATCCTTGACTGCCTCGATATTCTCCTGCTCATTATCAGAAAGAATAGGCACCATGATCTGAGTAAGTGGCTGACGAACCTTGATATTTTCCTTCTTACGAAGAGCAAGTGTCATTGAAGAGATATCCTGAGCAAGCTGCATTCTCTCCTCAAGAGTCTTGTTGATCAACTTTTCGTCTGCAACTGGGAATTTAGCCAAATGAACACTCTCACTCTTATCCTTACCTGTTGCAGCGTTAAGATCAAGGAATACTCTGTCTGCATAGAATGGTGAGATAGGAGCCATAAGTCTTGACACTGTCTCAAGACATGTGTAAAGTGTCTGGTATGCAGAAAGTTTATCCTTAGTCATCTCTCCACCCCAGAATCTCTTACGGCAAAGACGAACATACCAGTTAGACAAGTTATCGCAAACGAATGTAGAGATTGCACGACCTGCCTTAGTTGGCTCGTAGTCGGAATATGCAGCGTCTACATCCTTTACCAATGTGTTCAAAAGTGAGATGATCCAACGGTCGATCTCCTGACGCTCGTTCATTGGAACCTCTGCCTGAGAGTAGTCGAATCCGTCTACATTCGCATATAGAGCGAAGAATGAATATGTGTTGTAAAGTGTGCCGAAGAACTTTCTTCTGACCTCATCAACACCCTCTTCGTCGAATCTTAGGTTATCCCAAGGCGACGCGTTAGTGATCATATACCAACGTAGTGGATCGGAACCATATTTTTCGATAGCACCGAATGGGTCAACTGCATTGCCCAAACGCTTACTCATCTTGTTTCCGTTCTTGTCAAGCACAAGTCCATTAGAGATAACAGCCTTAAATGCGACGCTGTCCTTCACCATTGTTGAGATTGCGTGAAGTGTGAAGAACCAACCACGAGTCTGGTCAACACCCTCAGCGATGAAGTTTGCTGGATAGAACTCTCCGTTGTCTACAACATCCTTATTCTCAAATGGATAGTGCATCTGTGCGAATGGCATAGCACCTGAATCAAACCATACGTCGATCAAGTCAGTCTCTCTCTTCATCGGTTTGCCACTGTCGCTGACAAGAATAATATTGTCAACGTATGGACGGTGAAGATCGATATTCTTAGGATCGTAATTCTCCTTTGAATAATCACCAACCTTGAAGTTAGGCCATGGATTAGACTTCATGAATCCTGCTTTGACAGACTTGTCAATCTCAGCCATCAACTCCTCAAGTGAACCGATACATTTCTCTTCTGCACCGTCTTCTGTTCTCCAGATAGGAAGCGGAGTTCCCCAATATCTTGAACGAGATAGATTCCAGTCGTTCAAATTCTCAAGCCACTTTCCAAAACGTCCAGTACCTGTTGATTCTGGCTTCCAAAGGATTGTCTTGTTAAGCTCGATCATTCTCTCTCTTGCTGCAGTCGACTTGATGAACCAGCTGTCAAGTGGATAGTAAAGCACTGGCTTGTCTGTTCTCCAGCAGTGAGGATAGTTGTGGACATGTTTCTCAATCTTGAACGCTTTGTTTGTAGCCTTCATAAGCATACAAATAGCGACGTCGAGAGTCTCATCCTTATCTGTCAAGTTCTTGTCGTATGCGTTCTTCACGAAACGACCCTCGAACTGCTTGTACTCATCAACATTGATATGAGTCTTCACATATTCGTCATCAAGATCTGATAGAAGGTAGAATTTACCAGTCAAATCCACTGATGGACGAAGATTGCCATTTTTGTCGAGCAACTGAAGTGGTGGAATACCTGCAGCCTTGGCAACCTTGGCGTCGTCAGCACCAAATGTAGGCGCGATATGTACGATACCAGTACCGTCTTCTGTAGTGACATAATCACCAGGGATTACACGGAATGCCTGATCAGCATTCTCAGGAGTGATCCAAGGAAGAAGCTGCTCATATTTCATACCTACAAGGTCAGTACCCTTATATTCAGCAACGACCTTGAAAGGAACAAGTTTGTCTCCAGCCTTATAATCCTCAAATGCTATCTCTGCAGCCTTAGGATTGAAATGTGCATTAAGCAATGCCTTCGCACACACATAAGTAGCAGGCTCACCTGTGTATGGATTGAAACTCTGTACTGCCACATACTCAATCTTAGGACCGACACAAAGAGCTGTGTTGGAAGAAAGAGTCCAAGGAGTAGTTGTCCAAGCCAAGAAGTATGGAGTACCATGCTGAGTCATCTCAGGCTTAGGATCAACCATCTTAAACTGAGCGACCACTGTTGTATCCTTAACGTCGCGATAACAGCCAGGCTGATTCAACTCGTGTGAAGAAAGACCTGTACCTGCTGCAGGCGAGTATGGCTGGATTGTGTATCCTTTGTAAAGATATCCCTTCTTATAAAGATCCTTCAAAAGATACCAAAGAGTCTCGATATACTTGTTGTCGTATGTGATGTATGGATTTTCAAGATCCACCCAATAACCCATCTTATGAGTAAGGTCTGTCCACTCCTTAGTGAACTTCATCACATTTGTTCGGCAAGCGTTGTTGTAATCGTCTACTGAGATCTTCTTGCCAATATCCTCCTTTGTGATTCCAAGTTCCTTCTCTACACCAAGCTCCACAGGAAGTCCGTGAGTATCCCATCCAGCCTTACGCTTAACATGGAATCCCTTCATTGTCTTGTATCTGCAGAAAATATCCTTGATTGAACGAGCCATTACGTGGTGAATACCTGGCATACCGTTTGCTGAAGGCGGACCTTCAAAAAACACGAAAGTTGGATTGCCCTCTCTCTCAGAGATACTCTTATGGAAAAGGTCTTTAGCATCCCAATCCTTTAGCACCTCTTTGTTTACATCTGAGAGGTTAAAATTCGAATACTCAGTAAATTTCTTACCCATTATTTATAATGTTTTCTTATTTTCATGAAAATTTGCCCACTACTCGATATAATGAGCGACACAAAATTACAAAAAAAATGTATTGTAGAGCATTAAAGTTCGCTAAAAAGTAAATAAAGTCGTATCTTCGCAGTATATAAAGTCCAAAATAAGACTCATACATTGTAGAGCATTGATTTTTGAGGATTGTTAAGGGCGGAACGCCCTAACCCCTTCCCCTACGCGAGCCCGTAGGGCGAACGATAAAAAAAGAAGGAGGGTTAGGCAACATTATTAATTGCCATAATAGTTCATTAAAATGAGAATAGACATCCTTTCATGCGTGCCCGAACTACTCGAGAGTCCGTTGCAGCATTCAATTATAAAAAGAGCAAGAGAAAAGGGATTGGTGGATATCCAAATCCACAATATCCGTGACTATACGCTGAACAAGCATTTGAAAGTAGACGACGAGGCGTACGGCTACTCGGCAGGTATGGTGATGCAGATCGAACCTATCGACAGACTGATCACGCATTTGAAAGAGCAAAGGGAATATGATGAAGTAATTTATACCAGTCCCGACGGTGAGACTTTCAACCAGAAGATAGCCAATGAATTATCCCTCTACAATAATATCATAATCCTTTGCGGACACTACAAAGGCATAGACCACCGTATACGTGAGCATCTCATCACTCGAGAAATATCTATCGGTGATTTTGTATTGACGGGAGGTGAACTGGCATCTCTTGTCATGACTGACGCTGTTGTACGGCTGTTGCCAGGTGCGATGAGTGATCTGGAAAGTGCGTTGACCGATTGTTTCCAAGACGATCTTTTGGCTCCTCCCGTCTACACTCGTCCAGCTGAATACAAAGGTTGGAAAGTGCCTGATGTTCTGTTGTCTGGCAACGAAAAGATGATCCGTGAGTGGGAATACGAGCAGAGTCTGGAAAGGACAAAGAGACTGCGCCCAGATCTACTAGGAGAATAAAATTTTGTAAAGACGGGAATTTATCCGTCTTTACAAACATCTTTTTTTCATATCCTATTATGTCTACCAATAAAACTACCGTCAAAAAGTGGATAAAAATAATAGCGATTATATCCACATTCTGTCTATTCACAATCTGTATTTTTATTATCATTGGTATAATAGGAATTTTTGTATATGCGGTGATGGAACGTTAATGTTCGATGTTGATTTGTAGTCGAAGGAAAATCCTACTACAGACAAATCATAAATGAAGACAATTGGCAAAATCAAATATCTAAATTCTTATTATGTATGTCAACCAATAAAACTACTATCAAGAAATGGATAAAGAGATTAGCGATTCTATCTGCATTCTGCCTATTTATTTTCATTTGTCTAACAGGGCTTATTATACATGCGTTAGACGAAGGATGTAGTCAGACACCAGAAAGACCAGAAAACATACCTCAATCTGCTGTTTGGACGGGACAATGTGAAACAGGACATTGGGTAAATCTTGTTGAAATCCACGATGGTAAATATCATTTTATGCTTTATGATGTCTCGAATGGAGCGTTAATGTTAGATGCTGACTTCGTTTTCGAGGGAAAATCCAACTGCATTATAAATGAAGACAATTGGCAAAATCAAATAGTTAGTTTTAAAGTAGATGCTGATTGGATAAATATAAAAGGAGGAGGAAAATTTGAAATTGTATTACCTGCATACGGAGGAGAATACTGGGATAAAGACAAGGGAGCCTTCATTTGGGATAACGACGAGATTGAATAACACGAAGGCACGGACGTAAATGTGAAAACATTATCTCCTGACAATATCAAGACAAGACGTTAATCATTAAAATTAACTATCATGAGCAATGGAACAAGACTTGAGCAAAATATTAATGAGTCAAACCAACATCACGGTGGAGACCTTTATCAAAAGCCAACCAAAAGAGAAATGGCAGATCTTGACAGAGGCGACATTAGAGTGTTTGAAAAAGGGGTTCACGATCAACCGTATGGAGGTCCAGAGGATGTCCAGACTACTCTTGAGCAAACCAGAGCGGAGCAGGTAGAGACAAAAAGACTGTTTGATATCGCTAAAGAAAATGGTCTGTTTATCGACAGAGAGACAATCGATAAGTTTGGAGATAAACTTTGCACTAAAACCGGCGAATGCGAAATTTTCTACAATGAAAAAGAATCACTTATTTACAAAGTGAAAGATCCGTTTGCCAAATGGGTAATTAAAGAGCTCCACGCTGAAGATGCCATCTACGAGCATATCATCCATAACCTTCTATTTCCAAACACACGTTATAAATTCATCGGTATTGCTGAAGACGAAGGTAATCTAAGAATTGTGTTGACTCAACCATACATATCGTCTACCAATGCCCACCCTACTGACGAAGAGATCATTTGTCATCTGAAGACGTTGGGATTAGAGCCAGACGGTCCTTATTTCTACGGCAACGAATATGTCACTGTCACAGACATCGGCACAGCCAGCGACAATGTGTTGAAAGGAGACGATGGTGAGCTATACTTCATCGACCCGATCATCAAACTAAAGAAGCCAGCAAAAGAAGTCATAGAATTTCTTGTAAATTTCACGCCAAAAGAAGAACCATTGTCTTGGTGGAAATCATTGCTGAAACGTTTCAAACGATAAAATCATATTTTGAGACGTCGCATTGCAGCGTCTCTTATATCCAGATTTGGGCGACCACATATCCAAAACTGGGCGACCACAAGAAAACATTACAAGGGCGACCACAAGGGATTGCCCCTACATATGTATTTCCCAACAATTATGAATTACGAATTACGCATTATGAATTAAAATTATCTTCTCATCAATGTGAAATGCCCTGTATATTGTTTATCGATCTCTGGCACATCAAGTATATACCAATAGTCTGTAGACGGTAATTTCCTACCATTATAATCACCACTCCATCCGTCAGTATTTCCCGTCTCAGTAAAAAGTAATTTGCCGAAACGGTCGAAAATTTGTAAAACTGACTTTGGATAATTATCTATATTCTTAACCTGCCAATTTTCATCTCCTTGATAAAAATATGGAGGGAATTCAGGCTCGACGAATGGCACCTGGAACTGATACGACGACGAGCATCCAAGGCCATCGGAAACCTCAACTTTATAAAATTTACCAACCACTGCATTTTCCAACAGATTCGAAATTGTCTTTTCCTTGCCATCGTGATAGTCAAAATAAAGAGTCTCATCTGTATTCTCAACAATCATTTGGTAGGTATGGTTTCCTAGCTCCTCATGAGATGAAATACGTGGTATAGGTGCAACTGTAACCGTACCATGTGTCTCCTCCATACAATTGCCATTATATGCCACAACATTATAAGAGATAGTTGACGAAGGAGTGAAATCAACAAACACACCAACTTTATTCGCAGAACTATCCCCGTCAAAATTCCATTCGATTCTATCGTAAGGTCTTTCTGTAACAGCCTCTAAATGAGCAACGTCGCCTTCACATATCGAAATATCATTCACAGTCAAACCAACTGGCTGTGCAACCAAAACCTCTTGCTCACTTTCATTTTCTACACAGCCTAATTTAGAGACAGCAGACACACGGTATATTGTATTGTCGGAAGGAGAATCCACTATTTCAGAAACCGCTTCTCCAATTATATTAAACTGAGAATCATTCTCTCCTTTGCTTTCCCATATTATACCTTCAGTGTATGGATAATTTGTCGTCAACTTCACACTTCCATCTTTACAAATACTTGTTTCAGATACCGTCAGATCAACATCTTTCCTACGCTCAACTTCAACCACAAATCTCTCTGAAAATGCAGGGCAAACAAGTGGTTTAGCCCAAAACTCGTAAGTAGTCTTTTCTGTAGGCACATCTTCTGCTGTCAACTCATTTTTGGCAAAATTCTCATTATCATTTTTCTTCCATCCATAAGATGATCCATTTCCAGTAACAGAAGCTTTTAGAGAAACAGTTGTTCCTTCGCACACCTCCGCAGGAACATTTTCCAACGAAACTGAAACCAATTCTTCAACAAATAAAGAAACCTCATTAGACACTGCACTTTGACAAACTTGCTCACCTGCAGATTCAACTATAAATGTAGCGGATTTGGTCGCAGTAATGTTTATCACGTCTCCAGACTCTGATATTTCAGAGAACTGTGATTCACCATCATTCTTTTGTTTCCAAACCAGTTTAGGGGCATTAGTGGAATTAACTGACAAAGTGACTGAAGTATTTTCACACGCTTCTGTATCACTGATATTCAACGTCACCTCAGCTTTTTTCTCCACTTTTACGCTTACCTCTTTCTCAATTGTTGGACATTTATCTCCAGTAATTGTAAACTTATATGTGGCATCTTCTGTCGGAATATCCGTCGTCGTCAAATCTGAATCACTGATTAAATCACTTCCCTTCTCCCATTTGAATGTGTTTGTCGACGTGAGTTGTGCATCGGCTATCAGATCCACTTTCTCACCTTCACAGATAATTGCAGGCAATGATTGCAATGTCACATCCGCTTTTTTCTCCACCTTTACACTTACCTCCGACTCAACCGCTGGACATTTATCTCCGGTAATCGTAAATTTATATGTGGCGTCTTCTGATGGAATATCTGTTGTCGTCAAATCTACGTCACTGATCAATTCACTTTCCTTCTCCCATTTGAATGTGTTTGTCGACGTGAGCTGTACATCGGCGATCAAATCCACTTTCTCACCTTCACAAATAATTGCAGGCAATGGTTGCAAATTCACATCAGCCTTCTTCTCCACTTTTACACTTACCTCTCTCTCAATTGTTGGACATTTATCGCCAGTAATTGTAAACTTATACGTGGCATCCTCTGTAGGATTATCTGTCGTCTTCAAACCAATATCAGTAAGCAAATCATTGCCCTTTTCCCATTTGAATGTGTTTGCTGACGTAAGTTTGGCATCAGCCACCAAATCCACATCTGTCCCTTCACAAACTACAGCAGGCAGTGGATCCAATGTCACTTCTGCTATCTTCTCAACTTTTACACTTACCTCTTTCTCAATAGTAGGACATTTATCGCCATATACAGTGAATTTATATGTATCATCATCAGCGGGAATTACAGAAATCTTTAGATCCACATCACCTAGAAACTCGCCAGATCCATCCTCCCACTTAAAGGTATTGGCAGACGTTAGTTTTGCATCAGCCACCAAATCTATCTCTTCTCCTATACAAACTACCGATGGCTGTGGTTGCTGCAACGTCACATCCGCTTTCTTCTCCACTTTTACGCTTACCTCTCTCTCAATTGCCGGACATTTATCTCCAGTAATTGTGAATTTATACATGGCATCCTCTGTAGGAACATCTGTTGTTGTCAGATCCGCATCTGTAATAAGGACATCGTCTTTCTCCCATTTGAATGTGTTTGTCGACGTGAGTTGGACATCAGCTATCAAATCAACTTTTTCTCCTTCACAGATCACAGCTGGCAGTGGTTGTAACGTCACATCAGCCATACTCTCAACTTCTACAATCATTTTGTCTTCTATATCTGGACATGCATCTCCCAAAATCGTAAATTTATATGTGGCATTTTCTTCAGGAATATCAGTTGTGACCAAATCAACATCACTTAGCAGGCTGCCATTTTTCTCCCATTTGTATGCGTTTGACGATGGAAGTTGGACATCAGCCACCAAGTCTATTTTTTCACCTTTACAAACAACTGCTGGCAGTGGTTGCAGCGTCATTTCCGCTTTCTTCTCTACATCAACACCTAATATATATTCTATTGTTGGACATAAATCACCCTCAACAATAAACTTATAAAACGTATTTTCATGGGGAATATCAGACGTGATCAAATCAGTATTATTGAAAAGCACTCCATCTTTCTCCCATTTGAAAGTGTTGATAGGTGCAAACTTGGCTTCAGCTATCAAATCCACTTTCTCTCCTTCACATATTACAGCTGGCAAAGGTTGCAGCGTCACATCTGCTTCCTTCTCCACAATGAAATTGGTATAGACTTCATTAGATATACAGACTCCATCCGTCGCATAGAATATGACCGTTTTGTCTTCGGTAATATTAGGAACAAGATGCTGTAGTTCTGTTGTTGGCACTCCATCCCAAAAAAATGTTATTGGAGAAAGGGTTCTCGTCTTAACATCTGGAGTAAACGTAATATCAGTACCTTCACAAATATCGATATCACCAATTGGATTAAACCTAAATAGAGGTATCATCGTCAATTCAAATATAATGGAGTCGGATACACATTTTCCATTTTTAGCCAAAAACAAATATGAAGTTGTATCCTTCGGATTAGGAAGTCTAATACTCTCTCCATTTTCTCCTGCAATTAATGTCCAAGTGTTTGCTCCTTTTGCCTTACTATACCATTCAATATCAATTGATTTTGTCTGATTAGTTTGACGGACTTTCCATTCTACAACATCCTCACTATCCTCACAAATTAATTTATTCTGGTCCGATAAAACTTCAAATTTCGGTTTCTTACATGACTCCAAACATTCAATTGAAACAGTATTTGTGATAAAATAGTCTTTGTCACAATCGTCTGGCTTACCATTTTTTGCGACCTGGGCCAATGTATTTTTATTGGCAGCCAAAATGACACGGAAATATGTCAAGCCATCAAAATCATCAGTAAACTGGAAATCACTACCTGTAAACGGAAGATCTGTCCATGTCGTTTCATCGTAGGAATACTGCCACAAAAAATAATAATTAGAGAAGTTGACATTCCATTCATCAGCCATCAAACTGACAAAATGGTCTATATTCTCACAGTCGTATTGAGGTTGATTTGTTATTGTTATATCATTATCTATTCCAAGATATGCGACTGGAGGGTCCTTAACTTCCATTTGCGAAATTATATTGGAAATTGAAAAATAGTCACATCCGTCATCTGGTGTACCATATTTAGCTATGTGTTCTGCTTTAGCCTGAGCCTCAGAATCATCATCCCCACCAGTTATAATAAGTCTGTACACTTCTTTTCCTGTTGTTGGAGTTTCTCTCTGAAGCAAAAATTTCTCAATTCCACTTTGTTCCGGTATATCGGTCCAAGTATATCCATCATCAGTAGAATACTGCCAATGGCAATAGATACTATGATATATTTTTCTCCATGCTGTTAAAACATCAGTGTTGCTTAATGCATAGACTGGCACGCATAAACTGTTAGTCAAAACATTATTAATCTCAATTATCGGAGGAACGATTTCTTCATCATCATAACGTTGCAAAGTGATATCATCTAGAGCGAAGTCATTACCAACACCACCAGGCTGATAATTTAGTATAACGATTTTTAAAACATCTCCAGTTTTTGCTTCAAACTCAACAGATGCTTCAGACCAATCACGTTCTTTATGTGTATAAAGTCCTTGTGAATTTTTTTCACTACCTGGCCAAGCTACAACATCACTGCCAGAAAGGTTTACACTTTCCAACAGTTCTGGATTAGTAGCATCCTTCATATTGTACACCTGAAGAGTAAGATCTGGATTAATAAATGCATCAGATACATTCGCCACAAACATACTTAGCCTATATTTATGATCACCACAAGGCTTCAGTCTCAAGTTGTTTTCATAAATGGGTTCACCATTACCATCAGCATCTACATTAACCACCAACATGCCACCATTTGTATTTCCTGTATGATCACGTCCTGGAACAAAATTATAGTCTTTACTTGGATTAACACTCTTTTTATGAATGAAACACCAAGCTGTACTATTGGTAATACCATAATAACCATCACCCATAAGCTCTACATCTGCAACGGTATGTCCTGGCACACTCATATTTGGATCGGCAAAATCTCGGCACACAGAATCCTCAACCACACCGAAATCTTCCTGCCATACCACATTCCAACTACCACAAAAAGCTACAGTCGGCAATATTAAGAAGAATATGGATATTGTAAATTTGAAGAACCCGTTCAAAAAAGTTCTCCATATGATCGCATTATTATTGCACATATATATCATTTTCTAAATCAAACAAAGTTAAAGGTCTTAATTAAGAAATTAGTAGCAATTTGGTTATCAGCGTAATTAATCATCAAATCATCTCTTTATTATAAAGACCAAACAATAAAGGACACAACAAATCATCACACATATCTCACTGACAATCAATACAAAGATATTGATATATTTTTATTTTAACAAAAAATAAGGTTCATTAACATTCACAAACAGTAAAAAAATCATAATTTTACCTATAATTCTTTCGGAATATAAATTGAAAATCTATTCCGTCTACACTCAAAAAAATCTTTATTTGCAAGACAATACATTTTGAAGCTCAAACATAAAAAATTTAGTTTATGAATAAATTATTTATCGCTGTCGTAGCAGCTCTTTCATTATCTTCATGCAGCAAAGCGAACCACCATGTAGAATATGCTGCAAGTGCAGAAGCAGCTCAAGAATACGTAACCGAAGAAATGGTGGCAGTCTCTTCTACAAATTCAAATCCAGCTTCTCCTGCAGACACACGTAAACTGATTGCTAAAGGTAATGTTGATATAAAGGTAAAGCCAGAAAATGTAGATTCTATTTACGATAATATCAATGCTTTAATCAGAAAGTACAATGGATACAAGAGTTCAGAAAAACAGAATGAATACCGTTATTCCGTCTCTGCATCTATTCCGTCAGCCTCTTTTGAAGACTTCACAGATGCCTTAAGCAAGGTTGGAGGAAAAATGTCGGACAAATCTATTAATGTACAGGATGTCACAGACGAATATACCGATTTAGTATCTGAAATCAAAAGCAAAGAAGCCGCACTTGAACAATACAGAGTTTTGCTAAAACGTGCCAACAAAATTTCAGAGATCATTGAGATTCAAACAAAAATCGACCACTTACAAAATGACATCGACATTATGAATGGCCGACGCGTTAATATCGACCGCAGGGTGGCTTACAGTATTGTTGACATCGACCTTATCATTGTCAAAAAGGAGGTTGCAAAAGATGACGACGATGATAACACTCCTTCATTCGGTTCTGAATTACTTGATTCTTTGTCTGATGGCTGGGCTATAATCAAATTTTTAGTTGTATTCTTACTACGTTTGTGGCCATTCTTCATTATTGGAGGAGCAGGATATTTCATCTATAAAAAAAGAAAAGGAGAATCTAAAACTTCGTCAAAAAATTAATTCAGTTTGACACCAAAATTTTTGTAATGTTTCTTGTGTAAACAAAAAAGAAAAGATTATTTTTGTGAAGGAAAAAACAAGAATTTAATTTCATAGAAGATGATTAGACTAAATGTATTTATTCAGGTTGAGGAGAAGAACCAGTCTGAGTTATTAGGTATGGTAAAGGAGTTGGTTGAACTTTCTCAAGCTGAGGACGGATGTATCGCTTATGACGTATTTGAGAGTTCTACTCGTTTTGACGTTATGATGATTTGCGAGACTTGGAAAGATAACGAGACTTTGATTGCACACACTCAAAGCGAGCACTACAAAAGAATCATGCCAAAGATTCACACTTTGGGTCAGTTCAAAACAGAGAAGTTTGAGTTTTAATCACAAGATCTCTATAATGGCAGGCTCTAACGCCTGCCTTTTTTTATGTTCAATTAAAAATCTAAGATTTGCATAACGTTTTCATCGCATTCGGCACAAATATGGGCAACCGTCGCCGTATGATAGAATATGCCCTTATTTTATGCTCCGACCTTATCGGTAAGGTTGTTGCATTGTCTGAGATACGCGCGTCTATGCCGGTAGGTTACGACTCCGACCATGAATATCTGAATGGAGTGTTTCATCTTGAGACAAGATTGGAACCAGAAGACATCCTTGCCAGATGTATGGCGATTGAAAGAGAATTGGGAAGAGTAAGGACACCTGGAGCAGGATATGAAGATCGTCCTATCGACCTTGATATCCTTTTCTATGACGATGCGATAATATCCAAAGACAATCTTGTCATCCCCCACCCTCGTATGCATGAACGACGCTTCGTTATTGAGCCGATGAATGATTTGGCGCCAGACTTTGTACACCCGACTCTTAAAAAGTCTATGAAGCAGCTACTTGATGAACTAAATGCAAATTAATCAGTTATGAATATGACTGAAACCACCTTAGGCTATATTGAGTGGAACGGCTGCTATCTGATGCTCTACCGTAACCAAAAAGAGAATGATCCCAATAAAGGCAAATGGATCGGTATTGGCGGACATATTGAGAAAGATGAGACACCAGACGAATGCTTTTTAAGGGAAGTCAGAGAGGAGACTGGAATAATCCTTGACAATTTCATCAAAAGAGGAGTTGTGGATTTCATATCCGACACAGCGGAAAATGAACGTATGCACCTATATACAGCCACCGTCGACAATCCTAATTTTGCAGAATGCAACGAAGGAACCCTTAAATGGATTCCTAAAAAAGAGATACTTAATCTGAATCTTTGGGAAGGTGACAAATATTTCCTAACCCCATTAATCAATGGAAAAAACGACATCCGTATGCGACTTACGTATGAAGGATGGAATTTAATTAAGGCAGAAAGCTTTTGACATATTGTATTTCATATCTTTTTCCATATATTTGCCAATAGGATTTAATAATATAAAAATTGGTTGATATGAAAAAGAGGATGATTTTGGCGTTTTTTACCTTATTAATTTCCATATTTGAAATACCATCCCAGATATATGTCTGGAAAAATGGCAAGGTAATATTTTCTGTCGAGAATGAATATCCGGACAGTGTCACGTTTACGAATCCCAACTTATCGGTTGTGGAGCCTGCCGACACAATTCCGCCAGACACTTTTCTATTTAGTGTAAACGACACTCTGCAAGTTTGTTTTGCACCCGGCAATCTACAATACAACGACTACTATTTTGAATGGAGATTCGCAGAAAACCAATATGATTTGATTGGAATAAGCAACTCTAACATCGCTCCATTTTACGATGGATGGATAGATCTGTTCGGTTGGGCGACGTGTGGATGGAGTACTGGTTTTCTACCGACGTCTACAAGCACCGACTATAGAGATTATCTTGTTGGCGGATCTTGGGACAATAGTTTTGTCGGTGATTTTGCCACAGCGGATTGGGGTGCGTTAAACAAAATTGGCAGTGATGCGGAACACACTTGGAGAACACCGACGAGTAAAGAGTGGAATTATTTATTGGCAGAAAGGAGAAATGCTGATCAATTATTCGCCTTAGCGACGGTGGCAAATGTGAAAGGATTGATTTTGCTGCCAGACAATTGGAAGACACCAGAAGGAGTAAAATTTATTCCTTCCGTATCCACAGAGATCAACAATCATTTGGTATATCAGAACGGATTGTATATGGATGAGGAGATGTTGGACGACCATTACGCAGACAACACTTATAATGAAGCGGAATGGACTGTAATGGAAAAGTCAGGAGCCATATTCTTGCCAGCGGGAGGACGACGTTGGGGGAATACTATAAAGAACTATCCTACAAACCCATGGGGAATCTACTGGTCGTCCACAACAGGAGCACAAGAGCGGGAAGGAAATGTCCGTGCGTTATCCTTCTACATGAGCGGTGTGACACCTTTAGCTGAAACGAGCCGTGTATGGGGATGTTCAGTTCGTCTAATTCAAGAAATAACGTCAATTCGACGAAAAATCATAGTAGGAGATAATTGAGGATTTCAAAGGGCTGAATGACCTTCTCCCCTACTTTTGTGCAAGCCGAAGACGAGCACACAGAATTTAACAAAACCACAGAGACACAAAGTTAACAGAGAAAAGCAACGCCATTTTATGAGAAAAATGGGCATATTGAAATGCGCCCCTAAAGTTTTTCGTCTAACTTTAGGGGCGCATTTTAATTCTCCGTCCTTCTCATTGTTTATTTCACCTCAGCAAAATATTTTGTTCGCAAATCCAAATTACGTTGGTTGCCTGTCAATTCGATATTTGCTGTTTGTCTTATATCTTGCGACGACGCTGCAATCTTGACTGTGTATTTTCCTGGATCCACCACCCAGTGATTATCACTGTAGTATCCAAACTGAGTCGTATACATCTCAAATTTCACAGTCTTTGTCTCATCAGGATTAAGTGAGACGCGGGCGAATCCCTGCAACTGTATCGGACGGATATTCTTGTTTCCATCAGCTGGCGACAAATACAATTGAACAATCTCGTCACCTGCCATCTTGCCTGTATTCTTCACGTCGACACTGATCATGATCTTCTCTGAATCTGTAGTGGCAGATGTATCAGCTTTGATATTTGAGTATTCGAATGTAGTGTAGCTAAGTCCATAACCAAACGGATATGCGATGCGTGGATCTTTCTCCACACTCGTATTATAGCAAATAGGCTCTTTGATCTCAACATTAGGATAACTTACACTCAACTTACCTGAAGGATTGACCTTTCCATAAATGATATCAGCGATAGCGTTTCCGCCCTCCTCTCCTGGATACCAAGCCTGAATAACAGCCGCGCATTTCTCAGCCAAACCTGATATAATCTGTGATCGTCCGCCAAAAATCACAAGCACAACTGGCTTTCCTGTCGCAACAAGCTTTTCAACGAACTGCTCTTGCTTTCCAGGCAAACGCAATGTTGTTCGATCACGGTTTTCACCACACAACATCACATTCTCTCCGACAGCGGCCACAATGACATCACTTTCAGACGCAATCTTCAATGCCTCGTCCAAATTAGCTTCCTCTCCAGAATCAATCTTACGGTTTTGAATATCCTGCATATATGCGACGCGAGGATCTCCACCCTGCTCGACAACTGTCTCTACAACCTCCGTCCAATCACATCCACGGCTATACTTCAATGAATAACCGTCAGGAATATTTGCCTCCATACCGGCTTTCAAATTGACGATTCGTGGATTCAAATCATTCTCAATCTCCTTTTTCCAGAAGTAACGCATTGAATGGTAGGAATAGTCGCCAACCATTGCCCACATAGAATTTGCATTTGGTCCAACCAAAGCTATCTTCGACGCCTTTTTCAACGGCAACACTCCATTGTTTTGAAGCATCACAACTGATTGAGTCGCAAGTTGATATGCTGTATTACGGTTTTCTTTTGAATCCCACTCGATATGTCCAGACTCATATAGTTTAGCATTCTTGTCAAGCAAACCAAGTCTCTCTTTGTGCATCAAAACACGTTTGACTGCTTTTTCAAGCGTCTGCTGACTAACCAATCCTTTTTCAATTGCGTCTGGCAAAAACTTATAACTCTTTCCTTCAGGGAAATCCACGTCGTTGCCTGCATTCAAAGCTTTAGCGGCACGCATAGTTGAGTCTAGTCTGTCGTCGATCTGCTCGATTGAACTGTAATCGCTAACTAAAAGTCCATCAAACTTAAGATAATCACGAAGTATACCCTCTTGCAAATAACTGTTTGCCACGCATTTAACGGAATCAAACAGATGGTATCCAGTCATCACCACTTTACTGTCTGACACTCGTAGTATAGCTTCGTGAGGAAGAAGGATTTCCTCCATCAATTCCTTTTTGTCGGCGTTTCCACCACCTCCATAGCCGAGAAAATGTTTAGAACATGCAGATACACCCTGCTTCAAATCACCATGTTGAAGACCCTTTACAAATGCGACTCCCATCACAGCTGAAAGATAACCATCCTCTCCGTACGACTCTTCCAAACGGTTGAATGATGGATTTCTAACCACGTCAACCATAGGAGAAAGAGCCTGCATACCTCCGATCTTACGAAGATCAGAAGCAGTCTCGTAAGTTTTCTTTTCTGCCAATTCAGGATTGAACGAACAAGCAAGTCCGATCTGCTGTGGATAGACAGTAGCATCATAACCATTTATTCCACTCAACACCTCCTCATGAAGCAATGCCGGAATGCCAGACGGAGTGTTGTGGATCAACCAATCCTGCATCTGAGCCACCATATCACGCATCTCATCTGGTGTTTTACGGAAATTCATTGTAAACTGAGAGAAATGACCTATTCCATTTGGAATAAGACGACGACATAAAGCAGTGTCCAACTTATCATTCTCATCAAAAAACTGCGTCATATATGTACCCTGAAGCTGAGCGATTCGCTCACCTTGAGACATATTATTATAAATGCGATCGATTTTCTCTTCCGCTGTCTCTGTAGTTTTTGTCGTGCATCCACAAAACAAAGAAGCCGACAATCCTGCTAATACAAATCCTTTTTTTACCATTTTATATCTACTTTAATCACCGTAAAAATAAAAAAAAGATGCAATTGCTTGCATCTTTTTTGTGAAAATCTAACAAATTTATTTCTTCAATATAGCCACAACTCCCGCAATATCAAGCAATTGCTGTTCTCCTGTGACCATATTCTTTAGCATCACCTTATTCTCAGCCATTTCTGTCTCACCTACAATTGCAACGTATGGAATGGCCTTATTGTCTGCGTAGCTCATCTGCTTCTTCATCTTGACTGGTTCTGGATAAATTTCAGCGGAAATACCATTGTTGCGAACCTCCTTCAACAGATTCAAAGCGTAATTAAATTCGTTCTCTCCAAATGTAGCGAAAAGAATCTGAGTAGACGCGAGTAACTCCTGAGGATAAAGGTCGAGCTGGTTCAACACGTCATAGATACGGTCAGCGCCGAACGAGATGCCGACGCCAGACATTCCATCCAAACCAAACACTCCTGTCAAATTATCGTAACGTCCACCACCTGTGATTGATCCTATCACAACATCTTTGGCCTTAACTTCAAAGATAGCTCCTGTGTAATAGTTCAAACCACGGGCCAATGTCAAATCTATCTCAACTTCAGTAGCCACATTAAGCATCTTCACATAACGAAGAATAGTACGTAGCTCCTCAACTCCCTTCAATCCGATTTCACTCGACTTCAACACATCAGCGATGACATTTAGTTTGTCGTCATTGCTTCCTGTCATATTGATAATAGGCTGAAGTTTCTCGATTCCCGCCTCGCTGACACCTTTCTCTCTCAACTCCGCATTAACATTGTCAACTCCAATCTTGTCAAGTTTGTCGATTGCGACTGTAATGTCAACCAACTTATCTGCCTCGCCAATCACCTCCGCAATACCAGAAAGGATCTTACGGTTGTTGATTTTCAAAACAACATTTATCTTAAGACGACGGTAAACCTCGTCAACAATCTGGATCAACTCAACCTCGTTAAGCAATGAATCACTGCCTACAACATCCACGTCGCACTGATAGAACTCACGATATCTACCCTTCTGAGGCTTGTCAGCACGCCAAACTGGCTGAATCTGGAATCTCTTGAATGGGAAAGACAAGTTTCCACGGTTCATCACAACATAACGTGCGAAAGGCACAGTCAAATCATAGCGAAGACCCTTGTCACTGATATGTTTAAGAACCTTCACACTGTTGGCAGACTCAAGTTCACTCTTATCAACTCCAGCTAAGAAATCACCAGAATTAAGAATCTTGAAAAGAAGTTTATCACCCTCATCACCGTATTTTCCCATCAAAGTAGAAAGGTTCTCCATTGCAGGAGTCTCGATCTGAGAAAAACCGTAAAGACGGAATACACTTTTAATTGTATCGAAAATATAATTTCTTCTCGCCATCTCGATAGGCGAAAAATCACGTGTACCTTTAGGAATAGATGGTTTGCAAACTGCCATATCTATTGAAAATTTTATGCTAATTTTTAATTTTCTGCAAAATTACAGAATTTTTGGGAGCTATTGGGATTTTCGTAAAATTTATTTTATTCAAGTTTCACAAGTGTTTAAGAAAAACAAAAATAGAATGCAGGCAAAAAAAAACCTCGGGGTTTTTCCTCGAGGCTAACGAATGTCAAATTTCTCAATCAAACATCGCAAAAACAAACACTATTATGAAAAAGTATCTTCACTTTTACTGATTGCAAAGTTATTATATATATGAATACCCACCAAAAAAATTATACGTTTGCCGAAAACAAATAGACAAACGGCTATTTTTTAACGAATATTTTGTTCTTTTTTCATCCTCTTCATCATCACATACCATCTGAGATGGAAAAGAATCGCAGCCAAAGTCAGGCCAAATATGAATCCTGTCCATACACCTTCAGCGCCCCATCCTCTGCAAAAGCCAAGATAATAGCCGACAGGAAGGTTGATCAATAAATATGAAACAAACGCACAATACATCGTATATTTCACATCGGTAAGTCCATTCAAAATTCCAATTCCCACACATTGCAGACCATCAGACACCTGAAATATTCCAGCAAACACAAGTATCGAGGCAGTCTGCTCTATCACCAGCGGATCAACCGAAAAGAATCCTGCGATATCATATCTAAAGATAATGATCAGAGCACCCATAATCGCATTGTTGATCAAAGCAAGATGGATTGACGCATTTGCAGCCATACAGACCGCATTTAGATCTTTCCTGCCATACTGGTGACTCACACGGATGGTCGTTGCAGCTCCTATACCAAGGACGATCATAAACACCATATGTCCTACAGATGAAGCTATCTGATTCGAGGCCAAAGCGACAGGTCCCAACCAGCCAACCATGATTCCGCTGAATGCGAACGCTGTAACCTCCACCGTGCTGCGAAGAGAAATAGGTATGCCGACTTTGAAAAGTTCAACCAAATGATATTTTGAGAAGAATGCATTTTTCATACCAACTATATACATTCTCCACTCTTTCTTATAAAGCATCACTGCGAAAATTGCCAAAGGAGACAGGACTCTCGATAAAAATGTCGCTATGGCTGCACCGTCGACTCCGAGCTTAGGAAATCCATATTCACCATATATCAACAGATAATTAAAAAGAATATTGATCACATTGGAAATCAAAGTTATTATCATAGCGACGGAAGTGTTACCCAAAGCCGCAAGAAATTGTCGGAATCCCTCAAAAAATATTACTGGCACAAAACTGGCAGCCACTATCAAAAAATAGTTTTTTGATAATTCACAGACCGCAGGATCTTGTCCGAATCGTTCAAGATTAAAATATGCGATAGCCAAAATCGACAAAATTGCGATAGAAACGATCACACACTGTACAAGTCCATTCTGAAGATATTTCGTCACCTCCTCATGCTCATTGTTCACATATTTATAAGCAGTCAACGGAGTGATACTCTGCAACATGGTCATTGAAGCCACCAATGCGATAACAAGCACCGCCGTCGCAAACGCTACAGCAGCCAGTTCGACCGTGCCCAAGGCACCGACCATCTTCACGTCGGCGAACTGGACTACCGCTCCTCCCAATTGCGCGAACATAATAGGAAGCGCGACCTTCAAATTCCTTCTATAAAACGGTAAATATTCCCTAAATGAAGCCATTTCTTCTAAAATTGTGCACAAAGGTAAATATAAATATGGAATTATAAATTATAAATGCTAAATGATAAATTAGACACATAACGACATATCCATATTTTCCAACACTTGGTTCAGTAAAAAAAGAGGACACTCGATACACACCGAATGTCCCCTCAAACACACAAATGAAAACTTAATTTCTAACTATTTCTTTATATATCAATAACCGAAAATTTGGGTTGTTTTTTTATACATAACCTCAAAAAAATAATTTCATCAACACATCACTTCTTAATAAAATTTAGGAAATCACGTCCATCTGATAATTCAAACGAACAAAATGGAGCAGAAAATCCATAAATATCAATTATTATGAGAATACTGGATTCAATGTCTAAGAAACAATTTTTATCTCTTAGGATAGTGCCACTTCTGCTCAAACAGCAGAAGTGACCGCTATCAAAATTAATGTGTTGATTAGCCGCATATTTAATGTGTTTTTATATCAAGTATATTTATTGTTTTCGTTTTATTCTTTGTTTACAGTGTCAAAAGTAGAAAAGTAATGTTTGACTGATGCTATAATATCTGTTAAATTATTTGACCAATCCGCATTTTGACTGAATAATCCAGATTTTTACCGAATAATCCTATAAGTGAATAAATAATTAAAGAAAAAGATAAAAAAAAACAAATAGGAAAAAGCATCTAGTAAAATCTAATCAGAAACCTAAAATATTTTTACGAGAATAAGTAATTCACTAAAAAAAATGAATCAATAAGGCAACATTAAATCAATTTCATATATGTCGTACGTTTTTCTAGCAAAACGTTTGCTTATCCTACTCTTTTTTTTAAACTTTGTCAATCATTTGCAAATATTTACGATATCATTGATTTTATCGTTATTCATACAATCTATATCAATGAAATAAACTATTCAATGCAATGTGATTAAATGCGAACTTTTGAATCTTAATTCAAAAAGTCACAACATAAACAGAAAAAAATAATAATGTAATATGAATAAATTTTATAACTTGTGCAAGTGGTCAGCCACATTGTTTTTGCTCTTATTATCAGTATTCAACTGCTCAGCAGCTGATTGGCTTTGTTTCACAGCAGAAGAAAATGGATCAACAATTTGGTTCGAAAATGAAGGTGATAACAATCCTAACATGCAATATTCACTAGATGGAGACTCTTGGTATGACTGGAATGATAAAGTCAAAATCACATTAGAAAACACAAATGATAAAGTCTACGTACGAGGCGACAACCCAAAAGGTTATTCCATTAAAAATACCATATACACTCACTTTGGAATGGATGGCAAGATATCCGCATCAGGCAGCGTGATGAGTTTGATTACCAAAGATGAATCAATAATTGAAATTCCAAACAGCAATTGTTTTATCAAATTATTTTCTGATTGCAAGTCACTTACACAAGCCCCAAAACTGCCTGCAACTATATTAAAGGATAGCTGCTACTACACAATGTTTGAAAAATGTGAAAGTTTGGCAAAAGCACCTGAACTACCAGCGATGACAATGACTAAAGATTGTTATGCAAGCATGTTCAGAGGATGTTTAAGTTTAACAGAAGCCCCATCTTTACCTGCAATGGAATTAGCTACTCGTTGCTATTCTTCCATGTTTTCAGACTGTAAAAATATGGAAGTTGCACCTGAACTACCAGCGACTGAATTGGCAGAAGCATGTTATTCCACAATGTTCACTGCATGTGAGAAATTGAAAAAAGCACCTGATCTTCCTGCAAAAAAGTTAGCAAACAATTGTTATTTCTTCATGTTTGAGAGATGCTCAGGTATTGAATCTGCAGTGATATCAGCCACAGAATTAGGAAAACAAAGCTGTATAGCAATGTTCATGTCATGCACAAGTCTGAAATATATAAAAGTAAGTGTAAAAACGTTGGACAACGACATAGAAGCAACAGAGGTTTGGGTATCGGGAGTCAAGAGTGAAGGAATCATAGAATTCCCTTGCGGCAGCAATTATGATAAAAACGGACCATCTGAAGCGCCAATTAATTTCACCATAAAAGCATCTCCTATCGTCGTCTTCCTAAATCCTGACGGCACAGTGTTAAAAACAGACACAATTGAGTGTGGAACAGCTCCCTATTATGGAGAAGAGCCACCTTTCTTAGATGAGGAGCACGAATTTGTGAAATGGGACAAAGACCTGACTGTCCTTGATGAACCAGACATTTACTACTACACAGCCATTTATAAAGATGCAGAAGCTGCCCCACTCGGCAATTGGCTTTGTTTCACAGCAGAAGAGTCCAACTGTACAATATCATACGACTGTTTAGGAAACCCATGTCCTGACTTACAATTTTCACTTGACAGTGGAAAAACATGGAAATCAATGGAGGATGTGTTAACAGTAGAACTTAAAAATGTAGGAGACAAAGTCTATGTCAGAGGAAATAACCCAACTGGATTTCATAATACAAAAGATGACTATTTTCATTTTATAATGAAAGGAATGATTGCCGCCAGTGGTAGTGTAATGAGCCTACTTGATATGAAAGGCGAGTTGACAGAAATACCATGCGACTATTGTTTTAATAATTTATTCATAAACTGTCCTCTTACCCAAGCTCCTGATTTACCAGCAACAGCTCTAACCAAAGGATGCTATAAAGAAATGTTTAAACGATGTTATTTTCTGCAAAAAGCACCAGAGTTACCAGCAGAAACAGTAAAAGATGAGAGTTACGAGGAAATGTTTAACGGATGTTATAGTTTGAGCGAAATGCCAAAATTACCAGCCACTACATTAGGAAAACGTTGTTACGCTGAAATGTTTGTAGGATGTACAAATCTTACAAAGGTATATGATCTACCAGCAAAAAAATTGGAGACTGCTTGCTATGCATACATGTTCACTGCATGTAGTAAGTTGGAAGAGGCACCAGCATTACCAGCCACTGAATTAGCAGACAGTTGTTACTGTTTCATGTTCTTATCTTGTGAAAATCTTACAAAAGCACCTGAATTACCTGCGACTACACTTAAAACCAGTTGTTATGACCACATGTTCACCAATTGTCAAAATTTGGAGACAGTTCCAGATTTGAAAGCAACAGTCGTAGCGGAAAACTGTTGTAACGGAATGTACAACGGTTGTACCTATTTAAGAAAAGCTCCTGCTTTGCCTGCAAAAACACTTGAAAGAAACTGTTATTATACAATGTTTGCTGCTTGTGTAAATTTAAAAGAAGCACCAGAGCTACCAGCCACAACACTGGCAGAGGGATGCTATAACTCAATGTTTGGTGGATGTATGAATTTGGAAAAAGCACCAGAACTACCAGCCACAATACTAGCAAATGGATGTTATGGCAATATGTTTGCCGGCTGTACAATTTTAAAAGAAGCACCAGAGCTACCAGCCACAACACTGGCAGAGGGATGCTATAACTCAATGTTTGGCGGATGTATGAATTTGGGAAAAGCACCAGAGCTACCAGCCACAACACTGGCAGAGGGATGTTATGGCAATATGTTTGCTGGCTGTACAAATTTGATAAAAGCACCAGAACTACCAGCCACAAAACTGACAAATGGATGCTATTCCAGTATGTTTACTGGCTGTGAAAGTCTTAACTACATCAAAGTAGGACTAATGACTTTGGACAATGAGTTTAACGCCACTGATTCGTGGGTCGGAGGAGTTGATGGTCCTGGTGTCTTCATATTCCCATGCGGAAGCAAGTATGACAAGCATGGAATTTCTGAAGTTCCTGACAAATTCGAAATCATATCTTCCCCTATCGTCATATTCCAGAATCCAGACAGCACCGTGCTTTACAGTGACACTATCAACTGTGGAGATATGCCTTCATACGAAAAATGTGACACATGTAAGACTCCTTACTATGGAGACGATCTCGTCTTCATTAATTGGGATAAAGAGCTTGAGATATTAAACGATCCTGACGTTTACTACTATACCGCTGTATATGAGAAAAAAGGAAAAAAGCCTGATCTTGACAAAATACTATGTTTCACAGCTGAAGAGGCAGGTTCTGAAATTTTTTATACAAACTCATTAGAAAGATACGATCAAACAGATGTGCAATATTCGATAGATGAAGGTGAATCTTGGCACAAAATAGATCCATATGAAAAAGTCACACTAGAAAAAGCAGGCGACAAAGTCTATTTCAAGGGCAACAATCCTAATGGATTAAATATAGACCAAGAAGGAAACTTATTCAACTTTGAAATGGAAGGCAAAATAGCAGCCAGTGGTAGTATAATGAGTTTGATTGACGGTGTCGGAGAAACAACAGTCATTCCTTGTAATCATTGTTTTGAAATGTTATTTTTAGGTTGCGACGCTCTTACTCAGGCTCCTGAATTATCAGCAACAGTATTGACAGAATCATGTTATCATAGAATGTTTGATGGATGTTCTTCTTTAACCAAGGCTCCTGAGCTTCCTGCTAAAGATTTGGCAAATTATTGTTATGTTTTAATGTTTGATGGATGTACATCTTTAACACAAGCACCTGTATTGCCATCCACTGAATTAGCAGATGGATGCTATATGGGCATGTTTACAGGATGTTCTTCTTTAACACAAGCGCCTGTATTGCCAGCCACTGAATTAGCAGAGTATTGCTATGAATTAATGTTTGCTAATTGTACATCTCTGATTAATGCCCCTGAATTACCTGCCACAGGACTTGCAATAGGATGCTACGATGGCATGTTTGCAGGATGTTCTTCCTTAGCAAAAGCACCAGAGTTGCCAGCCACTAAACTGACAGCAGGATGCTACGATGGCATGTTTGCAGGATGTTCTTCTTTAACGGAAGCACCTGAATTGCCTGCAAAAGAACTTGTATATACTTGTTACAAGGATATGTTCTCTGGATGTACAAATTTGAACCACATCAAAGTTGGTGTCATGACTTTGGAAAATGATTTATCAGCCACTGAAAATTGGGTCGATAGTATTAGTGGACCAGGTGTCTTCATCTTCCCATGCGGAAGCAAATACGATAAGCATGGTGTTTCAGAAGTTCCTGAAAATTTCGAAATCGTATCTTCCCCTATCGTCATCTTCCAGAATCCTGACAGCACAGAGCTTTATCGCGACACTATAAGTTGTGATACAGCACCTGTATATTATGGAGTATACCCTCCTGTATATAAAGATGGTGATGTATTTAAGGGTTGGGATGTAGAGCCACATGTGCATGAGACTCCTGGCATATACTACTATACCGCTGTATATGAGAAAAAAGGTGAGACTCCAAATCTTAACAATATTCTATGCTTCATAGCGGAAGCAGCAGGTTCACAAATTTTCTACAGTACAAATTCGGTATTAGAAATTAAGGCATATCCAGATGTACAATATTCGACAGATAGAGGTGCTTCTTGGCATAATTTAGCCCCAGACAAAAAAATCACATTAGAAAATGTAGGAGACACAGTATATATAAGGGGGTATAATCCAAATGGATTTAATCAAACAATGTCAAACGGAGGCCCACGTTTAAAGTTTGAAATAAATGGTCTTGTTTCAGCAGATGGTAATGTGATGAGTCTGATTGACGGTGTAGGAGAAACGACTGTCATTCCAAGCGAACATTGTTTCAGTTGGATGTTTGCGGATTGTGATCTTACACATGCCCCTATATTACCTGCCACATCATTGACAGAAGGTTGTTACTTAGAGATGTTTAGGGATTGTCATTATTTAAAAGAAGCCCCAGGATTACCAGCAACAGAATTGGCACGAGCATGTTATTCTTTAATGTTTAATAAATGTAGTTCATTAACAATAGCGCCTGAGTTGCCAGCGACAGAATTAACGTCTTATTGTTATGATCAAATGTTTTATGGCTGCGAAAGTCTCACACAAGCACCGAAGCTACATGCCACAAAATTAGCAGAGTCTTGCTATTCAGGAATGTTTGCAGAATGCACTTCTTTAAAAGTAGCTCCTGAATTACCATCAACCGAATTAGCCGACTATTGTTATATGTATATGTTTGATCAGTGTGAGAATCTAATAAAATGTCCCGAGCTTCCTGCCTCGCAGTTGGTAAATAGTTGTTATCATAGTATGTTTCGAGGATGTTCAAAATTAGATACTATCAAAGTAGGAGTAATGTCTTTGGATAATGATTTTTTAGCCACTGAAACTTGGGTCGACGGTATTGATGGACCAGGTGTCTTCATCTTCCCATGCGGAAGCAAATACGATAAGCATGGTGTTTCAGAAGTTCCTGAAAATTTCGAAATCGTATCTTCCCCTATCGTCATCTTCCAGAATCCTGACAGCACAGAGCTTTATCGCGACACTATAAGTTGTGACACAGCACCTGTATATTATGGAGTATACCCACCTGTATATAAAGACGGTTATGTATTTAAGGGTTGGGATGTAGAGCCACATGTGCATGAGACTCCTGGCACATATTACTACACAGCTGTTTATGACGAGGATACGACATCAAATATAAACAATTGGCTATGCTTCACAGCAGAAAAGAATGAATCAAAAATATGGTACAGAAATACCGACAACGATCCAGATGTACAGTACTCCTTAGATGAAGGAAAAACATGGAACATTATGGAACCATTACAACCAGTCGTATTGAATAATGGAGACAAAATATATTTCAAAGGAAACAATCCTAATGGATTCTCACATGGAGAAAACGCATTTACTAATTTCGAAATGGCTGGAAAATTAGCAGCTTCTGGAAGTGTGATGAGTCTTATTGATGGAAAAGGTTCGTCAAAAACAATTCCATGCGACTATTGTTTTGCTGGATTGTTCGAAAATGGAAAATCACTAACGGAAGTGCCCGAATTGCCAGCAGTGATTTTAACAAAAGGATGCTATCTAAATATGTTTAATTCATGTACAAATATAAAAAATGCTCCCATACTGCCTGCAAAAGTAATGGAGGATTCATGCTATAATGGTATGTTTTATGATTGTACATCTCTTGAAACTCCACCAGCATTACCAGCAATGAAACTGGCCGACAATTGTTATTCATTTATGTTTACTACATGCACGGGAATGAAGGAAGCTCCTGAATTACCAGCAACAGAAATGGCAACTGGTTGCTATTCGAATATGTTTGGAGGCTGTAATTTTGAGATACCTCCCGCATTGCCTGCTAAAAAATTGGCAGAAGGATGCTATGAATCTATGTTCATGTCTTGTAAAATAAAGAAAGCTCCTGACTTGCCGGCTACAGAAATGGCAAATGGTTGTTATTTTAACATGTTTGGAATCTGTACTTTACTAGAAACACCTCCAGCATTACCTGCCACAAAATTGGCAGAAAGATGTTATTGCAGTATGTTTCAAAGGTGCACTAATTTAAAGACAGCTCCAGAATTACCTGCTAAAGAGTTGGCACCAATGTGTTATGCCTATATGTTTAACAAATGTGTCAGTATAGAAAGAGCACCCGAATTGCCAGCAACCACATTGGCAGATGAATGCTATGCAGAAATGTTTATGGATTGCTCATCTTTGACAAAAGCTCCTGAACTTCCTGCAAAAGAGCTAGTAAATTATTGTTATGAAGAAATGTTCTCAGGTTGTTCAAACTTAAATTACATTAAAGTAGGTGTTATGACGTTGGACAATGAATTTGGAGCTACAAGAAATTGGGTTAAAGGAGTCGATGGTCCTGGAACATTCATATTCCCATGTGGTACTACATACGACAAGCATGGCGACTCTGAGGTGCCTCTTCTATTCGAAATCAAAGGATATGAGATCACCACAGATTCATTAATTATGGCATGCGATTCAATTGTCTATGATGGCATCACACATTACGAAAACAAAGAGTGGAATGACACATTATCCACTGTCGACGGATGTGATAGCATCATCGCTTACCATTTGATCGTAAACAAGAGTATTGTAAAAGAGGAGACAATATATGCTGAGGAAAGTTTTATCTGGCATGATATGGTTTATACTGAAAGCACTTCATGGGACGACTCTTTAACCTCAGTATTCGGTTGCGACAGCGTGATACGATACAATCTCATCATTAAGGAAGAGGAGAAAAGCAAGCTCAACTTAGATGTTAAAGATGATGATATGATACTAATTCTGCCAGGAGATGAGCAACCAATCAGCTATATTCTGACAGGAGGCAATGGATCTAAATACGAGATACGCGACAAAAACAAGTTGGTATGTTCTGGCGAAGTTGCAAACGACAGCACCGTCAATCTGATTTGTCCAAACAATATGGAACCTGGATTACACACAGTCACAATGGAGATGTGTGATGATGAAGGAAACTGTGCTAAGGATGAGTTTGAGATTAATGTGATGAAACCAGACGACAAACAGAAGAGTTACTACGTGAGAGTATGGAATGATGTGGTGATCTGCAGAAACGGCAACGGACAATTTACATCTTTCCAATGGTACAAGGATGGCAAGAAAGTGGAAGACGCAAGTCTACAATACTTCAATGACATATCCGTACTTGATGGTGAATACATGGTCTTCGTTTCCGACAAAGATGGAAAGAGCTACTTTATTGAGCCAATCCATTACGAAGCTATCGATGCGGCTTATTCTATCAGCGCAACACCAAGCATTGTTGACAGAGGCAAAGAATTTACATTGACAATCTCAGGTGTTGAAAATAATGATCTGCAAAACGCTCGCATCGTAGTGTACAGAGTCGACGGAACGACAGAGAAAATACTTAATAAAGTAGAGGAACAACAAACTACTATGCAACTCAGATCCGGAGATTATGTCATTGTTCTGACCGTAAACGACGGAAAGAATGCGAACTGTAAAGTGTTGGTGAAATAAGTTAAGTTGATTAAAAGCAAAAGAGAAAAATGAAAATTTCAATAAAAAGAATAGGTTGGCTAATGTTACTGTTCCTAACACAGATGACTTTTGCTCAAGACAAAATGTTCAACATCTCTGTGGATGGAGGAGTAGAAATTCTGAAATACTCTCCTGAAATCGGAGAGCCAAAGCCGGGAGGCTGTGTATCGGTCGAATGTCAGTTTCAACAATTCCTGACAAATAATTTCGGCTACGGGGCAGGAGCAGCAATCTCCTACCTCACAGCCAACTACTATATCAGCGAGACAATAGAAACACCTATCACAGACGAAACAGATGCAGGCATTCCATACACTCTGCGCACGATTTTCGATGATTTCAACGAAAAGCAACGCTCTTTTTTGGTGGAAGCTCCTGTCGGACTATACGCACGTGTTCCAAGCAAATACGTCCACTTTATAGTAGGAGCCGGTATCAAGGTTGGATTTCCTATTGTCGCCAAGTACGATTATTCAAGAGGAACTGTCGAAACCCGTGCATACTTCGGTGATGATATAGAGGCTGAGCTTAAAAACATTCCTCAACACGGATTGTATAAACAAGGGACGAATGCCGGCGATATCGACGTCAACCGTCTGCAACTATCACTCTATGCTGATTTGATGTGGAGATTCATTTTTAACGATGCCACCCCTATACATTTCGGAGCATACTTTTCATATGGGTTGAACGACATGGTATCTAACCACGATGCGACAATGGGTATCAGCAAGAATAGTATCTTGAACAGCACATTGACCGACAAAATAGTACCTATCTGCATCGGTTTGAAACTTGGACTCGCCATTCCACTCGAAAAAGGAGTCAAACGTTCTATATTCGACGGATTCAGATAAAAATATTACTGTCTAATAAAAATTTATTCTCTCATACATTCCAAAATTCATCAGTTTATGTTGGTACAAACAAAGAAGTTGGAATGTCTAAATTGAGGATTCAAAAGGGCGTTCCGCCCTTTTCTCCCCATAATTTGCGAGTCCGTAGGACGAGCTATTTTACAATCGTGAGAGGAAAAACAGGATTTAGATAAAAAAGACGACAAAATTCTGCAATCGAATTTTGTCGTCTTTTTTATACGTTATAAATAACAAATCCCCTTATTTTCCATCCTCATCCACACCCAAACCAAACAATGCGAAATCACCCAACGTAGGATCGTCAGGGAAAATTGTTTTCATATATTCAGTGATCTCTTTTGCTGTGGTGATATCAGCGGAATTACGTGCTGTAATACCCATAGCCCTACCCTGCTGATGTACATGAGTGTCGAGAGGAATAAGCAGTTTTCGCTTATCGAGTGTCTTCCAAATGCCAAAATCCACAATTCCATCATCACGCACAAGCCAGCGTAGCATCATATTCACTCGTTTGGCTGCCGATTTGGTAGTGCTGGCTGGTATTCCTTTTATTCCGTCGAACAATCTGCGTAATGAGATAGAATAGTCGTCTGCATCCTTATCTATGCATTGTTCCATATCTTCATATTTGGAATACAATGAAAACAGCCCAGCACATACATCATGGAAATCACCCCAAGTATAGAATCTGTAAAGACGAACTTCTGATTTTTCATATTTCCTCCAATCACCTCCCATAATATAATCGTATGGAGAACCGTTGAAAAGAGCGTCCAAAGTCTCCGCACATTTCACAATCTGCTTCCTGTTTCCAAATGCCACCCACTGCGTGATAAAAGCCGAAACCTCAATATCACGTTTTTCTACATAACGATGTGGAAACTGTACTGGATCATTCTTTATGAAGTCGACGGTGTTGTATTTATTCGCAAGCTCGATAATCTTATCCTTCATACTCTGCATATTTACAATAGAGATACGACAGTCTGTAAACATTATATATAAATAGCGACGGTGAGTCGCTCAACAAATTCTTTTCCATCCACGAACGGAAGTGTCGGAACGGGATTTTCATCAACCATCCGATCGGAAACTTACGTAGTTTCTCATACAATTGGAGCAATCGTGAAGTGGGAAGAAGCAGATCTTTATGTTCAACAAGATTGTCGATCGCCACTCTCGTCTTATTAATAAAATGCTCGCTTGTATCTCCATTATCATGGTAGACGGGATTGTCGATTTTCAAAACCTTATATCCTGCATTCTGCAAATCTGCACCAAACTGAGTGTCTTCATGACCGTACTTGGAAAAAGATTCGTTGAAACGGACGTTATGGAATACTGATGCCGGCAAGAAAAAATTGAGTGAAATAAACTGAGGTTGTTTCACTTCAAACTTCATCCCATAAAGATAACGAAGCGGCGACATTTTGACCGGTCCGTCCAATCTGAATGTCAAACCACCGCACAACACCCCGTCGTCTGCTTTATTATCAATATATTTTTTTATAAAATCAGAAGAGACGGGATAGACATCAGCGTCGAGAAACAGCAGAAACTCTCCTTTTGCAACATCGGCAAGATGATTTCTATTTTTCGCAATTCCTATATTCTCTTCCGACTCCACCAACCTGCAATAAGCAAGATCATTGATGCTTCTATTCCTTTCCACTATCTCCAAATCAGTGGACGCATCATCCATCACAATAACCTCCGCATCGATAGCATCTGCCGCAATCTGCTCAGAAAGAAAAGAACAGAGAGAAACGCAATCGCAATTATACGTAGGAATCAGAATTGAAAGAAACATGTTTTTATAAAATGTAAATTATAAAGAAATCACTTCAATGCAAAGATAGAAAATAAAAAGAGACGCTGCATGCAACGTCTCCGATTAATTCTTTTGTAATGAAATCTTATGCCTTTGTGTTCAAAGTCTTGATAAGATTGACAGCCTGAGTAAGTTTAGACGCCAAATCATCAGTACCTTGCTTGTCAGAAGCAGTAAGCTTTGAAATCACGTCAGCAATACCAGAGCACTGGCTAAGGTTAACTGCTGAAGCCACCTGCTGAGCGAAAGAAGCAGCCTCACTGTTAGCAGCTGATGAAGACGAAGCAAGTTTGCTCTTTAGCAAATAAGTAGCGAAAATTGTAGCAAGACTCTTTGCGTCAACTTTGCCATTAAGAAGCTTAATCACAGAAGCAATATTGTTAGAATTGCTTAAAACAGTTTTAAAAACATCGAATAGTCCCATGTCAGTATATGTTATTTGTTTTCTTACAAAGAAAAGACTTTTTCAACGTCCGACAAAATAAATTAAAAGAAAACGCTCTTAATATTTAATAATGAAATAAAAAACATATAAAGGCAAAGAACACTGATTATAGCCAACTTTTTATTTTGTCAACTAAAGGCACCATTAACGCTTTTTTCATATAAATAAAAAAAAGTTGGAATTTAAAAGTGTTAAAAACTTTCTTGTCCTTAGCATATTCTATCAACCATTTGAATGAGGATTTTTTTTGAAGAGTCTTATACGGATCAAATTTATGACTTATCGATTGAGAATATACAATATAATGATACAATACATTATCTACTGATGCGATTCTATCTGTACTTATAATGCAAGCCGCAAAAAAAGCACTATCTTCAGCAGCTCTATAAGGAGGGAATTTGATATTGTTTTCTCTTAAAAAAGAAGTTCTAAACATACATGTCCATATTCTTCCCACATAACTACACAACAACTGTTTTTGTGACGTATAATGAGGATTCTTCAATAATTTTTTTGCGTCACCATTATGTTCTATAGCTTGACAATATGAGAAATCCATAGTATCCCCCATACTTAAAAACAAAGTTTCCAAATAATCAGGTTCAATCCAATCATCAGAATCAACAAACACAACATATTCACCTTGTGCTGCAAGTAATCCGACATTTCTGGTCTCTCCAGGTCCTGAATTATTTTCTGTATTAAGAAATTTGACTTTTTCAGCAATAGAAAATTCTGAGACTATATCTTTTAAGACATCAATTGAATTGTCCGTACTACAGTCATCAACAAAAATCCATTCCCAATCAGATAACGTTTGTTCCGTCACACTTTCTACACAACGTCTGATATTGACACCTGTATTATATATTGGAGTAACAATTGAAAATCTCATCAAAAAAAAAATTAAGCAATTATAACAATAAGTAGCACATCCTATTATTCAATTTTATATCTGATTTGTCTATCGACAGCATGATTATATCCTGCCGAACAAATGAATAATGGGAAAATTACTTATTCCACCATTTCTCTTTCTAACTTCTTCTCTTTTTGATTGATTATAGTCATATAATGAATAATCTGATTTAGCAACTCCATCTCATTCATATTTGGAGTTCTGTCTATTGAGAAATCTGTAATATCTCCATAACGAGACAATCCACAACGGCATTTGACATCAGATACAGCATGCAGATATTTCAATGGAAGAATCTCTTGCATTGTCAAGTCGATCAGGATATCCGCCTCAAAACTGTTAAATCTAGACAAAACAAAATTCTTTGGTTTCATCAGCAGATTCCATTCGTTTGGAGACAACATCGCTATATTGATGGTTTCCTTCTTGAATTCATCCTTCTCAACAACAGTCCATGCCATAACCTGTTTTCCATCAAGCATGGCAAAGATTTGTTTCAAAACATCTGGTTTCAAAGTAGATCTGTCGTATAGAAGGACAACTTTTTTTACATCATGCCAGTTTAAAAACTGTTTGTTGCGTTTTTTGTTCTTCCACAATTTACTTATTTCCCAGTCGATATATTTCTTTTTTAAACCCTCAAACATAGTTTAATTAGTTTAACAAAGCATCAAATTCAGCTTCTGTAATTATCTTAACTCCTAACGATTGACACTTCTCCAGTTTGGCAGGACCCATATTTTCACCAGCCACAACAAAAGATGTCTTCTTGCTGATAGACGTCGCATTCTTGCCTCCGTTTGCCTCTATCAACTCTTTTATCTCATCACGCGAGTATTTCTCAAACACGCCACTCACAACAATAGTCTTTCCTGCAAGTTTATCGCTGACGACGGTGTTGTTTTCTACAGTTTCCAACTGAAGTCCGTATCCTCTCAGTCGCTCGATAAATGCAACATTCTTCTCGTCTGCAAAAAATGCGACAATCTGTTGTGCTATTCCCTCACCTATCTCGTCGATCTGAATCAAATTTTCAATAGACGCTGCTTTCAACGCATCTATTGATTTCAATTCAGCAGCAAGTTTCTTAGCCATTGAAGCCCCGACGGTACGGATTCCGATTGCGTACAGCACTCTGTCGTACGGCACAGCCAATGAATCTTTTATACTGTTGATCAAGTTGTTAGCACTTTTCTCACCCCATAAAGGAAGATCTTTCAAATCATCTACTTTGAGTGCATACAAATCTGCGGCATCTTTAATCAGATTACGATTAAGCAACAACTCTATCGATTCGTTACCAATAGTGATGTTCATCGCCTTACGCGAAACAAAATGAAGGATTCGGCCGACTATTTGCGGGAAACAGTTGTTTTCGTTCGGACAACGATGGGCAGCTTCACCTTCAACTCTGACCAATTCCGCACCACATTCAGGACAATGAGTGATAAACTTAACCTTTTCAGCCACGTCTGTATTACGCATCTCTGTGTTGACACCGACGATCTTCGGAATAATCTCACCACCCTTCTCAACATAGACATAATCGCCTACGTGAAGATCCAGACTTTCAATGATATCGGCATTGTGGAGTGACGCACGTTTGACAACCGTTCCTGCAAGCTGCACTGGTTCAAGATTTGCGACAGGAGTCACAATACCAGTTCTGCCGACTTGGTAAGTGATTTCATTAAGACGAGTGCACTCACGCTCTGCCTTAAACTTATATGCGATTGCCCAACGTGGAGATTTGGCAGTAAGGCCAAGCTGTTCCTGTTGAGCAATAGAATTCACTTTCAATACAATTCCGTCTGTAGCGAACGGAAGATTCTTTCTCTCAACATCCCAATAGTTGATGAATTCAAACACCTCATCCACATTGTTGCAAACCTTATAGGCGTCTGAGATCTTGAATCCCCATTTTTTTGCATGGGCAAGATTGTCGGAATGAGAAAGTGTAGGGATATCCTCTCCCAACACATAATATAAATACGCATCAAGTTTACGACGCGCAACTTCAGCTGAGTTGCGTTGTTTCAAAGTTCCGGATGCCGCATTACGTGGATTGGCAAATAATGCTTCACCCTCAGCCTCACGCTCCTGGTTTAGTTCGTCAAACACAGCCCATGGCATCAGGATTTCACCTCGCATCTCCAAAGACTGAGGATAGTCACCCTTCAGTTTCAACGGAATTGTGCGGATAGTACGTACATTATCAGTAACGTCATCACCCTTTTCTCCGTCGCCACGAGTAACAGCACGTACAAACTCTCCGTTTTCATACGTAAGGGAGATTGACGTACCGTCGAACTTCAATTCACAGACTATTTCAAATTTTTCTCCATTAAGAGCTTTGCTGACACGGTTATAAAAATCCTGAACCTCCTCTTTGGAATAGGTATTTCCAAGAGAAAGCATAGGATATCTGTGTTTTACCTGAGTGAATGCCTTACTGATATCGCTTCCTACACGTTGAGTAGGAGAATTGGCATCAAACAATTCAGGATGTTTCTGCTCAAGTTCAATTAGTTGGTGCATTTTTTCATCAAACTCTTGATCTGAAATTTCAGGAGCAGACAGCACATAATATTTATAATTATGTGCATCAAGTTCAGCACGCAACGAATATATCAAATCTTTATCGTCCATAATTATTAATTGGAGCGATTTATCATTTTTTATCTGTTTCAGAAGATGTATCTGAATTCTCAGAATCTGAAGATTGAGACTCTTCAAATCTTTTTTCCGCTTCAGCAGCCTTAGCGGCAGCCTCTGCTTCTTCCTTCAAACGTTTTTCCTCTTCTTCTCTAGCGATTCTCTCAGCTTCGGCTTTAGCTCTCTCCTCAGCTATACGCTGACGTTCCTCTTCAATATTTGTATAGAAGAACTGAATCTCCGTTTTCTCACCTGCAGCTGGAGTAATTATAACCTTAGCGATGTTTCCAAGACAGTTGTATTCATACTCAATCATTCTGTCTTGCTTTACGACTTTAGAAATCTTAAGGTCTGCTGTATAATCATAAGACTCCTGGAAACTCTCATCTACACCTTCATACGAAACATGGCTCAACATATTTTTAGATCCACCTTTCGAATTAGCGAATGGTTTGAAAGTCAACAAATAGGAAGAAAGCAAATTACGGTTGTCTCCGTTAATCTCATAAATTTTCTTCTCCTGAAGATTGTTTACACGAACAAGAGTCTGACCTTTGTTATTAGCCACAGAATATATATCCCAAGTCAACTTTTCAGAGAGCTTTTCATCCTTGACCAAAACAATCGGATTCACTACAGAAGCCTCATAGTCAGAATACTCAAACAATGTTTCAATAGTACCTCTACCATTCTTCCATTTGATAGAGTTTAATCTTTTTTGAGGAGTATATGTGAAAGTAGCATTTTCTCTTCCTCTCGATCCACTTTGTGAAGCCATGCTGACCATCGCATTTTTATAAGTCCAATTTATATTCTCATTTCCACCTCGTGTTTTTGCCACCATAGACAATGGACCATGAGCTCCCATCTTATATACGACATTATCACCTTCACTCAGATTTATGATACGTTCTGTTTCCCTACCACTATTATCATATTTAAGCGAGATTTCTGTAGTAAGTTTACCTGTTGCATCATAGATTTGCTCTGTCTGCAAGACACTCATTGAATCACTGAGGAATAAAATCTTCTCAACTTTATCTCCAGTCACAATCAACGCACTGTCCAATCTATCAATACCAGTCACAGCCAAGAAACTAAGCGGATGTGATTTATAAGGAGGCACACACACTTCTTTATGCATAAAAGCCTTTTGGAAAAAAGCACGTGAAGACAAAGGCACTTCACTAGGATTTGCAATCGGAGTGCATGAAAACATAGCATCTGTACCATTAACTCTCGCTAATTTATTCATCGGATACTGATACACCTGTGCCATTGCGGCAAGCGACGAAAGAGAAAAGAGTATGTTTATAAAGAATCGTTTCATTATCATATTAAGTTTATTACGCAATTTACAAAAAAAAGAGCAATTGATAAGTATCAAATTAACACTTTTATCAAAAATATGTCATATATCATTACAACTGCATTTTGCAGACGTCCTAATCTTTAATCTCAAAAATTTCATAGTCCTAACATCAAGTGTTAACAATGAATCAGTTAGAAGTTCTCCGATTCCTGTAAAATACTTGATCACCTCAGTTGCTTGAATTGAGCCTATTATTCCAACGGAAGCTCCAAGCACACCACGTTTTACATGAGGTTCCTCATCCTCATCAAAAAGGCATCTATAGCATGCTGTCGACGGAAGATGCGTAAACACCCGACCAGAAAATTCCGTTATCGACCCATGACAAAACGGTTTTCGTAGCCTGACACAAACATCATTGATCAAAAACTTCGTCCGATTATTATCCGCACAGTCGACAATAAAATCATAATCCTTAGCAATCGAATCTGCATTCTTCTTATCAAAAAAGAAATTATAGGTGACGACTTCAATTTCCGAGTTCAATTCCGCTATCCTTTGTTTTGCAGAAATCACCTTATCTACTCCGACAGACGACTCTGAATGAATAATCTGACGCTGTAGATTTGTAACGTCAACAACATCCGCATCTATCAAGCCCAACTTGCCAATTCCAGCAGAAGCAAGGTACATAGCAACCGGAGATCCAAGTCCACCGACACCGACTATCAAAACCTTAGCATCGGCTAGTTTCTTTTGTCCGTCACGACCAAAACCTTCCAATAGGAAATGACGTTCATAACGATTCTGCTCCATAGGCTACCATTTATCATGTCCGTAATTGAGGTTGAATGAAAATCTTAATCCATAATTGATAAAAAGCACATTGCTAACAACTTTTTGATCTGTCTTGTAATTTCGGCTAGACAATACACTTTCAGTCACCAGCTCCACAGGAACAGACTTTGACACTGACAACAATGTGTGAGTATCGTATGTCTCTATTTCAGTATAATGTCTATCCTGTGTTTTTTTTGCGGAAATTCCTAGGAATGCGAAATCACAGTAGGCACCAACACTAAGTGAATATTTTTCACTCAAAGGGAACGTATATTGAGCATCTCCTGTAAACATAATGAAAACAGGAGTCTGCTTGAACGAACTCTTTTCAGAAACAATCTCAAACTTGCCACATCCCAACGTCCATGACTCGTCTACAAACACATCGTAATCGGGATAATATGCAGTCTGAACAACCTCATCATCCTCTTGTGAATAATTAACATGAAGAGGGACTCCAACTTTCAAACCGACAGCACAATCAAAATTTTTCTCTCTGAAATCAAGCATAATAGGCACTTCCAACTGCAAATGCATAATATCCTCAACAATACCTCCGATTGAATATTTATATACAGTCTCGTCCAATTCTGAATCTACAATAGTATATTCATCAGAATAAGATCCGATCGTTGCGACACTCGTAGTGTGTATCATATCAACACCTGTCTTGATACCAAAACTAGGATTGAAAAAATAAGTATAGTAAGCACCAATACCTCCATCCAATTTCTGTTGGAAATGAACAGTTTTGGAATTTCTGAAACCAGCGATACCTCCCTGAGCAAAAAAAGAAAAGCGGTGATGGAAATATGGGACTGGTTTATGAATTTTTGTTGAGTCGACGAGTCGGCCATCCAAATCAGGGAAGAATCTATAAGTATACAACCACGATTTCTTTCCTACATACATCTTTGGATCAACAAGCAAAGAAGTTTTTGTTGGCTGACGACGAGGATTGCGAGCATACACAGTCGTCACAGACAGCAGCATTAGCAACGTCGCGACAACTATAAAAACACTCTTTATGTTATACAAACCTCTATTCATATCACAATACAATATACAATAACACCAATTATTTAACTACATATTTAGCAGTCAAAACTTTACCTGACACTGTAGTCAAACGAACAAAATAATATCCCGAAGCCGTCATTCCTGGAATAACAATTTCATTGGACTTAGCCTTTGATATATATACCTTCTCAGCTGTCATGTTGAACACTTCAACATCTGTTCCAACGACACCTTCAACTGGGAAATCACAAATGATCGTGACCGGTTGCAATTTATCAACCGGATTTGGTTGTGGTGATATTGAATATCCGTGATTTTCATCGATACAAACGATATCTGACAAATATTCATCACCACCATCTATAATGATACCGACCTGATAACAGCCATCCAACTCCTTATCCTCTGTGAAATAAGATTCTGAAGTTGTTAAAACCAATCTCTCGTCTTTGTACCAATTATATTTAACATTAGATTTCAACTTAAATTTGTCATCATCCAAAATGACATCGTTGCATATCAATATCCAATTATATTTATTTACAAGCACAGGATATGGGAAACACTTATTCACATTAAGCATGACATGAGTGAAACTGTCACATCCCATCTCTGCCGTTTTTGACAGTTTTATAACTTCAGCTGAATCTTTATATGACACACCTTCATAAGTGATATGTAAACAGCTATCCACATATATTGTATCATGAACCGGCATTACCAAATTGACCATGTTGGCAACTATCGTACCACACTTGTTTTCAGATGATACTGTGTCATAGATGATGGTGTCTGATGTCAACTTCAAGTCACGGTATGACGCATATCCATTCTCAGAATCAAAACACTCAAACACATCAATAGCAGAGTATGAAGGATGGCCAACCTGAATTCGCTGTATCAACTGATATTCACAGCCCTCCTCTGTAAGTTTGTCAACATAGATTGTAGAATCGCGATGTACATATACAGGTAAACCACCATTATAATCCTCGTCTACAAATTTAACCTCATTACATCCGAACACATAATCTGTGATATCAGGAGACTGGTGTACAGTTATATTCACATTGATTACACTGTCGCAATCATTACGGCTCAACAATGTATCACGGAACATAATAGTCTGTTTGTACACAACTCCATTTCTAACAACAGAATCACATGACTCCAACACTTCTGAATGGTTGTACTTAGGAAATACAGTCAACAGATAATTATGGATTGTGTCACACTTTGTGGCTCCATTCACAACTAAGCTGAATGATGCAGCATTCTCATTCTCTGATGTATATGTATCACCACGAAATGTCAGTTCTCCACAACCTTTCTCAAATATCGTGTCACGTGGAGTCGGTATGATATTAACATGCCATTCTTTATAATTATCACATCCGTCTTCATTCTTGCTCAATATCTGACGCCATACATCAGACTTGTCAAAGAAATGTGGGAAATTATTATTCAACTCATCATAAAGAGTTGTATCTCCACATGCAGACAAGATAGTCACACTACCTGTTGATTTTGGAACAGTCACGTCAACAATGACAACGCTGTCACATCCTGTGTTCTTCATCTGGAATGTATCAAGGAACTGAATATTATCCTTGAATGTCATCAACTCGCCTTTCGAATTTGTATAAGTCACAGAATCACAAGCACGGAGAGTGTTTGTTTTACGCAACGATTCTGGATATGAATTATTGATTGTGATGTTTGTTGTCAGAATAACACTGTCACAATCACAAACCTTACTCTTCAATGTATCCACAATCACAGATGATGACGTAACCAATCTTTGTGAGCCATCAAAATCTGTATATACGAATGAATCACACTCAACTACAGGATCAGCAGTGATATTTCCAACACCATGAACAGTCAAGAAAAGTTTTGTGGTATCCTTACAACCTGGATTCAAAATGTTAGATTTCAAGAAAATCAACTCTGCAGTCTGAACACTTGGAGTCTCAACAATGACATCTACAGGAAGATTGTTGTAATTCCAAACAGGCTTAACAGAATGATACTCCTTACAAGCATCCAAAGTGTCAAATATGGTTTCAACAGGAATAATATTTACTTCTGTCTCGTAATAAATATTACATCCATATCTGTTTGTCAGAGTATCATATACAGTTTGAGACGAGTCAATCAAAATCTTCTTGCCGTCAGATTTTCTGATATAAGTATATGGACCACAGTTGTAAACTGCATCCAACATTTCATGTGAATCTTGACTGATGTGCACAGTCACCTTACGAATAATACTATCACACAAACAAACCTTGCTCTGAATCTTATCTATCAAAACAACACCGTCATCAACAACCATTTCCTGATGACCGTCATAATACTTATGCACATAGTTTTCACATGAATATACAACAGAGTCAATTTCAACAGGTTCTATAATACGAACATTATATACTTGCTTATTATCGCAACCCGTTTCATTCGGAATAGTAATCTCTTTGATTCCAGATGTATTAAATGTTTCTCCATTTATTTCATATACTCCACATGTATCAATATTAAAATACTCTACATTGGAAGAATTAATATTCACTTTGTATGGTTGTATCTTAACATGGCAATATTTGTTTGGATTAAGATCTACCATCTCAACTACAAATGAAGTGTCCTTAGTATACTTTTTGCCTTCGATTACGACTTCATTGCAACCAGATTTAATAATATCATCTAAAATAGTAGGAGTACCTATATTAAAGACTGTTTTCTTTACTATACTATCACAACCACAACCGTCTGTAGATTTCAAAGTATCTTCTAAAATATAATTGCCAACTGCATCATATATAATTGTGTCTCCATTTAATTTGACAAAAGAATAAGGGACACATCCTTGTACTGGCAATATTGAGCTCTTATTTGTTGATTTATGGATATAGACATGAACTGTTCGTTGAGCAGGACAACCATCTGCCTTTTCAACCTTATCCACAAAATCTTGTGTTTTATCAAAGATTTTCGTATCTCCAGACAATGTTCTGAAAACAACTCGACCACATCCATGAATTGTAGTGTCATTATAATGGACAGGATCATGAATAGTAACATGATAAGTCACAATTGTGTCATTATCACAATTTGCTATATTTTTTCCACTTCTTATAACTTCATAATCACCACTTTTATCCCAAATCACAGAATCTCTTTTATACCTGTATACATATGGTCCACAGCTAACTATATATTCATCTCTAGTAGGGACCACACCTAAAACGTGATGGGTAATCGTCACCTTAGAAGGACATAGACAACCTTCAATTGATGGTTTATCTGGTAATGTATCGTAAAATGGTTCCGTCGTAACAATATCACCATTAGTAATCACACCACAATGTGTTTTAGTTTTACGTATCGTGTCTGGAACAGCTACCTTCAGATGACGCTCTATGATTTCATACAACTTACCTCCTGACACTGACGGAGAAGAAGTCTCGATAGTATCCCTAATCAATGCTTCTTTGGTATATACAACTCCCTTGTGAACAAAAGGTTCGCAACTCCATTCTGTATCCTCTATCTTGGTGATTTTGACAGGAATCACATATTTAACATCGATTACAGCACTATCACAAAATCTATTGTCACTATAGCCGATACGGTCTGTAACTAATTTTTTTGGTTCCAACACATATTCAGATCCAACTTTTACAGTTATAGGATCGATACCACCCTTTGGCTCATATGTATAACTCATTTCATCAATACTGAACACCTTTAAAGAGTCTTTGACAGGAAGCGTAGGATATAGTTTCACTTCTTGATAAGTATATGTCATACAACCAGTCTCATTCTTTTTTGAAGTTTCATAAAAACCAGAATGGTCATAAGTTATACTTTGTTTTTCTACACTAGGTGCTCCACATTCACCTTTTATAATAGGTAATGTATCACGACGAGTCACACCAATATTTATAATGACCTCTTCACCTAAACTATTGGTATAATCTCCGTTATCCTTAGGAAAGAACCATCGTTCATCATATTCCAAACTGTCGCATCCACTTTTTGTCACAGATCCGGATGAAGAACCAACACAAATCGTATCTATCTGTCCATAAGCTACACGTTCTGGATCAGATGGATTAAATGTGAATGCCCTATAGACAGTCGTTTTTCTCTCATCAAACGTGTAATTTTCATTAAAATCAATAATGTTGCCACTTGGAAAATCTTTTACAAGCAATCTTTCCCAATCACCATTTCCGACTTTAACCTCAAGACCATGACTCCAACCTTCAACGATCTGATCATCTGTAATATATTTCAATCTACCGTTAATTGTAGAGACACTTCCTGTTTCAGAATGTGACATTGTATAGATTCCTGGATGGCAGAAAGGTTCTATATCGTATATTTTGTCAACCATAAAGCTAAAAACAGGCAATGTGTCGTTCTGTAACTCCACGTCTTCACGCCACTGATTATCTCCTGTTAGATTTGCGATATGATAGTCTCTCAACACCTCTGCCAAACAACCACTACGCATAAAATCTCTTGTTGCACTTATAAGTTTATGCTCTTCCATATAAGACGGCGTCAAATCAGAACCCAATTGAGGTATTAACCCAACTCCATACGCATATTCATAACAATAACAAGATTCATAATTCTCTTTTTTCATTCCTTTACCTACAAAAAGAGAAACATTCGCCAAAACAGATTCATCAACATTAATCTGAGGAAATGCATAACAGTTCTTAACTTCTATTTCACCTGAATTTTCCGCAGCAATTCCGACAAGACAACCTATTTGACTCGCATCATTCCATTTATTACCATTTTTATCAAAATTATCAAAAACGGTAAAACAATTTATGAAAGATCCTTTATCAATTTTTCCACACAAGCCTCCTGAATTTCTAATACTGGAATTTTGCGAACCTATTTTTCCATTAAATCCACAATTTTCAACTGATCCGCCATTCATTTCTCCAATAAGTCCACCTACAACCGCACTGGCATTTAGGACGACATTATCTGCAAAACATTCTTTAATTACACCAGAATTAAATCCGCACAAAGAGCCAACATGTTTTGATTCATTAGATGAAAGTGTTCCAATCTTTTCTATCCTACAGCTACAATCAGTCACCTTACAACCAGTTATAGTCGCATCGTTGTTCTTATATGCAATTGCACCGAAATAACAAGGACCCGTGCCGTATACATTAGAATTATTTATATAACAATTTATTATCTGTGTATTTTCACATTCACTTACAAGAAATGAAAATGCGATACTAACAATAGTCTTATTCGGAATGTTAAAATCAAACCCATCAATATTAAGATTCATAATTCTACTTTCTTCATAATCTTTATGACCAACTTTTCCGAAAAGAGAAAGATTAACAGGGTTTGGCTGATTGTTTTTTTCGAATTTCCAATTTGATATTGTATATCCACATCCATCATATTCACCAACAAAATAACTATTATGTGATCTAAAACCTGTAAGATTAAGATATGATGTTCCAGAAAGTGGTAGTGGTGGCTCTCCAGTTTTTTTTGACAGTTCTGTCAAATCAATATCCGCTGTCTGTTTTACATATAAATATCCTTTATTTTTCTTAATTTCTTTCCTCAAATCAGGCAAATCCTGAGGTTCATCAATAATATAAGGATTAGTTTTACTTCCGTCTCCAGTCAATGCAGCATACGATGATGTAAAAAAAGAAAACATCATAAACAGCACTGATATAATACGAAATGAGTGCTTTATATTAAGTCCTTTTATGTTAAGCTCCTTGTCCATATTTCCTAGCGATTTACTTTAATACGCAAATTTATAATAAAAAACAAAAGTTTTCAACATTCATATATATAAAGTTTTCAACGAAATTATCAACAATCGCATTTTTTATCAACATTTGGCATGATTGTTTAGCGAATCATATATTTTATACTTGTTTCATTACTCCAAAAAACGCAAAAAATTCTTAATTTTGCACAAAATTGATACACTATGGCAAACAGCAATTTCGTAGACTACGTAAAAATCCATATAAGAAGTGGAAGAGGCGGCGGTGGTTCGGCTCACCTTCATCGTGAAAAGTTCACTCCTAAGGGTGGTCCTGACGGTGGTGACGGAGGTCGTGGCGGACATATCATAATCCGTGCGAGCAAAGACTATTGGACATTGCTACACCTGAAATACGACCGTCATATCTTCGCAGGAAATGGAATGAGCGGAAGCCATAGCAGAAGTTTCGGTGCCGACGGTGCAGACAAGGTGATTGAGGTGCCTTGTGGTACTGTGGTATATGATGCCCAGACAGGTGAATATCTGATGGATGTCACTGAAGATGGAGAGCAGAAGATTCTTCTTAAAGGTGGACGCGGAGGTCTTGGAAACTGGCATTTCCGTTCAGCCACAAACCGTACTCCACGTTTCGCACAAAGCGGTGAGCCAGGTCAGGAGCGTACTGTCATCCTTGAATTGAAAGTATTGGCTGACGTCGGTCTCGTAGGAAAGCCAAACGCAGGAAAAAGCACTCTGCTTTCTTCTATCTCAGCAGCGAAACCAAAAATCGCAGACTATCCGTTCACCACTCTTGTCCCTAACCTTGGTATCGTTGCCTACCGTGACGGAAAAAGTTTCTGTATGGCAGATATTCCGGGAATTATCGAAGGTGCAAGTGAAGGAAAAGGACTCGGTTACCGATTCCTGCGTCATATTGAAAGAAACGCGATCCTTTGTTTTTTGGTTCCTGTAGACACAAATGATATCGTAGAGGAATACAATACTCTTTTAAGAGAGCTGGAAGCATACAACCCAGAATTGCTTGAGAAACAGCGAATTCTATGTCTCTCAAAGTCTGACATGCTCGACGATGAATTGAAAGAACTGATTTCCGAGCAGTTACCAAAGGACATCAAATACTGTTTTATCTCATCTGTGGTGGGAAGTGGTCTGACTCAGCTTAAAGACATGCTTTGGGAGATGATCCAGAACAACACTCATGAGGTGGAATCGATCACCCATCGTAATCTTGACGCAGATAAAATCCGTAATGATTTTGATGACGACGATGATTTCAGCTACGTCGACGAGAATCCAGACAATGACGAATACGATGAATATGAGTTTGATGAGGAACTTTATGAGGAAGTCATGAATGGCAAGACCCCATCTAAATTCAATGAAGAAGACGAGAATCTCGATGATGAGGAGATTGTGGATTATGAGGAAGACGAGGAGGATGAAGAGATTGTCGACTATATTGAAGATGAGGAGGATAACGAAAATGAGTCTAAATAATCAATTAAAGAGAATATGAAAGCAATTAAAATCATAAGAAATATCACAGCCGCATGTCTGTTGCTATCATTCGCTGGTTGCGACAACGTAAAAAAAGCTCCAGAATCAAAGACTGAAACTGAAGACACAATAAAACTGACTAAATTCGACGGTTTTGACATCTACGTTCCAGAAGGTTATGAAGTAACCACTTATCCATTCCCAACGATACCACTGGTCATGGAAAAAGGTGATGAAGTCATGATTGACGTGACAAAAGCAAACACACAGGAAGAATTCAAGACTTTCGCAGAAAACCTATTGAACTCTGACAGTCAGGAATTTCCTGAATTCCGTCTTATTGAGATTTCAAAGCAAGAAGGTGTATATGAATTTGTATTCTCTGCAAAAACTGATGAAGAAGAATTCACTAAAATATCGAGAATTGTCGACGCGAAGGATGGTCTTGTCTATCGTGTGAACGGAGACATCATCCCTGACAAAAAAGACTCTGTAGTTGCCATTGTACGCAGCTTCCGTCCTACTGATTTCAAAGTCAACACAAAGATCCTTGACAAAGTAAGCGAGATCGCAGACCAGGAGTCAAAGAAAATTGAAAACGAGAACCACGATTCTGCAGAACAATGAAAATAGAAATTTTCGTTTTTAATCCGATTCAGGAAAACACTTACGTAGTGATTGATGAGACCACTAACAAATGTGGTATCATCGACGCCGGTTGTCGCAGCAGAATGGAGAAAGTGAAGCTGAAGAAATTTATCGAACAGAATGGGCTGACTCCCGTCGTTCTTCTGAACACACATCTTCATTTCGACCATATCTACGGAAACAAATTCATACTTGAGACTTTCGGACTGAAGACTTACGCAAGCCCGAAAGATCAGTTTTTCATCGACACATTCATCGACCAACTGAATATATTCCAAATGCCAGCCGACGAACAGGCTCCTGAAATCGGAACGAAAATCAAAGAAGGAGACGTGATTGAAATCGGCAACATCAAACTGCAAGTGATTGAAACTCCAGGACATAGTGCAGGAAGTGTCTGCTTCTATGCCAAAGAGCAAAATGTCTGTTTCACAGGTGACACCATATTCAAGCAGTCTGTCGGAAGAACTGATTTCCCTACAGGAAGCCAGAGAGAAATTATGGAAAGCATCACCGGCAAATTATTACGATTGCCTGACGACACGATCCTTTATCCAGGTCATGGAGAATCAACAGATGTGGCTTGGGAAAAATTAAACAATCCATATTTGGAATATTAAAATGCCCAAACTAGAAGATAAATGGAACGAAGTCATCCGTCGTGCAGAAACGACGGATGCTCTTTTTTGTATCTTCAAAAAACGTGGAGAAAAGATTCAGTTCTTCGCATCAAAAGAATCACAATTAACTGATTACTTCACAAATACAGACGGATTCATTTTATCATCATTCGAAGACAATGAGCTAAAAATGATTCCTAAAAATATCTCTTTAGATTTTGATTCTGCAGAAGACGTTGCAATTTTCGACTCCTATATCAAACAACGTCAAAAACTTAATCTGAAATCAAAAACAGATTCATCCACATCAGCGGAAGTGTACGAACGGTCGTTCGATACCGTGATGCAAAAATTAAAGTCAAAAAAGGCGGCAAAGATTGTACTGTCAGCAAAGCAAAACATACAGACCGAGAAATCAGTTTTTGACATTTTCACAAACATAGCATCTAAAGACAGCTATGAATTTGCCTATCTTCTACATCTTTCCAACGGAGAGACATGGATAGGCTGCACACCTGAAATTCTTCTTCAGAAAAAATCCGGATCATACTCCACAATATCACTTGCCGGAACAATATCCAATGATGGCAAGCAGAAATGGCATGAAAAGGAAATCCGTGAGCAACAAGTCGTAACAGACTATATAACAGAACGTTTGAATGAGATAAAAGCGAACATTACCGTCGGCACTACATATTCCAAGGCGGCAGGATTGATTCAGCATCTTTGCACAGATATTTCATTCACGTCAACGGAATCATTATCCACACTTATCAGACTACTCCACCCCACTCCTGCAGTGTTGGGTTATCCAACTTCACCTGCATTATCCGCAATCAAAAATGCGGAATCCCATAAACGTGAACTATATTCAGGTGTAGTAGGTTTTCAATCCGCATCAACAGACGAAGCTGATATATTCGTGAACCTTCGTTGCGGAAAGATCAACAAAAATTCAATTACATTGTTTGCTGGAGGCGGCATAATGCCCGACAGTACAAAAGAAAATGAATGGAATGAGGTTCAGATGAAATTCGAATCAATCAAAAAAACATTTTTTGAATAAAAAATTTATATTAAAAGGCTACAACATAATACATTCTGTTACTAAATTGAGGATTGTCAATGGTGCAACGCCCTAACCTTCTGCCATTTGCGAGTCTGCAAGAACGAGCATTTATAAACATTATATTTATTTAACAAAAATCGGTCTGAGAATATTAATACGCAAACCACTTAGCACAAACAAATTTCTTGTATAAAAAATCAAAAACATTTTTATCAAACAGAATTATTATTTATTTTTGTATTCAGCAAAGCAAGATGTTTGTTTAGATGTTAGAGTATAATAATCTACTTCAATGTGATTGTTGTGAATTAGTCCAAAAATTTATCTAATCTAAAATTAACTAAGTTTTGCAAGCATATCCCGAAAGGACTATGGAGAGTTCATTCTTTTGGCCTATGTTATTGTATTATGTATGGAACTCTCCGAAAAAAAACTCTAATTATGTTTTCAAAATTATTAAAGATGGGAGCTTTTGCATCCCTAGTGTTGTCATGTGCCGTTTCAAACGCAGAAACAATCGAAGAAACCCTTTATCTAGAAGGAGATCTAGTAGCAAAAGGCAAATCTAATTCAATTTACAACGGACTTGTTGTCAACACAAGCAATCTAATCTACAACTCAATTCGTTTGACAGCCGATGATGGTTGGGCGATGATCTCAGCTTACGGTTACAACAATTACGACCCAATGGGTTTCCAAGCAAACAAATATAATTTCAAGACTGGTAATGTAGGTATCGGTATTGAAGATCCAAAAGCAAAACTTCACGTTGACGGTGGTATCATCTGTACTGGTTCATTGGATGTTGCTGACGTTAACACAAACAGCATCAACTCTTCTTCAATCCAGGCTTCACAAATCAAAGCTAACGACATCCGTATGGACATGAACAACGTTGCTGACTATGTGTTTGCAGAAGATTACAATCTAAAGTCTTTGTCTGAGGTAGAGAATTACGTCAATGAGCACAAGCATCTTCCAGGAGTTCCATCAGCAGCAGAGATGGAAGCTGAGGGCATCAGCGTCTCAAAAATGAGCAACATCCTTTTGGAGAAGGTGGAGGAACTTACTCTACACATGATTCAGCTACAAAAAGAGAACGCTCAATTGAAGCAAGAGATGGAGAACATGAAGAACAACTTAAAGTAATAAAGCAGTGAAAAAAATATTACTAGGCCTATGCATATTCATTTTTTCGGCATCACTTGCCCAAAGCAGGTATTTGTCATTTAAAGACGGATATGTAAGCCAAAGGAAATTCAACGATCCACAAAGAACAATCACAAACAGTGATTCGTACATAGATGTGGAATATAAGTTTGACGGTGCATATCTAAAACATATTTCAGAAGGCAATGGCAACGGATACCTTCATTTATATATGGATAATGCACATTATATTACAGATGAAATCGTATTAGACGAATGTAGTCGTTTGCCATATTACAAAGATCTTATTGTATTAACAGAAAATGCAAATGAGTCTACAGTTAAAATAGAAATCATTGAGGAAAATCATCAAGATTTCATCTGTCCTCTAATTGATACCGACGAGTCAATACTTTCTGATGCAAGTAATTATACTAATACGAAAACAACTGGAGAAAGGAAAAGCTTTTATCCGGACACTCTCGCATACTGTGTTACCAAAAGCACATTCAGAACGGTACCGCTCGTAAGTATAAACACATATCCTGTCTCTTTCAATTCTACGACGAAAACATTGAGATGCTATTCTTCAATCAAATATCGTATTAATTTTGAAAAACAAGAAACACCTGCTAAACTGTCAAGAATGGCATATGACATGTTAGGAAGAGCATCTTCAAATCCTGAGATGTTGAAGAAATACGATCAAACCATGTTAAAGTCTGAGGCTTCATCTAAAGAATGTGATTATTTGATTGTAACAACCGATGCATACAAAGTCGCCGCAGAAAAAATGGCAAGTTGGAAGACAAGACTTGGTTACAAATGTCACATCTTAAGCAAAAAGAAATGGGAAGTATACTATCCTTACTATGTAGCTGATACTATTAAGGCATACTGTTCTAAACTAAAATACATGCCTGATTATCTTCTCATCATTGGTTCTGATAGTGATGTGCCAAGCACTTCATTTCGTAATATCAGCAGAATTTCGATGTTTAGTGAAACAAGTACTTCCTATAGTAGTGATGCACCTTTAGCACAAAATGGAATCTCAAGTGTCAAACCATTTGATGATATGGCAAGAGGAAGAATATCTGTATATTCTCCACAGGAAGCAATTTCAGTCGTAGATAAAATTATATCATACGAAAGTAACCCGCCGGCAAAGTCAGATTTCTATAACAAAGCCTTGTCCATATCGTATTTCGAATATGAAGGCAGTCCTATAAATCATGAATCAAAGACATTTGATTTTGTATCATCTGCGGAAGGTGTAAGTATCGACTTAAAGCGTTTGGGGTATGATATAGACCGTCATTATATTACTTGTAAAGAAGGACAAAGAACTTATAAAGAAAACAGTCAGCCTCAATATTTCCTTAATGGAGACAAAATGCCAGAAGGTATGTACATGGAAGACCCAAGTGGAAATGATTTTTGGGATAAAACGCCATCTCATATCACAGATTTATTAAACGATGGAAAATCAATCGTCGTTTATGATGGTCATGGAAACGAAGGTGCGTATAGTTTCAAAACATACACTCAGGAAGAGGTAGCCAAACTAAAAAATGGAGACAAAACCCCAGTATTTTTTAATTTCACATGCAGCACAGGATCATTCAATTATAAAAATAAAGATTCCCTTTGTTTCGCAGAATGTCTGCTAAACAAAGCAATCGGTGGTGCAGTTGGTGTATTCGGCAACTCTTATCCAGCAGTACATTGTGAAAGTAAACTTATGGGATCCGGCACTCTTGAAGCTCTATTTAAAAATCAGGAAATATCCATTGCTTCCGCTATTCTTCAAGCATCATTTAGAACAGAACTTGATGAGACTCGTAGAATAGGCCATTACTTTGGAGATCCAAGTATGAGATTATATACTGTTGAGCCTGCAACATTCAAACCGTTTATCAATAGAGGAAACGACAATTCGATAACAGTCGACTCTCATGTGAAAGGTTCAAAAATAACAATTTGCAGTATCGCTGACTATGGCAAATCATACTTTAAGACATTCGACGCATCAAATGAAACAAAATATGTGTTCGAAAATGTAAATGTGCCTTGCTATATCACAATCACGAAAGCAAATTACGTTCCTTACGTGACTGTATCAAAAACAGATTTGTATCTTCAGAATATGACATTAACAGGATACCATGATATTGTGGCAAACAACATCATTTCTGGAGAAAAGGTGACAGATCAAATGAAAGAAGGTGCGTTCATTGTTGAAAGTGGAACGACAAAACTAAGATCTTCAAAGACACTGTCTCTAAAGTCAGGAACATCAGTAAAATACGGTGCTTCATTAAGAGCAAGAAAGGGTGATTTGTCAGCCAATGCATATAAAGGAGATGGAAAGCCACGCACAGCTGATATTCCACTATGTTTCAATTCTTTGTCAGAAAGATTCTCAACTAATAATCTATACAGTTATGAAAACAATAATGGATCATTATCATCTGTTTCTGACAATGAATCAAATTCTGTAAGCATCTATCCAAATCCTACTTCAGGAAGTATAAATGTCGAAGTTGACAACAATATTATCAATGATGTAGTTGTTTTGGATATAACAGGAAAAGTTTTGATGTCGGAATCAGTAAACGCCAACAATATTTCTCTTGATCTCTCTTCGTTTGCAAAGGGATTGTATCTAGTGAAAGTTGTCACTGCCGAAGATTCTTTTGTAAAGAAGGTTGTGCTTAAGTAAAATCAAATTACTTATTATAAAAAAACGTCTTCCCCAAAAAAGGAAGACGTTTTTTGCTTAAACAATATTCATCTTATTCGTCAACCACTTCATAACCTAAACCGTCAACCACTGCCGCCAACTGCTCTTTCGTCATCTTCCTTCCTTCTTTGAATTTGATATTGACCAAACCTGAATTATGGTCTACTTCACAACTGTCAATTTCATCATTAGCAAGAAAAGCATCTCTTAAATTGTTTGCGCAATGGCTGCAACACATACCTTTCACTTTCAAAACCACCTCACTATTTTCGTCACAGCAACAGCAGTCATCATCGTCGTCGTCCTCATGACAATGGCAATGTCCTTCATCGTCGTGATCATGACAGTGACAACCTCCATCATGACATCCACAACCACACTCTCCATGGTGATGATGTCCATGAAAGAATGATTTAATCAAAAGAATCAAGAAGACGACGCTGCAAATGATGCTGAACCATTCATTATGTCCCTCTTCACAACAAGAGACCGCCGCATTCATGTGACTTACATCAAACCAACTGCTTGGCAAAAGATAATCCATGATCAAGCCAAAACTAATTGCTCCCAACACTATAGAAACAATATAAATCACTGTCTGTTTTTTGCCAAAAGCTTTGTTTATCACAAGCATAGAAGCAGTGTTAATAGCAGGGCCAGCCATCAGCAACAAAAATGCCGCTCCAGGAGTCATTCCCTTCATCATCAAAGAAAGAGCGATTGGAATTGAACCAGTTGCACAAGTATACATCGGAATGGCAATAACAAGGACGATCAACATATTCAAAAAAGGATAATCCTGTAGTGCGGAAAAGAAATCGTTAGGCACGGCCACAGTAATCAACGCAGATACAAGCAAACCAATGACCAACCATTTACCTACGTCTTCCAACAACTCACCAAAAGCATATTTGAGTGCGACCTTCAACTTCTGCACAAAAGTAAGATTCTTACTCTCTTTGTTGTTGGAAACAGATTCCGTCTCCACCTCATCCTTGAATGACAGATCAGTGACAAAACCACCGACCAAACCAGTGATCAATGCCGCAATCGGACGAATGATCGCAAACGGCAAACCCAGTAAAGAATAAGTTGCAAGTATACTATCGACTCCTGTCTGCGGAGTAGAGATCAAAAAAGATGTGCAGGCTCCACGTGAAGCTCCACTTTTTCGTAAAGAAACCGTAGTAGGCAACACTCCACATGAACAAAGCGGAAGTGGAATACCAAGCAACGTCGAATATAGAACAGATTTGAATCCAGGCGTTTTAAGATGCTTGGCAAATAGTTTCTGAGGGATAAATGCGTAAAGCAAACCGGCTATGAAGAAACCTAGAAGCAAATAAGGTGCCATTTCCAAAACCAACACCCATAATGAATAGAAAAATTCTTTCATAACATTTTCCTTTTAATTCTTAAACTGAAACAAAAGTAGACGAAGGAAAATGCAACTTGATTGCAAAAAAGAAATTATTATATACTTTTGTCTTAAAATACCAAGAAATCATGATTACAAAACTCACGTTTATATACTGATGTTTATATTATTTCTATTGATATTTATATTAAAGTGCATTTCAGTTAATTGTAATATACACATCATTGATATATATAGTTTGATATTTATATTAACTCAGTGGCGATTTCGTGGCTTTTATTCTAAATAAACAACTGCCTCAAAACGCCACACAAAAAAAGAAAATTATGAACAAAGATTTTGTGAAATTCCGATTGAGAGATAGAAAAGATGGTGTAAAATCAATTTTTTTATCTTATTACTATAGAGGCAAAAGACATGAGGAATCACTTAGGCTGTACCTTATTCCAGAACTAACCAAAGAAGACAAAAAAAAGAATAAAGAAACTTGGAAAATTGCAGAAATTGTAAAATCACGACGACTTACAGAAATGCAAGAAAACAAGTTTAGCCTCAACAAAAGTAAAAAAATATATCTGCTTGAATTGTGGCAGGAAAAGATAAACAAAGCCAACTCGTTTGGAAACAAATGTACAATGAAGTCTGCATATCGCCAAATGTACACATATCTCAACGGCAAAGACATTCTACTTGAAGAAATCGACTTTAAGTTTGTGGAAGGATTTGTTAAATTCCTTAATAAGGGGCAAACCAATTTTAAATATTTAAGTTCAACTCTAAAGCCAAACTCCCAAAGTTTATATTTTTCTAAATTTAGAACTATAATTAAAGAGGCTTACAGGCATAAACTTATTAATGATGATCCATGTGTCTTTGTCAAATTGCCTAAAGTCGAAGAAGCCGAAAGAACTTATCTGACGTTAGAAGAGCTTAATGCAGTTGTTGATACTCCATGCCCTATAGAAAACATAAAAACTTGTTTTTTATTTTCCTGTCTTACTGGGTTACGTCGATCTGACATTATGAATTTAACGTGGGATCAAGTCAGCAATATCAACGGACTTACCCGGTTGACATTTCGTCAGCAAAAAACAAAAGGACTGCAATATCTTGACATAAATGAGCAAGCGGCTCGCTTGATGGGAGAAAGAAAAAAAAACAAAGATTATGTTTTTCCACGTCTTCCATCTCACGAATGTACAAACAATTACATTCGCAATTGGGCAGCTGCTGCAGGGATAACAAAAAAATTAACATTCCATTCAGGGCGACATACTTTTGCGACACTAATGATAACGCTAGACACTGACTTATACACAGTTTCTAAACTGCTGGGACATTCAGACATCCGGACGACCCAAATCTACGCAAAAGTATTAGACCGTAACAGACAGGACGCAATCAAAAAAATACCTGATTTACACATATAAAAAAGGGCAGTTGTCACACTGCCCTAGGTTTAGGTTAAATCAGAATTTACAGTTGGAAATACCGTCTTATCCAATCATGTCTGTCTTTGTCCTTCAGCTGCGAAACGGCAAGATCATAGCAAGCCTCAGCGTATTTGGTTGCGTCACTTCCAGTCCATTTCTGCAACACTGGATAATGATCGCTATGCTCCATATTCATTGTGACATACAGAGCCCATTTGTTGTATTTAGGTGCATGATCAATATTGCCACCTAAAGATGCAACTTTGCTGAACAATGCTTCTGGAGACCATTTAGCACCCTCTGTGCCATCAGCATTTTTAAACTTACTGACAATTTCCATTGCTTCACTTTCGCTTATGTAATTGTCATACGAATTAACACCTTCAACAAATTCCAGAAATTGCATTGCACTTCTAGTCGACGCATTAGCCAACATAACAAACGCCTTACGCAGCATGCCGTCTTCTATGTGCATTGCATCAAATCTCTGTATCAACTCTCTTGCTTCCATTTGACATTTGTTTTAGTGCCTGTTCAAACATTTGCTTCATCGACTGAATTTCTTCTGCTAATTTAGCCAGTTTTGCATCTTGTTCCTTCTTCTCTTTAAGTTCAGGCTCAAGTTCCTCAATAACAACATCAAGCTTAGGCAATTCCTCTTGCAGCCTTGGAGTCATCGATATCTGTGTTTCGTTATTCGTCTTGTGATTTTTGACTTCTCGCAAAACACAAGCTCTGTTAGGACTTATTACAAGATTAGTAGTATATCCCACTTCGCTAGCGTCCTTAAACGAATACTGAACATTGCCGATCGTGACATCAACCATCATCCCATTCGCCACATTGTTCTTATCAAGGTGTGGGGCTGATACATTAACTACTTTTTCGGCACTCAACGTGATTGCTACACGGTCGTACACATATAAAGTGTCGCCTTGTTTAAGGTCTCTAAACATCATAAGCTTATGCAATTAGAATTGTTAATGAATCATTGATTGTGTAAGTTCCGGATCTGCAACATCCGTTTTCGTCATTGGTTTGCCTGCCCTCACTTGTAATCGTTACACTTGTAGGAACAGCTGTCTGCCCTTGGAATGCCGCAGTGAATCTTTCGTTAAAGATTCGGGTCTTGCCACACCCACAACAATCTGACGTGACAATTGTGATAATTGCAGTGACGGGAACAAAAACTGTAGTCTCATTTAGTACGGGTGTCCCATAAGTGTAACTTATAGAATACTGCGGCTTTACCGTCTGAGAACAACCAGAATTGCACAACTTTTCTTTATATGTCGCCAGCAAACTGACTTGGTTTGCCACTAACGCTGCAGTAGCCAAGCCGACAGGTGATATTGTAACCATCCCCACCTCCTTTTTTTAGCAACCGCAACCACAATTGCCACTTGCTTTAACTTGAGAGACAAAGTCTTGAAGCATCAAACGACGGTCTTTTTCCTCAAGCTGAGCACGCAAAGTGTTGATCTCATTCTGACACATCTTATCCTCAATGCTCTTGAATCCTGCTGCTATCGCATCAATCTGTCTCTGAGACTCATACTTCACAACATCCTGAGTGTCACGAGCCAAGCGTGCCGATTCGTAATTTGTCGCGCTGAATCCCTGTGTGATTCCATTTGCAAGCTGGTCGATACGTGTTATAATACCACCTGTGTCTTTGCAATTCTGCAATTGCAAAGCGGCAAAATTACCGTCTATTTTAGAGCCAAGAACGGTAGCCGATCTCTCCGTCGCAATTTGATTCTGATAGCCTTGTTCAACAATCAACTGTTTGCCCTGGCAACAACACTGCAACATCTGTGAAATGATGTTCTGATCGCCTAAAGCCACAGCATTAGCCACTCTTTCAGCGCTCAACTCGGTTTTTCCAGCCACATTCTGCACCGCAGCACCTAATTGGTAAAGAGACTCTCGAACAAAATCTATTGAAGTTGACGTGCGTGTCGCAATGTCATTCATTACATTCTGATTCTGCGTGATGGCTGACATCATGTTGTTGAATGACTGATTGTCTGAAATTTGGCTTTGAATTTGTGCCAACTGTGCATTGTTGCCATCATTGTTGCCATACATCCAACGCATAGCCATCATCCATACCAACCACATAGGGTTGTTCATCTGATTGGCATACATCCAATCATTGCTGTTGTTTTTGTTTGCCATGAGCGCTGCCCACATAGCACTGTTGTCGGACGGTCTGTCGCAACATAAGATTTTTTCCACTTGTTCCATATCTTTTTGTTTATGTTTATGTCGCAAAATTATATTCGCTTGGCATTTAGAACAAAAAAGCAGGAAATAGTAAGGAACTATTTCAGAATATTTATTTTAACAATAATTCAAATCTTGGAAAATGCTTTTTTAACAACTGAGGAAAAACTGGGAAAAAGTTAGGAAAAAATTAGGTAAAAAAAGACGATGTATAACACCGTCTTTGCATTTAGAATCTATTCAATCATTGATGTAACCCTCTGCATATATTCATCGTCTTGCGTGCGATAAGATTCTATCTGTCGCTTGACACTCTCACACGTCAAATCATATATACGACTTAATTTCTTGTACTCTTCGTGAGCAACAAACATTTTACTTACAGCAGACTTGGAGACATTCAGCACAAAACTTACATCTTCAACAGTGTAACCATATTTGTACAGAGCTACCGCTAATAGCGTCCTTGCCCTCACGACATTTTCCCGTTTAGATTTTGAAAAAATGTCTCGCATAAGAATTTCTTCTTCATTTTCGAATTTTATTGCTGTGACACTTGCAGACACAACCACATTGACAATCATTTTTAGTTTTCTTTGTGCTTCATTCATTTTTTATGTATTTAAATGAAATGCAAAAATAACAGAATGCAAATACTATAAGGACAAATTGAATATGCTGTTTGACACAAAAAAAAACAAATGTTATTTACGTTTATAGACAAAACGGCAGATAGCAATTACAACCAATATAGCCAAAATAGGTATTAGCCACATTCCTACTTTAAGTGAAATTTCTTCATACTTGCTTAACTTTTTTTCAACTTCTACTCTATATGGTTCTTTCACATATTTTGTGACTTTGACCGTGTCTATCCTGGTCTTACCTCGATATGTGTCTCTGCTTTTACTTTTCGTTACAGTCGTAGAGTCGCCATTTTTTTCTATTGTAGTCGAATCACTCACATACACAAGCAAAGTGTCTGTACAATATCTATCAATATATTCTTTAACATATTCCACTGATGGCACAGACTCAACTGTCTTACATCCAGTAAACAAATACAAAAACATTAGCAAGACAACCGCTATGGCAATAACAGAATAAAGGCACGATGCTTTTTTTTCGTCATGTTTCATAACTTAAATTCTTTTTTAACATCAAAACAAGGACATGCCTTGTTCGCAAATTCACAATGTCCTGCAATATCTGCGATCTTATATCTTGCACACAAATCTTGCACTAAAAATATCAGGGCTTTTTTTTGCGCTTGTGTCCTTGTGTCCGCTGGTCTGCCGTCCGCACCTTTGCCGCCACAATAACAAATTCCAATCGATCCATTGTTATATCTAAGACAATGCGCACCAACTTCAGCCTCATCCCTTCCTTTCTCAATAGTGCCGTCTTCCAGAACAACATAATGATATCCTATTTTACGGTATCCTTTTTCTCGATGCCATCTGTCTATAACCTTAGCATCTACTATTTGCCCCTGCCTAGTATCACTGCAATGGATAATAATTCGGTTAATTGTTCTCATTCGCTTTAGTGTTATTAAGTTCTTTCAAAATTGCCTCATATACTTCTTTACTTTCCCTAATATTTTTTGCATTGACGATTTGCCGCATAACATCTGGGATGTTAGCAGAATTACTTTTTTTGCGTCGTGAATTCTCGATTACTGACTTTCCTTCTATTAGTATAATTGACAACGCTCCTAACATTGTCGCAAACGGCATAACATAAAAACTTAAAAAAGCGCCAAGCAAATCAAACATCAGCAAAAACAACATGACTCGCATATAATCACCAATCTTGACCACCGTCCGTCTTAACCCGTCACTTTGTATTGATTCCCCTAATGCTTTAGCCGTATCCACCCCACTCCACAAATCAATAAATGATGATGCAACAGCACATGCCCAGCTCAATAATATTATCATAATTCGCACAATGCAATCTGACACTAATGCATCCCAGTTTCCTGTAGTAATGTATTCCAACATAATTAAAAAATTTTTCAGTCCGTTTTTACAAATGTATAAAAAAAAGACGTAGAACATAACTCTACGTCTTGTTATCAATTTAATTTTTTATTTACTCATGACAAATCATTTGTTATTCGAATATGCCAATATCGCTTTGTTGATAAACTCACTTTTATTGCCCTCTATTCCTTCTAAAATTCCAAGGACTTCAGATGACGCGCCAAACATTATCCTTTTCTCTGTTGTCTTTTTGCGTCCCGCACCCTCTCTTTTTCCTCCTTTTTGTTTTGTTGGTGTTTTCATATTGATTATTTTTGTGTCATAAAACCTAAGGAGGAAGGGAAGCTCCAACTTCCCAACCTCTGAATTTTACTTCTTCTTCAAAGATTTGACTTTGATAGTCACTTCTAGTCCGAAGATTGTAAACTTCACTGAAACTTCTTGGATTTTCATTTCAGTTAGGTTTTATCCGTTATACAATTGAGGTACGTTGCCTCTCGGTAATCATCTCTTTTGATTACATTACAAAGATAGTGAATTATATTGAATTGTGCAACATTTTTCAATAAAATTCACTATCTTTTTTTTACAAATCTACGACAAAAGTTGCGTTAGGAAATTTAGAAATAATAGAGTTTTGATCAATGCCACTATTGACATGCACAATATAAGTGTCGCTTATGTCCGTTGATCCAATCGCATCTGTCACATCAAAAGTATTTCCTTCTATGTATATGTCTGTCAATGCTGGAACATTCGCTAGAATGTTAGCACCATTAAGGCCAGGCACTCCCGCACCAAACTTAACGACTTCCAATTTGACTACATTGTCGACAAAATTGTTTTCAAGTTTATTTGACAATGTCATGCCAAATCTTGCATATTTTAATTTAGAGCAACCTTTAAATACTGAAGCGGCAGAATTTGTGACATTTGCCGGAACTGACACAGACCACAAATCATGTACTTTGTAAAACATTCCTCCATGAAAATGATTTTCTGCCAATTGAATCAATACGATATGTTTACCTGCATTGCCAAACTGATATGTAGCCGTTGGTGTAACTTGAACACCATCAATATACATGTCAGATATATAATTCATATTATATGCAGATTGTCCAGACTGAGAGCCATCCGCAACTAGTGCAGTAGGGGTGGTTATATCATTCACTTCATATATCAATTTAAGACATGTAGGGTGGCTACTGTCAATTGTCTCCCAGTCTAAAATATCAACATTTTCTTTTTTTACGCTTGTAGCATTTCCTATAAAATATACTTTCTCTGTCATAATGACTGCGTTTTTCTTGTACGGCTGAATCACAACCATATTAGAATAAACAGACACAATTGCCAATTCGCCATTAGTGTACAAAGATGGAATACTAACCATTTTAGCCGTGTCATTAGCATGCACTTTAATTGTCGGATATGTGTTCTCATACTCCCAGTCCGTATGTGAGTGACCCGTAAACCATATCACATTTTTATAATTTTTTATTTTGCCGAATTGACCTCTAGTTGGATGTGAAGCCTCATCCGAAGACCAGCCATTATTGTAATATTGGCCCGCCAACGCTCTCCATCCCCAATTATCCACTGATCCATCAAACCAATGAGTAAATAAAAATATACGGGGTCTGTTGGAATTGGCATCTAACAAATCAAAAAGCCATTTATACATTCCTTCCGAATAACTAAAAGAAGAACTTCCCCACAAACCAAACCAAACATACAAGTCTCCATTGATTTCTTTATAGAAGCAAACTTTGTCCGAATCTCGGAATGTAACACCATCCCAATTCGGCTTAGACACTTCATGCCAAACATCTATTGTCGTCCCTCTGTCGTGATTGCCTGGAATCATGTACAATGGGACATTACCAAGCTTTTCTCTATACGTGTCAAATATAGGGGCTAATGCCCCAAAGACATTGGCATCTCCACTCTCATCGATTATACAATCTCCATTAAATGCGACAAAATCCAACTCTTCTTTGATAGTTGCGAGCATATCAAACGCAATGGTTGCTTTTTGGTAGCCTCTGTTATTTTGATAATCTGTTGTGTTGTACGGAGAGTTAAGATGGATATCTGAAAAACCGCAAATTTAGTCAAAAGCCGACCGCATTTGGATATGTCAGTTGCGACTGTCTGTGGAGCAATAGAAGACGATGTAATAAGGGATGAGACACTGCTAAGATTGGCATTGTCTGGCATCTCTATCCCTTTGTCTTTTAATGCATCTATGATATTATTTTTTGCAGTAATCAATTTCTGCAAATTTTCTGCGATTGTTGCCATTATACGTTTTCTCCTATTAATTGTTCTAAAATCTGATTGACTTCGCCAAGACTACTATCTATATAAGCTTTGATTCCTTCTGATGTGACAGGATTTTTAGATTTGGCTTGAGGCGTGTCATCTAATGTAATATTATCTTGTTTGCTGTCCGACAACTCTCCTATTCGTTTTTCCAATAATGCCACTTTTTCTGTTAGACCTGCATTAGCACCTGCCGAATTTACCAAAAACGTAAGTTCAGAATACAAATCAACTGTTTTAATCTCCAGCACGCCACTTCCTGAGCTGTTATCATCTGCCTCTTTGTCTGTCGAGTTAACAAGGGTAAAAGCATTAACGGCATCAACAACCGTTTGCCCATCTTTGCCTTTGTTTTTCCAAAGCGTAAGCGTGTAATTGCCAAGCCACGCAAAAGTAGTCCCTTTAAGCCCTATCAACACATCATTACCATTCACAACATAATCCTTAATTGCAATCAGCAACCCCTTGGGGTCTTTCATCGCAATAGTCAGATCCATATCTGACAACAATTCGTCAGTGTCTTCCGGCAATGTGATATGCCAAGCAATAGCGATATCTTTTCCGATTCTTATTCTTTTTCCCATATTTATTAAATAATTTTATCAAAAACAACACTTACGTATACAAGTGCATCCGTCAGATGCAACATGTCTTGTTTCAATTGAATATTAATTGCAGTTCCTGCACTAATTTTACTGATAATTCCATCCGACCTTGTAGCAACTCCATCTTCAAAATAAGTATAAGATACTGAAATTGTATTTTGCAACAAAAAATCTTGATACTCCTGCTGCGTGGTTAATCCTGTAATTGTAACACTAAGAGAACGTCCATTGTATGCAGTGCATTTATCCACACCTCTGCTATCTAATATTGCACCACCATATGCTCCATTGGAATATGTGATTGTTCTGCAGACGAACTTTCTCTTAACAAACCCCCACCCTGATACAGTCTCTTCAGTAACCGCTGCAGGTTTATTTTTAATGTAACCTATTCTATTTTGGTCTGTTTCGTTCCAATCTGATTGATAAAGTAATGCTTGCACATGATAATTATCAGAAGTTCCGTGAGAAGTGCCATTGGTTATCATCTCCAATGTAACACATCCTGTTGACGCATACGAGTCCTCTAACTTGGCATCTGCATATGCGTATCTATTAGTTTTAAGCACGGCTATTTCATACACAGAGTCACTAATTTTATACATGCGAATCGCTGGATGGCTTGCTTCTCCCGAAACATACCACATACGTGGATCGCCCAAGCTAGAAGAAGAAGCAACAGTGCCTTTAACTCGAATTGTACAATCACCGCCGAAGCTATTATGCCGCCCTAATAGCCTTATCGAAAACTGATACTCACGATTTGCCACCATGTATGCGGTGACTCCTTTCATTCTAAGAAATGTTATATAACTTCCTGCTCCAGAGTCTTGAGTATAAGCTGCCCACAATGGTTTTTTTGCTTCATAATCATTTACATTTTTAGTCACAATTGTTCCAAACGCTCCATGACGGCAATAAGCCAAATTAGACGAATTTTGATAATTGTACGCTCCATTCCAAAATGCTATTGCATTAACATTCACAGCTTTTTCCCTATTAGCCACATCTTCATAATAAATTGGGCCTATGTCTGTTTTATTATAAGTCTCAACGTTATAACATTGTGCATCAACCAACATGCCTCCAGTGGGATCAATTGGCTCATCAACAATCTGTGCTAATCCCTGACTAAATTGAACAGGGTAACTTATAGCAGTCAGCCTCCATGTTTCCCACGCCTCATTAGCTGTAACATATAAAGAGCATCTATCTTTACTTTTGTCATATACCACCTTAAAATGATTTTTCAAGTATATGTTATCAGTAAACAAATACAAATGCGACACTGTGCCATATGAGACTCTGATACTAACATTAATTAAACCTTGCATCTTATCATATAGTCCAGTAGGTCGTGTCACACTGAAAATTTGGGTTTTAGAAATCACGCTGTTAGGGTTTATATAACAAAATGCTATTTCGCACCATTTGCCTGGTTGCGTAGTTCCATTGTTAGATGCTGAATAATATCCTCCAAGTGGCATCGCTTTAATGTCTACGACTCCCGACCTGCCAACATTCTCTCCATTCAGATTAACGCCAGTTATTGTACCAGCGTTTTTCGTGAAGCCGAGAGCCTCAACATCACTTGCAAGCGTATCCTTTTTTTGTACTTCAGACAAAGCATTATCAACAGAATTTTTGTCGTAATAATTGGCTAATATGTAAGTTTTATCAAAGTAGTTGCTTAAATCTGTTTTACTCGCTTTCATGTCCGACAAACTGTTTAGCCACAAATTTACAATCTTAAAGTTATCGGCCATAAGTTTAGTCGATGGCACATGCGTATCGCTTGGATTTTCAGGAACAACAGTGTCAATGTTAACACCAGTATTTTCAATCAAGCGTTTATAGTCTGACGCACTAAGAAGTCCACCTTCATATATAGGGTTTCCTCCCTGAATGTAATAGCGTGCATATGGAACGGTTATCGTCCAGGTATAATTAGAACTTGTGCCGCCACTTGGTGTGCCTGTCGTCTCAAATATTGGTTTATATACCCCTTTTTCATCAAGCTGATATTTACCAAGCACAGCAATAGGAAGCCCAGCACGATTCCTGCCATAAATATTTGGGAACGATGTTTGTCCATTTAATGACATTATCATATATGTCTCTTTAGGCAAGGAATCATATTTCAACGTCTTTGACAAGTCAATCTCATCTGTGATATGCTCCCATTTCCCATTTATCCACTGGAAAAATGAAGCTGCAGGACAAGTTTCTTCTTCATATATAAAAGATTCCTCACTCCAGCCACTTTCATCGCTACCGCTAGCATATACGATATACAAATCATTCGCTCCGATTTCATCCTGTGTAAGATTTAGCAAGTTTGTTATAGAAATACGTTGTATTTTGCTATAATCCCCATTCAAAACGACAGTCGTATTGTTGATCTTGTCGATAACAGTCGATGCATTCTCTTGTGATGTGCCTATACTAGTCACACCACCTATTACCACACCGCCATTACGCAATGTTTCAGAGCGTCCCTTAGAAGGGACTAACATACTTCTTAGGCTGAATGTTTTTGACATATTTTATTTTTTATCGTATTCGTCTGGTGAATATTCTATAAATTTTGCGTCCATCGTGTCCGCAATCAGATTCTGGCTTTCACTGACACAAATAAACTTTTTTCCATCCTGGTTCTGTTCTACGAATGACAATGCACGCACCCCCTTTAGCTCACATTCTCCAGTCAGACATATATGTCTTTCTGCGTATTGAGAATATAGCGTTCCACATAACAATTCTTCTGCAGCCGCCAACCGTCCAGCACGCCACATCTTAAGAATTTGCATCCCTAATTCAGTGTAATAAGTGCCACGTGCAGACGGAACTCCGGCAACGTATGTGCCACATATTGTATTTATGCTAAGCTCTTCTTTAGCGTCGGCATTTACCTGTGCATTGTACACAACATCGTTGTTTGCTAATTCCTGATCAAAAAGATTCTGATTCAGCAACTCTAATTCAGGCAGTTTGCACAGAGCGAAAGTGAGATTGTTCATCACCAAGTCAGTGAATTTATTGTGATCGTCGCTACCCATTGTTGCGTCATATCTTGCAACCCTCCAGCCTCTACCCATCACTTCAATCCAGACTTCACCACCTCTGTTCAGTGCCAGATCTATATAAGGGATATATTGGCCATCTTCTATGTTCATTAACATTGTGTCAAGCCTCAACCCATGCACATCGATAGTCTGTCTATTTTTAACCCATTTGCACAATGCAGTCCCCTTTTGTCGCTCTTCCGCTTCTGCAATATAGTAAGCCAGCCAACAGAATGCCCCACCATCATCAACAACCCATTCGCCTTGCATAGTCCGTTCATAACTGGTTATGTCTGATCCATGCTCTATAATACGAGTGTTGTCATACACATATTCTACATCCGAATTAAAAGGTTTATAATGAATTTTAACGGGAATATATAGGAATTGTGCACGAGCATTAAACCTATCCATACCAGCTTTGCAATTAGAGTCACCACCGATCTTGTAACCAAACGGATCCTCGAAAGGGTTGATTCTGCAATCAACCAAGACTTCCATCGACAACCGCAATTGCATTGGAGTATCTGTAGATTGTGGAGGCAAAAGGACATGAGACGTTTCAAACAATACCATATCCGGGATATAATCCCATCTGTCGATTGGATTCCAACCGTATTCTACACAATCAAAATTGTATGCAATTTGGTTTCCAACTGGCTTACTATACTTCTGGAAAGCATTCCAACACGCAACAACACCTTGACAATCGTTGCCATCATATTGCGGAACAATCTTAAAAACTTTTCGCCCACCGGACAATGTAATATTTCTGCATTTAGAAGACGTCCACAAAGTGAAACCAGGAGTTTTAAATTGCGGGCTTTCGTCACGTAAAGGATAAGTCCATATTGTTGCTTCACCTATATTACGACCCTCCAAATTATTAATACCTGTATCTTCTCTGTTTGTCTCTATGCTATCGCTCCAGCATTCCGTTGGAAGCACATTTGCCGCTTGAGCATAAGGCGAAAAAGTAATCTTAATGTTATTATAAGTTTTATCAATACTTAGATTTTGCTGCGTAGAACTCCACTCTATCTTGCGATGATAAGGAATCGCATACAATATTGATTCTGTCGGAACTTCAAGATTAATTAATGTATGATAGTCATAATAATAAGTCCTACCTCTATATTGTGTAACATGAACCGCTAATGGCTGAAGTATCCCTTCAACCACATTTGCCCAAGTCTCAGCTTCTCCATCTTCCTTATAGAAGTTGTCCGTCCGTAAATATGCAGTCGATAATATTTTAAGACCTAAGTTATATGTTGTTCCAACATCTGCGGTCTCTATATATAGAGAATCTGAATTAACACATTGTGTTTTCTCAAATGCCGCAACTAAAATATCGCTTATGCTTGTGAAGCCCACAGGCATATCAAAAGGGATACGATTCAACTCGTTAAAATCGGAAAATGTAAGAGTAACATCATAATTATTATATTTTTCATACGGCTCTTCATATAACTCTGTGTCAATGCAGCCTCTCCAATATATCTGGCTGTCTCTATATACATCCATTCGGATTTCCCCATACTTAACCGTATACAGGTCTAAATACGAACGATCGCCTGGACTAATAATTTTAAGTGTAGCAGAAGACCCTGCCAAAACATCATATTTTTGATGTTCGCCCCATTCGATTATTAACGGAGCTTCTGCAGGGAACTCCAACTCTTGCACTTCATAAGCCACATCGCTCTCTTGCCACAATTCGACCCTTGTGACAACTCCATTGACCGATAAAAATTCCCCTTGATAACGTAGATGTTTCATCGTCTGCTTGATAAGTTTCTTTCTTTCTCTATAATTCCGACTAATGTTCTTCCCTCAATAACAAAACGAACTTTGCCGGATTGGCTGTTTTCTGATCCGGATAGCAATACTTTAAGGCGGTCTAATGGTGCGACTACTTCAGGATTAGTAGAACTTCCAGAATACTCACCCATCAAACCCATAGTTGGCCCTGTTATGATGCCTCCTCTGTTAAACTTAGGAACTCGATTTTTAGAGCTTGCAATCATACTTATCATTGTTCCTACCATAACACCAGCAATTGCTGCTCCTACGTATGGGATAGCTGCATGAGCCTTGAACGTTTTTGCCGTGGCCGCTGTGGTGTCTGCCGCCGCTTCTGTTCCGCTGGCTGTAGCCTTAGCAGCTGAATCCGCCACTTCCTGTGCTGTTGTCATGCTGGAGATCGCACTAAGGGCTTTCATCGTTTGCCCCAACCCCTTAATCGTGTCAATCACGTTAAGAACATTTTGTGCAATTCCGGCTAGCCTGTCAAAAAACTTAAACGGATTGTCTATTTCATCTAAACTTGACAAAGAATCATACAATGCCGACGAAGTCGATGTTATATCCTTAATATCTCCGACTACCTTCTTAGGTGCTTGCTCCAAAAAGATTCTATCTTCTTCTTTTTTGGCTTTGCGTGCGGCATCTACCCTTGCTTTATATTGTTTCTCATACAAATAACTGTCAATAGAAGATCTGTCTATCTTGTTAGAAGGTTTGCTTCCTTCAGGAACATCAAGAAGCATCTGACGGTCTTTCATATAATCAATTTCTACAGGCTCAGCAGCTGGCTTAGGCTTTTCCCTTAATTGCTCAGCCAGTTCACGACGCAATTGCTCCAGTTGCGTCTGCAAGGCATAAGCCTCATCTATATGCTTTTGGCCTTGTTTTCGCAATTCATTAGATTCTTTATTCAACAACCCTAAAATTGCAAGACGCTCATCCGCAAGCCCTTTTTCTGTCTCCCATATTTTTTTTTCATAGTCCATCTGGAGAAGATTCCCCGATTCGTCCTCGACAGTAAATGTACCTTTTACACCAGACTTCTGGTTTAAATATTCAAGACGTTTCTGGGCTTTATCCATTGCCTTTTGGCCGTTCTTAATCAGATCATCAGCAAGAATCTCTCGCATGGTCTCGCTCGCTTCTGTCCCCATCGATGCTTTGATTTCTTTAAGTCCAGCCTCATACACAGTCTTATACATATCGACAAAAGTACTTTCCAATTCTCGCTGTGCTTCCAAAAGTTGCTGCTTCAAAGATTCATTATCTTTGTCATATGCGAGATCAGCACGCAATTTGGATATCTTAAGTTTTATGCTAGCAATTTTATTGCTGTTATTTTGTTGCATCGAGCCAAACGTGTCGTTAAGATCGTAGATCTCTGACATTTCTTTTTTTGCCATTTTGACTTTAGAAAAAAAGCCAGACCAGTCTCCCTTGTTAAGCGTGTCAAGGAAAACTTGATAAGTACCTTTTGCGACATTCACAGTGCGACCCCAATCATCAATATTTTTTTCGCTATTGAAAAAAGCATCTTTCATGACCTTAATCGCTGCAGAACCAGCACCTATAGCAGGGGCTAATTTACCGACAATGCCAACCATTCCACTCATCGCTGTAGATGCCGATGTGGTGGCTGTTTTGGCTGTATTCATCTGCATCTGCATTGATCTTAGACGATCTTCTGCAGTGCGGATAGAATTAGCCATCGCTTGTCCGAACTTACTCTTTTTAGCGGTGTCGCTGAGATTTTCCCATTGTATCTTTAATTTCTCGATGTCACTTCTTAATGCCGAGGATGTCTGTCTTATGTTTTTAGTGCCAGCCGTCGTTTTCTCCATCGCAACCGTAACTTTTTTGTACGCATCAACCTGGTCTTGCGTAACATCATACACCTTGCGTAGAGAATCCGCTGCCAAGGACTCCTCCTTAGTAAATGCTTTTAGCACATTATTTGCATCCTCAATAGCCTTGCGATAGCTGCTAGAGTCTGCTGTGATTTTAGCTGCTAATTGACTCATTTAATGACATTGTTTATATATGTATTCAATATATTCTGATCTATCGACTTAGATATAGTCTTAAGATCTTGTATCGTTCCCCTATTTCTGCCTCTGCCTTTAGTGCGACGATGATAAGCACCTCCAGCAAATATTCGGGCTTTCCACGTCTTCTTAATTGAAAGGTTGCCCATTGCATGTATAGTTATAGTAGATACCCCATCAGCGACAGAACGCAATGCGCCAAGCATTATCCCATCTTGCAGACTAGATATATTATACCCATGACTGTTATGAGAGAATTGTTTACGGGCATTGTTTCGCATCGTATATGCGGCCGCAACAAGAGCTTTTTCTATTTTTTGTTGTTGTGCAACTGACAATTTTTGTGTCTTGTCTAAAATCTGCGATGATATCCCTATATACTTCATACCGTCTTGTCTCCTAATCTTTCAACTAGTTTTTTCATTCTTGCCCGTTGTTCTGCAGGTGTCATTGTTTTGACATTTTTCTTGTCCTGTTTATCCCATGAGAAAACAAGAATATCTTCAGGCTTCATTTTGTGTTTATTGCCGACAAACGGCTGTATTGTCAACATTGTTTGCCATCTCATCCGCTCCCAATCATCTCTTCTTTTGTCTTCCTCATGATCGCAATAAGACTTGACGATAGCTTCAAATGCATCAACATCCAGCCGCAAAAACTCATCATAACTGATTCCAATTCTACCAACTGCAATTCCTAGCAGCTGCAGCACAGTTAAAGATTTGCCGTTTTTTTTTCGGTTGAAGGATCAACCAACATCTGTGATATTCTATTGATTGTCGTCAAATCGACAATATCGCAGAAAGTCAAAAAATCATACTCAAAATTAATTTTGTCTGCGTTGCACGCACTAACAAGAATGCAATAAACATACGCACAAACATCTTCAGATGAATTTTCGTCCATCTCACTCACTTCCTTACCCTGCATCTGCCTAAATCTTACCAATGCACCCATTGTGGCACGAACAGGATAACTTTTACCTGCTATTTCGATCTTATTCATATATTTTTTTTTGAAAAAAGCGGAATTAAAAAACAATTCCGCTTTTAGTTAGTTGTAACTTAACACTTATTCACCAGGGACACCCTCAGTGATCTTTGACTCATCAAGTTCGTCCGGTTCTCCATCGTTTTCCAATGTTACGGAGTATGTTGCATCGTCCTGAGCCGCTGCATTCTGCTGCAATGACGTGATGATACACATACCACGAAGATAAGGCTCTCCATTAGTATCAGTGTCTCCATCTTCTGAACGCTCCATACACTTCACCTCGACACTCTTAGCTTCTTTCCATAGCTTATACAATTTTTTGAAACCGTATTCAGTCTCATCATAGAAAAGAAGACCATCCGCAGAAATTGAGAAACTTAGTCCTGTGACTCCTTTCTTTTTCCATAGTCCAGACTTCATTCCTTGTTTCGCTGGCGGCTTAACCGCTCTTTCCTTTGTCTCAGAATTGAATGTAGTCTGATGCGATGTGCAAGAGCCGACCGCCTTTCCATCTACATACAACAGCAAATCGCTACCATTAACATATCCAGTTTTTGCCATGTTATTTATATTTTAACTGTAAAAATCAAATTTTGTACAAAAGCGTCATCGCTCCATGTCTCATCACAGTCTGTCAGTACGCACGAACGCATCACTTGTCCATCAAATTCCGCTTGTTGATAGTCTAACGCATTCCTTACAGCTTCCGCTAATTCAACGCTTGATTCATAGTCAGCGGTGCAACACGCCACTTGAATCACAACAGTATCTGCCCCCCTACCAACCTTTTGTGGAATCTGAGAGAACCCGACTCGACGATAATACACATATGGCAATATAGCTTTATTGCTCATAATTGGGAATATTTTAGAGACACGGCTACGAACTTCTGTATTGTTCTCTAAAACATTACCAATTATTTTACCTGCAGACAATACACTTTTACTCATTGACTCTCTCGCAAATTAAAGTGTTAAACCCTCGATTTATGTTGGGAATAATAGCCACAATCGTAAACAATTCGCCACCCAGTTGTCGACATCTCCAATTCTCAGATACATGATGTATGTCACGGATGTTGAATTTTACCGAATAATCGGGGAAATGTTCACCCAACTCATCAGATCTATTTCCTTGCACAGATACACGCTCCGCATGTACGGTACGAGTCTCAACATACTTGATTTTCTCAGAGCCATACAAATCTTTCTCTGTCACGGGTTCTAACAATGCGACACGGTACTTCATCGCCCCTGCTCTCATTCTTCTACTAGTTTAACGTATGGCTTAACTAGAGCCTGGAGAGTGTGAGGGGCTTCTGTCATCTGTGTTCCAGCAACCGCTTCCCTTTGGTTATACCAGTGTCCTACAAGCAACAACACAGCCTGTTGTATTGGTCTGGGTAAAGACACACCATCGCTGCTCATTTCTGTAAGTTCATTTATCGAGCGGTTAGTCACATTGGCAATATGTTCTTCAGCTGCCTCTGTGAGTATCTGCAGATATTCATCATCATCCGCAAAATCATCAGATCTCACATGCTTCTTAACAGTCTCCAGGCTCAGCATCATATATCAGTTCGTTTTATGAAGTTATTCTTTAGGAGCGACCTTGGCAAGTTTGAATGCCTTAGACTGCAGTGTTGTTGTGCCATAATTAGCATTAAGCACAAAATCTACAGCATCTTTTCTTGCCTGAGAATAAGGATCGACAATAAACGAGATATCGCCAAACAGTCCAAGAGGCTGATATCTCCAATCTCCAAGGCCAATGTGTTCGCCAATGTAATTTGAACAAAAAACAGGAAGACCAGCGATCTTGTCATTCTCACATACCATAATTCCTGAGCCAGTATCTTTTGGAGTTGCTTCAGCAATCGCTTTCTGAGATTGTGTCATTACCCAGCACAATGCCGTACCATCGACACCTTCTTTAAGCACATCCGCTTTCATGCCATTGTAGTCTCGGAACGTCGGCTCTAGGCCAATTGCTTTTGCAGTCTCTTTAAGAGCAACAAAAGGGCCTACTAAGGTTGTTGCTCCTGTGACTTTATCAGGAGACAACATAATTTTGTTAATCAGTTTAGACAATGCAAGCGGCATTAACTGTTTAACAATCATCTCAATCACGCCATCAGACTGATTGATAGTCTGTCTTGTAACAGGAATTGCAATACCAATACGTTGTGGCGAAGCGGTCAGTTTGCTTAGTGAAATCTCTGTATCTGTCAACGCAACACCTTCACCTTGGATTGTTGCTTCTACAGATTCGTAAACTGGCCACACATAATCACCTGCCAAACCTGTAGGCATAGGCAATCCAACTTTGTCGATAATCAATCCTTCAGCAAGAGGTTCGATAATATCCTGAATTTTAATTGGAACAATACCACCTGCTTTAGCGTCAGCAACCATCACCAAGTCACGACAAATTAAAATTGTCGTAGGCTGCCCCTTTGAGACATTGTCACGAACAATGCGGTCTGCTTCTCGCATGTTAAATTCGTTAGAATTCTGTCCATACTGACCTAATGCGACAGTATGCATTCGCATTCTTAGGACTTCATTGTTCTGCAGAATTGATTTGTACTCAACATCCTCTGCCTCTGTGCGAGGTCTGTTTTCACGTTCGCAAGTATCTGCAATCTCATTGATTCGATTCTGGTTCTTCTCAAATGCTTGCAACAATTCTTTTGTTGTTTTTGTCATATTATATATTTTTAGTTAATTCTTAAATGTGCATTGCGTCGCATTTCTTCAACTTGTCTGCAAACAATGTCATCTGGCATTTCTTTTTTCTCTCTTAACGCATCTACCAGTTCTCTAGCTTGACAACTAGTATCTGGGTAGGCAGGGTCTGGAGTCAGAGTAAAGTCATATATGCCTGTAATTTTATTGACAGTAAAAATTTTTTCGTATTTTCCATCTCTAGCACTTACGGTTCTAGACACATAGTCTTCATCATAGTATCTCGTTGCGAACATAAAAGAGCAACCATCAATATCCCCTCTCTTAACTAGTTCTACAGCTTTGTCTCCATCGGCTGTATGTGGGGCATCGAATTCAAAGCTCACCCCTTTATTATCAATGTGATAAGTTAGAGAACCTGCACCGGATTTAGATCGGGCTAAAATTAAATGCCGATCATGGAACAAAGTCATTTTAATGTCACTCTGATCTAACAACTCCTGCGTAACTGCGGATGGTGATATAACTTCTCTTATCACTTCCTCACTATCTTCATACAAGGTTGAAGATGGTGTGTTAAATAAAATCGCATACCCTGTTATTTTTCGACTATTCTCGCCATCACTTTCTCTTATGTGAAGAGTGTTAGCCGTGTAAAGTGTGCGTCTAATTAATACCTGTTTGTCCTTCCCCATTTTGTTTATTTTCATTTATAAGATTTTGAAGACTTTTAAGGTTTGCTGACACTAACACTGTGTCACCTCCTTCAACAGCTGGCTTGTTTTCTTTTTTTCTCCACTCATTGACTGTTGCAAGACCTGCCGCAATCGTAGAAGTCTGATACTTGACTTTACTGTCCAAATCACAAGCCAGCAAATCAAGCAAATTAAATTTAAATTGTCGTTTACAACTCAATGAACGAGGCACAAGTTTGCGATGCAATTCAAGTTCTATTTTCCTTAAAAAGGGGTACAACGTATCAGACATCAATTCTACATTAGCCAATTCTGCTGTCTTGTAATTGTTGCTTGAATCATCATAAACAAAAATTGGTGACACGCTGAAAAAACGGCATATGTCTCTCAAATTAAACTTTTTAGTTTCTAAAAATTGCATATCAGCAGACGTTAGAGCTATTGGCGAAAACTGTGTTTGTCCTGGCAAACTAACAATTCTTTCTCCTCCTCTAAATCGAGCGTCTAAATCTATAGCCGTTTTTTTAAGCTCTTTATCCTGATAAGCACCAAACCCACGTACATCTCCACTTGCATTAGAAACAATTCCTCTTACTCCTACCTCCATTCGATTAAGAGACTCTTTATCTGATACTAATGCAATATCTGATGTAAGTCTTGCATATGTTAAGGTTGACAACCCCCTTTTGCCATCTAAACTAAAATTCTTGATGTGTATTACTTCATCTTCATTTAACGTCAAATTACTAGTTATAATCGTATAAGTATCATTTTCTGTATTATGTGTAACATTGTCGGGGTCTAGCAGTGCCAACGAAGAATAAAAGAGTTCTCCACCATACACAGGAACAATATAAGCATTACCCCTCAACAACACGTACTGAACAACCATTTTCCAAAAATCAAAAGCAGACATTGCCGGGTTAGGCTGCACCTGCAAAAGATAATGCAATGGATGTTCTTTGTCTTCGACATAGATATCTCCTTTCAATCGCATATATTGGATTGGCAATGCTGCAATTTTGCTTGATAAGAAATCAACACAGTGATATACTGTTGAAATATTTAGCGGATTGCCTCCTGTAGCAGTCGTAAAAATCGTGGATGCACCCAATCTAGGCAAAGAAGAATCTTCTCTTTGCCCATTTTGAGTACTACGTTTGAATATATTTCCAATGGCTTTAAATATTCCCATAAAATCTATGCTCTCTACTATACATAGATTTAGGTGATTTTGGTACCATTTTTTTAAGGGAAAAGCGGTTTTTTGTTTGTTTTATGCCAAAAAACATAAAAAAGCGATTAAAAAACCGCTAAATATTATCTTACACAATCAATAAACAACCGCATGCACATTAATTTAGTTATTACCCCATCTATCTTGTTTTTATTTGTTTTCCCTTTACCTGTTCCAGACCCACGTTTAATTGGCTTTTTATTATCCATATTGTCAACATCAATAACCGCATTCGCAAAACAATAGTCATTTATTGGATTGCGATTTATTTTAATTTTCCCCGTTTTTATTCCATGCTCAAACGATTCAACAGGTGCATTAAAACTGCCATAAGTCTGAGACACAGACTTTAGCACATAAGGAGCATCAGCACCTAAGCAAGCCGCTAATATATTAATTAATTCAGTGCTTTTCCAGGAGTCGTAGCCAATGTTAAGTACACGAACATATTTATTCGTGTCAAGAATATAATTAGCAATTACTTCATAATCTATAACATCTCCTTCTGTCAACGTTAGATATCCCTGCTCTGCCCATATTTCATACAAACGTCGATTTTCATGTTTCTCCAAAGCACCTCTAGGAAAAAAATATTTTGTATGAAAAAAAAACGATTTTTTTTCATAATCATATATTCCAAACGTGACCGCTGAAAAATCATCGCTTTCACTTAAATCAATCGCACACATTGCGTCAGGATAATCCCTTTGTAAACTACACAAATCTTTATCAACACTATGTTCTTTAATAAACTTTAGTGATATCCAACTTAAAGTCTCATCAATTGCAAATTTATTAAGCAATTTAGTGCGGAACGCAAGCATTGAATCTGAAGACAAAAGGGCTTTTTTGTATTCTTCTTCATAAAAGTCTGGCTCAACAGTAATGCCCATATGGGGTTGTACTTTTGCCCAAGTCGCTGGATCATCTTCTGCATCGTCTACATCAGGCATAAACAAAGATGCAAAAACTCGATCATTAATGATCATTCCCTTAAGAACTTTTTTGACTCCTGCGATCTCTCTAGCACATGGGCCATCTATAACACTAGACGCAGTTGTTATAACAACAGTAAGAGGTTCTTTTCGTGGCCCCATAGATGTAGTCAATGTGTTTTTAAGATCTGCTCCATTGTGCCCAGCAGTATCTTTTGCTTGACTATATTCATCCATAATGACAAGAGATGCAAACAAACCGTCTTGTGTGTCTGAATTTGATGCTAGACATTGGCAAAACGATTCTTTTCTTCCATCATCCCATGTAACCATTTCTCGATTAATCTTAAAATGTCGTTGACCTGGATCTATTGATTTAAGAATTTTTCGAATTTCATCAAATAAAATTTTTGCTTGTTTGTATGAATTTGCTGCACAATATGCTTGTGCATTATATTCGCCACAGAACAATTCAAAGACGGCCATTCCTGCAGTCGATGTTGTTTTGCTAAATTTTCGTGGGACAAATATATACACGTCACGTGTCAATCGTCGACCTTGATTGTCGACAAAACCATAAATGTTAGCGTATTGGAAACATTGAATAGGAGTCAATTTATAGCGACGACGTTCATTTATTCCGCTAAACTTCAAAGTTTCATAGCATTTAACAAATTTTTTAAATTTACTTGCTTTAAACTGATATTTGTCCAGCAAATAAAAAAACCGACGCACAGCCAGCAACTCATACAAATTGTGTTTTGCCGGATATGCAATTACTTGTCGCACGTATTTAGTCAATCTATCATCTACATTAAATGCATGTAGATAAGTGGTGAACATTAAACAACGCAGCATTATCAATTCGCTGATTGTTTTGTGTTTCCACTCTCTTTCTTCCTGTTTGTGTTCCTCTGTCATTCTTCTTCTCTATTCATATCCTCAAAAAAACGATCAAAAGAATCGTCATCTATTTCTATTTTCTTACCATCTGTATTAAGTCCTAATGCACGCAATGCAGTCTGACAGTGAACTGCATATTGCTTATATAAAGACTCTGTTGCAGATATTGTTTCTCGCTCATTCCCCTCACGTGATATCTGAACATTTATCGCTTTATGATTTGGCTTCAACGTTTCCTCAAATAACATATCTGTCTTTACACACAATTGTGCCGCAATTTTGATTTGTATGTTGTAAGCTGAAGAATATCGACCTTGTTCTTTGAGCAATGCTGTCAATTCGTCAATTTTACTTTGCACAAGTTTCATGACATCTATGTCAGGTGCGTTGTTTTGGACTAATGCAGCAGAAGTTTGTGGGATATCTCTCTCTGTATAACCTCTGCCCTTTCCTTTTGTTTTCAAATAAAATGTAGATGCCTGAGTATCTCCTTCATTGATATTATCCAACAAACGGCTTTCAACAAAATCTATTTGCTCTTCCTGTATAATGTCAACAGCTTTTTTGAATTCGGGATCTTGTTTAATCCATTCATAAAAAGTGTTGCGAGAAATTCCCGATCGATCACATGCTATTTTAATTATCCCCCTAGATGCAGATAATTCTTCTAGCATTTTTTCTTTTTTTTTATTTCTAGTTCCCTTACGCATATATGTGTGTCATTTTTGTCATTTTTCTTATCCCCCCAAGCCCCCAAAAATTGCACGTGTGTGAAAGAGGGTTAGGGGCGGGGTTTGCACCCCCTCCCCCCTATAAAAAAAACACCCCCCCATTAATCAGCAAAAAATTTTTCAATGATTCTTTCTACTTGGTCTTTATTCCGTTTTATGGTTTCTTCTTTAGTTTGCTTCTTTAAGCCTATATGAAGTCTAACATGACACTCATGACAGACCGACATAAGATTAGTGAAATCAAACATCAAGCGTTGTTGTTCCGTGTAAGACTTAACAGACTCAACAGGTATTCGATGATGCACTTCCGTTGCTGCAGTGCATCTATCATCCTTAGCACATTCCTCGCACAATGGGCAAACAGTCATCTTTTCACGTCTTAGCCTCAGCCATCGACGTGATGATATATAACGTCTATATACTCCATCTACTTTCATACATTGTTTTTTTTATTTCTTCTTGTGATTGCGACTCCTCCATCACCATCTGCCTGTTTTGTTGCTGAATAAGACATTTGAGCAAACATTTCATTGATATACATTGCATCGTCCTCTGGTATATCGAAACGCTTTTTTTCAATAGGAACAAGGCAATCAAGCATAACATTTATCATGCTCATCACCAGTTCGCATTCATTCTTGTATCGTCGACTCTTAGCAAATCGAGACAACCGACTGTACGTGTCAACATCAACACTTAGATTAATTCTTTTTCTTACCTCCATTGTCACATATATTCAAACGCCACAAATATATCTTTTTAAGAATCATAAAAAACAGCCATAACAAAAATCGAAACAAAAAAATGCAGGACTGTAATCCTGCATTTTTTTGTTTTTTTATACTTTCGCTCTACCACTCACCTAAGTTTTTATTTAAGTATTCGCAATACGATTTTGTATAATCAAGAATACATTCACATGCTTTAATGTATGCCTTGCAAAAAAACGTGTCGTCTCTACGCTCCTTCCGACTTGTCCCATACGACTGAAACGGCGGATATACGCCAATCTTCCTTACGTCGCTTTTTGTTCCGCTATAATATTGATAACTTGGTATAGCGATTGTCATCTTAATTTTGTCTTCCTTAAACTTCACGATAAAAACAACATCAATATCAATGACATGTTCCGCTAACCCAGAAGCCAAGTAAGACGCTTTTGTATATACTGCATGAAAATACATCGAATTAGTGCCTGTTTCCTTTAGCTCCATTCTGTTTTTTATGTCACTTTTCCAATGCGACGTGAGCGTGAATTTTTTGCTGAAAAAATCCATAGTGATATCCTTCAAATCCGCCACCTTACGAGAAGAGTCCAACAGAATCACATATTCACCTTCTAATTCGTCAACTTGGTTAAAGCCATAAAATGCAGAATCTTTTAGTGTAGTTGCCCAAGCAATAACATTTTCTTGCTTTAGCCTTTTCCAACGATCCAAATCCTCATACACCTTGACACACATTACCTGTGCACTGCTAAGAGCAAAAACTGCTAAGAGCAACATTAACAAAAAAGTCCTTTTCATAGTTTACATTTTTTTTGCAAAAATAAAAAAAAATCTTCACATCAAATGCCGTGTTTTAACCGTCGCATAGTACATTCCTGTAACTATGCCTATAGTTTGTTGATTTTTTATTGTTTTTTCTATATAATCAATAACCTTTGCAAAGCCATCACTTCGCATATTTTTTGTTTTAAAAGCCTCCCAATTGTCAATATCAGCCCACAAAGAAAAATCACTTATCAAGTAAGGCCTTTTTACCGTTATTTTTTTTTCTGTACGACAATCCACTTGTTTTTTTCCTTTAAGGCTTATGGCTGCTGGTAATTCAATAGCGTTACATTCACACCAACAACAATAATCAACAAATTTAGCCCACAATGATTCTGCAGTATACACAACTGGTTTAGACAACGGATTTATACGTTTGACAAAATTATCCATACCTATATCTTCTCTGCTGTTTTTCCAGTATACTTTTCCCATCTTGCAATTATGACATCACAATAATGAGGATCTATTTCTATAAGTCTCGCCTTGCGTCCTAATTGTTCACAGGCAATCAAAGTCGTTCCACTACCACCGAAATTGTCTAATACAATATCATTATTTTGCGACGAATTTGCAATCAAATAGCCAAACAGTCTTACCGGCTTCATGGTCGGGTGGTCTTCATCTTTTAAGGGTTTGTTTTCATCGATCACGGAAGTTGGCATCTTATCTGACAAAATTTCTTTTAACAAATCACGCATTTGTTCTTTTTTCATTTTATCAATATTTAATTCCAATTCATCAGATATGACGGTTGACTGATTTCTCGAATTAGTAAAATATTTACACACATCTCCTTTCCAACCATACAAGCATGGTTCATGCTTCCATTGATAATGCGAACGTCCTAAGATAAAAGCATTTTTGTTCCATATCAGTTCTTGACGAACTATTAAGCCAACTGCATTTAGTGCTGTCTCAAAATTAATATGCTCTTTTGACGCAAACCAAACATAAAAGGGGCATCCATCCACCAAAAAAGAGGACGCTGAAGCAAAAGCAAATTCAAGAAATCTATAAAAATCGGAAGCCGACATATTATCGTTCGCAATCGTCATTCCCTTACTGTTTGTAACAGCCACATTATAAGGAGGATCGGTTATCCACAACGAAGCCCTTTCCCCATCCATTAGACGTGCAACATCATTTTTTTTAGTAGAATCACCGCAAAGCAACCGATGCTCACCAAGCAACCACAAATCTCCAGTCTGGCATCGAGTTTCTATTACATCTTTAGCCTCATCAAAATCATCGTCTTCAGCACTTTCTTTTGTTTCCTCTTTTTCGAATTCTGGCATAGTTAATCCCCAATCTATTAGACTAGCCTCATCCCAATCATTAGACAACGCTTCCCAATCCCATTCGCCAAATGGTGCGTTGTCCAAAATTGTATAAGCTTTTAACTTTTCTACACTGGCATCCTTAGACACCACAATGCATGGAGCTGTATCATACCCTAACTCCAACATTGCCCGATATCGCATGTTTCCTCCAATCAGAACAAACTTTTCATTATGCGGATACACAATCAAGCCTCGCATTTCCAGTAATTCGGGATAATCTTGTATATCTTTTTTCAGCAACTCTAATTTCTCAGCACTGATTTTTCGTGGATTACCAGGCAACCCCTCAATTTGACCTACGTTTAACTCAAGTAAGTTTAGGCTAATTTCTTTAAATTTCATATTAAGGTTATTTTTTTGCAAAAATAGAATGTTTTTAACACAAAACAAATCATTTCAAATTGATACTTGAAATGATTTGTCGAATTAATGTCATATATTTTTTTTCATTTTTTCAATTTCATCTATCATTAAAAATATTTCATACATCACCTGCGGCACAATCGCATTGCCATAGGCTTTTAGTGTTTCTTTTTTCCATTTTGCGAAAGAAATGGTAAGGCTGTCCACATTAAAGGAAAACCCATCATTTCCTCTGTAAACAGGGGATTGAGTCGGGAAATGTCGCCATCTGTCTTCAAGCGACAAACGCATGCTGCAATTCTTTCTTCTAAATTCGCATGATTCCGATTTGCAAGCCCCTCGCTGTTCAGATTCAAATCTGTCACTACGTTTGCCCTTGGCGTAGGAAGCAATCCTCCACCTGCCATTGCGGAAAGACTTCGCCCCATTTGAGAGCTTGGTTTGTATTTGTTTGCGAATTTTTCTCCCTCGCTCGCTTGCGGTGTCGGAAGCAATCCCATATAAGCCATGTCTGCCAACCCCATCGAATGACTTGCTTTCGCTCCTTCCGTCCATCTTCTCCCATTCTCGTCTATTTTGTTTGTCGGGTGTGGATTGTCTTGTGCTGTCGGTGTTGGGAGAAGGCCTAGCATCCTCTTTTTTACATATCCACTCATCACTTCCTGCGCAAGACATCCCGAATTTCCTGCTTTGGGGTTCTTCTTCCCTGTCGTCACCTCCGCATCGAACGCAGTCGGAGTCTTCAGAAGGTCTGTGTGCGACGATAAAAATTCTGTCTCGTCGGTGGGGAGCTCCCACGGCACAAGCCGGAACAATGAATGTCTGGACGGAATATCCGATATTTTCAAGGTTTCCATAGATTCCACCGAGGACGTATTTTTCACGTTTTTCATATATCTCATAACCGTCACCTTCTCCAAACAAATCGGCTTGCTCTCCCACCTTAACATCCTCACTGGGGAATACCATCGTGGTGATTCCAGCAACATTTTCGCCAATAAACCAAGTGGGTCTGACTTGGTTAATGCAATTGAGCATGTACGGCCAGAGGTAGCGGTCATCTTCCGAGCCTCTTCGCTTCCCGGCATAGCTAAACGGCTGACAAGGAAATCCTCCTGTAAGAACCGTAACTTTTCCCCGAAATTCGGAGAAATCTGTTGTTGTAACATCTTCATAGCTTCTTGCATTAGGGAAATGATAATTTAACACCTTACGTCCAAATTCGTTAATTTCGCAATGGAAAAGATTTTTCCACCCTAACATTTCCGCAGCCAGTTCAGAAGCACCAATGCCACTGAATACCGACGCATGTGTTATTCTATCACTCATTTTTTATTTGTTTTTGTTTTTTCTCTTCTCTATCTAATGTTTTAAGATAAACTCCCATTTTAACTGATGAATCCCAAACTCCACCGTCGCAGATATACTTCACTTTAGGGAGTTTCCAGCCATTCCCATTGGAAAACCGTTCATGCATAGTCTTGCGAATTACCTTCAAGTGCTTGTACGAACCTTCACATGTGCGATACACCACATTCCCATGTCTTATGACTTGTGTCTCTTGCCACTTGATCTTAGACACAACATAAACATACATATTATCATTTTTATGTCTCATGAGCATTATTTTTTAGATTTTTGATCTGACTCCTTTCTTTTCCTGCGGTATTCCCTTTGCCTCTCTCTAATCTCTTCTCTATGCAGACGATAGTATTCCCTATGGTACGCACGCATCTGCTCATAATTTTTAGCTCTCGCGCGACGCGACGCTATACGGAAGTATTCTCTTTTATCTTCGCTATAAGATACAGCCGACAACTCCCTTTCTTTGTTGCGTTTCTTCATTTCTTGCACTAAATGCAGTGCTTCCAATACCTTACTCATCTTCGTCAATGTTAAAATGGTTAAACAAAGCCTTTTCAACCGAATCATAATCATCAAAAAATGATATAAAATCAATTAAGCCTACGCATAGGCTGCCATCTGTTTGTATAATACAATCAGGAACACAATCAAAAGTGCAACCAAAAATGGTACTCCTGAACGGAACAAAAGGTGCAATAAAATTCGGGTACATAGACGGATATATTGTCATTTCCCCAAACTCATCAATCTTTGAGATGCATTTCCTTAAATGCTTATAAAATCTGTTGTCTTTTTCTGTCATACTTCTCTTTTTTTAACAATTCTTTCTGTGCCCCATCGAACTCCTTTATCATAAATTGGTTCTTCAACAATCTCATATATTTGCGAATCCCAGCCACATAACGTACAAGACGTTGGCCACATAGAGTTATTCCAGCAGTACCCGTCTGCAAAGTCCTGATATGAAACGCATATTTCTGACCCTTTTCTGTCTTTTTTCAATAGTATCTTATCTGAAAGCACATCAGAGATATAAAACAATTCTCCTGTACTTTTTAGCATAACTTTTGGCCCACACAAAGAGAGTGCTTCAAACAGCTCCTCCCTTGTATAGGGATATATCTCTCGATCTGGCTTTATCCTATATTCAAATTTTTCTGTGTTCCATTTGTGACCACAACATACACTTTGCCATTTCTGATCACCATGTCCTCTGTATTGAGTTATTTTGCCTTCCTTAAAGGCTTGCAATATATCTAACAATTCCATTTTTCTTTTCTTTTTCTAAAAATCACATACTCGCTTAACAATTTGCTTTCATAGACAAAAGTCTGGCACAAACTATTTTTATTATACAAAGACGCACATACGTCCAATAAATCACAATTAGTACATGCAGACGTTCCGTCATAATCTTTTCCATTAAAGTCTACAGCCTCATAGATGACGTTATCTATAATGATTCCGTTTTTAACTTCTGCCATTTTCTACACTCTTCCTAGTTATAACTTAATTTCTAAAACCTGTTCCTTGATACTCTCTGCAAGTTTATTTTTCAGTTCTTGCAAAATCTTATCTATGTCAGGAATGCGAGACTTTATACAGTAGATGTAATAAGATGTGTGTTCGATATGCTTTCCCCACAATCTTGCCAAGTTCGCATCTTCCAGACTTGTCAGTTTTATAGCAACCCATTTCCTTTTGCCTTTTTGTCTCTCGTCAACTCTTACCTTAAACCAAGATCCTGCTCCAGAATAGACATCTATTAACATCAAAGTAATAAGATACTCCTTGTCTCCAATGACAATTTTTTTTTCTACGTTTTTTACCATAACTTACAAATAAGATTTTATTTTATTAATATAATCGCCATAAACCCAAAAATCAACAACCCCATTTTCAAGATCCTTCAGTCTCTTTTCAATAGCCTCAACCTTTTCTACACGTTCTGTCTGGTTGTATCCAAACAGATCATATTGTACTGGAATTCCTTTAATTTTAGTGAGCTTGGCTTTTTGGGCACGAATCAAGTCAGCACGTTTTTTTCAATATACTCTGCTGAAGTCAGCATATCAGTTCTGCCAATAAAAGTCCTGACGAACAGTTCTGGATGACGAACTTGAACGAGAGCAGAGATATAATGAAAATACCATTGCCAACGCAAAACAAAATCAAAATCCATGTAACGTCGATAGTAAACAACATCGTCTACAATATGAGACCGTCTTTTACCGACAGAAATTTTCACACAAAATTCAACGTTCATCTTCTACTCTTTTGAACATTATAGCCTTGAACCCTGTATCAAAATACATATCGTTCAGCAACTCGCAAGGGTTGTCATAAAAAGTATTCTGAGTGCATTCGTCCGCAAGGTCGCAATCATCGCATCCATGATATCTGGTCTGCTCCACGGCCTCATATGTAAATCCTCTGATTATTATTCCGTTTTTTATTTTCTCCATAACTAATAAATGTTATATTTGTCTTGCAAAATCAATCCAGCCACAAAAAAGACCGCACCAAATGACATTATAGATAAGAGCAAAATACAAATTGCAATTCTCGTAAATTTCACTTGCCCAACATTCATTGTGACAAATTTTAATCCTTCCCAAAACCATTTTTTGCACTTTGCATGCTTTCGATAGATGTTAGCGTAATGCCCAATTTCATACGCAATCACAACTCCAAAAAATACGCAAGCTGCAAAAAACATCCATAGGACTCCATAAATGTAAGTGTAAACTAATGCTACTTCCATAGTTTTTTGTTTTTTTGTTTTACCATTTTCCTGATGTCAGGAAAATGGTTGTTGTTCATATTATTTCACCCTTCTACCCAACATTATTATAAAACACGGCTCACCTTGTTTTGCACCCCATTCTGGATTACCTTCTCTAATGTCAAAGCCTTCATGTGTCCATACCATGTGCCTTTTCGTATATCCATAAGAAAAATCGATATAATCAAATTCCTTAAAAATATAGTCTCCATATTTTATCAATAGAAGTTCTATATAACCTGCTAACTCTATCCTTGATGATATATGCAACTTGGCAAACCTCCATGACACACTGCATTCCGCTTTTATCATGTCGACATATTCTTTCTTTACCAGCCTCGAAATCCAATATGGAGTAATAGATCTATACTCATGCGGTTTTTGCAATGATTCTATCATTCCATACCACTTAGCAATCATTGGCAAATGCAAACTTTTACCCATATTCTTATTTTTTTCTTTTAATTCTAGAAAGGAGTATCAGCCGTGCCTCCTTGCCATTGTCCCTGAGAGTATCCAGGAGTAATTTGACCATTGGATTGGTAACTGGGGATTGGCTGTGCAGGAGCTGCAGGGGCTACAAACTGCCCACCTTGCATCGGCTGCTGATATTGTTGCTGATATCCTGCGTTAGGCTGTACACTCACAGCCTCAGCACGATATGCACGGAGATCATTAAACCATCTACCGTTGCTTTCTCTTGCGTCTACAGACACAAGCATTCTTATCTGGGATTTATTGCCGCTACATATAGCAACAATGTTTTGAACGTTCTCATCCCACACATTCAAGACAACACGTCTAGGGAATTGTCCAGTATAGTCATGCTCCAGCACAACTTCCCACATTCGCCATTCGCCTCTTGAGCTATGCCCACTTTTCTCTGTAAACGACAAAATATTGCCTATAAATTCATACGTCATCTTAGTATCAATTTTGGTGAATTATTTCTTTGCCATGCACCCACGCATACAATTCTTCTTCCCTTGCCCCCTTGGACTCTTGCCATCCCTGCAGCATATATATACTGTCACAAGCACATAGCATAGTTATAGTAACTTTGATATAATCCTCCCATTGGAATTCATCAGAGTTCATGATTTCCGACAATTTCGCAGGATTAACCACCACATATCCTTGTTCCTGCAGATGCTTTTCAGCCTCAGCAAATTTTGTTTTGTGATCAGGATCATTTGTGATTGCCCCAGAAATAAAAATTTTTTTTCCCATAAGATTTAATTTTTCTTTATCAACGTGTTAAGGGTAGTTATTGTGTCCCCTCTCTGTTCCATCATACGACAATATATTGTTTCATATTCATCCAGACATGCTGTCTCTGTGCGTTGCTGTTTGATCTTGCCGATAGACACACCCCATGCAAACACAACCAAATAAGACAATGCTATTAATACTTTTTTTATCATAGCCTCAACAACTTATTACATTCTCAACATCCAACTTCTCGATCTTAAGAATTTCATCGTCTCTCAACTCTGATTCCACAATAAAATGGGCATCCTTGGTGTCCATAGCCTCAACAAGCATTGTGTATTTTGTCTTTTTTCGTCTGCCTGTATTTTCGTCGTCAAACACCATGCAAAGCGTGACCTTGTAGAAATCACCATCATTCTGTGTAAGCTTGCATTCTGAAAACTGAACATAGCCCATGCTTTTTATATTCGCTAGCGAATGTGGCATGACAGAATAAATTGCTTCATAAACTTTTTTTTCTGCGTCAGCGAATGATTCTGCATCAACAAAAAATGTTTTGTTGACATTTTTTCCCACTTGTTCGTCAAAACAAACAACTTTAACTTTCACGTACCTCATAATTTTATCTTAAAGTAATTTTCCAAAAAAGATTTGTAGTCGATTTTGTCATCAAACAGATTTTTCTCTTTGTTCTTGTTAAATTTGCTCTGCGTGCTATAAAATATATCCCTGACTAGCCATTCAAAAACGTCATCGTAGTCCAACTTCTTTTTCTTTAAAAATATATTTGCATGCCTTGCATAGTACCTTAGCATGAGAGGATATTTTTTAAACTCCGCAATTCTTTTTTTTCGACTTGCCAACGGGCAACACATGCAACCCAACCGCCTTGTCACGTCTATATCTCCTCCTTCGGTGTAATATAGGGAGTGGAGTTTGATGCCTCTATCCAGTACAAAATCCCTTATATCTTCGTCCGTCCAATCAAGAATCGGGTAATATTGTACGACGTGGTTTGCCTCTGTCTTTTTTCCGTAATACCTGCATTCTGTCGGTTCTTTATAACGTTCGCCTCTCTTTCGGCTTTCTGCCCTTCTTATTCCTATCACTACCTTGTCAGCGACTTTGTATTCCTTCAATTCCGCACAACAAAATCTGCGAAATCTGTTGGGTAATCCTTTATCTTCGATCAGCTGCCCAAAGTTTTTTTTCGGGTGTAAGATCTCAGCCCCCACCTCCTTTACGTGCTTAATCGTACCCGGCGGATCTATTGTCGTGTTCTTATAAACGGCTCTGAATGAAATTCCTGATTCCTTTGCAAGTTGCAAAATCACATCCGAATCTTTGCCGCCAGAATATGCAATCTCGACCTCGCCTTCAATAGATTGCAACAATCTAATAGCACGATTTATTTTTTTTAACAACTTAGTTTTCATCCTGTCTTTTTGTTTTAATTCATAAATTAACTATTGAAACAGAATTTCCGTCTGTGCAAGTCTGCCACGAAAACTTTTTCCCTCAAACACAACATACTTACAGCACTCTAGCATCCTGTCGCCAATTCTCTTGCCGTAGTATGCGGTCGCCTGTGTCCTATTCATGTTCGTTGTAAATATCGTGCCTAGCCTCTCATTGTACCGATACTGCAGCATGTCTTCCATCGGTTTGAATTTGTTGCCATAATCCAAGATCTCAGCTGGCTCTTTTCCTAGATCGTCTATGAGCAACAGTTTTGTGTTGCGAATGCCCATGTACGTCTTACGGTCTTCCAGGTACATCTCAGCCAGCTCCACCGCTGTCACATACTTGAAGGAAAAAGGGGCTAGATGAATAAATTTGCCGTCGTTAAACGTGTGTATCTGTTTAAGATATTCGCTGATAGCCTTTAGTAGCGTCGTCTTTCCATTTCCACATACACCCATAATACACAGCCAAATCTTTTCGTCGTCGGTTATTTCCAGTTTCTTGTCTTCCAGTTTCCGGTCGGGTCTTTGGGCCAAGCCTGTCTCCAGCTCTTCTTTGGTTCTGCCAGTCAGCCACATTGCCGTCTGGTCTATCGGCTCAGTCAAAGCCTCATCCACAACCAACTCCATGTTTGTCTTTTTCACTTCTGCCACATAGTAGTTGGCAATGTCGTTTCTCACTCTGCAGAATGGCAAGCGTATCTTGTTCTTATGCTGAGTAATCCGTGTTGTCGGTTGGTTCAAACCCACCCCTTTTGTCAATATTTTCTTTATTTCTACTGCCATAGTATTGTTGTTTTTGTCTTGATTGAACTTGTCTTCTACCCCAATCAATAAAGTGGCTTGATGCATCCTTCCAGCTTATGTGTGTCGTGCCTTTTGCTCTGCATTCCACCTCGAACTGACACACAAGGTCTGCAAGTTCGGGCAATGTTATCTTAAGCGTCCTGCATGCATCTTCCTGCCATTGCGTGCCACCCCTTTTCATCTCGGCATAGAATCTTTCATCTTCCTCTCGCACACGTACGCACGCATGCGCGTATGTGTGTGGATTATCTTCTTCTCTTTCTTTATATTCTTTATATTCTTTAGTTGTTGTTATTTGATTGTTATCCGTTTGTTGCTCCGCTTCTCCTTCGGCTTGGTAACAATCAAATTTACAAATAGTTATCAGTGTATATTGGTTTGTTGATTGTTTGGCTATCTCGCCAGTACCTTCCAATTTCTCCAGTGCAGTGCGAATCTGTTGAATAGACAGCCCCAACCCGTTTGAAAGATGCTCTAAACTAGTGACAAATTGCCCCCTTTTTATCAGTTGTCCACGCCACCGCTTGTCTTCGTAATTTGCCGATAAAAGCAGATGCAGGAAGACCCGTGTCACATTCGCATCCTGATACCATTCCCATTCAGCGAATTTTCTGTATAGCTTGATATATCCTGCCATGCTTTTTTTTAATTTCTTAATCAAGTATCTTATCACTTATCCACTTTTGTGCAGCTATGCAGTCAGCGATATGCACAATTTTCTGCATAAACGTCACAGGAACTGGCAGAGTGACATTACTATATTTCGAAGTGTTCCATTTCCCCATGTGGGAGTCGATAAGAAACGCAACATGTGGATAATCGGATCTAATCAAATCGCCAGCAAGTTTCGGATGCTCGTGCACTGTGTGCGTTGCGGTGTCTGGGTCTGTACCATACTTGCACATGTCGTGAAGAATGCAAGCCGCATATATGTGGTCTGCGTTAATGCTGTGCAAAGCATAATCCCAAGACGAAAATCCGTCCACCAATTTTTCCGCAACCTTGACAACAGCCTTAGTGTGCTTTATGTTGCCTCCATCCGAATTGTCAAAGTCCGGATGATACCTGCCCGATGGCGAACTTGGTTTATGCTCCATCACTTCTGGAATGTTCTGTAGGATAGCCTCCACCTTGTTTTTCAGAGCCTCATCCTTAATCAGATTTAGTTCTCTACGCAACAACTCTACGTTCATTTCCTTTCCTCCTTTTTTTTTGTTTGACATTATTTTTGGGTTTCAGCACCCCTACAACCTTTAGGATGTTCATCATGTGCTGCCGTGACCACCCAAAATCACCCTCAAGTTTCTGCCACATCTCTGTGCGGCTGTCTCCTTGTTGTGAAACTTGTTGTGAAAGACTGGTGTATTCAGCGACCAGACGATCAATCTTCTCCAATCTCGCTATCTGCTTTTTTGTCTTCATCTCTCAATTCATTAAGTCTTGCTTCTACATATTCTTTCCATTTGACACAATCCGCAGACATGGGCAGAGACTCCTGCAACATACTAACAATCTTACCCATTGTCATCAGTTTGCGCTCAATCACCTTTACGTCATCCGGCACAGGATGTGTTATCTCATTGCACCGTCTGTCTATCTCTGCGATTACCTTGCTGAAGGTGATATTAAAATCCGCTTGTCCCATGACATCTGTCTGTGTTACGTAAAACTTCATTTACCCTATCCTTTGTCGTCGGTCTTGCCGTGCTTTCGATATAGGCATAAAGGCTTTCCGTGAGCAGCAATATATATTTGCCTACCCTGCTGACTTTTATATCTCCACGATTACAATAAATTCTCAAAGAGCGTGCAGACAAGCCAGTCACCCTGCTAGCCTCAGCGACAGTCATGTACTTTCTTGGCTCTACCTGTGGTGTTGACTCGCCAAGCAAAAGAGCCAGCATCCTGTTGTTTTCGCTCACCATTTCGGAGAGACGATCAATTCTTTCTTCTATACTCATAAGCGTTACTTTTTTGGTGGGCATCTGTGGAGTCGAACCACTTTCAGACCGAGGTTCTATTGTCGTCTTATCACTTGACAATAGTCAGCTGCCGTTGCCTTCTGCCCGGTTGCAGTCGGGGTTTTCACAAATGCCGACTGAGAAATATATAATCAAAAAGATCGTACAGAGTGGGAGTCTGCGGAGTCGAACCGCTTTCAGGGTCAAATTTTCCGGACTCGCTGAATGATCAGCTTGACACGTTCTCTGCTGCCGTCGCCTTCCTCCCGATTTCGCCCCGCCAACCCGTGGTGGGGCTTGCTTTTTAACATTTAATAACAAAAAACAATAATTAGCACCCTCACGGGCTTTTGTGGGAGCAGAAGTAATCGAAACTCCGTCTGTGACTTGCAGGCTTTTATACAGGGTAATCCCAGCCACAAACACATCCTACCAGTGTCTCAGGCCAAGCAGGAACGCTGTGCTTCCTTGCTACACTGGCCTCATGTTGCCCCCTTGTCACCGCCCTAACCCGTAAGGCGGTCTTATTTTATAACATGTATTCTGGACGACCCTCACGGGCTTAGTGATGGGGTGCGGAGTCGAACCGCTTTCAGTCCTAGGCCGTGTCGACGCTATTGCAGACCGCCAAACTTTAGGAGATTCCAGATATACACGGGACGCTGAACCTCGTCTGCAATTCTTTCCACGGAATCAACCGTTGATCTTCCCCACCATTTTGCCCCGCCAACCCGTGGAGGGGCCAGTTAAAAAAATGATTTTAGTTTCACCAACCTGCATTTTACTTTCACAAGCAATAGCAGGGCGCGACCGCTGTCGCCAGATTTGTAAATAACAGAATGATTACCATTGTCCCCGTGGGGGGATTCGAACCCCCATTAATTCAAATAAGTCAGTATGAAAAGCACTTTTGTTTCCATTTTTTAGCCGTGATTCCTCACAGCATAAAAAAACACGGGGATTGATTGAGTTAAGACAATGCTCTCAGAAGATATTCTCTATCCGCATCCTGCAGGGAATAGCCTTTTTCAAGACATAGTCTTACGAAGTGACGTGCGCCAAGCGCGATGCGTGCGTGGTCTCTAAGTGTCGCCAGATGCTTACCACAATTTTCGCCAGCGTCTTCCACTTCAGACATGATACATTCGGCAAGACTTAGCAATGTGTCGTTCGCATGTTCCTTTTGATTCTTCTCAAAGTTTAGACTTTCTGCTATATCTAGCAGTAAGTCACATTTATGGGCTTTGTAATCCTTAATAAAATCATCAAGGCTACAAGAGCAAGCCATATACACTGCCATTGCTCGCTTGTATTCTTGATCCGCTACAGGGTAGCCCACCAACGTTTCAAATTCTTCTTTTGTCATATTTCTTGTTTTTTTAGATTCCGTTTATTTATTTTGTAACTTATTGCTAAACTATTTTAGCAACTTGTTTCATTTTGACAATGCAAAAATATAAAGACTTTATATTCTATCCAAAGAAAAATATAAAGACTTTACAAAAATGTTTATAATATATTGAGTATGAAAAAGATAGATAGATTCAAAAGTTTGATAAGATACTGCAAGGAAAACGGTATAGTATCAAGTCAGAAGGATTTAGGTGTCAAATTAGGATATCAAAACGAGTCGTCATTTTCTCAAGTTATAAACGGAAAGGTCGACGAACCTAAAGACTTTATAAATAGATTATGCAATTTAATTCCAGAACTTAATAGAGAATGGCTTTTGTATGGAGAAGGAACTATGACAAAAATAGACGCATCTGCCCAAAGCTGGGAGGAAGCGGAAGATAAAGAAAGAGAAAAAGAAATAAATCGCCTCAAAAAAGAATTGTCTGATCTCAGAGAAATGGTGGCACAGCTTCAAGAAGACAAAAGCAACCTTAGCGACACAGTCAAATCTTTAAGCCGCACACTGGAGGCAATAAGCCAAAAAAGCTAAATATCAATGTGGCGATTTTGCGGCGGCTACTCGCAAAAACACCCACAAACAAATAACATTCAACATTTTATAACTAAAAGATTAAATTTTGATTACATACATCATCATTGCCGCAACATGCCTTGTTTCATATCAGGCATTCAACAACGAAGAGTTGTTTGAGAAATTGTCATTCAAGCCATACAAGGTAGTTCACAATAAAGAATATTACAGGCTGATAACCAATGGTTTCGTCCATGCTGATTGGACACACCTCTTTTTCAACATGCTGACATTATATTTCTTCGGCAGGACACAGGAGCAAATATTCACAGCTATAAATGGAGAGATGTCGTTCATATTATTCTACCTACTCTCTATTCCAGCGTCGTCGCTCATATCACTATACCAACATAAAGATGATCCAAGATACTCGGCAATTGGAGCGTCAGGAGCAGTGAACGCAATATTATTCTCATTTATTCTAATAAATCCATTCAGCACGATCTATATCTTTGTGATTCCGATAAAAGCGATAATTTTTGCGGTTTTGTTTCTTATCTATTCCTCATACATGGCAAAGAAGAACATGGATAATATAGGTCATGAGGCACACATTTCAGGAGCCATCTTCGGAGTGTTATTCACGATTCTGACAATTCCGAATGTGATAAACCATTTTATTTCACAATTTTAAATCAACCACATTTTAATATATATCACAAATCCGTAGGGGCAGGTTTCTAACCTGCCCCTTACATATCGAAGCATTTTTGTTGTCTATTTCTTTATCATAATCAATTATCATTCCGAATTAAATCTAATTCAAAAGTCAATAATCAAAAATATCACACAATTGAGTCTAACGAGGGAACCACATTGTAACCATATTCCTTCGAAATAGTCTCAATAAAGTTTCGGACGACACTATCTTGTTGATAGGTTTTATCACAAGTCCTAATTTTTTCAGACAACATATCAACGTTAATTTCAAGAATCAAATCATGAAACAGAGTTGTAATTCCAAAATACTCACTTATATAAGACACAACTAACCATGCATCAAGTAAAGTACAAATTTCAAGTTTAGACAAAGCATCATTTATCTCCTGATTTGTTATATATCCTTCTGTCATTATTGCATCTAAATACATAAGGACAATTCCCGCATGAGTAATGTCATCACCTGGAGATTGAGTATAACCTCCCTGTTTTAGAACTCTACCTACAACAAAATCATCTAATCTGCCATTTTTTATTATTGACACTATTTTTTCGTAGTCTTTTTTTGACTTCCATACTGACAATCTTTCTTTATTCATAATCTTTATTTTTTCAAAAACAAAAAGTTCTTCAGTTTCTCTTGAATAAGCATATACTTTATCATCTATAACGATGAATCAAAAAAATATGATACATATCGAAGCATTTTTGTTGTCTATTTCTTTATCATAATCAATTATCATTCCGAATTAAATCTAATTCAAAAGTCAATAATCAAAAATATCACACAATTGAGTCTAACGAGGGAACCACATTGTAACCATATTCCTTCGAAATAGTCTCAATAAAGTTTCGGACGACACTATCTTGTTGATAGGTTTTATCACAAGTCCTAATTTTTTCAGACAACATATCAACGTTAATTTCAAGAATCAAATCATGAAACAGAGTTGTAATTCCAAAATACTCACTTATATAAGACACAACTAACCATACATCAAGTAAAGTACAAATTTCAAGTTTAGACAAAGCATCATTTATCTCCTGATTTGTTAGATTTCCTTCTGTCATTATTGCATCTAAAAACATAAGGACAATTCCCGCATGAGTAATGTCATCACCTGGAGATTGTGTATAACCTCCCTGTTTTAGAACTCTACCTGCAACAAAATCATTTAATCCGCCATTTTTTATTATTGACACTATTTCTTCGTAGTCATTAAATGACTTCCATTCTGACAATCTTTCTTTATTCATAATCTTTATTTTTCAAAAACAAAAAGTTCTTCAGTTTCTCTTGAATAAGCATATAATTTATCACCTATAACGATGGGTCAAAAAAATATGATACATATCGAAGCATTTTTGTTGTCAAATTCTTTATCATTAGTAAATCTTTTTGCCGTCAAACACACTGAATTCGCAAAGAACTCTACATTTATTGATCAAGCACCATATGGTCTCATGTCATAAATAAGCCAGTGAGACTCCAACATTTCCCAAAGTTCAGGATCTGGATTCTCTTTATCAAGAAAATAAATTTCCTTTTCTCCGACAGATCTTTGCTTATACTCTGCAATAGAATTTATATCCAAATTTTGTTTTTCAATTACAAATCCGTCAATAGCATTAAATGGGACAAGACAAGTCATGAATTGAGCCCGCTCTCCTCTGTTTGCTGGGATATCACGTGTAAACACGCAACCAAGACTCTTCAATGTGATGATTTGTTCTTCAGTCAAATCATCAGGTGATATGTCAAATTTATCTCTAAAGTAATCCCCATCTTTCTTAAAATATAATGTTTTGGAAAAACGAAACTTCATACCTTGAATTTGAAGAAAAGAATCTATCCGATAAAATGCTTTAATATCTTCCAATTCTATTTTTTTACGTAAACTGAGGACATAGCTTTTACCCCAATTCATACTAAGACGATATTCATCATTCTTTTTAACCGCCTCTTCCAGACAAGAAAAATCTCTAAAAACAATGGGATTATCATTCACTAAAACCAAATCAAAACCCATATCATTAATATACTTTCTTTCCTCCTTCGTGATTTCTCTATAATCTGAAATATACTCACTTATGTATAATCCATCATAAGACGGAGAAAAAGACATAAGCTTTCCTTTGTATTCAAAGAAAACTCCTTCAGAGACTCCAAACATAATTCCTTTAGAAAATCCAAATATAATTCCTTTAGAAACTCCATTTTCTATAAAAAATCCAACCATAATGCTTTATTTAATAGATTGTTTTGTGTAAATTTCTTTTAGACTTTATTTTCAATTAGGTTTATATTTTTGTGGTTTAGTATTCCTCATTTTTTTAACAAACGCCAACTGAAAAACAAAATTATTGATTTTTTACGATGCCTCATTATATACACAGAAATTTTTCATTTTTAGGTATTCCATAGCATAATAAGATCCAATCAAACAACAACACTCATTTATAATTGTTAAATAAATCTAAATCGACGTGCTAATTCATCTTTAATCTAATAAAATATTGTACAGAATTTCTATATTTGTAGAAACAGAAAAATAATTAAATTTTAATATTAGGAGGACATAGTTATGGTAGATACATTTTTAGATTGGTTCAACAATCTTGAGCCAGGAATTAAGGTTTATTGGGCGATCGCATTAGTCACATCAACCATATTTGTAATCCAGACTATTCTTTCATTGATCGGACTTGGAGATTTTGATATGGATATTGATTTAGACGGAGGAGACGCATTGGATTCAAGTGGATTTTCCGACATGTTGTCCATCAAAAATGCAATCAACTTCTTATTAGGTTTCAGTTGGGCAGGTGTTTGTTTTTACGACAGCATCCCTAATAGCATCATACTTGGAATAGTAGCCTTCTTATGTGGACTAGCCTTCGTAGCCATGTTCATCTACTTATTCAAAAAAATGATGAAGCTTGAGTCAAACGGAGCTTTTGACATCAACACAGCAGAAGGCAAAACATGCAACGTCTACTTGAGAATTCCTGCAAACAGAACAGGAACAGGAAAAGTGCAGATCAGTTTCGACGGTTCTGTGCAAGAGATTGACGCAGTGACAGATGGAGAGATGATTCCTACAGGCACAAAAGTTGTGGTGATGGAGGTATTAAACAACAACATTCTTCACGTTGAAAAACTCTAACAGATTAGAAATCAAATAAAAAATTAATTTATAAGTATGGAACCATTTATTTTCGTCATCATTGCGGTCGTTATCGGAGTTGTTGCCGCATTAATCAATCGCTACCGTCGTTGTCCATCAGACAAAGTTTTGGTAGTCTATGGAACATCAGGAGGAAACAAAAGTGCGAAATGTGTCCATGGAGGTGGTACATTCGTATTCCCAATCATCCAGGACTACGCTTACCTGTCATTGACTCCTATTGGTATTGATGCGAACTTGACAAACGCACTATCAAAGCAGAACATCCGTGTAGACGTGCCTTGTCGATTCACAGTAGGTATCAGCACAGAGCCTGAGACAATGCTTGCAGCAGCAGAGCGTTTGCTTGGACTAAGCGCAACACAGATCCAGGAGTTGGCAAGAGATATCCTTTTCGGTCAGTTGCGTCTTGTTATCGCGACAATGAGTATCGAGGAGTTGAACTCAGACCGTGACAAGTTCCTTGAAGCCATCACAGCAAACGTGGAGGTCGAGTTGAAGAAGATCGGTTTGAAGCTTATCAACGTAAACGTAACCGATATCAAGGATGAGTCTGGATATATCGAGGCTCTAGGTCAGGAGGCTGCAGCAAAGGCTATCAACGAGGCTAAGGTTCGTGTGGCAGAGCAGGAGAAAATCGGAGAAATCGGTAAGGCTGATGCAATTCGTGAGACACGTATCCGTACAGCAGAGGCAAACGCAGCAGCTGTAAAGGGAGAGAACGAAGCAAAGGTAAATATCGCAAAATCAGATGCTGACCGTCGTGAGGCAGAGGCAGAGGCACAGCGTAAAGCTACAGCAGCAGAGAAGGTTGCACAGGCGAAAGCATTGGAAGAGGCTTACGCAGCTGAGCAGAAAGCCGAGGAGGCACGTGCAGACCGTGAGCGTTCTACACAGACTGCCAACGTCATCGTCGCACAGGAGATTGAAAAGAAACGTTTGGTGATCGCCGCAGAGGCTGAGGCTGAGCAGAAGAGAGTAAACGCTAAAGGAGAGGCTGACGCCATCTACGCTAAGATGGAAGCAGAGGCCAAAGGTTTGTACGAGATCCTTACTAAGCAGGCTGACGGTTACGACCGAATGATTCAGGCAGCAGGTGGCGACGCTACAAAGGCATACACACTATTGCTACTTGAGAAGCTTCCTGAATTGGTTAAGACACAGGTTGACGCAATCAAGGGCATCCAGATCGACAAGGTTACTGTTTGGGATAACGGTGGAGGAAATGGCGATGGCAAGACAAGCACAGCCAACTTTCTATCAGGTCTGATGAAGAGTGTTCCCCCATTGTCAGAGTTGTTCGACCAGGCAGGAATGAGCCTTCCAGAATACTTGGCAAAAAAGAAAGATGAGCCAAAAGATGTAGAGGCAGAGGAGATCAAAGAGCAGTCAAACGCAGCTGGTGTTGCCGGAGACAAGAAGAAATAAAAAATTTCAATAATATCCCAAGGAGACGGTGCAAGCATCGTCTCCTTTTTTTTTGCAATTAAATTATTTTTTACTACTTTTACGACAAATTAGAAAACATACTTCATTATGGCAAATTTTGTGACGTTAGCGATACATACTGAATTAAAAGCCCAAACGCTTGTTCACATCTTAAAAGCAAATGGAATAGATGCTTTCACAGAAGAGGTGAATCAGTTATTCCCTTCACTCACAGGAGGTTTCAGAGTGAAAATTGATGAGGCGGACTTGTCAAAAGCATTGGCCATCGTTGAAAGTATGAATTCAGAAGGCACTAAACGAATTCCAAACACAGAAGCGAACAACCGCAAGGTGATACTTCTTCCATTCGACTACACAGAGACAAGTGAGAAGGCATTTCCACTTGCTTTTTCTTGGGCAAAAGCAGTCGGTGCGGAAATCGAAATGCTTAATGTCTACTCTACCGAAGAGACTGAGAACCTTACTATCCTCAACCGTATGTTCGACTACGACAAAGAAGCTCTTCGCGAACGTGTTGAGAGAGCCCATTCGGAAGCTAAACAACGTGCAGAGGAATACCAAAAGACTATACAACAACGTATTGATGCAGGTGAACTTGCCGATACTAAATTCAAATGTATTGCTTTGGAAGGTGTGCCAGAGGAGCAGATCATCAAATATTCTGAAATTCTCCGTCCAGAAATGATTATCATGTCGACGAGAGAAAGAGCGAAAAAAGAGGTTGATATGATCGGAAGTGTCAGCGCTGAAGTCGCAGAAGGAGCTCCGATACCTGTGTTTGTATTGCCAGAGAACCTTGAGTTCAACAGTGTCGACATGGTGAAAAAAATCATGTTCATCACAAACTTTGACGACCGTGATTTGGTAGCATTCTCCAAAATGATGTCACGTCTTTCGTTCCAGGAAATAGAAGTCAACCTTGTGCATTTCCGTGAATCAGGATCAAAGGACACTTGGGATGAAATCAAACTTAATGGAATAAAAAGCTATTTTGCAGAGCACTACCCTACTGCCAAAGCAGACACCGCTATCCTTGACGGAGTAAGTCCATGCAAAAGCATAAACAGCTATATGGAAGAAAAAAACATATCCGTTTTGTCAATGACAACACATAGAGGAAAACTTATCTCCCGTATTTTCAACACAGGAGAAACCGGAGTCACAAGAAGAATGGTGTTTGAAGGAAAATTCCCTACACTTATATTCCATGCGTAAATGGAAACAAATAAATTTCCACGCATAATAAATTAGGTCTAACAAAAATGAAATTCAAGATAATAGCAGGTGGAGCGACGTTGGCAATGGTTCTACTTTGCTCACAATGTATGATTGCCGACAACAGTGAGAACACAATCCAGTCTGGAGCAGCATGTGCTGTGGATCCGTCACAGATTTACATTGCACCGTCTATACCACAAAACATAGAATTCTGCGGAGAGAAATTAGAGCTGAAGAATTACTATATGCGTGAGAGATTCGACCGTGAACTATTGAGTTTCAGCTACTTCCACTCAAGCATTTTCTTGATGATCAAACGTGCCAACAGATATTTCCCTATACTTGAGAAAATTCTGAAAGAGGAAGGTATTCCTGATGATTTCAAATATCTGGCTGTTATCGAGAGTTGTTTGGATCAAAGAGCATTGTCTCCTACAAAAGCAGCCGGAATATGGCAGATTATGGAGCAGACCGGCAAAGAGGCTGGACTTGTCATCACACCAGACGTGGATGAGCGCTACAACCTTGAAAAAGCCACACGTGCCGCATGCCGACACCTGAAAGCCTCTTATGACGCCACTGGCAGCTGGACACTCGCCGCAGCGTCTTACAACACAGGAAGAGCAAGAGTGATGCGACAGATCGAAGCTCAACAGACAAGAAACTTCTTCGATATGCAGTTCAGCGAGGAGACAAACAGATATGTCTACAGAATTCTGTTGGCTAAATATGTATTGGAAGATCCTTCACGCGTAGGATTCTACCTGACACAAAACGAGCTGTATTTCCCAGTTGAGACATTCGCCGTACAAGTGGACACAGCCATTCCTAATTTGACTGAGTTTGCAAAATCATATGGATTGACGCTGCAGATCCTGAAAGACAGTAATGCATGGATGAGAGACAACAGTCTGAAAAGACATCCAGGCAAGACATTCACGATCAACGTTCCTAAAAAGGAATGCATCAATCTTCCACCGTCGCAGCTTCCTGTCCATAATCAAAAATGGATTCAATGTGTGCCAGCTCATTTGCAGAATGTAAGCTCTAAAGCAACAAAATAACAACCATTCAGACTCTATTCCAAAATCAAATACCATTGAGAATCAGAAACGGAGGCTGAAATGGGAACGACGGAATGTAGGAAAATGAGTATTGTATATATAATATTGAAAATATTGATGTGGACGCTGATCGCATTCTTTTCAACGGATGCAATCATGCAATATATATCATATTCATTCTACAAAGGAGACAGACAATTAGCAAATGTCGCATATATTCCCGTCGAAATATCATACAATGATTCATTATCTGGGTATGGATATAACCTTGACACCCAATCAGATAAAGTGATTCTGTTTTTTGGAGGCTCAACATTTATCGCTTATAATTCAGTAGGCACATACGCAGGAAAATTTAACTGTCCGTTTCTTTCAGCAGACTATTATGGCACTCAGAAAAGCAAAGGGACAATGAACCTTGAAACAATGCAAAAATCCGCAGAAGATCTGTATGATTATGTCAAGAAGAATTTTCCAAACAAAGACATTTACATCTTCGGACACAGCTACGGATGTGGTATGGCAGCTTATTTGGCAAGCGTCAGAGAATGCAAACATTTGGTGCTTGCATCTGGCTACAGAACTTGCGCGGACCTTTATAATAAAATCATACCTATTTTCTGGGGACCTTTGCAAGTATTCATCAAAAACAATATCAGAGTCGACCAATACGCACAGAATACAAGTTGCCCTGTGACAATAATCGGTTCGGATGCAGACAAAACCCTTGATGAGACAATTCAAAAGGAACTGACAAACTGTTATCAGAACGCTAAATGTCAGATATTCAGTGGAATCAAACATGAAGATTATTTTACAACAGATAAAGTCATACAGTTCGTGAATGAAAACATATTGGAACAATGAAATAATCGTGACGAGCATTGACTTTTAATTATTAACCAGAATTAAGACTAATAAAACTATGGTTTTAGACAAAATATCAGAAGCATCAAAATATTATTCGCTTCATCCAAAATTCAAAATGGCTTTTGAATATATTTTCTCTCACGATTTCAAAACCATTCCTGCGGGAAAGATCGTGATCGACGAAGATGTTTTCATCAACGTTGATGAACCGACATTACGAAATAAAGAGGTGGCGACACCAGAGGCTCACGACAAGTATATCGACATACAGATTCCAATCGTGGGTGAAGAGACATGTGGATATATTCCTCGCTCTGAATGCCATACCGTCGACAGACAAGACGCAGAAAAAGACTATGTGATTTACAAAGAGATGCCGACGGGATATTTCCGTCTGACACCTGAAGATTTCGCAATTTTCTTTCCTTCCGACGGTCACGCCCCAATAATCGGAAGCGGTTACGAGAAAAAAATAGTAGTCAAAATTAAATTGTAGACAAACGATTTGTTTTTTAACCAACGATTCAGTAGATTCGTCGTGTAAATAAAATAGGATAAGATTATGGATATGCTTAACTTGGTGAAATATGATCAGCAGCTCAAACCCTTTGAGAATGCGCTAGTAGGAAGATACAAGCATTTTTTGTGGAAAGAATCACAACTAGTCGGAGACAAGGAAAACCTTGCTGACTTTGCATCTGGACACCTCTATTTTGGACTACACAAAGTCGGCAAGAAATGGGTATTGCGTGAATGGGCTCCCAACGCTACAGCTATCTATATCATCGGCGACTTCAACAATTGGAAGGAAGACGAGGCTTATTCTTTGAAACGTAAGGATAACGGTGTATGGGAGATAGAACTTCCAGAATCCGCAATGAAACACAAGGATCTTTACAAACTGAAAGTTCATTGGAATGGCGGTGAAGGTGAACGCATCCCTGCATGGTGCCGACGTGTGGTGCAGGATGATACCACTAAAATTTTCTCGGCTCAGGTGTGGGCTCCAGAAAAACCTTACAAATTCAAAATCAAGCAGTTCAAACCGAACGTTTCCCCTCTATTAATCTATGAATGCCACATCGGAATGAGTGGTGAGGAGGAAAAAGTAACCTCATATACAGAGTTTCGTGAAAAGATATTGCCTCGCATCGTGGATGACGGATACAACTGTATTCAGATCATGGCAATTCAGGAGCATCCATACTACGGTTCGTTCGGCTACCACGTATCAAGCCTATTCGCACCGTCTTCTCGATTCGGAACACCAGAAGAGCTTAAAGAGCTTATCGACGAAGCTCACAAGCGTGGATTGGCTGTGATCATGGATATTGTCCACTCACACGCTGTGAAGAATCAAGTGGAGGGACTTGGTTTGTTCGACGGTACTCCATACCAATATTTCCACGACGGATACCGCAGAGAACATCCACAGTGGGATTCACTATGCTACAATTATGAGAAACCTGAAGTGCTACACTTCTTGCTTTCCAACTGCAAATACTGGCTTGACGAATTTAAATTCGACGGTTTCAGATTCGACGGTGTAAGCTCAATGCTGTTCCTAGACCACGCTATGGGCAACGTGTTCGGAGATTACGGCAACTATTTCAACGGCAATCAGGACGGAGATGCTATATGCTATCTGACATTGGCAAACAAACTGATCCATCAAGTGCATCCATACGCAATCACAATCGCGGAGGAGGTCAGCGGAATGCCAGGTGTTGCGGCTAAAATTGAAGACGGAGGTATGGGATTCGACTACCGTCTTGCCATGGGAATACCTGATTTCTGGATAAAGATGATCAAGGAGGTCAAGGACGAAGAGTGGAAACCAGGCCATATTCTTTGGGTTCTCACAAACCATAGAGCGGAAGAGAAAACTATAAACTACGCTGAAAGCCACGACCAGGCATTGGTGGGAGACAAGACGATAATTTTCCGTCTCGCAGACGCGGATATGTATTGGCACATGTCGAACTTATACGACAGTTCATACATGGTAGACCGTGCAATCGCACTCCACAAGATGATCCGACTAATCACATTGGCATCAATCAACGGAGGTTACCTCAACTTCATGGGTAATGAGTTTGGTCATCCAGAATGGATTGATTTTCCACGTGAAGGTAACGGATGGTCATACAAATATGCTCGTCGCCAGTGGCATTTGGTCGATGATCCTAACTTGAAATACAAATATTTAGGAGACTGGGATAAGGCTATCATCAAACTTGTCAGCAGCGTGCATAAATTCAACACGATGCCGATCGAAGTGCTATGGGATAAGAGCGACGACCAGGTGCTTGCATTCCGCAGAGATGAACTTGTGTTCGTATTCAATTTCCATCCATTTAAATCGTTTACCGACTACGGTATTCTTGCACCAGCAGGCAAATACGAAATGGTATTAACATCTGATTCAAAAGTCTTTGGCGGTTTTGGCCAAGTCGACGAAGCTCAGGAGCATTTTACGATGGAAGACATGAATCACACATCTGCCGGCAAAGAGTGGTTGAAACTATACATTCCTGCCCGTTCTTGCATGGTTCTAAAATTAGACAGATAAAACAGTGGAAAACATACAGTTGCCTGACGATTTCATTGCAGACTTGCGTGAGTATTTGCCAAACGAACATCAACAATTGATTGATGCATTGGCCACAGAACCAGTATCAAGCATTCGTTTGAACAGACGTAAAATTGATACAGAATGCTCATTGGAAAAGGTCAAATGGTGCGAAGACGGTTATTATCTAAACGACCGTCCTACCTTCACTATGGATCCGCTATTCCACGCAGGAGCATACTATGTGCAGGAAGCAAGTTCAATGGCTGTCGGACAGGTATACAAACAGTATATGACAGGAGTCGAGAGTCCTATTGTGCTCGACTTATGCGCGTCACCTGGAGGAAAGACCACGCATTTGGCATCATTGCTTGATGGAAACGGATTTCTGTTGAGCAATGAAGTTGTAAAGACTCGCACAAAGACATTGTGTGAGAACGTGTCTAAATGGGGATTCGCCAACACTGCCGTATGCTCCGTCATGCCATCATCATTCACTGAACTGACAGGATTGTTTGATCTGATTCTCGTCGACGCGCCATGCTCAGGCGAAGGCATGTTCAGAAAGGACGAAGTTGCGGTTTCGGAATGGAGCCGTGACAATGTGAAGATGTGTGCAGACAGACAACGCACAATCCTGAAAGATGTTTTTCCTGCTTTGAAAGAAGACGGAATTCTAATCTACAGCACATGTACATTCAATCCGCATGAGGATGATGAGAATGCACAATGGATTGCCGATGAACTTGGAGCAGACGTGTTAGACATTGATTTTCCAGCAGATAGCGGAGTAACCAAAGACAAATGTGGCTACCATTTCTATCCTCACAAGACAAAAGGAGAAGGATTTTACATTGCCGCATTCCGCAAGAATCAGCAGGAAGACGAGATATCCATCCGCACAAAGCAGGATAAGAAAAAAGGAAACAAAGGAAATGTCAGCCAACCCACTCCAGCTGAGGTGATGAAATGGATCGACGACTCATCTATCACTGTGGCAGACGGAATAGCCTACCCTACCGAATTTGAGCAGCTGATACAGTTTTTGAATCAAAACCTACGTCTTCTTCAATATGGAATCCCCGTCTACATCCAAAAAGGAAAAGACATTATTCCTCAGCACAATCTTGCCATCAGCAATATTGTGAATAAAGATTTCTTTGAGAAAGAGGAAGTCGACTGGGAAAAAGCGATCGCATTTTTGAGGAAAGACAACATCGAGGTGGAAAGCGACAAAAAAGGATGGCTGATGCTGACATACAAAAATGTGCCAATCGGATTTGTAAAGAATCTTGGCGGCAGAGCCAACAACCTTTATCCACAAAATTGGAGAATTTTAATGTCCGCAGACAAAAGCCGATACATAGATATATTCTGAGATATATTTGATTAACAATGAGATTGACGTTTTTAGGTACAGGCACATCATCAGGAGTGCCAGTGATAGGATGCAAATGTAAAGTATGCCAATCGGATGACATACGAGACAAACGTATGCGCGCAAGTGTGTTTTTGGAAGTTGATGACAAAAACATCCTGATTGACTGTGGTCCTGATTTCCGTGCTCAGATGCTGTTTCATGGTATTGACAAAATAGACTCCATCCTACTCACTCACAAACATATCGACCACATCGGAGGTATAGATGACCTGCGTCCACTTGGAAACAATAAAATATATCTCGACAAACAGACAGAAGATGCTGTAAGACAAATGTATGGCTACTGTTTTGCAGAAAACCCATATCCTGGAGTGCCATCACTCAGCCTTGAAAGAATCAGCAACGAGCCTTTCAAGATATGCGACGGGACAATCGAAGTGACTCCAATCAGAGTTATGCACGGAAAGATGGAAATAAAAGGTTACAGAATCGGCAGTTTCGCCTACATCACAGATGTATCATCACTTGCTGACGATGCCGAATATGAAAAACTCAAAGGATTGGAAGTCGTAGTGTTGGGATGCCTACGTATGACTGAGCATCATTCACACCAAAAATTCCAAGAGGCTATGGAAATGGCCAGAAGAATCGGTGCGAAACAGACATTCTTCACACACATGTGCCATCATATCGGTCTGCATTCAGAGATAGAAGACCTCGTGCCAGAAAATATCCTGTTTGCTTACGACGGATTATCCATAGCATTTGAATAAGTATTAGTCCTTAAAACTCACCCAATGAATATTTTCTCACAAATACACGAGTTCTGCGTACGAGTAACGAGCAGTAAAATCTTCAAAAACACGATTGTCCTTATAATTCTTATAAACTCGATCGTGTTAGGATTGATTACCAGTGACGCGATCTATGCCAAATTTGGAAAAATATTAGAGTTTATTCTTTCTACATGTGTCGCCATCTTCACTGTGGAAATCATACTGAGAATCATTGCTAAAGGCTGGCGATTCTTCCTCAACGGATGGAACATATTCGATTTTGTACTTGTATCAATCGCACTGATGCCAGAGACAGGTGCAGCCATCACATTCCGAGTGTTCAGAGTGATGAGAGCGTTGAGAATGGTGTCGTCATTTAAGAAACTGCGTCATATTGTTTCTGCCATATTAGTATCAGCCCCACACGTTTTCTGGGCGGCTGTGTTGCTGATGATCATCTTCTATATCTTCGGAATAATGGGACAAAACCTTTTCCACGAGGAATTTCCACAATGGTTCGGAACTCTTGGAGAGACGGTGTACACACTATTCCAAGTCACCACACTTGAAAGTTGGTCGATGGGTATTGCCAGACCAGTGATGAAGGTATTTCCATGGGCTTGGTGCTACTTTGTGCCATTTGTCATGATTTCTTCTTACATTGTGTTGAACGTGGTGGTAGGAGTCGTAGTAAACGCCACAAGTGACCTATCCGACGACGACGATGTCACTGACATGAAGAACAAGATGAAGACAAAGAAAGTCACCAACGCTGAATTATTGCAGCAAATCACTGAGTTAAAAAATCATATTGAACGTTTGGAGGCAAAATTAGACGAGAAAGAAGCAGAGAAAATAAAATCTGAATCATAATTAAATTTTGCCATTAGAGCCAACAATATTAACTTTGCAGAAAAGAAACATTCACAAAATGAAAAAATAATCTTCATGGACAACAATTCTTTACACAGTTACCAGTTGAATCAGGTCGACACTTACATGATGTCGACACTATTTGTGATCGGCAACATTTTAATGCCACAGTTGTGCCACTTTATCGGAGGAAGTCATGCAGGCCACGTATGGTTGCCAATATACTTCTTCACTTTGATAGGAGCCTACAAATATGGAATGGCAGTAGGTCTACTCACAGCCGTTCTCTCACCGTTGATCAACCATTTGATGTTCGGAATGCCACCGTTGGCTGTACTGCCGTCAATACTATGCAAATCAGTTGTGTTGGCAGTAGTGGCAGGAATGATAGCAGAGAGGACAAACAAAGTGACATTACCGACATTGTTGGCGACAGTACTGGTTTATCAGGTGATAGGAACATTAGGTGAATTCGCATTGTTCCAACATGATTTCTATGCTGCGATAAGCGACTTCAGAATGGGTATTCCCGGCATGCTTTTGCAACTATTCGGCGGATATCTGCTATTAAAATACGTATTAATCAAATAAATCACAACGATATGTTTGGATTAGGAGGATCAGAACTTTTAGTGATTATGCTTGTCGTTCTACTTTTGTTCGGCGGCAAGAAAATTCCAGAATTGATGCGTGGACTAGGAAAAGGAGTCCGCAGTTTCAAAGACGGAATGAAAGACGTCACATCTGACGACGAAAAAGAAAAAGAAGAAAAGTGACAAATCAGACCAAATCATTTTGGGATCATTTAGACGAATTACGCACCTGCTTAATACGCATTATAATCACCGTATTAGTAGGTGCGGTTGTCGCATTTGCCATGAAGACGGAGTTGTTTTCCATCGTATTGGCACCATCAAAATCTGATTTCATCACCTACAGATTCATTTCCAGGTTTGGTGAATTGGCAGATTTCAACCTCAACCTCATCAACACCCAGCTCACATCTCAGTTTTCCGTCCACATACAGGTGAGTATAATCGTCGGGCTCATCTGCGTCAGCCCATACATACTCTACTCTATCTTTGCGTTTGTCTCACCGGCATTGTATGAGGCAGAACGTAAATATGCCAGATTATTAGTAGTGGCTGGATACATCATGTTTATGATTGGCGTAGCATTGAGCTATTTTCTGGTATTTCCTCTCACAATACGATTCTTAGGAGATTATCAAGTCAGCGAAGACGTTGCGAACATCATCACATTAAGTTCATATATAGACACGTTGACGATGCTGACACTGATGCTGGGAATAGTGTTTGAGTTGCCGATATTATGTATGATACTTGGCAAAATGGGCATTCTCACCGCAGATTTCATGAAAGAGTACCGTCGACATGCAATAGTAGCCATCCTTATCGTCGCCGCCATCATCACCCCCACCACCGATATAATGACGCTGATGCTGGTGAGTCTGCCAATCTATCTGCTATATGAAGCAAGCATTATCGCCGTCAAGGGGATAAATCACTAGTCATTACTCAATTGATGTGATTCCCAAAACCTGTCACAATCCTGTTTATTTCTGGAAAACACTTTCAATGGGTCGTGCGAGAATGAATTTTCAGAAGAGAAATATTCAATTTGTGTTCCAAGATCGCATGCAAACTCCACCTTTCGCTCATCAAAAAAGATATGATACAGCGACCAATCCTCCTTACCAAACAGATATAAACATTTTTTCAGATCTAAGTCAATAATGACAGGAACACTTTTCCCATAAAGCATTTTTTCTGCCAACATGTATTTTTCATTTGGAGAGATACTATGCATAAATGCATCTTTAGCAATCACAGATTCTTTTCCATTTTCATCAATACAGTGTATATCCATTGTAGAATATTCATTTTCCTCGTCTGGTAAAGAATAATTTTTTTGTTTTGAATAATAAATCTTTTTTCCAAAAGGGATGACATTTATGCTGCTATCAATCCTCATCTTTTTGATAACAAGCGACTCCAAATCAACAATATACGTAATTGGATCAAGTTCTCCACACTTTTTCCATGGATCATTATAAGATTTTACTGAAATAGAATTACCGTGACTGAAAAACATAGCATCGAATCGATTGCCTTGAGGAATCGGAAAATCATGTTCAAACAAAATTTTTTGTCCTTGTCTACACACTAGTTTCCTACTACTATCAGAATAAACATACCATAGAAATTTATCTTTATATACATCAATCAAATCAGAATCAGGAAAAGCAACAACATCTTCTAACAAAGAATAAATACTGTCCGTTTTTACATAATATTGAAACTCTTTAAAACAACGAAACAAAACACTATCCTCATTCAACTTGCCTACATAATACATTGGATGAGTACAAATTGATCGTTTGGTAGTCTTTTTATCTATCAGATATGTAGTAGGAACTACAAAATCAGGTTCAAGATCCGAGACTTCAGCGGCTTGCATCTGTGTCTTTGATGCAGTTGAATCATCTTCCATATCCGCTGAAACAGGTTTAGATTTATTTCCAGCAATAAAGAAGAAGCCACAGATGAGGACAATGACAAAAAGCAACAAACAAATCTTTTTCATACGCATTAGTATCAAGTTAAGTATCACAAAGATATATAATTATCACTTTTTGCAAAATAATGACCTATAATCACAAACTAAAAAAGGCAATCCATATGGACTGCCTATATTTCAAATATCATGATACCCAAAGTCACTTCACATTTTAGGACAAATACATATCGGTATATACGTACTTAGAGCTGTTGTCAGCCAACAAATCCTTGATTTCATCGAAGCTCACCTTGCCTTTTGCAACAACTTTATTGTCGATTACAATCGCAGGTAGAGTCACGACGTTATACTTAAAAATTTCAATGATGTCAACTACCTTAGTTATCTTGGCATCAATAGATAGATCGTTAATTGCCTTATTGACAAAACGTTCCAACGAATTACTTGCAGCACATTCAGTACCTAATACCTTAATTTCCATAAAAATCCTTTTAATAGTTCTCTAATAACAAAAAAATCCCTAAATGCTTCTATAAACGCAAGTACTATAACTGCGTTTATGAAAACAAAAAACAAACGTCGGATATATTCGGTTTAGTAAGAATGAAAACAGTTAAATTTGCACCCCCTATAAACTATTCTCTACAAATACATCACTTATCATCGGTTTCTTGTATGTGACAAAGGTAAGTGATTTTCCTTACAATGATTCACTTAAATTAATTGGATTTGAATTTAATTGGTAAATTTTAATATTAATTAACATTTGCACCCGAAAATTAAGGTTTTTCAGGCCGATTTAAACTAAAATTCAATGATTTATGTCATCTACAGATATAATCAACCGTTAAAATCACGATTATTAATATATGTCTCCAACAGTTTTGTAAGGCCATCTGGGTTATGTGGAGTGACATCAAAATCGGCGATTCCAGCCGGTATCAGACAGCTGTTTCCTTTTGTCAATGTGATTTTACGGACACAAGGCTCATTCTTTTTATCAAACATCTCCCATGATCGGATAGTGATTGTGCATGTGCCTTCAAGACACATATATGATATAAAAGAGTCGTACTTGTATAATTTTCGATGAAATGCTCTGTCTACTTCAAGCAACTTGACTGTGAAAAACTCACATTCAGCAATACATACAGGTTTGTTGATTTTTCTTACATACTCGCTGCGATAGTTGTCGTAAACCTTAAAATCAATAGCTTTTGCAGCAAGTTCAGTATGGAGCTGACGTGGTTTGCCATCCAAACCAGGTCGGTTATAATCGAATATACGGTATGTCAGATCTGAACTTTGTTGGATCTCAGCAACCATGATTCCTCCACAGATGGCATGAATACGTCCGGCAGGGATAAAAAAAGCGTCACCGCTCTTCACAGGATGCTCCTGCAAAACATCGCATATAGTACCGTCTTCCACACGCTTCTTATACTCATATTCCGAGATCTGACACTTAAATCCAGAATAAAGTTTTGCCCCAGGCTTTGCATCCATCACATACCACATCTCCGTCTTTCCAAACGAATCATGATACTCTTTCGCCATTTTGTTGTCGGGATGAACCTGAATCGACAGATCTGATTCAGCATCAATAAATTTGATCAACAATGGAAACTTCGCGCCATACATTTTATAGACTTTCTTGCCAAGCAGTTTTTCTCCATATTCGTCGACTAGCGAATTAAGAGTGCGACCGGCAAAAATTCCATTTTCCACAACAGACTCACTTCCTGGCACCGCACTGCACTCCCAACTCTCACCTATGCGCTCCGAATCAGCATCCAATCCTTTCATCGGTTTGATACGTGTGCCACCCCACACTTTTGTATGAAGATTATTGTTCAGCAATAATGGATATAGAGTTTCCTGAGACATCTATTTCTAAAATCTGTTTTTATTTGCGGGTGCAAAATTATAAAAAATCACTTACTTAATCAGCCAAACACGCTTTTAATTGACATTTTTTGGCTAAAAATGGACGAAATTAGGTATCAAATCACCAATATTAAACGCCTAACGGCGTAATTTACGATTTACAATTGATTATTTCACGCAATCTATTACACGCACGTGCGTGCGTCTCGAGAGTATATGTTTACCTATTGTATGGGTTTCCCGACAATTACGAATTTTGCATTATGCATTATGAATTGATTATTGCACGTCCTTGCGTCTCGAGAGGGGATATTTGCCAAATGCATGGGTTTACCAACAATTATGAATATTCTTATGATATATCCAAGAAAAATTGAAAAAAATATAGGATCCAGACTGGGGACGCTGGGAAGGC
>SUXE01000023.1 GCA_015061115.1 Bacteroidales bacterium | reverse complement strand
TGCCACCATCAATCCATCCAATTGTTGTTTCTGATTGATCAACCAAAAGGAATCTATATGAAAAAGATTTTTAATGTAATCGGCATCTGTGCCACAGTTGTTTTATGCGTTTGTATCGTTTCATGCGATAGTGGCTACTACTCTTTTGATGATGAAATAACCACAAAAATAGAAAATCAAGAAATACAGGAAGATACAATAATAACAGACATCGCCTACTCATTGTTTGACGATAGTATCTCATTGCCAGTTAAAGTGATCTTCACTTATGGAACTAATTACAATCATGACTATTTTAAGTTTGATCCAGCATACAAAGACACAATCAAACAGTGTATGTTTGAACAATCAGAAAAGCTTTCTGAATATGGAAATTTCCTGATAGATTGGCATAAAGTTCATGAAGGAGCAAACATCAAAGATCTAATTTATAACTGTACAGTAAAAGATTCTGTCTGGTATTTCGTAAGTGCTTACCACACTGTAAAACTAATAAAATATATTCAATTTGGAGAAAAATCGGAATATCCTTATTTTATATTTTCTGCCAACACCTCTTATCTAATTGATGATGATGGTGTTATAAGGTCATCCAATTGGTACTAAAATCAGTATAGATAAATGAGGATTGTTAAGGACCCATGCTTGATAAATATTGGTTCTAACCATTCCTCACGTGCGAGCCGTAGACGAGCACATAAATTTAATAAAACCACAGAGATACAAGTTCACATAGAAAGACTACGTCTTTTTATGAGAGAAGCTGGAGTGTCATAAATGAGGATCGTTAAGGACGGAACGTCCTTATCCCTTCTCACGTGCGAGCCGTAGGCGAGCACATATAGATAGAATAGGCAAAAAAGCTCGGAGTCTTAAGAGAAAATCTTCTTTTTATAAGAAAGAGAGAGAAATCAATCATCATATGGAATAAATTTTTCTCGCTCGCCCTTTGGGCTCGCAAAAAGAGAGGGAGTTAGGGAGTTCCGCCCTTAACAATCCTCAAAATCATTCACCCAATAAGAGAATGATAAAATTATGTTTCTCTAAAGAACACAATATTTAAATTTAATTTTATATTTGCATCGTATAACATTTTATTCATTCAATAATAGGGTAATTTTATGAAAAAGATTTTTAATGTGATCGGCATCTGTGCCTTGATGAGTTATCTCTTTATATTTCCTTCTTGTGAAAAAGCTTATGATGAGGAGGAACTTTTGAGTGATATTGAGAAAAAGAGGAATGAAAGAGAAATGAAAGAAAGAACATTTGTCTATGCGGGAGATACATTTCAATTGCCTGCAAAAATCAAACAAATTGATTCCATATCTGTTTATGGTTATCCAGATGAAGTTTCTTACACTTACTCGTTCAACGCTTCCGACAAAGAAGCGATCAAGCAACAGCTGTTTGAATTGACTTCAAAGATATCCGAGTACGGAAATTTTGATCTTGACAGACAATATATATATTTGGGAGTCACACCATTAAGTGAAGCTAAAATTGATGCTTCAAATGATGTTACATATTGGTATTTCGTAGGCTCTAATGGCAGGTTGTATAATATTTCGTTCGATTCTGATTCAGAAACCCCTAATTTCTCAATCGGTGAATTTTTGTATAGACTAAATGAAGACAACACATTAGACATTCCAATGCCACCATCAATCCATCCAATTGTTGTTTCTGATTGATCAACCAAAAGGAATCTATATGAAAAAGATTTTTAATGTGATCGGCATCTGTGCCTTGATGTGTTATCTCTTCTTATTTCCATCTTGTGAAAAAACTTATGATGGGGAGGAACTTTTGAGAGATATTGAGAAAAAGAGGAATGAAAGAGAAATGAAAGTGAGAACATTTGTCTATGCGGGAGATACATTTCACTTGCCTGCGAGAATCAAACAAATTGATTCCACAAAATTTATTGGTTCTCCCGGAGAGCCATCTTACAAGTATTCGTTCAACGCTTCCGACAAAGAAGCTATCATGCAGAGTTTGTTCAAACATACTTCCGAGTTGTCTGAATACGGCAATTTTGAACTTAGCCAAGAACAAAACTTCATGAGGACTACCCCACCATTAAGTGAAGTCAAGATTGAAGTTTCTGATGATGCAACACATTGGTATTTCGTAGATACAAATAGCAGTAAGATATGTTCTATTTCGTTCTATTTAGATTCCGAAAATCCTTATTTTATCATAGAAGACAGATTTGACTTAGACATGGAAGGAAATGTCAATATCAAACACATGGTTGTTACACCACAGATTGTCACTTTGAATGATTAAAAAATAATCCCCGAAAGAATCTCTATCTTTCGGGGATTTATACGTTTTATAGATCTATCAATCAGCGACTTTTCCAAACAAATCAAAATAGTCGCAGTCTGTTATTTCTACATTGTAGAATTCTCCAATGGTCATGTCATTGTCTGATTTCTTCACCAACACTTCCTGATCGACCTCAGGTGAATCAAATTCCGTACGGCAGATGAAATACTCAGCGTCTTCACGGTCAACAATCACCTTCATCGTCTGTCCTACTTTCTCGCCATTCTTCTGCAAGGCGATCTTCTCCTGCACTTTCATCAACTGGTCGAGTCGTTCCTGCTTTGTCTCAAAAGGGATATCATCCTTATAATGTCGCGCTGAATAGGTGCCCTCCTCCTCGGAATATGCGAACGCTCCCATGCGGTCGAATTTTGTATCCTTGACAAACTGCAAAAGTTCATTGAAATCCTCTTCTGTCTCGCCGGGATGCCCTACTATAAATGTGGTTCTCAACGTGATATTCGGAACTTCACGTCGTACCCTTTCAATAAATTCGATTGTCTCTTCCTTGGTGACGTGGCGAAGCATCTTCTTCAACATTCCTGTGGAGATATGTTGGAATGCGACATCTAGATATTTGCAGACGTTGCTGCGTTCATTCATCACTCGCAACAAGTCCCATGGAAAATCAGACGGATATGCGTAATGCAGACGTATCCACTCAACTCCAGGAATGTCCGACAATTTCTCTACAAGCTCCGGAAGCATCACCTTGCCATACAGATCCTTGCCATACGACGACAAATCCTGCGCGATCACCTGCAACTCCTTCACTCCCGTCGCAACCAGCCTTTTCGCCTCATCAACCAACTCCTCCATCGGAATGGATGTATGCGGACCAGTTATAATCGGTATCGCACAATATGAGCAACGTCGGTTACAACCTTCTGAAATCTTCAAATACGCATAATGCTTGGGTGTTGTGACATCACGGCTAGTGGAAAGTGTGTCATCATAAGTGTGGCCAAGATCCGCCAACATCTTCTTCCAAGTAAACTTGCCATAAAACTTGTCTACTTCTGGAATCTCCTGCTCCAAATCAGAAAGATAACGTTCAGACAGGCATCCCATCACAAACAACTTCTCAATCTTATGCTTCTTCTTAAGTTCACATAGATTCAAAATTGTGTTGATAGACTCCTCTTTAGCATCCCCGATAAATCCACATGTGTTCACGACAACCGTGGATCCAATGATTTTATCTGAATCGTGGCGGCAATTATAGCCCTGTTTCTGCAACTGTGCACTCAGATGTTCCGAATCTACAAGATTCTTCGAACATCCAAGGTTTATAAACTCAATAGTGTTATTTTTCCTCATTCTTGAAAAGAGAATCTACAAACTCACGTCGATCAAACACCTGCAAATGCTCGATACCCTCACCTACTCCTATATATCTTACTGGGATCTTAAACTGATCAGAAATACCAATCACCACTCCACCCTTTGCAGTTCCGTCTAGTTTTGTGATAGCAAGGGAAGTTACATCTGTAGCCTTTGTAAACTGTTTTGCCTGTTCGTAAGCGTTCTGACCTGTAGAGCCGTCAAGCACAAGCATCACATCATGTGGAGCATCAGGGATGATCTTCTTCATCACCTGCTTGATCTTAGTTAGCTCGTTCATAAGGTTGATCTTATTATGAAGACGACCTGCAGTGTCTATAATAACGACGTCGGCATCCTGAGCTTTTGCGGAAGATATAGTGTCATAAGCCACAGCAGCAGGATCAGATCCCATGTTCTGGCGGACAACAGGACAACCTACACGTTCGCCCCACACAGCAAGTTGCTCGATGGCTGCCGCACGGAAAGTGTCGGCTGCACCTAGTACGACCTTCTTCCCTGCCTTCTTATACTGATATGCAAGTTTACCGATTGTGGTAGTCTTTCCAGCACCGTTCACGCCAACAACCATAATCACATATGGATGTTTGCCTTCAGGCACGTCAAAATCTCCCTTCAGATCAGTGTTGTTCTCTTCTAGCAACGACGCGATCTCATCACGTAAGATTTCATTTAGCTCATCTGTGGAAACATACTTATCTCTTGCCACACGTGCCTCTATACGCTCGATGATACGCAAAGTAGTGTCAACACCAACATCAGAAGTGACAAGCACCTCCTCAAGATTGTCGAGGACCTCCTCGTCTACCTTGCTTTTTCCAGCGATAGCACGTGAGATTTTAGAAAAAACGCTGGTTTTTGTCTTCTCAAGACCTTTGTCCAACGCCTCCTTTTTCTCTTTTCCAAATAAACTGCTAAAGAAACCCATAGTAATAAGAGTAAGATTACGTTACAAAATTAGTGCAAAAAAGCAAAAAAGCAATACATTCCTTTTGAATATTACAAAATATTAGTATTTTTGCATCCGTTTTCCTACGCGGTTCAGTAAGTCATCTCATAAAGAGATGCACCGCCGGATCTAATTTTTATATTTTTATATAATATGTACGCAATAGTTGAGATTGCAGGACAGCAATTCAAGGTTGAGAAAGACCAGACATTGTTCGTTCACCACTTGGACGCTGAGCAGGGCGCTAAGATCGAGTTTGACAAGGTGTTGTTGATCGACAACAACGGTAGTGTAACTATAGGAGCTCCTACAATTTCTGGTGCTAAGGTAGTAGCAGAGGTTGTTTCTCCACTAGTTAAGGGTGAGAAGGTTCTTGTATTCCACAAGAAGAGACGCAAAGGTTACCGCAAGTTGAACGGTCACCGTCAGCAGTTCACTCAGGTTAAGGTTAACGATGTTGTTGCATAATTAAGGAAAGGGTAAAGAAATGGCACACAAAAAAGGTGTAGGTAGTTCTAAGAACGGACGTGAATCAGCAAGTAAGAGACTTGGTGTAAAGCTTTTCGGTGGTCAGTTTGCAAAGGCAGGCAACATCATCGTACGTCAGAGAGGTACAGTTCATCACCCAGGTGATAACGTAGGTATGGGTAGCGACCATACATTGTTTGCTTTGGTAGACGGAGTAGTTGTATTCCGCAAGAAGAAAGATAACAGATCTTTCGTTTCTGTTGAAGCAGTCGCTGCTGAATAACGAATTGTTTGTTCATAGCTTATAAATTTTGGGGCATCTCACAAATTACTTTGTGAGGTGTCTTTTTTTTGTTTAGTTAAAAATTAAGAATTAAGAATTAAGAATTCCACGCTCAAATTAGGACAACGACAGTCAAAATTATATATTTGTATACAATCAAAACATGACAAATATATGATCAGCATTAAAAAGAATTTTTCACTTAAAAACTATAATACTTTCGGTCTTGACCAACGTTGCAGCGAATTCATCGAATATGATGATGTGGCTGAACTTCAATCGTTTATCAAAGATGGCAATATATCAGGAAAACGTCTGTTCCAACTTGGCAGTGGTAGCAACATCCTCCTTTGTGACGATTTTGCCGGCACGATGATGCATTCTCAAATCAAAGGTATCGAAATCATATATGAAGACGCGGATATTGTCGACGTGAAGGTTGGAGCCGGTGAGATCATGGACGACTTCATCGCTTGGGCAGTGGAGAATGGATATTGTGGTGCTGAAAACCTCTCTATTATCCCTGGCACTGTCGGAGCATCAGCCGTGCAGAACGTGGGAGCATACGGTGTGGAGGCGAAAGATATAATCAAAGAGGTGGAAATGATAAAAATTGAAGACGGTAGCATCCACGTCGCTCCGAATGAGGAACTCCATTTCGGATACCGTCTCAGCCGATTCAAAGAGGATTGGAAAGATAAGTTTATCGTCACCCACGTCACCTACAGATTAAAAAAACAGCCTGATTTCAAATTAAGCTATGGTGGACTTGCCAAGGAATTGGAAGGAAAAGAAATCAATTTGAAATCCATCCGTGAAACGATTATCAGCATAAGAAACAACAAGTTACCAGAGGTTGGCAAAGTGGGAAGTGCAGGCAGTTTCTTCAAGAACCCCATCGTCGACAAATCAATTTACGACGAGATATGCCGACGCGAGAAAGCCCTTGACGAATCTGTGATCGTCCCTAAATACGACATTTCCGAGACAGAGGTGAAGATTCCTGCCGGATGGATGATCGAGCGTTGCGGATGGAAAGGTCAAAGCCACAACGGAGCTGGAGTTTGGCACAAACAGGCTCTTATCCTCGTCAACAATGGAAATGCGAAAAGCAGTGACATTATTGAATTAGCAAACACAATCCAAGTCGACGTATGGAGCAGATTCGGCATCAAGATTGAACCTGAAGTGATATACATCAACAACCTGTAACTCAATATTTTGCATATGAGCAAACTCAAATCCTTATTTTCTAAAGTCCCTGTTTTTTTGAATAGTATAAAGCTCTACCCTGTGGAGCTTTGTATGACTTTGTTTTTATTCATCTCTGTTGTTATCATCTTTGAGGCAATATCCATTGCAGACGACGAATCAGGAATTTCACCGTACGCCAATTTTTTTACTCAATATGGACATTTGCTGTTTTGCCGTTTATCACAACAATAATCATTCGTTGCGACTGGAAAAACCGGACTAAAAGCGACATCGCAAAATATGCGTATTGGGCAAGCGGTCTGCTGCTTCTTCTCCCTGGATTTATTTTTCCCAAATACGAAATGAGCGAAGAAATAATATTTGGGACATATCTTCTTGCTTTTGGACTTCTGATTTCAAGTGGTTTTTACTGGGACAACCGTAAATACGCTTACAATGGAAGCCAGATATTTCACCAACTGTGTTCATCAATAATCATAAGCGGAATATTGGGTCTTGCCTACTATGCTGTGGCAGGCACGATAACCTATCTTTTCCTTTCCTCACAATCCGTAGAAGAGTATTTTATCGTCCGCTGTCTGTTGTTATACGGAGGTTTGTTTATAGTTATCATATTCTTTCCTCTATTGTTGACACACAAGCTGTCTGTCGTCAGAGAGCAGAAGGAAGAAACGATTTCCAAAGTGCTCGATTTCTGTGCCAATTACATTCTTATCCCATTCCTCATAATCTACACAGTCATTCTTTACGCATACGCATGTGAGATATTGATTTTATGGAATCTGCCCAAAGGAATGGTCGGATGGATGGTGATGGGATATATTTTCCTGGCATTTATCGGACATGCATTACAGAGAATCATCAGTAACAAAAGGTTTGAGCCATTTTTCCGTTATCTTCCATACATTTCCATCGTTCCACTGGCACTGTTCTGGGTAGGATTATGCCGACGATTGACCGACTACGGTTTGACGGAAAGCCGAATCTACATCTTGACATTCGGCGTCTCGGCAACTCTTTTCATGATCTTTCTTCTATTCAAAAAGACAAACCATTATCTGCTAATGGCAGGTATAGTCGGAGCAATCATCGTATTTTTAGCATACATTCCTTGGACAAACGCCACACGTTTGGCGGCATTCAGCCAATTATCTACAGTCAACAAATATGTCAAGAAATACGACCTGTTAAAAGACGACCAGCGTCATTTCAAAGATTTCAGTGATTGGTGTGCAGAAGCCACAGCAGATACCTCAGAAGTGTTACGCTTCATATCCGCTTATGAATATCTAGGCAAAGGTTACGTAGAAATGAAAGTGGAAAATGATATCCAATACGACTCTATATATTCAATCTACGGAAGCATTCCGAATGAAATCAAGGAAAAATATAGCAAAGACAGATTGGGCAATTATAGCTATAAAACCGCTAATGAGAAGAGACGGATACACCACAAGAAGAAGAAGTCATATCCTATTGACATCAAATGTTATCCGTTCTTATGTAAATTAGAAATGTATTATGGAGCGATAGAAGGTGATAAGTGTGGAAATTTCATAAACATATATGAAGGAGACAGAATGATTTTTTCCATAAACTGGGAGCAACATATCCGCAATAATCTTACGACGCTTCTTCAAGACTCTATACCATTGGAGAAAGAAGATCTGTTTTTCACATTCAGAAACGACTCCATATTAATTGTTTTTGACGAATTTCATTTCAAAAAAGAAGACGACAAGCTCTACGAATTTCTCTTTCAGGACATGTTGATTTTCTCAAAGTATCCATTGGAAGATGTATCAATAAAATCAGACAATGAATAAGAACTCGCTTAAATTAACGTGAGTTCGATGAATAAAAAAAGAGAAAATGATAGTTGGAGTGCCATAAAGAGGATTGTTAAGGACGGAACGTCCTAACTCCACCCCACGTGAGAGCCGTAGGCGAGCACACAGAATTAAATAAAAACTAAGAGACTCAAAGTTCATAGAGAAAGTCTTCTTTTATAAGAAAAGCGATTGTAATCAACCATTATACGAAATCATATCAATTTTTGACCGCTCGTCCTTTCGAATTCGCGGAGAGAGGGAAAGTTAGGGCAAATATCTATTAAACATGAGCCCTTAACAATCCTCGATTCTATAACCCAATTTTAAATTAAATTTAAAAACAGATTCTAAAACAAAATCGGCAGAGGAATCTTCCCCTGCCGATTTTCGTTATCGTTTTATAAACGTTTTTGTCTATCGTCTATCGTATCATTTCCTTACCAGCAACGTATAATTCTTGCCTTTTGAATTTCTCAAAATATAGAATCCGCTCTTCAAAATGTTTTTATAAGAATTCTGTGAGACGGTGATCTTCTTGACAAATCTTCCGGCTATATCATAAACAGAATAGTCTCCGTCAGGAATCAATCCGTTCTCAGCGGAAATAGACTCAACACCAGTCGGGTTGACACATCTGAATGTGAAGCAGTCGAGGTCTACCCAGTCTCCTGTGATTTCGACTTTCAGCACATGAGTTCCCTTAGTCAACTTAGTCTCCACAATCTCAAAAGTATTCCAGTCTCCTGTGTTTGGAACATTCACGAATCCTCCAGGAGTACCGTCGTCACCAGGAACTATGAAATTATTATCCAAATAGAATGTGAATGCAGCGCCGTTTACACCAGATGCCACTTTCGACTCTACGATATACTCATCCTCATACTGAATGTCAACAGTATACTCAAGCCATTCGCCAGTCTGTGTGTATCCGACAGCGGTAGGACTCGCGTCTACGCCCTCTTTTCTGTTTCCATTGATCACACTTCGATTCTCCTCTTCATTATCGTGGTAAGCATTACCCTCGCCTCCATTATCAAACTCCTCTGCCTCAATCTTTCCAGGAATCTTGAAAGGAACGCCATTGAACGGAGTCTGCGGCATGAAGATAGTCACCTCCTTCTTTGAAGTCGTATACTCCTTGTTGTCATTGTCGTAAGCCACAGCCCAGATAGTGTGTGTACCCTCCGACACATTGTTCCATACATACTTAGTCTCACCACTCACAAGTTTCTGTCCATCAGCGTAGATTTCAATCGACTTTGTGTTTTCAATCTCATTGTTGACGTAGATCTCCACCTCTCCCGGTTCAGACTCCTTATTGACAAATGTTTCAATTTTGATACCTGCCTGAGGTGTTGAGCCACCATTATTTTTCAAAATCTCAAGCATCTTCTCTGCGTATCTCTTACCCAACAAAGTGTATCCGGCTACAGTGAAATGATATTCGTCGCCAGCCGCCTCACAACCTTCTGCAGAGATAACATAAGAATTTGGAATCACGCTTGGCACTTTTCTGACCACATTGTTATGACTACTACATGGACCTGTGTAACGAACCTCACCGACTAGCAAAGGAACGTCAGCTCCATTAAGACCAAGATCATCCAACATATCCTGATAAACCTCATTCAAATTAGTGGGCCAATTGGGATCTCCGGTATTTGTCTCTCCCTGATGAACCAAGATTCCCTTGATGACACCGACCTTCTGAGCCTCCTTAGCGACCTCTATAATACGACCATAAGGATTGCTTCCATAAGATTTCGCATAACCCTGTAGCCAATCTGCAGCAGAATTCAAATAACTCTGATATTTAGTCTTACGGAAAGCATCAATACTTGCGCCACCGATAGCGACGTCGATCACTCCCACTCTTATACTTGGATCAAGTTCTTTCACCAAAGTACGTCCGAAATAGTCAACAGGTCCGAAGCCACCATTATTCCAGTGGAAGCAACGAGCCAATGGAGGGACTGCAGTATACTCACCGCACTTTTTTCTGCCACACTGAGAACAGTCGTCAGCAGTGTAGAACATTCTGAATCTCTCGTCAATTCCCTGTTTTTCACTATCAGGCACAGTGGCATTACCTTCCATGTTCGACTGTCCCCAACATATATAGATATGATAATTAGGATCTGGTTCAGCCAAAGCCAAAGAAGAGCCTCCGATCATGCATAGAGAAAGGGCTATGCGTAAAAGCTTAAGTAAAATTGTGTGTTTCATGTCGTAAAAGTTTTCAAATTCATACGACAAATATAAAAAGTTAAATCAGCAATACATTTTAAAGAGTCAACAAAATGGCAAAAAGGGAAAAATGACACCGATAATGGGAATAATAGCATTGATAAAAGACGGTGGAAAGGGGATTTTTAGTACTTTTACAGAAACTAAAACTCAACATAAAAATCAAATATCCTTTGATATAGAACTTGAGGATTGTTAAGGGCGGAACGCCCTAACCCCTCTATACGTGCGAGCCGTAGGCGAGCACACAGAAATTAACAAAACCACAGAGACACAAAATTCACAGAGAAAGGCTATGCCTTTTTATGAGAAAAGTTGGAGTGTAATAAATGAGGATTGTTAAGGACGGAACGTCCTAACCCCTCTATACGTGCGAGCCGTAGGCGAGCACACAGAAATTAATAAAACCACAGAGACACAAAGTTTACAGAGAAAGGCTATGCCTTTTATGAGAAAGACATAAACTAAAACAGAACCAATTAAATTCAAAAAGCTTCCCAACATGAAAAAATCAAATATCATGTCATTCATAGGATTGACATTTTTTACAGTCTACGAAATATCAATATATATCATCAACCCACCTTTTGACGTTGACTTTCTGATCTTTTTGCTATGTATGGGATCTTTCTTTACTCTACCTATATTCCTTTTTGTGTGTTGCTGCTGTATCATATACTCAAGCATCTTTGCAATTATTGATAAAAAACGAGCAGATATAATATGCGGAATATGGGCACTTGTTCTGCTTCTGATTTGGATATTCAATACAAACGACGTGAATGCGAACATTCAAGAGGAATATTACGAGGATCACAAAAGTGAATTATGGGAATTTGCTTCTGAAATAGAACGTATATGCGACGGGAAAGTCTCACATCTTTGGATTAAAAAATATGAAGACGAATCCAATCATACAGGAAACCTTACAGATGCCGACGTCGAACAAATCAAAGACATGATCAATTCTCATGGATTTATAGATGTATCTTACGGAGATAGTGTTTGTAATATAGGATACAAATATAAAGTCATGGCTCATTACAGTTTCGTTTTAGGACTTCATGGCAAAAAGTTGGAAGATAATCATGAAACTATCATCTACAACGACACTGTAGCCTTCGAGCACGGTTGTGGAGCGGTCGGTCGCTGTAGCTATCCAGGTAAGGAAGAATACCTACAACAAAGGCAAAAGAAGTGAATTCTACTAATATAATATCATACATAAGTCTGACTTTATTTACTGCCTACACCATCTTCTATTGGATATCACCGAACGAAGCTGGTCTTACACTATTCATTCTTATTTTGTACACATTAGGAATTTGGGTTCTTTTCTTATTGACATGTTGCAGTTTTATAATCTTCTCATGTCTTATTGCTTTTTTGGATAAGACTAACATACATTACAGAATCTGTGCAATCTGGTCTGCACTACTTATCACATTTTGGTTTGTGATTCCGAGTGGAGATTGAGAATAACAACTCTACTGCCCTAAAAATCACTTAATTTAAATTTCATTTTGTCAAGTCGGAAAAAAATGCCATATTTACAACCGTTTTCTGCGTAGTAGTGAGTAAATTCCGTCTACGCCACATATAAGAAATTGAAATACAATAAAATAACAGAATGAAAGTAGATGTTTTACTCGGTTTGCAATGGGGCGACGAGGGTAAAGGAAAAGTAGTAGACGTATTGACGCCAAACTATGATGTCGTAACACGCTTTCAAGGAGGTCCGAATGCAGGACACACACTTGAGTTTGAAGGCCAGAAATACGTGCTTAGATCAGTGCCATCAGGAATTTTCCAGGGAGGCAAGGTCAATGTCATCGGAAATGGCGTAGTGCTAGACCCAGCATTGTTCAAGCAGGAAATCGAGCAACTTGAGGCATCTGGTCACAATTTGACAGAGCGCCTATACATATCTAAGAAAGCTCACCTTATCCTTCCTACACACCGTCTATTGGACAAGGCTTACGAAATGGCCAAAGGTGCTGGTAAGATTGGAACAACAGGTAAGGGTATCGGCCCAACATACACAGACAAGATTTCCCGTAATGGTTTGAGAGTAGGTGATTTGCTTAACAATTTCGATGAGAAATACGCAAAAGCTATCGCTCGCCACAAAGAGATCCTTTCTCACTACGATTTTGACTACAAGCAGGAGTTGGAGACTATCGAGAAGGATTGGAAGGAAGGAGTCAAGAAGTTGAGAGAGTTCATCTTCATCGACAGCGAATATTTCTTGAACGACACTTTGGAAGAGGGTAAGTCTATCCTTGCAGAGGGAGCTCAAGGCACAATGCTTGACGTAGATTTCGGTTCATACCCATTCGTTACGTCATCAAACACAATTTGTGCTGGTGCTTGTACAGGTCTTGGAATCGCACCTCGTAAGATCGGTGATGTTTACGGAATCTTCAAAGCATACTGCACACGTGTAGGTTCAGGTCCATTCCCAACAGAGTTGTTTGACGAGACTGGTAAGAAGATCCGTGATCTTGGTCACGAATATGGAGCTGTCACAGGCCGTGAGAGAAGATGTGGTTGGATCGACCTTGTAGCATTGAAATATGCGGTTATGATCAACGGTGTAACTAAGTTGATCATGATGAAGAGCGACGTGCTTGACGATTTCGACACAATCAAGGCTTGCGTAGCTTACAATATCAACGGTGAGGAGACTGACGAATTCCCATTTGATATCAAGGAGGCTAACTTCACTCCTGTTTACAAAGAGTTCAAGGGTTGGAAGAAGGATATGACAAAGACAAAGAAAGTGTCTGAGTTCCCTGAGGAATACAACGACTATCTTGACTTCTTGGAGGATTATCTTGAAGTGCCTATCAAGATCGTTTCTGTCGGTCCAGACCGTGAGCAGACAATCGTTCGCTACACAGCAGAAGACTAATAATCAAGATATTATTAAAAAAGGTCGGAGAAATCCGACCTTTTGTTGTTTTTAAAAAAGCTGAGGATTGTTAAGGGCCCATGTTTGATTAATATTGGCCCTAACCCACCCCCCATGTGCGAGTTCGCAAGAACGAGCAAGTTGGAAAACTCTTTTTGTTAAATTTTCCATCACTTTTCTTAATCTCCTATGTGCTTTGAGACTCTGTGGTTTATTTCTTTTTGATCACCTTATGCTCGCACCTCATCATTATCTTATTCCTCTTTTTCAGGAAAATCATGTAAGAACCATTCCACACTTTTCCATTCTGCATCATACTCGATTCTATATTCCATCTCACGAGGATAACTGTTCTCCTCTATGATTGACTGTAAATACTGGTGAACAGGTTCAGGCTCATTCAGCTGCCAAAACACATCTATTTGGCCATCACATGTCTCTCTTGCCACAAAAAGAGCGTTAGGATGATCCGGATCACCTTTGATGGCAGAATCTAGTTTTTCGACGTAGTCAAGCACAATATCCGATTCTTCATGCGTAGGCATGCCATTTTGTGCCAAGTCTTTGTAATAGATGGTAAGAGAACACGTCCATCCAAACACATCTTTCTCCTTAAAGTCCCGTAAATTGGAATTAAGAACAATTATCGCTGGTTTGTCTTCCTCATAGAGACATTCCACAACATGATATTTTTCTTCCGGGACTATAATACTAACTTCTTTCATCCCGTCTAAACATTTTTCCTTTTTCGCTTTTTTGCGATACCATAGAAAAAAACAAAAGCAAATAACAACAATAGTTATAACAGATTTCATAATTATGTCTTTTGATTGTTTATAAACACGTAAGATTTGGCAAACACCATCATTCAAATATAATGTAATGAAAAGCATAAACAAACCAAATTTACGATATTTATCTAATCAAAGTGAAATGACCTGTATACACTTTGTCGAGATCATTGATATTGATTTCATACCAATAGTCTGTCGCCGGCATTTTAACTCCATTATAGACTCCATCCCAATCGGCATCGTCTCCTGCCTTGTACGCAGCAAGTTTTTTACCCCAACGATCATAGATCATCACCTCTGCATCCGGATATCCTTCTGCCAAACCTTTAACCACAAACTTTTCATTTTCACCATCACCATTTGGAGTTATGAAGATTGGAATCTCAATACCAGGCATATTAACGGCAAATGTCGTCTCTGTTTTGCATCCATAACTATCTTCAACCATAAGTGTATGGGTAGCATAAGAAAGTCCGCTTCGTAGATTATTCTCAACTTCTGGATCATCTGTTTTTCCATCTATGACATACTTATATGGTCCAGTATAATTTGTTTCATCGAGCTGGATTTCAACCGTCCTAAATGTGATAGAATCTACCTGAGCTACAACCGGCAAATGAATAACCTCAACAGTTTTGTAATCTTCAGCCTCACATAATCCTCTTGTCACGTGAAGTGTGAATTTTGCCAACTCTGGCTCCGGTACAAACGATAAAATAGGACCTGTAAATGTAGTTTGATTATTTTCATATATCCACTCATATTCATCCGCTTTATACGAAGATGCGTCGAGAGTAAGATGATCATTTTCACATATTTGTGAAGGTGCGTCAATGCTACCTTCAAGCGGTTTGTGTACCTCAACAGGAATAAAAAATGTTTTAGCAGCACAATACTGATTCTTTGCAATAACCTTGTATTGTTTAGTGATAGGAGACTCACCAGATCCGTCGTACACTGGGATGATTATTGCACCTGTCATATTTCCAAACACTTCGTTTTCAGGATTATCACTCCAATCTAGTTCCTCTACATATTCATTAGGTGTCACATCTATCTTAATCGACGCTTCCCCATCTCCACATACTGGAGTAACAGAAGACAGTGTCACATCAACTCCTGCATAGACAACTAACTCATTTCCATCAGCAATTTGTTGATCAAACCTACATCCTTCAGAGATTAGAGAAAACGAGTAAACGCCTCCATCTGTTGTTTTCGCTGGATTTAGTTCCAACCTTTTTCCTGTCTGGTTTGGAATCACGTTTCCGTCATGTTGCCATTCTATTGTAGTGTTGGATGGACCTTTTAAATCAACTATCTGAGCCCACCACTTCTCATTCTCACAAATTGCCAATGCTTCATTATTGGATTTAGCACTAACACTCTTGTCGACAATCTTAAATGAAAAACTCGTAGGACACTCATTGATATATGAAACCGTGTAATTTCCAGCGCCAAGTTCCATTTCCGTCGCACCGGAAGTCTCATCAGAGAATGATCCTGTACTTGTTTCTGTTCCAGTCAAAGTATATGTGCCTCCATTTTTATTGGCGACGTCGGACAAATCAACAGTCACCATATCTCCACAAGAGTTGAACGACAAATTGTCTGCAGATATTACATCAGATAATTGCTGTGCATTGTCAGGTTCAGAGAACTTGATTTTTCCGACAAGGCGGCCATCTCCCACAACAATCTCCTTAACCTTCTTCACCGCATTAGCTCCGTAACATGCCGAGCTCGACACCTCTACCGTCACTTTCATCAAATCACCTGCATTGTTAAGACCAGCAGAGCCAGTGTTGTAAGTTTTGGTATTTGCCTTAGTATTATTTAAACTGTTTGTCCAGGAGTAAACAAGATCATTCTCAACGAGTCCGCCTCCCAACGTAAGGTCAAGATACAAATCTACAGCAACATTCGGGCAAGTTTTATCCAAACCTTTGAGTTCTGCTTTCAACTCATGGAACACAACATTAAGTTCTTTCTCTTCGGACGAGCAAGTTTGCATATCTGCCTCACCCTTATTGATGACGTATGATCCAGTCACCAAATACTTACCAGCTTCAGTAACGTCGGCAGTTGTAGGAGTACCGTCTTCATAATAACGGACTTCACAATCATCAATACTTATGTTGAACATTTCTTTCAAATTCTGACTCTCTCCCAAACACTTAGGTGCAGTCTCAACCGCAGTAAGTTTAGGATTTGAGTAGACAGTCACAGTCAGAGCAACGGGAGCACTCTCTGCCGCCGGATTGGATTTCAAACGCTGACGTACATAGTAAGTGTATTTCTTTGTCTTCTCTGTAGGAGATGCTTTCTGAATTGTTGGAGACAACTCAATCTTGCTAAACTCTTGAGAATCATCTATTGTTCCGTCTTCTTTACTATTATACCAAACCAATTTAAACTCAGAAGCGGAATTTCCGTCATTCACACCATTTGTTGTTGCCACAAGTGTATCTTTCAACAATGGAGAATTCTCACACACTGAAAAATCCTTCACTGTTGGAGCTGGATATCCCGACACAATTATCGAAACTGGAACGAATTCACTTTCACAGCCAAGAGCATTAACTTGCTTAATTTTGTACTTTTTTATCAGATTTCCATCCAAGCCAACAACTTCAGCCGGCGTTGGTGTAGCATCTTTCTCATCAATCGGACCTGTTTCATCATCATTATACCAAACAATCTGGCAATTCGATTCTCCTACAATAGCGTTCGGAGTTTGTTCAGTTGGCTTTAACACATTTCCATTCTCCACTTCTGTCTTCAAATATGTAATCGGGCTTACCGACGGCTCACCTACACTCTGCACTTCGACCACATATTCCGTCATATCTCCACGACAACCAGTCTTCTCGTCGTTCAGCACATACCAGAATGATTTTGGCGATTCATCTTGTGTCACAGCTCCGACTACCGGTTCTGAAATGGATTTCGCTCTCAATGAATCAGAGCCATCGTACCAATCAAGTTTGAAGCCAGCTATTGTTTTTATGGGTTCCGACGCAAGTGTTCCCTCGCAGAATTCATCTGGATTGATCAATTTCTCTGTAGGATGATCGGCTGCGACAACGTGGATACTATCCCATCTCCAGCAGACTTTTCCATCTTCATTAGGGAATTCAATATCCTTCACTAACAGATAATACCAATCTGCGTCCTTCCACGTCACATTATAAAATGAGACGCGATTTCCAGCTGCAGAACCAGATCCCGCCACACCGGATGCATTCTTTGATCCCTTATGCCAAGATGCGACATACCTGCGTGGCTCATCATTTGGTCCGACACTGATTCCCATCACACTTGGATTCGTTGGCATAAACGACTCTGTCGTAAGATTAGCCATTTTGTCGGGACAAAGGACCACCTCCTTCTCCTGATTGTCGTTTATTGTAATCAAAGTCGACGGATCTGCTGAAATAATTGATGCCTTCTCTACAGGCTCACACAAGTCGCAATTCAATGCCGCCTCAACTGGAATAGTAGAGAATGAGACATTTCTACATGGACTCATCTCATCCAAGGATTCCCATAATGCACGCTGATCCTTTAGATAATTAAACTCTCCTATCACCACACGGAATCGTACTTTCTCTTTTCTCTCCACATTTTCAAAAGCAGGATGGTTGGCAGGATCAGGAATAATATATTCATCCTCTTCCTGAACTTCACCCAAGTCTTTCCAATCAGAAATAGGATCAAAAGATGGATCACTTGGATCTTTGGTAGTGTATTGGAAAAGGTATCCTGGAATTGGTTTTTCAAAATAACCTTTTGCTTTAATCTGTGCTTTCAAGACAAAATCATCGTCCACACACAAATTCAACAAATCATTAGTTTTGCTGGACGCTACAACCTCAACCTTCGGAGGAGTGCAGACCCGGAAGGCAATATCATCCAACGCAATATCTCCACGTTGAGCATCTTTATAATCATCTTCTTTGCTGATAATCTGAATTTTAACGGACTCTACACCTTCAGGCAACTTAAAATCATACGTTTTTCTCGGTTCCACCCATCCTACTTGATCCAACTCATAAGTATCCTCAATAGGTGTACCATCAGCAAGAATCACTTCATTTGTCTTGGAATTCACAAGACGAACCTGTATGGTAGCATTTGTTTCGAATCCAGAATTTGGTTTTTTATTGATTGCGCCGACGGCTGCAGAAAAAGAGATTGGTCGTTCTGGACACAAATCCGTAATCTCTTGTTCATAAACAACCTTATCCAACCAACCGTCGCCCTTCATATCTATCTGCAAGAATGCTCCTCCTTTTTCTCCAGTAGCATCAAACATAGTTGCAGGAGAATTATAGGCATTTTCTGTTGCGATAGCGTAAGCACCTTTACGGAAATTTGTTCCCGAATATTTCAGTTCTTTTGCAAAAGCAGCTCCTCTATTCAACTGATCATCAATACTATATCCATGATTGCCAGTTCCGACCAATATTTCTTTTGCCTTTACTGTTTGCTCATTTCCATTTTTATCTCTGTAATAATAGGTGCTACCTGAGAATCTTCCGAAATCATCCAAATAGATATCAGTCAAAGCCATAGGATTACCATCTCCATCATCGCAACACTCTCCTACCGACAAATCGCGGGTCGCCGTCGCAACACATCCATCAGGAGTGGACACAGTGCAAGTGATAGTGTAATTATCAGGATTTGGTGGGAAGAAGATCATGGATTGATCTTCCGACGTTTCTCCTGTAGAGTTTTCATTCCAAAAATAAGTTGAGCCATCAGGAAAGACGGAATTCAATTTCAACACAGCTGGCATTTGTGGACACGGATTCCCAACGACTCTGATTACGGGTTCAAACTCACCCTCTATTCTTAAATTATCCAAAGACAATGGGCCGAAATCCGCATTCGTTCCCGCAAAATAAAAAGTCACATTACCTGTATCGTCGGCCTTTGCAGTCAAAATCAACGTTTGAGATTCACCCCAGTCGAGGTTATTTGTCGTTTTTCTATTTGCCGCGCCACCAAAACCTCCAGGTTGCGATGTGCTTACACTCAACTGTGGAGCAGGAGCAGTGAATGGATCCAACTCTCCTTTTACATAACTTAGTTTTCTTCCAAGTTTGATTTCTGTCTCCCAATCATCTGGATCAGCAACTCCTTCATTCATATACTGCAACGCTTTTTCCAAATTGTCAGGGGAAAGAAGATTATACACGTCGACACTTAGAGTGACAGAAGAACCTGGGACTAATCCGGATACAGAATATGTCAATACGGAAACATTCTGACCATTTCCATAGATTACAAACTGGTTTGATCCGCTTCCTTCATTTAGATATGGGCTGATTGTGCGTGGATTAGCAACAATGCCAGCAAAACCCTTAGCGGTATTGTTGATGTTTTTTGTCAGATAATCACTCCACTTAGCAGTCAGAGTTGCAGAAGAAGAAACGTTGCCCGACGCCATTCCAAGAAGTGTGGCGGAATCAACTTCTGAAGTATAATTGCATGATGTTCCGCACTCTTTTTTAAGGAGTTGGTCAAGGTCTTCACTAAACCATCCTTCTCCATCATTAGACAACGACGGATTAAACAAAGCGGTTGATGTCTCAAAATCGGAGCCACCAACAACACAATTGGACGCAAATGTCTCGATCGCATTAAACAATCCAACACCAAATATTAGAACGAGTATATTATATCTCATAATATTTTTTTACATTCAATATGTTATAATATGTTATAGAGTTCAATAAAGTACTTATATAGAAATTGTCCCTATATGAGGGGTGTTAATGGCATTCCTCCCTTCACTCATCCACACAAACCCGAAGGACGTTCGTAAAAAATACGATCAAATGCTATAAAATACCTTAAATGTATTAATCAAAATAAATATTGAATGCGTATTTTTAGATTGATGCGCCTAATGTAGTACTTTTTTTTCGTATCATATTCACTTTTATCACTTTTTATTAAATTTTGGTGATTTTGAAAACATAAATATTCGCTTTTGTTTAGAAAACGTAAATTTTTCCGCAAATCTGTAGAGGGCAAATTTGGAATAATAGAAATCATGCCCGTTTGGAAATGGATTATACAATAAAAAATGTATTTTTGCACCTTTGTAGAGACGCACGGACGTGCGTGTAACACGGACGTGCGTGTCCACGGAACAATAGATTTCCTTCGAATATATGAGAACAATATTTCTATTCATATCATTAGTGATCTCCGCATCATTATCAGCAGAGATGATTTCATCCACTCGCTTCGAATCAGCGGAAGCAGGCAAACCGTATTTGCTTGATAACTGGAAAAGTGAAGGTTTCTCTACTGGCACATGGGATAATGGTCTGAAAGACAGAACTATAATCGACACCACATATTCAGTGTCGGGCAGAAAATCATTGCGTGTAGAATATCCGAAAGGTGGTGTCGGACCACAGGAGACAGGAGCTCAAGTGGAGTTGAAATTTCCATCACGTGATGTGGCTTACATGTCATATTGGATGCGATTCTCCGACAATTTCAGTTTCGGCACAACAAACGAAGGAGGCAAACTGCCTGGTTTATGCGGAGGAAACAACTGTTCAGGAGGAGACAACTGTGACGGCACAAACGGATTCTCCGCACGATTCATGTGGAGAGCCGGTGGACAGATAGTGCTTTATCTCTACCACATGGACAAGCCAGAGAAATATGGTGAAGACCATCCGTTGAAATATGCAGATGGAAGCAATGTGATATTTGAGAGAGGCACATGGCACCACATCGAAGAACGAGTAAAAATCAATTCTGCAGGAGATGTATACGACGGTGAAGTGCAGGCTTGGGTAGACGGCAAAGAGGTGCTGTCGCTAAAGGGTCTCAGATTTACAAATAATGGAGACAAAGTGGACAAACTATACATCTCGACATTCCATGGTGGAGACGACGAAACGTGGGCGCCAACTGAAACCTGCCATATTTGGTTTGACGACATCAGAATCGGAACAAGCCGTATAGAATCCCGTCTCTACACATGTACCGGGCCTTCCCTTGGTAAAAACAAAGCGTTATGTGCAGGATCCCCTATCCTACTCTCCGCATCAGACACCAACTACGATTCATACGTCTGGACGAAAGGCAACACATTGATATCCAACAACAAAAGCATCACCGTCGACAAAAGCGGAACATATACACTAGCTGTAGACAGCGGATGGTGTGCGAAAAAAAGCACCGTCTACATCAGCGAACAATTAGAACCGAATTTGGGAAAAGACAGGGCTATCTGCAAAACATCATTCGAGATCCTTGAGTGTGGCATTGACACCAAAAACAACGTTTCTTACCAATGGTTGAAAGACGGAAGAGATTTGCAAACAGCCGAGCCATCCATTAAGGTAAAAGATGCTGGAACATATACAGTCAAAGTGAAAGCTGAAGGATGCGAAGAGGCATCAGCAAACGTAAGACTTACGTCAAAGCTATTGAATATCCATGATGTGACAGATGAACCAGGCAAAATAGTGGAGATAAAACCGTCTCCATCAAAAGAATATATTTGGAAAGACGAGAATGGTCTCCCATTCAGTATCGGAAGCAGTTGCAAAGTGGAAATTCCAAATGGAGAAAGATACATTTACGTATCTGATGCCGACGCTTATTCCGGATATGTAGGCAAGAAAAGCATAAGTGTCAACGAATCGTTTACAGAAAACAGATTCGACAGAAAGATGAGATTCGAGACATTCAGAGATGTCACAATCGACTCACTATCAATATATACCGCTGATGCACAAGACGTCGTGTTGCGAATCATAACAGACGATGGCGAGAATACCGTATGGGAGCAGAAATATCCAGGACTTGGTATAGGAGAGCACCGTCTACCTATCAACGCAACACTGACCAAAGGCAAATATATGATGGATGCGGTGGGCAGCACAGGCAGATTGCGACACTCCAACCAAAAAGACACTGACATAAAATTTCCATATACAATAGACGGAATAATAACCATCACAGGTTCCAATGTAGAATGGATAGACGCGTCGCCATACTATCTCTTCTTCTACAACTGGAAAATATCCGCTGGCAACACATGTGCGAGCACACCTGTAAAAATATCTAACGTCAATGATGTCAGCAATCTCAGCGAAATGCCAAATGATGTTTTCATAGTCTACAAAAGAGGCAGCAAGATCAACATCATAGCGAATGACATAATAAAAGAGGTGAAAGTCACGAAAGCAAATGGAAAGGAGAAAATCTTCAAAGCAAATGGAGTAATCAACAACAGTTGGGAAATCTCCGTACATTCAAAAGAGCCAATGATAATCAGAGTGCAAACCATAGACGGAAAAATCATGACGCAGAAATTGGTATATTGATTTAATGCGTAATTCATTATTTGATGTGTACTGGCGATCCCTTGTTACGTCGTCAGACGTTAAATATCGGTAGACACGCCATCCATTACCCCATTCGGGGTTATATTTTCCGATGTCACAAATTCCGTTTCCAAAAGATAGAGATTTTATATTTTTATACCCGAAAAAAGTGTAATTTTGCAAACTGAAGAGAAGAAGGGTCTGTCGCTGGCGTACATGATGCGTCAGAGGAAAGTCCGGGCAACACAGAGCGACCATGCTTCCTAACGGGAAGTCTTTCGTGAGAGAGAATGTACGGTAACAGAAATATACCGCTGCTTTCGGGCAGTAAGGGTGAAAAGGCGGGGTAAGAGCCCACCGGTCGTGTGGCGACATGCGGCGTCAATATCGGTCATGGGTTGCAAGATCATGTATACCGACGTTTGAGGGCTGCTCGTCCGAGTCGGAGGGTAGATTGCTAGAGGTGTGTGGTGACGCACATCGTAGATAAATGGCAGACGCACGGCTTTTTAGTAATAATTGGCCGTGGCACATAACCCGGCTTATACTTCCTCTCTTCTTTTTTTTCTAAACCACTAACACTTAATCGACAACAGTTTTGGAAGCAAAAGCGAAAGATATAATAAGCAAGTTGAAAAAAGGATTCGTCTCATTCTTTAAAGATCCACAAGAGTACATCTATGAAGCCATCAACAATCTCCGTAAAGGCGGCGATATAAAAGGTATCGGATGGATATTTGAATTAGTGGCGACGGTGCTGCTATGCTTCATAGGATTCAAACAAAAGTCTATCGGTCAGAAATCGAAAGTGCTGACCTACCACACCGTGTTCTCCATGATACCTGTGTTCGCATTCATAATTGCGATCGCCAAAGGATTTGGTGGATATGATGAGAAAATCATAGATCTGATCAACGAATACGTAGGAGAGAACTCCGACAAAGTCATGCAGTTGTACAACACTGCGCAAAAGCAGCTTGAATACTCACAAGGTGGCGTTATCCTGGGTGTCGGTATAATCTTCCTCACATGGTCAGTCTACAGCATCTTCTCCGAAGTCGAATCATTCTTCAACGACATCTGGAGAATAATGAATTCAAGAAGTTTCATAAGACGAGTGTCTAACTATATCGCGTCGCTATTCATCATAACTATTCTTTTGATATGCAGCGTAGGTTTCAGAGTCTACACCAACGAAATAGGAGGCGCGATAGGGACAATAGTCAAATGGGGAACACCATGGATAGCAACACTCCTTATGTTCTTCTTCCTCTACACTGCCATTCCCAACACACGAGTCAAGGCAAGCAAAGCCATCATCTCAGCATTCATCGCAAGTTTGGCGTTCATCGTGCTCTATTTTGTGTTCACCACGATCATGTTCAAAGCGGCCAGCTACAACCAAGTGTACGGTAGTATCGCGATAATCGTGTTGGGATTAATGTTTGTAAACTACTTCTGGGTAATCACATTGAGTGGAGCTGAACTATGTTTTTCAATGCAGAGCGACGGAAACCTGTCATTCATTTCTACCGGAGACAAAAAGAAATCCGACTATGAAAACGACTTCTACAGATTGAAAATAGCCTCATCCATATACAGACGTTTCAGCGAAGCAAAAGACGGCAAAATCAGTTTTTCTGAAGTGAAGACACTTAGTGAGGAGTGCGCGTTATCATCACACCAAGTGATAGATTATCTGGAGAAACTGCGTGTGGCAGGAATCGTAAGTCAAGTACAGATCGACACAAGAGAAGACTGTTTTCAGCCTGCCATGCCTGTGGAACTGATGACAATGAGATTGTTCTTCAACAAAATCCATACAGCCGACTTCAACAAAGAAGATGAGACACAAACTCAAAGCGAGATAAGCAAGCATTTCAGCAATCACGTCGCCAACATTGAGAATGCAACAAGCGATATGCTGATCAAGGATTTATAAGTTGGTTGATGATGGATGATTGATGATTCGTTCCCGAAGGGAACACATTGAAGAATTCAACCGTATCCGATTGTTGTATAACTTGTTATACAACTGTCGGAGAGAGAGTCACAAAGCATGTTACACAACTGTCGGGAAAAGACCCAACACAACAAAAAAGGACGCCACATTGTGACGTCCTATATTATTTTCAGGATTCAGCTATTAGAACACCTGAATCTCAACTCGTCTGTTCTTCTCTGGGATATCGCTGATTGGCTTTGAAGCACCCATTCCCTGATAAGACAATCGGCTTCCATCAACACCCTGCTTCTCAATATAATCAGTCACTGCCTTAGCTCGTTCCATTGAAAGAGGAATATTGATCTCATCAGTACCGTCTGTACTTGTATGACCTACAACCTGTATCTTCTTATCTGGATTGTCCTTCAAGAACTTCACAATACCATCAAGAGCATTCTTTGAGCCTTCACTCAACTCAGCACTTCCTGTCTCGAAATTGATATTGTCGAAACTTGAAGAGACTCCCTTTTCCATATTGTCTGCAATCGCCTTAGCGATATCATCTACAGTCTCAGCTGTCACGATCACATCCTTGATAGAGTCTCTTGCAGCAGCCAAACTATCTGCCAACGCTTTTGCACGGAATACAGAATCCTGATACAAACTATCTCTTACAAATGTCTCTCTGTCCTCATATCCACAAGTGAAATCTTTATCATCGTTGCAAGCCTTCATCATAAAGAATCCGAAAAGCAAAAGCATCAAGATGACAGGAATCCACTTACAGTTGCATGACGCATTTGTATCATCATCCGAAACCTCCTCAACATCTTTCTTTTTATTAGGCAACGACGCTGTCGCAGCCATAAACGGATCTGCATCGTCATTGTCGCGTGGACTCTCTATTTTACTTCCGAGAGCACGAGTCTCCAATGGTTTCTCTGTTTTATCCTCATGAGCGACAGGTGCATTGCCAGCAGCCAATGCCTTGAAATTCTCCTGAGCAGCCTCAACATCATAGTCGTTCAAGCCTTCAAGCCAGAAACTTCCTCTTTCACCTGGGCGCTTTGTCTTGCTGAACTCAGCAACCTCAATTCCGAACTGTTTTGCGTGCTCCACCACCTTGTTGTAGTCAGCATTGTTCCAAGCCTCAATCATTGCAAGCTCAGTGCCATCAGCCAAGAAAATAGTCTCGTCGTCACGCTCAAAGTATCTTTTCTCGTAATTTTTCACATTACCTTTCTCTCTGACGTCAAGGAACAAAGATTTTCCAGCCGCAGAACTAAGTGTCTCTGGAAATGCCTTATCCAAATCCTCTTTTGTTGATTCAGGATGAAGTAGCAAGTATGCCTCGACTATACCCAATACAGTACGGCTCTGAGCTCGGCCGTGAACTTTTATTTTGCTATCCATAATTCTTTTGTGATCTTTGATTTATTCGTAATTACAAAAATATAAAAAGAATTGATAACTTTGCAGAAATTTACAAATTTGTAGCAAACTATGGCTGTTAAAGCAGAAGAGGAAATCGAAACAGAGCAGATTGAAGTTTACGGAGCAAGAGTCCACAATCTTAAAAACATTGACGTGTCTATTCCACGCAACAAACTGACGGTGATCACCGGACTCAGCGGCAGCGGAAAGTCGTCTCTCGCATTCGACACTATCTTCGCTGAAGGCCAACGCAGATATATCGAGACTTTTTCTGCATACGCCCGCAACTTCCTTGGCAATGTGGAGCGTCCAGACGTGGATAAAATCACAGGATTGAGCCCCGTCATCTCTATCGAGCAAAAAACAACCAATAAGAACCCCCGCTCCACCGTCGGCACAACAACCGAAATCTACGACTTCCTGCGTCTTCTTTTCGCAAGAGCCGGAGAAGCTTTCTCCTACGAGACAGGAGAAAAAATGGTGAAATACAGCGAGGAACAGATTCTAAACCTTATCGAATCAGACTATGAAGGAGACGGAATCATCATTTTGGCTCCCGTCGTGAAAGCCAGAAAAGGTCACTATAAAGAACTCTTCGAGCAGATCCGCAAAAAAGGATTCCATAATGTCCGTATAGACGGTGAGATCCGCCAGATCGTCCTTGGGATGAAGGTGGACCGTTATAAGAACCACAACATCGAGATCGAGGTAGACAAGCTTATGGTTCATGCCAAAGATGCTCACAGAATCAGAGAATCTGTGCGTCTGGCGATGAAATTGGGAGATGGAGAAGTGATGATCGTGCGACGTGGAGAAGACCAAGCCCGTCATTTCAGCCGACACCTGATGTGCCCGACTTCCGGAATATCTTATGCGGAGCCAGCACCTCACAATTTTTCATTCAACTCACCCCACGGAGCCTGTCCTCATTGTAAAGGATTGGGAATGGTCACGACTGTGGATGTCGACAAGATCATCCCCGACAAAAGCATCAGCATCTATTCAGGAGGCATAGTGCCACTTGGAAAATATAAAAAGAATGTCTTCTTCTCTCAACTTGAGGTGATCGCAGAGAAATATGGATTCACACTTAAAGATCCTATCAGCGACATTCCGGAAGAGGCATTGGACATCATCCTCAACGGTACAGACGAATTGATCCAAGTGAAGAATGACGCCACAGGAGTAGTCAGCCGTCCTCTTGGATTCGAGGGTGTGATGCAATACGTGGAGATGCAGCAGGAGGACGATGCGTCCGCCACAGCACAGAAATGGGCATCTCAGTTCAGCAAAACCACCGTCTGCCCAGAATGTCAAGGACAGAGACTGAAGAAAGAAGCCTTGCATTTCCGTATCAACGGAATGAACATCGCCCAACTTTCCGAAATGGACTTGGCTCAATTGATGGAATGGTGCAAGACAGCCGAATCTGGCATGAGCGACAAGCAGAAAGCCATCGCAAGCGAGATTTTGAAAGAGATCAGCACACGAATACAGTTTTTGCTCGACGTCGGTTTGGAATACCTGAGTCTCAACCGTGCAAGCGTCACGCTGTCAGGAGGAGAAAGCCAACGTATCCGTCTGGCCACTCAGATCGGATCACAACTCGTCAACGTGCTTTATATCCTTGACGAGCCAAGCATCGGTCTGCATCAGAGAGACAACATCCGATTAATCAACTCATTAAAGAATCTTCGTGATGTCGGCAACACAGTCATCGTTGTCGAGCACGACAAAGATATGATGCTCAATGCAGACTATATTGTGGATATCGGACCTAAAGCGGGACGTCTCGGTGGAGAGGTCGTATTCTCAGGCACACCGAAAGAGATGCTGAAGAAAGGCACCACCACTGCCCAATATCTGTCTGGAGACAAAAACATTCTCCCTAATGAGACACTGCGTGAGGGCAACGGCAAAGCCATCACTCTATATGGAGCAAGAGGCAACAACCTAAAAGGAGCTACAGTGACATTCCCACTTGGAATGTTGATTGTGGTGACGGGAGTGTCAGGAAGTGGAAAAAGTACACTTATCAACGACACACTGCAGCCAATTCTCAGCCAGAAATTCTACCGTTCATTGCAGGATCCACTTCCATACGATGCGATAGACGGAATTGAGAACATAGACAAGGTCATCAACGTCGACCAGACTCCGATCGGCCGCACACCCCGTTCAAATCCAGCCACTTACACAGGAATATTCTCCGACATACGAGCTTTGTTTGTAAATGCTCCAGAGTCTAAGATAAGAGGATACAGACCCGGCAGATTCTCATTCAACGTGAAAGGAGGAAGATGCGAAGCTTGTATGGGCAACGGATTCAAAACAATCGAGATGAATTTCTTGCCTGACGTGTTGACTCCATGTGAAGAATGCCATGGAAAACGCTACAACCGAGAGACGCTTGAAGTCCGCTTCAAAGGAAAGAGCATCGCAGACGTGTTGGACATGACAATCAACATGGCTGTAGAGTTTTTCGAGAACGTGCCGACTATATATCAGAAAGTCAAGATATTGCAAGAGATCGGTTTGGGCTATATCAAACTTGGTCAGCCATCCACTACCCTATCTGGAGGAGAGAGTCAACGAATAAAACTGGCGACAGAGCTGATCAAAAAAGATACCGGCCACACGATGTATATATTGGACGAGCCGACAACAGGACTTCATTTTGAAGACATAAAAGTATTGCTTGGAGTATTGCAGCGTCTTGTAGACAAGGGCAATACCGTTGTCGTGATCGAGCATAATCTGGATGTGATCAAAGTGGCGGATTATATCATAGACATGGGTCCAGGCGGAGGACGCAACGGAGGCAAAGTCGTTTGTTGCGGACGTCCAAATGAAGTGGCAGCATGCGAAGAAAGCTATACAGGCAAATTCTTGAAAGAAGAATTTGAATGGATAAAAAAACATACTAAATAACCATCGAAATAAATTATCTAAACACAAAAACTTGGTGAACATGCAAACAGACATTTCCATAATAATTGCCGTTTACAACAACACTAAATGGTTGAAAATGATTTTCAACATGTTGCAGCGACAAACCTATAAGGCATTCGAAGTTGTCATTGCAGATGATGGCTCATCAGAAGAGAGTGTTCAGACAATAAAACAAATGATAAAAGAAGTGTCTTTCCCAGTTCAGCACGTATGGCATGAAGACAACGGATGGCAGAAAGACATCATATTAAATAAAGCGGTTGTGGCAAGCAGATCTGAATATCTGGTATTTCTTGATGGAGATTGTATCCCCGACAAAAATTTTGTGAAAGACCATTATGATCTACGTCAACAAGGCATTGTGGTAGGAGGACGACGAGTGCAGCTTCCGCAGAAGATGTCAGATGATTTGACTCCAGAGCTTGTAGCAGATGGATATCTCGAAAAGAAATCGCTCAGTTTGCTATTCAGCAAAGAGCGTCATTCAGAAAATGTTTTGCGAGTACCATTGAAGATCCGTAATATATTAAGAATATGCAAGCCCAAAAAAGGAGGACTATTAGGATGTAATTTCGGAATGTACAAAAGCGATTTGCTAAAAGTTAATGGATTTGACGAAAGATTCCTAGCTCCAGCCACAGGAGAAGACACAGACCTAGAAGCTCGTTTGGCACGCATAGGCATTCCTGTATTCAGGCACTCATTCATATGCCGCGTCTACCACAGAAAGCACAAACGAATAGAAAGGAATCCAAATCCCAACATACCTATTTTCGAAGAAAACAATCGATTACAAATAGGCTATACCCCATATGGAATAAATAAAAATGAAATCTTATAAACATTAAAGAAGCCGTGGCATCCCACGGCTTTTTTAACATTTTTTAAAAATTGAACGTTCATTCAATTTTTTTCAGTGTATTGAACGTTCATTCAAAAAAAAGTTATAATTTTGCATTGGTTTATTATCTATCTTAATAGATTATGAGGGATAACATGAAAGATATAATAGTGCAAAAAGCATTCGAGCAGTACTTGATCGATGGATATGAAAAAGTGACTGTTTCGACGCTGCAGAAGTCACTTGACATTGGTCGAGCGACGATGTACTATTATTTCAAGAGCAAAGAGGAATTGTTTGAAGCCGTAATGAGGAAGTATTTCTTAGACTTCATCAACGGAGGATTGGACAAAGTGACAGATTCGACAACGATACTTGACTTGATCGACATCTACGTCAACTGTTTCAAAGTGATTGCCAGAAGTATGGCGGATTTGAAAAATCCGAACATCACATTTTCAAACTATACAGGAATTCTATTCTACGCATTCTCACATGACGAGTATCTTGCCACTGCGATCAGCGATGTGAAGAAAAAGATCCATTCTGTTTGGGTAGCGGCGATACAGAAAAGCATTGAGAACGGAGAAATCAGATCCGACATTGATGTGGACACTATTGCATACACATTTGAGAGTGTGAAAGGAAATTTCGGAGAAACGAAAGCAGACGAAACGACAATCAAACACGAGTTGGAATTGTTCAAAAAGTCACACTTAGAGTTATATAAGTTGCTAAAAAAGTAAAAAATATAAATTTTTGACGAACGGTTGTTCGCAAACATAAAAAAAAATGATAGTTTTGCGTTGTTTTAGGTATTGTATGTTGTGACATACGAATATTGGGACAATACAGAAAAAGATAAAGCTTAAAGATTATGGATAGAAGGGTTGTCATTACGGGAATGGGAATATACTCATGTTTGGGTAAGACCCTTGATGAGGTTCGTGATTCTCTATACACTGGCAAAAGTGGTATCATTTTTGACCAAGAGAGAAAAGACATGGGATTTCGTTCAGCTTTGACATCAAAGCTTGAGATTCCAGATTTGAAGAAAGAACTTTCTCGCCAGCAGCGTCAGTTCATGCCAGAGCAGGCTAAATATGCATACTGCGCTACAGTGGATGCATTGCGTCAGGCAGGTCTTGACCAAGATTTTCTCGACAAGAACGACGTCGGTCTTATCTATGGTAATGACAGTTCTGCTGTTCCAGTTGTAGAGTCAGTTGAGAAGATCAAAGCAAAGAAAGACACAACCCTATGTGGTAGTGGTGCGATCTTCCAGTCGATGAACTCTACAGTAACTATGAATCTTGGTTGTATTTTCAAGCTAAAAGGAATCAACCTTACTATATCAGCTGCATGTGCCAGCTCATCACACTCAATTGGTCTTGGAGCCCTATTGATCAAGAACGGCCTACAGGACATCGTTGTTTGCGGTGGAGCACAGGAGATCAATCCTTACGCAGTAGGAAGTTTCGATGGTATCAGTGCTTTCTCTACTCGTGAGTCTGAGCCTACAAAGGCTTCTCGTCCATTCGACAGAGACCGTGACGGTTTGGTGCCTGGCGGTGGTGCAGCGACTGTGATTATCGAATCACTTGAGAGTGCTAAGCGTAGAGGTGCTACAATCCTTGGCGAAATCCTTGGTTGGGGATTCTCTTCAAACGGTGACCATATCTCTTCTCCTAATGTTGAGGGTCCATCAAAATCATTGGAGATGGCAATCAGAGAGAGCAAGGTAGACTTGAAGAAAGTGGCATACTTGAACGCACATGCGACAAGTACACATATCGGAGATGCACGTGAAGCGACAGCGATCGCTAACGTTCTTGGTGAATACAAGCCATACGTAGCGTCGACAAAGGGATTCACTGGACACGAGATGTGGATGGCCGGAGCTTCAGAAATCATCTACTCTATGATAATGATGAAGAACGGCTTTATCGCAGAGAACTTGAATTTCGAGAATCCAGACGAGGACACTTGCAGACTAAACATCCCTGCAAGCAGAATCGACACTGGCTTCGACACATTCATCTCTAACTCATTCGGTTTCGGCGGTACAAACTCAACTCTTGTCGTAACTGATTACAAAGAATAAACAAAAGGAAAAACTAAACAATTAAACAATAAGAAAATGGCAAATCAAGAACTAATCGAAAAGATTAACACAGTGTTGTCTGAGGAGTTTGAAGTGGATATCGAAAACATCACTCCAGATGCTAACATCAAATCTACACTTGAGCTTGATTCACTTGCGATTGTAGACCTAGTAGGTTTGGTAGAGAACGAGTTTGGTGTTAAGATTCCAAGTGCGGAGGTAGGTACAATCCTTACTTTCCAGAGTCTTTATGATTACATCGCTGAGCACCAGGCATAAGCAAAATTACTAAAGATGAAACAACCTTTGTACGAAGGAGAAAGTATCAAAAAGCTCATACCACAGCGTATGCCGATCATGATGGTCGACACGTTCTATGATGCTACTCCGGAAGAAGGGCATACAGGTTTGACTGTTGCCGAAGATAACTTTTTCTGTCGCGAAGGACACTTTATTGAGCCGGGTTTGATTGAGCACATCGCTCAATCAGCCTCGGCTTTTGCTGGTTATAACGCCATCGCAGAAGGAAAAGAGACTCCAATAGGATTCATTGGAGAAGTAAAGAATTTCAAGATGAATTTTCTGCCTAAGGCTGGAGACAGAATCCTTACAGAAATAAAGATCCAGAGTGTGGTCATGAACATCACCCTGCTTACAGCTGAAGCCAAAGTAGACGGTAATGTCGCAGCCAGCTGCACAATGAAGATCTTCATCAAAGAGTAAAAATTGTCTACAAGATTGCCATGGCAACGACGGATTTGAAAGTCAACGAGCTGAAAGACTTCATCAAAATCAAAGTCCGCTTCTCTGAAGTGGATTCAATACGCGTCGTTTGGCACGGAAGTTATGTGGCATATCTGGAAGACGGAAGAGAAGCGTTCGGCAGACGCTATGGTCTCGGATATAACGACATGTTCAAAGCTGGACTGACGGCTCCTATAGTCGACGTGAGCATTCAATACAAATCGCCAGCCACAGTGGACGACATATTGGTGTTGGAGACAAGATATGTGCCATCAAGAGGTGCTAAACTTGTGTTCGACTACCTATTGTATAAACTCGAAAACAGGGATCTTTCGGATGAAGAAGCTTTTTCTCCGAAAGAAGACACACATAAACTAATACTTACTGCCCGCACAACACAATTGTGGATGACAGGCAGTGAGTTGGAAATATCAACACCAAAATTTTTCCAAGACTGGAAAGACAAATATGGTTTTGGTGTAAAAAAATAAATTGCAATGTTGCTTAACAGTTATTTTGAAATCACAAACAAGGTTGCTACAGACGATGGGTTCCGCTATTCTGTGAAACTTAATCCAGACCACGAGGTATACAAAGGACACTTCCCTGGAATGCCAGTCTGTCCGGGCGTTTGCAGCACACAAATGATACGCGAGTGTATTCAAGAAGCCACAGGTGTGAAGTTACTCATATCAGAGCTCAAACAAGTGAAGTTTTCCTCGTTGATCACTCCAAACGAAAATCCGAATCTTGACATTGTATTCTCCCTTTCAGACGAAGGCGAATCATTCAAGGCTAAATGCACAATTGAAAGTGGTGACACCACATTCCTAACATTAAAAGGTGACTTTAAAAAAGTGCAATAAGAGAAAGAAAAAATAAAGATGGCAAGTATAGCACTAGCGATATATCGTTTTTTAGAGCGAAACAGACTGTTAATGTATGTTTTGCTCTTTGTTAGTTTTGCATTCTTCTTTTATGAAGGAACAAAAATGACTTACGAAGAGGACATCACTCGTCTTCTTCCACAACCAAAGAATGAGCACGGAGAAAACGTCGTCTTCTCCAACTTGAAGGTGAAGGATAAAATATATTTGGTGTTCAAACCAAATTCTGATTCAATAGACCATGAGACGTTAGCGGCCCGTTGCGACGAATACATGGACTCATTGATCGTGCGTGACAGTGCGAACAAGTATATTGCCGACATTCTTTACAAGATAGACAACAACGTGATGATGGGCGCGATGGAATACCTGTCTAAAAGTTTGCCTATTTATCTTGAAGACGAAGATTACAAAGCAATAGACTCTCTGCTTACTCCAGAGGCTGTAAAAGCATCAATGGAACGTAACGCGGCATTGGTTTATTCTCCGATGATGGGGCTATCTGATCTTGTTGCCAGAGACCCTCTTGGAATGAAGGATGTTTTGCTTGGCAAAGTAGACAATATGAAGGAAGGTCTTGGTGGCAGCTACGCTATGATCAACCAGCATTTCTTCACACCAGACTCTGCTCTCTGCATCGCATTTATGTCGCCTGGATTCGCGTCGACTGACTCCAAGAAATCAGCAAAACTGGTGACAGAGATGGAGGATGTCATCAAGGATTTCGTAGAATTGCACCCCGACGTCGACATCTACTATCACGGAGCTCCTGTACAGAGCGTATATAATTCACGACAGACAAAGAAGGATCTTGCATACACATTATCGGTGTCTATGATTTTCATCTGCATCGTCATCTGCTTCTGTTTCAAAAATTGGGACACATTGCCGATGCTTCTTCTTCCAGTAGTCTACGGTGCATTCTTCTCACTTGCCACACTCCACATGTATCAGGGATCAATGTCGTTGCTTGCATTGGGAATCGGAGGTGTAGTGCTTGGCGTGGCATTAAGCTACTGTCTGCACGTGCTTGTCCACTACAAGTATGTATCAGATCCAGAGACGGTGATAAAAGACCAGACTACACCTGTAATACTTGGCTGTCTGACAACAATCGGAGCCTTCATGAGCCTTATGTTCACAGAGGCATCATTGCTTCGCGACTTCGGTAAGTTCGCATCATTGGCATTGGTCGGAACAACTTTCTTCTCACTTGTATTCCTTCCACACTTCTTCAGTGTGAACAGAAACAAGAAGAATGAGAAAGCGTTCAAGAAATTAGAGGAGATCAATTCATATCCATTTGAAAAGAAGACGTGGTTGATCATCTCTATCCTGGTCGTCAGCATCATCTGTTTGTTCACAAAGAGCTTGGTGAAATTCGACACTGACCTAAAGAATATCGGCTACAACGAGCCAAGGGTTTTGGAGAGTCAGGAACTTCTTGCCGAGCACTCTACAAAAGAATACCGCACAATCTACTATGCAACAATAGATGAGGATCTTGATTCCGCGCTGACATTCAACAAGACTCTATACGCAGAGTTGGAGAATCAAAAGACCAACAAGAAAGTGTCAAGCTACGGAAATACTGCGTCATTGTTCGTCACTACAAAAGATCAGGTACGCAGAATAGAAAAATGGAACGATTTCTGGTACGGAAAAGACAGACGCGCTGAGAAACTAAATAAAATGATGGCTGCAGAGTGTCCTCAATATGGATTCTCAATGGATTTCTTCCAACCATTCTGGGGAATGTTGAATACCCACTATGAGCCGACTTCCCTATTTGAATCAAACGCATTCCCAAGCAGTTTGAAATCAAACATGATAGAGAAGACTGATGGCAAATATATATTGTTCACACCTGTACAGTTGAAGCCAGACGACAAAAACGAAGTGACTGACAGAATCGTAGAGACTGAAGTTTCAGGAGCCAGACGATTCATCATCATAGATCCGTTCTATTATACAAACGCTTTGGTCGAGATCATGAACAACGACTTCAACGTCGCATTGTTCATCTCAAGTATTTTCGTATTCCTAGTGCTTCTGATCTCATTCCGCAGCACAACGCTAGCATTGATCGGCTTCATACCGATGTCGTTAAGCTGGTATATCGTGCTAGGCATCATGGGAATTCTGGGAATCAAGTTCAATCTGGTCAACATCGTAATCAGCACATTCATCTACGGTATCGGAGTGGACTACTCTATCTTCATCATGGATGGATTGTTATCGAATTTCCGAACTAAAAAGCAATTGCTTGTCTACCATAAGACAGCGATCCTATTCTCAGCGTTTGTGCTTATAGTCGGAATATCATCACTATTGTTCGCCACACATCCTGCAATGAAGAGCATCGGATTCTCTACACTGGTAGGAATGTCGGCAACTGTGATCATCGCATACTCGTTGCAGCCATTCTTGTTCTACTGGTTTATCAAGCGACGCACTCGCAAAGGACTTGCACCTGTCACTTTATACAACCTAATGCATCCAAAATCATTCTTCCGTCCTAACGGAATGAATGACTCTCAGAAGCTAAGAAACAACTATGAATATAAAGGCATATCTGTAGAGCAAGGATTGAAGGACGAACTTGTAGCGACCACACACTACAAACTATTCCTACGTGATGTGTTTGCCGCAGAAAATGTGCTAAACTACGGTTGTGGAGCCGCATACTTGTCTTATTGGTTTATCCTTAAGAATGACATTGTGAAAGTATTCTCTTTCGACGACGACAAGGATGATCTGCTTACAATCGCGTCATTCTGCTATTTGCGTAATTCAAGAATGACATTCTCTACTGAGATAGACGACTTGGCAACAGTGCCAAGAAACGTGGAAAACGGTTCGTTTGAGTTTGATAAACCAGACAACAGATTCTCTATTGTAATCATCAACCGCTCTTTGCCAAACACTGACACTGACATGCTTGAGATTGCAAGCAAAGCTAAGATCATATATGTCAGAAAGAGTGCGTTGGATACATTCGCGTCTTCTGTCAGCAATCTTGGATTCATTCAGACAGCGGAAGATGATGTGTTTGTCCGTTACGAAAAGAATTAATTGATTTAACAGAAAGAGGCGATGAAATATGATGTTGTGATAATAGGAGCTGGGTTGGGAGGCCTTGAATGCGGATACATCTGTGCAAAACACGGAAAGAGTGTCTGTGTGCTTGAGCAAGGCATCACACTTGGCGGATCACTACAGGTGTTCAAACGCAAAGGTCACACATTCGACACCGGCTATCACTACATCGGAGCCTACGACAACGGTCAGTCACTGCACCGTCTATTCGATTATTTCAACCTTACCCATCTTCCTTTCCATAAGATGGATTCCGACTATTTCGACGAGGTTGTCTACAAAGGCAAATCATATCGTTTTGCAAATGGTTACGATAATTTCGTTGATGCGTTGGCTGAAGAATTCCCTCACCAACGTCAGAATCTGAAAAAATACGTTGACTTTCTTTCTAAAGTCGGCGACAATATCTTCAACCAGTTTTCTCCTAAAGATCTTGATTCGTTCTACACCGCTTCCCTATTCGGACAGTCGGCCTACGATTTCTTGAAAGAGACATTCACAGATGAAGATCTGATAAACGTAGTATCTGGCACAAGTTTAAAACTTGAGCTGAAAAAAGAGACGTTGCCTCTATACACATTCGCACAGATCAACGACAGTTTCATCCGCAGTGCCTACCGATTGAAAGGAGGTGGCGGACAGATCGCAGACTCTCTTGCCGCTGACATCGAAAAGATGGGAGGAATGGTGAAGAAAAACTCAAAAGTCGACGAGTTGGTAGAAGTCGACGGAAGGATCGCCTACGCACGTCTTTCCAACGGAGAAGAGATCCAGGGTGAAACATTTATTTCCAGTGCACACCCTGCCGCCACTTTGGAGTTGGTGAAAGAGAGTTCAAAGATCCGCAAGATATACCGCAACAGAATCACCCGTCTGCAAAACACGACGGGAATGTTCACCGCAAATATCAAACTGAAAAAAGATACCCTTCCATATTTGAATCGAAACCAGTACTTCTACGACACAGATGATGTCTGGAATGTATGCGATGGAGATGATTCTCAGATCAAAGGAGCATTGATGAGTTACCAAGTGCCTGAAAACGGAGATGAATACGCTGAGAACGTAGACATCATCATACCTATGTCATGGGCGGCAGTCGAGCAATGGGATGGCACAAAAGTGATGCAGAGAGGAGAAGAATACAATGCGATGAAAAATAAGAAAGCGGAAGAATGCGTAGACTTTGTTTCGAAGTATGTGCCGCAATTGAAAAATGCTGTAGACACAATCTACACAAGCACACCGCTTACATATAAAGATTACGTTTCAACTGTAGAAGGTTCAGCATACGGAATCCGCAAAGATTACAACAATGTCATGCAGACGTTGCTGACTCCACGCACCCCTATCGAAAATCTGTTGCTTACAGGACAGAGTCTCAACCTCCACGGTATACTTGGAGTTTCAATGACTTCATTGTTCACTACAGCAGAAATCGTAGGTATGGATACCGTAAAAGAGGATCTGAAACTATAAAGATTGCAAAAGGCGGAAATCATTGCATCCACCTGTCACATAAAAAAGAGGATTGTTAAGGGCGGAACGCCCTAACCCCCTAATTCTTTGCGAGTCCGTCAGGATGAGCATTTATAAATCACTTGCTCTATAAGATGATTTCAATCGTATAATATTTTAGACTATAAAACTTAAACAAATTAGAGTTCTCTGAGTTTGAACAAATCATTTTAAAACACTCCATTATGAAAGCACTTTTTATCGGTGGCACGGGCACCATCAGCATGGCGATCACACGTTCGCTTGCCACAAACCCAGACTGGGAACTGTATCTACTGAACCGAGGCAGCCGTTCGGCCGAGCTTCCTTCAAATGTCAAGGTTATAAATGTAGCCGACGTGAATGATGAAGCCACTGTCGCGAAAGCTATTGAAGGTATGACATTCGACACAGTCTGCGATTTCATCTGTTTCCATAAAGAACAAATTGAACGAGACATTCGTCTATTCAAAGGCAGGACACGCCAGTTCATGGTTATCAGTTCAGCCTCAGCATACCAGAAACCATTGTCGTCTCACATTGTTAATGAGACGACTCCCCTTGCCAACCCATATTGGCAGTATTCACGAGAAAAGATAGAGATAGAAGAGAGACTGATGCAGGAATATCGCTCCAACGGTTTTCCGATCACAATAGTTCGTCCAAGCCACACTTATGACGAACGCAGTATTCCTCTTGGAGTACACGGAAAGAACGGTAGTTATCAGGTCATCAAACGAATGCTTGAAGGCAAACAAGTGATAGTACACGGTGATGGCACCTCACTTTGGACAATGACACACAACTCCGATTTTGCAAAAGGATTCATCGGTCTGATGGGCAATATCCATGCAATCGGAGAATCATTCCAGATCACATCAGACGAAGTGTTGACATGGAACCAGGTATATCAGAGTATAGCAGACGCATTGGGAGTGGAATTCAAGCCATGCTATGTAGCATCCTCATTCCTGGCATCTGTGAGCGATTATGACTTCACCGGTTCACTGATAGGAGACAAAGCCAATTCCGTCGTATTTGATTGTTCCAAAATAAAAAGAGCTGTACCGAGCTATTGCGCTACCACGCGATTCGATCAAGGAGTACGCAAGACCATCGCAAATGTGTTAGCGACTCCAAGTCTGCAACGTCTCGATCCAGAATTTGACGCATGGTGCGACAAAGTTGTGGAAGCGATGGAAACGGCAAAAAAATTGATAAATGGATAAAGCTTGATAGAATATGTATAATAAAAAATTTGTATGGTTTATGGCCTCCATTGCCGCGACGGGAGGTCTACTATTCGGTTTTGACACCGGTGTCATAAGTGGAGCTATCCCATATATGCAAAGTGATTTGAATATCAGCGACAGCGATATAGAAGACATCACGACATTTGCATTAATCGGTGCTATGATAGGAGCATTAGTCAGTGGATATCTAAGTGACAAATTCGGAAGAAAACGAATCATTTTGGTAGCCGCAGTCATATTCCTTTTGGGAGCGATAGGATGCGGTAGCGCAAGCGGTGTGAGCGGACTGATGGCTGCTCGCATATTCTTAGGTGTAGGTATAGGTGTCGCATCCTTCTCCACCCCACTCTACCTGGCTGAAATATCTCCGGCCAGTATTCGAGGCACATTAGTGTCAATGTTTCAGCTTCTGATCACAGTCGGTTTGTTGGGAGCTTTCCTTAGCGACAGTGCCATAGCAGACGACACAAACGCAAGTTGCTGGAGAAACATGTTCTACGTGGGAGTGATTCCTGCCATCATCCTTCTTGTAGGAATGTTCTTCTTGCCAGAAAGCCCACGCTGGTTGCTAAGCAAAGGACAAGAAAAAGAGGCTCTGCAGATCATGGAAAAGATCGAAGACCACTCAGTCATTGAGGAAGAGATCAGCAAAATGAAATCAGACATCGAGCAGACAAAAGAAGAGATGACTATTGCAGAGACATTCAAACAAAAATGGATGTTTTATCCTTTGATGCTGGCAGTACTGATCATGTTTTTCCAACAAGCGGTGGGTATCAACACCGTCATCTACTATGGTCCAAGCATATTCCAAAAAGCAGGATTTGAGAGTGGAGAGGCGGCTCTTATGGCACAAGTCAGTGTCGGAGTAGTGAATGTGATATTTACAATTGCCAGTCTGTTCCTTATCGACAAGATCGGCCGCAGAAAACTATTCTTCTTAGGTATGGCGGGAATGGTTGTGACATTGTTGATGATTTCATACGGATTCATAAGTTTGTCGGACGACGGTTCAAACGGACGCTACTTGGTAGTCGCAAGCATGCTGCTGTACATTGTGTTCTTTGCTATCAGTATGGGACCATTAGGATGGTTGATCATCACAGAAGTTTTCCCAGTCAAGGTTCGTGGAGTCGGCAGTTCAATAGGTTCATTGGCAAACTGGGGATTCAACTCACTTATCGTCTGGACATTCTATAAGTCGATAAATAAATTCACACATTTCTTTGGAGGAGATGCCGCATACGGTACAGCAGGAGTGTTCTGTATGTTCGCAATAATCGCCATCATCGGAATCGTATGGGGATATTTCTTCCTTCCTGAGACCAAAGGTAAAAAGTTGGAGGATATTGAGAGTCATTGGAAAAAAGGAGGCTCTCCAAGAACATTATAACAGAAACGCCAATAAGATAAAAAAGCAAAGACGGGGTCATGCCTCGTCTTTGCTTTTTTATTGTCATTCAAGGTAGAGCAAGAAAATATTCAAACTCAAATCTATCACCTACTTCATAATCAAAAGACAATGTTTGATTAGGGAAATCAAAATCACATTCTTCTAACGCCATTCTTAATCGATTCTCGTCTCGGGAAAGAACAAGGCATGAATCTAAATATGGATTCTCTTTTATTTCTCCTTTTTTCAACAACTCCCATGGTCTGACCATTCGCTCTTTCATAAATCGACATAAAGTATCAACTTGAGATATAAGTATGTAATCATGAAATTTCGAAATTTCTGAGCTCACAACATCAAAGATTGCTGGGACATCAACATTTCCAACTAGCACAGTTTTCGGAGGAAAGACTACCACATTCAATATATGATTCTTAAAATCTTCTCCTTCATACGAGCTTATCCTAACATTAAATAAATATCCATCCTTATTCTTAAAAGAGCATGTGGAATCGCTAGTGATCGGGACATTCATATTTCCCGCAATCTTTTCTATTTCGTCCTTCATCAATTTATAATCATAAAATCCTTCATAATGATTATCCTCTTCCGTGTTCTTTTCAAAAACAGTCCCATTTAATGACTGTGAGTCTACCATCGTTGTAATTGTGACTATGGAATCATTGTGAGGCAAAGGGGCCTCGATAATCTTAAAATTATCTCCTATCTTTGATTCATTACATGATCCTATTGATATCAAAAAGGAAAAAAGAAAGACAATGCTTGGAATATTAGATTTCATGATTTTTCATTCTTCATTCATTTAAGGTTTTCCGTCCTCTCTATGACATACAAAGGTCTTCTCTTAACCTCCTTATAGATTTTTCCTACATATTCTCCTACTACACCTATCGCCAACAAAACAGCGCCACCGATCAACCAAAGACTGATCAACAAAGAAGTCCAACCTGGAATAGTGATTCCTATATAGTAAGAATATAAACCATATCCTATTGCCACAATAGCAATCAAAATAAAGAAAATACCAAAGGAGAAAATCAGACGAAGCGGTTTAACACTGAAAGATGTTATGCCATCAACCGCAAAATTCATCATCTTTGATAAAGGATACTTACTCTCACCAGCAAATCTTTCACTGCGATCGTAAAAGACATCTGTATTCTTGAATCCAAGAGTTCGGACCATACCACGCAAGAACAAATTTCGTTCTGGCATAGACACCAATGCTTTCAATGCTGCGCTACCCAGCAATCGGAAATCCGCATGGTTATACTTGACATCTGTCCCCATCACTGACATCAACTTATAGAAAGCCAATGCTGTGTTTCTTTTAAACCATGTATCAGTAGTACGTTCTCGTCTTACTCCAAACACGACCTCATAACCATCGTTATATTTATCTACCATCTCAAAAATGGCATTTGTGTCGTCCTGTAAATCAGCGTCGATACTGACAGCCATATCACAACATTCTGACACTAAAGTGAGGCCTGCGAACAAAGCACTCTGATGACCTGAATTGTGAGCCAACTTGATTCCAGCCACATGAGAATCCGCCTTTGACAACTCGTCTATTATCTGCCATGTCTTATCACGGCTACCATCGTCCACATACACCACGCCTCCTGATACAATTGTACCAGATTGCTCCATCGATGTAATCACTTCTAGCAATCGTTTGTTTGTCTCATGCAAAACTTCTTCCTCATTGTAGCAAGGAACGACTATTTTCAGAACTCCCTTTCTCATCATTTTCACTTTACTAGTGTCGTTTTCTTTTGTGAAACTAAATATTCATATGCCGCAAAACGTCGACGTAATATGCTATCCAAATATTGGCAAGAATCCTTCGTCACTTCTCTATATTTATTACGGATATCATACGCTTTGGTGAATTCCGTACGCGGATCCAGCAAACAAAGATATGATGAATCTCTCGCACAAAGTATATCATCAGTTGAATAACACACCGTTGATGATACACCATTCAACACATCACGTCCAAATCCAACATTATCATATTCTATTCCAAGTAAAGAAAACAATATTGATTGTATGTCTGTTTGGCAACCAAGATTCTTCACAACCTTTCTGCCAATACGAGGTGAATGTATAATCAACGGAATATGATTGAAACTCTCGGCAACCTCACACTCTGGCCGTTCCACAATCTTTCCATGATCAGCAAGAAATACAAAAACAGTGTTATCATATAGTCCACACCTCTTCATCCCCTCAAAAAACTGTTTCAAGCAATAATCCGCATACAAGACAATCGCATATTCAGGATCCAGGCCATGAGTGTCGAACCATTCTGGCACAATGTATGGCGGATGGTTGGAGATTGTCAGCAACACACTGAAGAATGGCTGTTGCATCGTCTGCATCTCATCCAAAGCATATTTTACCAAAAAGCCATCACTGACACCAAAACTATTAACTACCGAATCACTTGGATAATCCTCCTGCGATCTAATATGTTTGAATCCATTGGTACGCAAAAAAGCATTCATGTTGTCGTATTGGCTTTCATGAGTCATATAGAAAGCCGTATGGTATCCTTGTTCCGCCAAGACGTTGGGCATTCCATAATACGTCGGGATATCCGTGCCCTTCATGGCATTCCTCGACAACACCGTAGGGAATCCATACAATGTGGAATAGATACCTTGGTTAGTATGATTTCCGACACTGTAGAAATTCTCAAACGACAAACTCTCATTCCACAAACTGTCCAAAAATGGAGTCATTGTCACATCACAACCGAAACTTTGCATCAGCTTGGCACTCATGCTCTCCATCAATACAATCACAACATTCGGTTTTTCTCCGTCTGCGAAAACAGCGAATGAATCTCGTTTGCAATGACGCTGCAGCGAAAGCGTGTCATCCACAAATATATCCGAAGAACCCATCTGCATTACAGAACGAAGTTCACGCAAAGCAGTCGCTCCATCCATCAGTTCCAAACCTCGGTTTTCACGACGATTGTTGTCGATATAAGTGTTGAGCAGATTGAATGCCGCATTCACCCCAAGTCGGTTCAGAAAATAATCATCGCAATAATACGCCGCCGACACTTTTATCGGATTATACCCCATTCTTCCACGGATTCCAAACAGACATAATCCTATAACCACAACAGAAACAGCAAGAATCTTCAATCTGTCGACGAAAGTGATCGATGAATTCTCCGACAACAATCCAGACAGCGTCTTTTCCGACTGTTTCCAGATAAATACAGCAAAAACTGCGATGAGTGATAATCCACATATAATCAGCACCCAATATGACGGTTCTTCAAGGATCATCGTCACCGCTGTACCAGCCTCCTCTTTCCACTCAAAAATAGAAGCATTGATAACGTTAGAGAAATATTTGAAATACTGTAGATTAGCCGCCTGAAGTGCGATTTCTACAGACAAAACTGCAATCGCAACCGATACGACCGTTCGCCAAACATACTTATTGAAAAAAGGAATTATCGAACTGACAAGCAACAACAACACGTATGGCAGAATCATCACATAGCATACCGCCACATTGTCGAGCCATAGTCCACGCACAAAAGCCGGCCAAACAGGGTTGGACACTGTAGCGTCGACAAAATCATTGAGATATAAATATTGCGCAAGTCGCAACACAGATAATACCAATAGTGCTGCGAGATGCGTAGTTAAAACAAACTTGAAAGCCTTAATGAAACTATTCATAGAGATGATACTTTTTTGACTTTCGTCGCCACGACGATTCTGAATCTCTCCATATATCCTTCACATCGTCAAAACGATATCTCTCCGACATTTTCAAACGAATTTTGTTTGTGCCACAGACATTGTCAAAACTCTTTTTTGTCTTATCCGAGCACATTCCAAATATATCTTTCGAAGAATAAAGATTATGCAATGCCTCCAAAACTCTAAACTGGACTTCTGTCAGTCTGGCTTTCTGCAAATCATCCACATAGACCTGCACACCCTGCACTATCTTTCCAGAAAGAGCGGAGAACTGAGGTTTATATACTATAGGACGGAAAGAGATGCCTTCCAACTTCATGTTATTCAACTCCATTGCCAGAGAATCGGCATTCACCCAGTCGGCAGCAAAAGCGTCGAATGGGATAGTATACCCCACTCCAATCTGAAGCACACCAAGTTCACCAACGATTCCGCTCATCGGATAATAAGCTGCACATTGCCAATAAGGGATCTGCGGAGAAGTCATCACCCAACGCAATCCCGTCTGTGAATAATCCATATCTCGCTTCCAGCCCTCCATCGGTACCACCGTAAGATTGCACTTCTTTTTTGTAAGGCCTTCTTCGTTGAGTAAATTGGCAAGTTCACCAGCCGTCAATCCATAGACGTACGGGATAGGATATTTGCTGATGAAACTGAAATATCCCTCACTCACAAGCGGGCCCTCCACCTTGTTTCCACCAAGCGGATTAGGGCGGTCGAGCACAACAACCTCCTTACCATTTTCTCCTGCAGCCTCCATCAACAGTCCTAGAGAGCTGATAAAAGTGTAAGAGCGGCAACCGACATCCTGAATATCGTAGACAACCACGTCGACATCCTTCAGCATCTCGACTGTAGGCTTCTTTGTCTTGCCATAAAGGCTATGGACTTTCAATCCCGTCTTCGTATCTACTGAGCCATTCACTGTTCCTCCCGCATAGACATTGCCACGCACTCCATGTTCGGGAGCGAAAAGGCAGACGAGATTGACTCCGTCCGCTGAATTAAGGACATCAATCGTACTTTGCAAGTTGGAATCCACACCTGTGGCATTTGTGAGCAGACCTACCCTCTTGCCCTTCAATATATCAAAATCACGCTGTTTGAGCACATCGATTCCAAGCGTCACCTGAGCAAACGCCAACAGAACTGAAAAGCACGATATGCAAAGCAACAAGATTCTTTTCATTACCTTTTAATTTTATTATCGAATACAAAAATACTCTTATTTTTTTGAATTTCATATTGACATTTGATTTCATCAGCCTATATAATCCAAAAATCAATGTCTCCACAAGATTTGCAATAATAAATGAATGACCACAATGCCATTTATTGGTTTGTTATTAGTATTTTTGCAAAGAAATTATATGATTTACGAAACATGAGAACTTATTTGAGCGCCATTGCGTTCCTTCTTTCCATTATTATGATGCCCCTTCATGCGGCAAAAAAACATGAACTACGAGGAGCGTGGATCGCGACTGTCGCCAATATCGACTGGCCATCTACAAAAGGCAATTATGAAAAGCAGAAAGACGAGATGATTGCAATGCTTGATTCTCTTCACCGCTGCAACATCAATACAATATTCCTACAAGTGCGTCCGTGCGCCGACGCTCTCTATCAATCAGAGTTGGAGCCGTGGAGTGCCTATCTGTCTGGAAAACAAGGTACAGAAGTGAGCTACGACCCATTAGCTTTCGCAATTGAGGAATGCCACAAAAGATGCATGGAAGTTCATGCGTGGATCAACCCATACCGTGTGACCAATGGCGAAGGAGTGGACAAATTGAGCAAGAATCATCTTTATTTCCGTCGCCCTGAACTTTTTCTGACATACGGAGGAAAAGTATATTTCAATCCTGGACTCGAAGAGGTGCGTGACTATCTGACAAGCATCGTGATGGATATTGTTCTCCGTTATGATGTCGACGGAATTCACATGGACGACTATTTCTATCCATACAAAGTGGCTGGTGAAGAATTCCCTGATTTTGAGACGTTCAAGAATCATCACCGTGATCAATATGACCGTCAGGCATGGCGACGCGATAATGTCAACCTTGTTGTGAAAATGATACATGAAGCTATCCAGAGAGCAAAGCCTTGGGTATGGTTTGGAGTCAGTCCGTTCGGAGTATACCGCAATGAGAAAGACGACTGGAGAGCCACAAAAGCAGGTGCGTCATGCACCAATTATGATGAACTATGCGCAGACGTGCTATTGTGGTTGGAAAAAGGTTGGATCGATTACGCCGCACCACAGCTATATTGGGAACTTGGACGTGATGGACTCGACTACGGAGTGTTGAGCAAATGGTGGGGAGACTGGTCGTACGGCAGAAACATGTTCGTCGGACTTTATGCAAGCGGATTAGCTGTGAAGAAAGACAAGGCATGGAAAGAAGGCAACGAAGTGATCCGTCAGCTTAACACAAGCTACAACAACAACAAAATCAACGGATATATCTTCTACAGTGCAAAGTATCTGCGTGATGACTACCGTGGATTGAGAACAGATTTGCAGAAAGACCTGTTCAGATATCCAGCACTCGTGCCAGTCGATCCGAATATAGAAAGTGCACCGTCTGCAGCCCCTAAAGGAATAAAGATAGAGGGTGATATGATGCGATGGAAACCAGTAATCAAGAAAGGAGGATTCGACACAAGATACTACGCCATCTACTGTTTTGGAGAGTTTGAAGATGTAGATTTGAATAAAGTGGAGAGAATCATCGCATTCACACAAGCGTCAGAAGTTGATCTCCAAGAATTCCGTCTGCCAAACGGCAACTATAAATTCGTGATCACGTCTATCAACAAATTCAGACACGAATCAAAAGCATCAAAACCGATTGTGTTTGAGAAGAGGTAATGTATAGGTTATTAGAGGTTGATGGTTAGAGGTTAGAGGTTAAAGGTTGATGGTTAGAGGTTAGAGGTTAAAGGTTGATGGTTAGAGGTTAGAG
>SUXE01000005.1 GCA_015061115.1 Bacteroidales bacterium | reverse complement strand
TTGTGACCTGACCACAAAATCGCTTAAATCAACAATTATTTATTTTCTGCAAATCTAAGGTTATGCATTATGAATTAAATTTGGTAATTTTGCAAAAATTTTTTTACGATGGTAAGAGTTGGAATCATTGGTGGTGCAGGATACACCGCAGGTGAGTTGCTAAGAATCCTAGTCAACCACCCACAAGTAGAGATCAAGTTTGTCAATAGCACAAGTAACGCTGGCAACTATTTATATGAGGTTCACGAAGGTTTGTTCGGTGAGACTGAGATGAAGTTTACTGATGAATTGCCGTTTGATTCTATCGACGCAATGTTCATCTGCTCAGGACACGGCGACAGCAAGAAGTTTTTGGAGAGCCACGACGTGCCAGCAACAGTTAAGATTATCGACCTGTCTCAGGATTACAGAGATGAGAGCAACGGATTCGTTTATGGTCTGCCTGAGGTCAATCGTGAAAGAATCAAGAAAGCCACAAAACTTGCCAACCCAGGTTGTTTCGCTACAGCCATCCAGATAGGACTTCTTCCTCTTGCAGCAGCAGGTCTGTTGAAGAGCGAAATCCACACTAACGGAATCACTGGTTCAACAGGTGCAGGAGTAAAGCCAGGCGCAACATCACACTTCAGCTGGAGAAACAACAATATCTCTATATACAAGGCGTTCACACACCAGCATCTTATCGAGATCGGTATGACAATGAGAAATCTTCAGCCATCATTCGATAAGGACATCAACTTCCTTCCTGTACGTGGCGACTTCGCACGTGGAATCTACGTAAGCCAGTACACAGAGTGTGATCTTGACGAAGAGGCAGCAATCAAACTTTACAAGGATTTCTACAAAGATTCTGCGTTCACATTCGTAATGGACAAGAATCCTGATTTGAAGCAGGTGGTGAATACCAACAAGGGAATCGTACACGTTGAGAAGCACGGCAACAAGCTACTTATCATCTCTATGATCGACAATCTGTTGAAGGGAGCGTCGGGTCAGGCAGTCCAGAACTTCAACTTGATGTTCGGTCTTGACGAGAAGATGGGATTGAACTTGAAGTCAGTCGCATTCTAACAAAAGCAAAAACGAAGGCGGAAAAAGATTGTAAGCCATCGTAAGAAATAAAAGAACAATAAAATAATTCATACATTTATATAATGAATCTATTTGACGTATATCCTCTCTTCGATGTAAATATTGTGAAGGGAAAAGGATGCAAGGTGTGGGATGATAAAGGTCAGGAATATCTTGATCTTTACGGTGGTCACGCTGTAATATCTGTAGGTCACGCACATCCTGAATATGTATCAGCAATCAGCAACCAGGTAGCTACACTTGGTTTCTATTCCAACTCAGTAGTCAATAAGCTTCAGCAGGAATTGGCCGCAAAGCTAGGTAAGGCCAGCGGTTATGAGGACTACTACCTATTCTTGATCAACTCAGGAGCTGAGGCAAACGAGAACGCATTGAAACTTGCGTCATTCACTAACGGAAGAACTCGTATCTTGACTTTGGAGAAAGCTTTCCACGGCCGTACATCACTTGCTGTTGAGGCAACAAACAATCCAAAGATCATCGCTCCTATCAATGCAAACAACCACGTCACTTACCTTCCAATCAACGATTTGGACGCTTGGGAGAAGGAGATCTCCAAAGGCGACGTATGTGCTGTACTTCTTGAGTGCATTCAGGGAGTAGGTGGAATCCGTATGGTGACAAAAGAGTTTTTGAGCGGATTGCGTGAACTTTGCGACAAATACGAGACTGTGCTTATCTGCGACGAGATCCAGTGTGGTTACGGACGTAGCGGTAAGTTCTTCGCCCACCAGCACCTTGGCGTAAAACCAGATATGATCACTGTGGCAAAGGGTATCGCAAACGGATTCCCAATGGCTGGAGTGTTGATCTCACCTAAGTTCAAAGCTGTTTACGGTCAGTTAGGAACAACATTCGGAGGAAACCATCTTGGTTGTGCGGCAGCTATCAGCGTTCTCAACATCATGGAGAAAGAAAACTTGGTCGCTAATGCGGCTGAGGTTGGAGACTACTTGATGAAGCAGTTGAAAGCCATCGATTCTCCACTTATCGCAGAAGTGCGTGGAGAGGGATTGATGATCGGAATCGAGTTGACGGTGCCATACAAAGAGATCCGTACAAAACTAGTGTTCGAGCAGCATGTGTTCACAGGATGCAGCGGCACACACGTATTGCGTCTTCTTCCACCTTTGTGCTTGACAAAAGCAGACGCAGATGAGTTCATCAAACGCTTCAAAGCAGTGTTAAACTAAGAGAAAAACATAAAAAAATATATGGCAAAAGAATTGACCCCACGTGCAGAGAACTACTCACAGTGGTACAATGATTTGGTAGTAAAAGCAGACCTCGCAGAGCAATCGCCTGTAAGAGGATGTATGGTGATCAAACCTTATGGTTACGCCATTTGGGAGAAGATGCAGGCTGAGCTTGACAGACGTTTCAAGGAGACTGGCCACGTCAACGCATATTTTCCACTTCTAATCCCTAAGTCTTTCCTTTCAAGAGAGGCTGAGCACGTAGAGGGATTCGCTAAGGAGTGTGCCGTTGTGACACACTACCGTCTGAAGACAAATGAGACTGGCGACGGTGTTGTTGTCGACCCAGAGGCAAAACTTGAGGAGGAGCTAATCGTCCGCCCTACTTCAGAGACTATCATCTGGAACACATATAAAGGTTGGATCCACAGCTACCGTGATCTTCCTATCCTTTGCAACCAGTGGGCAAACGTGATGCGCTGGGAGATGCGTACACGTCCATTCCTTCGTACAGCTGAGTTCTTGTGGCAAGAGGGTCACACAGCACACGAGACACGTGAAGAGGCAGAGGCAGAAGCACAGAAGATGCTTCACGTCTACGGTGATTTCGCAGAAAACGTGATGGCAGTGCCAGTAATCAAGGGTGTAAAGAGTGAGACAGAGCGTTTCGCAGGTGCTGTCGACACATATACAATCGAGGCTTTGATGCAGGATGGAAAGGCTCTTCAGAGCGGAACTTCACACTTCCTAGGTCAGAACTTCGCTAAAGCATTCGATGCACAGTTCCAGAACAGAGAAGGTGGAATGGACTACGTTTGGGCTACATCTTGGGGTGTTTCAACTCGTTTGATGGGTGCTTTGATCATGACTCACTCAGACGACAACGGTCTTGTGCTTCCTCCAAAATTGGCTCCTATCCAGGTGGTTATCGTTCCAATCTTCAAAGGAGACGACCAGAAGAATGCCATCGCAGAAAAGCTAGATCCAATCATCAAGGAGTTGAAATCAAAAGGCATTTCAGTTAAATACGACGATGATTCACAGAAGCGTCCAGGATTCAAGTTTGCTGAGTATGAGTTGAAGGGTATTCCTGTAAGACTTTGCATGGGAGCAAGAGACTTGGAGAACGGCACAATCGAGGTGGCACGTCGTGACAACTTGACAAAGGAGAGCATCAACCTTTCAGATACAGTGTCATACGTAGAGAAGCTTCTTGTTGACATTCAGGCTAATATGTTGAAAAAAGCTCTTGATTTCCGCAACGCAAGCATCAAGAGCGTCGACACATACGAAGAGTTTAAGACTGAGATCGAGAAAGGTGGATTCATTCTTGCTCACTGGGACGGAACAGCTGAGACAGAGGCACTTATCAAGGAAGAGACAAAGGCAACAATCCGTTGCGTGCCATTCGACTCTTACATCGCCGGCGACAAAGAGCCTGGCAAATGTATGGTGACTGGCAAACCAAGTAAGTGCAGAGTTTTGTTTGCAAGATCATATTAATGCAATGCGTAATTCGTAATGCATAATGCATAATTAGGCCATACAGAAATGTGTGGCCTTTTTATCTTAAAATTGGTACTTTAGTAGTTTATGACCGATAAATAGTTCATTGTACTTGAGGATTCCAAAGGGCGGAACGCCCTTCCTCCCACCTCTAGTGCGAGCCGAAGGCGAGCACTTATAATTTAAAAAAACTCATTTTTACCGCTCGCCCTCTGGGCTCGCGGATGAGAGTGAGTTAGGGCGTTCCGCCCTTAACAATCCTCAATTTTTATGCAGAACAATCCATCTTTAACCTATAATTTAATTTCACATACCTCATTTCCGATTTATAATTAATTTTTGTTATTTTTGTAACGTTTGCATTGGATGATGATTCACATCTTTCAATGTTTAGGAATCAAATAAAACTACAAGTTATATTTCATTTATGAAAAAAATTTATTTATCACTTTTATGTGGTCTGTTGCTTGGAACATCATGTAATCGCACCGCTGACAAAGGAAACGCAGCGTCGACTTCAGACAAACCTTCCATTACCGACAACTCTCCTATTGCGAAAGACACTTCTTGGAAATCTCTGTCACTTCGTGAAAAGATCGGACAGACAATGATGGTGGTCGCTCTGACACAAGACCATAAGGCAGCTGGAAACGGATCTATCAAAGGATTCTTGGAGAAATATCCTGTCGGCAGTTTGTTTATCGCAGACTGGTATTTGAAAGAGAAATATAGTCCAAAAGATCCATTGGAAGTATTGCCAGAGATTTTGAAAGAATACAATGAATACTCGAAGGTTCCGATGCTCGTATGCGAGGATTTCGAAAGAGGTATCGGCGAGACATATTCTAAATATACACATCTACCTGTCGGCATGTCGCTTGGTGCTGCCGCAGACACTGCCCTAGCCTACGATTCAGAGCAGGCTATCGCAATGGAGGCACGTGAGATGGGATTCAACTGGCTTCTTCATCCAGTGTCAGACCTTAATATGAATCCTCTTCAGGAATTGGTGGTTGAGCGTTCGGTTTCAGACGACGTGAACAAAGCTCTTCCAATCTTGAAAAGCCAGATCAACGGACTTCACTCTAAAAATGTCATCTCTACTGTAAAGCATTTCCCTGGCGACGGTGTGACAATGCGTAACCAGCATATCGTGACTACAGCCAACTCTTTGTCGAAAGAGGAGTGGATGAACTCATTTGGAAAATTGTTCAAGGGATTGATCGACGGTGGCGCTGCCTCAATCATGGTCGGCCACATTCAGTTGCCTGCATTCCAGACACAAAAGATCAACGGTCAGTTGCCACCTGCTACTCTTTCTAAGGAGCTTATGGTGGACATGCTAAAAAATGAGTTCAACTATAAAGGTGTAATCATCACAGACGCGCTCAACATGGGTGGATGCGCAGGTTACTACAAGAATGAGCTTGAAGTATCCGTACAGTGTTTCGCAGCTGGTGCTGACGTTGTTTTGTGGCCATCACTTGCGTATATGGACACTGTAGAGGCAAGAATCCTACGTGGAGAGATTCCAATGGAGCGTTTGGATGACGCTGTTGAGCGTGTTTGGGCTATGCGTGAACGCTTCGGCTACAACAAGAAAGAGAATCACACTATCGCCACTCCAATGACAGATGCAGACAAAGCATTTGTTAAGAAGACAGGTGCTGCCGTTGCAGACAAAGCCATCACGGTGGTTGAGAACAGCGACAATCTTCTTCCTATCAAGGCAGAAAACGGCAAACGAATCGCACTTATCGAGATTGGAGAGCAGATGACGGTGGAGAAATTCGCAGTCACAAAGAGAGAGTTGGAGAGCCGTGGATTCAGCGTGGATATTCTTGAGAACCCACACTTCTACGCTTGGGGATACAGAATCGACTCGTTGAACAACTACGATAAAATTCTTGTTTGCTTCGAGAACCGTTATTTCCACCCACTTGGCACATGCTTGTTGAAAAACAAGGAGTCGTTCGGAGTATGGACAGCCAACATGTTGGATCCAAAGAAGAAAATCGCAATCTCGTATGCAAACCCTTATTCATTGGAGATCTACGAAGGAATCGTTCCAACTAAGATCAATGCCTACAGCATCGACACATTCACACAGAAAGCAGTTGTAAAAGTGTTGACTGGAGAACTTGAGGCGACAGCAACGTCTCCTGTGAAATTGAACAATCCGATGTTGAAATAACATCTGTTTGAAAAACACATAACGCACCGTTGGTGCGTATATCATATCTGAAAGCGTAGGGTATAACCCTACGCTTTCGGTTTATGTGCCGTTGGCACATCCTGCAGATCGCCCACGCACCAACGGTGCTATATCATACACACATAGGGTTACACCATACGTTGGCACATCCTACGGCACCTTATGCACCAACGGTGCTATATCTATTAGGGTTTTAACCCTACGCGATTATATGCAATCATACGCCCCGTATGACATAGCCCGGAACGGGCGATATCGGCAAAAAAGACAAGAATAGAGATGCGAATTAAAATTAATTTTATAATTTTGTGTCAAATTAAAGTATCACGTACAAAAAAAACAGGTTATGCCACAATCATTATCCAGAATTTATGTACATCTGGTTTTTAGCACAAAATATCGGGTGCCTATAATCAAAAAAGAAGATTACGACCAAATCCACAGTTATCTTGGAGGAATTCTAAACAATCTAGGCTGTGATGTCATTCGTGTGGGAGGTGTTCAAAATCATGTACATATTCTTTTTAAGCTGAGCAGGAAGATGACAGTTGCAGATGTTGTAAAAAACGTAAAAGCAAGTTCTTCCCGTTTTATAAAATCTTTAGGCGATCATTATAGGAACTTTGCTTGGCAAGAAGGTTATGGAGCATTTTCTATTGGAAGATCACATTTAGACAGGGCTATCCGATATGTAAGCAACCAAGAAGAGCATCACAAAGAACGTATATATCAAGATGAATTTTTAGAATTTTTGAAGCTTTATGATGTCAACTATGATGAACGCTATTTATGGGATTAATCCGTAGTTTTCCACAATACGGGTTCGGATAACGCACCGCTGACAGATAACGCACCGTTGGTGCTATATCATATCCGGCAGCGTAGGGTTAAAACCCTACGCTGCCGTATCATGTGCCGTTGGCACATCCTGTCGATCTCCATGCTGCACCAACGGTGCTGTATCTTCCATGCATGCTAAAAGGGGGTGTAAAAACTTTTAGTTTTTACACCCCCTCTTTTATATCCATGCCAAATGCCTTAAATTCAGCATTTAGCATTCATAATTATGAATTTCTTACAGCTGAGCGTCTGGCAACTCAAAGATAGATTTCGCTGTCTTGCCAGGATCACCTGTCTCAAAACCTTTCTTCAACCAACGTGAACGCTGAGCTGAAGTACCATGGTTGAATGTCTCTGGCTGAGTACGTCCGTATGCCTGCTGCTGAAGATAGTCGTCTCCAATCTTAGAAGCCGCGTTCAAACCTTCCTCAATATCACCAGCCTCCATTGAATTATACTTTGCATTATCGTGGTGAGCCCAAACACCTGCGAAGAAATCAGCCTGAAGTTCAAGACGGACATTCAACTTGTTGCTCTCCACTTGTGACATTCTTGACTGCTGCTGTGAAACCTGCTGCAATGTGCCAAGAAGATACTGCACATGATGACCAACCTCGTGAGCGATCACGTATGCCTTTGCGAAATCTCCCTTAGCTCCATAGTTTGTCTCCAACTGATCGAAGAAATCAAGGTCGATATATACAGCCTGATCACCAGAACAGTAGAAAGGACCAGATTCTGAAGTTGCATTTCCACATGCCGATGATACAGAACCACGGAACACCACCATCTTAGGTGCCTTGTATGTCATACCAGAATTCTTGAAGATCTCTGTCCATACATCCTCTGTACCGGCAAGGATCTGTGCCGCAAACTGATATTTCTCCTCATCTTCCTTAGTTGGAGTGTAGCCACTACCCGTCTCAACCTTTGGCTGGCTTGAATATGAGTTCCAACCTGCTGATAGTCCAGACACTACGCTTCCTGTCTGCAAGTATGTGAATACACCTACGATTGCCGCAACCAAAAGGCTACCACCACCGACAGCCTTGCCGCTTACTCCACGTCTGTCATCCACATTGCTGGATGTTCTTCTTCCTGTTAGCTTCATTTATTTTAAGTTTAAGTTTATTTTGACGTACAAAATTACATTTTTTTTCTTATCCTCGACATTTTCTGCCGTTTACTTCATTATCGTCACATTTATTTCACGCCAAACTCTCTGTCTATCTTAAGCAACGGAGCAATGAAAAACGGAGGTATCGTGCAGATGCATACCCAGATGAAGAAATTCGTGTATCCCAACGTCTCCTGCATATAACCTGCGATCATTCCCGGGATCATCATTCCGAGAGCCATCAATCCCGTGCAGATAGCGTAATGAGTTGTGGAGTATTTACCCTGCGATATATAAACAAGGTATAGAGTGAACGCTGTGAATCCGAATCCATATCCGAATTGCTCGATCGCAACCATAGCATAGATAGAGGGAAGAAATGTGGTCTGAGTCGAACTCAAGAATATATACACCACATTAGGAATATTCATAAACAACAGCATCGGGAACATCATCCTCTTCAATCCGTATTTCGACACTGCGATTCCACCAAGGACACCACCAACCATCAATGCGATCACACCGACAAGACCATAGATATTGCCGACATCCGTCAACGTCAATCCAAGTCCGCCATTCTCATATGTGTCTTTCAAGAAAAGTTGGGCTATTTTTCCAAGTTGGGCCTCACCAAGACGGTAAGTGAAGATGAAAAGAAGGGCAAGAATGAGTTCTCTACCCGTGAATTTAGCGAAAAAAGATTTGAAATTATTCTTCAGCGACGCTACTATTCCTTCCTGAGACGGGCATCCGTTTTCTGATGAGCATCCATTTTCCTCAGACGCACGACCGTACGTCTCTACAGCAGATATTGATTCCGGACGTTTTCTATCGTTCGGCAAAAAGGCGAAATGATAAACGGACAACACAAGGAACGCTATCGCCATTATATAAAAGACGGTGCTCCACGCACTAGCATGCGCAGGTATCATCTCCATCCCGTCGACGGTATACTTCTCAAACAACTGACCAGCCAGCACCAGACATCCCCACTGACAAAGCACAGTGCTGATTCGATAAAACGTGTTGCGGATACCGACAAAGAACGACTGCTGGTTAGTGTCGAGAGCGAGGATATACAATCCATCGGCAGCTATATCATGTGTGGCAGAGGCAAACGCGCAAAGCCAGAAGAATGCCAAAGAAGCGTTAAGCCAGAAATCGAACGGAGCGGAAAAAGCAACGCCTCCAAGAGCGATAGCCACAATAAACTGCATCACCACCACCCACATCTTCTTGCTGCCAAACAAGTCGAGTACCGGACTCCAAAACGGTTTGATCACCCACGGCAGATACATCCAAGAGGTGTAGAGAGCCACATCAGTATTGCTCAGTCCCATTTCTGAAAGGAAAAGCATAGCAAGAGTGTTCACAGCAAAATATGGAGCACCCTCCGCCATATATAAGGTGGGAATCCAAGCCCACGGAGTAATTTGTCTATTATTCATATTATAATATATTCAACGATTACAAAAATAATGCAGAAATGGAAGAATTGCAAATAAACAAAAAAAGACGCTTTGTTCAAGCGTCTCTTACTGTTGTCCTACTAGGACTCGAACCTAGTCAAACGGTACCAAAAACCGGTGTGCTACCATTACACCATAGGACAATCACAACTCGATAGCCTTTAGGCTCTCATTTGCGGGTGCAAAGGTAGCGTGATTTATTTATATCTGCAAATAAAACTTCATTTTTTTCTTCATTTTTTGATAAAAAACGAGTTATCAACAACTTAGAGGATTCATCCAATGCTAAAATAGACCATTTTTGTATTTTTATTCGACATGGAAACAAAAATGAATAAACAAACATTTTTTCACTTTTTTCGAATCAAATTTCATATCAGTCATCATAATAACAAGTTATGATTTTAGTACGAAAGTTTTCATTTTTTTTTACCTTAAATCGTTTTTTTATTCCCAACTTTGCGAATGTAAAACAAATGAAAATGGAAGACTTAATCGGAGAACTTCACATAATGAAAGTATACCCAGAGACTATCGTGGATGGTCCAGGGTTTCGTTACTCGATATACCTATCTGGATGCAGACACCATTGTCCTGGCTGTCAGAATCCAAATAGCTGGAATCCGCTTAACGGGCTTCCATTGAGACGTAGCATGGTAGACGAAATGGTAGCGTCTATCAACGAAAATCCTATTCTTGACGGTGTCACTTTCTCAGGTGGCGACCCGTTCTTTAACCCTAAGGATTTTGGCTATATTTTAAAGAGAATCAAGAAGGAGACTGGTAAAAACATATGGGTGTATACTGGTTACAAATTCGAAGAACTTCTTGAGATTGAAGAGGTTATACCGTTGCTTAACTATATCGACGTGATTGTTGACGGCAGATTCGACCAGTCAAAATTCGATCCACGTCTCGACTGGAGAGGCAGCAGCAACCAAAGGCTTGTAAAGGTGCAGGAAGAGCTTCGCAAATTCCGTAAGGAAAAGAAGGAAGCTGAAAAAGCCAGCAAAAAAGAGGCCTGCTAATAAAGGACAAAACAAAGAATAAAAGATATAGAAATTTTAATCGAAGGTTCATCGATTTATGCGAAGGCAAATTTAGCATGTATATTTTAAACATGCAAATAAATATGCAAAAATTCGCAAAAGAAAAAAAAACTTTTTTATTAAAGTTAAATTGTAATAAAAAAAACACTTGTTTGTGAAAATAGGTGTTTTTGCTTTCGGCTAGAAACAAAATAAATTATATATTTTTAAGGATCAAAAGGCATTCTATTGTGAAATAGGATGCTTTTTTCTTTTTTATATTTGTATAATCGGATTTTTTTTGTATCTTTGCATTGTTGTTGAGAGATCGTTATTATGCAATCAATCAATAACGATTGTCTCCAATGGAAATATTTAATCCAGAAAGTGACAATTTTTATAAATCAATATAAATTTTAAGGATCTAAAATCGGAGACTCTGAGAAGAATCTCCGATTTTTTTATCTTCCCACTTTTGCAAAAACATCTTACCTTTTTTAAGAAATTCCATTAACATTATTCATTAAAATTCAATATTTTAATAAATAAATGCCTTATAGATTATTACATACAAAAGCAACACAAAGTGTTAGTTTTGACGGGCTTTTGTATGTAATACATTTTTCACATTATATTTCCCCTTGAAGAAAAAAATCAAAAAAAATGTTGCAGAGATAATAAATTGTTGTACTTTTGCGTCGATGCTTTCGGGCAGGATCCTTAAAAATTTTGATTTATATGAAAACTAAAAACAGATCTTCTGTTCTGGAAGACTTTGCCAAGTCTCTCAATTTCAGGCAGAAAGTAGATGTAGCTGTTCCGACTACTGAGATTAATTCGGAACATTTCGAAAAGCCAGATGACATCGACGTTTTCAAAGATTGTGTCGATTCCTTGAGTTCATCAGACCAACAGGCAGGATTAATCTCCATAAAAAAAGTAATCAAAGACAGGTCTACTTTCATCAGACTGTACTTGTCGCATGATACAGTCAATGCATTTCTGTGTCTCAACGCCATTGCGAGTTTCAAGTTAATTGCCTGGATAGTTGACTTTCTCACGGATACAGAAGACAATTGCATCATTTTTGACCAGGATCTTCTTCCGAATTACAATCTCACAAAAAAATCCTACAGGACTGCGGTTAAGGATTTGCAAAAATGTGGAGTCCTTAGATCAGAGGAGTTTGATGGAGAAAAATTCCGTTACGTCAAAGGCTCATACAAGTACTACGTCAATCCTGCCATTTTCCAATGTGGTGACGTTTCAGTCGAAGCTTTCCAGACAGAAAAAAAGGTGCGGAAAAAATATGATAAAATCATAACAGATCCGAGAATCATGGCGAAGTTAGGCATTCGCAATTCTTCATTTGAGACTGTGGCTTCCCACTTCTTTCTTCCTGATGATGATTCCGAGAAGAAAAAAGGGACACAAATCAAAAAAGGAGTATATATTTCTTCCCTTCATGACGATTTGCCTCCATTTTTCAAGGTTTTCAGAGGGTCATTTTCTTCCGCACTCCTGTCCCTGAAGCATAAATGTTCAGCTAAAGTTATCGCATTTATTATTGACACTTATCTTCCTAAAGATAAAGATGTTACCAAAATATCCCGTTCCAATCTTTGTGACAATGTTATATATCCAATTAGCAGGTCTACTTATTACCGTGCGATTGGGGACATTCTCAGATCTGGAATGATCTATCGTGACAAAACAAACAAGAAATATTATATTAACCCATCAGCGTGGTACAATGGTACAGCCTTTCAATTGTTGAAGAGCTGCATGGTTACCAGTGACTCCAGCGAAAAATTTTTGACCAAGAAACAGAAAAAAAGACGACAATTTGCCAAATACTTAAATGCATATTTATACAAAGAAACTACCTTGCAACTGTATAATAATGCATAAGCATTGAGATAAAAATATCTTAATCTTTCTGTTTTCCTATGGATTTTTTCATAGGATTAGCTTGTCATTTTCTGTCGTGCTACAAAATCGCTACAAACATTGCATATTTTTCCTTTTTTCAAGGGAATTGGGTTTATATGCTGTCAAGAAGATCTACAGCTTTTTGCTTTGTTTTGTCGATGACCTTTGCATAGATCATTGTGGTCTTGATGTCTGAATGCCCCATCAGCTCCTTGATGGTATTTATATTTGCGTCTTTGGTCAAAAGTAGCGTTGCAAAAGTGTGTCGAGCGGTATGTATTCCGACCACTTTGTCGATACCTACCTGTTTGGCTACTTTTTGAATGTTGTTATTCAACGCACTGCTGGATATATCCGGGAAGACCTTATCACAACCTTTTTTTGATCCCTTGTGCGGAAGCAGATTTATTGCAGCAGAACAGAGTGGAATGCTTGTTGTTTTCCTTGTCTTTTTTATCTGCTTTTCTATTCGAACCAAATATCCGTCACGGATTATATTATTCCAAATAAGGTTTCTGATGTCGCTTATTCGCATTCCAGAATAGCAACAGAACACGAATATATTCTTCGCTATTGGATTGGTCCAATCGGCGTTCTTCATTTTCGTAAATTCCTCTTCTGTAAGATATACCCTTGTAGACTCTGGTACTTTTATTCGTTCCTCTTTTGTTATATGCATGAAAGGATTTTTTTCTATATATTCAGCACGGACGGCACAGTTCAAAGCTCCTATCATCACACGTTCATAGTTTTTGGCTGATACAGCTTTCAGATGTTCACCTTTTTTTTGCTTTGTTTTTCCCTTCTTACTGATGTAGGAATATTGTATGTATTCAAGGAATTTGTAGCAAAAATTTTTGTCTATGTCACATAGCCTTACTTTAGGATCAAATTCAGTTACAACGTCTATCAGATTGGCAATTTGACCTATATCCTTGATCCCCTTTTTTTCTTGTTTCTCTCGATATATTTGAAGCCATTCGGTCAATAGGATTTCAGACAACTTATTATCCTTAATATGAGCCTTACCTTGTATCAATGATATTATCCTTTCAGACTGTATTTTCATTGCAGCCTGAAGGGTGATCTCATTGTGCTTTTTGTCTTCTTCTGTTATTTCTGGAACTATATACAAACCTAAACTTTCATGAGATCTTTGCTTGTTATAATACGTGTCCAGGAAAATACTTTTATTTCCATTTTTAAGATTTCTGAATCGTATTTTGATTGGTTCTTTTTTTTTCATGTCACTGTTTATGTATTAAGTCCTTATAAGCAAATTTAATATCTTTTTTCTCTTCAAAGGAATTTTATGCTCCAAAATTGAAAAATGCGATGGCTGACAACAACCACCGCATCCTTTATTATTGACTCTTTTTTTTACTTTTTCTGCTTTATTATAAGCTTATAATTAGCAGGTAGAGTCACTTTTGTCTCTCTAATTTTATTTGATGCAGCACTCTTTACTGCGGAAGAAGTGGTTGTTATAATTTTACTTAACGTCCTTTGTGTAGTTGTTATTCCTACACCTTCTCCCGATAATGTGTTGCTGGTTGTTTCTTTTCCTGCGTCGTTAACTGCATTGTCTGGGATATATAGTCCCTCGAATCCGTCAACGTCGAAGATCTGAGCATCAAAAGGATAAACATTATCATTGTATGCGATGCTTTCAATATTCAAAAGAATTCGATTCGCCGTAAAACTCGCCTTTGCATAAACCATTGTATGGCGAGGAATGCTAATGCCTGCAACATTAACATTGTCCAGGAGACGGATCTTCACTTGACTGGCGGTTGTAATGTCTTTCTGCTCACCATGGATCACAGCTCTGATCGAATGAGAAGAGTTGTTTGCCCCCTTTCCTCCCATTGGTTTGAACCCTTTATTTTTCTTTGGCTCTGTTTTTTTCTCTACAATCGAAGGAGAGGTTGTGACTTTTTTGTCTTCTACTTCTTCTTTTTCCGTAATATCTATTCCTGTCTGTTCCGATATCCTTTTCCTTTTCTTTGCCATCGCTGCCTTCTTCTGTCGCTGAATCTTTTCTTCAACTGATTCTGTCTCTTCTTTTTCCTCCAAGGATGCTGCTACAGCTAATGATTTTTCCCTTTCTGGTTGTGTCACGTTTCTTTTTGAGACAGATCTGTCTGATCCTATCTGATTCAACGCTTCTATCTCTTCTTCTTTCGACAGAGACTGTGTTTCTATTGTCTCTAAAGAGTCTTCCTCAATCTCGTTGGATGTCTCTCCCTGGAAAAAAGATAGAGAATTGAAATCACGTTGTGCCTGTTCCTCTGCCTCTTTACGTTCAAGCTCTCGCTGGTATTCTTCGAATAATTCCATTTTCGTTTTTTCCTGTATGGAATTGTCCTCGACAAGTGGATCGGGGATCACATTTATATCGATGTTCTCATTGTCTTGTGCCTGAACCTGTTGGCTTCCTCCTCCTGTGATGTAAAAGAAGGCACAGCCTAACAGACACAAGACAGCACAGAATCCATGATACATCAACAATTTCTTATTTTTCATCTTTCTTTTGTTTTTGTGTTAAACTATCAAGCATTTTCAGTGCCTTTTCTGTTTGATCTTTTGTTCCTTGGGACATTGTAGATAGTTCTTTGTCTACTTCTTCAGATATGGCATCAATGTTACTTGTGACAGGAAGTTCTATGTTTTCTTTTTTAGCCTCTCTTTTGTGCGTTCTGTACATCTTTCCTCCGATGACGAATACAAAAAGAATAATAAGCAATACAATTCCTGTCTTAATTATGAAGCCTTGTCTTTTTTCGACTGGAATCTTGTTAAGTGCGGTCTCCCACTCTGCCAATTTATTTATTATATTTTTTTTCATCTCTTTACTTTTTTGATTGAAGAAAATTCTTTGATGTTCCATTTGCCTAACACAAACCCATGGGGATTCGTGTCAGTTCGTGGAGCATTGATCAACAGTTGTGTTGTCACAATTGAAAAATACTCTATATCAGAGCTTCGCATGAAAGAAGTCTTACCATAATACGTCGCTTCGTAAGGGTATTTATCCATGTTTACTATTACGCTGTCTGTGAAAATCTCGCATATTATTCCTCCTTGAACAATATGATCATAGTATTGTTTTGATTTGCGTTCCTTGTAATAGAAAGCTGGAGTCTCGTCGCTTAGCTGTAATGCCTTATTCACATTGTTCTCAATACTTGATATATTTGGGGTCAGCGTAAAGAACAATTCGTGAAACCTTTGCACGTGAGCTTTGGCTTCAGCAGGACGAGATTGTCTTATGTCCTGTTCAAGTGCCAGGATCAGGCTCTTTCCTTGGTCAAGTACATATATCTTCTCTCGTTGAGCTTCTGCGAACTGATAGCTCATCCATATTGAAGATATTGACACCAAAACTGCTATTACCGTAATACCGATCAGATACACTTTAGTCAATGAGTGTAATTTCTGAATGTCTTTTAATTGATCTAACATGTTTTTTTTCTTTTTTCAAGGGAGTTAGCTATCTCCCCTAACACCTGAGTTATCTTTATTTTCCTGATTGGTTCCAGTTGGATTGCTGAATCCTCCCTTAGCTTGATTTATTAAGTTGCCCATTGCCTGAAGGAATCCACCGTCACCTGTGGCTGCTAAGCTGGCTCCTCCAGTTGCAACTCCAGCCGCAAGAGTACCTCCCACGGTTGCAACTGATTTTACAGCTCCTCCGATACCGACTTCACTTCCGTAGTCTGCCATGCTGACAATCATTCCTGCAAGTTTTGGAACAGTGAAATAAGCACATGCAGATACTATGAACATCACAGAGACAACAAGATCAGAACTTAATACATTGTACATATTCTTTACTAAGTTAAGTTCCGAGTTCTGAAGCTGGAACATAGCCGTCGCATAGCACTGTGTTACATATAGAATTATATTACAGATGGGAACATATAGGAGAGCTCCTATATACTTGCTTATCCAGTTCTTGATGTTGTCAGAGAAGTAAGGAATAAGACTCAATGCAAATGCAATCGGTCCAAACACACTCAGTATTATGCGAAGCAAGAACGAATATGCTATCATACACGTTTTGGCTATTACACAGAGAAGTTGAGCCAGAAGATTAAACGTGCACATTGCGATTATCGAAGGAAGCTTCCATACGGCACTTACTGATTGCTTCACCGTATCTATTGTTTTTGAAACAAGATTTCCTTCTTCTTCCGATTCTTTCTGTTCAATGTTGTTCTTTTGAATTATGTATTTCTGCAATTCCGTAAGAACATTATTATTGTTTTCCACGAGTGTCAATGTGGCGTTGTTGAGAGGCTGATAGATCAGGCTGTCAAATAAACCCGTCACAAGACTGAAATTAGTAATACAGACCAGGACAACGAAGGGTTTGCATAAATCCACTATATGGATTTCTGCTCCTTTTCCCCATGTTTTCCAAATGATGTTTCCGAAGTAAGCGAGCGTGAATATTCCGGCTAAAATCTGACAATAAGCCATCAGCTCTGAACATTCTATCGTCTCTTTTACATTTTCAAAAACTTTCTGTATGAGTTCTGAATTGAAATCACTTATCATAGTTTATCTGTAATAAGGTTTGTTATAATAAATTGTTTTTCCGTTAGGCATTTTTATGCTTACCCTTCTGGCTTGCAAAGGTACTGCCTTTCCATTCTTCCAGTATTCTTTAGCCCTTCCCATACAAAGTCCAGCACAATAAAGATCGTAGTTTGTTCTCTGAAGCTGAGCATTGAAGATAAAATCATCAACACAACAGATAGCTCGCACCACTTCCTCTTTAATCTTCGCCTTTAAGTCTTCAATATACGACTGTAACTGTTCTGGAGTGACCTCTTCCTCTCCAGTCGAGGATTTCAGTCGATCCCTTAATGCGGTGATGTGCTTTGTTTTCTGTGTTATGACATATCCGCAATCTACAAGTGTCATGATACACTTGTATTTTTCCTCGTATGTCAAATCATCCATATTGGTCACATTTTCTCGTAACCGGGTGATCTTCTGGAATGCATTAGTTCCGTATTCTATAGCTTCAATGATTTCCACACTTGCTGCAACAATTCCGGCTATTCTTTTGAATTTGTCCGCTTTGTCCTTAAACATTTCGAGCTGGGCTGTGAATTGTACCAATTGCTCCTGAGCAATCAGTTTTTGTTCTATTGCCTCTTCCATCGACTCCGCCTGCATGATAATGTTGTTCGCCATATTCGCAGGGTCATGGACCACAGCCTGGCTATATGCGGAAGAAGTTCCTTTAATTGCCAATATGGCTATTAATAACCATTTAATTTTCTTCATAAGGTAACTTGTTATATAGTTTCTTTTCTATGGCTTGTGCCATAGTAAGTTGAAATGTTCTCTTCAAAGACATAAGATCACTCTTGATCTTTTTCTCTGTTGAGTAAGCCAGAGCTTCTTCTTTGCTCACTTCTGTGGCATACACGGCACTTCTCTCCCCTACTTTTATAAAGGCTTCCTTGTACCTGTTTCTTCCTTTGAATTGCAAATTTTGATTTACGCTCATAAGTTTTGCAATTTCATCTTTAGTTAAACCAAGTGATCGGGTTATCTTATCCTGCATATCCTTGTATTGTGCAAAATCAAGCAATATCTTCACTGGAGACTGTGTAGACACAATATCCTCTATATTCTTGTTGCCTACCAAGTCCGAAGGTTCTTGCGTTACGATACAAATCTGAGCATAATGTTTTCTGGCAGTTCGGTATAAATAACCGATATAGTTAGCCATGTTCTCACTTTTCAGAGCTGACCAGGCTTCTTCCATAAGCAAAATCTTCCCCACTTCTTTTTCCTTCAAGGATCCGTCCTTATCGACATATTGCTTCTTGGGAAGGTTGAACATTTTATTGGTAAACGTGTTCATGATCAAAAGAGTCACAATTGGCAACAAAGTTTTGTTGTCCTTAATCTTGTCCAGTTCAAAGATGATAAATCTATTATTGAGTAGATCATCATCCATGTCGCTGTTAAGCAGTTTTCCGTATGGACCATCCTTATAGAATTTTACCAGAATTTGAACCAAGTTGTCAATGTCAAAATTATCTCTCTCCACTTTGACCTCATTCTTGATATATGAAGTATATTCACCCTTCAGATATTCATAGAATGTATCAAAAGATGGATCTACATCTTTATTTTTTACCTTCTGGAAATAGTTGTTCAAACATATTTCTATGTGAGAGATCTCTGATTTTTTCACAGATTCTGTGTCACTTTTCCATAGTGTCAGAATCAAAGATACCAATTGTTCTTTCTTCTCTTCTGAATATCTTCCTGTCGGATCATAGAAAGGATTGAAGCTCAATGGGTGATCTTCTGAATAGGTATAGTATAGACCATCCTTGCCATTTGTCTCTTCCTTGATAAACTCATATAGACCTTGATATGAATTACCTATATCAACTATCACTTCGTGATATTCCTGATCATACATTTGTCGTAGCAGATTGTTGATGAAAAAGGATTTACCTGATCCCGAGGGACCAACCATGACCTTGTTGCGATTATTGATCCATCCTGCTTCCATTGGCATTTCATCCAGATCCATAGCGACAGGGACTCCATTGACTCTATCACACATGTTAATGTGATAGTCTGTTTCTGGATTAACCCAGTCCTTATAATTACTATCACTCTGGATGAAACAAGCATTCTGCTCCGTTGTTCCGAGCAGCGTCATTTCCGCAGGATAATAATTAGCACAACCAGGAATACCTCCCCAAAAAATATGTGGGGTGATTCTCTCTACTTTCGTGTTGGTACAATCAAGTTTTGAGAACTTTTCGCTGAGTGCAGCGTTCTTACTTAAAAGACGGTTATAATCTTGATCCCATAGGATCACATTGAAAGCACTCCTACATATACGGTCTCCAGTCTGAGCAATCTGCTCCAGAAACATTTCATTTTGAGAACTGTTATATTTGTTGTCAGAATCCAATCCGGACATCGATCGTAACAGCTTACCCTGGCTCTTTATCTTTTCCTTCAAGGCATCCTGCGGTTCAAGAAAAAAATATTGATTATAAACATGCTCACATTTTGTCAGCAAACATAGTCCCTCGACATAGCTTTGATTTACATAGCAACCGATGGAACTTTGAGATAGTGCCGGATTCCAGCTGTGTGTCGCAATAGTGTTAGGCAAGTTCTGCAATTCCGAAATTGCAAAACAACTGACATAGTTGTCGCCAACCATGAATGTGTCATCATTAAGGATGTGCTGCTCTTTTAAGGTTGTGTTTGATTCGGAATAATCCAGATTCAGATATTTTTCTATCAAACCGAATTTTTCCTGTGTGCCGACGACTTCATCTTCCGTCAATCGACGGAGCTTTATACCTGTTCCTTCGAGAATGTTTTTCATTTCGAGGAGAGAGTTTGCGAAATCGCTAAGTCTTTTCTCGTCAGTCATTTCTTTTGCTACAATATTACCTGAACAGATACACGATGATATACTGTCCTTCTTTATATTTTCTTTACAGGACAATGTAACATAAAGATATGTTTTGTGATCATAGTACAATCTTCCCTCAAAATGGGAAGCGTAACCCTTTGCGAGATAACCGCTACAGTTTCCTTTTGAATGATATTTTTTTTCGATAAAAACATCCTGTTTGTGGAGGATGCTGAAATCAGGCAGCGATTTCATTGCTCTCACCCAACAATTCATTTGTTCCTCATATTCATTTTGTGTCATAGTCCAGACTTCAGGCAAAACCACCTCATATAGAGCTGTTATGTCTGTGTTTTTGGATATAAGGAAATCGTCCTCATATAGATATAGAGGTAGAATGTCTTCTACATTTACTGTTTTCATATTTTCCCTTGAAAGAAAAATTAGTTTTTCACTATCAATATGTTTTTTAGTCTGGATCTGTTGTGTATGTATTTGTGAACATTTTTTGAAGCTCTATACTGCATCAGTCCTTTTTCTCCGAATTTGCCGGAGAGATAAATACAAATAGCAGCACCTACACCTACAACAGCTCCGCCAGCAAGAAAACCCATCCAGGTTGTTTGATCGTCATCGACGATCAAGTACGTCACATATCCTAAAAATATGGAGATGACAAAGAAGATCAGATAACTCTTTGTCATTCCCTTAACAAGGGCGTTACGCCCCACTCCTTTATTTGTCTTATATATTGCCATTGTTTATTTTCAGAGAAAATTTGGAACAAGAGAGCGGTTCTCTCTTGTCCCTAAAAAATCATGCCTGTTGAAAGAAGAATACTTTCACCATTTGTAGTACTACTACAAAGATGACAAGTCCACCGATCCACTGACCTGTTTTCTTAGAAGCGTCCTGGTCTCCATTCACATACTTGTAAAATAGCATACAACCTCCAACTAAGGCACCAAGTCCGCAGATGTACTGGAACGTGGTTAGAGCTCCGTTCACAGTTGATTTTAACTGCTCGTTAGCCGTTTGGAAAGCATCCCCAACATTTTTTTGTGCTAGTATACTATTGAATACAAACACAAACACTGCTACCATTAGAGCTCTTGCTCTTGAATTTAGATTTTTCATTTTTATTAAAATTAAATATTATTATTTTCTTTTTTTCGCAAATTGTACAAACGTACCAATTTTGCTTCATTTGATTCCTGTTCTTTTTTGATTGGATCAATGTCCTCTCCCTCTACTTCCGATGCTTGTGGAAGACGATCTTCTGTATTTGTTTTTGGCTGAAGTAGTTCCACTGTTCGCATGGATAAATTTTTCGATGCCATATTATATGTGACATCATCCTTGAATTGTGTATTCAAGGACTTTGTTTTCCTCTTCCTTTCATCCTCCTGGGAGGATGTTGTCTTTGAGTTGAATTTATCCATTACAACGAAAAAGATGTCGAGGGCAAAACAGAAAGGGATCCAGACGGAGAGAAAATCCCCCCAACTCCATGTTTCCATTGCTTACATAGTTAAATTGTAATATTTTGCGTTTTCTCGTCAGAGATTAACACATACAAATTTACTAAAAATCAATCAGTTAAAAAATATATAAGATATTATTTTAAGTAATCTCTTTTTATTTTTTTCGCCGCTACTGCTTTCAATTTTTCCAAATTCTCAGTCAAGAAAGTCGATACCAAATTGTGAATTATAGTCGATTTGGAAACGTTTTTTTCGCTTCCTCTTGCGATGGCATCCAACATATCTAATGTTTCTCTCTTCAGTTTGAAGGTGGTGAATTGTCCATCTTCTGTGTTTGATTTTCTTATGATGTTCTTATAAGAGAATGGACTCTGTACTTCTTTATTTTCCTTTGAGGAAGAAAGTTGTTCCCTTTTCCCTTCTGCTTCTGATCTTACAGGTGCTTCTTGACCTGTTGTCTCATGTACGGATGAATCTTTGACCTCCTCTTTCTTTTCACTTTCCTTTGAAGAAGAAGGTAGTTCCTTTTTCTCCTCTGCTTCTGATCTTACAGGTGCTTCTTGACCTGTTGTCTCATGTACGGATGAATCTTTGACCTCCTCTTTCTTTTCACTTTCCTTTGAAGAAGAAGGTAGTTCCTTTTTCTCCTCTGCTTCTGATCTTACAGGTGCTTCTTGACCTGTTGTCTCATGTACGGATGAATCTTTGACCTCCTCTTCTTTCTTTTCACTTTCCTTTGAAGAAGAAGGTAGTTCCTTTTTCTCCTCTGCTTCTGATCTTACAGGTGCTTCTTGACCTGTTGTCTCATGTACGGATGAATCTTTGACCTCCTCTTCTTTCTTTTCACTTTCCTTTGAAAGAGAAAGTTGTTCCTGAAGGTCTTCTTCTGTAAGATGTTTCATTTTGTTCGGATTCAATCCGCTAACAGCTTTCATCAGATTGTTGAAGTCCAGCTGTTTTTTTTCAGCTCCGTTATTTATCTTACTCATTTGTCAGATTTTTGAACTCTTTTATGAAATTTCCCAAATTTAGACCGTTCGTTAATACGGACAAATAATTGTCTGGAATTGGTGCAATCGTATTCCAGATTTCTGGAGCGAAGGCTTTTGTTGAATTTCCAATTTTGGATTGCATCATTGATGCGTTGATGCCAGATTTTTTTAGATTATCATTGATAACGTCAAATTTCTCTGCCAACTCATAGAATATTCTAACACTCATATTACTTCTGTACTTGTGCCAAAACTCATAGACTCCTTTTATGGAGTTTTCCGAGTTTTTTACGATCATTGTAACAATATACAATGCTTCATAGTTCGAAAAATAGAGATTCGAGGCTTCCATAAATGGAATGAAAATGTAATTTACCTTTTTTAAAATTTCTATAATCTCAGGAGAATTTAATGTTCCTGCAAGATCAATGAATATATAATCAATGTTTCCTTGCTGAACAAGAGCATCAATTACTTTGCTTACCGAATAAATGTTTTCCTCTGGCTGTTCCTGGTTTTCCGATGGAACACATTGATAAATCGGATATGTCTCCACGTCTGAATTGACATGTGAAGACAAAACCTTTTTGTTAATGCTGTCTTCATCTTCCATTTCGGATTTTCGAAGCTTCCCCAATGAATATTGGGGAGCGTCGCCATCAATTACGACTACGTTCTTTTTTTCATTGTAGGCGAAATAATTCGCCATAATCAAAGTCATTGTAGACTTTCCAGAGCCACCCTTTTGGGCGACAAAAGAAATAATTTTTGTCATAGGTCCTTTTTATTAAAGTACAATTGTAAATGATACGGATTTTTCTAATCCTTCTACAAAGATACTCCTTTAATTTTTTTCTTCAAAGGAAAATGGAATCTTTTTACAACATATTACGCATTATTACAACAAATTACTTTTAGTTACGTAAAATAACCACATATTACTATCTGTTACAACATTACCCTAAATTACGTTATTCTACTTATAATTACATATATTCATTTCCTATTACGCAATATTACCCTATATTACACCATAGTATTTATTACACACAGTTCTCCATTGTTACACCCTTACATAAAATTACACCATTTTACCCAATATTACATATATTTACTTATAATTGCGTCATATTACACCATAGTGTCATATTACCCAAAATTACACCTATTTACTTCATATTATCCTTAATTACATAATATTAAGTATAATTACATCTAATTACACCATAGTACTCTATTACACATATTTACCCATTATTACACTATTACCCTTAATTACTCCATTTTACTCCAAATTACACTAATTTACTTACTATAACATACATTTACCTTAAATTACACCATTACCCTATATTACAATACATTACGTATTATCATGCTTATTTACGCATTTACATTATTATACATCCTTTTACAGCTTTACGTTATATGCTTACATATTACACCTATTTACATCTATTTACTCATTGCTTTCATTCCATCCGTCAGAAGCATCACGTATTTTTTGCGTCATAAGCCGAATTTTCTTGTTCCTGCGGTCAAACATCACCAGCAACCGGATAACGCTTTATTTCGCCCTGAAAACGCCTTATTTCCCCCTTTCTTCACACTCGGTCAATTCCGACTGTCTTTATTCACATCTTTTCGCCATAAGAATGTGTAGGGAAATTTCTGAAATAACAGCAATTTTCCTTTTCCAACCATGTATGGTTTATTGTTTCAAATTTTTGCTCTTTTTAACAAAAAAAAGAGTTCGATAAATCCAAAAATTTTCACTATCTTTGCACGCAGACGGATGCGTGAGCAAGATGTGCGTTTTGGTTCACAAAAGAACTTCAAAACGCATCGCAAAAATTCAAAATTTAGACTTCTAAAATTTTGAATTTTTGTCCTGAAAAATGCTCCCAAGTCGCATTTTTTTCAATTCGCCAAGAGGCGGATCTTATTACAATTTTTTAATAAAAAAGTTTCATTATGCCTGGTACAGAAAAGACCTACAGGCTCAACGTCAGACTGAATGAAAGTCAACTAAACGACTTTCTGACTTGTTTTGGAAAATCCAACTTCAGAACAAAGTCCGAATACATCTGCCATTTGCTGCACAACACTAAGATTGTACAGCTTCCAATATTCGGTGCAGATGACATTCTGAATGAGCTTATATCCGTAAAAAAACAGATTGAAGGTATCGCCGTCAACGTCAACCAGATGGCAAGACACCTTAACGAAAGCCGAAAGGACGCAATTCTTGGGTACAATGTAACCAAGATGCTGGAGTATTTACCCCGAATAATGGATCTTCAAAAGGAATTGGACCAAAAAACAAAGGCGATCCAAAAGGCTTATGTCGATTACATAAACAAACTTTATCAGGACGATAGGGACTAAAATCAAAAATTTCAGGCTATGATTATCAAAGTTATCAAAGGTTCGGACTTGAAAGCTGCCATTCGTTATAACACCCAAAAGGTGAATGACGACCGTGCTACTGTGCTTTCAGCCCACAATTTGCCTGTTGATGACCTAAATAATCTACCTCTTCTCGAGAGAATGATGCGACATATCGCAACGCCATTGAAAGGATTTACTTCAAAAGTGGAAAAATACGTCTTCCATGGAGTTATATCCCCAGAAGAAAAAGACCTGTCTGACGATACTTTGACTCGTCTGTCTGACGATTACATGAAGGAAATGGGGTATGCTAACCAACCTTATTTTGTTGTCAAGCACCAGGACACTGACCATACCCATGTCCATATTGTTTCAATAGACATTGACAAGAAAGGTAAGAAGTGTATCGACGATAGCTTCCAGTACCGAAAAACATCGGAAATCCGTAAGAGCCTGGAGCAAAAATACAACCTTTCTTCTCCTGAAAAGAGCAAGGATTATCGTGAGCAGGCAAAGCAACGTGTCGCTAACGCAATCAATTTTGTTGACAAGACATCATTTCTTCAGAACGAAATCCCAAATTCTGACTACAAGAACAACATTCAAAGAGTGTTGCGTAAGGTCCGTAATGACTATGAGTTCACTGATTTCGCACAGCTTAACAGAATACTCGCATCGTATGGTATTAGATCGGAAGTAAGCAACGAATACGAGGGAGTGTCTTTTTATTCCATTGACGAGAACGGAAAAAGAAATGGAAAAGCCATAGCAGGCAGTAAGTTCTTGTTTTCTTACAAGACTTGGAAGGATCAATTCTCACGTAACGAGGAATTGTTTGACCGCCGTAAGAATCAGATAAATATTTCAAAGAAACACGTCCGTAGTGCGACAGACTACATCTTCAAGAAGTATGCTGGTAAAATTACCTACGGAGATTATATCGCAGAAGTCAAGAAACATGGCATTGACGCACAGCCGTTGATTAACGACTTTGGTTTGCTTATAGGATTCAATTTCGTTGATCATGGCAGAGGATATTCGTACAAAGCCAGTGAGATTGACAGAAATCTGTCGAAGGAGCTTAAAGACAGGCTTATTGCTGGTGGAGTAGGAGAGTCACCAGAGATCTTTGAAACAAACCGTCTTCAGAAGGCACTTGAAGAATTGTTTCAACGAAGAGTCAAAGAACATTATGAATTTGAGTCCAACGCAATCAGATTCCTTCCTTATGAGACAGAACTGTATATCTCTTATTGTAAGGAGTTCTATCATGCTAACGAATACAACGCACGTTTTGCGATAGAGAAGTTCCTTGAAGATAAGAATAGGGATCTAATTTCCATCTATCAGAAAGAAGAAAAGAAATTCAAAGAGGACGTTGCTCAGTTCTTGAAGATTGCAGCAGTAGTTGATCCGGGCAAACTAGATGACCTTCTTCGATCGTCTGTTTTCAATTTTGAGGATGGCAAGCTTTGTGATTCTCGCAGATCTGACTTCTTCATTGAGGACACAGGAATATCTTTCCCTGAAATAACTAATGCTCGTCGACGTGAGGAGGACAAGCCTCTGACACAAAGGGAAATGGACTTCTATGCACTCGTAGCTGACGTTGGTATCAACAAGATAAAATTTGACTTCTTCAATCTTAACGACAAGCTGTTCAGATTCCTGTCTGAAGATGACAAGACAAAGGTTCAGTCTAAGATGATGCAGGATAAGATAGCTAACTTGATTGAGAACAATTCTACAACTGAAGCTGTAGACAAGATGATCATGAGTGGCATGCTGTTTGATATGAAGGGTGATGATGTCATCATATTCTCTCCTAATTCATCAGCTTCTTTGGTTGTGACAGACTCTAAGTTTAGGGATTATTTCATCAACCATAAAGAGGAACTTCTTTCTATGAACAATCTGTTCTTGACAAAGAAAGGTTATCCTACTTTGCTTTATCAAGCGGTTCAGAAGTTCAACAGGGTTCTTGAATCTGACTTCAAGCAACAGGAAAGACTCATATATATATGTGACTGGATGGCACAGCACAATTCTGAATTGTCGAACGACATCAGACGTATGATCAATGAAGGAGACACATCACATATCATTGACCATTTGATGAAATATGCTGAGAAGGATTTGACTTTCATAAGCTACTCTCAATATCAGAAGGACAAAGAAGTCGGATTCTACCATAGATCAAAAATTCAGTCGCAAGCGAAAGACAAAAAGGCTGAAGATAAAACACAAACGAATAATCAAGACAAGAAGAAAAGTATGGGAGTGTAACCCATGCTTACCTTCTTGCAATAACAGTATAAATCAAAAAAAATTATTAACATGAAAGAAAATCAGGAAGCAGCAAGAAAATTCCTTAATCTTTTCAAGATGGTGGGAATGGGACTTCTTGCATTGAACGTGTATTGGTTCTGTTTGGATCACAACACATCAGCAACAGGTATGTATGCCGTGATCTCACAGGCATGGTTTAACATTTTGGCTGGAATGGACAAAGGTCTTTATCTCCTTCATTCACCATACTGTACAATCATACCTGCTTTATTCGCATTTTTCGGAGCGAGTATTGGAGACAAAGCCGTCAAGACAAATGAGAAGAAATTTTTCGGCAGGACATTTGAACCTACACATGAGTTGGGAATGAAAGTGTCAATTGTCGGTCTGATCATTACACTAATCGCCCCAGTAGCATTGTTTATCCCTGTCACTATTCCAAGATTATTCTTCTACATTGTTCTTCTTGCGATGGGAATACTTCCATTCATTTATGGATTGGCGATTTATACGGCAACTCCAGAACGCAATCTATCGAGAGAAGATCCGTTCAACAAGAAAGAGCAGTCGGCTTTTCCTCAGAACGAAAAATTCAAAACGGACCAATACACAATCAACTTTCCTACAAGATATTACAGATTGGGTAAGGAACATCATGGATGGATCAACCTTGAAGCTCCTTTCCGTGCGACTATCGTACTTGGAACGCCTGGAGCAGGAAAATCTTTCACTATCATAAACAACTATATCCGTCAGGCTCTTGCTAAAGGGTTCGCTATGTACCTTTATGATTTCAAGATCCCCGATCTTTCTGAACTTGCTTTTTCTAACTTCATGTGGAACAAGGATCGCTGGAAAGAGATATATGGTGGGGTAGAGCCAAAATATGGAATGGTTGACTTCAATGAGCCGAGAGTTTCCCTTCGTTGTAACCCTCTGAAAGCCGAGCTTCTTGAATCCCAGGAAGACGCTAATCAGATTGCACAGGTCATTTGTTACAATTTGGCTCACACTTGGGCAGACAAGCAGGGAGATTTCTTTGTTGAGTCAGCCATCAACTACCTTGGTGCTTGTATCTGGTTTTTACGTCTTTATGAAGATGGCAAATATTGCACATTTCCTCATGTAATCGACTTTATTTCTCAGCCGATGGACGAGGTTATTCCGATTCTTGCAAGCTACAGTGATCTTAGTATTACACTCGCACCTTTCCTTAATGCCTGGTCCGCTGGTGCTACAGATCAGATTCAAGGTCAGATTGCTTCCGTACAGATTCCGCTTGGTCGACTTGCATCCATCTTTCTATATTGGGCAATGTCCGGCGATGACATTGATATTGACATTAACAATCCGCTTGAACCTAAACTGCTTTGTTTTGGCAATGATCCTCAGAAGACACAGGTATATGGAACAGCTTTAGGTGTTTACACTGCAAGAATGCTGAAGATGGCAAACAATAAAGGCAAACACAAATGTGCGGTTGTCATAGACGAGCTTCCAACAATGTTCGTGCATGGACTTGACGAGCTTATCGCTACAGCACGATCTAATGAGGTTGCTGTTCTTCTTGGATTCCAAGATTTCACACAGCTAAAAGCTGAATACAAGGAAGCTAACGCCAACAAGATAATCCAGACAGTTGGTAATATATTCGTGGGTCAATGTTTTGACGAAACTGCGGAAAAGATTTCTAAACGAATAGGAAAGAACAAACAGCAGAAAGAATCCATCTCAATATCAGAGAATGGAACATCTATTTCCATTTCTGATCAGATGGACTACATGGTTCCACCAGAAAGATTCGCCCAGGCTGGACAAGGATGGTTTGCAGGACTTGTTTGTGACAACAACGGCACTGATAATCCGGACAGAGTTTTCTCTGCTGATATAGACATTGATGTCCAAGCTTGTATCGAGGAGGAATCTCATTATCTTGAATTACCTGAGACTTACAATTTTGACGATGATGTTGTTGACACAAATCTTCGTGAGTATGCAGATCAAATCAAATTTGATCATTCCAAATACAAGACGACAAATGAACTTGTAAATGCCATGCTACGCCACTGGTTTGATCGTAATGATATTGCATCGAAAGGATTTGATCATTCCAAATACAAGACTCTTTCGACCCTTATCAGAAAGGTGAGAAAACCTTCCAAAAAGATGAAAGATGTTTTCCCTGTATATCTGGCGAAGGACGAGCTCTTCAATAAAGTCTGTGAAATCAGGGACAACCGCATGAGGGAATATCTTCAAAACAATCGTGACTGCATCCGTCGAGAGGCTGAGAATATTTGTACCGCAGAACTTGACAGAATGAAGGAACTTGCTGATCAAGGGGTGCAGCCATACAAGAGACTATGGAACATTCGTCAGAATGTGTTACGCAATCAAGGCATGTTGGAGGAAGGAGAATAATGGAAAATTTATTATATCATTATTTGATGTATTCTTAAATTTTTCTCTATATTTGTATTGGATTTTCCTCATTTGAGAAAATCAAGACCACAGGAGCTTCGATTTTTCCATTAAAACAAGGATTAAGACAGCTTTATGCTTTGCAATCGAGTTCCAGTTTTGGTCTCTTCCATTAAAACAAGGATTAAGACAAACTTTCTACTTGTAGAAAGAAGAAAAGCCTCCTATTTAATTTATAGGAGGTTTTTTTCATGTTGTGGTCTCCATTTAATCTTATTTTTTATCTTTGTATCAATCAAATAAAAAAATATATGAAAGAAATTGTAGAAAAGATCAATGCCACTATGGAGGCATTCCTAAAGGATGCTGCTTCTCAGATTGAATCAAGAAATAAAGCAGCTGGAACAAGAGCGAGAAAAGCCAGTTTAGAACTAGAGAAGCTTATGAAGGAGTTTCGCAAGGAATCCTTAGAAGAATCAAAAAAATAAGCAACCATTCAAAAAGTAGGCGACTTAACAAGTCGCCTACTTTTGTTTCTTTTTCACAATTTTATATATTTGCATCAAACTTTTCTAAGTTTTGAAATTATAATGATACTGAGTTCCTTCTTTGAGAAAAGGGGGAACTTTTTCATTATAAACACTTAAAATCCAAGTACTATAATACTTATAAAAAACAGTTCTTAGATATTGACAAAATAAGGGATAATCCCAATTTTTGATAGGTGAATTAACAGAAAAGTCGTTGCTCATAGCAACGACTTTGTTCTTTAATAGGGGTCATTTTGAATAAATAATTCTTGATCCGTCCTTAAATTTTATCCAAACCATATCTGTTTTATATTCGAATGTAAAATCATACCTTGATATGGTACGAAAAGTGATGGTTGGAAGATTTTTTATCTGTTTTATTACCATTAATCCTAACGCCATTTTTAATGCGTCTTCTGATAATGAATCAGCTTCTGCTCCGAGATTTTCCTCGTAATCTTTTTTAAACTCTTCTATGTTTTTCTCTGAAAATACAATGTACTGAGACTCATATCCCCATACGTCAGCGACAATATTGACAAGATTGTCTCTATTTCCATCATGCTCAGCTAATGGAAAAATGTCTTTATATCGGTATTCTTCTGGCTTACTTCCTTTGGTCTCTATCACGATTGTACTATCGCTTTTCGAGATTAAGGTTTTGATGTTTTTTTCCCATTCAACATCATCAAACTTATCATATTTTGTCACCTTTGTATAGATGCCTTGGGAATGTGCTGCCATTGACAACATTAGCAACAATGTAAGTATTAAAACTTTCTTCATAATTATATTCTTTTTTATTTTACCACATTTTCATTCGTTCAAGAAACTCCGCTTTGGTCAATGATCCTTCAACTCTTCTTTTGTCGTAGACAAGGCAATACTTGTAATTTGAGCCTGCTCTGGATTCCCATAGATTGCCAAGAATGATCTTCTTTTCTGCGTCAAGGTGATCTCCCTTTGTTTCCAAGAGGACAACCTTGCCTTTCTTTGTAACAATGATAAAGTCAGGATAATGGTTGATGAATCCATTGATAACAAAGCCATGTTTCTCAACATTGCGAGTCCAGAACAGAACATTATCCATAGAAATCACATCCTGAATAACCTCCCATTCATAGCCGTCCATCTTTCCTTCTTCCTGGTACAATGTTTTTGACATACCTTTCTTCACCATTCCAAGTACAATATCTTTAGGGAAAGTGTAGATAGGTTTGCATTCTATCTTATCCATATCAAGGAGTTTCTTAAATTCTGACTCCATGTGTTCCTGACTCAACTCTTTTATCTTATCCTTTATCTTCTCTGAATAAGAGACCAAATGTTGGGCAAGATCCTCAAACTGTTCGTCATCGAAGTCCTCAATCAGTTTTTTTATATAGTTCTCTATATCCTGGTCAGGAATAGGAATCATTTTCCCGATATTCAACTTGATTGCCCTTACACAAGTAGGTATTCTCTGTTGTTTAGTTTTTGGATTAAGGATATAATCTACAATTATCTTATGATCCTTTCCGTCGATCTTTATGTATTCTGGTGTGTTCTCTCCGTTCTCGTTCACATCCACCTTATACATTGTCGATGTTCTTGTAGAAAAATCTACGTTAGTGTCGGCTTTGTCTAGTTTGAAATTCTTTAAAAGAGAGTCTTTGTTGAACAAAGAGTCTATCTTTTCCACTTCATCCATATCGAAAATGGAATTGTTCACCTTTTCTTCTGCCATAGACATGAATTGAGGTATTACTATCTTTTCTGCAACCTCTTTGAACTGTTCTTTTATTTTGTATCTCTTCACCACTGATTCCAATTCTGGAGGCAGAGTTGTATATCCATCTTCCTCCTGTTTCTTTTCTTCTTTCTCTTTTTTGGTCTCTTCTTCAGCTCTTTTTTCTACTTCTTCCACTACGGAAACGCCTACTGGTTTTACATTCTCAGAAGTTTCCTCAATTTTGTTATTGGAAGACTCCTTTTGATCCGGACGGAAATTTATCTTATCCGCATCCATTTCATCAGGATTATCTTCAGCTGTTTTTGTTCCCTTTCCCTCTTCTTCAGGATTCGGTTGATTGAAGAGGCTGTTTTCGTCTTATGATTCTTCCTCTGTCGCTTTGGGAGTCTCTGAAGCCACACGATAATCATGCTGTGAGAATCCAGCTCTGTTCAGCCCTTTAACAATATTATCCAAAGTTTGGCTGAATGTTGCAGAAGCCGTAAGAACATAGGACATGTTGAGCATTTGATTCTTGCATCTTTGCACGTATGGCATACGCAATATTCTTCCCAAAATCTGCTCAACATCAACTGAAGAACTTTTGTCTGCCAGGCTTGCCAGAATATAAGCAAATGGGCAATCCCATCCTTCTTTTAATGCATTGACTGTTATAATATAACGCACGGAACAAGATTTATCCATAAGATCAATTCCTTCAATCTCATTGATTGATGACGTTTTAATCTTTATCTCTTCTTCTTTGATTTTTAGTTTTAACAAAGTCTCTTTTATCTTCTCAAAGGTAACATTGTCATCTTTTGTTTTCGGTTGAGCCTGGAACAACACAATAGGACGAATGTACTTACCTCCGTTCTTTTCCTCTTCAATAGCGGCATTTTCTAGACTCTTTTGAAGCTGCAAAGCACTCTCTATTACCTCATTTTTGTTTTGAAGATTATAGACGATTACAGGAAGTTTTACCATATTGTTTTTCTTTAATTCAGATGCATTGGTAAAACTGATGATGTTGCTGTAGTTCTTTGGTGTCGCTGTAAGATCCAAAATAAAATTCGGACTTAGCTGTTCAAGCATGTCAATACTGAGATCACTTTCTGCATTATGACTTTCATCCACGATTACTATAGGATGAAGTTTCTGCAAAACCTGGACAAGAGTGACTGCATCCTCAGATCCGTTGAACAAATCTTTGAACGAATGCAGATAACCGTTTTCTTTATAAACATTTCTTCCATCTTTTTTTGCGGATCTCAAACTATCATAACTCATTACGAGAATGGTAAGATTTTCCTTTACTGACTCACTACTGAAATTTATTCCCTGCAGAGCTTCCTCTTTACTTATGACTTCAACTCTATTCTGAAAATCAGCGTTTATTCGCTTTCTGTAAGGATGATCAGGATTATGCAGGTTTTTATATGTCTGCTCCAAAATGGAATTAGACGGGACAAGCCATACCACTGTCTTATAACAAGAAGTGTCGAAAGCGGAGCATATTGTTTTCAATGACGCAGTTGCGATGAATGTTTTGCCTCCACCTGTAGGCACCTTGATACATACATGAGGAGCTGTAATTTTAATGTTACTTCCTTTGACAGAAGGAATCTTATATGGCTTTACATATCCATCTTCCTGTGGAATAAAAGGAGTGCGTGGATGTTTTTTCCAAAATTCATTAAATGCGGATGCAGCGTTCCTTGTTTCCTGTACATTGTCAAGATACAATTTCAGGTCATCCAATATCTGTTGTTGGTATTTCTTTAGTTCCATGTTGTTAGCGTTAGAATTGTCTAATGTCTCTTGGTATCTTCTTGAACACTATGTTTAACTTCTTCATAAGTTCCTCAGACAACAGACAGTTGTCCGCATATATCACATATTGGTCTGCCTTTACCTTCATTTCTTTGTTTAGGAAAGATACATCCAAAGTTGTTGCCTCGTTCTTTTTATAGAAAAAATAGTATGAAACATCATTATACTTGCCAAGATGATACTGTCCTTCATCTTCATTCTTATTGAAAGATGATTGTGTCTCTGTATACCAGATGTATTCCTGGATCTTCTTCAATGGCTGGTTCTCATTAATGAATCCAGGTTCAGTTATCATTGGTTCACCCAATTCATAGAAGCTGAAATCTCCTCCAAGACCTTCCATTTTTTCATCATATATTTTGGTGCCGACAACCTTGATACAGTTGTCTACAATCTTCGGATTGCTTATCTTATCGTACTCGCCTTTCTTCGACTCTGATATAGCGTTTGCTTCTTCTATATATTCACTTGCTTTAGCAAGATTCTTAATTGTTAAAGGTTGATTGTATATTTCCTCTTCCTTTTTTCCTTTGTACGGGTACCCATCAATAACTCGTTTCACTCGTTCCGCAGTCGTTGATTCGGCATAATCCTCCATTTCTATAAGAATAAACTTACGGTTTCCTCCATCTTGCTTGTTCAAGCTTAGTACAGCATGAGCTGTTGTTCCTGAACCTGCAAAAGAATCAAGAATTATGCTGTTTGGTTTTGTAGCTATGTGCAGGATTCTTTCAATAAGAGTTGACGGTTTTGGCGTGGCAAAATCAATATTTTTTCCTAATATACTATATATTTCTTTCTTTGCTCCATCAGTGTTTCCGACTTCTTCATGAGGAAGCCATGTCCATGGAACAACACCTTCTACTTCTGATAAATAACGAATAGTATTAGGTTGTGAATTGCCATCTGCTCCAAAGTATATTCTTCCTTCATTACGTAATTCATTAAATGTAGTTTCTGACATACACCAACAACGTCCTTCTGGAGGATAATGGATTTTTCCTCCAGGAGCAGTGATAGGATAAAACTGATCTTTTGTGGCATGTCCAGCTTGTGCAGTCATAGGAACAGCACGCCATCTTCCTTTGGGATCGTTATTTGGATTCTTATATACTTTAGACTGAACATCATTCATCGGAATTAAGTTTCTCTCTTCTTTGAATTTCTTTTTATTTAAAGCATAAACTAATATGTATTCGTGAACATCACCTATTGCTTCTCTATTTTCCCTGGAATATCTTTTTTGCCATACGAAAGAAGCCACAAAACAATTATGTCCAAATATAGAATCACATAAAGCCTTTAAATTTGACGCCTCGTTATCATCGATTGATATAAATATAATACCATCTTTTGACATCAATTTATAAAGCATCTTCAATCGAGGATACATCATACATAGCCACTTGTCATGGCGAGTCAGATCTTCTTCTTCTTTTCCTACAGCCTCGCCAAGCCACTTATTAATTTGTGGTGCGTTCACATTATCATTGTAGCACCATCCTTCTTCTCCTGTGTTGTAAGGAGGGTCTATATATATGCAATTGATTTTACCCTCATATTTAGGCAAAAGAGATTTCAACGCTTCAAGGTTGTCTCCATGAATAATCATGTTTTCGCTCTCATCGCAATCCAAAATCTTCTTTCCGTCTTTGTATGTATATTGCAGTTCCAATGTTTTGTATGGAACTTCGTTGTGGTGGTTTACCACTGCTTTCTTTCCTATCCAGTCTAACGTTGGCATGTGTGGATTCTCTAAATTTAACTATAATGTCTTTCTCAGACGTGCTACAAAAATAGTATTGATTAACAAAACATTCATGTTTTTGCTCCTTTTTTATAATTTTTAAATCAAAAAAAGTCGCTGCCATACGCAACGACTTTTCTTTAGTCAATTCATTTACTTTGCTTCTACGAATAATTCCGCTTTTATGTAGAAATGGAAATAAGATCTTCCTATAGGAAGTTTACTTATTTCGTGTCCTATATCATCAATGTCAAGAAGACACTCTTGCGAATTGTAATCGTCTGCAAATTCCTTTACTGTGTACTCCCAACGCAAGTCTCCGACTTGATTATGATTCTCAAATGCTCCATTCTCAATACCTTTCGTAGACTTGACAATGGAAATGTCAATGTTGTCATACTTAGTCCAATTCTCTCCGTCTGGATCTTCTTGCTTCCCGGCACATCTTCCTGCTATCATAGACATTATGTAGTATGCAGCGGCAGGATTTGCATCATAAATTTCAAAAATCTTTGTCATAGGGCATTTTATTCTTCTTCCATTTTAGACTTAAAATGATGACACCAGCCACAAAGACCTCCATTGTCTAATGCTTCTATCATTTCACTCCATGGAATCTCGTTACTACACCTTTTACATTCTTTCACACTGTTTCTTTCGATTGCATTATCAAAAACATTCTTTTGTATTTCACTCAAACTGTTGTATCCTTGATCCAACATTTGTTTGGCTATACCAGCCTCCGTTTTGTTCAAACGTTTTGTTATTACAAGTTCTTCAACAAAACCTGCAAAATCATCATCGTTATACCTTTGATTCATAAAAAATTATTGTTAAATGAAGCAACATTACCTCACATTTATATAAAATCAAATAGTATGCCATTCAATAAAGAATGGCTTATTCTGAAAACAATATGACAAAAAGGCAGATGAAATCCAAACTTACTGTGTCAGTCAAACAATGTGGGAGACTCCTCATACTGTTTTGCCATGATCTCCTTGAAGACAAAGTTCCTGACAACATCTGCCTTCTCCAGCTTCCGCTTGGCGCAATACTGCGAAAAAGCCTGATACTCCTTCTCGCTCATATTCACGACCACACGCTTGTTGCGGACCATTTTCTTAGACTCTTCCATGACTTCTTGATTTCAAGACCAAAGGTAGCTATTTTTTTAAGCCGCAAATATTTTTCGTTAAAAAAAATTGGGACTTCTCTCAAGCCCCAATCTCACTCGTTTTAAAATACTCAAATAATATAATTTAAATGCTGATATATATTGTACAAATATAGGGAATTTTTCCTTTCTTTCATAGGAAAAAGCAAGGGAAGCGAGCTTCACAGCCCTCTTCCCTTAATCAACAAAAATATGTTAAATTTAGATATTATTTAATTATTGAGAACGTTGATCCGTTTACAACAACTGTATATACTCCTGGATTGAGCCTTTCGGAGTTGATCGTCGTTTGGTCATTGCCCTCTTCCTCGACCATCAGCATTCCGGAAGCGTTGTACACTGAATAAGAGAACGGTCCGTTGCAGATCACATTGACTTCGTTGTCTATCTTTGTCGGATATACGACAATGTTGTCATAGACGTGCTTGTATTCCCTTGGATAAACAGGGAACTGGGCTTCATACACGAAATCGCCTGGTTCGACGATGTTCGCATATCTCAATGTTCCGCTCTGGACTTCCACGCCAGACTCCCAATTGACGCTGCTCTCACACTTTCCTGAATAAGCTGTAAGGAAGAAAGAATAGGATCCCTCATTGTAGACGTAGATCTGAGGATTCTCCACCAGGCTTGTCGCCATTTTGATTCCTTCGTAATATACCTCCCATTTGTAAGAAGTTCCGTTCTGGCTTCTGTTGTTAAGCTTGATCTTTGTTCCGCTCGGAACTGAAGCCTTGTCGGTGACAAGTACATCGCCAAGCCATTCGCCAGCCATATCAGATGATCCGTATTCCACACCTTCCGCAAGAATGCTGAAGCCTGCCCCTACGGACTTGCTCATGTCAATCCTCTTCACATACTTTGTCGTGATTCCCTTGTAGCTTCTTGTGATAAGAACCTCGATCTCTCCGCTGATACCGCTGAGTGAGATTCCGTGCTCGCCAACAAGCTCCTTCTTGGAGCATTCTCCGTTCACCTCAAAGTAGTACTCGTAATGATTAGGTCTGTAGTTCTTCTGCTCGTCGTCGTAACAGATGACCGTTGCGGTCTTCTCACAGTCGTCAAGAGTAAGTTCAAGACAACCCTCTGTTATTCCAGGGATAGCTTCCACAGCAACCAGCAAAGAGTCGCTTGTCGTCGTTCCGCACGAATTTGTCGCAACAACCCTGTAATAGACAGCATCGGAAGGAGCGATTGACAAAACCTGTGATGTCAGACGTGTGGAATCGAACTTGTCGGCTGTCATCCATGTCAGACCGTCTTCAGACTGTTGCCACTCTCCGTTTGACGCATCATCAATGAAACAACTTAGGGTTGCGTCCATGCCGATGTTAAGTTCCATGAAATGGTCGTTGACCTTCAGACCTGCAGCCAACATTAAATCTTTCTCCAAAGGAACGATCTTTGACAATGCTGGACCGTTGGCGTTCACTGTAAGGACATTGCTTTTCAGAACATACTTGATGTTGTCAGTGTCATAGTAAGAGACACGCAGCATCAGGCTCTTCTCTTCATCCACTGTGATCGAATAGTTCTTGTCAGTCACGTCAGTAAAGTACATCATTGTGTTGTCATTACCGAACTTGAACCACTTGTATGTCACATCAGAACCAGCGTTAACTACATCCTCACCGACAATCTGCTTACCTGTCGACTTGCATTCAGTGAAGATGTTGCCGCCCTTCAATGGTTTTATTGTCACAGGCGAATAGCAGACCATGCTTCCATCAGCTCCGATTTTTGACTCGACAAGGACTTTCTCTGTCGATTTCGCAAGAATTATCTTCTCATTGAAATCATATTCCAGGCTGTCGTTCACAAGAAGGGCGAGTGCAGCCATTTCAGTGTTGCCATTGCCGATGATCTCAATCTCTCCGTCTGATTTTGTCTCGACCTCGAATGTCATAGGATTGTCTATCGTCTCCTTAACGTCAACCTTTATGATGTTGCTGACAATGCTGTCCTTGCATCCGTTGAAGAGAATAGTCCTGTAGTATGCTGTATCATTTGCGACAACCTTGTCAGCATCCTTAAACTCGCTGTTTTCCTTGACGGCACTCCATGCGATGCCGTCCGCTGAAGTCTCAAATCTCTGCTTCAAGTATTGAGGCAAAGAATAGTCAGTTGCCGACGTGATAGTGATTGAACTACCCTCACATACCGTTTTTGCGTCACACGATATAGAGCTTTCAACCCCTGCAATGTCAGGGCGTGGAACGACAGTAGTCTTGATCATTTCAGACTTGCAAGAATAAGAGCTGTCCCAAGTCACGATTCCGAAGATGTTTTCCGCAAGGTCGTTTCCTTTGATCTTGCCTGTCAGCTTCTCAGGAGTCAGCTCCGTCTCCATCACCGTGTCAGTCTGCAATCTGTAGACTGCGACATTGAAGTTGCCGACCATGCTGTCAGCAAGGGTAACGACCATATCCTGGTTCTTACACATATTTTCCTCAATAGACACCTTCAGAGGCTCGATTTTGTCAGCGACCTTATATAGCACCGCATCAGTGGCGATCGTGTCAGGACACACGTCTGTGAATGCGAGTCTTCTGATATACATGTCGCTTCTCACGTCCTCATAAGTGAAATCCTGCCCTGCATTGGCATCGTTCCATTTCTCGTTATCATAAGAGTACTGCCACAAGTAGCTCTTTGTTCCTGTGCCTCCAGTGGCGGTTGTGTGGCTGATCTTCAAGTCTGATCCGTAACACAATACACCGTCCTGTTCAGCCACACCGTCCTGTTTCAACTCTGGCAGGCTGTCTACATTGAAGTAGACAATACCTGTCTTGCAACCGCTGAGTTTGTGCATACCCTGGACTGTGTAACCGCTCTCGACCACGTAGGCAGGATGACGCTCGAACTCCATTCTGTACTGCTCCTTGAAGTCAGTCTTCACAGGATTTACAGAATCCGTGCCGATTGTCCAGTTGTAGTAATAATCCGAATCATTCTCAACGATGAAGCTTATATACTTCGAGTCACAGCTGTCTGCACCGATATATAGTGCAGGCTCTTCTGTTTCTGCCCATACCTTGAAAGAGAAAGGATCGGTCTCCACCTCTCCGCACTCGTCATCCTTGAACACCGCCTTGACGTAGAATATGACATCCTTGTCCCTCTTCTTTTCCTCGAAATATGTGTACACCAATCCGCTTCCGCTGATCTCGCTTGTTCCGCCAAAATCCACGTTTGATGACATGTACAGATTCCAGTTTGTTCCGTCAACTGAATACATCCAGTCAAGTCCGTACTTCGACTCCTTGTATTCTACAGATCCTCCTGTCGGAGCGTCAGCCGTGATTACAGGAACACTTTCGTCCGAACAGTACGAGTTCTTTCCGTCTCCCTTCCAAGTCAGAGAAGAAGCCTTCAAAGTCTTGTATGTCTCGAGGGAGATTACGTTAGAGTAGCGTGTGTATGCCTCTCCCACTTCCTTCTCGTTGTAGATAGGGGTAGCGGTTCTTCTGATATAGTTTGTTTTCTTTGGATCAAGTTGTCTTCTGAATGTTGCGTAGTTCAGAGAATCGTCAAATGCGTTGTCTATCTGTCTCCAGCTGTAGGCATCCGAGCTGTCTGTCGTGATCTCCCATCTGTAGCGGAACACTCCAGTACCTCCGAAAGCATTCTCATAGCTCTTAATGTCCTCGAACTCAACGCCAGGACAAACCTGCTGGTTGTTTCTGATTCTTCCTCCCTTGCTAACTGGGTGGACGTTCAACGGTATCTCGTAATATTCAGGCTCTATGCAGGTTGTGCCTTTAGTTGTCTTTATTCTCTTATGGTACAGACGGGTCATGAATGTAACGCTGTCTAGCGACACTGTCTTTTCCTCGCTGATCAGACTCTTCTCGTTCTTGTTTGAGTACCATTCTCCCGACATGGTGCTTTCCCTGTTTGTCACCTTGATATTGTCGCCGATCTCGATATATCTCTCTTCCACAGCCTGGCGGTCTATCGTGTAGTTGTCAGTGCTGTCCTTGTCGAATGAGATTACGGTAAGGGCTTTGTAATCAGTACCCAAAACGGAACATCCGTCATTGATTGCGAATCTGACATAAGTCGTCGAATCGAAATCCTCGACATAGAACTTGCTCTCAAATCCGTCCTCGTAAGTCACAGCGGAAGAAGCCTGGGCGAAACTCTTCTGACCGCCCTTTGCAGTCTCCCAATATCCGTAAAGCTCATAACCTTCTCCGAACAGCAATGCACCGAAATCTTTCGCCTCGTATCTCTCGATCACTTCCTCGTCTGTAGTGAGGGTTATCGCACCGCTCACTTCCGCGCCACCGCAATATGCGTTGCTTTGTGTCTGGATGGCACCAGCAAGGTTCTCTATATTGCAGTTCGAGAGCTGTGGAGCCACGTTGATATAAAGTGTGTCGCTGTTCTTGATGTACGGCGTATAAGTTCCATCTGGCTGCATCACATTGATGCTCGCCTGTCTGAAGACATAGCTTGTCTTGATCTTGTTGCCCACAGCCACATTCTTTGCCACGACAGTACCGAAGTTTGTCGTGTCTGCGTTGAACACCGATGAAGCTAGCGGAAGACCAGCCGAATCCCTTACATAATTCTCGTCCTTTCCGACTTCAGCGTAGATCCATTTGTAGGTGATGTCCGTGCCTCCGCTTGCGATCTCGTCGTCGATGATCCTACCGATCTTCTCGCCATGGCAGATATTGATTGATTTAGTGTCGCCATAACGCTCGAATGCGATCGTTCCGGCTGTGATCTTCTCAATTCCTTTGACTGTGAAAGTGTCAGGCACGCTCATACATCCAGCACGGTCAACCTTGTATATCTCGAATCTCTCGATCTCATAACCTACAGCAGGCATTGTTCCGAAGCTCAGATCTGTCACACCGAATGTCTTTTCTTCCTTCACATCCTTCACTCCGTCCTGGTTGATATGCGATACGACATAAGACTCAACATGAAGAAGATCCTTCACAGCGATATAAGGGACTTTGCCCATTTCTGCGTAATTTGCGTGCTCGTATTCGTCGGCACTCATTTCAAGCTTCTCCCTTACGGCAAGATCCACATCGAATGTGTCCTTGATTCCGCATCCGTCAGTCGCTATTCTTCTGAATGTCGTCTGTCCCTTTATCGACTCCAAATCAAGGATCTCAGTCGATGGGTAGATAGCTGTCTTGTCGTTCAAGTCAATCCATCTGTAAGTCACATCACCGAAAGAGGACTCCACGTTGCCAGCTGTCAGTCTCACGTCCTCGCCATAGCAATACTGTGATTTGTCGCAAGTAGCCCTTCCTATCTTGAATTTAGGGTTGATCTCCATTGTCACGACAGAAGTCTTCACTGCCTTGATCGGATAACCCTCATTGGCTATCTCAGCGTAGAAATGGCATGTGCGGTCAAGATGGTGAATGTCAAATATCTTTCCAGCAGTTATATCTTCTTTGTCATTCTCTTTTTCTATATATCTAAAATCTACAGAATTATCAATTTTCTTGAAATATTCCTCATTATCGTATCTGTAGTACCATGTCGCAGTTAATCCGTTTTCTGGAAGACCTCCGTCCATATAAACGATGTTTATATAACCGTTTTGCTTATCATTGTCCGGGCATTGGTTTGTGATTCCATTCTGGATCTCAATCTTCAAAGGAGCAATAAGCTCGTACTCAACTTCAACTTTGTCGCTTTTACAACCGTTCTCAATCATCACCTTCTCGACATAGACCTTGTGCTTTCCGAAAGAGTAGTCGAAATCGGCGTGGCTATCTCCGTTCTCAGTGTCATGCACGAACGACTGTGAGGCTGTTCCTTTACTCTCCACAACCTGGTTGTCCTCGTTGTAGTAAGTGTAAGAATACACCTTGTCGTCGCTGTAGTTGACAAAGAACTTCACTTCAAAGCTGTCCTTGTTCTGTACAAGCTTGTTCGACATCACATTTACATCCTTGGATGTGAGATCCATGCCTCTGTATGTCTTTGTGAGGATAGTGTTTGAAATGGCTTTCGCACCGCACAGATCTGTCAGCACGGCTCGGAAATAAGTCGGCTTTGTCATCGACTCCTCTGTATAGCTCAATGTTGAAACATCCTCTTTTGTCGCTATCTCTATGTTGAGGTTGTCCGTTGATGTTGCGACAACATCCTGCCATGTGCTTCCGTCGTAGCTTCTCTGCCATGTGTATGTGTTCTTTGCGTCTACAGCTCCGTCTGGACTGCTCCATGTGTTTGTCTGAAGCTGGAACTCGCTTTTTCCTGCATGGCAGAAATATATATCACCGTCTGAAAGGCGGATGTTAAGGTTCGGAGTGGCGACGTTTCTCACCTCGATTGCGTTCGATGCCTGCTTGTACAGTTTGCCGTCGCTTGTTAGGCTGACCTCGAGTTTGTAGAACTCGCTTCTGTTTTCAAGTCCTGCTGTCGAGATCTCGACTTCCGCTTTCGTAGCGTCCTTGATCGAGGTCCAGACTCCGTTGGTCTTCTTGTACCACTGCAACTTATATCCTTTTTCAAGAACATCATTGTTGAAGATGATCTCGTCGTTCACAAGCTGGAGTGTTCCTTTTCCGCAGAAATAGTAAATGTCGCCAGCGTTGATGTTCTCGCTCGATGGATTGATCACGATATTGTCAAATCCGTTGTTGACAGGCTTGTTGATGTGGAATGTGTCGCTCACACATGATTTTGTGCTGCTGAGTTTGTATGTTCGGAACACCATTCCTTCCACCATGTCCCTGTCATCAAGGTCGCTCTCCTCGAGAGTGTAGTTAGCCGAAAACACACTGTCTGAAATGACAGTCTGCTTGAAGTCGCTTCCGAGGAAAGAGAAAGCCACGTTGCTCTGTCCAAGATCATTCTTGTCAGTGAGCTTGACAGTGATCGCCTTTGTCTTGTCGTCGAAAAGGCTCTTGCTGATGTCTGATGGCGATACCGTGATGTCGGCTGATTTTATCTTCAGATCCGGAGCCACCTTGATCGTCTCCTTGCCCTGAAGGGTGTAGTTGTCGCACTTCTCGCTTGTCATGGTCACGGTATATGTCACGGTTCCTGGAGTCTCCACAAACTCCTTGATGGAATTGTCAGACCCAAGTTCTGTTGTCTCCGCTCCTGCTGTCTTTGTCCAGCCTGTCACCTTGTAGCCGTCTATCTTGTCAGCTGAGATCTCCACCTCCTCGCCATAGCAAAGCTCCGCAGACGAGGCTGTGAACGAAGGGACGGCAGTTGTTTTCGCAAGCACGTCGATGGCGATCGTGTCCCTCTTCACCTCGCAGTTGTTGCCGAGTACTCTCGTTCTGATGAACTCATTGCCGTTCGCAAGGGAGACATTCACGTCCTTTGATGTTCCTCCGACGATTGTCGCTCCCGTGGTCTTTGATGTCCACGTGTATTTCACGTTCGCCTCGTCAGTTCCGTTGTCCTCTATCTTGTAGCTTTTTGACATACATACAAGGTTGCTGTTAGCGTCGAGTGATCCGGAAAGGAACAGGCTTCTGTCTTCAAGCGGAGTAAGGACGTTCTTGATCTTAATGGTCTGTGATCTGCTGCATCCGTCAAATGACCTTGTCACATCCACATTCACCGTGTTCTTTGTTATGTCATCCACGACAGACGGCATCTTTATTTTGCTTGTGCCCTCGCTCTCTGAAGTGAAGGTCTTGCCCCCCACCTTGTATGAATAGACGGATCCGTCGTCTGTCCTTGGTGTTATGTCAAGATCCCTGCCGAGCACTGGGCAGTCGTAGGCGAAATCGTTGTCTGTGAATGCGAGGTCGCCCTTCACAGTCAAATCGATTGCGTTAGCAGCTTCCACCTGTGTCGAACAGAACTCCTGTGTCGCTGTGATCTTAGCGTCGTAGACGAACTGCCAACCGTTGTATTTAGATGCTCCTGTGATCAGGGTGTCCACTTTAGCCTTCTGTCCGTCGACATCCTGGTAGGTCTGGATCCTGTAGATTGTCTTTCCTATGTGGCTTGCGATCTTAGGCTCGTCGCTCTCATAGGAAATGTTGAATATAGGCTTCTCCTCATAGCACACGTCAGCCTTTGACACAACAGCGTCATACTCTGTGATGCTGAAAGTGGGTGCCGTGTAGACTTTTATCCTCAAAGGGTCGCTCACGCTCTCGAAAGCACCGTCACCCATGCGGACAACACGGACTATCTCGCAGTCATCCGCAATTTCGAACTTTCCTGCTGAAAGGGAGAAGGTTTCGTTCTCCGTGCCTGGTATCTGCTTGCCTGTGTCCTTGAATTTCCAGATGATCGTCTGCTCACCATATCCCCCGGCGATGTTCTCAGATCCGATAATCTTCGGGTTTTTCTCGCCCTTGCACAGATAGTATGTGTTGCCTTTTACCGAAGTGAGGTTTTCAAACCTTATCTCGTTGTTTTTGATGTCCTCCACGACCTCAATGATGACAGGGATCGCCTCGCCCTCGCATCCGAGAGAGTTGACACCGCCGTTGATCTTCTGCAGGCTGTAGCTTGTGTTCTTCAGCTTCTCTATATTTGTCTCGTTCATTGTCAGGGATGCAGGCAGCTGTCTGGCTGTCTCCCCCTCGTTTAGCACGTACTTATAGTTTGTCGAGTTCTTTCCGAACTTGATTGTGTTGCCCTCCTTGACCTGGATGTATATCTTTCCGTTCTCGTAACGGTAAGAGCATCCTGCGATCGTGATCTCCGCCTCCGGATCAGACTCCACCGACTCCACTTTCACCTGGGCAGGGAAAGAAATACCGTTTGATCCGCATTCCTTGTCCTCCACATAGACTGTGTATATCGTTGTCTGCGTAAGGGGGTCAGTGATCTTCCATTTGGCAAGCTCGTTGCTGCTCTGGTCGACTGTCTCGTATCTTTCCGCTGTCGGGTCGATGCTGAACTGTAGGTTCGGGTTGAACACGTCGCTCTCATATTTCTTCTTCAGTGTTATGATTCCCTTGCCCTCTCCGAACTCGACTCCTGAGCACACAGCCTTGTCGCTGATCTCCAGCTTCAGGTTGCTCGATGTCGGCACGGTGTATGGATGCACCTCATAGACCACGTTCTGTTCCGGAAGCACGTCCCAGTCGAACAGTTCAAGATAAGCCTTGGGTCTGAAGTAGACAATATCGCTCGCATTGAGGGACGAGATATAGCGTCCGCTTACAGTGAGGTCGGTTCCTGTGACGGATGCGTTCATGCCTGTCTGGACGGTGTTCCAGTTGGCTCCGTCAAGCGAGTACTCCCATTTGTACACAAGCCCGTAGTCTTTTTCCGTGAACCATTCTGTCAGGGTTGCGTTTATTCCCTGCATGGTCACTTTGCTTTTTTCGCTGTCCATGCAGATGTGCTGCTCTCTGTCGGTCTCATAATGTGCTGGTCTGCCTGCGAGGACGACCCTGTCAAAGTGGTTGAATGTGACAGAGCTGGAATGGCAGCTGTAGCCTGGCACAGTGTAGTATGCCTTTATCGTCCATCCGTCCGTTCCGACGGTTTTGCTTCCTTCACATCCCGTCTCGAAATCGTAAACGCTGATTCTTTCAGACTCATAAGGGGATTCCTTTTGCGGTTTGACGTTTTTCCATTCTTTTTCCGCACCGTCCACAAATTTCGCATCGTTAACGTTTCCTATGAAGTCGGAAGTTGTGAACTGCACTTTGTGAGCCTTCTTGTAGGCTTCCTCGTCATAGATGGCGAAATACGAGCCCTTGTCAGGAATATTAGTGCTGACCTTAATGCTTCCTCCCTTGCACTGGTAGATTGTGCATGTGGCTGTAGCCGACTCTCCGTCAAGAGTGTGGTAGGCGGACCCCTCGAGGTCTACCCTCAGATTCCACAGGATGCGGAAATCCATTCTGATTGTCGCCCTGTCGCTGTACAGTTCGGGAATGGTGAATAAAATGGAACCGCTGTTTTGGGGAAGCGTGACGGAGGTTGTACTCCATGTCTTTGCCAGAGATCCGCTCCATCCGGCAGGTGCGTAGTCGCTTCCCGCTTTCCAGTTTCCCTCTGATCTCATGAAATCACTCCATGATCCTCCCTCCATCCTGTACTGCCAGCGGATGTTGTATGTGAGGTCCGTTATCTTTTCGCCACCTAAGACATGGTTTCTTCCACAGCATTCCACCCTTCTTTCTGGAATGGATACGATGATTTGGGCATACCCGTCTTTAAATCCTTTGTATGTGGCTCCCTCCACAACAGGATTCCCGTCGAGGAAATTCATGTACGAATCCCAATTCTTTGCGTTTGCCACGGTGCAAAACAGGCACACTGACAGCAGTGCGAGTACTCTTACTATTATTTTCATACACTTTTCTATTAAAGTTTTTTGCAATATATGATCATTTGTTCCATACATACCTCAGTCCTATGTAGAAGTTTGGTTTCAGGTAGTTTGTGCCGTTACCGAACAACAAGTACTGTTGACCTCCGAGGACGATGCACACCCTTTTGCCCGGGTAGATCTCCATTTTTCCCCCGATGTTGGCTCCGCCCACGATTCCGGACTTCTCCGCTTCGAGAGCCTCGCATGTCCATTTGTCATAGCCCACGTTGCCCATGATGTCAATATCGACGAACATCCATGTCTGGGGGTGGAAGCACATCACTTCAAGACCCGCTCCAAGCAGGAACTGGTTGCTGAACTCGGAATTACCGAACACCGCCCTTTCCATGTCGAGCTGGCAGATGAGTCCTGTCCTCTGGCTGAAGCACCTCTGATACTCCATTCCTATGTCGAACTTGTTTTTTGTTCCCTTTCCGTACCTCACACCCATGGACTGGTGTCCGCCTGTGTGCAGCAGGCTCACTTTCTCATGTTCGGCGAACAGGGACGCTGTTGCGAACAGAGAGATCAAAAATGTTATAATGTATCTCATCGCTTTGTTATTCTATGTAAATCTTCTGTGTTGTGTAATCGGACCACAATCCGAACTCGTCCTTGCAGCGGACAGATACGGTATGCTCTCCCTTGGACTGGAAGATGTGGTTGACCTCGTTCCTTGTAGTCGGTTTGATGAAGTCGACCTCGATCCCCTTGAATTTCCACCATCCTTCCACGTCGTCCTTTTGCCTTCCGAATGTGGCGAGGTAGAAGCATTCGTTCTCATCATACGCAGATGATGATACTGTTGTTGCGTCTTCTGTCACGATCGCATCGTAGCGGATGCATCCGTCGAACATCTTGTCCCCCTCTTCTATTCCCACTGTATAATTGTAATTATGCCACCACTTCAGATCCTCCTTCCCCAGATCCTCGTAGGGGGCGTAGTCGAAGAGGTACGACCATTTGACGATCCTGTGTCCGTCGGGGTCCGTCCCCCCTGCCGTTATCCTGTACTCCCCCGTCTCCTTGTCCACACATGTGATGCTGACGGAAGGGACCGGCATGCGGTTGGGCTTTATCTTCACCAGGACATATTCGGTTGTCTCGACTCCGATCTTGTTCCTTGCCGTCATGGTGTACCTCGCCGACACCTCCTTGGAGAATGGCACAAGATGCCTTTCGTCATCAATCAAATTGGTCTTCAGATTTATGTTTGATGGGAAGTTCTCGTAAAAAGGGGTGTATAGGAGTGCCCTGCTCTCGAAATAGTCGCCCGCTATCGAGCCTCCGAGATAATAGTCCTTGCCCAGAGAGAAGATGACCTTGCCGTTGGACTTTGTCAGCTTCAGAAGCGGTTCCGTGTATTTAAAGGCGTTTTCTCTGTAGCTACCCATGCGATACGACCCCATTTTTTCCTCTACCTGCCAGTGGCATATCTCAGGTCCAAGGAAATAGAGAAGTTCGGTCTCATGCACACCGTTGGCAATGTTCTCCTCTGGAATGCTTGTGATCTTGAAGTCATACGTGCACTCCTTTCCGTAAGGGTCCTCGATAGAAAAAGATAGAGTGTCGGGTCTGCCCCATCCGACTTCAACGACCCTATATCTCTTTCCTTCCCAATACTCGCCTCCGAGCGTGTCGCTCGAAGTCTCCATTCTGATTATCGGCTCCTCCCCGTGCTCGAGGAACCAGTCGTCCCTTGTGTCACACGAAGCGAGTGACATGGCGATGGCGCTCAGCCACAATAAATTCTTATTATCCATTTGTCTTTTGTTTTTCTTCAACGTTTTTTCGGAACAGTTCCGCATTCGTCCTGATCCTTTCCTCGTCCAGGTCCACCTGTTCCTCATAGATCATGTCTTCCTTGATCAGCTCTTTCTGCCTTGGGGTCAGCTTCACCCCGATTTCAGCCTCGTAGGCTGCGTAGGCTTGTTCCAATGTTCTTTCCATACAATACTTTTTTTATCTAAATTTAACCATTTTCGTCATTTATCTTATTACCTACAAAGATACTGCTTTTTTTATTGATTTGCAATTATTTAACATTAAATAACACATAAAAAAAGCGCCATATTATATTATAATATAATATAATTTGTCAGATACCCTTCCCCTTCTTTTTAACAGGGTTTTTCTCTCCCTTCACAGCCTCTTTCTTCTCGCATTTTTCCTCCTTCATCTTCTCCTCTGAGAGCTTGCGTGTGATCCTCTCTACGATCTCCTCCGCTTTCGCCCCTGTGATGATCATCGAGCACACTTCGGGACTGAGCTTCGCCCTGCCCGGATCGAACTCTATGAGCGCGGAGGTTTTCCATCCGCTGGCGTCCTGGAAGCGTATGTTGGTGTATCTTCCGTTGAGCATTTCGGTGTAGTCCTTCAGGACATCCCTCGCCTCCGCCTTGATGAACCATGGCACCGTCACTTTCGCCGTTTCACCGTCCATCCATCCGATGAGGTCTTCCCTCTTTCCCGCGCTTCTGGAGAAGATGGCGTTCAGCCTCTCCTCGTTGTTCAGGATCCTTTCCTTTGCGTTTGGGTCCGAAAGGGCTTCCTCCCAGTCGAAAGCCCCGTAACCCTTCTCTTCCCTCTCCTTCTTCTCCCCGATGGAGTAGCCTGCGTACTCGACGACAAGGGCGATCTCCTTCCTCACGTTCTTCGATTCGATGACAAACTTAGCCTCATGGTGCGTCATGCCCTCTATGCCGTCGGCGTACCTCCACTTGTAGAACGTCCCCAACGCACCTCCGCACTCTTCCCTGTCAAGCTCCTTTATCCTCTCCGCCTGTTCCTCCGTGACCCCGAGCTTTCTGCCGTAACGGCTCACGGCGAGGGCGGTCACGGCTGTGACCCTGCCGCCCTTCCCCTCTATCCAGTCCTTCAGGCTGTTGGCTGTGATGCCCGATGTAATCACGTCGTCGACGATGATGTAGTTCCTTCCGCTCTGTATCTCGCCGCTCCATTTCGGAAGCGGAGACATCACCCTGTCGAGCCATGTGGCTCCGGTGCGAGCCTTCGGGTGCGTTCCGGAAACGCTCATGTTCACCTGCTGACCGCCGAGTTCGGAGAGCTTCATGGCGAGGGCGATGGGAAGCTGGTTCTTCCCCTGCGTCCTCTCCTCCCCCATCACAGGCACAAGCACAGCGTCCTTGTCTGTGAAGAGATCCCTGTAATCCCTGCCGTCGCCCACAAGTTCGGCGACGACCTCCACTGCCTTGTCCAGGCTTCCGTTCCTCTTAGCGTCCTCATAGCTCTTTGTCATCTTCATGCTGAGGACCGTCTTGGGAGCCACAGCCTCCCCGTTCCATTTCTCGTCAAGATTCTTCCAGTTTCTTTCCATAAGCTTCTGTTTTTATACCGACTTGCCTTTTTTCCTTTCAACGGATCTTTTCTGGGAGTCTCCAACGCTCTCCCTCTTCCCTTCCGTCTTCTTCTGCTCCCTCTCGCTTATCTTTGTTATGACGGACTCCTTGCTCTCGCCCTGGATGATGCTCACGCAGACATCAGGTGAGAAGACGGAGTCTTTGTTGAAGCTCACGCAAGGCTTGTTGAACTCCGCCCTCTCGGTATATTCGCCTCCCATGGCTTCCGTGTAGTCCCTGATCACTTTCTTCTGCCCCTCGTCTAGGTCCTGTGAAAGTTTGACCCTTCTCTCCTCCTGCAAAATAGCCGGACTCGCGCTGTCGGCGACCTCGTTGAACCTGCTGATGCACTCCAGGGCAACCGATACGGCTGCCTCCGCAACACCTGTCTTCTGTTCGGCGGACACCTCGATCTCCTGCTTTGGCATGTACGGCTTCAGACGCTCGTCGATCACGGCGGTAGCCTGCTTCACATCGTCAAGGATTGTCTTCAGATAATCAGGGTCCTTCTGCAGGACTTCAAGCCATCCGTCAAGGTAATGCGCGGAGTTGTCCTGCTCTATCGTGGTCGATATGCCAAGCTTGCTTCCCGAGAAAGCGGCGGAGAGTTCCGCAACAAGCTCCTCCCTCGCATATTCGGGTGTTCCGAACGAGCCCTTTATCTCCCTTCCTGTCTCCAGAGCCGTCGAGTGCGACATCTCATGCAGCAGGGTCGAGTAGAACTCCTGCTGTCTCTCGAACTGTCCCCTTGTCGGCACGACGATCTCCTTTGTGGACGGGCGGAAGAACGCCCTGTCCTGCGCCAGCTCGCTTATCTTGCAGACCCATGTCTGGTTCTTGACAAGTTCGTCGAGAGGCTGGTATCTGTACGTTATCTCATGTTCCTCAGCCTCTTTCTTGGTCTCGAACGTGCTGTAGAGCGACGGGTTCACCTCCTTCAGGTTCGTCTGGTCCACGTTGAAGACCTTGATGCTCTGGAAGTCAACGGTCTTCCTGTACAGCTTCCTCACCTCCTCTTCAAGCTTGTCGTATTCGGTCTGCGACAGCCTTGTCTTCAGGTCGGGATGCCCCTCCCTCTCGGATTTTGGGAGGATGTAGACATCGTAGGGCTTGAGGATCGTCCACGCCTTCGCTCCTTTGTTTACCGACACCTTGCTTCCGTCCTCCCCTTTGAGGGAGGTGAGGGCGTTGAAGGTTCCCCATACGTTCGTGTTGTAGCACAGGCACGACAGGAAGTTCAGCTTCATGCTGTTGTCCCCCGTGTACCTGTAGCCGTCCACGCTCCTTGCCTCCTCCCACTTTGGGCTGACATCCATCCACCCTTTCTTCCATGATCCGGACCCCTTGATCTCCTCCATCCTCTTTATGATGGCGTCGGTGAACTCCTTAAGGAACTGGTCCCTCGGCTCGATCCTTGTCTGGCTCTCGTATTTCTTGTATTTGCTCCTGTATTTTTCCATTTTTCTGTCAAGATTCTCCAGGTTCCTGACGTAGGTGTCTATGTCCTCGTCCCTGCCCCGGTTGTTTTGGTATTTCCCAATTTCCGCCGTGACCTCGCCGCGCAGGTCCCTGGCGTTCCTGTAAGATTCGGCGATAAGCCTCTCGTCCTCCGCCGTCCTTCCCTTCCTCTCTATCCTTGCCTCTATGCTGTCAAAGCCTTTGTGCTCGGCTCCTACCTCCTTCTGAAGATCCAGCAGCCTCCTGCTGAGCTCGTTCTTGCTCGGTCCTTCCATTGCCGTGTCAGTTAAATAAAGAAAGGGAGTGACCTCACTGCACTCCCCCTCTCCCTATTTTCAAAATATTGTCTTCGATTAGAGTTTAGGACCCTTCTTCTGTTTAGGCTGCGGCTTCTGCTCCTCGACCTGCGGTTTCTCAGCCGTCTGCTGGCTTTTCTCCTGCTGTCTCTCCTGAGCCTTCTTGCTCCTCTCCATAATCTCGTTGATTATCTGCTCCCGGTCAACTCCAAGCAGGATCTTGGCGCACACCTCGGCTGAATAGGCTGTGTTCTTGCCGAACTCAATCTGAGCCGGAAAGCTCTTTTTCTCGCTTCCGTCAGGAAGCTTTGTCACGACCTTCATGTTCTGGTAGGAGCCTCCCATCTGCATGGCGTACTCCTTCAGCGTCTCGCGCTGCTGCTTTGTGAAGGTTGAGGGAACCTTGATCATCGTGCGGACCTCCTTCCTTGTGTTCTCAGCCCCAACGGCGTCCACACGGAACGAGTTCATCTTCATCTCGCTTCTCGCCGCCCAGTCTGGGGCGTTGGCGAATGCGGCGTCCATCTTCTTCTCGTTGTCCTCGATTATACCCTTCAGGCGGTCGATCGCCTCTGTAAGGGAAACTCTCTCATGCTGCACACCTTCTGTCTTTGTCAGAAGTGTGTAAGTCTTGTTGCCTCTGCTGTAGGACTCCCACTGCTTTTCCTGCTTAGCCTGCTCCTCTGCGGGCTGCGTATTCTCCATTTTTTCGCTCATAGCCTTATTTATTAAAGTTAATTGTAAAAGTTAATTGTAACGCCTTCATCCTCCAAGTTGTCTCGGCTAGGATTTTTTGCGAGAGCAAAATTAAACGCTTTCACGCTTATTTCCTAATATTTATCCCTTTAATTTTCCCTTTTTTCCGTTTTTTTAACATTTCGCCCTTTCTTTTATTTTATATCCGTTTTGGATATAAATTTTCTTTCTCCCTTGAAAAAGGGGACCCCACGGCGGTGATTCGCCGTGGGGTCCCCTGTCGCTTTATATTTTCTTTCCGGGGATCAGAACGCCCCTTCTTCCTCCCTGCTGTCCGCCATCATGTCCAGAAGGTCCTTGCCCTCCTCCAGGAATTTCTCATACTGGTGGCTGTCCATCTCCTTGATGGCTGCGTACTTGTCGTTCGCCTCCTCCACCTGCATCAGCTCGCTCATGAACGTGGCGTAGCTCTCGAGGTAGTCGCATAGCTTCTTCCTCTTTCCGCATGTCTCCTTCAGAAGACTCTTGACCTTCTCCACGAACGCCTCATACTCCCCCTCCGGGTTGTTGTGTCTCACTCCCAGGGTGATGGCGTGCATGTCGGCGAAGAACAGGTACTGGCTCCTTATGAAGTCCACGCTCTCCTTGCCTATGATGTCCTTCGTGCTCAGAAGGTACTCGAACGGGGTAAGTCCCTCCTCCTCGTCAGCATTGTGCGTGATGAAGTCGGATATCCTGTTCACCTCCTCGATAGAACGGTCTATCTTCTTCATGTCGCTGTTCATCGCCTCTAGGAAGTCCTTCTCCATGATGTGCTCCACAAACGAATCCGGGCTGTCAAGCAGGATCTCCACCCTTTTCTTGAAGTCAAGCACAGCCTCCTTGGGGCTCTCTTTCAGGAACCACTCCCTTAGTGGCTCCAACTGGTATTTTTCATTTAACATAGTATTGCGTTTTTTATTGTTTTTTTTGTTTTGATTCTTTTTTTATTGCCTCATGCCCTGTCTCTGGCTCTGTCCAGCCTTCTGTTTCTGCTTCTGGCTCTGAGGCTCGTTTTTCTTCGGCTTGACGCTCATTACAGGCTTGATTCTCTCGCCCCTCTTCTCCAGGTTCATGTGCACCTCCGCGCTGTAAGGCTCCTTCGCCCCTTCAGTGCATCCGTCGATCACGATGCTCTCGCCCCTTAGCATAGCCTGCTTCTCCTGGGTGGTAACAGAGTGCCCCTTGATCTGGTCGGGTATGTTGTCCTCCGTGACAACAGCCCATCCGACCCTCTCCCTGCCGTCCATGTAGTGCGCGAGGCGCCTTCCCTCTAGCTTCCCTGCGGTCTCCCTCTCCCCTTCGCTGAGCTTTTCCTTGTCCGTCACCGTGAGGTTGCCCGACAGCAGACCCCTTCCTTCGGCTAGCGCTATGTCGTAGCTGAGGTTGCCGTCCTCGCTCCTTACAGTCACCTTCTCGCCTTCAAGCAGCCTTGCCATCACAGACTTCCCCTCTTTCGTGCTCGGGTCGATGCCGTGCTCTTCCAGGAGGGCTTTCTCTATACTCTCGTCCTTCTTCGTTTCCTCCTCCTTCATTTCCCTCTTCTCTACGGCTTTATCCTTCGCCTCCTCTTCACCGCTCTCCTTCCCCTGCCTTACGGTCTCTTTCTGCCCTTCATCCTTTATCTCAACAAGCACGGTGTCGGGGTTCACCCCCATCCTCCTCACAAGGTCGGCTTCCGCTTTCCCGACGAATACGTCCGCTCCTGCGTGCATGTAGGGGAACTGGTACACATGCAGCCATCCGTCGCTCGTCATGTTCTCGCACCCCATCTTCTGCGCCAGAACCCTGTACGCCTCTTCTTCCTCCCGGCTAAGCCTTCCCTCTATGCTCACGCTTGTGAAGTACTCCGTCTCCCCCTCTCCGGGTTCGTGGTCCACCTTCCTTATCATTTCTCCCAGACCCTTGTTTATCTCCCAAAGGTCCTTTACCCGTATGTCATTCCTCTCTTCCCTCTCTACGGTCTCCTCCTGGCTCTTTCCGACGCCTCCTTCCACGCCCTCGCCGTAGCATTTCTGGGCTGCCGGAGCCCCCAGCCTCTCGTCCAGGTATTTCCTCTTGTCCGAAACCTCCTCCAGTTCCCTCTCCATCCCATTCAGGACTTCTAGCGTCGTGCTGTACAGCGACGTCTGGCTGTACTCGTCGGTGACGACCCTTTTGAACTCTCCGTCATTCGCAAGCGCGAGCCACTCCGCCTTGTCCCTCGCTATGAAAACCTTCTCCCCCTCTCCGTTCTCGACGTGGAAGATCTTGGCGTCCCCTTCCTTGAACTCCATGGCGTTCAGCATTTCGGCTATGCCGTTTCGCTTCTCTTTTAGCTCTTTTTTCAGAATTATCTCCTCCGCAAGCTCCGCCTCCATCAGCAGCCTCTCCCTGTTCCGGCTGTATGTCGTCATGAAGCTTGTCAGGAACGCCGTCATAGGGTCCATGCTTTCGTGTTTCAGGGAGCTCCATTTTTCCGTCACCGCCTGCTGCTCCATCATCTCCTCCCTCCTGTAGTCCTTGATTTTCTGGCGCAGTTCCGCAAGGTAGTCCCTGTTGAACCTCTCCAGTTCAGGTGCTATTTTTTGATCGTTCTTGTGTTTCTCCAGGAATTGGAGCTGGGCTACAGTGAAACGCTCGTTCTTCTCCGCCTTTTCCGCAAGGCGCTTTATCTTTTTGTTCAGATCCTCGTCGATCTTTCGCTGCGTCGTTACTATTGTACCGTCGTCTTTTCTTTCGGTGTAGGACACTGTGTAGTCGTTCTGTCCTCCGTCGAACCCGAATCCGTTTCTTCTTTCCATAAAATTCTTTTTTCTTTAAAGTTAAACTGCATAATTTTTTTTCATTTCCATCCTTCTCTTTCGGGGCTTCCCCTCCGGGTCGGGGTATTCCGGACTCCGCTTCCGCTCCGGTCCCCCCGAGGGCGACCGCCACCTGGCGTCCTCCATGTCCCTAAGCCGTCATCCCTTCCGCACACTCCGCGCGGAGGCGGTCGGAAAAAAACAGCAGCGCTACTCACGCAGGGCTACTGCCGTTGTTATTTTACTTTAATTTTACCCTACAAATATAGTGTTTTTTAACGAGATACGCAAAAAAAAACGCCCCAAAATGGGGGTCTTCCGAAAAGATTTCCTCGCCCACCCGGCTGGAGCCGCCGCAGGCTGGAGACAGCCTGCCCCCTTGGGGAAAAAGTCGGGGTTCGGACGCGCGTTTTTTTCGCCCTCTCATCTAAAATAATTCGCTGATTGTTTGCAAGTTACACCGAATTTTAGTATATTTGTATATGGATCTGAGGGGGTTTCCACCCCTCCCTTCCTAACCCATTATCAAGTTACTAAGTTACTAATATGACATCGGGCATCCGTCTGCGACAGATAGGTGCCTTTTTTTTACGCCCCCCACTCCCTTCGCAGGGCTTGGGGGCGTTCTCCGTATCATTAAACTTTAACCTTATAATAAACCTTTTGCAAAAATACACTTTTTTCTTCAAGGGAGGGCGCCCGACCCCTCTTTTTTTCGCCGCTACCCTTCCTTTTTTGTAAAATAACTCGCTGATTGTTTGCAAGTTACACCGAATTTTAGTATATTTGTATATGGATTTGAGGGGGTACGCCCTCACTTCCGCCCTTCTCCTTGAAGGGGTCTGAACAATAGTCTGAATATATTTCAATCCTTTTTTTTCGGGGCGTAGGGCTGGGAAGTCCGCGCTCCTTTTTTATAAAAAACAAGTTGCTGATTATTTGCAAGTTACGCAAAATTTTAGTATATTTGTATATGGAAATGAGGGTGATCGCAAACCCGATTTCCCGATTTAGTTTGTTGTTTTACTTTATTTTATCACTATGGAGACAAAAGACCTGTTTGCCTGCGAGATCGGCAAACTCAACGAAAACCAGAGACAGCTTCTGAAGGACACCCTCAGATTCGGGGAGTGGGGGGACGGCTCGATGGAGTTCCTTGACGAAAACGGGAACGTGGAGACCGTCATGTCCATCGGCTTCTGCACGAACGACGCCAAGATGGCGGGAAACTTCAGCGGAAGGCAGGTGTCCGCAATGTTCAGGGGAATGTACGGCAAACTCTGCCCCTCAAGGACGGGCAGGCTGTTCACACACTGCTCCAACTGGTGGGGGGACGGCAGAGGCGACATGCTGTTCATCAGAAGCGACTACTATGACCAGGCGATGAGCTGGGCGAATGAACCCAACAAATAACAATACATTTCAAAAATATGGAAAAATTCGAGATCGACAGGATTGAGTTTGTCGCCAAAATCACGATCAGCGAAGCCAACGGGTGCCATGTGGAAGACGTGGTCTATTACCGTCGGGGTTTGTCATTTGACATGGTGATGCGGTGGCAGTGGTATTTCCAGTATTTGGCGGCTCATGTCAAAGTCGACAACCCGCGCCGTGTCGTCAGGTGCTTTATCGGCAGGACCGACATGCTGACCACCGAGGAATATATAGAGTGGAAGCGGTCCAACCTCATAAAGGCTCAAAAGGCTAAGATCACAAGGCTCAAAAACAATCTCCCACAATGGGACCTGTTCGGCTACAACCGGACAGAATGGCTGGAGTCGGTGGAAAAGGCGGAGAAACGCCTGGCTGACCTGCAGGCGGGAGAGACGGACTTCTATGTGATGCCCGAATACGCCAACCGCCTGAAGAAATGGCTGAAATACCAAAGCCCAAACAGATAGTCAAAGATATTTTTTATTTTTGCATAAATTTGATTAAAAAGTCTTGATCCGTCGGACCGTGAGGTTAGACGGATCTTTTTTCGCCACCATAATTACTTTTCGCCGTTATCCCGCGCCGGGACAAGCTGGATCTCCAAGCCAAGAGCCTCGCAGATCCGGTTTATGACATCAATCCCTGCGGAATATTTCCCTTTCTCCATGTTGCACAGATTCGCCTTCGTGATGCCAGCCAAATCCGCAAGCTCCTGCTGTGACAGGTCTTTTGAGAGACGGAAGTGGCGTATGCGGCTCCCGACGGCGGAACGGATGCCACGGTTAAGCCTCTCACAGGCGAAAGACACCTCTTCATAGAAGCCCTGCTCCTCCTCGTCCTCTCCAAGTTCGGCGTCAATGAGACCGCTTATCTCCGACCCCCCATGGTTATAGACCATGTTCAAGTAATCATCATAGTCTATGTCGACAGGATTGCCGCCGTTTTCCTTCTTCCACTCCCTCACACATTCCAGACAATAGTCGTAAATCTCTTTTCTGTTCTCGTTCATATCTTTCTTGTTTTTAATTAATATCCAATTGTTCCACCTTACAGAGGGCAAAGATAATCACAAGTTATGGGATTATCAAATTTGATAACAAAAAAAATTATCAAATCCGATAACAATATTTGTCTGCCGCCACCTTGTCGGCGTTTCCCCTCATGTCGGGCGCCGTTTTGTCTTTTACGGATTCAGATTCCCGACCGCCTCCCACGCAGCAGCGTACTCACGGCACAGACATCCCCTGGAAGAAAAAAACAGCCTCCTTTTTTTGTTTTTATTATAAAATAAATCGCTGATTATTTGCAAGTTACGGCAAATTTCACTATATTTGTATATGGAAATGAGGGAGATTGCAGACCCGATTTTCCGCTATCATTTGTTGTTTTACTTTAATTTTTATCTTATGGAAAATTTCCACAAACTTGTATGTTCGTCAGCTCGCAAGGGACAAGACGGAAAAATGATCCCATTCAGAAAGAAAGTACTCTTCCAGTGCGGTGACATAGAGTATTGCAGATTTATGCTCGCTGAATTTTTCAGCCTGCGATCGACGGATCCGTATTATTCGGACTGCTCACGGCTGGAAAACGACTCCTTCTCAGTCTCCAGGGACAACAAACGGTACACATACAGCGTAGAGTGATTTATCGGGATCGGGGGGGTCCCCCGTCCCCTCATGTTATTTACTTTAATTTTTTTTGTTTATGAAAAATTCAGTGGCGTTCGAGAACGCAATCAAGAAATACCTTGACGAGTTCGCACAGAACGACGTGCATTTCGCGCAGAAATACAACAATCCAAACAAATCCATAGAGGAGTGCTGCTCATACATAGCTTCGGAAGTCAAGAAAATGGGCGTGTGCGGTCTCGACGATGCGGAGGTCTACGGACTCGCCGTACACTACTACGACGAGGAGAATGTGCAGATCGGCGAGGTGGGCGACTACATGGTCGCCTGCAACTACCATGTCGAGCTTACAGAGGAGCAGAAGGAGGAGGCGAGAGCCGAAGCAATCAAACAGTATCAGAAGACCCTGTATGACGAGATGGTCGCAAAGAACATCAAATCCGCCCCTAAAAGGGAGAAGGACAAGGAGAAGACGGAACAGACCGTCAAACAGCTAACCTTATTCTGACAGACATGACACCGAAGACTAAAGAGGAACTGAGGGTGACCGCTCTGAGCGGAACCCTTCCGATGCTTTCTTCAATCCAGCTGTCTTGGCTGAAAAGGAAGGTGGGCGAGCCGAAAGGCTACGTCAACAGGAAATATGCGTGGTGCGGAGAGTGCGGATCTCCGCTCCCGAAAGAGACAAAATCGCTTGTCGGAAGGCTCTCTGCCAACAGCAGGATAATCTGCTCTTTCTGCGGAAAAGAGCTTGCTCTGACTCCCTCGAACGGCTCGAAGCAGTGCGAGAGATTCTACTTCACTCTCGTCACCGTCTGCCAGGAGTTCCAGGTGTTCAGACATTTCCTTGTCTCGAAGGTCTCCAACAAAGGCATGAACTTCCATATCTCGCACACGGAGGTCGTTCAGAACTGGATAAACCCTTCCGGCAAGGAGACCGTTCTCGCAAGGAGCACGACGGCAGGCTACTACTGCGACCAGTGGATCCTTTCCTCCGACATGAGCGTCAAACGCCCTGTCAGAAGCCACGGATCGTCCATCTATGACATCAACCCCAACTACATCTACCCTTACAGAAGATACATCCCGACTCTGAAAAGGAACGGATTCTACGGGGATTTCTTTGATCTCGCACCCTCCACTCTCACAAAACGGATATTGACGAACAGCGACTGCGAGTTTCTTCTGAAGACACGGCAGATCTCTCTGCTGAAGTACGCCTGCGTAAGGGGTCTCGACAGAATCCCCCACAAGGAGTCGGTGAACATCTGCGTACGCCACAGATACACGGTCAAGTCCGCCGACCTGTGGCTCGACATGATGGACACACTTTTCTTCCTTGGCAAGGATATCCGATCTCCCTTCTATGTCTGCCCCTCCGATCTGAGATCGGCTCACGACTGGGCGGTCGAACAGAAAGAGCGTGCCGACCGCAAAAGGAGACTGGAGGAGGAAAGGGAGACCGCCAGGGTATGGGAGGAGCGTTACAGGGCGGAGAAAGGGCGTTTCTTCTCGCTCTCCATGTCCGACGGCAGGATCTTCATCAGACCCCTCCTTTCCGTCTCCGAGTTCGCCGAGGAGGGCGACAGGATGCACCACTGCGTCTTCGCCAACGGCTACTACATGAGGGAGGACAGCCTTATCCTCACGGCAAGGGACATGGAAGGGAACAGGCTCGAGACCGTCGAGATAGACCTGAAGGGATTCTCCGTTGTCCAAAGCAGGGGTGCCTGCAATTCCATGACAAAGTGGCATGACCAGATAATAAATCTGGTCACAGGCAACATGCACCGCATAAGGGAGATATGCCTCTCCTCCAGAATCTCAGCATGAGGGTTGGCGGTCAGTCTCCAGGGGCTGACCGTCCCATGCCGCCCCCCCTCCCGGGCAAAAGCCCACTTTAACTGAGCTGTCCGTGACATCTTCCGCAAGAGCGGGCTTTCCTACCCTCCCACGCAGCAGCGTCCCCGGTCCAGTCATCCCCTTGAATAGAAAAAACACACCCTTTTTTTTGCTTTGTTTTCTTAAAATAAATAGCTGATTATTTGCAAGTTACGACAAATTTTACTATATTTGTATATGGAAATGAGGGAGATTGTCCCACTCTTTCCACGTTCATTTGTTGTTTTACTTTATTTTAATTTTATGGAAAATCAAGAGTACTGCTTGGAGATTGCGAACACAATCCTCAGCCAAATCATTTCAGTTGTTGGCACAATGACATTCAGCTCATGGGGCGTGTCGGAAAAGACAGCAACCTACCACAACGACATGCCTTCACTTGTCATGGACGTTAACGGACTGCTACACAAAGGCAAGGCGATAGTCTCCTATGACGAGGGAGGAGACTCCTACACGGTATACCTGTTGGACAAGGACGGAAACGTCACCTATGAAGCGGACAACATCTTTTTCGACACACTCGGAACTATTCTTGATGACAAGATTGAGCGTTGCGAGTCATGGACAGACGAGGAGTATTACAGCCGTCTCAAAAAAGAGGGTGTCCTACTACTATAAAGCCTTCGCTCATGGAAAAAATAGCGGATTATCTCGTCATCCTCGACTATGAGTCGGGGAGACTCCTCAAAATAAGGCTTTCGGAAGAGGACAGAAGGACGGCTTCCGCCTGTAAGGATGCGTCGTCGTTCGTGAAGACACTCTCCTATAAATACGGGTTCTCCTTCAAAGACTCTTATTGGATGTCAACGGAGACATTGGACGAAAGCTCATTCAACTTTTAAGATGTAAAAAATACAAAGATTTGTGGATGTGGGATTTTAACAGTTTATCCGCCGTTCCCCATGAATTTTGGGGACGGCTTTTTATATCCGTTTGGGATATAAAAACATTAATTCGACATTTTGAAAACAACAATTTTTAACATCTTTTTACTTAAATAAACTATTGATTATTTGCAAGTTACGACAAATTTTGCTATATTTGTATATGATAACAAGGGAATAGAACATAACTAATAACTACAAAAAACTAAACATACCGAAGCCGCCTCGTAGTGATATGCGACGGCTTTTTTTCATGCCCGGACGGATGCCACCCCGACCCCTTCCGCATGAGCGGAAAAAACTTCCGCACAGCGGAACCTGTACCAAATGCTTTTTCCGGAAGGATCCGACCAACCTATCTTTCTGACATGGGCGCGACCAGACTGAAGATCTGGCCACACCCACCCTTTTCTTCAAAGGAAGCCGCCCGTTTTTTCAAGCGGAGGACCGCACCGTCTGGATATCCGTGGAAGAGAAAAAGACAGATATGAAAATTCTCTCAAAATAATCCTTTTTAATTTGCTGATTATTTGCAAGTTAAAAGAAAATTTACTATATTTGTATATGAAAATGAGGGAGATAACAAACCCCAATTTTCCACTATCATTTGTTGTTTTACTTTATTTTTTTATTATGAAAGTGACTATTGTTATCGAGGAAGTTCTGAGTAAGGACTATGTTGTCGACGTTGAAGGAGTGGAAAACCCAGCCATTGCTAAAGAGATTGCTTCCAGTCGTGTCAACACCTTGTACGACAGGGGGGACATAGAACTCGACTATTCGGACTGCCATTGCCATCGAATCTCAGCTGTGGACTGTGTCGACACAACAGCAGAGACACAAATCACCATCAAACAGCACACCACCGTCGAATCCATCCTGAGACGACTTTCCAGTGCGGTCAGCGGAACGGAGAGACTCCTGTACACAAAGGAGGAGCTGCACAGGTTCGCCCAACTCCACACCGATGTCTGGAACGAGGACACCAGCGAATATGTGATTGCGGAGGCGTTCACTGATTTCTTCTGGAACTCGGACAAACCTTGCAGACGCTGCTCTGTCTGCGGAAAGCTAATGCGTACAGGCTACTGTCTGAACAACGGAGACGCCTATTATTGCAGTGACGAATGCCTGCATACCGAGTTCACCGACGCTCAATGGGAGCATGAGTGCGACACCAACGCAGACAGTTATTATTCAACTTGGGAGTAAAGGACTACTGGCATGGACGCAATGTTTGAATTTTTATTCTGGCTTGCTGTCGCCTTTATGGTCAGACAGGCGGTTATAACTTCAGATATGGAGGAAAAGAAAACAAAATCGTTTAACAAAAAAAGTCCCGAAAGGGCAGATGAAAAATGAAACAGAATATAGAACGTGAGAATTACGAGACAGCAACTAAAGAAGAAAAGGCTCGTCATAATGGAGTAGATACCAGCAGATGGGGGAATGATAACCCACGTATCGCCGTTCCAGAGGGAATGGAAGACCATCAGCACACTCAACAACTTGTAAGACTTTATCTTAACAACGATAACTCTTTCTACATTTTCTCCGGGAACAAGGTGCTTGTGTTCTTGACTGAAAAAGAACATCAAACATTTAAAGTTGATGAAGTTATCGATGGGTGGCATGTGAGAACGTATCTACGTGTTGGAATGACATTCAAAGGTTTATGCTTGAACTGGCACGTTCGCAAAATTGGTATCTATGACGTTCCAGAAGAAGGATACATCGATCCGGGCAGCTCTTCAGTAAAAAACTTCAACGGGTTTATAAAGGAGCTTGAGATTTATCGTTGTTCAGATGACAGAAAAAATGTCATTTTTAATGATGGTGGAATTGCAGACCGACAGGAGTTCATAGAAACGTGTGTAAAACAAAATGATATCCGATGGACTGGTGCTAGGTGGTCGTGGCACAAAAAAGAAATGTAAAATCAGTTTTTTCGAGCTTACATTTTCTCACTTTTTTAGAGCAACAAAGCCGTTTCAGAGCTTAAAATTACAGTTAAGTCTCTGAAACGGCTATATTTTTGGAGATATTAAAAATCAACTTACATTTTGATTGTTTGATTTTGACAAATTGAGTTTTTGATTCGCCCCCCCCTGAAGGGAAGACCCTGCCATCTTTCCTTTCCTTGCAAAAGCAAGGTATGAGCAAAGAGAGCTACCTGCCAGGGGGCAGGCTACTCCCTTTGCTCCGCCAAAGGAAGACCTTGCTTGCCATCCTGGACCAGTCGGATAGTCGCTGCCACAGGCATGCGACACTCCGACTGGTTTTTGAAGGGAAACCTTACAACTTGATTGTCCATTGCACAGCAAACTTAGGGGTCAGAAAGGAACGAGAAACAAGTTCATCGTCGCTTTCTGACCTTTCACTAAAGGAAAGACCTTACCGTAATTCAGACCTTGCAAAAGCAAAATGAGAGCAAGGAAGTTGCCTGAACAATGGTTCAGGCGGCTCCCTTGCTCCGCATAAGGGAGACCTTACATTATTTTGGACCAGTCGGAAGGTCGCAAACCATAGGTTTATGACTTTCCGGCTGGTCATCTAAAGGGAAACCTTACTGTCTGTCAGAAAGGAACGACAAAACATGTTTGTCGTCGCTTCCTGACCTGTTACAAAAGGAATACCTTACTGTCTTGGAGGAAGACTTGCAAAGCAAAAAGGATAAGAGGCGAAAGCCCCTGTTTATACTCTTCCTTTGAACAAAAAAAGACACACATTTTTTCTCAATCTTTCAAAATAAATCACTGATTATTTGCAAGTTACAACAAAAATCACTATATTTGTATATGGAAATGAGGGAGACAGTTCCTCTCTTCCTGTCATCATTTGTTGTTTTACTTTATTTTGAATTTATGACACAGAAAGAATTTGAGGATCGTATCGGAAGACAAGTTCAGTTTGAGGAATACGTAAACGCCAATTCCATATATATGGCGTGCAACTTTGAGAAGGATGAGTTTTGCGAGAAATTCAAAAAATCGGACAAAGACCTTCTTCTGGACATCACGGAGAATTACTATTCAAAGAAGAACGCTTTGGATGCCCTTAAAATAAAATTGGACGCATTGACCAAAAGAACCCTTGCCATCGCTTATGACGGAAAAAACACAACCCTTCGCAACGAGGTACGTGAAGCGCTTGGACAAAGGGCGTTTGTCATATTCTGCCTGAAAAACGGTTATGAACTTGACCAGCAAGACAGGGAATATGTTCTCTTCAATTTGAAATCATGACACCAGGGCGGTCTTCATGGCTGCCCATCATCAAAAAAAATACAAAAAAACATTAAAATAACTTATTGAAAATTTGTAAGTTACGACAAAAATTTCTATATTTGTATAAGAAAAAAAAAGGAGGAGTAACACTCCTTACAAGTTTAACTTTAATGGAAAAGAAAATGAAAGCAATTATCAAAACTTATCCGTCTAACGCAGAGATCTTCGTGGACGATGCCAACGACAACAGACACATAAGCGTTTCCTATGATTTCCAGGATCCAAATTTCTTCGAGACAAAAGAGGAAATGCGAGAGTTAATCGACGAATGGCTGGAAGAGATCAAGGATGTGGAGAACTATGAGGAGATCGCCCAGGCTTTGGAGATCCAGCTTGAAAAATATATATCTGAAGAATAAGATTGTTTAATAACTTTAATAAAAAGGATATGAATAGTGTACATTTGATCGGCAACGTGGGCAATGACCCCGTACTTTACGGAGAAGGAACAACAAAAAGAGTTGCAAGAGTTTCACTTGCGACAACAGAACGAGGTTTCACAAAAAAAGATGGTACGGCAATTCCCGATCGTACAGAGTGGCACACAATTGTTTTCTTTGGTAGCATATGCCAGGTGATTGAAAAATACGTGAAGACAGGTGCCCGTATCGCTGTGGAGGGAAGCATCCACTACTCTAAGTGGGAGGACCCAGAAAAGGGAACTAAGTATTCAACGGAAATCTGGTGTTCTAACATGGAGCTTCTTGACTCCAAAAAATCAGAGTCTGAATCTCCTGCTCCTGTGCAGCAGTACAAGACACCAGAGGAAGAACAGCCACTTCCTTTCTGATCACAGGAATAGGGGAAATATGCGACATTCTTGTATGTTCCCCTCCCTGTTACATTCCAATTACATAAGACAACAAATGACATAATTAACATAACATTAAAACATTCATGTTTTTGGACAAAACTTTTAAGTCGTTGAGCTGTGAAGCTCAGCGACTTTGTTTTTTCTTTGATTTGGCTTATCTTTGCATTATTTTATGATACAATTTAAGTTAAGATTACAAAAACGTTTCTCTGTGACAGCGAGACGTTTTTTCTTTTTCTTCTAGGGAATATTCCGGAACAATGATCTTCCCGATATAATTCCGCACGACCGACACGCAATCATCAAGGATATGCTCCCCCTTCTTTTTCTGCTCTTTTATCTTTGTCTTCCAGTCAATAAATTCAGCTATAGTCTTTTCATTTTCTTCCAAAACGCTATCATGACCTTCACTTTTAGTCGGCACATCACAAATCCAGTTCATTGTCAAGTTTATATTAGCTGTTTTGCTCGACCTTCTTTCTATGTCAGTTCTGATCTGCCATACCTTATCTTTCGGCAATACCTCATACCAGTATTTTTCCGCTATCTTCATGAGAGCATCCGATCTGTTTTTCGCACTTTCAAATTCTTTCCTTACCTTTTTATATATGATCCTGTCACAGTCAATGATCTTGTTTATGTCAACAGATCTCCAGAATTTTTTTTGTTTCTCAATGTCTGCTATTATGACTTCAGAACCTATCCTTCTGACAGCCATTTCGAGTGTGTATTCATTGTATTCATGATCCGCCTGTTGGGTCAGGTACACAGGTGCGGACCCTTGAGCAAGCCAATCCCTGTAGCTTTCCAGTCTTTCCAACAGATCCTCCCTCATGTTCCTTACCTCTTTATAGCTATTTTCATCCAATGCGATAGGAGACGAGAAGAATCTTCTGATTTGGGTTATCTGCTTGCTCGTTGCGACAAGAATCTTTCTATCCTGGTATGTCACCAGACCATTGCCTTCCCTGAGTCTCCAGTAAGCACTGCTCAACGTGTCTCCTGTAAATTTCTCGAGGATCACATAATTGTATGCCTTCAGTAGCTGACTACAACTTTCTATATATGCGTGTATTTGATCTTTTCGTTTATCATATCTTTCCTGTTTTTGCTACAAATATATATCCATTTTGGATATAAAAAAAAACAAATCAACACTTTTTATAGGATTGATTTATAACAATTTCCCTTGATCGACTTGGACGGCTGGGCAAAATTCTAATATTTTTTTCGTTCCTCTTTAAATAGGGGAACGTTTTTTGTCCTTTTCCTTTGAAGAATAATAAACCTTTCTCTTTTCTATATTAGCAAAATAACATTTGGCTTTGTTTGTTTTTCTCGCCTTATTTTAGTATATTTGTATAAAAGCAAAAAATAAAGGTTCTTCTATATGACTAAAATAGAACTGGTTGTTTCAATCTTAAACCGCCTACACAAGGCTGTTAGCGGATCAGAGCGAGATTTCTATACTGACGACGAATTGGGAGATTTCGCCTACGATTGTATTGACGATTACAATTATGATGAATTTACAAGTGCAGAAACAATAGCCAAAACATTTGTTGATTATTTCTCGCAGTCCTCAAAACCTTGCAAAAGATGTGAGGCGTGTGGAAAATTAATGCGTAAGGGATATAAATACGATTATGGTCGCTACTATTTTTGCAGCGACAAATGTCTCCGCACGGAAATTTCTGATCGAGGGTGGATTTTGTCAACTATTGACGATCCAGGAGGCTATTATTATAATGTATGGTTCTGATTTTGGAAGTAATATGATTAAACAAAAGGAAAATTTTTGGTGGTCATTGGACCACCTTTTTTATTCTAAAATGGCACGAATTTCACAATCCACGCCACTTTAACTAATTACAAATTTTCTTTTATTTTAATTTTATTTCTACTCTGTTTGATTCGGTGCTGTACACCAAATCTGCTTCGTATTTTTTCCCTGACTTTGATGATATTAGTGGGACTTTTTTTAATGTGTCACCTTTCATCAATGCCTGGATTTCTTTCTGTGTCAGCTCATGCCCGGACACATTTTTCCACATTATAAAATCACAGGTCGGATTTTCTTTTGTGTTTCTTGTGCATTTGCATCCCTTGCCGAAATCTATGACTGGTGCACCGCACTTCGGACAGATTCCGACTTCTTCATTTCTATCTTCAAATACGACCGTCGTAGTAAAATCCTCATTCAGCACAAGATTCGCTTTGTACGGTTTTCCTTCCTTTGATAGGAAAGATACGCTCTTCAATATCTTTTCCTTCAGAAGAATGTCAAGCTCTGCTTTTGTCATTTCGTGTCCGGACATATTCTTCCAGACAAGGAAATTACAAGTTGGATTCTCCTTAGTGTTCCCAGAACATGCGTATGAGCTTTTATATTCGACCATGGGTTTGCCACATTTTGGGCAAATTATTCCCAGATTATTATCAAATATAAGTCCTACTTTGTTTGTTTCTTTATCGAACTTAAACCTGACATTATAACTTTTTTTTGTTTCGTTATTTGTCAATAAGACAATATCTGATGTTTCCATCTTTGTTGTCAATTCTTTTATCTCTTTTGAGCTAAAAGTATGATACTTATTGCTTTTAAAGAGCAAAAATTGGCAGCTGGAAGGATTATCTTTTTGGTAATTCTCGCATCTTACGGTTCTCTCCCCCTCGATGATCTTTCCTCCACAGAGAGGACAAGTCAAATCTTCCGTAAGAAGCTTTGGATTTCCTTTATTTTCCATTTCCACATTTATTATCACTTTGTCTAGTTCCTTGATAAGACTTACCGCCTTATCCTTTATTTCCTCAATAAATGCTTCCGCATTGAAGGAGCCTTCCGCTATTTTGTTGAGCTTACACTCCCACTCACCTGTAACATCAGGTTTTGACAAATCTAAATTTTTGACGCCATCATATATCGCCAAACCCCTTGTCGTTGGAACAAGATATTTCTTTTCCTGAATTTCCACAAGTTTGCGAATCTTCAGAGACTCTATCACACTCGCTCGTGTTGCAGGAGTACCCAGACCGCAATCCTTTATCGCTTTTGATAGTTCCTGGTCCTCGATCATTTTTCCTGCCGTCTCCATGAGCTTCAGAAGTTCAGCTTCTGTAAGAAGCGGTGGTCTTTGTGTTTTTCTTTCTTCCGCAACTACCTGTAGCACATCTACATTCTCCCCCTCGATTACTGGTGGCAGTGTCTGACTCTCCTCGTCATCTTTTTCTTCTTTAGTCTCTTGTTGTGACAAGGTAATTCTCCATCCTGCATCCTTGATCGACGTTCCTACACTCTTAAAGAGTGTTTTGTCCTTCGCTTCTAAGGTATATATTACCTGGTCTTTCTTGCACGGAGGCAACAAAGACTGTATGAATCTTTTGACAACAAGATCATAAATTTTCTGTTCATTTATGTTCAGATTGTCATATTTTTCATATCCCTCAAATGTTGGGATGACGGCATGGTGATCCGTCAGCTTTGAGTTGTCAAAGCAACTCTTTTGTATTCCGTTTTTGGATATGAACGCCAATCCATTCTTCAGTTCTTTGTTCAAGTTCAATCTGTTCAGACTGCCTACATTATCAGATATAGGCTGTATCATATCCTCCGCAAGATAACTGGAATCTGTACGAGGATAAGTTGTCATTTTCGCCTCATACAGGCTCTGAAGAGCAGTCAAGGTGTCCTGTGCGGACATTCCTAACAATCTGTTCGCCGTCCTTTGCAAGTCAGTCAAGCTGAAAGGCAAAGGAGCCCTTTCTGTCAGCTTCTTATTCTCTACCTTCACAACAGTGAACTCTTTTCCAAGGCTCTCTATCCTCTTTTCCGCCGCTTCTTTTGATTCAAAAGATTCCGGACAAACTGAGAAAAAATGTGTCTTATCTGAGGTACTCAGTTTTGCCCTCAATTTATAGTAAAAAGTTTGCACAAAGTTTTTGTTCTCATAGTATCTTTTACATACAAATGAGAATGTTGGGGTCTGTACACGTCCTAACGTGAACAACCCCTTGTTCGGGTTGGCAAGAGTTAGCGATCTTGTAGCATTCATGCCTATGATCCAATCCGCCTTAGCTCGACATTCAGCACTATGATAGATATTATCATAGTCAGATCCTTCCTTCAGATTCTCAAATCCCTGCTTGATCGCACTCTCAGTCAAAGAGGAGATCCAGAGTCTCTTAACAGGAGTTTTACATCCCATGTAATTGTAAATATTACGGAATATCAATTCTCCCTCTCTACCTGCATCCGTCGCACAGACAATAAAGTCTGCACTTTTGAATAATCCTTGGAGAACTTTGTACTGCTGAAGATACATATTCTCCTTTTTTGATCTTGCCTGGCTATCCTCTAAAAGTTGCAACTTGAACTCAGAAGGAATCATTGGTAAAACATCTTTAGACCATGGAGTGCCCCAACCGTATGTTTCAGGCTCACATAAGCCTACTAGATGACCGTAAGCCCATGTTACCTGCCATCCATTGCCTTCGAAGTATCCTTCTTTTTTTTCTGTTGCCTTCAGAACTTTCGCAATGTCCCTTGCGACTGAAGGTTTTTCTGCTATTACTACCCTCATAATTATATATGTTTATTTATATTATATTGCAAATTCTTCATGTTAGCAAATCCATCTATTCTTTTTTTCACCTCTTCAAGAGTTGCGTTAGTAGTGCTGCTAACATCCTCTTTCTTTGAACCATTAATTAAGCTTTGATTTATATAGTCCTCGTTAATGCTGCTATCTGAAGGGAAAGCCTGCATACATTCAGACTTTATTAATTCACTCAAATCTTCGCTTGACATATTCTTTTTTTTCTCAAAGGGATCATCATCTAACTCTCCAAGATCAAAATCCTCAGCTTCAGGCTCTGGATCCTCTGATACCGATTTATTTTCTTTCTTTTTCTGATTATACAACCTCACCAGTTTCTCTTCCGCTGTTTCTTGTTCATTACTTTCTACAGGGATAGGATCCGTAATATCTTCTCTTTTTTGAGAAACACGAAAAGAAGAATTAGCGAGCATATTTTCTAAGTTATCCATTTTATAGGATAATACTGCTACTTGCTCCTTTAGTTCAAGTACTGCCTTCAGTACGATATCTATTGTTTCCATTATTTTGTTATTTTTTTTGCGTTCAGTATTTCTTTGTTGGAAGCTGTGAATTTCAAATGTCTTCCTCCATTTTTTTCAAAAATTTCGAAATAAAACTGGTGCTTGTCCGGAACAGTGAATCTCTTGAAAAAAAATACCGCACTGTAACCAGAGTCACCTTCTACAAGATCTCCTTCTTTCGACCGATATATATATATCGGTAGTTTCTCGTCGTCCTGGTAAGTCTGTTTCTTTGTTTTTTTCTTATTCTGAATATAACTTCTTATAAAGTCTATCTCATAATCAATCTTACTGTCATTCTGTAGATACAGGTGAAACATAAGGATATCATCCTTGATGAACAATCCTATCAGACTGAAAAGCATCTTATTCTCCGAAATTCCAATATTGTTCAATACCGCACCTTTTTCCACTACTGCTTTTCCATATTCTTCCATCTCTACCTCATTCATACTCGCTATTGAAAAAGATGCTTTTTCTTCATTTGCATCACTACCAATAACCAGATTCACAAGCTCCGGATTTTCATTAGCTTTGATGATGTGGGGATAAATCCTCACATTGTTTTTGCTGTCTTTAGTCACGACATGAAGTGACGTAGAAGTAAAAGCATCAAACTCCCCCACCCTTTTGGCGATGACCACATTGTTAAAATCAGAGATTTTTTCTGCTATGATAGAATCAACTCCGACAGCTACATCTATAACTGTCTCGTCTGAATTATATGATAGGTGTGAGGTTCTGATACTCGACAATTCAATTGTCGATTCCGACAAATAATGTTCCTGTTTAACAGAATCTCCCACATTTTTCACATCAATGGCTATTGTCTTGGGATCTTGATCATAATTAAGATCAAATGTGTATATTTTCCCATCTTTCGTGATTGCAGTTAGGGTAGTATTGTCAAATACAGGGATCTCGCTTCTGATACGAAGAATATTCTCTGCATCACCGATTTTTTCGGCGACAATATCCTCAGTTCCCATGTCTACATAATTTATTTTTGCAGGGAACTGTAAGTATAGCCATTTCACATCACTCACTTCCAGTTTTACCTTTTTTGCCCCCTTTTGTTGCAGATGTTGCGAACTAAGAGCAGCAGAACATAAAGATAGGAATACTGTTATTAATACTAATAGATTTCTCATGTAAGTAATTTGTAATTAGTTTGTAAAATGTGTGTCCTTCTGCTGAGGACACACATTGCTTTTTTATTAAAGTTAATTGTAATAAGTTCGATAAAATGTATGCCCCCATAATTGAGGACATACATTCACTTTTTATTAAAGTTAAATTGTTATATCATATACCTACCCCTCTCCTTTTCTTCATCATTGGAGCGGGCAATATTTGACGTTGATTAATCACCTCAGTTTTTTTTTCAACGAAAACTCCCTTTTCCAAGGTAAGATGATTCTTTTCTATCATCTCCTTTGTGTTTGCGATATGCCATTCATTGAGGTCTTTATGATTACCAAGGATATATCGGCAATCAATAACCTCTGCTCTATCGCTCAAAGCTTTCATGATTTTCTGAGTTGCGATTGTTCCTGCATTATCATTATCCAGAAACAACTTGATTTTCTTGTTACGGAGATCAATAGTCTCCATTTTTTCTATAACCTGGTCAGCCAAAGCCACCGAGTTGAGAACTATATAATCCTCATTTAGAGGATCTTTGCCCAACCTTTTCTTTTGTTCCGCACAACTTAGCATATCGAAGAAACCTTCAAACACATTGATTGTTTGCTTTCCTTCAACAATGTAACTTGGAGCTTTAGCGTTACATATTTTCGACGTATATTGATACGTCGATCCGTCAGGCATTGTTTTAGGTAGAGATTCCATTCTAAGTTCCCAACCACCTTCCTTATCGCATTTTTGAATACTATTTCCTCCATGCGAATTTGGAAATCCTATATCAACTCGTTCTTTCGACGGTGTTCCGTCTTCTTTCAACTTGATATAGTGAACTTGCTTACAGAAATTTCGTGCTGTATCAAGAGAGATACATCGTCGGTTTAAATATTCGACAAGAGAGTCATACCAAATAGAATTTACCTTGTTTATCTCTATTTTGGGTTTGTCTTCAACCAAATTATGACGGACCTCCCTTTGAGGCAGGTTAAAAACAACCCCTCCATAAGCTTCCGCTGTTGCGGTTATTATCTCATTAAGATTCCCTGGAGTATCAGGAATGTTTTTCAATTTAGCTACTAAGGTAAGCAGCGTTCCTGTACGATCCATTTCCGCACGATCTATCCATTTTTGTGGATAAATGTCCGGAAACACTTCAAACGAAGGATTCTTTTCGTTTCGGAATGGAGAATAGTACAACAAAGTTGTACCAAATTTGCTGTTACGAGTCTGTCGCACAGGTGTCATCCCTTGTCTCTCCAGAAAAGCGACAAGGTCAATGTTTAATACATCTTTCTTTGACAAACTTTGACTCATAACTTGATTTTTTTTGTTCCTGCTAACCCGATAAATCTTAGATAAAAATTTATAGAAATTTTAATTGGTTAAGTGTTTTGAAGACCGTACGTTTTGACAACGAGCGGTCTTTTTCGTATCCGGCAAACAGAGCCTGCAAACAAAAGGTACATTCCTGCTACAAATGTCTTCCCAATAGGCTGTGACGCATGATTTTCTTCAAAACACAGACGGCATCGCAACGTCACAGAAACAAAACGTAAAGGAGATGTAGAAAGCCAGATTCTTTTGGTGTGTATTTATACAAATTTCCTATTTTTGTAAGAAAAGAATAATCCTATGATAGATCCATTAGCAATAATAAAGAAATACTACGACGAGAACAGCAAGCTCTACCACATTCTCGTCACTCATTCAAAAGAAGTCACAGAAAAAGCGTTGAAGATCGTCGACGCCCATCCTGAGCTTGGAGCCGACCGCAGATTCGTGGAGGAAGGCGCAATGCTTCACGACATCGGTATCTTCAAGACTTCAGCGGCTGGAATCTGTTGCGACGGAGATCAGCCCTACATCTGCCACGGCTATCTCGGCAGTGAGTTGCTCCAAGCGGAAGGTCTGCCACGCCATGCGATGGTGGCGGAACGTCACACAGGCACAGGATTATCGTTGAAGCAGATCATCGAACAGGATCTTCCTGTTCCTCATCGTGACATGCGTCCCGTCAGCATAGAAGAACAGATCATCTGTTTTGCCGACAAATTCTTCAGCAAGACACACTTGGGAGAAGAGAGAGATTTTATCCAGGCAAGACGCAAACTGGAAAAATTCGGTGAAGAATCAGTGAAACAGTTTGATGAATGGGGAAAGATGTTTTTGTAATGCTGGCGGCAAACTATAAATAATGATATATGGTAAAAGAGATAATGCATGATCCGTTGTTCCTGTCTCAAAAATCAGAGCCAGCAACGGAAGAAGACAAACAAGTGGTGACTGACCTGCTCGACACTCTGCGTGCCCACCTTGACGGATGCGTAGGTATGGCTGCCAATATGATCGGCGTTTTGAAAAACATCATCGTGGTATGCGTGGGTGATAAACAAGAGGCTTTCATCAACCCTGTGATCACATTGAAATTGAAACCTTATCCTGCAGAAGAGGGATGTTTGTCTTTGCCTGGTGTAAAGAAGACAATTCGATACAATGAAATAGAGTTGGAATATTTAGACATTAATTTCAAACCACAAAGAAAGAAATTCAGAGGTTTTACAGCCCAGATCATACAACACGAAATCGACCATTGCAATGGAATATTGATTTAATTCATAATGCATAATGCATAATGCGTAATTGTTGGGAAATACATCTGAGGAATTGAATTTGCTCGTAGGGGCGAACCCTTGTGGACGCCCTAATAATGCGTAATTGTGGGGACTGGCATGGGAATTCATAATTCATAATTCATAATTCATAATGCATAATGCGTAATTGTGGGGACAGGCATGGGAATGCATAATTCATAATGCATAATTCATAATGCATAATTCGTAATTGTGGAGACTGGCATGGGAATTCATAATTCATAATGCATAATGCGTAATTGTGGGGAAATACATCTGAGGAATTGAATTTGCTCGTAGGGGCGAACCCTTGTGGACGCCCTAATAATTCGTAATTGTGAGGACTGGCATGGGAATTCATAATTCATAATGCATAATTCGTAATTGTGGAGACTGGCCAAAAACATGGGGAAATTTAAAACTTTTTTACAAACATAAACAAACAATTATGAAAACTAAGATTGTAATAATCTTTCTGTTATCTTTTCATTCACTGCTATCATCAGCATATGAAAAAGAGTTGAATGACTATCCTATACCAAGAAACATAAATGGCTGTTTTCGTATATTAGATAAAACCATAGAACCAGAAGACAAAGAGTTGGTCAAGGCTCTCCACGAAGACAGCATCTGCAACCATGAAGAATTTACATATCCTCATATGGATTTCTATCATCATTGGATACAAACAGACGAACGGCCATCGAGACTTGTGAAATATTTTGAGAGGAAAGGATTCTACAACTATGATGAGATTTATGAGACTATTTTAGTGTCTTATCATCGCTATTTGAACGGCCAAGAAATTGACCTGGAGAAACAAAATGAAAGATTTACAGAAAGGCGAAAAATAAGAAAAGAAAAACAAGACAAAAGAAACGAAGAATACGCGTTACGCTTAAAAATGGACACTATCAACGGAGTATACATTCCCAAAGATATCGAAGATTGTTGTGTTCAGCTAGATAAAATCATCAGTGAGGAAGACAAGGAATACATCAAAGGGCTTCCAAAGAAAAAAGACACCATAGATTTACATTTCAGTTTAGGCATGTGGATAAGAAACAATTGGGGACTATGGGGAGGCTCACGTCTACAGATATATTTTCTTAAGAAGGACATAAATCATCCAGATGACATGTCAAGTAAAATTCTAGAAGCTTACTACGACTGGCTGAATAAAAAAAGATAAAATTTCATAATGCGTAATAGTCGACTCAAACCAGCGTTATGGAAATACCAATCTCCAACTGATGGAATGTAAGATTCCACCAACAATTATGAATTGTGAATTACGAATTATGAATTAAATTCAATTTCCTCTCTTCGCCTTATGCCCAAGTTTTTTCAAGCATTCCACAGCGGCATCACGTTTGTCGCCCTGAAGAAGGATCTCCTCCTCACGGTATGAACCACCTGTAGCCAATTTTTTCTTCAGCACGTCAGCAATCTGATGCACCGTCTCCAAATCACAAGTGAACCCAGAAATGATAGTGGCGGTCTTTCCTCCTCTACCCTTCTTCTCAAAACTAACGATCAAATTCTGAGCGTCTACCTTCTCCTCCACTTTTTCCTCAACAACTGGTTCTGCATCTCCCTGTGGCAACGTGCCTTTAAGAGCAGATAGCGAATCTTTCCAATCCATATTTTAAATTTTCGTTTCCTTATTTATAAAACAAAAATAAAACTTTTTCAGAGTTCATACACAATACCACATGACATTTCACGTTATAATTATGAAAATATAAAATTTGTGCATAGATCGGCACATTGCGAAATTACGGTATTAAAATTTATAATAGGGGGATCGAGTATGGAGTTATTAAGAAAAATATTGTCGTGTGCTGTTGCTACGACAGTGGCATCGACCATCAATGGATCAAGAGAACAAAACATACGTTCATACAACAAATCTATATTGTCGGCCAATGAAATAAAGCTGTTGGACCGAGATATTACAGAAAGACAACATGTTGACGTCAATGAAGTACAAACTGTTGTGATTTTAGGAGATAGATTCTCATCCTACACGACAAAAAAAATCGGAATGAAAAAAACAAAGACAACCATAACAAAAAATACCACATAAAAATTGTTGAGAGAAGAAATGAGGCACAACAAGACCAAAGCATGGAATATGCGAAATAGGAGTGTATTTGTAATATGTTAAAAACATTTTGAGCCAAAACATAAAAAAAGAAAAATAAAATCTTAAATTTGCGAAATTGGTATTTTTAACATTCTATGAAGATAATATGTGTAGGTTGGAACTATGGTTCCCACAATGCAGAACTATATAAAGAAGAAAAGAAAGAACCTGTGCTTTTTCTAAAGCCAGAGACTTCTCTTCTCCGTGAAAACAAGCCATTCTATCTGCCAGATTTTTCTCAACAGGTAGAACATGAGGCAGAACTTGTGGTTAGGATAGGCAAAATGGGTAAAAATATTGCGGCAAAATTTGCTGACAGATATATTGATGCCATCACTATCGGAGTGGATTTTACAGCACGAGACTTACAGGCTGCCGCAAAAAAAGCAGGTGCACCGTGGGATATCAGCAAAGGGTTTGACAATTCTGCGCCAATAGGAGAATTCATTGATAAAAAAGAATTTACTGATTTGCAAAATATTAATTTTAGTCTGAGTAAGAATGGCAATATAGTCCAGTCTGGCAATAGCAGTGAAATGATTACATCAATAGCTGAAATTGTGTCGTTGGCGAGCAAATACTTCACTTTGAAGACGGGAGATTTGATTTTCACAGGCACACCCAGCGGAGTAGGCAAAGTAGAGATCGGAGATGAAATCAAAGGATATATCGAAGGCCAAGAGCTGCTTAATTTCAGCGTCAAATAACAATTTAGAGTATGAAGTTATTAAGAGATATATTTACATGTACGTTTGCAATCACATTGGCTTCCATGAGTGAAGTCAGTGCACAACACCTGCGTACATATACAGACAAATCAGTTTTGTCGAGCGGAAAGACAGTAAAAATCCGAGTACAGGAAGAAGGACTTTACTCCTTCACTTACAGCGAGTTGCGTGAGATGGGATTCTCAAATCCGAAGAATGTGCACCTACGCGGATATGGCGGTGAATTGCTGAACGAAGATTTTACTGAAAGCAACCTTTACGTCGACGATCTGGCCGACCAACCTGTCGTGGATTTGGGAGACAGAATCGCATTCTACCTTAGAGGTGTAGTCGGTTTGACAAAGATAAATGCATCTGCGACAAACAATATCGGAATAACAGAGAACTACACATCCGACTATTCCTACTATTTCCTACACGAAGAGGACACAGAAGCGAAAAGAATCAAATTCGCTGATACGTTGACAGAAAACAATACCAAAGAGACAACATACACAGCCATCAAATGGCAGAAATTTGATGACATCAACATTTCCAAAACTGGAAGAAACTGGTACGGCAACAAGTTCAGCAACGGAGACAGCAAGACATTCACATTCTCTTTCACAAATCTGATAGCAGGAGAAACTGGAAAAATATACAGTAATGTATTGTCAGCATCGTCAGCAACAGGAGAATTCAATTTAAAGACAAATTTGACCGACAAATCAGCGACCTTTGACAAAGCTGTCAAATATGATCTTGGATTCGAGAAGACAATGGAAGCGGAAGTCACACAACCCGCATCTAATTCTATATCAGCCACATATAAATACACTACGGCAGCGACTACAGGAGCTGGATACATAGACTATATAATTGCCGCGGCAAAATGCAATTTGAAAGGCAACACAAGCTACCAGATGATTCCTGTAAGTCCATCTTTATCTGAGGCAAACATCACTTATGCAGCATTGAATTCGACAGCAAACATTCAAGTTTGGGATGTGTCGGAAATTGGTGATGTCAAGAGAGTGCCAACAAGATTGAACAAAGACAGTTTGATATTCACAGTCAAGACAAGGCCAACGGTCGGAAGATACATTGTGGTCAACTGGGGAGGTTCTTTTCCAACACCAGAAGTTGTAGGAAATGTAAACAACCAGAATCTGCACGCGCTTAAAGATATTGAATATATGGTAGTCACAAATCCAGAATTCATTGACCAAGCCAAAGAAATCGCTGAATTCCATCAGAAAGAGGATGGAATGAGTGTTGCTGTGGTCACTGCCGACCAAGTATTCAATGAATTTTCAAGCGGAACGCCAGACCCGACAGCCATAAGAGCACTAATGAAGATGCTGTGGGATAGAGCGGCCAAATCGGAATATGGAATTTATCCACAATACCTGCTGCTAATAGGAGACGGAACATACGACAACAGAGGAAGACTAAAGTTAAATGACAACAACAAAATGTTGACATACCAATCCGTCAGATCACTAAACGAAACATCTAGTTTCTCAAGTGACGACTATTTTGGTTATGTTGAAGACGGCACTTTAGGATACAATAACCTATATACAAACAAACAAATAAACATAGGAGTTGGAAGATTCCCAGTCGTAAAAAAAGAACAAGCAGAGACTCTTGTCAACAAAGTAAAACAATACTATGCATTAGAGCCAGGAGAATGGAGGACTAAAATTCTTGCATTGGCGGATGACAACGAAGAACAAAATTCGACATCCGGGTACCACTCATTTATATCACATCAGGAAGAGGCAATTGTAACCACAGAATCCACAGAACCAAGGATGAACATAACACGTCTCTACTGGGACAACTTCACCTGTGACATGAGTGGAGGATCACGCAGATACCCTGAAGTGACAGCCGCCATAACAAAGAAGTTTGCAGAAGGCTCCTTGATTTTCAACTATTTAGGGCACAGTTCCTACAACGCCATCAGTGCGGAACATTCTTATTCGATCTCGCAAGTACAGTCGATATACAATAAAATATACCCTGTATGGTTTGCGGGAAGCTGTAATCTGTCACAATTCGATGACTTCAAATCAAGTTATGGAGAGGAGATTATGCTGAATCCAAACGGAGGAGCTATCGCCTCTATTGGAGCTGTGCGTACAGCTTACGCATCGCCAAATCTATCGTTAGACAAAGATTTTCTAAGACAAACATTTAATCCAGAGAACGAATACCGCCTAGGTAAAATATACAAAGCGGCAAAAACAGCAAGAGGTCAAGACTCTAATAAAATGGTCTACATTTTGTTGGGAGACCCTGGCTTAAAATTAAAAGTTCCCGAACTTAATCTGGTTGTCGACTCCATTGCGACTTTGAACAAAGATGGATCAAGTGTCAAAACTGACACGCTAAAAGCATTGTCCAAAGTGAAAATTTATTGTCATGTTGAGGATGAGACAGGCAATATCTTAAAACAATTCAACGGAATTGTAAATGCCACGCTCAAAGACAAAAAGATGAAAGCATTCACGAAAGGAAATAAAAGTGGCATAGAACCATACACTTATCGAGACCATCAAAGCACTCTATATTCCGGATCTTCCGTTATTACAAATGGTGTCTTCGAGCTACAAATGATTATACCAAAAGACATCAACTACAATACTGACTACGGAAGACTATCCATGTATGCCTACGACGAGCAAAACGGTTGGGATGCGATGGGAGCAAACAAATATATACTTATTGGAGGAAGTTCATCAGACGTTGAGCCAGACAACATTGGGCCAAACATTATAGTTTCAGCAAACGGAGAAAAATTCAAGGACGGATACAAAGTCAATCCTAATCCTATGATTTTTGTGGATTTGTCTGATGCAAATGGAATAAACGCCACAGGCAGCAGTATTGGACATAACATTACTTTGACAATCGACGACAACACAAAGAATGTTATTTCTCTAAATTCGTATTTCAAATACAATACCGCAAGTTGTACGGAGGGAAAAGTTGAGTTCCACATTGAAGATGCGTTGAGTGAAGGCTGGCACACCATCAAGATCAAAGCTTGGGATTTGCAAAGCAACTCATCCGAATCCACAATTCGAATATATGTAAACGAGAGTTTGGCTCCGGAAATTGAGACTCTGACTGTCTATCCAAATCCGGCAAAAGACAATTTCACTTCATATATAAAGACCAACAGACCTGATGAGGTTCAAACAGTCGAATGTTTGTTGACAGAATTTTCTGGCAGAGTAATCCAAAAGAAAGTATTGAAAGACAAGCCAACAGACGGGATCTGGGAAATCGAGTGGAACCTGAACGAGAATGGAAGAATCGCTCCAGGTCTATATTTACTATATATCCGTGTGGCCACTGAGAAATCTGATTTTGCAGAAAAAACAGAAAAAATCGTGGTAATTGCACAATAAATAGTAATATTGCACGTTAATTAAGTAGAAAAGCTAAAATAGAATAGATAGATGAAAAGAATAAATGCAAGTTTGGTAGGAACAGCTATGATGCTATCCGTGTTGAATGCAAACGCAGAAAGCAAAGGCGATTACTTCAATCCATTACAGACAGCAGTACCATCATTGAGTATTGCCCCTGATGCAAGAGGTGGTGGTATGGGAGATGTGGGAGCAGCGACATCTGCCGACGTATACTCTCAATACTGGAATCCATCAAAATATGCGACCATTGATGGCAAGGGAGGTATAGCGATATCATACACTCCATGGTTGAGAGAGATCGTTAACGATATCAATTTGGCATATCTTGTTGGCTACTACAAGCTAGACGACAAACAAGCATTATCTGCTTCTTTAAGATACTTCTCTTACGGAGAAATCAATTTGACAGATATGCCTGGTCCTTCAGGAGATGTCATTTCCCAAGGAACAGCAAAACCATATGAGATGGCTGTCGACGTTGCCTACTCACGAGCATTGAGCAAGTATTGGAACGCTTCAGTAGCACTAAGATTCATATTTTCAGATTTGATGAACGGTGTGGTAGATGAAGAGGCATACAGTGCGGCAAAGGCTGTCGCCGCAGACATCTCAGCATTCTACAGCCGTCCGTTTGATTTGTCTGACAAAAGAGTCGCAAAATTGAATATCGGTACAAACATATCAAATATCGGTACACCGGCGTCTTATGATGACCATGTGACCGATCAATATATTCCGACAAACTGGAGATTAGGTTTCAATTACGAATATCCTGTTGATGTCTACAACAAATTCTCTGTGTCATTCGACTTGAACAAACTTTTAGTTCCTACGACACCTATTTCGGATAACTACGAAACCAGAGAGGAGTATGACAAGGCTTTGGACAAATACCGTTCAGAGGGTTCTATCAAAGGAATCTTCAAATCTTTTGGCGACTCAGGAGGTTTTAGCGAAGAAATGAAGGAAGTCACATGGAGTTTGGGAGCAGAGTACTCATATAGAGACATGTTTATGGCTCGCTTCGGATATTTCCACGAGAATGAGACTAAAGGAAACAGAAAATATTTCGCAGCAGGAATCGGATTCAAAATGAGAGTGTTTGAAATCAATGCGGCATATTTGATAGCATCTCGTTCAAGTAAGACATGTCCACTTGACGAGACATTGCGTTTCTCTCTTGGATTCAATTTCGACGGAATAAAGAAACTTGTAGACAACTCTAATTCTTCTGCAGAATAATACAACACAAAACAGTCTGCAAAGATGAGACATTGATTTGTAGAGACGCACCAACCATGCGTCTCTACATTTTTAGAAGAGGATGAACATGTATCATATTAATTTTATGAATACAATCCGTACAACGAGTAGAATCCGCCGCTGAAATAATAAGTGATAAATCCCCACAAATCGTGTTTTTGCACTAAAAAATTTCAAGCTTTGCATTTTTTCTACTAATTTTGCGGAGCTAAAAAGAAATAAAGATGATAAACAGAATCCTTCTTCGAATCAAAGTAATTCAGATACTTTTTTCGTACTACAAGAGCAACAGTAAAGATGTCAATGACGCAAAGAATGAATTGACAATCTCACTCGACAAGACTTACGAGCTTTACATGCTATTGCTAAGACTTGCAGTTGAAGTGTCTGATTATGCTAAAACAAGAAAAGAGTCTATTGCAAAAAGATGCCAAATGGCTGGCGACGCCAACTTTGACAGTGGAGAAAAAATCCCTGCCGACTTTTTGGCAGAAAACAAAGTGGCACAACAACTTGCAGAAAACGAGACTCTAAACAAATTCTTGGAGGAGCACAAATTATCATGGAACAAGCATCCTGAAATCATCAACTCACTATATGCAGAGGCTTTGTCTTCTCAAGCATATGAGACTGCAGAGGCAAGCGAGCACGACTACGATTGTGACCGTCGTTTCCTACGTGGCTTCTACAAAAGTGTGGTGACTTCTAACAAAATGCTGACAGAAGAGTTGGAAGGCATGTCGATCTATTGGAACGACGACACAGAGACTGTCATCAGTTTCATTATGAAGACAATCGCCCGCTACGAAGAAACTACTCCTAACGATTACGAGTTGATGCCTAAGTTCAGCGACCCAACAGATGAGACATTCGCCCTTACTCTACTTACAAAGGTTATCTACAACCAGACTGAGTACGACGAACTAATTATGACTCACATCAAGAATTGGGACAAAGACCGTATCGCATTCATGGACAAAATCATCCTTCAGACTGCGATCGCAGAACTTTTCGCATTCCCTCACATTCCAATCGTCGTCACTTTGAATGAGTATGTAGAGCTTTCTAAATACTACAGCACTCCAAGAAGCTCAACATTCATCAACGGTGTGCTTGACGCTATCGTGAAAGATCTTAAAGAACAAAACAAATTGACAAAAGTTGCGGTGATCACACCAAAAACAAGATAACTAAAAAAAGAAAAAAATGAATCTATTATCAATTCTACTACAGGCTCAGCCAGGTTTAGGCTCAATGTTACCAATGATTCTTATCTTCGGTGCATTCTTCATCTACATGATCTGGAGCCAGAAAAAGCAGGAGAAGAAAATCCGTCAATACCGCGCTAACCTAAAGGCTGGCGACACTGTGATCCTACAGACAGGCATCTACGGCAAGATCAAAAGTATCGAGGCTGACGGTGTGACTATCCGTATCGAAATCGCTCCTAATGTTGTGGTTAACGTAAATGTCAACTACGTTTATCCAACAAACGAAGCTCAGACAACAAGCGTCTCAACTGACGTTACAAAGTAAATCATCTATTCAGCATTTAGAGTGTAGTGAAAGACGAAATTCTAAATTTCATAGAAAAACAAATCAAAAAGGCCAGGGAATTTGTGATGAGCAAAGACCTTTGGGTCTTTTTGTTTTTTTTGGCAATATCCGCTACACTTTGGCTGATGCAAGCATCTTCAGAAAAAGGAGAGTCAACTATCCAAATACCAATACAATACGAAGAAATCCCTGAAGGGTTCTGCAGAAGCGAACAACTATGCCCTGCCCTTGAAGTGACAGTATCAGATCAATGGCAAACTTTGTTTAAATATCACGCTAAAACAGCATTTGCTTTTCTTGGCTATGGATTCGACACAATCAAAATAGGAAGGGAAAAACTTCAAGAAGGAAGAAACCTGATACAATCAAAAAGTTTCGAAGCCAAGCTGAAAGAGCAACTCAATGCCAACACTAAAATTGAAAGTTATTCTCCCGACACTATCAAAGTGTCGATATTCAAGATAGAAAAAAAGACGGTGCCTGTCAAGCTTGTCGGCAAAATCCGACTTCGTCCTCAATATATCCAAATAGGCGATGTCACAATCAATCCGGACAAAATTGATATTTTCGGAACGAAAGAGACTTTGGACAAAATAGACTCTTTGGAGACATTGCCTGCCGACTCACTTCTCAATGATATCTTTGAGAACACGACTCAGATTGTCCCTTTGAAAAAGGATGACAATATCTCATTCAATGAATCACAAGTCATCGTTGACATAAAAGCCGAACAGGTCATGGAAAAAGTAATTGACGTGGTCGGCATCAACAAAAAGAACGTCCCTGCCAATCTGACTTTGAAGACCTTCCCTGCATACGTTGGTGTAAAATGTAAGGTAGGTGTCAGCAATTGGGATAAAGTCACACCGTCGTCGTTCACTCTTGTAGTGGACTACAACAAGATCAACAGCAAAAGCAATAAGATCAACGTGGAGGTTGCCAACAGTGCCGAAGGTATTTTCGGAGTCTCTCTGCATCCTGACCAGGTTGAGTTTATTATTGAAACTAAAACTGAGCAATAATGTTGAGACTTGGAATAACAGGTGGTATAGGATCAGGCAAAAGCGTCGTAAGCAAGACTCTCTCTGTATTAGGAGTCCCCGTCTATGACTGCGACTCCAGAGCAAAATGGCTGCAGGAGAACGATGCAGACGTAAGACAAAAGATAATGCAACTGCTCGGCGACGACGTGTATGAAGGGCAACGTCTCAACAGAAAGAAAATGGCAGCAAAGATCTTTTCAGACGCTGCTTTGCTAACTGAAGTTGAAGGAATCGTGCATCCGGCAGTGGAACTTGATTTCAACCGTTGGTGTACGGAGCAAAAGAAAGACATCGTCGCATTGGAGAGCGCTATTCTTTATGAATGCGGTCTGAACAACAAATGCATCGACAAAGTATGCCTTGTCTACGCTCCAACTGAAACAAGAATAGAAAGAGTCGCACGACGTGATTCCGCAAATATTGAAGAAATCCGCCGACGCATGGCAAACCAAGCCAGCGATGACGACAAACTAAAAAAAGCAGACTTTGTAGTTAAAAACTACTCCAACCACAGCGTTATATGCCAAGTGTTGGAAATGATGATTAAAGCGAGAGAAGAATGGAAATGAAGGAAAGTCTACTCAATAATATCGAGTATCCCTCGGATTTGAAGAAACTTAAGGTGGAGCAACTGCCTCAGGTTTGTGAAGAGTTGCGTGCATTCATCATCGATGAGTTGTCACACAACCCAGGGCATTTCGCATCCAGTCTTGGCACAATAGAAATCACAGTCGCTCTTCATTATGTGTTCGACATGCCATCAGACAACATCGTATGGGATGTTGGCCATCAGGCTTACGGACATAAGATCCTTACAGGAAGACGCAAAGTGTTCGGCACAAACCGTAAGTTTGGCGGAATCAGCGGTTTTCCTAACCCTAAGGAGAGTGATTACGACTCATTCATAGCAGGCCATGCGTCCAACTCTATTTCCGCATCACTCGGAATGGCAGTGGCGTCTAAACTAGAGCACAAAGAAAATCATACCGTCGCCATCATAGGAGACGGTGCGATGACTGGTGGTCTTGCATTTGAAGGACTGAACAATGCGTCCATCTGCGACAATAATCTGCTGATTATCCTCAACGACAACCACATGGCTATTGACCCTGCCGTGGGTGGAGTGAGCGATTATCTGCTTAAACTGACATCTTCTCCACGATACAACCGTATTCGTGAAGGATTATACAACCGTGCTGTAAATGCCGGTATCATAGGCGACGACAAGAAAGGAAAGTTCACACGTCTTACCAACTCAGTCAAATCATTGTTGAGCAGTCAGCAAAACATGTTTGAAGGATTGAATATCAGATATTTCGGTCCATCTGACGGACATAACGTTGTGGAACTGGTCTCTCTTTTGGAAGATTTGAAACGAATCAAAGGTCCAAAACTTCTTCACCTTATCACTAAGAAAGGCAAAGGATTCAAACCGGCTGAAGAGGCGGCTACAGAGTGGCACGCGCCTGGCAAGTTTGACGTTGAGACAGGAGAGAAGATCAAGGTCATCCAGACTGACCAACCTCCTTTGTTCCAGGATGTGTTCGGCCACACATTGCTTGAACTGGCACGTGAAAACGACAAAATCGTGGGAGTGACACCTGCCATGCCAACAGGTTGCTCCATGACATTCATGATGCATGAGATGCCAAACCGTACATTCGACGTAGGTATTGCCGAGGGACATGCGGTGACATTCTCAGCAGGTCTGGCAAAAGCTGGCATGATGCCGTTCTGCAACATCTACTCCTCTTTCATGCAAAGAGGCTACGACAATGTCATCCATGATGTGGCAATACAGAACCTTAATATGGTGATCTGTCTCGACCGTGCCGGCTTAGTTGGTGCGGACGGAGCGACTCACCACGGTGCATTCGACATCGCAGCTTTCCGTGTTGTGCCTAACCTCACAATCGCGTCGCCAATCAACGAAAGCCAATTGCGCAAACTGATGTACACGGCCCAGTTGCCAGACAAAGGTCCTTTCATGATCCGTTATCCACGTGGCAAGGGAGAACAGAAAGATTGGCATTGTCCACTTGAAGAGATGCCTGTGGGCAAAGGAGAAATGCTTACAGATGGCGACGGTGTGGCTGTACTTACCGTCGGTCCGATCGGCAACACCGTAGCAAAAGCGATCTGTGAGCTTCAGGAAGAGGGAATCCATGCCGCACACTACAATATGATTTTCGTCAAACCATTGGATGAAGATCTGTTGAGAGAAGTAGGAAAAAAATTCCGTCGCATAATCACTGTGGAAGATGGAGTGAAAAACGGAGGAATGGGTTCAGCTGTAACTGAATTCTTCAACGACAACGATACTCCTATCATTGTCAAACGACTTGGTTTGCCGGACAAATTCGTTGAACACGGCACTCCGGAAGAGTTGTACAAATTATGCGGATTGGATAAAGATTCTATCAAACAAGAAATTAAAAACCAATACAATAAACTATGAATAGATTGAAAAGGATTTTAGTTGCATTAGGATTTTGCACTGCAACAGTTGCAAACGCTGGTGAATTCACATCTCTATCTGTTACAGAATTTGCCACAGCAATCAAGAACGACTCTGTTGTCGTTGTAGACGTACGTACACCATCTGAATACAAGTCAGGCTACATCAAAGGTGCTCAGAATATCGATATGAAGAGCGCTGACTTCCAGACAGAAGCTGCAAAACTTGATAAAAAGAAAAAAATCGCTGTTTACTGCCGTTCTGGAAAACGCAGCAAAGTGGCTGCTAACGCAATGGCAGACATGGGCTATCAGGTGATTGAGCTAAACTCAGGCATCTTGGGTTGGCAGAATGCTTCAATGCCAGTTGAAAAATGAAAAATGATTGATGGTTGATGATGGATGATTGATGATGGATGATTAATTAAGATATAAAGAAGACGGAATTAATGGATACGTATCCTTTGAATTCCGTCTTCTTCACTTTACTTCAACCATCAACCTTCAACCATCAACCTTCCATCACAATCTAATACCGTAATTCTGCTTCAGTGTCTCCATCACGAAAACACTCTGTACACGGCCGACATAATCAAGTTCACCCACCTTATAAAGGATAAACTCCTGATATTCCTTCATACCACGCACATTGACCTTCATAAGGAAATCGCAGTCACCACTCACATTGTAACATTCTGTCACTTCATCCCAACTAGCGACAATCTCACGAAACTCATCAGCAACTTCACGGTTGATCTGCTTGAAACTGATATTGCAATATACCGCAAAACTTCTGTCTATTCGGTCTGCGTCGACAATCGCAGTATACATCTTGATATAACCCTCACGCTCCAAACGGCGATGACGCTCAAATGTCGGAGTGGTACTTAAGTGAATACGTGCAGCCAACTCCTTATTGGTAAGGCGGCTGTTCTGTTGCAATTCCTGCAAAATACGGATGTCTATATCATCCAATGTCATTATTTGTGCCATATTATAGGATGTTATTCTGAATTATTTGTGCAAAATTACACATTAATTCCAATAAAACAGAATAAAGCAGAAGATAAATGTATAATAAAAAAAGACGGACATCACTGCCCGTCTTTCCAAGTCTCTCATTTAATAGGCGATAATTTCTGATTTCTCCACCTGACTCATTTTCTTCGTTATCGGAAGTACCAAATATTGGTATGTATGTCCGATTGCGACCTTTGAATCTATATATCCGGTTTCCTGACCTTCCAATGTGACAAGAAGACGTTGCACGCCATCATCAATTCTATATATACGAGTCATAAACACATTGCATCCACACTTAGACCAATGCAACTCAATTTCCCCAAGGTTTCTATCGACCGTAACTTGTAAATCTTTTGCACAATGCGGCTTGACGTATTGGGTTTTGATCACGTAGTCAAGAGAAGCGCTCTCATTGCCAGATTCATCAGAAACGAGAATTCTATATGTCACATTTTCTCCGATAAAATCTGCTGTATCTTTAATCATCTTTACCGTAGAATCTCCACTCCATACGCCCAATGTATCCCAGCCGACATGCTTCTCTCTGAATCTTACCAAAACTGTTTTTGCCAGATCCGTACTAGGGCTGTCGTACCACTCCACTATCATCGCACCTGTTGAATCCTGCTTCACACTTTTGAACACTGCAACTGCAGGAGCAATCGTATCTGGCTTCACAACTTTAATCGCAGGCGACTTTTCACTCTGTCCATAATTTTCTCCGACTGCAGCCACCTTGTAATAGATGTCATTAGTAAGTGATCCCAAGAACAACGTGTCGTTATACTGCGGAGTTTTCAAGAATGTATCACAAGCAGAGACAAAGACATCATTAGAATCGTTGGCAAAATATACTTTGTATCCTCTGATTTCTGGTTCTGGATTAGGATTCCAAGTCAATGTCAACACACCAGCAGAATCGATAACACCTTTTAGACCTGTCGGTATAGACGGTGGCAAAGTATCATGAGGGGTAGCATATACGATATTACCATAATTCATCTGTCCGTTCTCTCCTATAGCTAAGATGCGATAAAAATTATGCTTCAGAGGTTTCTTGTCAACGTAAGAAGTAGTTGACACACTCAACCGTTTGGTTATAGACAAGAACCCTGTTTTTTCCAAATTTATATCAGCTGCACGCTGCACCTCAAATCCTTCGAACTTTTGATTGTCTGGATTTTCTGCAATCCACTTAATCTCCGCCTCACCATTTTTGTTGAATTCAATAGTCTCAATCTTAGGGAAGACGGTAAGGTCATCCTCGCATCGTTCTGTGACGATATTACTATATGGACCGCTCAAACCAAATCTGCTGAAACCTCGTACACGATAATAATATGTCTTTCCGCACTTAGGAAGAGTATCTGTATAAATACATGTATCTTTAGTGCTCTTAGTTGAGACAAGATGAATAATAGGCACATCATTCACCAGTTCAAACTTTTTACCGTCGGCACTTCTTTCCAATTCATATCCTGCGAATCCTTCTTTCATTTCCTTTGTTATACGCCATCGGAAAATTAGATTCTCTCTCGTCCTTTCCACCGAAAGTTTACTCATCTGAGGAAGAGAATAATTTCTTGCAGTAGACACCTTCACCACCTCACTTGTATATTTAAGTTTTGAATCCACCGGACGAATACGGTATTCGTATTCCTGCTGTGTCATCACTTTGTCATCCATAAAATTGAGTGCGGCGAATTTAGCAACGTCAACACTGAATTCCGAACCTAAAAGAAGGAATTCATACAAATCGTCGTCGCTACCTTTTATATTTTTTTCAAACTTTCGTCTAATAGAATCTCTGTCCGCAGTTGGATTTTCATCAAACAACTGTTGCAGATACTCTTCCTTATAGAGCATCACCTTCAACAGAATTCCATTATCGTTTTTTTTGCAATAATCATCAATATCCACATAATTGCCTTTACGAACAGTTCCTACTGTTTGCCAAGGTTCTCCAGATTGGCGTCGTTCAACTTCAAAACCATCTTTGGCACATTTAAGATACGATTTTGCATCATCAAGTTTCCAACGAAGAAATACATTCTTGTTGTAATAAAATGCTCTCACAGCAATATTTGATTTTGACTGTGCAAATACAGCAGTTGCAACAAATAAAAGCAAAGTCAAAAAATAAAATCTATATTTACTCATCCTCATTGTACATTTTTTTCAATTCATAAATATCATCACAGCTTTCAGCCTCCTCACCAAAATCAGCTCTATAAGACTTATCAATATCAAACCATCCGTCTCCAAAAGAGGCGTTGAACTTGACTAAGCCTTCTCCATAAATCGGAGATGGCACCTCTCCTCGTAATCCTAAGAACGCAGATCCGTGGAATATTTTAATCTTTTGCTCATAAAAGCCTACATCGATCATCGCACCAAGTTTCACACCAAATGCACCATAAATATCTCCCGACGCTCTCCAGTCTCTGCACTTTTCTTCATATTTATAAGCTCGTTCTGAGACAACCAAATCCGTGCCTCCATACATATAAAGATCTAGATAAGCGACTTTCAACGGCTCTATATTAAGACCAGTTCTCATACCAATACCAAAGGCAAATCCCTTTCCTCCACTCAATTTTTCTTTATCCGACGAGTAATCAGCTCCGCTATAACCAAATTCTTTTGCTGCCTCGGCACACAATGGCGGATAGAAAGAACGAGAAAGATGTCCCATCTCAAAATATGATTTACACTTGATGAAATCCATAAATTCCAATTTGCTTGGATTATCGTAAGTACCAAAAGACAAATTCCACTTACCTGGTTCAGAATAGAAATTAAATTTAGCATTTCCATAAATCACTCCCCAAAGATCAGCTATCACACCAGCATCCATAATGAACTGTCTAGTCTGACGAATAAACTGCATGTTCACATAACCACCAATGGAACTACTTAAGTCCCAAGAATTTACAACATTATATGTTACTGCATCATTTTCTCTTGTAGATGTCAAATCATTGAATTTTGAAAGGTCTGACAAAATACTTCCATCTTCAATTTCTTTTTTGAATTTCTGCAATTTAGTTATAGCGTTTGGAATCTTGAACTTACTAGACTTAGGTGAAATCAGTGTGACTTGTCCACCTATTCTGATTTGATCCAATGCCAAACTATTTGCAAAAGTCAACTCCATCTCTGCCTTTGCCTTTGCCAGATTTTCTGAACCAATATATACTCCTATACCTGCAATGAATCCAAAACCTATTTTTGGATCTGGCTTATAGTTTTTCACATCAGAAACAAAGAAAACTCCTCCATTAGGATTTATTCTTCCCGGATTCATATGACTATACGCTCCTCCAGTGATTGAGTTCAGGAACACAGCAGGAGGGAACAGCAAAATATGTGTGCTTGCCATCTCTGCGGAAGCTCGAGTAAACCAATAAGAATATTTTTTTCCGTTTTGGCTTTGGTGAGAAGTTTTGCCGAAACAAATCTGAGCTCCGATAGACAAACCTATAGGATCAATACTCATATCAATAGATCCACGGAATCCTTTTCCAAAAATCTCGTCATCCTTAAAGATATCAAGAGAGCCATCAAGTTTGAACACACTATAATCAGCATGTAGACCTACCGTGCCTATTTCGAAGCCGTCGTAATCCCACTTGATATCATTGAGATTTGAGCCATGGGATTTAGTTACAAATCTGAATCTGGAAGACAAATCAGCTCCTATACCACCAGAACCACCAATAAGCTCAACCTTGGCATCCATACCAAGTTTTCCTGTCCAGATAGGATATTTTTTGCCGTCATAATCGATATTTCCTCCTGACTCTTGGCTATTTTTCTTATATTCAAGTTTGGTGATTGCAATGGACAATCCTAAAATTTTGGCTCCTACCTTTCCATTCAAAGCTATGTAATCGATATTTACAGGGGTTCCTACATTGGAGAATGTCAAGCCCTGAAACTGGATATCCTTAAATTCAAGATCAAAGCCAAGCTTATTACTTCCTTTTGAAATTGCCTTAGGAGAGTTGACTCCCAATTCTCCGTTCATCGTCAAGGTAAAAATCATACCCTTTCGATCTTCTTCTGGGACATCAGAGTCTTCTCCATAAACCTTATCTACATCATTTGTGATAGACAAAGAAGTTCCGCCTTTCAAAGTGACATAAGCGACGGAAGTGAATGGAACCCTATACTTATGGTCTTTCTTCAATCCCACATTAGCGCTGAATACGTAGTGTTTCTCTGGTTCTGAAATATTGCCTTCATTGTCAGAAGACACATTAGTTCCGTTCTTTTTATCAACATATGCCACATCAGCTGAAAACGTCAGCTCCAGAATCTTTTTCTCTTTATTCTTCTTATCAAGTACGGCATTCTCCATTTCCGGAGCCTTCACACCAGGAGCATCCCCTTTATAATTCTCATAATTGGCAAAACTATTCGCCTCTTTTTCAGGTGTCGCACCGTCTTCAAATTGAGACAAGAACGGCAAAGTCAAATTACCATCAAGCCTACCTCCTGTAAATTCATTCTGCAAAAAATGGGCGGTGATTTCATCGATGGAAATACTGACACCAGCGCCACCCAAATCCTTATTTAGGTTGACAAGTTCTTTTACAGTCACATCTCCAGAAAAACCATAGTCGTCGATATACATGTTCGACACATCAAATGAGGTTCTTTCATTTCCATCCCTGTTTAAGAAAAACTCTTTAGGCAATTGAACCGTAAGTTTCTTTAGGAAAAATCCGATCCAAGACTCAGGAGTCAGAGGAGATTGCCAATATCGAGGGACTACCAATCCATCTGGATTTTGTATATCACTGAAGTCAATAGCACCATCTTCAACAGTAAACACAAAATCACCAAGTCCTTTTACCTTAAAAGGATGAGAGAAACAAAGCATAGAACTAACACCACCCTTACCTCTAAGGACAAATGGCGCAGATACATATTCTCCTTCTTTCTCATTACCTTCTTTGTCACATGCGATCAAGAAACTTGGTGTACCGCCTTCTACTTCACTACCGGAAAAATCAAAATATCCGACGAGATTGACATCAGTGATTTCATTACAGCTGAATTCAATATAACTTGAACCATCCGATATTTTACAATTACCCTTCGTCTTATTTTGATTATTTTCTCCGACAACCACAAGGTAGACCTTATCCTTGATAATAGGGATTCTCAAATTTTCATTGACATACAATCTGGATACAGATTCACTATTATGTTTGAAATAGATATCACCAGCCATACTGATGGTTTTTGTTTCATCCTCTTGCTTGGGAAGAAATGGCAGAGTGAGTGTAGCCACAGCATGACCTTTAGTATGTTCTTTTTCACCACGGCTGAACTCCATTTTTTTGATTTGCAAATTTACGTACACACTACCGAAATCAGCCTCAATACCAATTGGAAGGTTGTAGACAAGACCGTCATCATATATAGCACTAGCTTTATTGTACAAGTCTTCGACTTGAGACTTCAGATTTTGGCTTTTGACAGCTAAAATCTCCTTATATTCTTCAACAGCTTTCTCATTGTCCTTCATTTTTGATATGACATCTTTCTCAAAGGAGTCTTTGAAATTCGATACTCTTTCAGAGATCTCCTTGCATTTAGAAGAGACGGACTTATCATCAATGCCATTTGATTTTATTTTATCAATCAAATCATCGATATCCTCTTTAAGAGAATAGTATTCTTTGCGAATAGACGACGTTGCAGACGAGGCAGCTTCTTTTGTTGATGGCCATACCTCATTGTATTTCTCATCAAACTTTTTTATCTCGTCTATGACATCAGAGCTAGATCGGATAATATCCTTTACTCCAACTCTAAAACTACCCAAGCCATCCGTATTGTTAGCAGCAAACACCGTCGCTGCCAACAAGGATAAGATTATTGAGATAATGTATTTTTTCATCGCTTATCTGTATGACAAATTTTATTTAATCAAATCTTCATTTAGTCTGAGAAGGTTGTTAGGGAACGTATTGTCTTCATTATCCGTTATCATAAATTTAAATGAAGTATATTTAAGATCCAAATCCGTTTTTGGAAATACATTTACATACATCAAATATAAATATTGGGACAACTGATTATCAAAATTAGCTTCCGTATACAACATATCATCATGTTTTTTTGTAAAAGCAAGCAAATTTTCATAATCATCCGTAGTGAATGTAGAATTCTGGAAAGAAAGATATTCTGCAACAACTTTGACGACTTCTTTAATTTGTCTATTTTTACCGTTAACACGACGAACTGCATCAATAATTTCATCATCCAAATCTTCTACTAAACTTTTATAACATTCCATACTCTGCAAATAAGTATACGCCTTTTTTGCTTTAGAATGGCCCATACCAGGACCCTTAAAACTATCTTTTTTATTAAGATCATTTTCTATAACATCATTTATCACCAAATCTAAAGTCTTGTTTAGTTTTTTATCAAACGGTTCATAACCAACCCATTTAACACAAACCAAATTAAATAAATCAACAACAAATGTAGGACTATAATATTCCAAAATAGGAATTTTTTTCCCATCAACAACCAGCACAGGATTGTCATCAAAATCATAAATCACTGAATAATTTGGAACTTCTTCTTTTTTAATGACATTTATTATTTGATTATCCTTGTCGATTTTAACATTATACTTTACTTGTAAGTTTTCTGCTCCTAAATCAACAATTTCATACCCATCTTTTGTTTTTACTAGTTTTGAAGAAGATGATAAATCATATTTTTTTCTTAATGAAGAAGTTATTCTTACGGTCTTCTTTTTTTCCACAGAGTTTTCTTTTTTCTCTTCTTCCTTTTGTTGGATTGAAATAACTTCTCTTTCAAACAGATTGTCAGAAGGCCAATTTTGAATTGTTTCCTCATCAGGAATTTTTATTTTTTTATCATCAGAACAAAAGCATGTTTTACATAATGATGGAGTTAATTTATCATCAAAAATAGAACCGCCTATAGCATCAAGTATAAAATAAGCCAAATTATCTTTATCCGCATCTGACTCAGAAACTCCTAAAAACGAAGCAATAGCATGTTTGACCTTTGATTTTACCTCCTTTTGTTTATCTACAGCAATCTTTGAAAGTTTTTTCTTCAACGATCTAGAAACTATCATTCTTGCTACGTCATCAATAATAGGGGATATGTAATCACAAACTTTATCACATTTAACTTCATTGTTAATTTTATCTTTTAGACACCAAAAAGCAGCCTTTTCTACTTTAAAGATAAGTTTGGCAATATCCATGGATCCTTTTGAACAATCCGACATTCCTTCAACCATCAAATCATAAACAAATCCACCTCCATATATACCCAAATTTTTATACCATGGTCTTTTATCTAGATCTTCATCAAAGTACATCGAAGCAATTGTTGATATTGTTGTTTTAACAGAAGATGTAACAAGACAATTTATCTCTCCATCCTCAGGAGTATCCACAAATGGGAAGTGATAGTCTGATGGATTTTCAATGTTGTACCACTGGAAATATTTTGATGGATAACGGAAAATATCTGCAGTGGAATAATCCATCAAATTCTCCTCTACCCCACCTTTTACAACGCCTTCATAATCAAAGGCGTGTTGCAAACCAAACACTCCATGACACAACTCATGCGCAGCTGTGTATATATCATTATAAATTTTTCCATCTTCTCCTACAAACAAATATCCAACGGAATATGTACGAGGCATAAATCCTTTGATTTCAGATTTAGCATTTTTAGGAATCAGGAACAGATATGCGTCGTAGCTATTGTCGTCAGATGTGTTTCTTTTATATAGTTTTCTCAACAACTTCATTTCTTTTGTTTCATTCGCGAAAATGTCGCTACCATCAGAAGTGTTCAGACCTTCATCCAAAAAATCAAGATCTCCATAACCATCAACTTCAACTTCAATATCAGCATCAGTGAATGGTTTTTCATCCATTTTAAAAATGAATTTTTTAGCTAACGGCTCGAAAATCTTGTTCAATCTGTCCTGGAAATCTGTCAGTGAATTCTCAAACTCTACCTTATTGATAACAGGAACAAGCTTTACCTTTATCTCCTTATTCTTCATGCTATAGACTTCGAGTCGTCCGAAAGTCTTAGACTTATCTTTGCTCATAGCATAGATAGAATAAGACTTGTTTGCGTCCGCGCCAAACACTTTTACATTATAATCAAATGAGTTGCCGTTTTCTATCTTCTTTGAATCCAATTGATAATAATTTCCTCCTATTTTGGCATAGAAATTCAAATCATCAAAACGTTTTATATCTTTATTATCCTTCAACGTTGGTTTAGCTTTGATCCACTTGAAATCTCCAGACTCCATTGCGAGCCAAGGCACAATATATGAGCCTCCCATTCTCTCATAATCTCTTACGATAGATGTGTTCAGGAATGGATAAGCTCCCATATCGATATACGGAGTCCAAGAATTATTTTCCAAATTCTTTTCGACATCAAACATGACCACTCCATCTTCATTGTCCAAACTGCTTGTTGATGGTGTGACATCATTGACCAGCGTACCTACAGGTTCGGAACCTCCCGTATTATTTACAGCGTATAATGTGCTACCATTTGTCACCACATTGTTTCGGTGTTCTTGGTTTTTCTTTGGATCTGTGATCTCTTCTTTGTTTTCTACATTCTTAACTTCTTTTTGCTCAGGAGCCTTAGATGCAGTACGACCCTTTCCTGCCACATCATTAAGGTTAACCATAACGTTGTTTTCTACACTACTTACAACTTCGACAACTCCGTCGCACAAATGATTATCTTTATTTACTTTGATATTCTTAAATTCGACATTCAGGCCAAGTTTCTCCTTGAAGATTGTGCACGTCACAATTCCCTTTCCAGAATACACATGTGTTTCATCATTAGATTTAGATAAGTCAAGTTCTTTGACTTTTACTACCACATTGTCGTCGTTGGCAAAGAAAGAGTTCCCATTTTTTAAATTAACCAAAGATTGGCATTCAACTTGCTTGATATTCGAGTTACACTCTTCAGTCTCCAACTGAGGTATCATGAATTCCTTAGATTCACTCTTTTCTGTTTTTTGATAAGGTTTATTATTTTCATCACATACATATCCTTCTACAGTGACATCATATTTTCGGGTACGCTCTACAGATGTGATTGTATAAGTGTTAACATTACCAACTTCAACTACAAACTCATCATTAATGTCGTCGACACTCTTGACTTTTGAATCTTCTTTCGGTGTGTTTTCTTCTGATTCCTGATTCTCGCCATTCGATTCGGAAGCAGTTGTAGCTTCACCACTCTCCTTTGTATCCTTCTTTCTTGTGAAATATAACTTATAACTACAGAATTTTTCCAGAGCCGTCGCATCTTCAGCACCTTCCAATCCCCATGTGATTGTCGCAGAAACATTTTTAGAATCTGTTTCCACATTTGTAATCACCAATTTATCCGCAATAGCCTCAACATTTTTAGTCTCCTCTTCCTGTACATCTGGCTCACAATCACCAAAAGAGAACGAAGCCAATTCACTATATCTATCTGCATTATTTGAGTAGTTGTCATCACTGGCATCTGTCACATTTTTAACGTGCCAATAATACTTATGGCCAGCATTTAATAAACCTACTGTATTTGTTAGTGTATAAACATTTGAATTAAAGATGGTGGTCCTAAAAATCACTTTTTTACCAGTCACATCCTCTTTTCCAAACATCGGATTTAAAGTTGAAGCAGACGGTGCCTCAGGAATGATATCCTCCAGTAGTTCAAACACATATTCTTTTCTGTTGAGATTCGAGGCAACAGCATCCATCCATGTAAAATTAATTATTCCGCCATTTTGCGTCGGATTTATACAATCCCCTTCGTTAGGATATATACAGACAGGAGGTACTGGGGTAGTTAGATAACAATATATACTGACAGGCTCACTTAATGGCAATGATGAATTATGTGCATCAAACACCTGAAATACAAACTCATAAGCACCTTCCTCAAGACATCCATTTTTACTATTGCTGTCGTTTTTACTATTGCTGTTGATGATTTGTTCATTCAAAGCAGTAACAGGAATCTCATGCATCATATCAGAGCCATGACCAAGAATAGCAGGATAAGTATAAGCTGTACATCTGATTTCATTACCCTCTTTGACCTGAATCAGCACTCTTACCTGATTAAAAGAGTGATTGTTCATATCTCTGACCACAGCCGTCAGTTTCAAACGATTCATTCCACCTGTGATATAGTCAGAAATACAGGTTGTATACGGAGGCAGCATTGTGGCATAAAGCTGAATTGGATAGATTGTCTCAGCCTTAGCGACAAGTCCTACATTCAATAGAATCAGAAAAAGGATGTACTTGAAAAAAGATTTCATTATGTTGTCTGTATTTTAAAAATTCACCGAATAGTTTACTGAAGCCAAAAACTCATAATCATTATTTACTCTGACATCAGATTTGAGCCAGTTTGTCAATCCTGCATTGGCAGATAGAGAATGGTTTCCAAATTTTTGATCAATTCCTTTAATGTTCCACACGACGCTTAGATTACTGTTTATAAGCGAAGAGTTTTTTATGCCATCATTGGAATTTTGGTTGTATGCCACACTAAGATTAGTGTTTACCGCTCCATTTTTAGATCCCCATCCGCCTCTGATTCCGGGACCCCAATAGAGGCTTTTCATCTTTGGCACTTCTATGTCGACATGATTAAGTGAGAAGAATGAACCCCAGTTGATGCCAGTCGACGTGATTGTCTGACCATAATTTACGGTTCCATTCCAAATGTTCTGTTTTGAAGTCGACACATTCCCGGCTTCACTGTTTCCGAACTGATAGCCACCAGACAGTGATATATTTTGAGCAAGTGTAGAATCGCCGAATCCGTAGGCCACCATTGCATTGAAATTACGAGAGACCTGATAAAAATTCAAGGTGTCGAGTTGGTCTACATAATATGGATATGCACGTTTCTTATACTTGGTGTAGTTAGAGAAATTTGAATAGGACAAAGATGCCACCAATCCTTTTCCTCCACTGAAAGAAGCTGATGCGGAACCGACAATTCTTTTATTGTCGTTGGCTTTCATATTGTCTAGGTTGTTTCGCTCAACACCAAATTTACCACTTAGATTAAGTTTTCCCTTAATAAGTTTCAAGTATGGAGCCAATGTAAAATCTTCTCTGTCATTAGTGAAATAGTATCCTCCAAGAGTTTGATAGTATGGAGCAATTCTTTCATAGCAGAATGATAGGCCCCACACCTTACCCTGATAACCGATCTGACCATTCAAAGCGTCGACATACCTATCATTAGCTTTTTTTCCAAGGAATTTGCTTGCGAATGAAGAGCCACCGGATTCCAATTCCTCAAGCACTCTGATATCCGTGTTGTAGACAGAAAACGCATATTCAGCCTGCACAAAGAAATACTTCAAAAAGCGTTGACGGATATACGCGCTAATCGCAGTATTTTTCTGAGGATGTAAGTCCGCCTCAGCAGGGACATAGTACTCCAAGGATTTAGAATCGTCTTGAGCATGGAAAAATGTAGCGTTGACACTTGTGTTTGAGCCATTCCATCCAACTTTTGCCGCATAACCAGTCCTTTTATAAGAAACTTCATCGATATTTTCCAGTATCGGATCATACTCAACAGGTTTTGCAAAACGGCCATACATCGCTCCGATAAACCATTTATCCGGAGTAAGTTCCACTCCAACTCCACGAAAATCGCGTCCGGCAAGTGTATACGGAGAGAATGTCATCGCTGTGCTACCAAGATACAAGCGGACCCACTTATATTTAGGAGCGACCTGGAAACGGTTGAATGGCTGAGAGTAGGATTTGCTTGTATTACTTAATGCAAAACTGAAAGGCAACTCCACTCCAAAGAGATTCACATTCAAAGAGCCACACAGAGTGAACATATAAGGATCACGTTTGATAAGGCTGTCACTTCCATTAAAGAAAGTATTGTTGAAACTCAATCCTCCAGAGACTGTCGGTTTTTGTTTGAAATTGATATTATCAGGTGTGATTTCAACAGCAGGCAAAGACTGCACCATCAACAATATCAAACCTGCTATTATTAAAATTCTTGTCTTCATCGCTATCCGTCTTTCCTTACTTTGTTAGAATTTTAATTGACTCTGTTCGATCTCCGATTTTAGCGACGAACACATAACCATTATAATTTTCCAAACCAGTCAAATCAATGTTATAATAATACTCCTTAGTCTCTTCACCATTATCCTTAGCTACTGTGCTGGAAGTGCCATTCTCACCATAATACATTATATCTTTTCCTAGATCGGTATTCTTTCCTTCAACAGTGTATACAGAATAAGACATTGGATTCTTATTCGTAATTGCTTTATTTGTCGTAACAGACACTTTCGTCGTTCCACCTACAGCTGGATTTGGTGTCGCTACAAGTTCAATAGTTGTCTTGTAATCAGGAGAATCATATGGTAATGTATCCTGATTAAGGACATACAATCCATTTAATTCCGTTGTCAAATCACAACCAGAAATATATGTCGTCACCTTAATGCCAAAAGGAATTTGGTGTTTTTTAAGAGTTTCGAACAAATCACCAACTGAGACTTCCTTTTCATTTTTATTGGTAATCTCCTTATCACTCTTGGTAAACTTGATAAACGCCATTCTATTTAAAACTTCCTCTTTATTGTCAATCAATAGATCAAATGCTTTAGTGATATCAGAAAGTTTGCAATGTCCATCAATTTTTCCCTTATATGATTCATACTCACGTTCTGATCTAAAATAGCGTAACAAAGACTCATTATACGCAATTTCTTGAGAATACAACAAATTTAACTTCCAGAAATCATTTTCTTTATCAAGAATTTGTCCACGTATTTCATTTACTTTTTCTTCAATTCTTCGAATGGAATATTTCTCTCTTTCACCTGTTTCTTTATCAATCACCTTTCCTATATAATTATTAGGTGTTAAAGCAAGACAAACAGAATTAAGTTGAATTTCTATTGCCTTGTAAAGATTATTCTGGAATTCTTCCTTTTTTTCATCGTCGTAATTTCTATATTCACAATATTTATTATAATCTATTTTACACTCTCTAAATGTCTTAAAAATTGATGTTTTCGCTACAGCTTCTGCATAGTCATCCAACACCTTATCTGCTTTCATATACTCTTCATAATACTCATCATACTCATCGTCAGGTAAGACAGAAGATGCAACTTCTGAAGGGACTCCCCAGAGCGGACCTTCGTATTTTTTACCATCAAATTCAACGGTATTTCCATCTTTCACTCCATATACATATAAAGATGACGGTTTACGCTCTACAATAAGATTTTCAACAATCTCTTTGTTTGGATTTACCATTCCTTCAGTATTGAATTTTACTTCAACATGCATAGAATCATAAATGAATGGAGTATCGAATCCTTTAGTTTTATCAGAATAATTATTTTCAAAATTCAAACCATCCTTGTCATAATATGAATTATCTGTCAAAAGAAGTACATCTCCATAGTTATGATATCTGGCGACAAGGTAATCAGTCTTAACATTATCCCAATCACCTTCTGGGCCTGAATAGACTATCTGTATTCCTGTTGCTATACAGTCGTTGGCATCATATGCAAATACTTTATGCTCTTTATAGACATCTGCCGGAATACGTTCAACAGCGACACCTCTTTCCTCGATATCTATATCAGTATTATCCTGATAATACTCCAAGAACCTATATTTATTTCTTAACAATTTACCACTCAAGTTCTTAGGAAGCTGATCCTCCGACTTATTCTCATTGTAAATTTTATTAAGTTCTTCAGAATCAAATTTTTCCACACTCCATCTGTAAGGTGCCGTACCTCCCCTAGTGTTGGATGTAATAATTCGTCCGACACCATCAGGACATGGCATTGATGCACTAGGGAACACTTCCAGTTTCGCTGGTTGATCAATAAAGAACTTTAATGTATCAGTACATCCCTCGTTATCTACAACTACCAATTTATGCTGATTGCCTAGAGTCTTCTTCACTTTTCCGTTTTCATCATAAGTATATTCTGTTGTTCCAGACAAATTTGGCAATACGAAAGAATAGCTATACTTGTAGTCTTTATAGAAAAGATCAAGATAATCATAATTCACATTACCGTCTTCATCAACAACCCCGGACAATTCCTCAAGTGGTGTGAATCTGTAGTTAATCTTGTCATACCAATTATCAATGAATAGACTATTAACTTGATTTTTGGTTCCATATTTCTTTATGGCATCCTCAATAGATAGTCCACTCTCATACAAGTGCAATGTTGTATTATTTTGGTTATCGACCAATTCATCTTTTGTAACTTCTTTTTCGGCTACAGATTCTTTGTGAGACTTGAAAACGAACAGATCTTTGGATGGGATATCGTTATTGTCAAGTTTAAGACTTCTATATCCTTTGTTTCCTCCATACAACTCAAAATGAAGAGCTCCTCCATTCTCATCTTCAACACCATTACACTTAGCCGCAAAAGTTTCCAGGTTTGTCAAAGTCAACTTCTGTATGCCCTTCGTATAGTACTCAAACTCATTAAATGCAGTACAACCGTCTTCCATCATAGCAAACACTCCAATTTTTCCTCTTGGGATCTTAGTTATAGCGACGCCACTGGTTCCATCTTTTTCTTTTCTTGAAACAAGAGGATGTTTGTCGTCAGAAGATTCCATTGCGACACAATTTGGATAATCTTTTCTTTCTGGATGATCATCATCAGCATAACACTCATGGACATGTCCAAGAGCAAAACATCCAAAAGGATATCCCACACATTCAGTCGCATGACCAATTCTTAAAGTATACGACGATACTTTAGAAGTCACATCCTTGACTCCATCCGATACTTCTGGATATAGACGATTGTCAGTAAGAGGATCACACTTATCCATCACTGCCTTTCCATCCAATGTATATTTTGCCTTTACCTCAATTTTTGCTTCTAAAGTGGCAACACAACCAAGATCATCAATAACCACTAGATTATATGTTCCAGGATCAAGAATTGGAGATATGAATTTTTCCGAATGAGCATTTTCGTATTCTACCTCCTTAACAACACCTGCGACAGTGGTCTTGATTTTATCCGTAACAGGAGGCAACGCTTCCTTCCTTGACAAGCCGACATAGTCGTTGTCCAAAACCAAAGATCCGTTAACCTCTTCTGTGTCAAACAAATCATCGAGCTTTTTCTTAGAATCTACCAAATAGAAATCATAAGATGACTCATTGTTATCTTTTGTCCAACCACCAATCGCCTTGAATGAAATCCTACGTTTATCGGAATCACAATAACCATCAGAATCATATTCTGGATCATAAATAGCCAAAGGATACTTAGGACCCTTCACCTCGAATTTCTCTTCATATGTACATCCTTCCATATCAGTTGTTGTGATCACATACTCTCCTGCTGGAAGCTGTCTTATTCCGAAATAATCAGAAACGACACGATCAACATCATTGCCTAATCTGAATCCCTGTAAAGGATACTTCATTCTACCCTCTTTATCGTTAATAGCGGCATCAAGTGCCTCCTGATTATGTTTGTATTCTGGAGTAGGTGCTATTCTTATCTCTTTAATATCTTCAAAGACATTGCTTCTGAAAGGATGTTGAGCATCCATCACATGTCCTAATACAAATTTCTTCTCAAACGCAGCTCTTTGCTCAGATGCGGATTTTCCCAAAAGGGCTACCCAGTTAGAACCACGATCCGAATCTACGTCTGAATGAATTGTATAATTTACATGACTCTCATACGGACGTTCAGGGACAAAGCAAACGGCAGCTTCATTTGTAGACTCACAAAGCACATCACGTACTGCCATCTTAAGTTTGATAGGATAACGCACTGTATCAGTAACCCATACTATCTCACCCGGACACAACTCATCAGTATTCTTATAACCGACGTTATATAGACCAGGGACAAGTTTACGTTCTACATCTTCATCCAAATCATAAGTGTAAGAGAATGCTTCACCATATTTGCCATATTGGAAATCATATATTCTGAATTTACCACTCTTTGGCAATTTTGGCATTTCCGGCATCTTTTCCATAAAATTCGCATTGTCGACGGTGTTGAACTCAACATAAATCATACCCTTACCGTCAACAGCATTGTCGAATTCAACCAACAACGAAGAGCCGTCTCCAGGACAAACACCTTCTGCCCTATCCTCTATTGCAGAAATAGTCGGTTTCGGTTGTCTGACAACATCATCTTCCACTGTCCAAATATGCTCCTTAGGATGTGAAACCGCACATCTATCCTTTACAGTGAATACAAGATGTCCTTCGTTTGGAATATTAAAATATATACTATTATTTAGAACCAAGTCAAGCTCATCAATTTCAGTCTCTCCTACCTTATATTTCCAAGTATAAATACCTGGATAGAAATTCTCAAAGTAGAATGTGACATTAGGCTTAAAGTTTTTGTCTTCGAAACAGTAACTCTGATTTAGCACATGTTCTTTAATAACCAATGGATTCTCAACGAGATTTTCTACACTAAACTCACCAATTTCTTTTTCCAAGCCATCAACAGGACAACCTCCTACAGCAAGATGCATCTTGACTTTGTATTTGCCAACAGGCAGAGAATCAATGACACAGAAGTTCGCCATTCTATCCTCTCCATAAACAACATAATTCTCATCATCGACACTAGTCGCAGAGAAGATCACGTCATATTCTGAGTTGACAGATTCATATTTAGCTGTGATATGTCCATTATTAACACCATAACAAGTCTGTGGAATCGGAACAATTTCTGGTTCGTTATTCGCCAATGGATCTCCATCTTCCTTATACTCCTCCAATTCTACCAATACATCACACTCGTCATGCTGGATCTTTATATATTTATAACTATAGTCATCTTTACGCTTAACTATAGTCTTGAAGAATCCATTAAGCATAGGTTTATCCAATTCAGTCCAAGATCCATCTGGTTCCATTGCAAAGACAATTCCATCCCCCTCAGAATTGTCATATTTTGCAATAATCATAGTCGACTTTTCGTCACCACACTTCACCTCTTTCTTGGAGCCCTTGTAGTCAAGATATGGAGTCAAAACCTCTTTTGTATCGTATGATACCTTGCAACCTTCAGATGATTTTGCCTCAAAATGGAATAGTTTTCCGTATGGCAGAATAGGACTGACATACTTATTATTTGCGATATCCATTCCATTATCTATCACTTCGTCACCAGATGTCAAAGTGTATGAAACAATTTCATTAAAGTTTCCTGAAAAATCAAGTTTCAACGAATGATAATCCACATCGCATTTTGCCTTAGAAGGATCAAACACATCGTTGTCAATTCTGAAGTCGACATCCGGTTCTGGAATATCAAACGTTGTTTCCGCAACTTTATTTTTACAATGGTCGTAGAATTGAAGATAAGCCTTACCTGGATGCCATGCGAAAATAACAATATGATTGTCTGGCGCGATTTCAGCCTCATAATACTCCACATCACCATCAGACAACTTAGAGTTCTTCAATCTGTAAGTCCAGTTATAAACACCGTCAACCCAACCTGTCAGCTTCACTATAGCGGTGTCAGCAAATCCGTTTACACATCGTGTATGATGGAGAGGCAAGTTTTCAACCTCCAACTTACTCATTTTCTTGATTGTCTGATTCTCAAATTCATGAGAAACACCCAACGGACAATCTCCTATAGTAAGATCCAAAGAGACCTTATACTCGCCAGGAGCAAGATCCTTGACCATGTAAATGGTGGTGTTCTCATATTGTTCTCCAATATACTTTTCTTTTGTCTCTACATTTACAACTGTCATTAATGTGTTGTACTTTGTATTTACATTCTTTAGATCAACAAGTATCGAACCATCATTTACATCTATACATTTTTGTTGTGTATTGGAAATCGGAATTAAAACTCCATCAAATGGATTTTTGTTTTCTTCCTCATAATCCTCAAGTGGAATTAAGATCTCACAACCGTCACTCTCTCTGACAACTTTGACATAGTCAAATATAACGTCATTGTCTGAAGTTCCAAGAGATAATTCTTTAGATGAAAGTGTTCGAGAATATGATTTGGACTTCTTCATCGATCCTAACAAATGCGACTTGTCTGATCTAGATATCGCATATACCTTAGCGTCTTCAATCACATTTTCGGACTCGACAACAAAGAGAGTCTGAATTACACCGCAGTCGATGGCTTTTCTGTAAGCCTTGATATTTTCAGGCGAAACGATCGCTGCGTTTGTTGTATATTTTGCGACACATCCTTCATCTGACTTCACTTCAAGAGTGAATATATGACCGTCTGGCAAATATGAACTAGTATAGGTTTTGTCGTCAACATTGTTAAGCTCATCTATGACAGTACCGTCGTCACTCGTCAATTTGTATGTATACTTTTCTGCGTTTCCTCCGGCCAAAGTAGCTATTAACTTACGATTTTCTATATTACAAGCTGCTTTTGAAGCGTCAAAACCGGAAGCCTCGATTCTGAAATCCTTGTCTTTTGATATTTTATCAAAGTCAACCGTTTCTTCAATAGAACGGTTACAAGCATCGGATATTTTAAACGTATGTACTCCTGATCCATATCCACTATATTCGAAGGTGGCTTCTGTTGCTGTCTCAACAAATTTTGGATAAGGTTCTCCATCAAATGTCACCGTGCATCGTTGATCCCAATTGCCAATAATAAATTTGACTGCCGCATTCTTTGCCTCAGGACAACTATATGGAACGTCAACAATCTTGTTAACTTTAGCCTGTGGAATATAATCTTTACCTACTTCAAATTCTTCCTGCTTGACTTCACCACAGACATCTGTCATAGTAAAGATGTAACTGTCGTCTTTCAAGCCTTCTTTCTTAATTGTAACATCTCCGTTTTCATTGACGTCTTTGTTTTCTCCATCGTTCCATTCTGGAACAAGAGGATCAGTAGAAATGCTCCACTTGTATTTTGACGCATATACACCTTCGACAACTATCTCAACACTACCATTGAAATTCTTTTCTTCACAATTATTCTTTTTTGGAGTGACAGAGACAATCTTAAATGGTTTGGCAATCTCCTTTATTTCAAATGATTTTTCATAAACAGGGGTTGTTGTGATAGTACATCCCTCCATTCCGACATTCAAATAAATCTTGTACTTTCCGACTGGAAGTTCAGAAAACTCAAAACTGCCGCTCTTGTCCTGGCTAATTTGAGACGGAATTGCGATCTTGCTGTTTTCTGATTCCAAAGTACAAACAAGGTCGTAGTATCCATTAAAACCTTTATATTTCAACTCAACAGATGATTCCCCAAAACAGTTTCTGACATTTAGTTCCTCTACTGTAACATCCGTTGACACATCCAACTTCTCAGGTTTGACATCCTCCTTATTAACTTGCTCAACGCAATTACCAGAAGAGACAACAATAGAATTCCAAGACAAAGGAACATTTAGTAACAAGAAACGTTGTTCCTCCTCCAACTTTTTCGCCAATACATCAACTGATTTATCATTGATATCTACTGCGACAAATGACACTTTCGAATCCTCATCTAGATCAGGGATTGTTGCCAACAGACGATCTCCAGTCAAGGCGTTCTCTTCACAAACGCCATCCAATTTTGTCACGACAGGATTAAGTGAAGATTCAATTGTGAATTTATCAGACACCTTGCTACAAACCTCTTTTGTAGTAACTTTGACACTATATGTTCCTACTGGCAAAATATCACTTGTAAATGTAGATTCTGTTTGATTCTTTTCAGCATATTGTTTTCCATCTTTATCTAAGATTTCAAACACGTAATCTCCGTTGTTGACACCAAGTGCCTTTGCAACAACTTTTCGTTTCTCAACATCGCACTTTGCTGCATTTTTGTCGAAATCTATAGAGATATCCAATGATCCATTTGATTCTGAAGCACTTTTCAAACTTACTTTTTGCTCTAAAATTCTGTTGCAAACTCCAGAAATCACGAAATCATAATCATAATCCCTTAGATTTTCAAGTGAGAATGATACAAGTGAACTGTTTTCTTTTTTTGTTGGCGAGTATGTCTTTTCTTTAACTTCCCCGTCTTCGGTTTTCCATTTCAAGACTGCATTATCCCCCTCTTGCCAATTTCCGATATTGAAAACCTGTATTCCGTTAGATGCTTCAACACATGTATATGGGACAGGTGCCTCAGCTTCAAACGTGTAGTCTTCATATAGATTGTTCTCTATATTGAACTCATAATTATCAATTGTTTCACATCCGTCAACCACACGAAGGACATATTCTCCAGCTCCAAGGTTTGTCTTTGAGATTGAAATTCCACCGTTCTCATCCTTGTCTACAATACTAGAATACTCAAGATCCTCTGGTTCATCTTCTTCTGTTCCTTTGAAAATAGTCCATTTATAACCAAAATACCAACCTTCAACTCCGAATGAAACAGATCCGTTGTATAAAGTTTTTCCTTCAGCATCCTTTTCCGGAGAACAATTATTCTGTTGAATATCATTTAGAGAAATGACCAATTTATCAGCAGGAGACGTGATAGTCACATTCTCATTTTTCAAATCCGATAATATACATCCTTCTGCTGTCAGAGCCACCTTTGCTGTATATGTTCCGGCACTAACCTTATCAAAAGACAAAGTTCCTGACTTGTCACTAGCTTGTCCCGTTCTGACTATTTTATCATTCTTTTCTAGATTAAATGTCAAATCATATAAATTATCCATGCCTGAATAATTCAATGAGACACCTCCGTTTGCAGTTTTGTAGCAAGTTTGGTTGACTATCTCAATCTCAGACTTGACATCAGGCAATGAAACAGAAAGTTTTTCAGCATCACTCAAATTAGCCACACTAGTACATTTGTTATCCGACGTTGCGATTGCCACTGAGTTTGCAGGAACTCCCGTCAACAAATATTTATTATCATCTAGTTTACGGGAATTGTCTGTAATTTCAATTTTTTTACTTTCTGGGGACACATAGTAGAACTCCATTCCGTCTCCCATTTCATAAGCAGATTCCTTAACTATCTCAACGACTATACGCTGTGTTTCAGCATTGCAATCTGGCATATCCAGTTTACTCAAAGTTGTTGTGTAGGTAGGGATGATATCTAATCCTTCACTTGTAACACTACAATTGTCATTGACAGAGACCTTTACAGTATATGATCCACCAGGCAGACGAGGTGTTTGATATTTATTCTTCTCACCAACTACCTCATCAACTATTTTACCCTCAGAATCAAAGAACTGGTAATTATACTTTTCTGTATTACCTCCAGATACAGAAACAACTAGTTTGTGATTATCATCGTCACAGTTTTTATCGCTTCCCAACATTTTGAATTCATCAATCTTCAATTCAGACTCATTAAGAGCAACCGTTTTCTTGACAGCCTTATCACAACCATTTGCAACTGCAAACACACATGATTTCTTACCCAATTTATCGAACTTAAATTGAGCGACTCCTTTCTCAACTGATATAGGTGTCTTTGTTACACCGTCTAATTTAGCTGTACAATCCTCCGCCCAGTTGTCCACTGAGAATGAAACACTACCATCCTTGGCTTCAACACATGAGTATCCGACTACATCCCCAACAGTGATAGTCAAACTCTTCGCTTCCTCACCGGCAATCACAACTTCCTTCGTGAATGTCTTATCACATCCATCTTTTACAGCAAACAAATAAGTTCCAGCAGCCAACATATCATTCTCATATAAGAATGTATTATTTGAAGCAGGAGTCAACTTTGAATAATCCGGACTTGCTGTTCCTTTTTTATAGAAAGCATACTGGTAAGTGGCATTCTTGTATAAATTAGTGACCTTCAAACTTACAGCTCCATCATCACCACATTTAGAAGGAACCGTTGAGACGACGGATATCTTCAAATCTGATTCAGGGCTCTCGATAGTTACCGTTTCCTGTGCTAATGATGTCAAATTACAATTCTCGATAGCCACCCAGACATCAGCAGAATAGGTGCCAGCAGATAACTTATCATAAGTCAGTGTGCCAGACTCTGCATAAGATGTTTTTGTCGAAGATTCCCCTTTCTCAGGTGCCAAAGTAAAATTGATATCATATAATGCATTCATTTTGGAAAAATCCGCAGATATTTCCGCATTGTTTGTCTCATGGCACGTCTGATTCTTTGAAGAGATTTCAGCCGTCATGCCAGCAGTAGAAACAGTTCCTATCGCTGCATCTTTCATGTAAGATATGTAAGCACAATCACCGTCAGAAGTCACAATATAATCAGTTGTAGCAGGGACGTGAACCAATACATATTTTCCGTTTCCTAAAGGTCTGATATTTGTTGACGGGATTTCTGTTTCTGCTCCTTCTCCGTCAACTGCAATAAATGAAAGGTCACTGCCGACTGTATTTGTTCCAACTCTCTTTACCTCCGCTACCAAACGTAGGTCAGAAGTAGAATTAGGACAAGAAGTATAATCATAAGAAGTCAATGCCACAGTGAACTTCGAACTCAATGTCACAGAAGAAGAAGTGACGGTGCAACTTTCATCTGAGTTTGAAATCACAGCATTGTATGTTCCATTTGATAATGGAGCAGTAGTATAAGATCCATTGATAGTCTTCTTTAAAACACTCTTTCCAGAAGCATCCCTCAAATCCAATAAATATGAAGAAGTCTTGCCTCCAGACACAGCGATTTGAATCACACGATCATTAATTACACATCTATTTGAATTTGGTTTAACAGTAAAACGTCGCATTGTCAAGGCGGTACCAGCACCCTTTAGGTCTGATGTTAACGGATAAGAGTCACCGCATCCGTCTATGACAGAGAACTCATAATAATCATTTGACAAACCAGAAAATACAAACTCAGCGACACCGTCATTGCTTAAAGTTGTATATTTTTTTTCTGTTTTATCTAATGTGGCTGAGCAATCAGATGTCCAGTTTGTAACGACATATGTGATCTTACCGTCGGCTTTTTCCTTACAAGAATAACCTTCAATTATATCCGTCACAGATATCGGTTTATTGGTTCCGCTTGGAATTGTTACCGACTCTGTATTTATTTTGCCACAAGCCTCTTTCCATTCAAATACATAAACACCTCCCGCAAGAGAAGTCTGTTTGACTGAAACAGTACCATCAGTATTGCTTGTCACTGTCTTAGAGAATGATATATTTGAGCTAGTCGCAGCATCTTCTTTTTTGTAGAATTTCCAGCTATTTTCACTAGAATTCCAACCTGTAATCACAATCTCTACACTTCCGTTTGACTTGCCACAAGAACTTGCGGATACTTTCGGAGTCACTTTTATTGCTTCTGGTACTTCCAGTGTAATGACCTTATCGTAGATGTCTCCATCCGAGATATTGCATCCCATATATCCAGTCGTAATGCGAGCTGTTATACGATGCTCTCCAGGAGCAAGATTTTCATAAACTAAAGAATTTTTTTGACCATACAAAAAGTCAGATGGGCCATCATCAAGACGTAAAGCAACATCATAATAGTCACCACCCTTAAATCCATTATATGAAAATTCTATTGAACCAGTTTCGTCTCCGGCACAGAATTTTGTTTTTGGCTCTTCTATATTGATTTTCAAATCATCATCCTTGGCAGTATACTTTTCAGTAGGAACCTCTATCTCACATGTACCATCACTGACTAGAATAACATCAGCTGGTCTTCCCGCATTTTGGATAAGATACTTACCCTCACTAAACATTCTTACATTATCCTTCGGATCTGAATTATTGGGATTGCCGTCCAGTTCCTCCAACGCATTCTCTGGATATTCAGGATTATGAAATGAGAAATCTCCACTCGCAGGATTACCATTAGCATCATATACTTCCAAAACAACACGACCCGGTGATGACATACATGTTTCCAACAATTTTGCAGTAGCTGAGAATGGAGCTCCTACTTCAATCTCAAAATCGGATATATTCTCTGGACATCCAGCATATCGTACATGATATTTGCCAGCTTTCAAATTCTGAACACTTTTTACTTCATCTTTAATAATAAGAGACGTTGAAAGTGGACAAGAATCAACAACAAATTCATCCACTTTTTCACCTTCGTCATCAAAAACTTGAAAGGTTGTCACAGATTTTGAACAGTACACTGAAAACAAGCCCGAACCCTCAGCGGCACATTTCGAATCTGATGTAGTACGTAGATCTAGAGTCGCCATTGACTCCGTTGATAAAATCTTAAAAGAATTAGGAATCTGAGCTTCTCCGTCATGGAATTTTATTTCTTTACAAGTTCCACTTTCTACAAAGAATCTCATATTAGAATACTCTCCGACAGGAAGGTCACGAAAAACAATATAGCCGGATTTTACTCTATTGGAACCGATACTACTCTTAAATGTTTCGCCCTTTTCATTTTTTACTACACCATAAAAAAGAGAAGATGGTGAATTATCCTTAAATGTATAATGAATCTCATATTCACCTAGAGAAGAGTTATCACATATATTATAAGTTTTTGGTTCCCATTCTACATCTATGTCATCCGCACATAATTCAAGAGAACCCATACATGTTAATGAATATCTTGTCGCACCAAATTGGTCTGTAGTTTGTGAGGTAGTAACCAAAGGATATCTAATCGAAGTTATTCCATTAGAAAGCACATCAGATACAAGGTTTAGTGTCGGGAAATTATCCTTATTAAAGGAAATTTTTGGTTCAAAACCAGATGATGTGATTTTTCCTTCAAATAATGCAGCCAATGCCTCATTTATAGAATTTTCGTCTGTCAAATGAATGTTTCCTTCATAATCGACATCTGGTATAGGACGTAATGAATGGTAAGAGGCGTCAGTAATAATATTATTTTCTAACACGAAACCGTTTTGGTTTAATCGAATTGCCCTTCCTGAGGAATTTGATGGAAGAATAATATTACCTCTGGCCTCTAATGTTGAATAAGCCTCCAATATATCGTTACCTGACCGATCCAAAATAGTGTTGTTTTCCATTGTCAGAACATCGGAAGCGAAAATAATAGATTTATCTATATTGTTTTCCGCAATCGTATTGTTTACCAATGTTGTTCCAAAAAGCGACTCAAAAATATGACTTGCAGTGTTATTAGTAAATGATGAACTTTCTATAACAATTTTAATTTCATCTGATTTACCCTGAGTACCCAAAACATCATAAACTGTATTATTGCTAATGATACAATTCCTGATTTTAAGATTCTGATTTACAGCACTATGGTACAACAACCTACTAACATCATTCTGCTTAAAACTACAATTTTCAATCAGTATGTCATATTTACCTAGGTTATCAAAAAAAAGGAGCAAATCACCACTACTAATATTATGTTCAAATGTTGAATTCTTAATCGACAAGTCTCCATCACATTCCAACAAAATTTCACCTTTATTATATGTATACTCAATTTCATCAAAAACTAAAGGCCCACAACGAAATATCAAAGAAGATTGATTACTAGAAAAAACAGTTTGTTTAATATCTACTTTACAATCATTCTCGTCACTGCCAGCATTGCCACAATCAATTGGATATTCATTTTGCTGGAATGTTGAATTTGTAATATCAATACTACTATCATCAATTGACCTAATTCCCCAAGTATTATCCTTAAATATACAATCAGACAGTATTAGCTTATTTCCATTTAATAAAGAAAGAAGTCCAACACTATTTGCATTTGATACTGTTACTCCACTTAAAGTCAATGTTTTATTTTTAGCATTGAGATGGATCAAATTATTAGAATTATTATCAAAATTGGTTCTTGAAATCGAGTTATCGTTTATCTCTACAATATCATCATTATCAATATCCGCAGTGAACAAAGTCACATGTCTTTTGGGATTATATATAGCATCAGGAGAACTTGCATTTTTGCTATAACCTCCTTTAATTGTCACACTAGAATTAATTCCAAATGATTTATCCGTATTTGACTTTGCAACACTTCCATCAATAGTATATATAGGTTTATATGTTCCTGCTGCAACATAAAAGGTTGTTCCATCCTTCACTTTAGGCAAAACAGCTGCAAAATCAGTGCCACTCATGGCATCTGTCCAACTAGTACCTGAGCCGCTTCCATTTTCTTTTACATAAAATTCAGTGCGTGTTAAATCTATTGTTGCTCCAAATGAGCTCATAAAATTAGTTGCCACAAACAGCAACAAAGCTAAATACTTTTTAAATAATCTAAACATTGTAGAATAAAATCATAATTCTTAACAAACTACAAAATTACTCAAAAAACGTTTTATAGCGATGTTTTACAGCAGACAATCAAAAAAAACAAACATTATTTTCACATAATTTAACATTAACATCAATCTAGCGAAATCCCTCTCCGCACGTATTTTTTTTATGGGATTTAGACTATTTATCGAAAATCGATAGCTTAGCATGACAATAATAATTAATAGGAGATAATAACAAAAAAAGACGGACATCACTGCCCGTCTTTCCGATTTTATTTAATTCATATTCTAATACTATCAATAGTCGTCGTCGACCTTAATTACCTCATACCAAATCTCACCATTGAAAATCACAGCCTTATACTGCACTCCACCAACAGTGTAGTAAGTATTGCCGTTGATATCAATTTTCTCGTAACCCTCAGGGATACTCTCAACTATCGCTCCTACAGGAGGTGCCACTACAACATACTCACGAGATGGAGCAACGTAAGAGTAGAATGTACCATAGTAATAGTAGTACGACACTCCGTTAACCCTAACGAGACGATACTCTGGAATTGATGCTACACGGAATCCTGCATGTGGACGATGGATTGTATACTTGTTGTTGTGGAAACGGTAGAAAATACCGTCACGATAGTAATAATCCCCTGTATGATGCTTGATCACATGCGACTTCTTAGTAGCCTTCTTCATTGATACCGCAGAGCCATAATGTGGCTTCTTGTGATAATTGGCTCCTGGAGCCACCTTATGCGGCTGAAGACGCTTGCTTGGAGACGATGTTGACACTGGACCACGCTCTACACGGTTTGGAGCCTTTGGAGGAGCTGCCTGGTGAGAAGATGGCTTATGTGCTGGCTGAGCTGTCGGACGTGCCGAACGCTCATTACGTGCTGACGATACATTTCCCTTTGAAGAGCTGCTTGATGAGCTGGTCGAAGGTGAAGCAGACACCGAAGTAGACGTTGATGGTCGAGCAGATGACTCCGAACCTCCATGTGAACGCTGAGCGAAAGCGTCTGCCGAGCTGAATAGCAAACATGTTGCGATTGCAGCGAATATCAATTTAGTCTGTTTCATAATCTTTCGTTTTTTTGTTTTACGATGCAAATGAAAATAAAATTATTAGATTTTTCTACTGGCAAATCTTATTTTTGTGGTGAATTTTCACATTTATTAAATAAAATGCAGCCATTAGCAGAAAGAATGCGTCCAAAATCGCTGGAGGACTATGTTGGACAGCAGCATCTCATCGGAGAGGGTGCTGTGCTTCGCCGTATGATCGACTCTGGAAAAATCTCGTCATTCATTCTGTGGGGGCCTCCGGGTGTGGGAAAAACGACTCTTGCAGGAATCATTGCCGAGCAACTTCGTCTGCCGTTTTTCACTCTGAGCGCGATATCTTCCGGAGTGAAGGACATACGTGAGGTGCTGGAAAAGGCTAAACATTCACGTGGATTCGACACGCAAGCCCCTATCCTGTTCATCGACGAGATCCACCGTTTCTCCAAGTCGCAGCAGGATTCATTATTGAGCGCTGTGGAGAGAGGCGTGGTCACATTGATAGGTGCGACGACGGAAAACCCATCTTTTGAGGTGATCACCCCATTGCTTTCACGCTGTCAGGTGTATGTGTTGAAGCCTCTTGAAAATGAGGATCTATTGCGTCTCGCCGAAAAAGCGATCGCCACTGATTATGAGCTGAAAAAAATGAATGTGGTGTTGAAGGAGACGAATGCCCTACTCCGTTTCTCTGGTGGCGACGCGAGAAAAATGCTGAATATCATCGACCTTGTCTGCAATGCGGAGCAGGATAAGGAGACGGTGGAACTGACAGACGATTTGATTACCATACGTCTGCAACAGAATCCAAGCGCTTACGACAAGAACGGAGAGCTTCACTATGATATTATCTCAGCTTTTATAAAAAGTATCAGAGGTTCCGATCCCGACGCAGCCATCTACTGGCTTGGACGAATGGTGGCAGGAGGAGAAGACCCGAAGTTTATCGCCCGTCGACTTGTGATTTCCGCTGCCGAGGATATAGGTCTTGCCAATCCTAACGCTCTGTTGCTTGCCAATGCGGCGTTTGACGCAATACAGAAGATCGGATGGCCTGAAGGCAGAATCGTCTTGGCAGAGGCGACTATCTATCTCGCCACAAGCCCGAAAAGCAACTCCGCATACAAGGCTATCGGAGCGGCTCTTGATATGGTGCAGAAGACGGGAGATCTGCCAGTGCCACTCAATATCCGTAACGCTCCGACCAAACTGATGGAGCAGATGGGATATGGAGCTGAGTACCGTTATCCACACGACTATCCCGGCCATTTCTACGCGCAGCAATATATGCCTGACGCTATCTCCGGTGTACAGCTATGGAATGGAGGCGACAGTGCGGCTGAAATAAAGATGAAAGAGCAGATGACCAGATTGTGGGGAGAGTTTAAGAAATATTAAATGCTAAATGCTAAATGCTAAATGCTAAATGCTAAATGCTAAATGCTAAATAAAAATTGGATAATTATTTCCTATTTTATATCCAACTTTTTCTTTAAACGTTCAATCCATCTGTCGCACAAATAACTTATAATACCACAAACCGGGACTAAACAAACGAAAGATATACCCAATTCCTTTTCATCCAAGAACCAAAATAATGAGGTGCAAAACAACAATAAAACAGACGGAATAATTAACCTTCCAGACTTCTTATGAACGACAACATTTATTGTGATAAGACCGAATAATACGACTACAAATTGAACTGCCAATATTAAAAGAAGTCCCAAAGCACCCAAAGCACCATCTCCACTATTATGATGCGAAGCGAAAGATAAAAAACATCCTCCCAAAAAGAATACAATTATACATGCCACAACATGCAATATCCTTACAATAATGATACTTGACGTATCCTTATTTTCTGAATTCATAACTCATCATTTTATTAGTTTACCATAAATCACTTATTTTGACAAACGCCATTTCAACATCCAGTCCAAATATCTCGTATTTGTCAAGTTAGTGCAATCACATGAAAATATCTCATTTTTGTCCTGATCTAAAAATTGGAGTTCACATTGCGATGACGTTAGCGAAACATTATAATAATAAAAACTGTCAAAAGGCAATACTTTATGCTTATGTCGGAACAACGATGTCGTATGCAAATCTATTGTCAATCCTTTTTTCTCAAAAATGAGACGATCCTTTTTCGTTACTACTCCACCATAAATATAAACTAACCCATATATGAAAAAGATTCCAGGCATACATAATTCAGCCACCAAACTGTCATCTGCTATTTTTATGAATAAAACAAAAAAAGCTATAGCACCCAAAAGAAAAAACAAACCCAAAAACAACAATGTTTTTGAATTATCAGATCTTGAAAAGAAGGTTGTTCTACCATACCTTAAATAATCATAAGCAGGTTTACAAAGAAACGCTTCTGGCACATATGCATCAAAACGATTCATTTCAGCTCCCAAAAGAGACTGAAACTTCACTTTTTGAATTAGATTTTCATTTTTATCATATAATTCAAGACAGGAATGAGACATACTTTTGTACCCAACAACATCCAGCACATAAGTTGACAACTCACTCCATCTATAAGAGAACATGCAACGTTTAGGAATAAAGTCACTATTATGGGCATCAACGGAGATACCTTTTTGATTTACACATATATAGTCGTCTTTGACAATATACGCATTAACAATCATATAAAGTCCACCCAAAATGAAGAGCCCTAAAATAACGCAAAAAAAGCCAAAACCATTTGAACCTTCCTCATATAGTCCCCAAAGCAAATAACTCAAACAAACAATTATACCACCCCCTACTCCATACATCAATAATAAATTGAAGCGAGATGTCTTTACAATCAATTCCTTATCCATATCAAAAAAATTGTCATCAACATCTTCTGTTAGAAATTTCAAACAGAAATGCTGATGACAACAAAATTATACAAAATCCAACAATTAAATATAACCAACCATTGGATTACTTAATCAAAGGTCAATTACCATACATCCTGTCATTTATTAGACGCTAAGAAATCTTTTATCTGATTCAATGCTTCTTTATCCAACGTCGCAACCTCATACTTAGAATCGACTTCCTTATACAACACATTACCAACAATATAATAATGGTCTTCATCCACAATGACCTCCTTTGCATCACAAGGCACTTTATCTACCACTAGACCAACAGGAGGAGTCACAACTACAAAATCCAACGTCGACTCATCAAATGTATAATATGTAGCATAATAGTAATAATAAGCCGTTCCATTCAACTCATACATACTACTAGAGTCTGGTAAAACAGGGACATGCAAACCACAACTAGGTTTATGAATCGCATACTTACGACTATCAGGACATTTAGAAAAGAAGATTCCATCACGATAATAAAGATCGCCTGTCGAATGATGTACCAAAACAGAACCTTTTGTCGCTCTCCTTTTGCTCACCTCATATCCATAATTCGGACAAGACGAGTTTAAAACATCTCTTTTTGAAAAGTAAATGGCAGGAGTATAACCATTATTAATAATGCTTTTGGAAGCAGGTCTAGTCGCTATACTTTTAATAAGCCTATTGTTATAATTATATTCATAAGTACTACAAGAACCTCTGTCAAAATATTCTTTGCCATAGCTACATTTTGAACGCGATTTCGAACCTGAAGAACGCGAGGAATGAGAAGACTTACACACAGATCGTCCTCCACTTCCAGAAGATCCTCGATTACCATGATAACGCTGGGCGAAAACGTCTGCTGAACAGAGCAGTAAAATTGTCGCGATAACGACAGAAATAAATCTAGTTTGTTTCATAACCGTTTGTTTTAGTCTAACTTGTATATCGCAAAAGAAATAAATATTTAGATTTTTTCACACGAAAAGTCTTATTTAATGACTAATTTAACATTTTTTTAACATCAAAACGAATAATCTATAACACAAATCGCATTTTTACTTAGATTCTGTAACTAACCCAAACTTTGGAGGCATTCCCGTCTCCCCTATTTTTCAAACTCATAATCGCGACGGTGCAACTTACACCACTTGATTATCCTATCCTTGTCCGCCTGCGTGAACGAAACATATCTGTTTTTACCGACATTGCGTACATACTTATTAAATGCAAACGCATCAGGGAATCCAGTCAGTCGGTCCACAAGGAAAAAACTGATAAAATACACAACGTCGTCATATTCGATATCCCCATTAAAATCTTTATACACAAAATATTGATTCTGATGGTTTATCATGAAATCCAAAACGCAATCGCAAAACCTTCTGTCAGGAAAACGTCCACAAATGACAGGCAAATACTGTCCGATCGACATAGGTATCATCTTACTCACAGTCGAGCATCCTCTCATAGTGTTCTCCCATTGATCGCTTATCTCCTTGTCGCCAAACTCAAACAAGATCGATTCATACAAAGTTTTGGCACGTTTATCACTCTTTCCAAACCATTCCTTCACGATCGGAACGTAAGATTTGTCATTGAAATATTTCAGATACGTGAGGATACGAGTCTCTTTATATTGAGTAGACGCAGTGTCGAAGATTCTGTTTATCTGTTGTTTGGAGAAATCATAAGGAGTGGCTACAAGCGTTATGAATTTAAGGAAATCATTAGAAGCGACGCCGATGCTGTCGATATAGAAGTCAATCACTCCAGATTTAATCACAGGATCATCCAGATTAAACCTGACATTCAGACTATCAATGAAAACAGTGTCCCTGTCAACAGGCTCAGCCGAAACGGGAATAGAACAGAAAGCCAATATCGCCAGCAAAAGCGACAAAAGTTTATTCAATATTGTAGTCCTAAGGTCAATCAAGTTACAAATTATTAAAATTCTCCTTTCAAATGAAAAAATCCCCTAACCCATATACATTCATACAAGTCAAGAGATTCAGCTATGATGCCATCCTCTGAATGAATTTTTATTCACCAGGAATCATACATAAACGGGAAAACATCCCCCTTTTTTTCATTCAGGGTGCAAAAATACAAAAAAATTGAATATTGTAAAAGAATTTTTAGTTATAGGAATTGCAAATTCAAAATTACGCCTTAGGCGTTTTATGCCGGTGGACATTCGCGTAGTTTGTTAATACGCTTTACAGCCGCACGATACATCAAAATGCAGAACACAAGCCAAATCATGATTATAATTATCCAAGAATCGTCGTCGCCTATCGACATAAGCAAAGCATCATACGTGCCATGAAGAAGGACAGGGCCAATAAAAGCCATCGGATAATATACGATCTTTAGTTTCTGTCCGAAACGGGCCATTCCATAACAGAATCCCATGCAAACAGCAAAACAGAAATGACCGGGAACAGAGAATACAGCACGTGAGAAGGCTGTAGAGAAGAAATCCTCCTCGTCTACCAAATACAAAATATTCTCAACAGCGGCAAAGCCCAACGACACATAAACCGCATATACGATGCTGTCGATCGGCTCATCAAAATTCTTATTCTTACGGATCAGCAACCAGAACATAAGCAATTTGGCGAATTCCTCAGGGATAGCGGCATTGAAGAACGCATCAAGTATAGGATCTCCGAAATCTCCAAACGTAGATGTTATGCTCAGCGAAACGATTACAGAAAGACAACCAAAAAACAAACCCTTCAACAAACAAGATACAGGTTCCGGATGCTGACGGTCTTTCCATCCCATATAAACCAGCAATAATAATGCCGGCAAAACTGCTATAGTAACTAGTAGTAACATGCTCTAATATTAAATTCTCTACAAATTTAGACAAAGGTAAGGATAAAATTGTAAAGATGTGGAAGGTTAAAGAAGATAAGGGGGAAATGTTGATTGGGGGAATGGGGTAAAACGAACAAAAAGATATTGCATCACAAAGAATCCAGGCATCATCAATGTTTAAGGAGAATAACGGATCCATCAAAGTTTATTTCATACATATGTCTGTGTAATAAAAAAATTATAAATTTGAAGGCTTTTTGTCAGTTTTGGATTGATCACCCAATCTCAAAAAAGAGGAAAGTATTAACCTATTGAAAAAAGCGATATGCTATTCAACAAAACTTTTGCATAGCACAAATTTCTAAATTCTTAGTTGTAATCAAACACCAAGGTATGCCACATTACACAATATTTAGCAGGAACGAATACAGAAAGATCAAAAATCTTTTGGAAAAAATATCAGAAAAGACAAAAGCAGAACAACTTGAAATTTACAATATCTTAAAAGAAACGTATGGTTTTTATGTCTCTGATTTTTCAAGGGTACGACCATATACCTCAATAACATTGGAGCAAGATTTTGATAAAGGACTAATAGAAATCACTCAAATTTTCCCCGAATACGAATATCATACAGGTTGGCCAAAAGATATTTACGAAAGATTAAATAGAGCTATTGGACAATATCAAAGACATTATAAAAATGTAAAAGTTGGAATAACAAACGATCCTAAACGACGCTTCTACGAACATATAAATCGTGACCCAGAAATGCACTGGGAACGAATGATTGTAAAATACATGACCTCAAGTAGAAACAACGCAAATAAGGTAGAAAAATGGTTCATCAAAAACAGACCTGATTTAACTAATTCCTGGACGGGATATAGTACAATGTCTGAAGTAGGTCCATTTTATACATATCTTCTATTGGGCAATAGCAAATAACATAAAGTGAAACATTTTTTGTTTACTCAAAACTTATATCTAAAATGAGGTAAAATACTTCAAAATTTTATAAGTGCTAGCTTTTTAATACATATATTGATAGTTATTTTCTCAGTTCAAAACAAGTTTTTCATAAACAGTACAATAATAAATGGGGAGTAATTCGGGGAGCAACCTCAAATAAAATCACCAACACACTAAAAATCAACATATTAGAAACTATCTTTGTGACCCCGGCGGGATTCTAACCCGCGCTCTTCAGAACCGGAATCTGACATTTTATACAGCTAAACTACGGGGCCTCGCTATAACAGTTATCTGATAAAGCGGTGCAAAAATATAAAATTTAGCCTTCTGACACAACCTGTTTACCATAAAATTGGTCTCTCTCCCGTCTTCTTCCATTATCATATTTATATCTCTGATACTTATTTGGCAATCAGATTTATGGCAAAAATCACTTTTTCTTAGACAATTTGTAAGGTAATTTTGCTGATATTTAAAAAAAAGATATAAATTTGCGTATGTTTTCTTTCGTGAGAAAACTCAATAAAGAGAAAATTAAACCAAAATGAAAGTTATTAAGCCGATTAACTATACACCCATCCTCGACATCAAACAGACTGAGTTGGGTATCAAATGCGTGAAGGACTTCTTCGAAAGCTGCCTATCCGCTGAACTTCATTTGCGTCGTGTCACTGCGCCTCTTTTCGTGATGAAGGGCACTGGTATCAACGATGACTTGAACGGTATCGAACGTCCTGTAAGCTTCCCTATCAAGGATATGGGCGACCGTTGCGCTGAGGTTGTCCACTCTCTTGCAAAGTGGAAACGTATGATGCTTGCCGACTACGGCATCGAGCAGGGATACGGTCTTTACACTGACATGAACGCTATCCGTCCTGATGAGGAGATGGATAACCTTCACTCTCTATATGTTGACCAGTGGGACTGGGAACGCCACATCTCTAAGGAGGAGCGTACTATCGATTTCTTGAAGAATATCGTAAAGAGAATATATTCAGTGATGAAAAAGACTGAATATGTCGTTTACGAGCGTTACCCTCAGATCAAGCCTCAGCTTCCTGAAGAGATTTTCTTCATCCACGCAGAGGAGTTGCTTAAGATGTATCCTAACTTGTCGCCAAAAGAGCGTGAGAATGAGATCACTAAGAAATATGGCGCGGTCTTCTTGATGGGTATCGGTTGCAAGTTGAGCGACGGAAAGAAGCACGACGGTCGTTCTCCAGACTACGACGACTGGTCTACTATCGGTGAGAATGGTCTTCCTGGTTTGAACGGAGACATCTTGGTTTGGAACCCTATCCTTGGCCAGAGTCTTGAACTTTCTTCTATGGGTATCCGCGTCGACAAAGAGGCATTGGAGCGCCAGTTGAAATTGGAAGACAAGGAAAGCCGCAAGGAGTTGTATTTCCACAAGAGATTGCTTGAAGGCTCTCTTCCTCTATCTATCGGTGGTGGTATCGGACAGAGCCGTTTGTGTATGTTCTTCCTTCACAAGGCCCACATCGGAGAGATCCAGTGCAGCATCTGGCCAGAGGAAATGTACGCACAATGCAAAGAATATAATATTCCTATCATATAATCATGTAGAGGCGCAAATCATTGCGTCTCTATTTTATTATGCGTATCTGAACACATAATAAAAACAAAGAGGATGAATCCATCGACTATGATTCATTCTCTTTAATTTTATACTATTTCAAAATACGACTTGTTTGCAAAAAGGATAACAGCCAAAAACGACACGTTAACAAATCAAGTCAATCCCAGGGTCCACACCAAAGACAGACTGTAGTTTTCAACACTTTTTATTCTTTATCAACAATTCAAAGAATAAAAATAAAATAGTTTGTATGTTTTTTGCATTTTTTCCTATTTTGCAATCTCAAATATATTAATGATGAAAAAGGATTTAAGTAAAATACTGATAACCTTACTTTTACCGAGTTGTTTCGTCATCAACACCTCAGGTCAAACAGCGACCATGTCTGCCAGTTCAGCAAGAGGTGAGAGCAACACTCTTGAGGTCACTTACACAGTAGGTGAGGCTATCGTTGGATATTCAGACAATAACGCAAATGCGAGAGAAAATATCGCAAATGCCAAATTTGTCGTGTCGAACGGCTACGAAATCGGGTTATCCACTACCCGACATATTATCCATTATTACATCGCGGACAAAGAGTATGCAGCAGACACATTCTACACAGGCGATTTGATAATACCAATCAGCGACCCATATATCGGCCATGACTCAGCTTTCATAAGTTGGGATAACGTGCTTCCAGAAAGAATGCCGTCGAATGATATTATCCTTAATGCTATAGTAGACGAGAGAACATACGATCTGCAGCTTGCGGAGAATTACTGTCCGGGAGACACAATCAACATCAAATTGTCTTCCAACTGGGCGCCGAACGACATCGAATCATTCTCTTTGAAGAGCGACGTCGACTCATTCCCTATCATCACAGAAAAGAAATTCAAGCATGAAGACGGAATTGCCATAGCCTCTTTCGTCTTACCATCCAACTATGGCAAGGGTGGCCATGCAGTGTCAGCAAAAATGACAGTGAGCTATTTCGACGGATACAGGAAAGAAATGAAGGAATTCAGTGTGAACGTCGGATACGACAAAGAATTCATCACTCCAAAAGTTGGCAATGTGATCACAGTGGATGACATCGGAGAACCAGTCTACACATACCAGTGGCAGAAAGACGGAGAGAACTTGCCAGGCGAAACCAACAAGATTTATCAGGATGAGAAAGGTCTGAACGGAGCGTACAGCGTCATCGTCGGCACAGCTGAAGGATTGAAGACAATCTGTCCGCAGTCGCTTTATTTTGCAGCGGCCGACAAAAAAGGATTCTCCACAGAGAGCGTGATTGTGAAACATGGAGAGGATTTCGATCTTACTTTGGATGGATTCACAGCTGATGAACTCAAAAAGGGCGAGATTATAGTGTTCGACTACAAGGGTAGTCTGGCACTCGCTCCTATCAAACCAGCAGATCGAACTATAACATTGAACCTGAGCCATGTAGGCGCATACGTGGTAGCGTTCACTCAAGGAAAACATAAGAGATACACAACAAAAGTCATTGTCAAGTAAAATATCATCGTCATGAATAAAAATATACTTAATAAAATAATATTAGCGACGCTGCCTTTTATGGCAATCAACGCCAACGCAGCCACTCCACAGAGTATCAACTATCAAAGTGTCGTTCGTTCCACATCAGGATCACCGATAGCCAACCAGACAGTGTTTATCAAGGTTGAGATTTTGAAAGACGGCCTTGGTTCAAACGAGATTGTGTATTCAGAGATGCACAACGCCACAACCAACGCCTACGGCTCGTTCGCCATCAAAATCGGAGAAGGCAGTGCGGCGACAGGATCATTCAGTGGCATAGATTGGTCGACAGGCAAATACATCATCAGGACATCGACATCCACAAACTCAGAATTGACAGACAAAGTGGTTGCCTCAAGCCCTATAAGCAGTGTGCCTTACGCACTTTACGCTCTCAAGTCTGCTGATAGTTTCTCTGGTCATTGGAAGGACTTGACAGGCAAACCAGACATGTCGGAATATGCAAAAATAGAAGACGTTGCGGCATACTCAGCTGACAGCACAAGGAAAATTCTTGTTGATTATGCAACCAAAGATGATGTTATGGATTTGCACAACAGAGGCCTTCGTTCCAGCAACTACAGAATTGACAGTTTGAAATCAGTTGTCGATGCCAATAATTATTGGATTACTGAATTGCAGTCTGACGCCGCCAAATATGCAACAAAGTCTGAAATAGTATCGTTAGCGAACAAAGACACATTGTCTTCTTATACATCAAAAGCCAACTTCAACTCATTCTCAAAAACAACAACTGAGACGATAGCTGAGTTGAGCCAGACTGTCGATGCGAACAAGGCGTTGGCTGAATCAAACTACAAAAACTTGAAAGAGGTCAACAAGCTATATGCGAAGAAAGACACAATGCAATATTTCATGACCAAATCAGGAATGTCCGTTTATGCGACAAATGACGATTTACGAGCACTTGACAAGTCAGTAGGTTCTCTTTCTCAATCAATCAACAGCACAGACTTAAGAGCAAGCGAATTGACAAATACAGTCAACACTCTTTCTGCTACTGTTGCAGACAACAAGAAAGAGATCAACAAAAAGATTGAAACTATCCAAACTGAGTTGGGCAAAGTAGACGACAAAATACTTGTTTCGGAAAGAAAGGCACAAGCAGACGATCTTGTCTTGAACAACAGGATTTCAGCTAACGAAAGCAAAATTATAGGTTTGACAGACAAAGACTCTGTGTTAGAAACTAAATTTGACAGCAAAACATCGACTTTGAACGCTCAGGTTGACAGTATCAGCAAAAGCCATGCAAAAGCTATCAGCAATCTTACACAAACAGTGACTAACAATGCTACTGCATCGTCAAAGGACATGAAGAATAAGATTGACAGCCTTGCAAAAGTGATCACTGGCAAGTTGGATACTCTCAATATGAATATAACAGAGTATATTGATGAAGAAGTATTCTCTATTGAAAATGAGATTGATGGAATACAAGCAACAGTAAATGAAAACTCATCTAACTTGGCAACACACTCGACAAACCTTTCAAACCTCAACAGTACGATGCAAAAACTTGTCAGCTGGGCACAAACAATCAATTTGAAAAATGATTCTTTGACAAAAGAGCTTGACAAGGCAAAAGCCAAACATCTTGCAGACAGCACTGAAGCTGATACTAAATACAGAGAGTTGTTGAATAAACTGGATAACCTAAGTAATGAAAAGCTAACTATTCTTATCAACCAAAAGATTGCAGCAGCGTTGACAGCTGCAGGGCTTGATGGAATTAGCAATACTGTTAGTGGTTTAACAACTAAAGTCGGCGCTTTGGAAACTTCTGTCGGAACTTTGAATACTGCAGTCAACGATGCAACCACTGGTTTGAGCCCTAGAGTTGAGACTTTGGAAACTTCTGTCGGAACTTTGAATACCGCAGTCAACGATGCAACCACTGGTTTAAGCCCTAGAGTTGAGACTTTGGAAACTTCTGTCGGAACTTTGAATACTGCAGTCAACGATGCAACCACTGGTTTGAGCCCTAGAGTTGAGACTTTGGAAACTTCTGTCGGAACTTTGAATTCTGCAGTCAACGATGCAACTAATGGTTTAAGCCCTAGAGTTGAGACTTTGGAAACTTCTGTCGGAACTTTGAATTCTGCAGTCAACGATGCAACCACTGGTTTAAGCCCTAGAGTTGTGACTTTGGAAACTTCTGTCGGAACTTTGAATTCTGCAGTCAACGATGCAACTAATGGTTTAAGCCCTAGAGTTGAGACTTTGGAAACTAAAGTTCAAGATTTGGATTCAAGAGTTGAAACTTTGGAACAATAACATTGACATTCCATATTTATGATAAAAAATCCTCGTCTTAAAGACGGGGATTTTTTGTTTTAAAGTCATACAAGGAACGCAAATAAATAACAAAACGTAAGCATAAAATTAAAATTGCTTAAAAACAGAAACAATAATATTAAAATTTCTTACAGATTTCAACAACAACAAAAACCTACGAAGCATCTTTCCAATTACGTCTATCACATTCATCATATTTTGTAATTTTGTAATGTTTTTAATATCATAGAACGAAATGAATACTAAGTACATTTTTGTCACAGGAGGCGTTACGTCCAGCCTTGGCAAAGGCATTATCGCTGCGTCATTGGCTAAGCTCTTGCAGTCGAGAGGCTTATCCGTTACTATTCAGAAGTTGGATCCATACATCAACATTGACCCAGACACACTGAATCCGTATGAACACGGTGAATGCTACGTCACAGTGGATGGTGCGGTGACAGATTTGGACTTAGGCCACTACGAAAGATTTTTGGGTGTTGAGACTTCCCAGGCCAACAACATCACAACAGGACGCATCTATCAGAATGTGATCAACAAAGAGCGTCGCGGCGATTATTTGGGAAAGACGGTGCAGATCATTCCTCACATCACCGATGAGATCAAACGCAACATCGTGGCTCTCGGCAGCACTAAGAAATACGACATTGTCATCACTGAGATCGGTGGAACAGTCGGAGATATAGAGTCTCTTCCATACATCGAAGCCGTACGTCAGTTGAAATGGGAACTTGGAGACGATTGTGTCTGCATCCACCTTACATACGTCCCATACGTGGCTGCAGCAGGAGAGTTGAAGACCAAGCCTACCCAGCATTCAGTGAAGCATCTGTTGCAGAACGGAGTGCAGCCAGACGTGTTGGTGCTTCGTACAGAGCATCCTTTGAACGACGGAATGAAAGCCAAAGTCGCGCTATTCTGTAACGTGGCAAAAGATTCTGTTATCGAATGTATGGATGCGCCTACAATCTATGAGGTTCCTCTAATGATGCACGAAGAGGAGTTGGATATGGTGGTGATGCGTCACTTGCATCTCGACACATCAAAAGAGCCTGATCTGGCTGAATGGAAATGTTTCCTTGCTCGTTTCAAGAATCCAAAGAAGACAATAAAGATCGCGTTGGTAGGCAAATATGTTGAGTTGCCAGACGCATACAAATCAATCAGCGAAAGTTTCGTCCACGCCGGAGCTGCCAACGAAGTGAAAGTGGACCTTCAGTATATCCAGAGTGAGAATGTGGATGAGAGCAACGTCGCAGAAAAACTTGCTGGCATGAGCGGTATTCTTGTGGCTCCAGGATTCGGAGGCAGAGGTATAGAGGGAAAAATCACAGCTGTCAAGTATGCGAGAGAAAACAATATCCCATTCTTCGGCATTTGTCTTGGAATGCAGTGCGCAGTGATAGAGTTCGCAAGAGACGTGCTCGGTTATACCGACGCCAATTCAGCCGAGATGGACACAAAGACACCTCACAAAGTGGTGGATCTGATGGAGAGCCAGAAGAACATCACAGGTATGGGAGGAACAATGAGATTAGGTGCTTATCCATGTGAAATCAAACCAGGCACTTTGGCGGAGAAAATATATGGCACCACACATATTTCAGAGCGTCACCGTCACAGATACGAGTTTAACAACGACTATCTAGCCGAGTATGAGGCAAACGGCATGATCGCATCCGGAATGAACCCAGACAACCACTTGGTGGAAATCGTGGAGATACCTTCACACAGATTCTTCATCGCCGGTCAATTCCATCCAGAGTTGCAAAGCACAGTGTTGAAGCCACATAAACTATTCACAGCGTTTGTGGCTGCGGCAAAAGCGTTTTCTGAGGAGAAAGAAGAATAAACTATTCCGTTGTCCAAATATAATAGAAAAAGCAGCGTCGACGATAATATCCCGACGCTGCTTTTCTATTAATAAACGTAATATCTTCATAAAACAAAAGACATCATGCCACTTTATTATAATCAAACACTGATATTTCTTGCATTGCCTTTTTAGCGGAATCAACGATTTTTTCCAATCTTATAGCGACATCATCAGAGATAAAAATCTCACCACACTGTACACACTCTTCACAAGGGACATTTTTCACGATAATCAAACAGCCCTTATAATCCACAACATGAGTTGTTGTAGAGCTAATGACTTCGTTTGCTTTGCAAAACACACACATATTCACCTCCTTGTTTTTAAATCTTCATTAAAATAACACTAACCAACTTTGAAAAGTAAAATTGCACATTTTAACGTCAATTCGACGAAAATAATAGTAGGAGAAAAACGAGGATTGTTAAGGGCGGAACGCCCTAACCCCTTTCTTAGTGCGAGCCGTAGGCGAGCACACAGAATGTTCTCTTCACCGTCGTCTCTGGCAGTTTAGCTCCCGTCCACGGATTAAGACCCTGATTCTTGACTGAACAGTAGCCTTGGAAGCATCCGCCGACAAGCCCGGCCGCTGCTCCAAAAATTATTCCTTCTTTTATGTCGCCTTCGGTCATGGCCGCACTAAGTCCGCCGAGCACTGCAGCGTAGAGGTGAAAAATAGAGTTTTTTTACAGCATAAAAATATCTACCAAAAGTTCTAACTTGTTAGTTATTAAAGTTGGGTTATTGTGATAGTCAAAACTTCCTGGTATCAGGTCGGATACTGTTTCGTAAACATCTGCCAATTCATCTTCAGTTAAACTGATGGCAAAAATATCATCATCGTATTGTTTCAATGCGAATTTCTTATTTTTCATTATAATTACTAAAAAATAGAACAATTCGTAAGTTAGAAAAAAAGAATAAATTCCGTCTTTAAAAAGATAGAATTTTTTTAAGGAATCTTCTGAAATGATTTGTATAATGCAACCATTTCCATTTTCTTTTATCAAAGGGATATTTTGAAAAATTTTTTTTTCTACAATACCACTTTTTTCTCTATCCAATAAATCAATTTTTCCAATCATTTTCCTTTATATCTATTCAAAATATTGTTCTTATTTTTAGTGAACAATATTATCATAGTTCTATATCTCCCCAAAGGAGATTTCTAACATATTAATGTAACTTAATTCTATATACACACTCATTTAACTTCTTTTTTAATTTTGCATACCATTTGCAAAACGTTATCTTATTCTTGGTCGTCGTCATAATAGAATTATGACGTTTCTGCCATTCCATTTCAACAATTTTTCTGTTATAAGAAAACATTGCTTCCAATAAGCTAAAAATATCGTTAATACTCTCTTCGCTCACAACCATTGTTGGATTTTCAATTGTATCATAAAAAGCCCCATCTACATACACGATGAAAAGATACGAAGTCATAGGACATTTATCATGTGTATCCAAAGCATAACGAAAAAAAGATCTTATAGAATCTGGTGCCAATCCCACCAAATTAATTTCTAAAAACCTATCTTTCTTAAGTCTCCTATATAAGATATAGATTAATCGTTTTTCTGCATTTCCTATATAATCAAAGTCCTTTTTCTTTATTCTTTTTTCTTTAATACAGCAAATTTCATTCAAAGATTCATATTCAAGAGTTCCATAATCACCAATCTCATCAAGGTGTTCATTAACCAAATCCAAGTCATGGAGCAATCCTTTTTCCATCAAACCACATTCTATCCAATGAGGTTCAGTGTAAATTTCAAACTTATCTTTATTCGACTCCACATATCTTACGTTTTTGCCTTGAGGATGAGGGGCAAAATGAATCAGAACATCACCCTCCTTCATCTCAGACAATAAATAAGAAAACTCGCTTCGTGGATTTAATATTATTCTTTTCATAATGATTCATTATTTGAACAGATGCGTGTTTTTCAGACCATATTCGGATGGATCGCAACGATTAAAAATATATGCATTATTTTTCAATGTAAAAATGTACGAATCATTACCCGTTCCCATATAATAACGGTATGCCGCAGTCATTCGACAATGACCATCAGAGATATAATATGCTCCATTATGTTCGAGAACACTTATTTGCGAACTTTTATCAAACGTTCCATTTTTCATTTGTTCAAGGTACATACTCACTTTCTCTTCATTCAATCCTTTTTGCGTCGAATATATGCCATTCTCGCTTAAGATGTATTTATTGTATTCTGGACCTTGGGTTTTTCCCGTCCACGGATTAAGCCCCTGACTCTTGGCTGAACAATAGCCTTGGAAGCCTCCGCCGACAAGCCCGGCCGCCGCACCAAAGATTATTCCTTCTTTTATGTCGCCTCCGGTCATGGCACTGCCCACCATGCCAATTACGGAGCCAGTGCCTGCTCCATATAGACTGCCCCACAATGCTCCTGCCGGTGCTACCGTGGATGCAACTCCTCCCAACGCTCCACAAACCAGCCCGGTGCCTCCACAAAGATAGTGTATTTTTCGGGTCTAATCAATCACGAAAAGACATTAATACTTTTCATTTCTTTGTCCAAATCCAATATGTTTATTTTTTTACCAAAGTACCTATATATTCGTTTAGCAAACCATTTTTGAATCTTGTATTTTTCTAAAATTCTCCGGCTCCGTCTACACCATTTTTCTTCCCTCTTTTGATAATCCCTATCACTTACTTGCCAAAAATAATTTAAATCATATTTTTGTCCATATATGGGATAGTGACGGAATCCATCAATGCTTACATGAAAACCGATTTCTTTTTCGCAATTCCCGAAAGGGACTAATTTACACATAACAAAAAGTGTCCCTTTTTCAACTCTATATGGAGTAAAATCTACCCATGTCAAAGAAGCTTGTTCCTCACTAATTTGTTCACATAAATCACGATCATTTATCAACTCTAGTTTAGAGGTTTTTATAAAATTTATAAAATCCATAAAGTGAAAAGATTCATTCTCTTTATTTAAGCGAATCGCGACAAACAAATAATTACAAATTTCCTTATTTACGCAATTCTCTTGTATATGTCTTCGCATGGATTCACATGCCCAGCTAATATTTTCTTTTATCTTTTCTTTTTCCATATTTATTTCATACGATTAAGAATCTGATTTTTGATGTTAGGATAAAATTTGTATTCTAATGCATTGTTATAATTTCCAACTTGTTCACCAAGTAAGATCTGCATGTCACCATTATAAGACATCCTGTCTAATGTAATTTTAGGTATTGTTATCGATTCGATATGACCACCATTAAGAATATATTTCTGCGCATATTCTAAATTATCCGTCATAAACAAACTTCCATCCTTACCTTCACTTCCCGTCGTTCCTCTATACAACGTCACATTCTCAGCAAAATCTCCAGTTTCCGGAATTAAATCATAATTCGGTATCTTCGGCATTTTTCCCTTTCCCGTCCACGGATTAAGCCCCTGACTCTTGGCTGAACAGTAGCCTTGGAAGCCTCCGCTGACAAGCCCGGCCGCCGCACCAAAGATTATTCCTTCTTTTATGTCGCCTCCGGTCATGGCACTGCCCACCATGCCAATTACGGAGCCAGTGCCTGCTCCATATAGACTGCCCCACAATGCTCCTGCCGGTGCTACCGTGGATGCGACTCCTCCCAACGCTCCACAAACCAGCCCGGTGCCTGCTCCTATAAGTCCAGACTTCATAACGCCGCCTAAACTTTGACCGGACAGGATTCCGCTGGTCACTCCTCCTGCAAATCCTGCGGCTGTTCCCGCACATACCGCCACCAACAATGGTGCGGCTGTTCCACAAGAAGCTACCACAGCGGCTCCGACTGCAACTCCGACAGCTACCGTCACTACTGTCGTGACTATGCTTTCCCAGTTGTTTCTAAACCAGTTTCCTAACTTGCTGAACCAAGTGTAGCCGCTCGGATCCACATACAGGAACGGGTTGAACATGCAGTAGGCGTAGCGGTTGTAGTTGAGCCACTCATCTGGCGACTGCACATATGGGTCGACTGAGAAGAATGTGGTTGTGAGCGGATCGTAGATGCGTCCGTTCATGTTGATGATGGCGAACGCATCAATATGTTCATGACCGGTGTAGCCTCTGTCAGTCAGAAGTTTCGTACGCTGATCCTTCTCTTCCCATTTCTCGGGATTTCTGCGTGCACCCCAAGGGTCGTACGCATATCGCTCAAGCACATTGCCGTCTTCATCCGTCAAAGCTATCAAAGAGCCCTGGAAATCGTGGTAGGCATACAGCAAGGTGTCGTTGCCGCAATTCTGTATGAACAGACTTCCGCCTGCAAGGTAGTGAATTTTTCGGACATTACCAATGGAATCTGTCTCTTCTTCGTAATTTCCGAAATAATAGCGGACACGTTTTGTCTTGCCGTTTTCCATATAGACGGATTTGCGTCTATGTTCGTCGACACCATAGAATATGCCATAGCTCTTGTTCCCCTCCTCAATTTTCTCAACCTTTTGAAAATCGGTGTAGGCGAGCGTCAGTTTTGTGACTGGTATGCCAGTTACGGTACCTTCGATGGATGTCAATGCATGCGGTCTGCCGTTGTCTCCATAGTTCAGCACGCAGTCGCCCAGATCGCTCTTAGTCATTATGTTACCCTGACCGTCAAAAGTCAGACTATTTTCCTTCACCAAGGCACCGTCACGGTAAATATCCCAGTTTGTCAGACGGTTCATATCGTCGTAGCCGAACATCTCATGCTGGCTTGTTAGGTTGTCCGTTCTCGACTCTAGGTTGCCTCTTGAATCATAGGAGTACAGCATGTCAACCACACCTTCTGCATAGATGGAGAGAGTGTGTCCTTGCTCGTCATATTCATATACACTCTCTTTTGTTCCCTTTTGCGTTCGGAGACACTGACCATACACATCCTCTTCTAAAAGTTTCCAGACAGACCGTTCCAAACTGTCTGTCACCTCGTATAAGATGCCGTTGCGATCGTAGTGGTTGACGGTGAAGTATCCAGACGGATATGTTTCTTTCCTTACTCGTCCAAACTCGTCATACTCTTTTCGACTTTCAAATATTTTGCCGTCTATCTCCTCCTTCAGTCTTACAACACGGTCAAACTCGTCGTATGTGAACAACTGCTTGTGTTCACCCTGAATTTCTATGCCGACAATGCGATTGTGACTATCATAGCTGTAGCTGGTTGTCTTTCCGTTTGTCGTCTTGCTAAGCGGCAGTCCGTTTGGGGCATATGAGTATTCTGTGGCTATGGTATCCCCTTTTTTATGAACACACTGCCCAGACCACAGCAGTTCGCCGAAACCGTTGTATTTGGTCTCCTGAACTCCACCGTCTGGATCAATCAGTCTTGTACGTCTTCCCTGCAAATCATACTCGACGCTGATAGAGACTCCATTCTCAGGAGTGGATGTCTTAATCTTTCCCGATGGATAATACTCGTAACTTACTGATTTGCCGTTTGTCTCTATGCTAACAACCCTTCCCGAAGCGTCATAGTTCATCTTCTTTCTCCCTTCCGGCGATACTGTCGTGGTGGAAGTTTTCTCATATTTGGAGGTGCTTTCCCCAGCTGGTGTTATCAGACTGGTGACTCTTCCGTATTCATCGTAGGAATACACAGTCGCCCAGCTTTGCGGATCGGAAGAGAATGTCGGTGCAGACACTCTGCTTTTCGTTCCATCCGGATTATATTCAGTAAAGACGCTGATTTTTTTGTTGTTCAGTCCGAATGTCTCTTTAAGCACCTCTTTGCCAACATTGTCATACCACGTGACGACGGGGGAACTTCCAGATTTATCATGATAGGTGTAATATTTTGCCCCCAGACTGTTTTCTGGCGATGCCCATCTTGTGACGCTTGTCTCTGTTATTCCGTCTGCATAATTAGTCTTCGTCAGATTGCCAAATCCGTCATAGGAGAAGCTGACTGTTCCTTTACGATCCGTCTTACTCTTCAACAAACCAGTGTTCTCATCCCAGTCATACTCATATCTGTCGCCCATTTCATCCGTCTTGGCAGTCATGAACCTTCCCGAAGGACAGTATTCAAATTCAGAACGACGTGTTGTCCCGTTTGCCGAACGCTCAACCAAAAGAGCCTGTCCGAAATGGTTGATGTTCTTGTATTCTGTAACAAATTCATTTTCGTCGTCCGGATCGACAATCTCTTTCGTCTGGTTGCCCCTGTCGTCATAAAATGACAACACCTTACGGATTTGTTCCTGACCGTCAGCAATCATTTTTGTTGTCAAGCAGCTCACCCTGTTTTTGCACCATGATCCTTTTCTCTCGTATGTCATGGTCTTTTCCTCTACAACATCTCCTTGCGTGGTGGTTATTTTTTGAGGATTTCCATTTTCATAGTCCGACGCTTCGATAACCGTTGTCATGCCAGTCAGACGGTTTGTGACAGTTTTCTTTGCCACGTATTTGAAACACCGCTTACCAGACTTTGTTCCCAGATTTTCTGTCTTATGTTCAAATACAACATTCTCTATCGGTCTGCCTGTGACAGAGGTGGAAGTTGTTTCCTCCACAGGATGAGGATTAAACAAAATGGTATCGTAACCATACTTGATTGTCTTCCTTTTGTTGAGTGTCTCGTTGTCTTGCGTGAACTCTTCAAAACCCAATATTCCCTTTTCTTGATGGAATCTCAAACCTTTATAATAATATTTTTCCGTGCTTTCATAATTTCCGGATTCAGTCGTTATCTGACTGACGACATGGATAGGGATGCAAAGCTGAGTCACCTTGGAAGATATCTCATCCTGGCCGGACTGGTAGAAAACGGAATCTGACAGAGTCTTGTAATCCACATTGTGGACCGACATGAGTCCGTCGTTGATCTGAGACAAGTATCGTCCAATTTCTGGAGTGTGGACAATGTGAACGTCAAGCCCATTTTTTGAGAGAGAAATAAGGTCAGTCACTCCGTCGCCAGTGATGTCATAAAACGGTATATGTTTGTTGTAGTACAGTTTGTTCGTTAAAATATCTGGCAACTCATTCTGCAAGTATTTTTTTGAGACAAATCCACTGCCTGTGAAATAATGGAATGTGAGTTCATCATTGATGATTTCCAAAATGTCAAGAGTTCCGTCATTGTTGTAGTCCGCATAAAAACGTTTGCCTTTAGCAATACAATCTACCACATATGGACTGTTTTTTTCGCACTCCATTTTGAGAGGACATGGTATTTCCACAAACCCAGTTCCGGTTGACAACATGATTTTCCATTTGTTTTCATAATCATATTGGGAAACTGCAATAACATCCGTATATCCGTCGCCATTGATGTCAACAAAGTCTGCACCAGCATCCAAATCCCAATATAATGGTATCTCCTCAAAATCTATTTTTTCAAAGTTTTTTGCGTTGGAATCGAACTCAAATACCTCATGAGATGCTCTATTATAAATCTCTGGCAGTCCGTTTCCATTCAGATCTGTAATGGAATATCTGTAGCTCCCGGTTAAATACCGACTTTTATATGAAAACGATGATATTTTAGAAAAAAATTTGCCTTCAATGTCTATCTTGTACAAGCCGGCGGTGTCCTCATATTCGTACGACTCTGTCTCTTCGTTGTGCAACACCAACATCTCAACAAATCCATCACCGTCAAAATCATTGAATTCAATCTGCGATTGGTCAAAGTCTGTAAGGGCGATCTCCGTCTCGAAATTTTGTCTGATGAACGTTCCTTCGCCATCGTTTAGAAGGACATCTATCAAATAATACGAACCAGTTCTTTTGACTTCAATCAGGTCTTTCTTTCCATCTTTATTGATGTCTAACGAATGAAGTAGCAGTGCCCCAATAAAATAATCCATTGGCACTTCCATTGCCTTTTCATACATGACACCTGATTCCGTCTTCCTCGACAAATACAAATTCCATTCAACAATGACACCTTCAATAGCAGAAAATCCAGTTGGGATGTCCGAGTTGGTCTTTATGAAATCGGAAATTCCGTCATTATTGAAATCATCCACCAAAACACTATATTCATCATAACAATCGTCATCCTCTGCAAATGGGACAAAGACGTATTTCTCAATTTTATGTGCAGATTCGTTGATTTTGTCTAGACTGCCCCAGTTTAGAACAATTGGAGCTAATTTCTCCTCATTATTGTTGGATAAAGTAATGGATTTCAACTTATTGTAAAATCCGTCGAAAAAGTAAGACAGTGTAGATGTTTTAAGAAGCTCGCCGTTTGTCTTCACTTCGACGGTTCTCAGCAGTTTTGTCGATGACAATTTAGAGCCTGCTGTGAACTGAAGTCTTGAGTCCTTTCGGTCTGAGTCATAGGTGAATTCCACGACGCAAGTAGGTGCAACTTTGGCCTTTTCGTTGCCAGTGTAGAGTATCTTGGACAGCCAAAACTCTCCATTCTCATCGTCCAATCCATACTCGTATGACATGTAGTTCCCATTTTGATCCGTCACTTTTTTCAACAGCCATATCAACGGCACACCGGATGTCTGAGATTCTACTCTTGCATCGCTCGACGCTCCATAGACCATCGTGACACCCTCTTTTGTCACGACACTGAAGTAAGAGCCGTCATTGTTGTCTCCACTATGAAATGTTATGTCGCAGTACGTCTCTTCTTGAGTGCGGTAGTTCGAACCGTCAGCCAAATTATTTCCGGATGCCAATATAAGCCTTGCTCCATCCAACTCGATATTGTCCTCGTCCGTCAAATGGATCGCATCCAGTTTTCCCTCAGAGAAAAGGTTCTTTCTAGCTCTGTATATTGACGACACACACGAAAGATTAAATCCGTATCCTGCGATTCCGTTGCCTGCCTGTGAATTATAGACAATCTGTATACTCGGATTCATTCCATTGACTCCGGAAGGCACTTCTATCGGAATTTGATACATCAAGGAACCAATTGCACTGACGTTGAGGATACTTCCTATTTTGCCAAACACAACACCTTGAGTCTTGTCGTCTGTGAGGGTGCCGTCTGACATCAAATAAAGCTCTTTTCCAAAGTCAGGAAAAGAACTGTCCCCACCTTCTGGTTGAGCATACGGATTCTGCGCGACAGACAAACAAACAGATCTAATTAATAAGAGCCACGCCAACAAAAGGACTTTCTGAAACATCTTCTTATTTTTTAATTATTTTCCATTCCGTGTTGAGATTGTCGATCTCTATTCGCAAAATATATATTCCTGGATCCCTATCGGAAAAATCGATAGAGACATCATTTTTGTCTGTATATTGGCAAACAATGTTTTTTCCGTATGTGTCTATAAGTAGAGCACACGCACTCTGGCCCTTTTTCAAACTGTCTATTCTAACGCTAAGGTGTCCGTCGGTAGGATTAGGATAAATATGAATTTGATTCGACGCCAACGAATCCTTTATCTCTCTTCTGGATTCATCCTCTTCATTAACGACTCCACCATCACGATTATTAGACATATCAATGTACCTTGCTGTACGATTCCCCGCATTATCATAAACAAAATGGACGGTTTGTGCGGAAAGTGTTGCACAAAGACAAATACATAGAAATAAGCGAATTCTCATTTAACTTTATTTTTTTCTCTTTCACCTTCTTCTAATCCACTCTGAACTTTATAGCATCCACCCGTTTCCGTACTTTATTAGGTCCGACATCTCCAACGCACCGTCAAAATAGGCAGTGATAGGCTTTGTCTTCAATATTATAAAGTCAGGATTAGAGTCATATCCATCACAATCCAAAGAATTCTTTAGATCATAGATTGAAACTACTCCAGGCAGTATGTTTTTGCTTAAATTCATCATCCTAATCCATATTGCTTACAAAGTTAAAAAACTTTAGTTTTACAGACAATATTTCTAATATTTTTGCACCTAAAACTTAATTTATAAGAAAAATTTGTTTAGATTTCTTTGACACCCGAAACTCGTCAATCGATTTAACATATAGATTTCCATATCAGACACAAATCCCCAATTAAATGCAGAGGTAACATTCCGCATTCCAAAATTTATTGTAAGTTTGCATCAATAAAATCAAAATCAAAAATGAGCAGAATAAAAGTTACATTCAACGCTCCAGTGACCATCACATTCTTGGCACTGATGTTGGCAGCGACAATCGGCAACTACCTGACACTGGGAGTTGTGAACAATATATTTAGTTGCAAACCTGTTTTGTCGGCGAATCCGATGATTATTATGGGTTATTTCACCCACATCTTCTGCCACGCAAATTTCAGCCACTTTTTCGGCAACGCGATTTATCTTCTTCTGCTGATGCCTCTTTTGGAAGAGAAATACGGAAGTTTATCTCTGATTGGAATGATCTTCACAACAGCATTCATCACAGCTATTCTGAACGCATTGTTTTTGCCGACGGGAATTGTTGGAGCATCAGGAATAGTGTTCATGTGCATCATCATGTCGTCGCTCACAATGTGTAAGTCGGGAGAGATTCCTTTCACATTCATCCTCGTCTTCATCTGCTATATCGGCAAAGAGGTGATGGATGGACTCTTCGTCGCAGATAATGTTTCTCATTTCGGACATATCATAGGAGGATGCAGCGGTGCGATACTAGGAAAATTATTTGGAAGAGAGAAAAATGGTTGAGAGGAGAAAGAAGGTTAGAGGTTAGAGTTGTTAGAGTTGAAAGAAGATGTGAGTGAGGGAAATAAAAAAAACGAGAATTTCACAACCCTCGTCCTCCTTACAAATATCAAAAATTGGTTTTAATTTTACCCACAAGCCAATAGCACAATTAGCTGTGCTGTTAATATTCTCAAAAACATCGATAATGGGTAGACTGTGGAATAACCAACCGAAGGAGCATCTTTCATACAGACGCTGTTTGCGTAAGCTAGTGCTGGCGGATCCGTATATGTGCCAGCTAGCATTCCCATTATTGTATAGTAGTTTAGTTTATTGTGTAATCTTGCGATAGTACCGACAATCAATATCGGAATCACGGTGATGAGCAATCCACTCAGCACATATAAAGCACCGTCGCCAGCAACCACCGTATCTATGAAACTGTCTCCTGCCTTGATTCCCACAGAGGCAAGGAAAAGCACAAGTCCGATCTCTCTGAGCATAAGATTAGCCGACGTCGTTGTGTATGTCACAAGTCCGATCTTATGACCGAAACGTCCGATCAACAGTGCTATGATCAACGGTCCTCCAGCTATACCAAGTTTCAATGGCACAGGCATCGACGGAATGGAAATCGGAATGCTTCCGAAAATTATTCCCACAAAAATACCGATAAAGATAGTGGCGATATTCGGAGCATGGAGTGTCTTGACACAGTCACCAAACAGTTTGCGGACTCTCTCTACCGCATCCTCACGTCCCACGACTCTCACCTTATCTCCCACTTTCAATTCAAGTGATGGAGACGCGAATAACACTATTCCACCTCGATTGACACGAGTGACATTAACCTCATACAACCTGTTGAGATGCATTTTCCTTAATGTTCGGCCATTTATCTTAGGATTTGTAACCACCACACTTTTAGAAATCAGTTTACCCTCACCTACATCATCCCAATCCATCTCACATTTTTCTCCAAGAATAGTGACAAGCGCATCCGCCTCACTCTCCATACTGACTATGAAAAGTACATCACCAAGGTATATTCTTGTCGAACCACATGGAAAAATCATCACTCCATCATGAAGTAGACGAGAGCAAACAAATTCCTTATCCAAAGTATGACGCAACTCTTTCAATGTTTTACCATCAAAATTGTTGTTTTTCAAAATGATACATTGTTTTTCCGGTTTCAAATCCGTCTCCTCAACATCTGAATCCAACTCCTTTTCCGCCTGAGTCAAATCAGTCTTTGTGATGAATCGGATGGCAATAGTAGCCAGGATGATTCCGACCACACCCAAAGGATAGGCACATGCATATCCGTTTACGATCAAAGGAGCATTTCCATCTGTGAAGACGGTGGTAAGAGCCTCACTCGCAGCACCAAGTCCTGGAGTGTTCGTGACCGCGCCAAAGAGAGTGCCGACCAGCATCGGCAGATTATCTTCGTCAGTCGTGTCGAAAAAGCAATAATAGCATCCGAACATCACCAACACATTGAGCAAAATCGTCAACATTGCAAGCTTGTTCAGCGTCACCCCACCCTTTTTGAAACTGTTGAAGAATCCGGGACCAGCTTGCAATCCGATCATAAAAACAAACAGAATCAATCCAAAATCCTGTATGAACGTGAGTATGCTCACAGGTGCGGTAATCTTCAGATGACCGGCCAGGATTCCTGTGAACAGAACGAAAGTTACACCCAAAGAGATGCCCATAACCTTGATTTTACCAAGGTAGATACCTGTTGATATCACTATGGCATAAAGCAAGGCGATATGGGCAACAGACTCATTGCTGGTAAACAAATTAGTCAGCCAAGAAAAGTCCATAATACTTGTATTGGAAATTTGACGACTCTGTAGTTGTTACAGGGGTAATCTTTTTGGACAATACGATACCAACAGAATCTCCATCAATAACGAAACCGTTATTCTTTCCACACGCTGAAACCTTCGAGACGGCTCTCCACACAAATAGAGAAGCGACTACAACTAATAATGAAACCATGAGTTTTTTTTTTATTTTATCTATGTTTTTTTGTTATTAATCATTTTTTTCTTTCCGGCATTGTCACGATATGGAAGAAGAGAAGGATCAATCCAATTGCGTTCCACATCATAACGCTTCCGTTTTGTTCACTGATGCAAAAGTAGAGCAGATTTGAATGCGATTTCAGATTTTGTTATGAGTTTTATTGATAGTTGTTATAAGCAAAATTCGCCAATTATATCTTTTTCTTATAGTCATAATTAGCAGAATTAATACACACCATACCCACAATGAATATAAAAGCACTAAATTTGCATCCGAAGATTATTAGATGGTATGGAACTAAGACAATTGAGAGCATTCGTTAAAATTGCAGAGACCTGCAGTTTTTCGTTAGCAGCAAAAGAACTTTACGCTACACAAAGTGCCCTTTCTCAGAGTTTGAAGAAATTAGAAGATGAACTTGGTGCGAAACTATTCAATAGGAACAATCATAATGTGGGGTTGACTGAGGCAGGAGACGCATTGCTTCCGTATGCGAAGAGAACAATAGAAGACGCGGACAATTGCGTCTACAAGATGAACGACCTTATGAATATGAAATGCGGAACTCTTAATATAGGAGTGACACACTCATTCCGTATTCTGACGTCGGATACGATCAACGTCTTCGTGAAAAAATTTCCCAATATAAAACTCAATATTTTCTATAAGACAAACGACGAACTGCAGAACATGCTTTTCCGTAAGGAGATAGACATCATGCTGGCATTCAAACCAGAGACAATCGCCGAGCAGATTGAGTCACACAATCTGTTTGAGGACAAGCTATGCGCGATAGTCGCAAAAGACCATGTCTTGGCCCAAAAAAGCAGCATCACAATGGAAGAGATCGCCGAATATCCGCTCATTCTTCCGGCAGAAGGCACACAGGCCCGCAATATGATCGACAGAGTGCTGAAGACAAATCCCGTCGAACTAAAACCACAAATCGTGATCAATGAAATCACACCAATCCTGATGCTTGTGTCGTATGGCAAAATGATTTCCATTCTTTCCAGTCTCTCCACCAAAACAAGATCTGATGTAGTGGCGGTACCAGTTGACGTCACAGACAATGTGATGGAAGGGGCTTTCCTGATTCTGAAAAATTCCTATTTCAAACAATCGGCAAAGGAGTTTATCAAATTGGTCTGCGAAACACATCTGTTGAGACTGAAGATGGACAGTCTGTTTAATTAATTCATAATGCTTAATGCATATTCATAATTATTTATACATTTGCAACTTATTTACATTTTTCTTATGAAAAGTTTGTCGAAATGATATACAAATAATATTTTTGCAACACAAGAACCCGCCAAGCCTCTTTATAATGCTTAAATCGGCGGGTCGTTTTTTTATTGTTTTAGTCTATGGTTAATTATTCAAAAACATATTTAGATCCTTCAGAACAAGTAAATCTGTTGATTAGTAGAGGACTCGTAATTGATAACAGTAACAAAACTCAGCAATATTTGAAACGTATCGGTTATTACCGTATGTCTGCATACTTATATCCTTTACTTTCCACACCTAAAGAAGCTCATGTTTATAAAATACACACGTCCATGGATTTCCAATACGATACAGCAAGGCAAAATATTTTTCACATTATGCATTATCAAGTACTTATTGGATGCAATTGTGCCAAGTAACGACATGACATCAAAACTTCGATGGTTGTTTATTAAATATCCCAATGTTGATTTGTCAGCCATGGGCTTTCCCAGAAATTGGGAAATGGAACCGCTATGGCAATAATACACATTTACTTTGCAAAACAATAAACAATTCCTATTTTTGGAAAAAATCTATCAGATATGAAACATTTTGCATCCATCATATTGGCACTGACTCTCTCCTTCCCCACTTTTGCTGGAGTTGGATTCCACTGGTGTTTATATTTCATTGACTTTAATTCAATTTCAATGAAACCTGAATATGAAGCACAGTTTGATGAACTTGCTGAATACATGAAATCTCATCCAGACGATATGTTTGAGATTTCTGGACATACCGACGAACGAAGGGACGGTCATTATTCATTTAAAATAGATCAAAAGCGAGCTGATTGGATACGAAAATATCTAATTGAACATTATGATATTCCAGGCTCTATGCTTATCTCTGTAGGAAAAGGAGCATACGATCCATATATTAAAGATGCAAAGACAGAAGACGAACATGCATGGAATAGAAGAGTTGAAATAAAAATTCTCAGTAAAGAAAATTTTACGACCCCGCGTTAGGGGGAGATAGTTAGGGCATTCCGCCCTTAACAACTCTCGAATCTATAACCAAATATTTAAATCAAATTTGAACATATTCTAAACAATTCTTACATTTGGGAAAAATCTATCAGATATGAAACACTTTGTATCCATCATATTGGCAATGACTCTCTCCTTCCCCACTTTTGCTGAGGATGAGTTCAAATGGTGTCTATATTTCTTTAACTTTAATTCTCCAATGAGACCTGAATATGAAGCACAGTTTGATGAACTTGCGGAATTCATAAAATCATATCCCGACAGTCTGTTCGAGATTTCTGGGCATACAGATGCACGAGCAAGTTACATGTATAGTATAAAATTGGACGTTAAGCGAGCTGAGTACATTCGGCATTATCTAATTGAGCATTATGATATTCCAGGCTCTATGCTTGTTGCTGTAGGAAGACGCAATCACGATCCATATATTAAAGATGCAAAGACAGAAGCCGAACATGAATGGAATAGAAGGGCTGAAATAAAGTTTATCAGTAAAAAATAAGATTTCTGACGAATTTTTCATCGCTTTTTCTCATAAAAAGACACTGTCTTTCTCTGTAAACTTTGAGTCTCTGTGGTTTTATTAAATTCGTGCTCGCCTACGGCTCGCACGTGGGGAAGGGTTAGGGCCAATATCAATCAAACATGGGTCCTTAACAATCCTCATTTATGACATACTCCTATTTTTATTTCGTCGAATTTACGTTAAATAACAAACGGATGAGTATAAATATACCCATCCGTTCATATTCTGAAACTATATCAGTCAGTTAATTACTTAACCTCCCAAGTGTCGTTAGTCTCAAGAAGCTCTGCGAAGTTGTGGTACTTCTTAGCTGCCTTAACCTCCTCGATCTGTGCGTTTACTGCATCGTCGTAAGTAGGAGCCTCAACATCACGAATCACACCAAGTGCTACTGGATACTCCATCATAGCAAGCTTTAGCTGAAGTGTGTTGTCCTCGCAGTGTGCATCGTGAACAAGAACATCGTCCATTGTGTATCCGTCCTGACCGATAGTCACAACCTTAACACCGAAACCTTCCTGAACAAGACCGAACTCGTTATTCTCACCGAATACCATCTTCTCCCCATGCTTCAAGTAGATGGCGTTCTTTGCACGACCCTCCTTAGTGTAAACTGCCTCGTGAGTACCGTCGTTGAAGATAACACAATTCTGAAGAATCTCACAAACAGCTGCACCCTTGTGAGCGTGAGCTGCCTTTAGAATATTCACTGTACCCTCAGCGTCTGTGGCAACTGCACGTGCGAAGAAGTGTCCTCTTGCACCGAAGCAAAGCTCTGCTGGACGGAATGGATCCTCAACAGTACCGTAAGGAGACGACTTGCTGACGAAACCTCTTGGTGATGTTGGAGAATACTGACCCTTTGTCAAACCATAGATACGGTTGTTAAGAAGGATCATCTTTAGGTCGATGTTACGACGGTTTGCATGGATGAAGTGGTTACCACCGATAGCTAGGCCATCACCGTCACCGCTCACCTGCCATACGCTTAGGTTAGGGTTAGATACCTTACAACCTGTTGCGATTGCAGCGGCACGACCGTGGATTGTGTTCATACCGTAAGTCGCCATGTAGTGTGGCAAACGGCTTGAACATCCGATACCAGAGATAACTGCGACATTATGTGGAGCAACGCCAATCTCTGCCATTGCCTTGTGAAGCGACGCCAAGAAGAAGTGGTCACCGCATCCTGGACACCAACGTGGCTGTCCTTTCTTATAATCTTTAGCTGTGTATTCGCTCATTTTAATCTAAAATTAAGAGTTAAGAATTAAGAGTTAAGAATTTTTTTCTTTCCATTCTTTGACTCAAGTTTTTGTTTTACAGTTTTAATTACACTAGTTAGGATACTAAATAATTCATCTGCGGATCTATGCATTGAATTATATTCAGCGTCACTAATATAATTAGTCCTTTTAAGAATTCTAAGCCAATATAAAGTCTCATTGCACTCCTTAAATGCTATTTGCATTTTAGAGAGGAAATCCGAATCAGATTGAGCACACTGGGCTTCCGCCACATTAGCACCAATACTGGTTCCTGATCTTAAGAGTTGTTTTGAACATACATGTTCTTTTCTTTCAAAATGAAGACATTTATATGCATTCACTACACGTACTGCAAAATCTTCACTTTTGACACACAACACATTCTCCGCCATTAGAAGCGCAATTCTTACTTTTTAACTCTTAATTCTTAATTATACTAATTTATTAAATGCTGCAACCAACTCGCTAACTACGAATGGCTGACCCTTAACCTCATTGAACTGTGCTGGTGCGAAACCATCAACCTTCATACGAAGGAATGCAGCGAACTGACCTAGGTTCTGCTCAGCTACAACCACCTTCTTGTACTTCTTCAATACCTCAGCTGTATTCTTTGGCAATGGGTTGATGTAACGGAAGTGTGCAAGTGCGACCTTCTTACCTGCAGCACGCATCTCATCCATAGCTGCGTGTAGGTGTCCGTAAGTTCCACCGAAGCCTACGATCAAAAGATCTGCATTATCCTTGTCGCCCTCTACCTCTACATCTGGAACAACAATCTTGTCGATCTTGCTCTGACGTAGACGACACATCAAATCGTGGTTCTCTGGATTTGTTGAGATTGCACCTGTCTTGCTGTCCTTCTCAAGACCACCAAGGATGTGAGCGAATCCCTCACGACCAGGAACAGCCCAGTATCTTACGTCTCTCTCATCTCTCATGTATGGAGTCCATGTTCCCTTCATTGATTCTGGAACGTATGGAGGATTGATTGCTGGATACTCAGCAAGGTTAGGAAGCTTGAATGCCTCTGAACCGTTTGCGATATATGCGTCGCTTATGAATACGACTGGAGTCATGTGCTCAAGAGCTATCTTACATGCTGCGTATGCTGATTCGAAACAGTCTGCTGGGCTTGTAGCGGCGATGACTGGCATTGGAGTCTCACCGTTACGTCCGAACAAACACTGAAGAAGGTCTGTCTGCTCCGACTTTGTTGGAAGACCTGTTGCAGGACCACCACGCTGAACGTCGATAACTACCAATGGAAGCTCCATGATAACTGCAAGGTTCATAGCCTCACTCTTCAAACAGATACCAGGACCTGATGTTGAAGTCACACCTAGAGCACCTGCGAATGAAGCACCAAGAGCTGATGCACATCCTGCGATCTCATCCTCACACTGAACTGTTGTCACACCAAGAGACTTGTGCTTTGAAAGTTCGTGAAGAACGTCTGTTGCTGGAGTGATAGGGTAAGAACCAAGGTATAGGCGAAGACCTGCCTTCTCAGCTGCTGCGATAAGACCGTATGCAGTTGCCTTGTTTCCGTTGATGTCCATGTAGCGACCCTTCTTTGCAGGAGTCTGCTTTGACACTACATTATATGTATGGCTTACTGATGCATGTGTGTTAGCACCGAAGTCGTAACCTGCGTGGATAACCTTGATATTGTTCTCTGCGATAGCTGGCTTCTTAGCGAATTTTTCGCGAAGGAACTTCTCTGCGATAGATAGATCACGGTTGAAGATGTAGCAAACAAGACCAAGAGCAAGCATATTTCTACACTTAAGCATAGCCTTTGGATCCATTCCTGAATCAGCAAGAACATCCTTAACCATTGAAGTCACAGGCACCTCGATAACATCCTGCTTGATGCCCATCTCTGCGATAGCACCTGCTGCGTCTGTAGCCTCAAACTGAGCCTTCTCTAGATCAGCCTTCTTAAAGCTGTCGACGTCGATGATGATAGATGATGTTGGCTTACAGAACTTATACTGTGTCTTTAGAGCTGCAGGGTTCATTGCAACCAAAACATCACATTTGTCTCCAGGAGTGAAAGCTTTGTCAGCTGCGATACTTACCTGGAATCCAGATACTCCAGTCAACGAACCTTGTGGGGCACGAATATCTGCTGGGTAGTCAGGGAATGTACAAATACCATTACCTACAGTGGCCGAGATAGTGGAAAAAATATTTCCAGCAAGCTGCATTCCGTCTCCGGAGTCGCCTGAGAATCGAACCACCACTTGATCCAATTCTTCTACTTTCAAGTTGTCTGCCATATTATATTTAGTTACTTTTATTTTTCAAATTTCTACCTTCTGCGTGCAAAGTTAGTCAAAATGTAAGCAATTCAAAAATATTATGAATATTATTTCAGTTTAACGTGCCTCAATATCCTCATTTTGGCATATTTATGCGGTATATATCTTGTCATTTTGTAAGAAGTTGTTCAATATTAAAGCTGTTTGTTTTTGTATAGTTTAGATTCATACTCTGTTTAGCTTTCTTATTCCAAACACTACATTAAAATACATTTGTAAAACTTGATATATTTATACAGTTCCTTTTCATGTTTCAGTTTTAATTCTTATTTTTGTTGAAACAAAGAATTGTGAAATTTCAAAAAAAATACCAGATGAAAAAAATAAAAACAGCGATTGTAGCTCTATCATATATGTTCTGTGCAGTCGTTTCAAACGCGCAAGAACAACAACTGACTATCAAATGCGAACAAATCGGCGAAATCAAAGGCGATCAGAAGTTTTCTGCTGAAGACGGATGGTTAATGCTGACTACTGATTTATACATTCTTAACCCAGAAGCTTTCAAAGGTCAGCTTGAGACAATTTACACAAGCCGTAAGGAGAAAGACAAAGTCAAAAACGTATTCATCTCCGGTCAGATCACCAGCACCACCGTCGCTCAGGATGTGAGATATCCTCTTTATAATCTGACAGTGGATTATGTGAACAAAGAGTTGACCGTCAACAAAGCCAACACACAAGGCAAGATCAGAATCGCCGACAACATTCCTCTCAACGCGTTCGGCACTAACCCTGTGGAGATGAAATTCTACGCAGAGGCTATCAACGTGGAACAGCCACAGCGTATCTCAGATTTCGTCTGTCGCCAACTTTCCAACATAGGCAAGGTGAACAACGACTACTCTGCCATGAACAAAGTGTCAGAGGAATATGGTAAACTTTTGGAAAGCAAGACGAAAGAGCGTCAGTATGTGTTCAATTCCACAGTATCCCTATTCAACGAACTTGACGTCGACCGCAAAGTCTACTCGATCTGCCTATACCAGTTTGCCCCAAGCAATCAGGATATAGAGAGAAATTTCTCCAACGCAGCCTTGAAGAAATGCGTCGACGACAACTCTAATATTGATTACGCTACTATCAGAAAGAATGTAGCCAACAAGACAGCCCCTATAATCGTGGCTGTAAACTATAAGAGCAGCCATAAGCCAAGTGTCCGCAAGCCAAACCAGATCAACGATTCCTACGTCAACGACAGAATTGTGAAGACACGTAACCTGTATGCGGCTAAGCTTATCAGCGACGACGTCTTCACACAGGAAGATGATCTGAATGAACTTTTGAAGGATTATCTTTCTTTAGACAAAGAGGTGAAGGGATACAAAGAGAACAAGGCTAAAGGAATGACCAACATCAATCCGTCTGCTATCATCTACAACTACTCTGAGCTTCTCAACTCTATCATGATGAAGAACTTGAAGAAAGAGTATCTTTATGAAAACACTTTCAAGGCTCACTATAATGATGTGCAGAACGCAGCAAAAGCAAGTTTGAAGGATGGCAAGGAACTAGAGCGAATCGAAAAACTTGTCAATGTGATGGTTATGGAGAAAGACGCGGATACAATCTCGTCGACAAACAAGATCATCGCAAACTTCAACGCCATCAACGACGCAGAGGCATTGGTGGAAGACACGAAATGGGAGACAAGCGTATCTGATTTGAGAGACCGTTACGAAGAGGCATACTTCGACAAAGTGTTCAAAGGCAAGTGTGAGAAACTGCTTGAAGGCGATCCAAAAGAGAAAGAGCCAATTGCAGAGCAGATCAAGAAAGAGATTGAGGATTCCAAATGTAAGGCATGCTTCTTCCAGGCAGAGGAATACTACTTCGAGCCACTTCAGGATAAAATCAACGTGTTGAAAGCAGAAGAGGCAGAGAAAGCGGCAGCCGAAGCAGCTGCGGCAGCAAAAGCAGCCAAACTTGCCAAGAAGAAGGCGATGATGGCGAAGAAGAAGAAGACAACGAAGAAGTAAAACATAGGGTGGGCTTGAATCCCGCCCTTTAAACAAAAAGCAAACAATGACAGAAAAAAAACAACGAGAAAACTATTCACAAGAAAAACTTCATTCCATAGGAGAAGAAGTTTCTTTTCGTTGCGGAAACTCCATTAAAAAAGGGATAATTTTCATTGTTGATGCAAACGGAACATTCGAACAGCCTAATATTCCGTCATACGACATTATGGTTGACAACGAAGATACTTTATACAAGCATGTCTCCTGGAATCTTGTATATTAAATAAGGCTATCTTGAGATTATAATTAAAATATCTTCGATTAAAAAAGACTACATCACATAAAAATAAAAGTTACTATGAACAATCAGCAAAAGCAAGCCATTATCAACAGCGGAAAAGAATATTTTCGCTCAATTATCATTCCTAATCACATAAAAAATTTAAGAAAGTTACAACTTAACAGTTTCAACATAAATCCATTTTTAATCAACTACCTTGCTGCTTTTTTATGCGGTGATACAGAACCTATAAGTTTAGCCAAAGCTCTCGTATACCCTCGTATTTTGGGGACTAGCTTAAACACAAGTTTTGGTCAAAACATTCAAATCTTCATATCTCAATTACAAGAAGTTGTAGGTGGTGCATCTGGTATAGATGGCATAGATATTGAATTTATCGATGCTATAGACGGCAGACGGAAATACTGTCAATGTAAAGCAGGACCACAAACGATAAATAAAGACGATATTGTGACTGTACTTGGACATTTCAAATATTTAATGAACAAATCTCGTTTGGACAGAATGGGATTACAGTTTGACGATCTGATTGTTGGAGTAATGTATGGAGAGAAAGAGAACCTTTCAGCTTTTTACAAAGCAATAAATGCCCATTATCCAGTAATGTGTGGAGCTGAATTTTGGGAAAGACTTACAGGAGACAAAAATTTTTACTTTTGTCTTTCAAAAGCGTTTGGAGAAGTGGTTGAAGAAGATGGCATTGACGGCAGCAAACTCATTTTAGATAAAGTAAATGAGATTGCAGACGAAATAAAAACAAAAGGAGGACTATAACAATGACGTTTATCTCCGAAAATAATCTTGCCGCACTTCTCGGGACATCAAACTATACCGTTCAACGATGGGCAAAAAATGGATTGTATGCATCACACACATCTAACGGTGTACATGGTTTTGACATGGAAGATTTGAAAGAAATTCCAGAAGTTCAGTCTATGTTAGAAACAAAGTGGGATGAAGAGTTCAACATTACACCATTAAGAGAATTCAATTCTGTAGAACTTTTTGCTGGAGGTGGAGGATTAGCTCTTGGAATGTCCATGGCAGGATTTCATCACGTCTTACTAAATGAATTTGAGACATCAGCATGCAAAACGCTAAAAACAAATAAACCTGAATGGAACGTTATTGAAGGAGATGTCCGTCATATTGACTTTACTCCTTTAAAAGGAAAAATCGATTTCTTGTCTGGAGGGTTCCCTTGTCAAGCTTTTTCATATGCGGGTAAAGGTGCCGGATTTAATGATACAAGAGGAACTTTATTTTTTGAACTTGCACGTGCTGTTCAAGAAATCAGGCCAAAAGTATTTATGGGAGAGAATGTCAAAGGATTAATATCTCACGATAATGGCAGAACTTTTACAACAATATGTAACACTATTGCAGAACTAGGATATACACTTGTAGAACCTCGTGTACTTAAAGCCATAATGTTTCAAGTTCCACAAAAAAGAGAACGATTAATACTTATTGCAATAAGGAATGACATTGCCAAACACGTACAATTCCATTGGCCATCCCCATATAAGAGAATTCTAACATTAAGAGATGCATTTTACAAAAGCGTGATATATGATTGTGACGTACCAAAATCCGAAGGAGTACTATATCCAGACAAGAAAAAGAAAGTTTTAGATCTTGTTCCTCAAGGAGGAGATTGGCGCAATCTTCCCGATAAAATAGCACAAGAATATATGGGAGGTAGCTGGTTGTTAGGAGGAGGAAAAACAGGTATGGCTCGTAGATTATCTCTTGACGAACCATCTTTAACACTTACCTGTTCTCCATGTCAAAAACAAACAGAACGTTGCCATCCTATTGAAACTCGTCCACTAAGTGTCCGAGAATATGCACGAATACAAACATTTCCAGACAATTGGCAATTCCAAGGCACAATGACTGAGAAATATAAACAAATAGGGAATGCTGTTCCTGTAAATCTTGCATGGGCAATTGGGCGTTCACTTATCCGCCTTTTTAATGATATAGAAACAATCTTCCCTTCCCAAACTGAAGATTGCAGAGATGCTATAAAAAAAATCATGCACGATCAATCTCAACTTATTGTTAAAAAGGATAAAAAAAGTCAAACCTCGTCAATTCAGAAAACATATAGACAACTCAGTCTTTTTGATCTCTTCGAACAATACGAAGACAACCCAATTGTGGAAAATCATATTGTTCGTGAAGAACCTTTTGAATACAGAAAAACAAAAAAGGGTTTAATTGACACAACAAAAAACTGCCTTATATGTCTTGTAAAAAAAGATAACATTGAACAATTTATTGAACAGTCCGCTAAGATATACTATACAGGCAAAAAGTTTCCATCAACAGTGGCACTAAATAAATTGTATTATTTTATGCCATATATACAGCAAAAAGGCATTCGAGACCTCTATCTCATCAAAACTGCACGTGTAGGAACTCGCAAAGAAGGCCAACCAGATGAGGACAAAAACGATTTCCGTCTCATATTTGAAATAGAATTTGTCAAACAACTTTTTGACGATTACAAACCAATAACTCTTGAAATTTGGAGGACATTTACAGATACCACAATGGAAAATATTTTGTCGATGATGGAATCGAACTGCTGAATGTATGGGAAATCAACATATAGAAAAATGTAAAAATTGCGACCATTCGAACCAATGTCCAGGAAATGAAGGATTAGGATGTCCCATGACATATGATTGTTGCTGCAAAGATGCTAATATATATTGGTATGACAGAACAATCACTCATTCTATGAAAACCATACACGTCGTAGCCGCAATAATTCATGATGATGAAGGTCGTATATTCGCCACCCAACGTGGATATGGCGACTGGAAAGGATGGTGGGAATTTCCTGGTGGCAAGATCGAGCCCGGTGAAAATTCTCAGGACGCTATCCGCCGTGAAATACGTGAGGAGCTGAACTGTGAGATTGCAGTCGGCGAACTGTTGACCACCGTCGAATATGATTATCCTAATTTCCATCTGTCGATGCAATGTTTCATGTGCACGCTATCGTCTGGTGAGCCTCAACTGCTTGAGCATGAGGATGCCAGTTGGCTGCGACAGAAGGATCTGGATTCTGTGAAATGGTTGCCAGCTGACAAAGGTATTATAACCCTACTAAAAAAATGATTATGAAATACAACAGAGAATTCACACCTGAGTTTATAACTGAACTTAACACAAACGAGATTTTCGTGTTTGGAAGCAACATACGTGGCTTTCACGGAGGTGGTGCGGCTCGCGTCGCCAACAAAAAATTTGGAGCTGAATGGGGAGTCGGCGAAGGTCTCACAGGACAGTGTTATGCCCTGCCTACCATGGAGGGCGGAGTGGACTATATCGCAGGAAAAGTGCAGAATTTCCTGAACTGTGCCAAATCACATCCTGAATTCAAATTCTACGTGACTAAGATCGCCTGTGGTATCGCTGGTTTCAAAGTTGAAGAGATCGGACCACTGTTTGCAGACGCGATAAGTATGGAAAACGTAATCCTGCCAAAGGAGTTTGTGGAGGAGATTGAAAAAGGATTCTGACAATTCCGTCGCTGAATAAATACTCCGTCTTTATACGATAAGATCATAAATACTATCGAAATGGCGAAAATATCGGAAAAGGTTGACGTGGGAATATGGAGAAAATTATTGGGGGAGAATGAGGAAAAAACAACCATTTGTCCGATGTAATTAAAAAAAATTTAATACTTTCGGAAAAATGGTATGGCACCAATATCCTGTTGGAGAATTTGCAGGATCAACAAAAAAAACATAGCATCTCATGGCAAATAGAAAAGAAATAAGAAACAGTACAGCTGAGTTCCTTATATTCCAGATAGAAGGAAAGGAACAGGGTGTGGAAGTGTTCTACAAAGATAAAACAGTATGGTGTACCCAGAAGGCAATGGGGATACTTTTCGATGTGAACATACCTGCTATCAGCAAACACCTTAAAAACATTTATGAGCAGGGAGAACTTATAGAAGAGCGAACTGTTTCCAAAATGGAAATAGTTCGAATGGAAGGTAATAGGCAAGTTAAACGAGAAACTGTGTTCTACAACCTTGATGCAGTTATCAGCGTGGGCTATCGTGTGAATAGCATCCGTGCGACACAATTCCGTCAGTGGGCTACGAGTGTATTGCGAGAGTTCGCCATACGTGGATATGTATTGGATAAAAAGAGAATGGAGAATGGCTCGTTCCTTGGCGAAGATTATTTCGAACATCTGTTAGCCGAGATACGAGAGATTCGTCTCTCTGAGCGACGTTTCTACCAAAAACTGACAGATATCTACTCCACTGCCGTTGACTACAATAGAGATGCACCAACTACTCGGATGTTCTTCAAAATGATGAAGAACAAGATGCATTTTGCCGTTCACGGACGAACAGCTGCAGAACTAATTGTAGAACGAGCCGACGCAGAGCAGGATCACATGGGATTGACTTCATGGGAAAATGCACCAAATGGTAAAATCGTAAAGACAGATGTGGTGATTGCCAAGAACTATCACAAAGAGGCAGAACTGGCAGACATGGGACAGTTGGTGAATGGTGTACTTGAATTGGCAGAAAGAATGGCCAAACGACATATTCCAATGACCATGGAAGATTGGGCAAAACAGATAGACATCATATTGGCTGCAGGTGGCAACGAAGTTCTACAAACGACTGGGCGAGTTACAGCCGAACAAGCAAAAGAACATGCAGAAACGGAATTTGAAAAGTACCGTATTATACAAGACCGCCTGTTTAAAAGTGATTTCGACAGATATATGGATGCTCTTCCTTTCGAAGATGACTCGAATGTTTAAGATGGCAAGATCATTTATCCGACGCCATCTGAAAAATTAAGATACCTTCGGACAAAGAATTTGAAAACAAATAAACAATAATGTTTACCCAACAACTTGAGCAACATTATTCATATAATAAATCTTCTCCCCACTCATCACCTCATAAAACAAAAAAAGTCCCGTATGACTTTCGTCATGCGGGATTTTTTTTATTATCCTCAACTACCACAAATCAACAACAACTATAGAGATTTTGGAATCACTTTTTACAGACTTCCAAATAATTATTTATAAAAGATTGTTTGTCAAAATTATATCTCTTGATCAAATTCTGTATAAAATCATCACTTACTGCAGATAAATCTATACTTTTAAACTCATTTGTATATTTTATTATTGCACTACGGAGCTTTTCGAGTTTATCAGGAGTAATTGTATAGGCTATCTTCCCAAGATTTGCAAGTGGAGATATTTTGTTGGTAGGATGAACCCATATATTGACACATAATTTGGCTTCAGGATAATGTTCTTCAAACCAATTGATATGGTTGGACATCTGGCCAACCTCTGTTTTACTGATTTCTTCTCGGTCTATGGCAACCTCATTTTTACACTCAAACAAGAAGAAAACTCCATTTCCGAAATGCCAAAGATTATCTGGACCTGTCTTATATTCTAAGTCTGGACGCTGACTCTCAAAACCAAGATACGCACCCAATCTCTTAATTGATTCTTCGAATACGTCTGAATCAATTGCAAAAACCAAGTTTGAGCACATTTCATCTACAAATAGTTTTAAGTCAAAATAAGTGGCAAACTTTTTCAGTTCATTCTTTATCAATTGTATACGGGAAGTATTAATCTCGCCTAATTTCTTATATGGAAAATCTAATGGCTTTAACATATACGGATTATTATAATGAGCATAATACTGTTTTTCATTAGCATCCTTTTCACTACTCAAAAATGTATATTTTGCTTGTAGTTGTTGATACCAGCCCTTGTCATTATTATTTGTTGCATTATCTATCAATTTTTTTATTTGACGTGTTGCTCTAAGATTATCCATTGATTTAAGTGCTTTATCAACTTCATTTTCATCCATTATTTGGTCTATAATGGATTCCTTCTCCTCACTATATGTATTGGGAATGATTTTGTTCATTGTCTCTTGGTAATATTCCTTCCAACCTTCATCTCTATTAATGCATTGTTTTATTGTCTCAACAAAGACCTTAATTGAATCAGTAATGCTCGCATCCTCTCTTATCATATCGGTAACATTCTCGCCAATACTAATCTGTGCTTTAGTTTGGGCAGAGAAATACTTCTGAGTTCGACTTGTTTTCATAAAACGCACAAGGTCCTCTCCAAGAATTATAATGACACTATAATCAGTTTGGCTTCTGACACTACGTCCTAATCCTTGCTCTATTTTCTGTGCAATTTTGATTTCTGTAAGTTTATTATCCTGTCGACAAATACCTTCATATCTATCAGAAAGACAATCAAACATAGGAAGAGAATCAAGTATTAACACTCTGCATTTATTATCAGCAAGATCAACGCCATCATATCTGTTAACAAACACCACCATATCTGGACATGAGCCACTAGAAAGATACTTTAACGTATCATTCATTTGGGTTTTATTTGGAATTCTAGCATCTCCATACCATTTATCAGCGACTCTATAAGACGGCACTAGAGACACAATACCATATTTTCTGTCTTCCTTATACCCTTTTATCATATTTCTAATTGAAGAAGCATTCAAGTCTTGAGAAATAATAGTAGGGAACAATATCATCTTTTCACCCGACCATTCTTGCGTTGAACATGTTAATGGATTTTGGATGGCCTCTTTTGAAAAACCAAAGCCTCGGATAAAAAATGAATCATCTTGAGTGGTTGCTGACATCAAAATTCTTGTTTTAGCATTATAAAAAGACGTGAATCTTTCGATAGGCACATAGTCTGGTGTAATCTCAATTCTGCTACCTGTAATATACATTGTACAGTATTCTAGAATATTTTGAATTATGGGAAGTGAGAATTTTATGTTAACGTCCGACTCTTCTTTTTCTATAAGTTTCTGCACTACGTCACCTTTCTTTCTAATCCAATCCCAATATGGAACTACCATAATAGAAGAATACGACTCTGTACCTAAAATTTTGTAATAATCGCCTTCTCCTTGTGTTATCAATGATCCCTTAAACATCTCCATAAATGTTTTGAATAATGATGATTGTCGTTCTATTCTCATAGAAAACGCATTCTTTATGGAATCAATACAAGCATGTGAATCATCCAAAAGAAATGTGCCTACAATTTCTCCCTTCGTGTCTAAACCAAATATAGAACGGCCATTAAAAACCTTTTGTACATATGTAATCAAAATTTTCTTTCCTTCTATGAAATCAGTTGGAATATTAGAATCTCCTTGACCTAGAGAGCAATAATTTATACCAAACTTAATTGCATCAAGTTCCACTTGCTGAGCAAGTTGAATATTAGGACAAACATACAAACACGGTCCTTTACCAGCATTAAGTTTTGCTTGAAGCATCAATAACCCAATCAATGTTTTACCTTGACCTGTATGAAGCTTAACAATAATATCTCTATCATTAAAATGATTTTCGTACCACTCCGAAAGCACTTTCTCTTGAATCTTTCGCAAAGGGCCCGAAGCCGCAGCACTTCTATCTAGTTTATTATATATTTCTATCGGAGAAATAGTTTTTTCTACCTTGTTTTCTTTTAATTTTTGCTTAAAATCAATCATAAATTATTTAATCAGTTTTCGATCTCAATATTATAATATTTTTGAGAATGTTATGTTTCATCTCTCCTGCCATAGGCAAAAAAGTCCCGTGCAGCGTTGCCACACGGGACTTTTATAATTTATTTACGTGAATTACTTCACTTCCTCGAAATCAACATCTGTGATGTCATCTTTGTTAGGACCAGACTGTCCGCCGGCGTTACCACCGTTGAAGCCTCCGCCCTGTGCACCGCCAGCCTGCTGCTGTGCATTGTACATATCCTGGCTTGCAGCGTGAAGCGCGTTCTCTAGCTCCTTCATTGAAGCATCGATACCTGCTAGATCCTGTGACTTGTGTGCATCCTTTAGTTTTGACAATGCAGTCTCGATTGGAGTACGCTTGTTTGAAGGTATCTTGTCACCGATCTCTTTTAGCTGCTTCTCAACCTGGAAGATCATAGCGTCTGCGTTGTTCAACTTGTCAACACGCTCTCTCTCCTTCTGGTCTGCTGCAGCGTTTGCAGTAGCCTCGTTCTTCATTCTTTCGATCTCCTCCTTCGACAAACCTGATGAAGACTCGATACGGATCTTCTGCTCCTTGTTTGTTGCCTTATCAAGAGCTGTTACGTTAAGGATACCGTTAGCGTCGATATCGAATGACACAACGATCTGTGGCACACCACGTGGAGCTGCTGGAATTCCGTCCAAGTGGAAACGTCCGATCGACTTGTTCTGTGCTGCCATTGGACGCTCTCCCTGAAGCACGTTGATTTCTACTGATGTCTGGTTGTCGGCTGCAGTAGAGAAGATCTGCTCTTTCTTAGTTGGGATTGTTGTGTTGGCGTCGATAAGCTTAGTCATCACACCACCGTATGTCTCGATACCAAGTGAAAGTGGAGTCACATCAAGTAGCAATACACCACCACCTGCTGCATCTGCCAAATCACCACCAAGGACACCACCCTGGATTGCTGCACCCAAAGCTACAACCTCATCTGGGTTAACTCCCTTAGATGGAGCCTTACCGAAGAATTTCTCAACTGCATCCTGGATTGCAGGGATACGTGTTGAACCTCCTACTAGGATAACCTCATCGATATCTGATGTTGAGTAGCCAGCGCTCTGCAATGCTGTACGGCATGGCTCGATTGTACGCTGAATCAAATCGTCTACCAACTGCTCGAACTTAGCACGTGATAGTGTTCTTACCAAGTGCTTTGGAGCTCCGTCGACAACTGTGATATAAGGCAAGTTGATCTCTGATGTAGTTGTGTTTGAAAGCTCAATCTTTGCCTTCTCAGCTGCCTCTTTCAATCTCTGCAATGCCATAGGGTCCTTACGTAGATCGAAGCCTGAGTTCTCAGCCTTAAACTCATCAACCAACCATGAAATAACCTTCTCATCGAAGTCATCACCTCCTAGGTGTGTATCACCTGCTGTTGCCTTTACCTCAAACACACCGTCGCCCAACTCAAGGACAGACACATCATGTGTACCACCACCACAGTCGAACACAAGAATCTTCATGTCCTTGTCCTTCTTATCGATACCGTATGCCAAAGCTGATGCTGTTGGCTCGTTAACGATACGACGAACTTTCAAACCTGCGATCTCTCCAGCCTCCTTTGTTGCCTGACGCTGTGAATCGTTGAAATATGCTGGCACTGTGATAACGGCTTCTGTAACTTCCTCACCCAAGAAATCCTCAGCTGTCTTCTTCATCTTCTGAAGGATCATTGCTGAAATCTCCTGTGGAGTGTAAAGACGTCCGTCGATATCTACACGTGGAGTGTTATTGTCGCCTCTTACAACCTTGTATGGCACTCTCGCAATCTCAGCACCTACCTGGTCGTATGTCTCACCCATGAATCTCTTGATAGAGAAAATAGTCTTTTCTGGGTTTGTGATTGCCTGACGCTTTGCAGGGTCACCGATCTTTCTCTCTCCACCAGCCAAAAAACCTACTACGGAAGGAGTTGTTCTCTTACCCTCGCTGTTTGGAATAACTTTTGCTTCGCCACCTTCCATTACGGCTACGCACGAGTTTGTTGTACCAAGGTCAATTCCGATAATCTTTCCCATGACTTTATTCTTTTTTTATTATTATTCAAATTTCATAGTGAACGGTCATACCGCCGTTCGCATTAAATATTTCAAAAAGCATGCCAACGCTTTTTTCATGCCAAAATACTGGCATTGTGTGCCATTGTCTGCCAATGTGTCAGTCTGGGAAACTATAAGTACGACATTTATTCACAAAAAAACATTCATTCCTACCTGCGTATGCATCATCTCGATCTCTGGCATCATCGATTTTATTGTGGCATAGGCCTCAACTCCTGTGCAATGTCCGCAGATTATTTGTCGTGGAGACGCGGATTTTAGTTCAGACGCGAGTCTCTCCAACTTTTCTCGCGAATCATGGAGGGTGTGGAATCCTCCTATTATTGTGTCGACGGGAAGACGGAATAGTTTCTGTGCATGACGCACGATATTCGACACTCCCCTATGCGCGCAACCTGTGATGATGCTCATCTTTCCGTCGTGCACACATATTATATATACTTCGTCTGTGAAATAATCGTTTGGTTTGGTTCCGTCGTCAGCCAATATGTAGAAATCGTCTGTATGCGACAATTCCGTCAACTCGCATCCTTTGGCAGAAACAGCAAAGACATCATCTGTCAACTTTACCATTCCGTCTACAATATTGAATCTTGACTTCTGCTCCGCTGTGAGTTTCAACCCTATATCCACGCCTCTTCTGCCTGTGCGTGCCGCATCAAAACCTTCGCCTGCCCAAAACTTGCATTCATGGCTGCGATTCATCATCGCCACCACTCCTCCGCTATGGTCGTTATGCCCGTGGCTCAACACAACATCCGAGATCTCCTCCGTCGACACCTTGAAACATTCAAGATTATGAAGGAGAGCCAGAGATCCGGAAGCGGTATCAAAAAGGATATTCTTATTCCCATCACAGATCAACGCAGAGAATCCATGCTCTGCGAAGACGCTGCTCTGTGCCACATAGTTGTCTACTATTATCTTGATTTTCATTTATCCAACTTATCTTTGTCTGCCACTACCGAAACTCCGAAATCATCCTTGCCATAATATTTCTGAGCCATTTTCTTCACGTCGTCGGCCGAAACAGAACGGATATAGTCGATAAAGTCATTGATATACGTAAGAGAGATATCTCCTCCGTTTGCAGAAGTGACGGCTCTGATCATCTCACTGTTCCAAGCGAGCGCGTTGCCATAGGTGCTGCACATTGTGCCAAGCAGATAATTCTTCACTCTCTCCAATTCGTTGTCTGGCACATTCTCATTGCAGAGGATCTCCATCTCCTTGAATGTTTCGTCGATCACCTTCTGCACATATTTATTGTCACACTGGGTGGAGATTGTCATTGTGCCGTGATGCTTATTGATAGATAGATCCGAATAGATGCCGTAGGTGTAGCCTTTCTCCTCACGTATGTTGGAAGAGAGTCGGCTGCCGAAATAGCCTCCGAACACGGTATTCAGGAATCGCATTCCCTTCTCATCCTTGTCTGATCTTCCAAACAACTGGCGTCCGATGCAGACGCCTGCCTGCACTCCCGTCTTATGAAAGAAATTATATTTCTTATCCATCTCAGGCAAAACCAATGGTTTATCAGTCTTGCGAGTGCGTCCCGACGGTGCGATGGCGGAAAAGGTGTCGATCAAGACCTTCTTCACTTCATCCGTGATCATTCCACATGCCACAAACTCCACGTTTTCAATATTGAAATAGTCGGAATGGAGTTTTTGCAAATCATCCACCGTCAACTTGTCTATATCTTCCTGCTCAGGATGGATCAATCTTGCGTTTTTGCCGAAAAGCATATAGTCGAGATTCTTATCGCTCAGATAGTCAACACGTTTGGACAAATCCTTCATGTTCGTCTTCATTATCTTGGAAAGACGGTTGAAATCATCCACACGTAAAGCAGGAGAGAAAACAGAATCTACAAACACATCTATGATTTTAGGAAGGTGTCTTGTCAATGAGATAAGGTCGTACGACGAGGCATACATTCCAGGCAAGATACTTTTTCTTGCCCCATAGAAGTCGAATTTCTCAGCCACCTCAGTTTGAGTCATGTCTTTAGTGCCTTCAAAAAGCAGACTCGACATCATACGTGTCGATAGCGGCACTTTCTGCACGTCAAGGCCGACGCCGACGATCACCGTCACACGCACAACCTCGTCGATGCCGACATTCATGCAGTGTAGACGTGAGCCGTTCTTCAGGCTGATCGTCTCTACCTCCGGCACAACGATGCTTTGGATATCACGAATAGGTGGACAAACAGAACGGTCTAACATGTTCATTTCTCGATTGACTTTAAAAATTCCTCAGCCTTAGCCATATCCTCAGGAGTGTCAATTCCGATAGTCTGTGTCTCAGTCTGGCCGACCTTGATTTTCAATCCGTTGTCGATCCAACGAAGTTGTTCCAAACTTTCGCAGATCTCATTTGCCGACTGAGGCATCTTTGTCACCTGCTTCAACACCTCAGCTTTGTAGGCGTACAAGCCGATATGTTTGAAGAAAGTGTGACGCTTGAGCCACTCCGATTTCTCCACACCACGCAAATATGGGATGACGCTGCGAGAGAAGTAGACGGCATTGTTTGCACCGTCGATCACAACCTTTGGAGAGTTCGGATTTTCCAAGTCGGCGATTGAATCGTTAGCAGAGAATGGTTTTACAAGAGTAGCGATCTGAGTGTCAGGAGAATCGAAAAGATCACATACAGTGCTTATCTGGCTTGGCATGATGAACGGCTCATCACCCTGAATATTGACAACGACCTCTCTGTTGCAGCCACTTTTCTCGTAAGCCTCACATATACGGTCTGTGCCGCTCTTATGTTTGTCGCTGGTCATGATAGCTTTGCCACCGAACCCAACCACAGCGTCATAGATACGCTGATCGTCAGTTGCTACATAAACCAAATCAAGCACCTTTGATGCCTGCTCATACACTCTCTGGATCATCAGTTTACCACCGATGGAAGCCAACGGTTTTCCAGGGAAACGCGTTGACGCATATCTTGCAGGAATGATTCCTACGAATTTTTCCTTATTCATTGTTCATTATCGTTTTACGGACGGCAAAATTAGTGAAAAAAAATCAAAAAGAGACGGAGCGAACCCCGTCTCTATCCATTATAATATAAAATTGAATCCTTTTTTAGAAATCAAATCCAAGAGTGAACAATGCAGTACGGTTTTTGATTGGAGTGTAACCAGCATCATTTTTCTGATCACGTGCAAATGCATTGATATCCTTCAAACCAAGATCGTAAGAAACACCAACATGGAAATTCTCAATCTGGTAATCAACACCCAAAGCCAAACCTACATCCAAACGGCTGTAACGAGCCTTGTAGTTGTTGTCTGCGTCTTCCCAAGTTCTGCTCTTTCCTTCAACTCTTGTGAAGCTTTTTCCTGTGAATGTATAAAATTTAGTGATGGTATCATCCTTACCTTCTTCATGAGATTTTGTCTTAACATTTCCATGCAATGCCAAACCAAGATATGGGCCGACGTTCACATTCAAATGAGAGCTCTCGCTGAAATTAAGTCTGAACTGAGGCTGGATTGGCAATTCCAAATAACCAATACGCTCCAATGTTATATTCTCATAATTGACAGACAACAATTCTGCCTTTTCTACCAATTTCTGACCCTTCATCGCATATTTCAACTCAATATTGAAATGGAAGCTCTCCAAAACAGGAAGGTTCATAGAGAATCCAACTGCAAATGCTGGCAACTGCTTTGATGTGACTGAAGCTCCTGCAATATTTCCAAAATTTGCAGAATGAGTTACCTCCTGATTCATATTGCTTAATGCAAACGAACCTCTAACTCCAAATTTCACACCATCATTATCACGTGCGGCGGAAATCAACTGTGCGGATGCTGACAATGCAGACAATAGCATCAACGCTGAAATTAATAACTTTTTCATATTTTAATTTTTGATAAATCTTATTGATTATTAACGTTTTTTCTTCAATACCTTCTTTGAAGACGGCACGAAAATGTGAAGGATAGAAATAAACAAGTTATACCACCATTTTTTCTTCTTCTCATCCTCTTTCTTTTCCTTCTTCTCGAGGTCTGACAACTTTTTGAACACAGCGTCATACTCTGTTTTTAACTTGTCAAGTGCCTTTTCTGCATCATCATACTTCTTCTCGCCCTTCTTTAACAAAGAAGTCAGACTCTTGTCTGTAGATGCGCCAACAGTTTTCACAACGTTCTTATACAAACCGTTAGCTTCATCCTTTAGTTTCTTTGCTTCCGACAAATAAGGTTTGATAGTATCTTTTGCTTCAGTTGCATCTTCTGTCACAGATCTCATTTCTGAGATCTTATTCTTCAACTCAGTGATTTCATCCACCTTCTTCTCCATCTCTTCGACAATGCTCTCAACCTCAGCCAAAATCTCAGCATTCTTATCCTCTACCTTTGGCTCTTCCTTCACCTTAGGTTCTGATTTTTCCTCAACCTCACGTTGCTTCACCACTGGAGTTTCTTTCTCATAAAACGATGATTTTGTGATTATCTCACGTCTCTCCTCATCTGTGATAGGGCCAATCTGACCTGCAGGACTTAACATTTTTGCTCTTTCCACCATCGACGGTGCACCTTTCTCGTCCAAGAATGAGATCAGTGCCTCTCCCGTCTCCAACTCAAGAAGTGCCTCTTCACTCTTGAATTTAGGATTCTCACGGAAACCGTCCGCAACACTCTTGATTGTGCGCTGGTCCTTAGGTGTGAACGCACGTAGCGCATGCTGCACCTTGTTACCCAACTGTGCCAACACATTCTCTGGGATGTCAATAGGAGACTGTGTGATGAAATAAACACCTACTCCCTTTGAACGAATCAGACGCACTATCTTCTCGATCTTGTCGAGCACCGCTTTCTGCGTGTCGTTGAAAAGAAGATGAGCCTCATCAAAGAAGAATACGAATTTTGGCTTTTCCGCGTCGCCTACCTCTGGAAGATTCTCATAAAGAGCTGTCAGCAACCAGAAAAGGAATGTGGAATATAAAAGTGGAGAATTTCCAAGTTTATCAGCAGCCAAAATATTGATTACGCCTTTTCCATCCCTAGTCTTGATGAAATCCATCACATTGAAACTCTTTCCGCATAGGAATTTGTCACCGCCCTCTTCCTCAAGACGAAGAAGAGCACGCTGGATGGCTCCGACACTGGCAGTAGACACAGCTCCAAGAGTAGCGGAAAGTTCTTGTGCATTCTCGCTTACGTATGTCAACATTTTACGAAGGTCGTCCAATGTCTCCATCGGCTTGTTCTGCTCTCGGCTCACACGGAATGCAATTGTAAGCACACCTTCCTGAGTATCATTAAGTTCGAGGATTCGAGACAACAGCTGAGAACCAAGATCATTGACTGTCACACGTATAGGATTACCCTGCTCCTTAAATACATCAAAAAACTCAACTGGGAAAGCCTGGAATCCATATTCAATTCCAAACTCAGCCTGACGCTTCTCCATGAACTTGTTGAGTTTTCCCTCTTTTGCCACACCAGACAAGTCACCCTTCATATCTGCCATGAAGACTGGCACTCCCATCTGTGAGAATCCCTCAGCCAACACCTGCAAAGAGACAGTCTTACCTGTTCCTGTCGCTCCAGCAATCAAGCCATGACGGTTTCCCATCTTAGGCACAATTCCAATCAATCTGTCGGAAAAAGCAGCGTAAAGCAAATTTGCTTCAGCATCATTAGTATTTAAGTTTATAAGCATAATCAGATTTTTCTTTCATAATTTTGCACAAAAATAGTCAAATTTTGCCCACTTTGATTTATTTTTGTTCAAAATATAAAAAATAGTAACAGACATAATTTAGATTAGAATGGATACAAAAGAAGAATTCAACGACGAACAGATGTTCAAAAAAATCGAGCAACACAACCGCAATGTCAATGTTTTTGTCAGCCTGACAATCGTGGCGACTATGCTTATCGGCGTAATGGTAATGCGATGTTATCTGATGAAAGCAAATGCCCAAGAGGTGAAATCGGAATTCGAGATGAAGTTTGAAGAAGACGTGAGACGTTTCAAACAGGAGATTGCAGAGGCAAAAGAGTCGACACGACAGCGTAATTCTCTTGATGTCAGAGACTCAGTCAATAATGAATCGTTGTCTCACCACACTAAAAATGATTCCAAACAATCTAACTCCAACATTTCTGTTTATAAAAAGGAGTATAAGAAGACGGAATACAATTCCAACCAATCAAATGGATTCAAACAAGACCGTTATGCTGGCCTGCAGGTCAACATCAACACAGCCGACACCGCCGAGCTACGTAAGTTGCCGGGCATCGGTGAGAAAAGAGCGATGAACATTGTGAAATACCGCACCTCACTTGGCGGATTCTACTGTGTGGACCAGCTGGCGGAAGTCTACAGCATGGATGCGTCACTCGTGGAGAGACTGAAAAAACACATAGTCTGCGATGGCAATTCCGTCGCCAAAATCGACATCAACAATACCATTCCGCACAAACTGTGGCATCCATATCTGAAAGGAGAACTGTTGAAGACAATAAAGCAGAGAATCAAAAGCGGAAAACGATATAAAACGTTTGATGAGATAAAAGCAGAAATTGGATATGACGACAACTTGAATGGCAGAGCGGAAAAATATTTGGAATTCAGGTGAAAAAAGTAGGGGCGATCCCTTGTGGTAGCCCTGTAATGATCCCTTTGATCACCACAGATCTGGATATAAATATGGAGACGTCACAATGTGATGTCTCCAATATAAACAACAGAGACACCGCAATGCGACGTCTCTACAAATTATACCGTTAGGTGTTAGACATAGGTTGACAGATTTTCCCTTTTGTGATTTGTGTAAGTCGGTCTGTTATATTATCTCCTGAAATATAGACATCGACCATTCTTAATATAAATATGTGCAGGCTGAAGATTATATACTCTTCTACCCCAAATATCATAAATAGCTCCGTCGGAAATCTCGGAAGGTATATTTTTCAATGAGTTAACACTTCCATAATACTCATCAAGGAATGCCATACGTATATCTATATACTGATGGACAAACTTCTGTTCTTCGACAAAATCCAGTTCTATTCCATCAGCCCCACTCCATCTGTCGTACTCTCGTTGTGCAGCACCTGTTTCCTCAAACATCTCAAAATACTCGTCAAAACGTGATTTTATGCTATCTGTTGCCAAAACAGTCTTACGCAACTCAAAATAACGGCTTGCCACATTGCTTAAGAATGACTTGTCTACATCCACAATCTGTGTAATAATATGGTTTTCATACATCAGACCATCATAAGAGCCTTTAAACTCCGACGCATCTATACTTCTGCCGAACGAAGCATCCATATCCCACGGAGCAAACGACATCTTTCTGTTTTCATTTATATCATAAATATAGAAAAACTGGTTTTTTCCTTTATTGTCGATGGCACCAACAGAATTCAGTAAAATATGCATATTCATCAACATCGGCACATCAAAATGTTCAGCATATTCAGCAGCATACACATCTTCTGGTGAATTCACCACAAAATCCTCCTTCTCAATAAGCGGAGCCCATTCTGTCATTCCATTATCTTTGACATCTGGATATACAGATTCAAAGCCTTGATAGACGGAGCTATCATTGGAGTATGCTTCCGGCGCATCACCAAAACCTGTTCCATTCCAGTCAAAACTTTTATACAATACCCCTCGAATCTCGCCATCCTTGATCTTTTTTAGTTTCAACTGTTTTCTGTCAAGCTTCTCATTCAAACAATAAATACCATTGTAGTTATCATTCAGATAAACCTCAACAAACTTACCCGAAATTCCAGTCCGCGCCTTTGGTTCGCTTTCATAATAATACGGCTTCACATCCATGGCATTCCAAATATCAAAAGCGACACGATTACGCATTCTCGCTTTATCGACAGCCATTGCATCCAGGATCCAGCTGTTATCGCTTCGCATCCCTAACAATCTGACGGACATTTTTGAATCAGAGGAATCCACCAATTTAACTGCATAATTCTTCTTTTGAAAATTCTTCGATGTTCCTCCTCTGTATTTCGCATATATATCAAACGTGTCTGGAATCAAAGAATCTGGATCTAATACGATAATTTTTCCTTTCGTATACTCATTTCCAAATTCGCCATACATTTTCACTATAGGCATAACTCGTTGTGCAGACGCCAAATTCGCCAACAACAATGCAAAAAGCATAACAAATATTTTAACCAAGGCTCTGCACATATCAAAAACATATTTCTGTAAATTTAATACGTTTTTTCAATAACCGAGTATTTATCCTTCATTGTTTTGCAAAAAAGTGATTCTGACTCTTTCACATAATCAGGATATAGAGAGACAAGTTCATCCCAGACATCAGCGATTTCGTCTTCTTTGCCAAGATTCATAAGCAATTCTCCCTTATAATCAAGGATTTCAGAATCATTATCGGATAGAATAAGTGCGTCATCAAGGATCTCTATCGCAGATTCATAATTTTCACCGAACGATTTGTCGGAATAGATATGGGCCAAATCAAACATCAGGCCTGCTCTGTCATCAAGTTCTCCACTATCCTTTTCCAAGAAATCCATCACCACCTGCTTGGCATCCTTTTTCGTGTAGACGCCTTTGCACTCCCCCGACAAAGTCATACGCACCAGACGCAGTTTAGCCTCATCATCACCAAGTTCAGCCGCCTTCTTGAACGACTCCATCATCGTTTTTTCGTCAGCCCACTCATACTTGCCAACACACTCATAAAGGAAATCACCCAAGTCGAAAAGATAGCCTGGATAATTCACGTCTTCCTTCACATTATCAAGAAGTGTGACACCTTTCTTCAACTGATATGCCTGATACATATCCTTGTTAAGTCCATACTGACCTTCTCTATACGCCTCCGACAACCATATCATAGCCTCCGGACATTTCATATTGGCTGCACGCATAAGGTAGACAAGGGCTTTGTCGTCGTCCTTTTCCACTTCTGAATAATAGCCAAACAGACGCCAATAAGCAAGCATCTTCAACTGCTCATCCACACCTTCCGTCTCCAATAGGAACTGTGCGACATCAAGAAAAATCTTTCTGCATTTCTCGTCTCTCATGAAAGGACAATGGATGATAATCTGCATCGCGAGCCTTCCGTCGACAGGCACCAAAGGAAGGACCGCCTCGACAACCTCTCTATTGAGCGATTTCAATTCTAGGAAGGCCTCCGCACATGCTCCCGCATTATCGTAAAACGCATGGATTGGAGCGGCTAGGATCACCTTCTGATAATAATCCTCAGCATCCTGTTCGTTCTGTTTGACTCCCAAGCCTAATTTACAGCAGTGAGCCATATATAAATAGCATTTGAATGAATCTATCGACGGTTCTTCCTCGACCTTGCGAAGAAGTTCAAATGCAAAATTGAGACGGGATTTATTGCCAGAAGACTTATATTCATCTAGAATAAAAGCGGCATAACGGATACATGCCGACGGATTGCCAGTCAGAGCAAGATGTTTGAGCATCTTGACCGCTTCTTTACGGACATTCTCATCTATAGACTTCAAAGCGACATCAACAGAATAGAGAGTTGCCTCAACACTTCCGTTTGCGATTGCCTTATTATAGAAATCAGCAGCACTTTTCTTATCATCAGCAACTGTCTCATTCAATCGTCCAAGTATGAATTGACAAAAAGCCTGCACTGGATTCGCCTCACGCTTCTTATCCTGCTTTACAAAACCGACTGCTGGCACAGATTCCGACTGCTGGGCATATTTCATACAGAGGCTTACAATCTCCTGGTATTTTCCCAAAGCAATCATCTGAGGTAGTTTCTCAAACATATCAGCATCAGTGGTTGCGTCTGCTACAGGTTGACAACGCACCAAACTTGCTATATCAGAACTCCATGTTCTTTCTTCACTTTTCATAATATATCAAAATAATAAGACGACATTCCAACCGTCTCTCTCTTAATTTATCTATATTCTATCGTAAAATCATCCACATTCGTAACCAGTTTCCGTTTTCTGCAATCTTCAACGCCTACAGTTTCTTTCTTATTGTCTTCCAATGTTCGGCACGGAACCGCATTCTGTATATAGATATTCCTGAACGCAAATGCTCCAGACCATAATAATTTTTTTCAACAGTGTCGTCTATAAAACCAGGATCATTATCTACGATAATCCTCACTATTTTGTCTATTTCACAACCAGAATAGATAGGGAAAACATAATCCATTATTTTTGCCACTATCATTCGTCTTTCTTCAATACTGAAATTATCCAGCAGCACCTGAGGGAACCGCTCCATGCGATCGTAGTAAATGTCATGTCCGAAACATCCTGCCACATACTGTTGGATTATATTTCTGAATCTTGGTGTTTTCAACCTCTCGTTTTGGGAAATATAATCAAGCAATCCTTCTCTGATATATATAGAGCCATCTGCATTTTTCTCAGCAAACAACGCTTCCAGACGAGCCTCCCCACTTCTTGTTCTGACCAACACAAGCGAATCTATTATTGGTTCTTGCTCCATATGGAAATCAACAAACATAGACTGCAACACAGGCATACAGTTGTTCACAAGCCAACACAAGCTCTCCCTATTTTCATAAAGCATATAGTTGTTGATGTGGTATATCATCTCCAAATTTTCTTTTCTACTTATCTTCAAGCTTGAATCATCACACCACTTTTTGAATGTCTCGCCTCTAAACCTAGGCATCACAGCAATCTCTTCCGCTTTCTTGATTTCAGGATACCTTTCAGCATAATCAATGACCTCTGGAAGGAAAAAGGCAGGATACATCAGTCCGACTCGTGGATCAAATATAACATCTTCAATAAAAAGTCTGCGAGACTCAGAGAGATTGATATTGAATTCATATTCCGGCTCAGGCTTATACAGATCCAGAACCATATACATCGACATTCTCTTCTCATATAACGCAAAATGGCATGGTTCTGTTATCTCCATGCCATAAACCTTTTTTGTTATCTTAGAAAAAAGACGAGGGTTTAACTCCAACCCCATCTTTTGCATCTCTTCTGCCAATACATCACCCAATGCGAACATGTCGTCCTGAGTGAAATGATACTTTACAGAATCCTCGTATATCGCTTCACAATAATATCCATGTAAGACCTGTTGTAAAAGGATATTCTCTGTGTTGACATCAACCAAACTAGAATTATCAGCATCGTCAATTACAACAAAGCCATATTTTCCGGGTGCATTTTTAGCACACGAAAACACCGCAAGAAGCAGAATGAGATATACTATAAGTCTAACTAAATTTTTCACTCTTTATCACTTAACATTACAAAAATAATGTATATCCCAATAAAATAAGAATTAAAAATGTATCTTTACAGCATAAAAAGGCAAAATTATGGAATTTATTAACAAAGATGCAATAGAATGCAAGAAAGATGGCAATGGAAATATCGTGGCTCGCTATTTTCCACAAGGTGTATGTAGCAGAATGATGGACATTGTCATTGACGAGAACACTCACGAAATAAAAGCTGCCAAAATCATCGGAGGCTGCCCAGGCAACACTGCTGGCATCAGCAATTTAGTGGTCGGTTTGAAGGCTGAATTGGTGATTGATAAGTTTGCCGGTACTACATGCGGTCCCAAACCAACGTCATGCCCCGACCAGTTCGCAACAGCTCTTAAATTGATGATAAACCAATAAGCAAACGAATTTCTGATATAAATCCTCAAAATTTCAAAGTTATGTGTCGTATCACTACACTCTAGAAATTTTGAGTGATTCTCTATAGTGTCCTAAACTATTTTGCTCATTACCAACCTAAACTTAATATCCGACACAGGACATATTACGCATTAAAGTTTAATCCACACAACTAAAAAATCACATTCCCGTCGGTACTTTTTCAACTGATTTCCAATCTTTTATTTTTTTATCTCCTAGTCCCTACCGACTCGCTTCAAACGTATAAAATCATCATTATTGGCGATTGAAGTCTATCATCTTTTTATCGAATTTTGTACTGTCGAACAAAATAGTGCTAGATAAGATTGCAAAAGAAATCTATCTCATTAGGATCTCTATTTGCAACATATAAAAAACCGTACAATAAGATGAAACACAAAAAAGATACTTTAAGGAAAAAGAATGGCAGGAAACTTAGAAATAAGTTTCCTTTTTTTTGAACGTTTTTGAATATTGTTCGTTTTTGAGAATCAAAGAAAGTTAATCGAACTCAGTTCAAATAGTTAATTTATAACAAAATAAAAAAATGGATAAAATATTAAAAATCGGGCTTTTAGAGTTAGCCTACCTTGCTATTTTCATATTAGGAGGCACGAGCGGATTGATTCACCCTATGTGCTATGCCTATGTAGGCGCGTTGTTGCCTCTACTGTTTGCACTCGTATATCTGCCTACAGCATGTACAATACAAAAGTTTGGAGCGGCGACGGTGCTTAACGGATTTCTACTCGTATTATTTTGGATTGCCGGAGAAGCTGACCTTTCACTTGTTGTCGGACTTATACTTCTGACAGCGATAGCGGAAGTAGTTAGGTTTGTTTGCGGATACACAAACATTAAAGGAATCCGTTGGAGTTTCATACCGTTTGCCCTATCATTTTTCGCCTATACAGCACATTGGTGGACAGACACAGAAGGATCGCTTGCGGCGGCTGTGGCGGAGATGCCTGCCGGTTATGATGCCATGATGAAACCAGTCATCGACAATACACCAGCTCTTATTGCTGTGATATTGCTGGCAATTCCAGTCGCCATTGTAAGCATGCGAATTGCGGAAAAATTGATGGAAAAACAGATTGAAAAACTAAAAAAATGAAAATTATTGTTTTCGGTTCAGGTGCTTTAGGTTCTCTAATGATACACTTCTTGTGCAAAGCAGGCAACGATGTCACGGTGGTGGCACGTAGTACCGCAGACGAACTCCGGCGTAATGGTCTTGTTGTCAGACATTATCTGCAACAAAAAACCACCATCGACCATCCTACGATCTTAGAGAATGCCCCAACAGATGAACATTTTGACATTGCTTTTTCAGTGATGCAGGGGCAACAGCAAAAAGAATTGCTTGAGACATTCAAAAAACTGAATACTAACATCTTAGTGCTTGTCGGCAACAATTTGGAAGCTGAGTTCTGTCAAAACAGCATATTAGAAAATCGACCAAATTTACATCTTCTTTTCGGATTTCAAAATTCTGCCGGTCATCGAGAAGGAGCAAAAGCTATTGCGGCACGACTTCCTGTCACAAAACTGTTTGTTGGCGGATTACACAATGCGGCTTCTGAAATTGACATCACGACTATACAAAAAGCCTTTAATTCCAAGGACGTCAAAATAACACCAATTGAAAACATGTACGCCTACTACCTCTACCACGTTGCAGAAGTCATGCCGTATGGATATATGTGTTATAAAGTCAACGGCAATCTTAAGAAGCTCAAACGTCGCGACATAAAAACTATCATGCTGGCCACCAAGGAATGTTTCGCATATTTGAACAGCACAGGGATATGTGCAATGCCTAAAGGCGAGGAAAAATTTTATAACGGTGGAATAAAAACATACGCAATGTTCCTCTTATACAGAATTGTTTCCAAAACCATCTTAGGACAGTTGATGGTGGCCGATCATTGCAAAAACGGCATAAAAGAGATGATATACATCCACCATAAATTTGAAGAATGGAGACATCAGCACAACAGCATCCCCATGCCAACATGGGACAAAATAAGCCAGTATATGCCCGAAGAAAACAACATAAACTATTGAACATCAAAAAGTTGAATAGAAGACGAAACTGACAACATACGAAATTATCAAACTTATAAAAAACAATGAAAGAGAATAATAATCTCCTAAAGCTAATGGATTATGCCGGTAGTTTCAAATACTTCACTATCGGTTCTATCGTGCTGTCGGCTGTAAGCGCATGCCTTGCACTTATGCCGTTTGTGTATATCTGGAAAATAATCGACGAGGTGCTTTCAGTCATGCCCGACTATTCAAAAGCCACCAACATCGAAGAATACGGAATGACAGCTGTGAAATACGCGATCAACGCTATGTGTGTGTATTTCTGTGCGTTGGCGTGTTCACATATAGGTGGATTCCGCACCGTCGCCAACATCCGCAAAAGTTGCGTAGCGAAAGTGATGCGTCTGCCATTGGGACACATAGAGACTGAAGGCAGTGGCAAAATCCGAAAGATTATAATCGACTCTACCGCTTCGATGGACAATTATCTCGAACACATAGTTCCAGACCGTACAGTGGCTGTGGCGACTCCAATAGCAATGATCGCGCTACTTATGTATTTCGATTGGAAAATAGGTCTTCTTTGCCTTGCCACTATCATCGGAGGATTTTTAATCATGGGTGCGTTTATGGTGGGGCCAAGGCTCAAGAAAGACATGGAGGCTTACAACATAGCTCTCGAAAACATGACCAAGGAAGCCGTTGAGTATGTGAGAGGCATTCCTGTCGTGAAGACATTCGGACAATCGGTGTTCTCGTTCAAAAAACTCAAAAAAGCCATCGACGATTACGCCAAATTCACAATAAGCTACACTCAACAATTCCGTGTGCCAATGACTTCGTTCACCATCGTAATAAACGCTTCTTTTGCCATATTGATTGCCGTCGCTCTCTATCACAATGTGACTGTAGCTGATCATGAACTGCTTACAAATATAATGTTCTACATTATTTTCACTCCCATCATCGCAGTGACACTCAACAAGTTGATGTATTCATCGGAAGCAGGAATGATTGTAAGCACTGCATTTTCAAGAATAGATTCCGTGCTTGATGTAGCCGAAACAAAAGAAACTGAAACTCCACAGATGCCTAAAGACAATTCCGTCGAATTTCAAAATGTCTCTTTCCAATATAACGGTGCGACAAAAAAAGCAGTTGACGGAATTTCTATAAATATCACTGCAGGTTCACAGATCGCATTCGTTGGACCATCCGGCGGAGGAAAAACAACATTGGCAAGTTTAGTATCCAGATTCTGGGATGTCACAGAGGGCAAAATACTAATCGGTGGAGTTGATGTACGCAACATTCCACAGGCAAAGCTGTCTGAAATAGTATCATTTGTTTTCCAAGACAGCAAACTTCTGAAAACTTCCATCATGGATAATGTCCGCATCGCCAAACCAAACGCTTCTGATCAAGAAATCATGAAGGTTCTCGAACGTGCTCAATGTGCCGACATCATTGCAAAACTCCCTAATGGTGTAAACACGGTAATCGGTAGCAAAGGGACATATCTAAGTGGAGGCGAGCAACAACGTATCGCCATCGCACGCACTATGCTGAGAAACTCCCCTATTCTCATACTCGACGAAGCGACCGCATTCGCAGATCCAGAAAACGAGGAAAAAGTGTTGAAGGCATTCAACGAGATATCCAAAGGGAAAACAGTAATCAAGATAGCACACCGTCTTTCTACAGTAGTGGATTGCGATCAAATCTATGTATTAAAAGATGGCAAAATCATCGAAAACGGCAAGCATCAACAACTTGTGTCCCAGAATGGTGCATACTCAAAAATGTTCAGAGACTATCAAAAGTCTGTGGAATGGAAAATAGAAAATTAAATTCATCATTATAACTATGACAAATTTCAAACAAAAATATGCACTTTCAGACGAAGGTGCGAAGGCGATGGTTGTAGCGTCGATAGCTAATATATTTTATAATCTGACCTTGTTTTCACCAGTCGTTCTGCTTTATTTTTTGGTGAAAGACATGCTGGACGGGAACATTGAAGGAAAGGCCTCGTTTTATATATCAGGCATTTGCATATGGGTTGTGATTATGGCAGTGACAACCGTCATCCAATATAACACTTGTTACTTTTCCACCTACAAAGAAAGTGGTATCAGACGTATTTCTTTAGCCGAAAAACTACGTCATCTGCCACTATCGTTTTTTTCAAAAAAAGATAGTGCAGATCTAACATCAACAATCATGGATGATGCAGCTCAAATAGAACAGGCTTCATCACACTTCATCCCACAGTTTATAGGTTCGATAGCAAGCACTTGCATATTGGCTGTGTGTCTATTTTTTATAAACTGGAAGATGGCTTTAGCCGCCGTTTGGGTCTTGCCAATTTGCCTAATAATTGTAGCATTTTCACGCAGTGTTCAGCAACGCTTGGGTAGGAAGCAGAGCATCGCCCAGGTAGAGATGACCGAAAAAATACAGGAATGTTTAGAGACTATCCGTGATCTCCGCCAGAATAACGCACAAGACAGTTATTATCAAGAGGTCAAAGATAAGATCCATACGTTAGAGAAGCGTAAGCTGTGGAGTGAACTCGGCACTGGAGTGTTTGTCTGCAATGCCGAAATGATTTTGAAATTCGGTATCGCCACCACAGCCCTTGTCGGTGCAATGCTTTTGAAATCAGGACAATTGGGAGTCTTGGAATATTTCCTGTTTTTGATTGTTGTATCCCGTCTTTACGATCCATTGCTTATTTCGCTTGAACATTTTGCCGCTATTATAGCTCTCGACGTCAACAGCGACCGTCTCAACAATATTCTCCTACACAAGGAACAATCGGCAACTGAGGAACTCAGAGTTAATGGTGGAGATATAGTATTTGACAATGTCAAATTCTCATACCAAGACGGCAAAAAAATTCTCGACGGTGTTTCGTTTACTGCGAAACAAGGCGAAATAACCGCATTGGTCGGTCCTTCCGGAAGCGGCAAAACAACGGTATCTCGTCTTGCAGCAAGATTTTGGGATATTGACTCCGGTAAAATAACCGTAGGTGGACAGGATATTTCTAAGGTTGATCCAGAAAAACTGATGAGTATCTACTCTATTGTTTTCCAAGATGTCACTCTTTTCAACAATACAATTATGGAAAATATTCGTATCGGCGACAAAAACGCCACCGACGACCAAGTGAAACAAGCCGCAGCACTGGCCAACTGCACGGAGTTTATCGAACAATTACCTGACAAATGGGATACCATTATAGGTGAAAACGGAAAGAAACTCTCCGGCGGTGAGCGTCAGCGTATTTCCATAGCACGTGCATTCCTCAAAAATGCACCAATAATTCTTTTGGATGAGGCTTCCGCATCACTAGACGTTGAGAACGAGACGCTTATACAACAATCTATTTCCAGACTAATCAAGGGAAAGACAGTGTTGGTTATCGCCCATAGATTGCGAACCATTGCAGGTGCGGACAAGATTATTACCATAAAAGACGGGAAAGCACATGTTGAGATGAAAGGCTAATAAATCAGTCTCTCATTATAAAAAAGGGGACAATACACTGTCTTTGTGTATTGTCCCCTTTGATTTGTAGTCTGTTGCTTTATTTTGATGTATTATTTATCCAATTTCTTAACACCAAGCAACTTGACATTGAATTTTACCGCTGAATACGGATTAACCGTCACCGTCATCTTTGGATCACGACTCATTCCTTCATAAGTAACAGTTCCGTAAGCAAGATAGTATGGTGAGTAAAAATCAAAATCCGAACCGACTGTCATATATTTGATTCCCTCCGTCAAAGCTTTCACCTGTCCTTGCATAGGTCCCTTTATTGTATCATATCTAAACTCATTCTGTTTGTTTTCAATCTTGTTTCCAGTAACAACAGCATAAATCGTATCCCCATCCTCAGGACGTATTCCTTTAGAATTAAATGTGTTTACCTTGAACAACAATCCAGTAGAAGACTCGAGGATTCCCTCTTCCGTTCTTTTCTCCATCAGAAACTTCTCTCCATACTCTTTGTTTTCCTGATATGAATTAAGTTTACTTGTGTCGTCATCATCATCGTCACAAGATGAAAATATAGTAGCCGCGAAAAGTGGTGTAGCTATCGCCAATAATAATCTGATATTCATAGTTTTCTTATTTTATTTTCCTTATCAATGTCATTCCGTCACGCAACGGCACCATAGTCACGAAGAATCTCTCGTCGGCACAAACCGAGTCGTTGAACTTCTTGATTCCTGCCGTCTGAGCATCGTTTCTATCCTCTTCCAACACATGTCCATCCCATAATGTGTTGTCGGCGATTATCAATCCGCCCATTCGCATCTTTGGGTAGACGGCATCCAAGTACTCCATATAATGACGTTTGTTGCCATCCATAAAGCAGACATCAAACTCGCCTTCCATCTGCGGTATCAATTCTGCAGCGTCTCCAATATGGAAATGGATTTTCTTTCCAACCTCACCGGCTCTTTCGAATCCGTTGAAAATCAACTCTTCCAACTCGTCGTTGATGTCGATGGTATGCACCTCTCCATCGGCAGGCAAAGCCTCAGCCATACAAAGCGCGGAATATCCGGTGAACGTGCCGATTTCCACAACTCTCTTTGCCCCCGTCATAGCACAGAACATCTTCAACAATCGTCCCTGCAAATGTCCGGAAAGCATACGTGGCTTAAGTGTATACAGATTAGTGTCACGAACAAGTTTCTTCAAGAAATCTGGTTCCGGCTCGATGTGAGACGTGATATAATTCTCTATTTCCTGGCTGAAAATATCCATCCTCCTAGAATAAATTAAGAATTAACAGTTAAGAATTAACTCCCTATCGTTCTTCTTCGACCGCCAATCGTTCCAACTCTTTCCATAAATTGTCGTCTGGAACAGGAGCCACCACCTTTATCTCTTTTTTAGACACAGGATGGATAAACTCGATCGAACGGGCATGCAGTGAGATTCCTCCGTCTGGATTTGAACGTGGAAAACCATATTTCAAATCACCTTTGATAGGTGAACCAATGTTTGCCAGCTGACAACGTATCTGATGATGACGTCCTGTAGCCAAATCGACCTCAAGCAACGTGTAATTGTCTGATTTAGCAATGGTACGGTAAGTCAGTATCGCCTCTTTCGCATCCTTGACTCCCTTGCCTACCACAAAACTCTTGTTCTGCTTCTCATTGCGTTTCAGATAGTTGACCAACGTCTTTTCTTCCTCCTTCGGTGCATTCTTCACCACTGCCCAATAGAGTTTCTTCACGTCGTGATGCGCAAACATATCACACAGACGGGAAAGAGCCTTGCTGGTCTTGGCAAAAACCACCACTCCACTTGTTGGGCGATCGAGTCTGTGAGCCACACCGACGAAGACATTGCCTGGCTTGGCATACTTCTCCTTTATATATGCCGCAATCTGCTCGCCAAGAGTTGTGTCGCCAGTCTTGTCGCCCTGCACAATCTCTCTGCAAGTCTTGTTTACAATGATTATATGGTTATCTTCGTACAATACCTCCATAACGGATCTCAATAGCTGTTTTTACTTCTGACGCTGACGTATAGACTCATAGATCATCACTCCAGCCGCAACAGACACGTTAAGTGATGAGATTTTTCCGTTGATCGGAATCTTCACCAAATCGTCGCACAATCTTATTATCTCAGGCGACACTCCTGTATCCTCAGCTCCCATGACAATTGCCAACGGACCAGTCAAATCTGTGTCAGTGTAAACCTTATCGCCTTTCTCTGTGGCTGCGACGACGCGCACTCCACTGGCTTTCAAGTATTTCACCGTCTGCACAAGGTTTTTCTCCTTACATACAGGCAATGTGTGCAAAGCTCCTGCAGATGTCTTGATTGCGTCTGCGCCCACACTGACACTTCCACGGAAAGGTATGACAATCGCGTCGACACCAGCACACTCACATGTACGTGCGATGGCACCGAAGTTTCTGACATCTGTCACACCGTCCAATATAATGAAGAACGGATCCTTGCCCTCCTCGAAAATATTCTGCACAAGATCCTCAACTCTCTGATAATGAGTGCTGCTGATGAAAGCAATAGCACCCTGATGATTCTTGCGGGTATATTTGTTGATTCTCTCAAGAGGCACACGCTGCACCTGAATCAAAGGATGCGAACGAAGGACTTCGAAAAGTTCGTGCGACAACTCACTCTGAAGATCCTTCTTCAATATGATTTTGTCAATCTCCTTATCCGACTCGATCGCTTCTATGATCGCGCGGATTCCAAATATCATTTCATTCTCTTTCATCACTGTTCATTCTTTAATTTTTCTAGTTCCTCCGTCAGGATTTCCCATTCGTACATCTTTTCATCAAGGCTCTTTTTTGCCTTTTCATATTGAGTCAGCAAATCAGCGTCGGTATCTCCTTCCGCCAACTTTGCCTCTATCTCTGCGATCTTGTTCTCAAGTTTTGCCACCTCAGCCTCATTGTCTGCCACGGCTTTTTCTGCCTTGCGGACCTGCTTCTGTTTCTCCTTCTGAGCCTCATAAGAAAGTTTGCCCTCTGTCGGAGCCTTTGTTGCGACGTTGCTGTCGGCAACCGTTTTCTTGACCTCCAACTCCTGAAGATTTTCCATCTGTTTGCTCTTTAGGAAATCGTAGATTCCACCGAGATGTTCCACCACCTTATGGTTGGCAAACTCATATGTTTTCTCCACCAATCCATCAAGAAACTCACGGTCGTGCGACACGACAATCACAGTGCCGTCAAATGCCTTGATCGCCTCCTTCAACACATCCTTAGTACGCATATCCAAGTGGTTGGTAGGCTCGTCGAGCACAAGGAAATTGACTGGTTCGAGAAGCAGACGTATCATCGCCAAACGCGTTCTCTCACCTCCCGACAACACTTTCACCTTCTTCTCTGATGCCTCTCCACCAAACATGAAAGCACCGAGGATATCCTTGATTTTTGTGCGGATCTCTCCCGTCGCCACATAATCAATCGTGTCGAACACAGTCAACTCGCCATCCAAAAGCGAAGCTTGATTCTGTGCGAAATATCCGATTTTCACCAGATGTCCCAGACGGAGTTCCCCATCGTAGTCTATCTGATTCATGATACATTTCACAAGAGTAGACTTACCTTCACCGTTCTTACCTACGAAAGCGACCTTTTCTCCACGTTTGATGCAGATATCTATATTGTCGAGCACCACATGGTCGCCATACTTCTTAGTAAGGTTCTTTGCCTCCACACTGACGGATCCGCTGTGTGGTGCTGGCGGGAATTTTAGGTGTAAAGCAGCGTTATCCTCCTCGTCTACCTCAATTCTCTCTATTTTTTCAAGTTGCTTGATACGGCTCTGCACCTGCACACTCTTTGTCGCCTTGTAACGGAATCTTTCAATGAATTCCTCAGTATCGGCAATCTGTTTCTGCTGGTTTTCATACGCACGGAGCTGTTGCTCACGTCTCTCCTTACGAAGCTGTACATAGTGAGAATAATTCACCTTGTAATCGTATATTTTTCCTAGAGAGATCTCGATAGTACGGTTTGTAACATTATCTATGAATGCACGGTCGTGCGACACAAGCACTACAGCACAACCCGAACTCTTCAAGAAATTCTCAAGCCACCAGATCGACTCGATATCCAAATGGTTGGTAGGCTCGTCGAGAAGCAACACGTCGGGACGCATCAGCAAGATCTTTGCCAACTCTATACGCATACGCCATCCGCCACTGAACTCACTCGTCTGACGGTTGAAATCCTCACGAGTGAAACCAAGTCCGCAAAGTGTACGCTCAATCTCACCTATATAGTTTCCTCCACCAAGAATGGCAAGTTTTTCATTAGCTTCCGTCAAACGGTCGATCAACTGATGATAAGAATCACTCTCATAATCAGTACGTTCAGCAAGTTCAGCTCCAAGTTTATCAATTTTTGCCTGAAGATCAGAGACGTGGGAGAAAGCCTTCTCAGCCTCCTGCATGACAGTACAATTGTCGTTGTGGATCATATGCTGAGGAAGGTAACCTATGGTTGTCTCCTTTGGCACCGACACCGAACCCTTCGATGGGTTTTGCAGACCAGCAAAGATTTTCAGCATTGTCGATTTGCCAGCACCATTCTTACCAACAAGAGCGATGCGGTCTTTGTCGTTGACCACAAAAGATATATCGTCTAACAGAGTAAAGCCACCAAACTCAACAGTGACTTGGTTTACAGAAATCATCTATACAAATTAATTTTTGTGCAAAAATAACAAATTTATAGAGAAATACGAAATGTCAAAAAAAGAACCGTCTCAAAAATGAAACGGTTCTCTATTTATGATTTGAAATCAAAATCACGCCTGCATCTTAGCTACTGACTGGACAACGTTCATCACGTAGTCGCCTGCTTTCTCACACTCATTGATAAAATCAATGTAATACGTACCAAGACGATAACTATACTCCTTATTGTTGATCGCCTCCACATTTTTCTCCGTACATCTTGTACGAAGTTCATTCAAACGATCTTCAATACCAATATTTTCCTTTAGGTTGACAGCCTTCTCCTCTGGCAATGAAAGCACTTTGATCATAGCCACCAAAGATTCGTCTACGATTTGCAGAGCCTTGGAGATATTAGCGAGTTGTTCATCATTGAAAGTCTCTTCTCCATATTCGCGTAGACGGGATATTGTTCGGCCAAGGTGAAAAATACTGTCGCCGATACTCTCCAATTCTCCAATCTCACGAAGCATACAAGCAATAGCAGTCTTTGACTCTCCACTCAATCGTCCCTCACTAACCAAGCCGAGATACTTACCGATCTCATCTTCCATATTGTCGGTAATCTGCTCGTAATGCACCAGTTTCTTGTATGCATTTTCAAAATCCTCATCTTTCTTGCTATCCAACGCCTTAGGCACAAACGTCAACATTCTTCGGCAACGTTCACCGAACACCACAATCTCCTTTGTAGCCTGAAGTATAGAAAGCTCAGCTGTGGAAAGCAAACCACCTGAGATGAATACCAAACGATTTTCTTCATCCTGATTCTCTGGCATTGGCAACACCTTGCAAACTAAAGCTTCTATCTGTTTCACAAAACCAATCAGCAACAAAGTATTGAAAATGTTGAATGCAGTATGGAAAGAAGACAGACGGAACAAATCATTGTCTCCCGCATGAAGCACGTTGGAAACGATCCACGTCACAGCATCACAGAAAGGATAGAATATTATCAACACCACACACACTCCGAAAACATTGAAGAACATATGGGCCAACGCTGCTCGTTTAGCCTGAGTGTTCGCTGTAAGGGATGCCATAAAGGCAGTGATTGTCGTTCCGATGTTCTGGCCCATCGCAAGAGCTGCGGCTTGCTCGAAACCAAATCCCGGGATATGCATATCAAAAAGCATCAGCGTGATTGCCATTGTGGCCGCTGATGCTTGCACTAACATTGTAACCAATGCTCCGACTACTACGAAAAGGAGAATTGTAAGAAAACCTCCGTCCGCTACTCCTGCCAACATGGTGGCAACGTAGGAACCAATATTCAAATCGGTAGCCGACTGCTGCAAATAGCTCAATCCCATAAACAGGAAGGCGAAACCGAAGATGAACTCTCCGACGCTTTTTCGTTTACTTATACTGCTGAAAATAAGTGGCATTCCCACACATAGCAAAGGAAGAGTCAGAGCAGCTATGTTCACTTTGAATCCAATGGCAGAAATCATCCATGCCGTCACTGTCGTACCAACATTGGCACCCATAATAACACCAATTGCCTGGGTAAGATTCATCAATCCCGCATTCACGAAACTCACAACCATCACGGTCGTGGCGCTCGAAGATTGAATCATTGCAGTAATCACAATTCCGGTAACGACTCCCATTACACGATTTTTGGTCATTGCCGCAAGAATTGCTCGCAATCGATCACCTGCAAATTTTTCCAAACCTTCACTCATCGTTTTCATACCGAAAAGGAAAAGCGCAAGAGAACCGAATAACGACAATAAATTGAGGATAGTATCCATTATCAAGTTATTAATTAAAAATGTGTTATGAAAAATGAGACTTTTAAAATCACCATATTTCACTACCTAAACTGGCCACAAAAGTATTAAAAAATACCAAAAAAATTACATTCTGACAAAAAAACAAACACCAAAACGACAAAAACACTAATAAAAATATGACATTATAGTACATATGCAACACATTCCTTCTTAAATATAGAATATCCTTCTTTTGACACAAATCTGTCCAAAAACACATAATTTAGGTTCATCATTGAAACGGGAACCACAACATTCAAATCTCAAAACTGAGACATCGAATCATTTTCTCATCAATTTGTAGCACAATCTGATTTTATATTTGCGTAATACATAGAGAAATAAGCAACTTTTAGCAAAAAAAAAGCAGAAAACACTTGCTGTGTGATAAATAGTTTATACTTTTGCACTCGGGAAAGCGCTACACAACCAGCTCCCTTCGAATCCCCCAGGGTTTGAACGCAGCAAGGGTAAGTCGGTCGTAGCGGTGTGATGTAGAAGGTTTTCCCACTTGCCTCTTTAGCTCAGTTGGCCAGAGCACGTGATTTGTAATCTCGGGGTCGTTGGTTCGAATCCGACAAGAGGCTCGAAAAGATTGTAAGCGATCTATACATATTTATAAGGCTTGTTTGAAAAAGCTTGTCCTTACGCCTCTTTAGCTCAGTTGGCCAGAGCACGTGATTTGTAATCTCGGGGTCGTTGGTTCGAATCCGACAAGAGGCTCAAAAAGATTGTAACACAATCTATACATATTTAATAAGGCTTGTTTGAAAAAGCTTGTCCTTACGCCTCTTTAGCTCAGTTGGCCAGAGCACGTGATTTGTAATCTCGGGGTCGTTGGTTCGAATCCGACAAGAGGCTCAAAAAGATTGTAACACAATCTATACATATTTAATAAGGCTTGTTTGAAAAAGCTTGTCCTTACGCCTCTTTAGCTCAGTTGGCCAGAGCACGTGATTTGTAATCTCGGGGTCGTTGGTTCGAATCCGACAAGAGGCTCAAAAATGAGAAGTCAGTTTTTCACTGACTTCTCATTTTTTTAACCTTAGCTTATAAAATTCCAATATTTATTGAGAGAAATTGAAAAGTTGCATTTCTCCTTGTCGTTTGGATGAACGTTTGTCATCCTCCTTCTTTTGTTTTTCCATTTTCGTTTTACAATTGGAAACCGTCCTTTTAAGGTCTGCGATATATTTCAAACAAACATTTATCTCTTTCTGGTAAAAATCATCTACAGCTTTTACACTATTCATATTATTCTCACATTCAGCAATCTGATTCTCTACGTTTTGAATCGAGTTTTTCGTCTTAGAATCGTTACCCCATCGTCCACTTCCTGAATCGATTTGATTTATGACATTATTCAATTCCACACGAATGTTTGAAAACCGGATATTGGTAATATACATAGCAAAACAAGCAAGATCAGAAGCGATATCCGCATTTGGCGTTCCATTTCGAATTCCCCTCTTAAACGAGGATTCCGCTTTATGCAGAGTATCCATCTTAATATAAGTTTCAAATGTATCCCTCCAATTGAAATATGGAGATTCCTTCTCGGCGACGGATTTGTCACCCTCCGTCTGGTGGTATTTTAACGGATGTTCACTGAACTGCCACAATGGATCTACCGGAATATGGTGGATCTTATCTGGAGAGACCATAAAATAATCCATGTTCAACTTCTTAAAATATTCCCCTGTTTCTTCATTCACACTGCCACTTGCCCACGTCGGATCAAATAAATATGGTTCATTATCTATTACTGACGCACACCATGCATGAGCGCCACCTCTGCTGGAAGAACCTGTCACAACAAACATATCAACTCCAATTTCTCTTGCTATGACAGCGAAAAGAAGAGCAAAATCCTCACACACACCTTTCCTTTTAACCAATGTCTCTAGAGACGTTGATTTTTGAAGTGTCCCACTCTTTAATGCCTTATTTGACAAACTGGTTATTTGTTTATACTTTTCCATATCGTATACCATATTCTCAGACATCCACTGTTGTATAATCAACAACCTTTCTCTTGCAGTGCCACCATTTGCTTTCGCATATTCAGCCATTCCCTCTATCGAAGTAGTATAAGACTGAGGGATGTCAATCGCCACCACATTAATAAATGTGAGATGGATAAGAAATATTGTCAAAAAAGCTTTCAAATGTCTCATGACAACGATTTTTTTGTAGATAATAAATACAAACATACATATTTACACCTACTTACAGACAAAAAGAACAGACATTCGTATCAAAAAATGACTTTTTTAACATTTTCAACCAACTCTGATTGATTTTTCAACAATCCTCGTGTTTTTAGTTTTTTTAACAATTATACGGTTTGCTTTTTACTATAATTAACTATTTTTGCAAAGTGATAATTGATTATGAACACACGGAAAAACCTCGTTTTGTACGGTATGCGAAATAATCAAAATGGAAAAGGATTGAAAAAAGACTATTTTTATGAAGAAACTTTTTGTATCGGCTTTGACCATACTTAATATTTTGTTTGCTTCTGCTCAAGAGGAAAAGATGGACATCTCTTTTACGCCTGTCGACGATAATACAGAGACATCTACAAAAGCAGAAGGCGAACCAGTTGAGTCACAAGTTGTTGCTCCGGAAGAACCCAAATCTTACGAAAGTAAACCTGCCACACAACCAGCAATTCAACAGGCTTCTGCCAAACCTGCAGTTCAACAGACACAAGCGCAGTCTGTAAAACCGTCGACAGAATCTAAATCAGATGACTATGATTCTGATTTCTTCGCATCCAACAATGAATCCACACAACATGACGGAGAGATCAAAAACGTATTGGGACTCCGCTTTGGAGCCTGCACATCCAAAGCGACATCATACGGTGTATCTTCCGCACACATGTACGGATTCACTTGCGGAGTCGTTGATCAAATCTGGTTTGGAGAGAAAGCAGTGTTTTCTGAAATTGGATTGTTTTGCAATGAAAAAGGTTATAGTCTAAAAAACTTCGAACCAAGTCAGAACAAGCTATGCTATTTGGAAATTCCAGCATTGATGTGCTACAGACAAGGTCGTGAATCTCTTAACATGACATATAAAGCTGGTGGATATATCGCATGTGCGGTACATGCCAGACTAAAAACAAATATCTCTGATTCGCCTGCGGCATTGGACGTTTTCAAATCTGAGCATGAATTTGACTTGTTGAAAGAAGGTGCACTCAGCAGATTTGACGCAGGCGTAAAATTCGGTGTAGATTTCGTCATAAGAAAAGTCCAGATAGGATTTACATATGACTTAGGTCTATATAAGATCGACAAGAAGGATATCATCTATGGAGATGACAGCATCGAACTTGGATATAAACAATTAAAGAACAGAAGTTTTCAGATTTTAGCTGGATTCAACTTTAAATAGAATTGATTATGAGACTAAAAAATATAATTAAAGTCCTCCCTTTCGTAGCATTGGGATTGTCCATCTTCCCTGGATGCGAGGAGAGAGATGACATATCAGACAGAAACAGGCTATACAGACTCGAGAACAGATTTACTGAGCTTGAAGAATTGTGCAACATAATCAACAAGAATTCAGAAAACATCAAGAAACTGCTTCAGGAGCAAGCCAAGAAAGTCAACGTCTCCAATGTCTATAAAATGCAAGACGGATTTGTGATCTCATTCACAGATGGAGAATATATCGAGTTGCATAATGGAAAAGACGGAAAGAATGGTAAAGACGGAATCATCACCGACACTGCTGGCACTTCCTTTATTCCTGTGATTGGCGTGAAAATTGCTGAAGACAGTTTGCACTATTGGACTCTTAATGGAGAATGGCTTCTTGACGAAAACGGCAAAATGGTTTTGGCGGAAGGTAGAAAAGGAGACAAGGGAGATCAAGGAGAACAAGGTCAACAAGGCGAAGGCGGTGGCGTCATCCCTTTGATGAAGATAGAAAACGGTTTTTGGATGATATCCTACGACCAAGGCAAAACATGGGAAATCATCGGTCAAGCCACAGGTAAAGACGGAAAGGATGGTAAAGATGGTATATGTCCACAGCTAAAAATAGAAAATGGTGTCTGGTACATCAGTTACGACAATGGAGTAAATTGGGAAGCTATTGGATCCGCCGTCGGACAGGATGGAAAAACACCTTCTTTGAAAATCGAAGATGGCAAATTGATGATCTCATGGGATCAAGGTGTAACATGGGAAATGGTTGAAGGAGGCGACGTATTCGGTGAAGTAACAAAACCAGGCACTGGTGTCGCAGAAGGACATAAATGGATCAACCTTGGCCTTCCTAGCGGCAACTTGTGGGCTTCTTGCAACGTCGGAGCAAACAGCCCTTCTGAATGGGGTAAATATTACGCTTGGGGTGACACAATCACCAAATCCGAATACTCATCAACAAACTGTGAGACATTCGGAAAAACAGTAGAACAGCTTGCTTTGTCCGGCTACACTAACAGAGGTGGTATTCTAAATCCAACATACGACGTGGCCCAACACTGCTGGGGTGGCTACTGGAAGATGCCTACTAGAGAAGACTTCCAAGAGTTGGTTAACGAATGTACTTGGACATGGACTAAAGTTGGCAATGTTGAAGGTTATGAAATCAAGAGCAAACAAGAAGGAAACACTAACTCGATATTCTTGCCTGCCGCTGGTAGCAAAGACCAATATGATATCAGAAACCAAGGTACAACTGGTTGGTATTGGACTAGCGCCGCATTCAGTTCTAACGACTACTTGAGCTGGAACCTGACATTCAATAAAGATGAGGGTATACAGTCAACGCCGTTGAGCCGACGAAGCGGATTTACAATTCGTGCGATTTACGTTGAACCATAAGACAACCTAATATTTGAAAAGAGGTGCTGAAAAAATTCAGTGCCTCTTTTTTTATTTCCAGACTCCGTAACACATCATGACTGATTTAATCATAACTTTGCAAAAATCTTCACATCATGGCAGCATTCACAAAACAAAAGATAAAAAAACTAATAATAGCGGATAACAATTCCAAACAAATCCACCAAGAATATCTTGACTCCGCATTAGGACTTTCTCGCGAATCCAAACGTCTATCCGACAGCGATGACAGACGAGAAAAAATAATAGGGAAATTAAGAGAAAACGGATTTAAGGAAATAAGCGGTGAGGTTCTCGAAAAATATATGAAACTGTATTCGAGCGTTTATTATATGAGTGAAGGACTGGTGATGAACAAAGATGGACACACTCTTTGGGCTAACGTTCAGAAAGATCAAAAATGGGGAAAACCAATAATCAGGCTTTTCGACATCGACAGATACGACGATTTCTCTCTATATGCTGATTCCGCAGAACAAGCCATAAAAGCAGTAGACAATTTCGAAAAGGTTGAGGAAGAGTGGAACAACAAGTGGAGCGTAGAAGAAGCAAAAATACGCAAGTCGATGGAAATCAACCAGAACACTCTCGACATGGTGCTTCAAGGAATCGTCAAAAAGCATAAATGGGAATATTCTATTGAAAAAGATGATGATGGCAGATCGACGTTGCTCATCCGACTCTCCGGCCGCCGTCAGATTACGATGAAATTCAAGAAGGATGTCAGCACAGAAGTGATTACAAAAGTTGCGGATGTCATATCCCAACTTGTAAACATCATCAAAAGCAACGACGACATCGACATCACTGTTCGTGGCATCAGCATCTATACAAAGTGGCAGAAGCCAGAATGACAAAAAGAAACAAAAGTTTTGATTATACATAAAAAAAGTTTACTTTTGCAAAAATTTTTAAGCAATTTTGCATAAATATACAGGATATGTCATACAAAATCATGTCGGCTGAAGAAGCAGCATCTCTCTTCTTCAATGGAGCAAACGTAGGATTCAGTGGTTTTACTGCAGCAGGTACACCAAAAGTAGTGCCAACAGCAATCGCTGCTATGGCAGAAAAGCTTCACAACGAGGGTAAAGAGTTCAAAATCAACGTATTTACTGGTGCATCATCAGGAGATATGTTAGACGGTGCATTGGTAAGAGCAAACGCCATCAATTTCCGTGCCCCATACCAGAGCAGCAAAGACTTGCGTAATGGTATCAACTCAGGTGCTGTGAAGTATAACGATATGCATTTGTCTCACCTTTCACAGGAACTAAGATACGGTTTTTATGGCAAATTGGATTTTGCTGTTGTTGAGGCTGCAGACGTCACTCCAGACGGAGAGATCCTTCCAACTGCAGGTGTAGGTCTTGCTCCAACTGCTTGTATGTTGGCAGACAAGATCATCATCGAGCTTAACAGCACTCAGCCTAAGGAACTTTACGGAATGCACGATATCTTCATTCCTGCAAATCCACCTTACAGAAAAGAACTTCCTATCTACAAAGTGTCTGACCGTGCAGGTGAGAAGACAATCAAAGTAGATCCTAAGAAAATCGTTGCGATCGTTGAGTCGAACGAATTCACTAACGTCGCTAAGTTTACCGAAGTAGACGCTACAACAGCTAAAATCGGCCAGAACGTTGCTAACTTCTTGGCTAACGAGTTGAAGCGCGGTACTGTGCCACCTGAGTTCTTGCCTATCCAGAGCGGTGTAGGTAACGTGGCTAACGCAGTGCTATACTCTCTTGGCGACAACAAGGATGTGCCTACATTCACTATGTATACAGAGGTTATCCAGGATGCAGTGATCGACTTGATGGAGAAAGGCAGAATCTCATTCGCATCAGGATGCTCTCTTACAACAAGTACAGATGTGACTAAAGATATCTATTCTAACCTTAAATTCTTCGGCGACAAGGTGCTTCTTCGCCCTATCGAGATCTCTAACAATCCTGAGATCATCCGCCGTTTAGGTTTGATCACAATCAACACTGCTCTTGAGGCTGATATCTTCGGTAATGTAAACTCTACTCACGTGCTTGGAACAAAGATGATGAACGGTATCGGAGGTAGTGGCGACTTCACAAGAAACGCATATATCTCTATCTTCACATGTCCATCAATCCAGAAAGGCGGACTTATCTCGCCAATCGTTCCTATGGTCAGCCACTGCGACCACAGCGAGCACTCAGTTAAGATCCTTATCACTGAGCAGGGTATCGCTGACCTTCGTGGTCTTGATCCACTTGGACGTGCTAAGACAATCATTGAGAACTGTGTTCACCCAGACTACAAGCAGCTAATGTGGGATTACTTGAAGCTTGGTGGAGCAACTCACACTCCTCACTCATTGAAGAACGCATTCGCATTCCACACTGCATTCGCAGAGAAGGGTGATATGAGACTTACTCAGTATATTTAACAGCTGAAAACGTTGACGAAAACAATAAAAAACGGTCGGGGAAAATCTCCGACCGTTTTTTATAATGTATCTGTATTACCTAAAGTGTGAGACATCATCCATAGCGAAACGCACAAAGTATGAGTGCACGTCCGTATGTATGAGACGCACATCCAAACGTCTCTACAAGAATTATATTATTTTCCGATAATCAGGAATTCGGTACGACGGTTCAAAGCTCTGCCCTCGTCTGTTTTATTGTCGGCGATCGGTTGTTCCGCACCGTAACCCTTATATTCCAGACGTGAGGCATTGATGCCCTTCTTCACAAGATAATCGTAGGCTGTCTTCGCACGTGTATCCGACAGTTTCTTATTATATTCCGCATTACCCTTGCTATCCGTGTGACCGCACAGACGAATCTTAACTGTAGGGTTGGTCTTCAAGAATTGAATAAGATTGTCCAACTCATTATAAGAGGCTGTCTTTAGTGTTGACTTGTCAAAATCATAGAAGATGTTCTTCAAAGTGATCTTCTTGCCCACCTCAATTTTCTCAAGTGCCATGCCCTTCTTGTCATCCAGTTTGACTGCCTTATCATTGTCGAAATGCTCACTGATAAGCATATATCCACGTTTGTTGACATTCAATCCCGTCTCCTCACCTTCTGGCACACAAGTGACGAACTCTCCCGTCGACTTATCAGAGACAGAGGTGAAGACCTTTTCGTTTGTCTTTGTACTATAGACATTGATCTTTGTCTGGATCGGTTTTCCCGTCGCCTCATCAACAATCTTGCCTCGGCTGTATTTCATTTTCTTCATCGGCTTCAACGGGTTCTTTGTCATGTCTATCTCATACACTTCCCTGCCCTTGCCGTTTTTCTCCTGTCCGTCAGACGAATAGAAAGCCTTGTCTCCGTTGGCATTCACCACAAAACCGATTTCATCTCTACAAGTGTTGAGAGGATAACCCATATTCTTCGGCTGACTCCATTTGCCATTCTCATCTTTATATGAGACAAAGATATCCATCTTTCCCAATCCCTTATGTCCTTTTGAAGAGAAGAACAACGTGTGGTTGTCGGCATGAATGAACGGCGACTGCTCATCATCAGCAGTGTTGATCGGAGCTCCCATATTCACCGGTTCAGAAAACTCCAACATTCCGTCGTCTTTGATTTTCACCTTACATTTCCAGATATCCGACTTACCAACTCCACCTGGACGTGTGCTGGCAAAATAGAGTTCATCTCCGGTCGGGCTCAAACTTGGATATGTCTCCCAATGTTTGGAATTGAGTGGAGCTCCAGGGTTGATAGCTTTCGACCAGCCGTCACCTTCACGAATAGAATAATAGATATCACAACCGCCCATACCCTGCTGGCGATCACATGCTATGAAGAAAAGATAGCGTCCATCCAATGAAAAACATTGTGCTCCTTCATTACCAATAGAATTTAGAGACTGACCCGCATTCTCAATTTTTCCCCAACTACCATTCTGCTTCTTAGAAATGAAAATATCCTCATGCACTCCCTTTCCCACCGTCGACTGACCTTCGAGTTTTCCAACATTCACAGTAATGGAGAAAAGCGTCTCGTCGGCAGTGATAGAAGGCCAATAGTCGTCATATTGAGTATTGATGTTAGGCCCCATGTTTTTAGCTTGGAAAGGAATAGGAGAAGACGCGAGTTCGATACCATCCTTACACAGGGAGATCGCCTTCTGCGCCATCTTGTAATAAGTCATCTCCTTTTGGGGGATCAATTCATACGTTGCTATAGCCTTCTCATAATTACAAGTATTGTGGTAAGCTTTCGCCAGACGCATCACAGAATTGTAATAGCGAGGAAGTTTTGGTTTTGCGACCCCTTCCAAAGTCTGAAGCATCTTAGTCTCATTGTTCATATAGCCATAAAGTTCAGCCAAAGTCCAAGCTGCATCAACAAACTCCTTATTTGATTTCACCAACGCCTGTAATTTCGGCAAGGCCTCGGTATATTTACCATTTCCCATAAGGAGCACTGCCGTCTCATACTCCTTAACCTCTTTTTTGCTTGCGTAGGTAGTCTGTGCCGACACAAAAGAAGCCGACACCAACAACACACATATTATAAATAATACTCTTTTCATAAATATTCAAATTAAAGCAAATGAATCAATCTGTCCATACAACGACATACGATTATTTGTTATATTTATTTATTCGACTCAGTCTGATTAGCGACTGAAGAAGTTTTTTTCTTTTTCAACAAGCCGAGTTTCTTTTTTCGTTCCCACTCTGCTTTCTTTTTCTCATACGCGTCAAAACGACTTTCCAAATATCCGTCTGCCATAAAAACATGTTTTTTCATCACAAAAATACGAAAAAAAGAGATATGAAAAGTTAAAAAAACTTAACCGAAAATCAACATATATTTCAAGACGTCTAGAATTTATACATTTACCATATACACAGGAGATTTTCAGAAACGCCGTTCCAGTCTACATTTTTACTTATTTTTGAATCACTCAAGCATAATTTTATGCATATTTTTTGTATAAAAACAGCCGACATTTGTTCAAAAAACAAAAAATAGCATATTTATAAAAAATAAAGAAAATTTCTTGTTGAACATAAAAAAGACATTATCTTTGCATTGTTTTTTATAAAGACTACACAATTGTGAGCAAATGTGAGTAACTTGAGACTAAGCAAAAAATAATATAAACAAATCGGAGAGGTTGAAGAGATTAGTTGATTAATAAAACTAAAAAAAACAAAATGAAAAAATTATTTGCATTTTCTTGTGCAGCACTTGCATTAGCAGCATGTACAAGTGAAGAGAATTCACTATTGGGAGGTGAAGATTCTTCAAAGCAGGTTCTAAACCTAAAAGAGGTTTCTGCTATCACCAGAGGCTTCGGTGATGGATCTATGAATGTTTCTCCTACACAGGCAGGAAATGACATGAGCGTTGTATACGTTCAGGATGAGAATGGTGAGCCTCTAGAGGTAACCAAAAATATCTCAGTAAATTATGTCAATGTAATCTGTAATAAGGGAACAGGTTTCTTCCACGGCGAGAACGGTTGGGCAGTTAAGAATTATGCTGCTGGTACTCTAGACAACAACCGTAGAACTTGGTCTTGGTTCATCAACGAGCAGGGAGATAAGCAGAGTCTTGAGCCAAACGATCAGGGATTGCTACTTACAGGTTCAAATTGTGATCTTTCAGGTTTGAACAAGAATGGAGGAAAGCGTGCAATTGTTAACGTAGGTGACGAATGGTTTGACAACGCTTTCGCACAGACAGAGAAATTCATTGCAGATGCATTGAACACTCCAGCAACTACTGTCAACTACGGTGGTCAGAATCCTGGAGAGACTTCTACATTCACTTACGAAGAGCACAGCTTCGCTGATTACAAAGTTATCGTTGTAGATCAGACTTATTTCCAGAATGGTTCAGTTGCTGGTTCTAATGATAAGGCAAAAGCACCTTGGTGCGAGGGTAACTGGAACACATTCCCAACAGATGGCAACATCACTACTATGGATCACAATGTAATCATCGTTCCTACTGGTGATATCACATTTGAGGGTCGCAACATGAACTGTCACATCTACGCTCCAGGCAAGAAAGTAACACTTTTGAACGGAGCTTGTCCAAGCGGTCTTGTTGTATGTGACGAGTTGGTAACTTCTTCAGAGATCCACGGAACATGGACTCCTAACGTACCTCCTTTCAACCCAGGCAACCCAGACACTACTATAGTTCCACCTACTTGTGAGACTAACTTGCTAATCGACCTTGACATCAATGCTGAGTACATCGTAATCGCTGATGACTTTGCTATCCAGAATGGTGACAAGCTTTACATGAACGCAGCTATCGAAGGTGAGGAGCACATCGGTGTTACAAACGGTAATGGTGAGGGCGCATACGTATTTGTTCAGAAGGGCAACAAGGTTCAGATCAAGGTTGACGACATCTGCTCTCTATATCCTTCTTACGTAGGTAAGGTTAACGAGGATGGCAAGCCATACATCAACGAGGTTGGTGAGCTTACTCTAGTAGTTTACTTGTGGCCAGGCCAGCTTGACGAGAATGGTGCATTCTCTTCAATCAACGTAGGTGAGGGTTACATCATCGGTGAAGAGAACGCTCCTGTACAGCATGCTATCAACAGCAAGGACTACAAGATCATGGTTTCTGCTTACAAGGGTCTTCAGGGTGTAGGAGCTAAGGAAGACGGATCATTTGACCAGACAGGATGGTCTTATGTGAAAGTTTCTATCCACATCGCACCTAAGGCAAAATAAGATTTAAGGAAATCTTAAAAACATAAGTCGAGCGACGGAATTCCGTCGCTCGATTTTTTTTGTTTATCTCCAAGAATGAAATTTTAAGAGTTAGAAGTTGACGAAAAATCATTACCTTTGCGAGCAAAAACCAAAAGAATATGGAGAATACAAGATTAAATAGAATTGAGAGACTACTACAGAAAGAGTTGGGTGACATGTTCATCCACGTCTCTTCCACTTTCAAAGGGACTATCCTTTCTGTATCAGAGGTGAGAATCTCGCCAGATCTGAGTGTTGCAAAAGCCTACATCAGCGTTTTTCCTCAGTCACAGAGCGAATATGTGATAGAGACATTGAAAAACAGCAGCCGCAGCATCCGTTATGAACTAGGAAAGAGAATCAAGAATCAGGTACGTGTGATTCCAGAATTGATTTTCAAACTTGACGAGACTCTTGACAAGCTAGAGACTATCGACCGTCTGCTTGCTATCGACAGAGATGCTGTGAACGCAGCAGAGGAGAACGACTCTGAACCTCAAAAAGATTAACCACAATGCGTTTCGAGCTACGAGTCGCCCTACGCTATCTCTTCTCAAAGAAGAAGCAGAATGCCATCAACATTGTCTCTGGCGTATGCGCCACAGGCATCTGTGTGGCATCGTTGGCCCTCGTATGTATTCTTAGCGTCTACAATGGATTCCAAAGTGTGGTGGGCGACCTATATTCGTCGTTCGACCCTGATTTGAGAATCCAACCCAAGGAGGGCAAAACATTCCCCGACACTCTGCCCCAAATAGCGGAAATCAGAAAAATAAAAGGCATCCAGGCACAAGCCCCTGTCTTATCCGACGGTGCGGTGCTAATGAATGGTGAGAAACAGACTTCTGCCACGCTGTGCGGTGTGGATGACAACTACTACAAAATAATCAAAAAAGACATCGTCTACGCAGGTGAATTCAACATAGGCAAAGATGATGTGCCGTATATGGTGCTTGGAGTGGCACTTGCCGCCCAACTGAATGCCAGCATCCACTTCGTACAGCCAGTAACACTCTATGCTCCCATCCATGATGCCAAACTAAACATCTCCAATCCAGAAGGAGCATTCAACCAAATGCAGATATTCGTGAGCGGACTTTATTCCGTCAACCAACAGGAAACGGATTCCAAATTCGCATTCGTCCCCATCAACGTGGCCAGAGAGATGTATGGATACGGACCACACGAAATCTCACATATAGATATCAAAACAGAAGAAGGAGCAGACATAGCGTCTATCCAGAAACAGATTGAAAAGATATTGTCCTGTGTCGACGGATATACATTTGAAGTGCTCGACAAAGAGACTCTGCATGCCGATTTCTACAGAATGCTTCAGGTGGAGAAATGGGTGACATTCCTCATCTTGTTCTTCGTCCTGATGATTGCCATAGTCAACATCATCGGATCACTTTCCATGCTCATCATCGAGAAAAAAAATGACATACAGACACTTAAACATCTTGGTGCGACAGACAGTACAATCCGCAGGATCTTCCTGCTTGAAGGTTGGATGGTGACCGCCATCGGTTGTATCGCAGGAGTTGTGCTTGGTCTACTTCTATGCGGACTACAAAGTTGGTTTGGAATCATAAAACTAAGTGAAGGCTCCGACTTCGTAATTGAATACTACCCCGTCGCCGTACAATTCTGGGACATCGTGATCATAATCATCTCCGTCCTTTCCATTGGATTGATCACAGCATGGTTTCCGACGAAATATGCGGAATAATATACCATTAGAAATGTAAAACACTAAATGCTAAATTGTTTGGCATCACCCATTTCGTATTTCATAAAATTTTGTTAATTCACAGACTCAAATTTGCTTTTGATCAAAAAGCAAGGACATTTTTACTCAAAAAATACTATATTTGCAAAATAGAGAAGCCATAAGTGTAAGCAATATTATGACGAAGAGAATCTTACATATATTGTCTATTTTGAGTGTCTTTTTCTGCTCTGTCTGCAATGCGTCAGAGATAAAGAATGAAGAAGGCACAGTGTTCCGTGCCATTGTGGAAAACGGAGACACAATCCTTGTGGCTGGACTTCCTAACCTATATGTTTTTCCTCCTCTGAAATTCAAAAACGAAAAACAGGAAAAATTCTACTGGCGTACAGTACGTGATGTTAAAAGGACTCTTCCTTGGGCAAAACTTATCGGGTCCATGCTAAAAGACCTTCATGCACAAATGGAGGGAATGAGCGACAAAGAGAAGAAAGCTTTCATGAAACAAAAAGAAGACGAGATATACAAGCAATATGAGCCGATGCTCAAACAGCTTTCTCTACGCCAAGGAAAAATGCTCATCACTCTTGTTGACAGAGAATGCGATATGACGGGATATGAGATCGTCAAGGAACTTCGTGGAGGATTCCGTGCATTCTTTTGGCAAGGATTCGCAAAGTTCCTCGGAGCCGACCTGAAAACAGGTTTCGACGAGACAAAAGAAGAAAACCAGATTGTCAACCGCATAATCCTACTTGTGGAGAGCGGACAACTATAATCAGCCAAGCACTTGCATCGGCAATACAAAGAACTATACAATGGCAGAAGAATTAGATTTTTCAAAACAACCAGTTGCAGACAAGTCAGTGACCTATGACGAAAACAACATCCGTCACCTCGAGGACATAGAGCACATCCGTCTTAGATATGGTATGTATATCGGACGCGCAGGCGACGGTTCTCATTCCGACGACGGTATCTATATCCTGATCAAAGAGGCTATAGACAACTCTATCGACGAATACCGTATGGGAGAAGGCAAGCAGATCGAAGTGACTATGGCTGATGGAAAAGTCCGTATTCGCGATAATGGCCGTGGTATTCCTTTGGGAACAAACAAGACTGGAGACGATGTGATGATGATGGCTGTGTCAAAACTGAACTCTGGTGGTAAATACGATTCGAAAGCCTTCAAAAAATCTGTCGGACTTAACGGTGTCGGTTTGAAAGCAGTGAACGCCCTATCTTGGAAGTTCGCTGTCGGCGCATACCGTGACGGCAAATGCCGACGCATGGAGTTCAAACAAGGCAAACTGGTCTCGGACACAGGAATAGTTGACAACACAGAAAATGAACCACGTGGCACATTCGTTGAATTTGAGCCAGACAACACCATTTTCGAAAACTACTCTTTCCGCAAAGACTTCATCGAGGAACAGCTTCAGAACTACGCATATCTGAACACTGGACTGACAATCCTATACAACGGCAAGAAAGTGTCGTCGAAGAATGGTCTGCAGGATCTTCTTAACGACAGAATGACATCTGACGCTCTCTACCCTATCATCCATTTCAAGGATGACGAACTAGAGATAGCGCTTACTCATGCCGACCAGAACAACGAAGAATACTACTCTTTCGTCAACGGACAGAACACGTCTCTTGGCGGTCCTCACCAGACAGCTTTCCGTGAGGCTATAGGAAAGACAATCAAAGAGTTTTTCAATAAGAACCTTGACCTTGCTGACATCCGCAACGGTATTGTGGGTGCTATCGCAATCAACGTCGAGGAACCGATGTTTGAAAGCCAGACAAAGAACAAACTAAGTTCGAAAGAGATGTCGCCTGGAGGGGACGGAATCTCTATCAACAAATATGTCAACGACTTTGTGGCTGACAAACTCGACAAATTTCTCCATATCCATGCTGATGTGGCAGAGAAGATGTTGGAGAAAATCAAGGAATCTGAAAAAGAACGTAAAGCTTTAGCAGGAGTGTCGAAAGCTGCAAAGGAGCGTACAAAGAAGATCAACCTTCACAACAAAAAGCTTCGTGACTGCAGTATCCACTTCAACGACAACAAAGCTCCTAAAGGAGACATCGACACTCGTGATATAACAAGCATCTTCATCACCGAGGGAGATTCCGCATCAGGAAGTATCACTAAGATACGTGATGTGAACACACAGGCTGTATTCAGCCTTAGAGGTAAGCCCAAAAACCTTTACGGAAAGTCGAAGAAAATGGTTTACGAGAACGAAGAGATGACTCTTCTTCAAGCCGCCCTCAATATCGAGGATGGTCTGGAAGGATTACGTTACAACAGAGTCATTATCGCTACCGATGCCGATGTCGACGGAATGCACATCCGTCTACTTCTTCTGACCTTCTTCCTTCAGTTCTTCCCCGACCTGGTGAAGAAAGGCCACGTATATATTCTTCAGACTCCACTTTTCCGTGTACGCGACAAGCAACGCACTTTCTATTGCTACGACGAAGTGGAGAGAGAAAACGCAATCAAGGCTATCGGCAAAAACGCTGAGATCACACGATTCAAGGGTCTGGGTGAGATTTCCCCAGAAGAGTTCCGTGATGTGATCGGCAAAAACATCCGTCTCGACCAAGTGCAGCTAAGAAAAGAGGATGCCGTAGCTGAAATCCTAAGTTTCTATATGGGTGTCAACACTCTCGAACGTCAGGAACTTATCATTGAGAACCTACAGGTAGAGGAAGATGCCGTTGAAGATTAAACAGAATGAAAAAGATCGCTTTCATAATAAATCCCAAAAGTGGAACCAAAAGCAAGGAATCCCTTCCTGAGCTTATTGAGAAGACGTTGGACAAAGAGAAATTCGAGCCCAAAATCGTCTACACTCAATATGCAGGACACGGTAAAGAGCTTGCCCAACAACTATCCGCTGATGGATACGACATCGTAGTGGCTTGTGGAGGAGACGGTACTGTGAACGAAATCGCGTCGGCGATAGTCCACACCAACACCGCTCTGGCTATCATCCCACTTGGTTCCGGCAACGGTCTTGGACGACACCTTGGCTACTCAATGAGTCCATCCAGAGCTCTACAACAGATAAACGAGGCAAGTGAGGAGCATATCGACTATGCTAAAGCCAACGACAGATGTTTCTTCTGCACTTGCGGCACTGGATTCGACGCTCACGTGAGCCACTCATTCAGCAACCAGAAAACCAGAGGATTGATGACCTACATCAAGACAATGTGCAGGGAATACTGGAACTACAAGCCATACAACTACGTCATCAAAGCCAACAGTATGGCCGTGCTGCAGAAGGCATTCCTCATCACAATCGCCAACGCCGCACAGTGGGGCAACAACGCTTACATCGCGCCAGAGGCCAATATAGCAGATGGAAAACTAAACGTCTGCATCCTCAAGCCGTTCACAATGTTCGCCATTCCTGCGATTATCGCACAGCTGATGACAAAAACACTTCTCAAATCAAGATACTTCACATTCGTAGAGGCAACTGATATCACTCTGTGCAGAGAAGAGAGCGGAGAATTCCACATTGATGGAGAACCAGTATTGGAAGAGAAAGATATCCACATACGCATCATCCACCACGGTTTGAAAGTGATGATGCCAAAGCAAGACAACAAGTTCTTTCTTAACAAAGTGATTGACAATTTATGATAAGCAAAGTCAAGAAAATCGAATATAGCGAGGTAGCATACGATGAACTGCCAGACAACGTCAAGCAGTTGATCAACAAAGCCAAAGATGCCACAAAAACGTCTTACGCGCCCTACTCCAAATTCCATGTAGGAGCAGCATTGGAGACGGATGGCAACCATACCGTCTGCGGATCCAACCAGGAAAACGTGGCATACCCAAGCGGATTGTGCGCCGAACGTACAGCAGTGTTTGCATGTGGAGCACAGTATCCAAAAGAAGCTGTCGTTGCGTTGGCTATCGCGGCTGAGACAGAAGGCAAATTTTTAGCCCAGCCAATCGTGCCATGCGCAGCCTGCCTGCAAGTGTTGTTGGAGACAGAAAGAAGAGGTGGAAAAGCAATCGATTTTTATCTCTACGGGACAGATGTGATTTACCATATAAAAGGAGTTGGCTCGTTCCTTCCTTTCTCATTTGATATGTAAGGAGCAACCACAGAAATTGAATGTCATGAGTGAAAACAAGATAGAAATATCAGCAGCAGAAATCGAGGCAATGCAGCAAGCCATGCTCAACTCAAAAGAGGAGATTGTCATCGAAGAGGGACGTATGACGCTGCGTACAGAAGGGTTGGTGAAAAAGTATGGTGAACGTACCGTCGCCAACAATGTGTCAATCAACGTGAAGCAGGGAGAGATTGTAGGTTTGCTCGGTCCGAACGGAGCAGGAAAAACCACAACATTCTATATGACCACAGGTCTTATAGTGCCAAACGCAGGACGCATCTTCCTCGACAACGAAGAGATCACCAAAGATCCCGTCTACAGAAGAGCGCAAAAGGGAGTGGGATACCTTCCTCAGGAGGCATCTGTATTCAGAAAGATGAGCGTGGAGGACAATATCAAAGCCGTTCTTGAGATGACAAATTTCTCCAAAGAGTATCAGAAAGAGAAGTTGGAGAGCCTCATCGACGAGTTCAACCTCAACCACGTCCGCCACAACCTTGGTGACCGTCTTTCCGGAGGTGAGCGCCGAAGAACAGAGATCGCGCGATGCCTGGCAATCGAGCCTAAATTCATCATGCTCGACGAACCGTTTGCCGGAGTCGACCCTATCGCTGTAGCCGACATCCAGAATATCGTGTGGAAGCTTAAGGACAAGAATATCGGAATCCTTATCACAGACCATAACGTGGATGAGACATTGCAGATCACAGACCGTGCTTATCTGCTTTTCGAAGGCAAGATCCTATTCAAGGGCACACCTGAGGAGCTTGCGGCAAACACCATCGTTAAGGAGAAATATTTGGGTAGAGACTTTGAGTTGAAACGCAGAAAAAGAGAAGAGTAATGAACGAGAACTACGACAAAGAAGATATTAAAGCCGCAATAGACACACTACGTAACGGCGGAATTATTGTCTACCCTACAGACACCATCTGGGGTATTGGTTGCGACGCGAGAAATGAAGCAGCGGTGAAGAAGGTGTTTGAGATCAAACGTAGAGCCGACTCCAAGTCGATGATTTTGCTTGTCGACGCACCTGGACGCATTCCTCTATACACCGACGCCATGCCGGATATCGCATGGGATCTGATTGAGTGTTCAGACACCCCTACTACCATCATCTATTCCAAAGCAAAGGGGTTGGCACCCAATGTGATTGCCGAAGACGGAAGTGTCGGCATCAGAGTGACGAAAGAGAAGTTCAGCCACGCATTATGTGAAAGATTCGGTTTCCCGATCGTCTCCACATCAGCCAACATCTCCGGTGAACCATCAGCCAAATTTTTCGCAGAAATCAGCGAAGAGATATTGAACGCCGCTGATTATGTTGTAAAATTCAGACGCGACGATAAAACGCCATCATCACCGTCGAAGATAATCAAAATCGAAGAAAACGGAGTTTTCAAAATATTACGATAATCATCGTAGGGGCAGGTTTCAAACCTGCCCTTTGTTGTTTATACATCCAAGAAATACAAAATCCGTAGGGGCAGGTTTCAAACCTGCCCTTTATTGCATACATCCAAGAAATACAAATCCGTAGGGGCAGGTTTCAAACCTGCCCTTTTATTGCATACATCCGATAAATACAAAAAAATAGGGGCAGGTCTAAAACCTGCCCCTACGTAACATAACATTATGATTTTGCCTTACAATATTCAATAAATTCTTCAAGGTTGGAAAACCTACGTTCCGACAGGAATATCGAATCTTTTTCCGTATAGATACCGTAATTGCTCAATCTGGCATTCTTATTGTCTGGCATATAACGGGTGATCTCTCTATACTTAAACACCTTACCTTTCAACAGCCCAGGAATACCGAATTTCCACTCCACTATCGCATCTTCCGTCGCCTCATACATCGGCAGATTCCACACCACAAAACCTAACAGAGCAATAATCAGAAGCAATTTGACAGGTTCATCGTAGTATCTGACACAGTAAAGCACCGCCATCACATACGATAAAACCAAATAGATCTTATACTGTAATTTGAACTTCGTCTTCATAAAATCACCAGCGACGTAAATAAACAGGACTTCCTACCTCAATAGTATCGTTACGTTTCGCTCTGTTTGCCCAACGAAGCTCCCACGGACGCATACCGAACTCTTTTGCCAATGTCTCGTAAGTGTCACCCTTTCGAGCCTCAACAGCCTTTCTTCCCTTGATCTTCACAATCTTATGATAAGGGCCGACGGGAATGCTACCCATCGAACTCTCTGTGAGATACTTCTTCTCTGTCTCTACTACGGCCTGATTCTCCTGCACCGTCTTCACAACCTCCTCTATATCAGTCTTCTGGTCATACTTGTAAAGTTCATACGTCTCAATCAAATCAATAAGACGTTCCGCATAACGAGGCTCAGTAGCGTAACCACATTTTTTCAATCCCTTTGCCCAACCTTTGTAGTCGGTAGGATCCAATGTGAACAAAGAGGCATAACGTGCCTTCTTCAAAAACAATGAATGGTCCACAAACGATTCTTCTGGTTTGTTATATTTGCGGAAACACTCCTGAAGTTTATCATCATCATGATAAACACGTTCACCAGTCCAATCTTTGTGACACTTGATTCCGAAATGGTTGTTGCTTTTCTGTGCAAGTTCACTCAATCCCGCTCCACTTTCAAGCAGACCCTGAGCAAGAGTGATACTCGCAGGAACACCGTTGGAACGCATCTCCTCAACGGCAATTTTATTGTATTTTGAGATATAGTTGACATATGTGCTGTTTTTTTCCAATGCGTTTGCCACAACACAAACCTGCATAAGGAATGCAGCCGTCAAAATTCTTATATTACACATAATGTTCTTTGTTTGAAGGACAAAGATATAAAAATATTGTGGGAATAAATAAGATTTGAGGAAATTGTTGAAAGACAGAATTATATATTATTACGTCAATTCGATGACATAAAGAATATTATAGTTTGGGGAAAATGATAGTTGGAGTGTCATAAATGAGGATTCCAAAGGGCGGAACGCCCTTCCCCCTCCCCACGTGCGAGCCGTAGGCGAGCACACAGAATTTAATAAAACCACAGAGGCACAAAGTTCATAGAGAAAGGCTACGCCTTTTTTTGAGAAAAAGAGAGGAGAATTCTATCAGAAAGTGGAAAATGATTCGCAGATTACAATTCGTCTCACGTTATTATTGAATACTTGTATTTATTGGGTGTAGTCCTTAAACAATAACCATAAATGATATTCTTAGCCCTTAGCATTTCACGAACAAATTTGCATATATTCCAAAGCTTCCATATAGATTTCTTTTTTCTCCTCGTCGTCGTTCATCTCATCAAGATCAATCGCCACATTTGATTTGCCATCGTCAAAAACGACATGTTTATCAGAGACCGTTTTAGTCCACAACGAATCTTCTCTATGAGTATAATCAGAAAGTTCATCTGCCGATTTATGGCCAAATTCGTTCAGCACGCTATCGATCAAGTTTATCTCATATTGGGAGAACTCATCCATATTGATTGATTGGCGGTCATTTTTCCTGATAGGAGAAACAACGTTTTGTCCTTCCTTATTCTTGTCACAACATACGAAATCAGAAAAGCCACCATTCTTAATTTCATAAACTTCAGATGCGACAGGTCCTTTTTCCCATGCGTAATATGAGAACCAAGTCAAAGGGAAGCAGCGGGTCATAACAAATCTCTCATCAATCAAATAGACAAGTTTTAGCAATTTACGCAAATTGATTCCGGGAACATTCAGGCAGATATACGCTAATAATGTACCGTTCTTATCTCTATTTACTGTTGTTGAAAAATCCATATACAATCAATCATTAAAGTCAAAACTGATTTTGCACTTAAAAACACTCTCAATTATTTCACAAGGCAAATTTAGGTAAGTTTTTGAATATTGGCAAGAAAAAAACTTTAGCAATATCCACATCTAGTCTTAATATTGTGGGAATGAATATAAATTTATTGGTTTTACCTTTGTATATTTGCTCTAAGAAAAAAAATTAATTTACAAAAGTTCATTTTTACGCGATGACAAAGAAAATCATCATATATTTCATCCTATTTTTCTTCTTTATCTTGAACCTCCAAGCTCGCCCACGAACTGCATTCAAGATAGAGGGCGACTCCGTTTTGCATATATGTTCAAACTTTTCATATGAATTTTGGGATGATGATTACGACCCATTATATGATCCATTACAATTATTTAATTATTCCACTATTATTGTCGACGAAGGTGTAGATTCTGTGTCTCTCAGATTGAGCGAAAAGACTCGATTACTTTGTCTACCATCATCTTTGCGGTATCTAAGTGACTACAGTCTGAAAAACATCCGTTGTGACATTCGCATAAACCCTAAGAATCCATATCTGTGTATCGAAGGATGCGGAGTATACGACAAACAGAAGAAAACATTGATCACATCTGTAATGTGCAAAGATGACACGGTGTTTAATATGCCGGCCACGGTGGATTCTGTCTGGAATTTTCCCAGAACACATTTCTCTAAAATCGTATTTCCTTCAAGTTTGAAATATTACCCATACAATCTAAATTGTGACACGTTGGTGATTCAATCATCATCTGTCGACCCAGAATGGCTTGCACATACCATGCATATTGCACAATATATAGATTGTCCTTTTGACACCCTTGTGGCAAAGATGCTTGTGGAGAAATTGTGGAAGGATGAAAACCAATGGATTAAAAGTCATGACACTAACATTAAGGTAAAAATCCATTGTCCAGGATTTAACGTGAGCAAACGAGACACCAGTTGGATGAGAGAGACGTATCACCCAATCTATGTGACTGAGCAAGGAGATTCTTTGTCAGGTATTGATTCTATTTCACCTGACAAAGAAATACAATCGGTTATAATCAACAACATCCCCAAAAGCCGCATAAGAATCAACAATGATTATAGCAAATAGGATTTTTATGTCACCACTTACGACACTTTGTACCGTCTTCCTTTTTGTCTTAAAATTTCACATAAGAATTTTAAAGAAGATAAGCCCAAATATGCTGAATATGGCGAGTTTATAGATTCTGTTTTTACCATTCGTGAAGGAGTAGACACGTTACCTTATTTGGCAGATATGCCTTCTCATTGCAGAAAAATCATCATTCCAAAATCATTGCATTATTTGAAGGAGAGTCTCCATTGCGACAGCGTATTTATCTATTCTGATTCCTTAGAATATAGAGACCTAGATGCGAAATATTACTATGTGGAAAATGAACAGCTCTATTTATCCTTAAAACGGTGGAATATGGAGCAAAATAGCAAAGTCATTGTTTATTCTCCGAATGCAGATATTCAAAAACGAAACCTCAAGTTGCAGGAGAATACAAATCCACCTGTATTTATGTATAACAACAACGGAAATATCACAAATTTGCCAATTCGTCCCACATCTTCCCTTTCTAGAACCTATCTAAAATCTACAATTGACGGAATTCCTCCATCCGATCTGTATGTTTTTGACCAATCAGGGGAATACCATAATTCATGGGTAAGATTAACAACGCCATCCCCATATCTCGATTTGGATTATGCTGTTTGGACGTATGACACATTGCTGACACTTCCACAAAAATCTCATATCACATTTACGAAACAGGATGGTTCGATATGGACAGAAACAATAGCAGAGGATGGATACTGCTTTTACTATGTTCCCAAAAGAGAGACCCCTGAATCTCTAATGAAATCAGGAAAGAAAATAATGATTTTTAAAGACGGAGATTCCATTCCACAACGTTATATAAATCGTTTAGCATTAGGCGTTTTATATAAAAACGGAGAATGTCTTCCAACAAGACAAGGTCATATAACTTATCATTTATTCTGGAGAAACAAACGAAATTATATTATAGATGAAGGCGAAAAATTTCTACGCATTTTTATAGATAATGCCAAACACCCCAAAGAGATATGGCTAACAAATATAATGATGCAAAATTCAGACTGTCTTAGAAGAATTCTTCCTCCTATGCATTTTTATATAAGCGAATGATATTTTGAGGTCTTCAACAATAAGAGTCCCTAATCAATATCCTATTTTTCTGACCTCCAACGATTTATAACGCTTATAATCAAAGTCTGCGGCACCAAATTCTTTGGTTCCTTCCGCCACATCAACCACACGCTTCGTCCAGTTTCCTTTCGCATCACGCTTCAAAATCTTGTATTTTGACTCGGTCTTGCCTTCCACTCCCTCCTCATAAGTGGCAGTTGATGATTTTGAGACCAGTTCATTGTCTGCGTCATACTCAAAAGTGAAAGTCTGACGACCTAGATTATTTGACGAAAATGTTTGTGGGAAACCAGCATTGTTGTATGAGACAGAGTCTGCAAACTCCATTCCAAAATCTCCGCAATACCAAGTAAACTTATTTATCGTACCATTGTCGTTGCGGACACAGTCCCAATTATCATATCCTGAATGGACGGAATATTTACCATCAGCATCAAATTCAATTGTAGTCTCACTCTCTGCTTTTGAAGATGTAGGATTGCCGTTATCATCGGCAGTATAAACAGATAGGACACACTTCTTCACATTTCCTTTCAAGTCGAAAAACTTTCCGTCGACCATCGTATAGAGATCAACTTTCTCTACAGATGTTGTATCAACCTGTCCTTCCACAACTGACGAATCTGCACTGCTGTCCGAAACCTGACCGTTGCTATTATTAGGACCTCCACAACTGACTAATGCACAACAGCATATAGTCGAAAATAGTAAGAAATTTTTCATATTAATATTTTTTATTGGTACAACCAAAATCACTTTTCGAGTATATAGAGATTGTAAAACTTTTTCTCAAATCCTACAACCTGAATTCATATCTAACACATTTGGACTACATCGCAAAAATAACAAATTCATAGAATCTAGTTTAGGAATTTTAAATAAAATCTTTCAATTAAACTTCCATATATTCTCGGATAGAAAAATCCAATTGAGTATTGTTCCCTAAAAGCTTTAGTTCAACCCCTCCAACAAAAATTTTCTCAAATGCAAATGTGTAATTCCATCACAGTCTGATTTATTTACAAGCGGAGTCATTGAGATGACATATTTAGGATAATTGTCTTTGATAGCACGCAGATTTCCAAACTCACGTTTCTGTGTTGCCTCATCAACTATGATATATGAAGCCTGGACATACGCACGCTCTCCATCTGGTTTATTGCAGACGAAATCTATCTCACCAGCCTGTAGTTGCCCCACCGTCACCTCATATCCGAGCCTTATCAGATGATTATATATCACGTTTTCAATGACTTTCTCTATATCACCCTCACGTCTTCCTCCAACAAGGACATTTCTTATTCCATTATCCTCAAAATAGAACTTGTCGTTACTCTCAAACAATCTCTTTCCATGTATGTCATAGCGGTTCACTCTATGAAGGATATATGAATCACACAAAGTTTTAATATAATTGATAATCGCTGCGGATGTGATTGTCTCCCCTTGAGATTTCATATACTTGGCAATACTGTTGGCTGAGATTATCTTTCCAACATTGTCCGCTAAGAATCTTATAAGATTCTCCAAAAACGGGACATTGCGAATCTGATTACGCTTAATCACATCTTTCAAAAGCACTGTATTGAAAACATCCATCTGATATTCTCGAGCATCCTCCTCGTCAAGTCCATAACGTATCAATCCGGGAAGACCTCCAAACTGGATATATTTGGAAAGCGTCTCATCACTATCTGAAAGATTATGGAAATCCATAAACTCCTCATAGCTAAGCGATTGAACATAAATCTCTTTATATCTGCCTCCTATTTTATTACTGAGATCACTACTCAGCATACTTGAATTGCTACCAGTAATGATAATCTCCACATCAGGTTCCTCATAATAACTTCGTATGCTCTTCTCAAAACCATCTATGTCTTGAATCTCGTCGACGAGGATATAATTCATCTTCTTTGGATCCCTATGTTCATCTATATATGCATTCAGATCATGATAAGTGCGTATATCATCAAACATATACTTCTCCTTGTCGATATAGACAATGTTATTTTCTTTATTTTCAGATATTTTATCCTTAAACAAACGAAGAACACAACTCTTTCCGACTCGTCGCTGACCAGTCAGAATTACAATCATGTTTTTGCCAAGATGATGCTCTATCTTTTCTATATAACTTTGCCTCAGAAGTGCTATCATATCTTCCATAATGTATATCCTTTACAAAATTAATAAATTTATTCTCTATAGAATACAAAATCCATAAAATCCGCATTTTTATATTCTATATAATACGAAATTAGCAAAATTCATATTTTTATATTCTATAGAATACAAAACATTAAAAATCCGCACTTTTATAACTTATAAACCACAAAAGCAAAGTTTTATAACAGCTCGACCTCCGGTCTCGCTGAGAGAGAAGAAGTTAGGGCGTTCCGCCCTTAACAATCCTCGGTTTTACTTGAAGATCTTGCAAACTCACGTTTAGTCACGCCATCTCATATCCTCCTCCCATCGTCTCCCTCACAATTCCATCCATCTCCAAATCAAAAAGGATGTCGGAGATTTCGGCTATGGATTTGTCTAACTCTCTGGCAATAATATCTTTATGTGTTGTCCCTGCAGACGAGAGGTATTCCACAACCAGTCTTTTGTCTCCGTCAAGATCAAGAGCAGACAGATCTGGCTTTTGTGGGGATTTTTGCACAGGATTTTGCGAGACTGAGATGGAAGACACACGTCGCAAGAAAGAATCATCATGATTACCAGACAGAATCTCATCCACATCGACAGCAGAGGTGACAAGATGAGCTTTTCCACTGCGTATCAAATTGTTACATCCTTCACTCTGCACCCTCGTATAGTCGCCAGGCAACGCACACACCGGCACGCCCAACCTATGTCCCCACTCTGCAGTGTAGAGAGAGCCGCCATTACCTTTACTCTCCACCACAACAACGACATCCGCGATAGCCGCTATGATCCTGTTTCGCTCCACAAAATTTTTATTGTCTGTGGACGACTGGAATTGAAACTGGGTCATCAATCCTCCATGTGCCATTATATCATTGACATAGCGACGGTGGTCTGCCGGATAGATGGTAGGAAAACTCGTTCCCATCACAGCAAGTGTGTCGAGCCCATTATCCAATGCCGCACAATGAGCCGTGATATCCACACCACGTGCCAATCCGCTAACAATCAATGCGTCAGGATAACGTTTGGATATATCCGCCACAAAAGATTCAGTGAATATTTTGCCATAGTGAGTCATATTGCGAGTGCCGACGACGGATATGATCTTACGGTTGTTGAGAGACGCAGTCCCTTTATAATAAAGGAAAAATGGAGTGTCGGAGCGTCGTTTGACCATGGAAGATGGATAGTCAACATCGTAGATAGAGAGGATCCTGACACTGTTTTTCACAGCCGCTTCAATTTCCCGTTCTGCCAGACGGAGAAGCGTCACACTATTGTTGGCAATCGCATTTGCAGCAGACTCATTCAGTCGACACTGCTCCACCAACACCTTTTCCGGCAACGCGAACACGTCGCCCAACGTTTCAAACTTCTGTGATAATTCCTTGATTTTTGCGGATCCGACACCATGGACAAACGTCAATGCCAATCCATATAGGATATCACTGTTACTATTCCACATGTTAAACTAAATTTACTAATCTTATTTGTTTCTGCAAATATACAAAAAAGATCCGGACTCATACAAGTCCGGATCCGTAAATACCTTATGTCGATATATTATACTTTGACAATCACCTTTACCGTTACCCCATTAACATAAACGATGTAGATTCCATTTTCAAGTTCACCATTCTTGACTGTCACATCTTTTCCAGACATATCAAAAATCAAGAACGATTCCACTCCCAAAACTCTTATTCTGTTTCCGAGAACATCAACTGAAAACGATGGTTTGTCATCTTCGTTATCTCCACAATCTGTCACTTCTTCCTTCTTATTATAATAACCAAGTGTTTCATCATATAGTACGATACCATGAGTTGGATCCAATACAGGATATGGGTCAACACCCAACGTCTGATACCATACAGTCTGTTCCTGACCTTCATTCAATTTCACACAGATTTCTCCGCTTGCAAATTCTTCTTTAGAAGTAATAGTGACATTCGCACTATCAGTATAGTATTTAACGGACACTGGTAAACCATAGCAATTATAAGCTGTAGTATCATTTGGACTTGCACTTGATATAGAATAAATTAAGTCTGCAATCAAATTACAATATACCATACAATTACAGATAGATGGTTCCTTATCGATAGAAGATTCATTTGATCTAGCTATACCTGAAAAATATGGAGCTGTCAACGTATCGCCTATAAAACAACAATTCCTTATATCACCACTGTTAATGGTAGCAAAACCAGCACAACTTTCAGCTGCATACATATTTTTAACCACACATTTATTGATAAGGCCGTAATTCCAAAAAACCAATCCCGAACCAGTTGCGGCAACCGCCACACTGTCGGTGACGCAATTTTCGATAACACCATTATTATAATAAGCCAATGGCACTCCTGAATTAAGAGTAGCCTTAGAATTGTACATTGTCAGATTCTTTATAGTATCAGCGACTATATAGAAAAGTGGACCTACGATATTAGAGTTCACTGTACGAGAATAGTAATTTGAAATCACATGTCCTTTTCCATCAAAAGTGCCACTATATTCCCTGCCATTCAAAATTGAAGTCCAAGTTCCTTCTCCACATACTGGAGCCATATCAATATCATCAGTCAAAACAGCGTCAAGAGCCGGATATCCATGTTCCACTATATCTTTGAATAAAACAAGATCCTCGAGAGTGCCTATCTCAAACGGAGCATTCTCATACTGCTTCATATAAGAAGACATATATAGTTGGCAAACATCACACTTGTTATCTTCATTTGCATCAATGTGATCTGGATTCATAATAACTGTGTCTATCGACAATGAGTCGCCATATTTATAGTTTTTACATATGGTTTTATACGTATATGGTGCATTCGGACATTCTTTATATATAGTGTCTATCGCCACAAAATCATCATCCAAATCTATTGTCAGATGAGGCAATAATCCAGACCCTAATTTTTGTGCCCATATAGGCACATCCAAACCTTCATTCAAAATCACACATGCTTTACCATTGTAGAAATAAGTCTTACTAGTGAAATAAGTAAAATCGGAAGAACATCCACTACCACCTCTTATATGGGTCACTCTCTGCTCTGGTATACAATATGTCACACAACTTTCGGTGGTATTAGCTTTACCATTATATAATCCGACAAAGCCCCCTGATTTTCCTTCGACATATGGTACATATCCAATATTAAAACTTCTATCTATATTACTGTCCGACAAAGTTCCACAAAAACCACCTATAATAGGTTCTGAGGAGTTAGGCAGCACTGATCCGGTATTGGCAGAATAGAGGATTGTACTGTTACCATAAGCCTTACCAACAATACCTCCTCCACTTGAAGCATTTACATATATATCATTCAAATTAAAAGACCTCGTTATTGTAGATTCGTACAACAAGCCACAAATTCCACCTGAATAATCACCAGATATAACCGCATTGTTTGTACAGTCTGAAATAGTAGAGTTGTATGCATATCCACATATTCCTCCGGAACGACTTCCTGTAATTTTTATATAATTGAAGCAATTTGTTATTTCACTTTTTTCTGCATATCCACATATTCCTCCCGCATATCCAGTTTTACCCGTACTCTTCAATGAATCTCCATAAACTGACACATTCTTAATAACAGCAGAGCTTACACGACCAAACAATCCGACGTTTCCCGTCGAAACAAGACTTAAGCTATCTATTTTATGATTGCCACCATCAAAGACTCCTTTATAATTATATTTTGTTCCTATCGGAGACCATTCCGTCTCCAATGTCCTCATATTAATGTCCGCTGTCAGCGTAGCACACGCATCACTCTCAGGCTCGTCGGGATAGGCTTTATCCACATATTTACTAAGCCATAACAATTCATCCGCTGTGGAAATAAGAAACGGATTGTCAATACTTCCGTCTCCTTCTGCAGGCTTTGTCTGTGCATTTAGGTCAAACACATAAACAATTGTCAATAAAAACAGTAATACATTCTTCATGCAATTCAAACTTTTATTTGTCATATAATTCGCACTTAAAAAACTTCGCAAAAATACTCTATTTTTTGCCATATTCATAATCAAGCAACCAAAAATATGCTAATCATCAAAATAGATTTACATTCTGCTTTCTTTTTAACCAATTTTATATAATTTTGCACCGTAAACTGAAATTAACTTAACACATAAAACGACATGTGTGGAATTGCTTATATAAGATTAAGAAAGCCGCTTAAGTATTATTACGAGAAGTATGGTTCATGGAAATACGGTCTTGAAAAGCTGTATATCCTTATGGAAAAACAACACAATCGCGGACAGGAAGGAGCTGGTTTGGCATGCGTCAAACTTCATGCGAAACCCGGTGAGGAATATATCTTCCGTGAAAGAGCTGAGGGCGGTCAGGCAATCGACAAAATCTTCGAATCGGTTTATCAGAACTATCAGAATCTCACTCCCGAGATATGGGCAGATCCTGATTACGCAGCAGACAATCTTCCTTTCGCAGGTGAGATGTACCTTGGTCATCTCCGCTACAGCACAACAGGAAAATCCGGTCTGTCGTACGTCCATCCTTTCTTGCGACGCAGCAACTGGAAAGACCGCACATTGGTTTTGGCAGGCAATTTCAACCTTACCAACGTCGACGAGGTGTTTGCCAACCTTACTCGTATAGGCCAGCATCCACGTGATATGGGCGACACTATCCTTATGCTTGAGACTATCGGCCACCAGCTTGACATGGAGGTGCAGCGTAAGTTCAATGAATATGACGCACAGGGGAAATCGTATGAGGAGATCTCCCAACTGATTGAAAAGAATGTCGACTTGGGCGAAGTGATCAGACGCAGCGAGAAGGGCTTCGACGGTGGTTACTGCATCTGCGGTATGGTGGGCCACGGTGACTCTTTCATCTTCCGTGATCCAAACGGAATACGTCCAGCTTTCTACTATTACGACGACGAGATCATCGTTGCAGCAAGCGAAAGACCTGTCATCCAGACTGTCATGAATGTCAAGATCGAAGACATCAATGAACTTGAGCCTGGTCAGGCAATCATCATAAAGAAAGACGCATCTTTCCATCTTGAGCAGATTCGTGAACCGGGAGAGATCAAAAAATGTTCGTTCGAACGCATCTACTTCTCTCGAGGCAGTGACATCGACATCTATAAGGAGCGCAAGAAACTTGGTGAACTCCTTACTCCACAAATCCTGAAATCTGTGGACAACGACTTGAACAATTCCGTCTTCTCTTTCATTCCAAACACCGCTGAAGTGGCATTCTACGGTATGATGCATGGAATTGAAAACGTGATGATTGAGGATAAGAAACGTGCCATCCTTTCTGGAAAGAAGTTCTCAGACGAGGAATTGAACAGAATTCTTTCCGCACGTCCACGTCAGGAGAAGATCGCAATCAAAGATATCAAGATGCGTACGTTCATCGCACAGGATAAAAACCGTAATGATATGGCAGCCCACGTCTACGATATCACATACGGATCCATCCATCCTAAGACAGACAATCTTGTGGTGATCGACGACTCTATCGTGAGAGGCACGACATTGAAACAGAGTATCATCAAGATCCTCAACCGTCTTGAGCCAAAGAAGATCGTCATCGTATCCTCTTCCCCACAAGTCCGCTTCCCAGACTGCTACGGTATCGACATGAGCCGTATGAGCGAGTTCATCGCATTCAAAGCTGCGATCTCTTTGCTGAAAAAGAGAGGAATGGAGGATGTCATCGAGGAGGTATACAAGAAGAGCAAGGCTCAGGTGGGCAAGAAGAAAGAGGAATATGTCAACTATGTGAAGGAGATCTACGCTCCATTCACCGACGAAGAGATCTCTGCCGAGATTGCGGAACTGCTCACACCTAAAGATGTCAAGACACCAGTGGAGATTGTTTATCAATCACTTGAGAACCTTCACGTCGCATGTCCTAACCATAGTGGCGACTGGTATTTCTCCGGCAACTACCCTACACCTGGTGGAAACCGTTTGGTGACAAATGCATTTATAAATTTCTACGAAGGAAATGTGGACAAGAGATAAATTCAATTCGTAATTCATAATGCATAATTCATAATTAGGGTGGGAGAAATCCTGCCCTTATTTATTACGAGAATAACCTAGAATAACGTCTCGGCATTGTCGCATATACACCTCTCCTTTTATATTAGATAGCCAAATTTCGTATAAAACGAAAATAAGTCGCTAAAAGCATTAGATATTTTCATTTTTCTCAAATAAATTGGAATTATCCTATATAAAAAAAATAGTTATGGTCATTTTTCTTGAATGAATTTAAATTAAATCGAAAAAGATTAATATTTTTGCATTATAAATCATCTATTCCAATGCCATGAGAAAAATAATAGGAAGACAAAAAGAAATCTTGGAGCTGCAACGATGCTACAATTCCAACAGAGCTGAATTTGTTGTGATTAGTGGAAGACGACGTATTGGCAAGACTTATCTTATAAATACGCTCTACGATTCCAAATTTTCCTTTTCTTACGTAGGCGGGCATAAACTGAGTCAAAAAATGCAACTCAGAAAATTTGCAAAAGCAATAAGTGAATATTCAAGAACAGAAAACGACAAAGAATACAAAGATTGGTTTGATGCTTTTGATGCTTTGCAAGACTACTTAAAAACAATACCAGTCACTGATGGCAAACGCAGATTGATATTCATCGACGAAATGCCATGGATAGACAACAAAAAATCGGATTTTGTTTCCGCACTAGAATATTTTTGGAATAGTTGGGGTGCATTGCAAGACGATGTAATGTTTATTGCAAGCGGATCAGCGACATCATGGTTAAACGACAAGCTCAATGAAAATCAAGGTGGTTTACATGCCCGCATCACCAAACAAATCGTACTGCCACCATTCAATTTGAAAGAAACGGAACAATATCTTGAATATATCGGAGCCAATTGGGATAGATATCAAATCATTCAGACATATATGGCATTAGGTGGTGTGCCTTTTTATCTCAGTCTAATAAACCCAGACATCAGTTTTGCACAAAATATTGATGCGCTATTTTTCGAACACAACGCCACATTACGTCTCGAATTCGACGAATTATACTACGCTCTATTTAATAGTGCAGACAAATATGTTACAGTTGTCAGAGCTCTTGCGGATAAGCGAAAAGGACTGACACGAAATGAATTGATAAAACTGACTGGATTACAAGGAAACACTTTGACACGTATACTTTCAAATCTGGAGAAGAGTGACTTCATTGTTTGCTACCAACAATATGGACATACATTGCGAGATTCTATTTATAAAATCTCCGATCTATATACATTATTTCATTTCAAATTTGTAGAAAAAAACAACACAAAAGATACGGCATGGTGGCAAAACAACCTGCAATCAGCCGTTATAAAATCTTGGCAAGGATTCAGTTTCGAATTAATTGGACTTTTGCATCTACAACAAATCAAAAAGGCATTGGGTATTTCTGGAATATCGACTTCTGCTTCCGGATGGCAAATTAAAGATGCTCAAATTGACCTTGTGATTGAACGTGCAGATCGTTTCGTCAATCTCTGCGAAATGAAATTTAGCGTGGAGCAATACGAAATCACCAAAGAATACGCAGATAAAATAAGAGACCGCATGTCGTTGTTCAGAGAAAACACAAAATGCAAGATGACGTTGCAAAACACATTCATTACGACATACGGTGTAAGGATAGGCAAACATAGTTCGATAGTAAATTCACAAGTGACTATGGACGACCTGTTTGATTAAATTAAAATAACGATATTCTCCAAATTTTTCGTGGAGACGTGGCATTGTCGCGTCTCTTTACATTCTCCAAAAATCATAGAAATTAAACCATTGTTCTGGATATTTGCGAACAATCGTTTCCAAAATATCTATGTATTCCTGCATCGACGCGGATGCTCTCATCTTACGGTTCGTCTCCTGTGCGGCAGCCTCAGCCTTACGACAGATGAATCTGTATTTTTTGCCTGATTCTCTGACGGCAAAGAAATAGAATGTGTCGGCTCCCGTCATTGTGGCGATCTGGTGTGGACCGGGAGGGAATGGCGCGTCGTGGTCTAAGAACCGCACCGTCTTGGCATCCTCTTTTCTTATGAATCTGTCGCCCTGGAAACAGACGACTTCGTTGGCAGACAATGCGGATTGGATCTTGAAAATATGGTCGATATTCTCCGTGGAGACGGGAATGACTCCAAACGTATTGGCTCCCATCGCTGACTCCAACTTATCCTTAATCTTCTGATACTCAGCGTCGAGCATCACAACATTAAGTTTGGTGCCATACTCCTTCATAAACACTCGGCTCACCTCCCAGTTGCCGACATGCGCCCCGATCATAACGGCTCCCTTCTCTCCTCTCTTCAAATGGTCGATGAGGCAATCCATCCCGTCGAACGAGAACGAGAATTCCTTTTCCAATCCAGATGACGCTGCGATCTTGTCTATTATCACCTGTCCGAAACGATAGTAGTGCTGGAAGATTTTTCCAACTGCGCACAACACTGATTTTTTATGGATCCTACGCCAATATTTCCAGCTTGCAGCTGTGGCTTTGGGTGCAAACGGCACGAAATATGGAACTACGACAAACAGGAACGCATACGCTGCGTTCAATCCTAAATGTTTGATCAGAAAGATGAAGAATCCATATCCGAATGATCCTCCTCGTGTCTTGCCATTCCACTCGGCCATAAGTAAAATTAAGAGTTAAAAGTTAAGAGTTAAGAGTTAAAAGTTAAGAGTTAAGAGTTAAAAGTTAAGAGTTAAAAATTAAGAATTATCCGTAGAAATTTTAGAACAGAAAACAGCATATACTGAATGCTTGGAAAATCCACAAACTAGTTTGTTTTAGAAAACCCATAACGGAAAAAAACAAACAGCAGAAAACCACATGTTTTCTTACGTTTTATTTTCTGCGTTGGGCTGTTTTCTATGTCATTTATGACATGTTTTCCAGCACCGACAACGGAGTTTTATAGGTGCGTTTTCTGTTAATATTATCTCATCGTCGCATGATTTACAGATATTTATATATCAACTTACATTTTGATATCAGTCTCTTTGTAAATCAAGTGTTGAAACGACCTCTTAAAGTCCAAATTTCAATAAAAAAATTGGGCAGACGTGAATGTGCTGCCCAAATATAGAATCGTTTGATAATTCTGATTATGTGTAAAGACCACCGTTGACAGAGATTGTCTGACCTGTGACGTAAGCAGCCTCCTTAGTACACAAGAAGCCAACTACAGCGGCAACCTCCTCTGGCTCACCGAAACGGTTAGCAGGGATCTGCTTCTTCAACTCAGCCTCATCCAAATCCTTTGTCATGTCTGTGCGGATGAAACCTGGAGCTACAGCGTTAACTGTGACGTTTTTCTTAGCGACCTCCTGAGCCAATGCCTTTGTTGCTGCGATGATACCACCCTTAGCCAAAGAGTAGTTAGTCTGGCCAGGAAGACCCTTCAAACCAGATAGAGAAACCATATTCACGATACGTCCGAATTTCTTTCTCACCATTGGCTGAAGAAGAGCACGAGTGACGTAAAGGAATCCGTTGACAGTGATGTCGATAACGTTTCTCCAGTCCTCATTTGTCATGAACACCATAATCTGGTCGCGACGTATACCTGCATTGTTGACCAACACCTCTATATATTCATCCTTGTGAGCCTCCTGCCAAGCTGTGATCGCAGACTCTGTAGCCTCACAATCAGCCACGTTGAACTTGATGATCTCACCGTCGCTACCCTTTTCTCTTACCATAGCCAAAGTGTTTAGTGCCTCGGCTTCATTTGATTGATAGTTGATAAGCACGTAGTAACCCTGCTCTGCCAACTTGACTGAACATGCTCTACCGATACCTCTCGAACCACCTGTAACAAGTGCTACTTTCATATTCTATTTCTTGAATTTCCGTGAAAATATCCGCAAAACTACAAAAAATATTTCAGTTTTGAAAATTCTACTCCCCAACTGCATGATTTTTTATAGGATCCGAATAAGAATCACGATTGACAATCGCAACTTTTAAAAAAGAATCCATATTGCCAATCGCAACTTTTTCGATAAAAGGTGGAAGATGGATGATGGAAGATGGATGATGGATGGTGGATGGTTCAACCGTCAACCATCAACCGTCAACCATCAACCATCAATCATCAACCATATGTAGAAAAGCCAGCCTGATTTTTTCAATCCTGCTGGCTTCTTACCGTTTAATTATCTGTAGATTACTTTGTAACCACAGCCTTTTTATTGCCCACCATATAAACACCCTTGCTCAAACCTTCAAGTGCTTTGTCCGGGCTTACCTGTCTCTTCAACAACTGTCCGTTCACATTGTAGACATCGACTGGGGCATCTGCGTCTTCTTCAACAATCTGTTTTACAGATGTCAATGGCTCTACTCTAATGCCCAAACCAGATTTTACCTTTTCATCTTTGCTCTCTATATAAACTGGCATCAAATAAACCTTTCCTTCATGTCCACTCACTCCTACATGGCGACACTTGTAACTGAAGCGTCCATTCTCTCCAATTCCCAGCTTGTCTGCTCTATAAGTTATAATTCCCAATACAAACTCATCATCTGGAGTAGGCTCAAACTTCACTCCAGTTGTATCACCTGTGAAACCAAGGAACTCAAAGCCTCTTGGAACCAAATCCGTCACCACCACATCCTCTGCCACAATTCCATTATATGGAGCCTCACCAAGTATCTTACGCCATGTGTGTCCGTCATACTCCTCCACCAACACTGTCTCTGTCACCTTCTCGCTGACATCACACGCACTTTTGATAACCTTGTCGACATCAACTATCGAATCTGGAATCTGATATGACGGAGTTACCGGATAAAACAAATCATCGTTTTTTGCAGACTCTAACTTACTCCACATTTTATCAATATCAAGTTTTTTGTAAAATTGATCGTGAATTGACATTATCAATCTTATTGGTGATCCACTCGTAAGTTCATTTCTATCTCCATTATCACCAGGGAACCATGAACTATAGATAGAATTAGATGCCAAATTATCAGTGAAATGTGTTCTAAATGCAACCACATCGTCTGATAGTTTTTCCGAGCTAAAACACTCGTCATCCAAAGACTTGTCAGAAAGGCCTTCTTCCATTTCTATACCACATTGCAAATGAGTAGCTTCCGCGCCAAAGAAGCACGTAATTCGGTAGTTTCCTGTATTAATAAAAGGCTCAATAGCATCTTGATTTACCCTTAACATTAATCTATATGCATTCGAATCATATTCCCTACCTGCCACTGTAAAGTTAACTCCTGGTCTACCACCTGTCAAGAATGGCAGACTGTCTGTATTGCTGTATGACACTGTGAACTGTATCGTGTCATTCTTTACAAGCATATCTTTATCAGCGATCTTTGAAACACTCAAAGCGTTAGGGATGATATCGATTGAGTTACGCTGCATTGTGGCAGTGATATAGTTCGGATAATTGTCTGTCTGGCTCTCTTTGCCCTCTTTCGACTTGATAGTTGCCACTGGCGAATACTTGCCGCTTGCATTCGATCTAACCACACATCTATAGCTGACCATACCCATTGTCTTCGACAGATTTGGAGCAGTCAGATCAAGAGCTGCACCTACGATGCTGTCACTTCTGAATCCAGGCACTTTGCCCAAAGTCCAAGTGATTGTGTTTGAGTTATACACACCTCCGTCGCTCGCTTCCACAAACTGGAAATCCTCTGGCAGATTCTCTGTGATCACCACATTTTCAGCATCTTTTGATCCATAGTTACGATACGACAACATATAAGTGATTGTGTCTCCCACACGGCAGCTGCTGACACTGTCCTTAACAGAACGATAGATTTTCAAGTTGGAAGATGCCTCCATTTGCGACGGTGCTGCATAGTTTCCAGTCAATGCCATCATACCCATCTGACGGAACCATCCATGAAAATATTGGGGTACTCGTTCACCATCAACTGTTTTTCCCTTGACATCGAAAAGAGAATAGGCAATATTATATATCTCTCCCATCAAATTATAATCCTGAGCACCAATCGCTGCGAATGACGACATTGCCTTTTGAACTCCGAGTCCGGCAAAGCTGCTTCCTTCGTAAGTTCCCGTCATCGGATCTATCTGCCAAGGCATTGTTTTAGGGCCGCTGATTGGAACCGAAAACGTGCCATATTCATAACATGAATTTTCAAAATTGTCATTCCAATTCATCGGATCATTCAAATAATTCGAAAATCTAACCGCAGCACCATATTCAAAACTGTTTTCTCCATCCTCTACCTGATGAGTAACAGGATTCCATGAATACTTAGGATTGCCATGCCAAACATAATGACTAATTGTACGCCAAGCAGTACGTATATCAGTCAAGGCTCCAGCCTTCTCAAATGTAGTCACAGAACCGTCTTCATTCACTGTGCAATTACCTGCTGTCGGCACTGAATACGGATTTTTTGCTATCAGCTGGCCTATCAACCAATCCGATGATGCTTCAGCACGACGGAACTGCTCTGCCTCCCACTCGTTTGTCACACCCAACTCCTTAGACAATGAAAGCAACAGATCATGAAACTCTCTATAATAGGCTGGCGCATTATAGTCGATAAAATGTACGTTGGGGCCAGGATTTTCAGGGAAAAGACTAATTCCCTTCACATTTTTCATTGACATTTTGGACCTATCAGAATCGAAAGAAAAAATACTTGTCGAATCAGCAAAAACTATTGGATTATTAACAGCCCATGAAGTAACTTCCGCCCATGTATCTCCGCCCCTGGCATAACCATCCAAACCGATCATTCCTGAATTCACACGAATTTCAGATCCATCATTTGCAAATTTTGTGCTCAACGCCACAAGTCCACGGACCACCTCAATCAACTCCTGCTTGTAGCTGATCGGATTTCCGCACGCATCCAACACTTTCTCTCCATTCTCATCTAGCATAAACTCACCCCACTGCTTGTATGCGACATAAAGTGCCAATGCCACATCCTCATCACCGTCGGCAGCAGAATTACCTTCGCCTCCTTGATCTCCTAGAGAAAATGGTCCATACCCATAATTTTCTTCAATAGGTTTACAATCGCTATACTTCTTTGTGCGGTAACGACGCAAATCATGTGTTCTCATCCACAAACCGTCAAATGTCGGTTTATCAGCCATATAAGCAGCCGCAAGCAAAGCATAACCGTCGCCCTCTGTGCAATCATAAGGACAACCATCGTTTCCCTTGATATATTTGATTCCCGCCCACTCGTCTCCAGTATACTCAAAAGCATTGGCATGCAGCTGGTAGGCGTCACGTATCTGCTGCTCCATCTCAGCATGAGTCAGACCATCGGCAAGTTTGGTACCCAAGTTTCCTCCACAGGCATATTCCAGAAACTGAGGGAATGGATAAGCTGGATTTCCTGAATTGATGTGTACTTTCACCGCATTTGCGTTCAATGAAAGTCCCAAAGAAAATAAAACAGGTAAGAAAAACCTTTTAATAACTCTTTTATTCATATATTTTGTTATTTATTTCCAGATGTTCATTCTCTGCCTTTTTTCTCCCACTTACCAGAATAGAAAGGCAAAAACCTCAACAGAAGATTTCCCGACAAAATTAATTGAAATTTTCTCATTCACCAAGACTTTCTCCATTACTTTTTCAGGTGCAACGGAATTGTAATGCTGTAGGCAAACAGATAATCTTAAACAAGTTACGTAGATTTACTTATAATCTGGTTAGGGGTCTTTCTACAACCCAAATTAGAAATTATCATCCTGATCTTTGGCATCCAAATACAATTGATAAAGTGCGACGCCTATCTTATCTTTCTTAAATGTACGTTCATGATTCATCGGCCTCATAGACAATCTCACTTTAGCCACACCATCCTTCAGCAACAAAAACAGATCTGGCGTGATATAGAACTGGGCAGTAGACTTTATCTCCGATTGAGAGATGCCCACATTACCTACCGAATAACCGAACGACGCACCATTCCTGTTTCCAATCGCGTCGCCTTCCAACGTAATCACATCATCTTTGAAAGTTCGGATCTTCATTGTAGGATTGTCGAGAAAGACCAAGCGATCCGACGTCACAGTAGCGATGATATAATACAAACTGTCTTGCTTCGAAACATTATATTCCACATGACACCCTTCCGCCGACAATGGTTTGTGTAGATACCTCACCGTCTGCGCCATTCCAAAATTGAAACCAGCGACCATCAATATTGCTATGATAATATATCTGACAAGATGCTTCATGAGATGTGAAAAATTAATGTTGACAATAGTCTGTCGCTTTTACCAAAATTATATACCTCGACAAAAGCTTCTAAAATCGGAGGCAAAGATACTGATAATTTTGGTTTCTTGAGGATATGGGGAGACGAAAGAAATTTCGCCACTTTTACAGTAGAAATTATTTGAGTCTTCTAGACCATCCCCCGTCATACCTTATTGGGCATCGATCTACAATAGTAGAAATTATTTGAGTCTTCTAGACTATGCAAAGTGAGGTAAAAATTTATCCTATCTACAATAGTAGAAATTATTTGAGTCCTTTAGACGTCTCAAGTTGGATGGTTCTACGCTTAATCTACAATAGTAGAAATTATTTGAGTCCTTTAGACAGAGATGTTTTAGATTTGAGATTGTTAATCTACAATAGTAGAAATTATTTGAGTCCTTTAGACTTCAAGAAGGTTTATCCCGACGCAACATAATCTACAATAGTAGAAATTATTTGAGTCCTTTAGACAGATAAGGCACTTAAAGGCGGTATTAATATCTACAATAGTAGAAATTATTTGAGTCCTTTAGACGACGTTAAACAAGACACTGCCCGAACTTCAATCTACAATAGTAGAAATTATTTGAGTCCTTTAGACAGATAAGGCACTTAAAGGCGGTATTAATATCTACAATAGTAGAAATTATTTGAGTCCTTTAGACGACGTTAAACAAGACACTGCCCGAACTTCAATCTACAATAGTAGAAATTATTTGAGTCCTTTAGACAGCACCAATATGAGAGGAAACGAAATTATCTACAATAGTAGAAATTATTTGAGTCCTTTAGACAAAGTTATCGTACATAGCAACATTTTGATTATATCTACAATAGTAGAAATTATTTGAGTCCTTTAGACCACAGCCAGTGCGGATGATGGCACTCACCATCTACAATAGTAGAAATTATTTGAGTCCTTTAGACTCAGTTCTATAGTCGTCAAAGATAGTAGAATCTACAATAGTAGAAATTATTTGAGTCCTTTAGACGGCTATATAACAATGGCAAGCTTGTAAGTAATCTACAATAGTAGAAATTATTTGAGTCCTTTAGACGTCAACTTAACGACTTTCTGACTTGTTTTATCTACAATAGTAGAAATTATTTGAGTCCTTTAGACTTTTTCTATTGAGGGATTAAACGAACCTATATCTACAATAGTAGAAATTATTTGAGTCCTTTAGACGAGGTTTAGCAATATTGGAGTACATTAAAATCTACAATAGTAGAAATTATTTGAGTCCTTTAGACTTAATTCTCTCATACGTTTTCCTCCTCTTATCTACAATAGTAGAAATTATTTGAGTCCTTTAGACACAGAGGGAAAGGAGGTACAAGATGAGATCTACAATAGTAGAAATTATTTGAGTCCTTTAGACTTTGTTTTTGTAAAGGTTGGGGCGGTCATCTACAATAGTAGAAATTATTTGAGTCCTTTAGACATATTGTCCTCATCCTCTACAGCTCCGAATCTACAATAGTAGAAATTATTTGAGTCCTTTAGACGCACGTAGTTAAGGTTGTAATCGTTGAATCTACAATAGTAGAAATTATTTGAGTCCTTTAGACTTTGCGGTGTGTGGCTGGCTTGCGGTATCTACAATAGTAGAAATTATTTGAGTCCTTTAGACTTCAAACCTGCACGTTACAAGATTAATATCTACAATAGTAGAAATTATTTGAGTCCTTTAGACTCTATAGTTCCTCTTGCTTTCCAGTTCGAATCTACAATAGTAGAAATTATTTGAGTCCTTTAGACACTTGTACCCAGTTCACGCATAAGTTGAATCTACAATAGTAGAAATTATTTGAGTCCTTTAGACAAGCAGGTATTAATTATAGAGCAATCTAATCTACAATAGTAGAAATTATTTGAGTCCTTTAGACGTTAAGAGCATGCGTACACGCGTTAATTATCTACAATAGTAGAAATTATTTGAGTCCTTTAGACAATCATAAGACTTGCGAGCGAATTTGTATCTACAATAGTAGAAATTATTTGAGTCCTTTAGACTCTAACATCAGCCTCATAAGTAGCTTTATATCTACAATAGTAGAAATTATTTGAGTCCTTTAGACTACTTATGATTTGTCTGAGTGCTGGTATACAATCTACAATAGTAGAAATTATTTGAGTCCTTTAGACTATAAAAGATACTCTCATCACCTTTGAAAATCTACAATAGTAGAAATTATTTGAGTCCTTTAGACCACCGTTTTTCGATATTAAATACTTAAAATCTACAATAGTAGAAATTATTTGAGTCCTTTAGACTAGTGATTGATACAATCTGAGTATCCGAAATCTACAATAGTAGAAATTATTTGAGTCCTTTAGACCACATGGGATAGGAATGCTAAAGAACTTATCTACAATAGTAGAAATTATTTGAGTCCTTTAGACTAAAGTGCCTAATAAATCATCAAATTCCTATCTACAATAGTAGAAATTATTTGAGTCCTTTAGACCATATACAGATCTGGGGTGGAGAATTGCAATCTACAATAGTAGAAATTATTTGAGTCCTTTAGACCCCACATCTGCAAAAATAGAAATAAAATATTAATTATTAAGGGTATATATAGCATAATTTTTTATTAAAAATATAGGGGTCATTAAAACAGAACAACATTTTCAAGAAATAACTCATTACAAATCAAGAGAGTACATATCAATAGCATTTTCTTGTAAAGACTAAGGTTTGCAAATTCAAAAATACACAATGTCCTTATCTCTATGTATTGCATTTCCATATTTTTGTAGTTTCACTCCATTTACATCAAAAATGATAACACTGTCCCCTCCATCAAATTTATCCCCAAATTGATTTTCTATAAGGACTCTTAAATTATCCATTATTCTATTAGAATTATTAACCTCATAAACTGAATATTGAAGACGTATCGCTCCGTTCTTTGTTAACATTTTGGAAAACTTTGTCCTTAGTTTATCATCTTTTATGTCATAACTTATTATCAGCATATTTTTATATTTTAAAAACTGGATATTGTGTTATAGATTTCCTTCCCATAAAACATCGATAATAATTCTGCACATATTTGAAGACTTCTGCCTTATACGGAATCAATGCATCAAAAAACGCTTTACAATAATCTGCATTCTTCTCGAATTTAAGTCTATATTCTCCCTTAGACACAATAAAATCTTTCTCTGAAAATTGTTTTCTATTCCATGCTGTCCTTATTGTTTTGTCTATTATTGGTCGAAATGGTTCCATTATATCACATACAAGAGATTTACGCTTAAACCACATTCGATGATATACCCCTACATAAAGATCAAAGCCAAACATACGCAAAAAGCATTCGATATAATTGAACAACATAGTGTATCCAATATCCAAAGATGCATTAAGAGCATCACATTTGGTTCGAGGTCTGCGTTGATGCCAATCATAGTCTTGATAAAACGACTGGAAAAAACTCTTGGCCGCAGTTCCTTCGATACCCATCAATACATTATAATCCACAATATCAGGAAGTGCATTAAGACATTCATCCAATTTGGATAAAGATGAGTTTGTCAATTCATCTTTTCGTCTTGTATCCAACAAGGCCTTCTTTTGGTTTACAATTTTATTTTCAACCAATACTTTGGCTATTGATATGTCGTCTTTTTCTAAACTATACTGTTGCTGATGAAGCAAAAAATTAGCTTCAGCAGAATTTGCCCAAAAGAAAACAGGACGCAAAGAAGGTTTCATGACGACTAAAGCGACTCCAAATTTCTGACATTTTTCTATAAGAGGAGTTGTTATACGAATATGTCCGACGACAAAAAGAGCAAGAATCTTTTGAAATGGAAGTTTTGTTAACGTCTTCGTCTTATCACTATCTTCTATTTGCTCTTCAAGCAATAATTCCCCATTGCTTACACGAAGACTGCGTTCGTGTATACAATTGATTACGAATATACTCCTATATTCTATATCTTTATTAGTAAACATTATCTTCTGTAGCTTTGTCGCAAAGATTGCAGTAAATGCAGTGTCGGCACTTGTTAGGATTAAGGATAAATGGAGTTGACGCAGGATCAAAAGTTTTGAACTGATTGATAAAATTCTTAAACTTTAGAATATCTTCATCTGTTGGCATTGCCACAGGAATCATCTTATTTGTCGAAGTTTCATAAAATGCCAGAGATTCAATATGATATCCCATTTCCTTCATACACAACATCTGAGCCCAAAGTTGATATATCTGTCCTTGAAAAATCTGTTTCAGTTGATATTTGCGTTCTATAAGTTTTTTCTCTTTTTGCTTATAGACATCAATTTTACCCATCAATCCATATTCCTCAGAATAAACAGGAAGAGACAAAATATCATTAGCTCTATTGCTGGCTGTCTTTTTGTCCACAGACTCATGAGCCACCCTACCTTGAGTCTGTGGAGTGGCATGATACATCGTTTCATCCGTCTCCATATATACATTGTGAAGATATATGGAGTACGGACAAAAGATAAAATCATTCAGAGTTGATATGGAGATGTAGTCATTCATTCAAATATGGCTTATCCTGAGCAAATTTCAACCACTCTTTATTAGTCATAGCAAGACGTGGCTTATCAGCAGTTTGTTTTATTTGCTCAATAACCCAAAGTCCTTTACGTGCAATATTATAAGCTCCATTAGCATCAGCATCTTTAGGAAGAGTAGGGGCACATGTTCGACTGTCATAGAATTCACCGTTCTCATCAGCCACAGGCGAAAGCAAATAATCTATTTCTGAATTGGATACACTATTACGCATTTGAAGCAACAACTTCATAAGATGCATAAGCGACTCAAGATGTTTCTTTTCTTTTAATTGACAAATAGCATCCTTAATATTACCATTAATATCTATGCCTGCCTCATTGAATATTTTTTTGAACTCTTCAGTCAAAACGACCTCTTCATTATCCCATTGATTAAGTTTATTAGGATTTCTGAATGTCTTAATTCTTGTTCCATAAGTACACAATGTCCATTTTGACTTTGTGCCTTCTGCCTTTGTTCCAAAATCATTATAGTCGAAAGCAAATTCAAACCAATCTCTTTCCTCATTGTATTGGATAATGTCAAATTTGCTGAAAAAGCATCTCGCTTTATCTACATTCTCATAATGAATTTCAAACAGATTAACAAAACCAGTTACCGGATCAATCTTGCTGGTATTCCATGCAGGGATATAGAACAGACAACCACTCTGCTTACCAAGCTTCTTAAAACTTTCGAATTTATTGGCAAGCTGTAATGCATGCAAAAGACCGCCATTTTCTGTTGCTTTCTTCTGTTTATCTACATAATAATTAAGCTTGTCAATAAGCATTCTTTCAAACTGTTCATAAACATTACGCTCAATTTTCTGTCGGCCTCGCATAAATCCCATATTGAGATCTTCTAACACCACAATAGCTTTATATTCAGCCATCATCCTTGCTATAATATGTACAACCTGACTCAAATATCCCTCTTTAAGATCCTTGATATTCTCTATTTTATGCCAATTACGACGAGCTTCTGTACGATCACCTTCTCGAGTGACAAGCAAATCTTTATAATTTGTTTTGTAGATGTTACCCTTGTACTCATTAATAATATCATTGAGCGTCATTTGCTTAACAATATTACCTTTGAGGTCAATAAGAGACAAATACAAAAGATGACGCTCACCACGATCTATGCCAATAATGTGCTCTATTCCATTATTACGGATAATATCTTGAACATTAGCATTAATATTGTCTCCCCCTGTTGCCTTAAAATTCAAAGTGATAGGAACATGAAACTGGAACTTATCGACAGTATAACGACGATTCTTTACAATATCGTAATCAAATGTACTCGTTTTCTTCTCGTTCTGAACATTCTTATTCTTTATCGTTTGATTTGCCTTATGAATAGTTGTGTTTTCAAGTTTCAGACTACTCTTGCGATAAAACACTTCTGCTTGTCCGTTTAATTTGTATACCGTATCTGCAAGATTAACTTCGTCAAAAAGCATCTTCCAATATAGCGTATGCATATTAGGTGTTCCCTTGCTATACTTAGAAAAATCTTTGTTCCATATCTGGAAGAGATACAGTTTACCCTCATCAACTAATTGGTTGATAAACGATACTGAAACATTTCTATAACTCAACATATATCCTTGTTGTTCAACCTCACGATAGAATCCACTTATATCCTCATATCTCTTTGTATCAGAAAAAGAAAAAGGGAATTTGCTCCAATCTTCATGTTTGGCAATTGATTGCTTAAAGAAATCTATTAGCCTATGACAATCAGAAATCGAAAAATTAGAACCTTTTTTATGAGTTCCCTCATTATATGACTTTTGGATCGCCAAAGAAGGAGCAAATTCAGAGATTCGAGACTTAGAAAAGAAAACTTTGGGAAGCATCTTATTAGCCCCTGGCAAAAGTTTATAATCAACCTTTTCATAACACTCTCCTTCGCATGGTAATTCATCTATATCAAAAGCATGATTATACTTTTTGTCCATAATAGCAAGATAAAACATATCATCTTTGCGAAGTAATACAGATGTACAATCTGGTTCTTTATTCAAATCCCAACCTCCCAACAATTGGGCATTGTCAAAGTTAAGTTTTATCTTTTCTGTGCTATAAGGTTTTCTTGTAAGCCAATTTCGAACCTTGTTATAAAGCGGAGTGACTACACTAAGAGCATCCCAAGCATTACGAAGACGAGCATCAAACTCATTGTCTTTGTCTGCCTCATCTCCATTACCAAGAAGAGGCTTAATGAAATGCTGTAAAGCTTTATATGTATCTAGAAGATCTTTTATGAGTTTCGTATCTTCTTCCGACTGGTTTATATTGGTGTGTTTTCCAGCTAGAATATCAGAAGCAGCAATACTTGCCATCTCTATTTGAGTAAAGAGATTCGTACTCTGTTCCCCTTCTAGATCATGTGCCCCCAATCGTGCATAATAAGCCTGTATTGTCTTATCTCCTTCTGCAAAAGAGTTTAGATAATTAATAGAAAAGCTTTTTGCACTCTTAAACAATTTGTTGATTCTTTCTTTATATAACTCTGGCTCTCGTTTTTCCTTGGCTGATTGTTTTATTTGATTGCACAATTCAGTTTTGATACCAGATGTATACACATCATACTGTCCGAAAATCTGCTGTGAAATATCAGTGAGACCAAGGTCGTTGGAAATATAGATATGTTCCGTATCATAATCGCCAATATGAGTCAAAAGATACTTAAGACTGTTTTCACCGTCACTATATAACAAATCCTTTAGAGACAACTGCATCTCATTAATTGCATAAATCATCTCCTCATCACTTACAAAATCATCTGGCAACCATGATAATGACACTTTATCACTAAGGAGCATCTTGTATAGTGGTTTAAGCAAAGGCAGACGTGTTTTATTCTGCTGATTATATAGATTGACATATTCGTTTAAGCCCTTCTTTTTTGTACCATCTTCATTAGAAACCCCACCTATCACATTGTTATACAATGATATTTGCTCTTGAGTAAGCGTTTCTGTAAAATACTCCAACTTAAACATGTCAGTAATATGTGATCCATCAAGGTACTCTGAAAATGTCGTTTCTATCTCCACGAAGTAATTAGCCACATCACTGTCCGCTATTTTTGCAAATGTTTTTATATTATCAATGAACATCGGCAAATTTTCATGAATAAGTCGATAAGCGATAGCTGTAGACTTCTCTTCTTCAGAATACAAATTCTTTCGATTCTCATGAAATCCTGTGAAATATGTCGTAAACTTACTGAAATTCTCTACTATTTGTTTTTTGTTTTTCTCCGAAACAAATTCAGGAAGATGCTGTGTTATTAATTCTTTCTTAAAAAGATCAGTAAATGAACCTCCTCTACTCTTAAACGAATTTACAATTTGTCTACGGAGATTTTGCTTAATAGTATCAAAATTCTTCTCTTCTGATTCTGATCTTCTTAGCTTAGATGCCTGTTCTACATATTCTTCAAGAGAATCTAAAGATCCTGTACTAGACAAATTAAGTCTAAGACCTTTCAAACACATTGAGATAAAGGCTTTGTGATATTCATCAATTATGCACTTTGCTATCTCATACTCTTCAGCACGCTTTTCATCTTGTGCAATAATACCTTTTCTCTCTATTTGCTCCAATGTTTTTCCAATCGGTTTTAACTCAAATTGAAGAGTCTTGCTTAGAGAATACAACCCTGTTAGTTCGTCAAATCTTTCCATGTTTTTACAATTAGTTAAATTTTTTTTGTTCTATAATTTCTACACCATCCCCCCAACGTTTTAGCTCTCCAATAAAATCTGGTGTCGGAGAAATATGAAAAGTGAAAAATGTCTTATCATTTGAAGTGGGAGACGACATCTCCTTTTGCGAATGATGCAAAGGAAGAGTCCTTAAATAACTTGCCACATCAGGTTTTACTGCAATAGTCAAATCACAAACCGGATATTTTTCTTTCTCAACCCATGTTCCAAACGAATCCTTAAAATAGGTTTCTGGATTAAATTCTTTATTCATAGAAAATGTTTCCTTCAAAGGTTTAATATAGACTGTTCTATCCAGTGCAAACGATTGCACATCAAGCCCTTGTGAATTATTTTCTTTATGTCCAAACAAATACCACCTTCCCATAGATGCCTTGAGACAATATGGATGAACTATAGCTTCGTATGATTCTGTATCAGAAAACTTCTGATAACGTATCTTAAGCTTATTTTTACTTCTAAGAGCATCACCTATAACATGAAGAAACTCCATTCCATTATTTATCTGCATAGGTTGAATAAGAGAACCAAGATCTCTGTATGAATCAAGAAATAGATATTCTTGTACGGAAGCCAGAAGATCATTAGCGAGTGTGTCCAGTGCAAGTTGTTCCTTATTCATGATATAGTAGTGTTTCTTGTCAGGACTCTCTACATTTATATTGAAAAGCAATTTTATTTCTTTTCGTCTACGTGTTAAGGAAGAACGACTAAGCCCCTCCTTTCCTTTTGTACGATCACGCAACATAATATCTAGTTGAGCAAGAGTCAAACCAATATCTCCAGATTTTCGTAACTCTTCTAAAATCCAGACACATGTAGCTAATTGTTTTAAACAAAAGTTATTGTTCATACATGTAAATCATTATATATGAACACAAAAATTGTTTTTTTTACTGACAACACAAAAAATATGAAAAATTATTTTCAAACGATGTGTCAAATCGTGCTACATCTCGACTCTTGAAATTAAAATTTGTTCTTTCTAAAAAAGGAAAACTAATATGTGTTCGTTTTGCAGAACAAAATTGAAGCAATTCACAATAAGGATTATTCCGTTGTGAAAACATCAGGTTGCCATCGTCCTTAACGGTGGCTTTTTTTGCTCTTCATCCTTGTCCAACCACAAAAATAGCACGTCAGTATGTAAAATTCTGGCATAGCTTGCACTTTTTTTTGAAAAAAAATAACAAATAACTGAAATTTCGCAGGTAAATAGCATTTGATAGGAAAAATTACATTCCTAAAAATCAAAAAAGACGTTGGCAATGCAACGTCTATATTAATAAAAAGAATTGGGGGTTCACATCTTCGGTGCTAAGATTTCCGCACAATTACGAATTACGAATTTTCCCAATTCTATCATTTAGGAGTTCAATATAAGCGGTTTTCAATTCGTCATTAAGGAATGAATTCTGCACACATTGTATCATTGACGGAAGCAATTTCTCATACTTGCGAATGAGTTTGGTAACCGTGACAGCATCTATTTCCATTGTTTTTGCAGCACTTACGAAATCATCTATCTTGAGATTTTTCTTTTTCCACCGCTGCCATCTCATAATTGAAGAAATCCAGCAATTGGTTGACTTTGTCCAAACGCAACGTCTGTTTGCCCTGCTCCAGATCCCTGACGAAACGCAAACCGACTCCCGACTTGATCGACAATTCCTCCTGCGTGATGTTATACTGCTTTCGCAACATCTTTACTGTCGCTGATAAATTGGTTTTCATTTTTTATACCCTTTTGGGTACAAAATTAGGAATATTATTGATATTTATATCCGATAAGGTATAAAATATCATTTAAAATAATAAAATATACCCATTAGGGTATATTTTATTCAAATTATATCAAAACCCAATTACGAATTAATCGTATATCCAATGAGACGCACGACCGATATCCAATAATGAGACGCACGACCGTGCGTCTCTACGGGGAATATCCCCACAATTATGCATTATGCATTACGAATTATGAATTACGAATCACCACACGATTGGGGTTTTTCCGTGTTGTATCAGATATTCGTTCGCTTTGCTGAAATGTTTGCAGCCGAAGAAGCCTCGGTAGGCGGATAGTGGCGACGGATGTGGCGCTTTCAACACAAGATGTTTGGAGGTGTCGATCACCTGCCCTTTTCGCTGTGCCTGCGATCCCCATAACAAAAAGACAACATGCTCTCGCTTCGTCGAGATCAATTCCACCACTCTGTCTGTAAACTCCTCCCATCCTTTTCCCTGATGGCTCAACGGAGCCGCGCGTCGCACCGTCAACACATTGTTGAGCAACAACACGCCCTGCTTCGCCCATCGCTCCAACAATCCTGAATTGGGATATGGCACGTGCATGTCGTCGGTCACCTCTTTGAAGATGTTCTGCAGCGACGGTGGGATCTGCACCCCAGGCTGTACAGAAAACGCCAGTCCATGGGCCTGCCCCGGCTCATGATACGGATCCTGCCCAAGTATCACCACCTTCACGTCTCTGAATGGCGTCAAGTCGAACGCTGAGAAGATCTTGCCTCCGGGCGGATACACCTCCGTCTCCTGATACTCTTTTCTTATAAACGACGCAAGAAGTGAGAAATATGGTTTCTCAAACTCCTCCGCTAAAACTTCTTTCCACGATTGCTCTATTCTTACTTCCACAATTCGATTGATGGTTGATGGTTGATGATGGATGGTTGATGGTTGATGATGGATGATTGATGGTTGATGATGTCTGGATTTCCCCACAATTATGCATTACGAATTATGCATTATGAATTATTAAAACGGTGCTGGTTCAGAACCCATAAACACAGGCACAGACGTATCCACATTGACCGCATCATTGCCCTGCTCATAGCCGGGATTGATGTTGGATTGCACCTCCATATATTGATCCGTAGCGACGACACCACCCGCATCGTAGTTGCAGAATTTCGTCTGCGCACCCATGAATCGAAGGATCACGTCGCCCACCGAACCATTACGGTGCTTGGCGATGATGATCTCGGCAAGTCCCGCGGCTGGAGTAGTATTGTCGGACATGTACTCCAGTTTATAATACTCCGGACGGTGGATGAACAACACCATATCGGCATCCTGCTCAATGGCTCCAGACTCACGCAAGTCGGACAACTGAGGTCGCTTATCCTGTTTGTCACGGCTCTCCACACTACGGTTCAACTGTGACAACGCGATGATCGGCACCATCAACTCCTTCGCCAACTGCTTCAACGAACGTGAGATCGTGCTGACCTCCTGCTCACGGCTTCCATAAGCCATACCGCTGGCGTTCATCAGCTGCAAGTAGTCGATGACGATGATCTTCACTCCCTTGTCTCGCACAAGACGTCTTGCCTTTGTAGCAAACTCAAACACCGAAAGGCTCGGAGTATCATCAAGATAGATCGGTTTCTGGGCAAGATAATCAAGGCCCTGGTTCATACGCTTCATCTCATCGATGGAAAGCTGTCCCTTCTTGATCTTCTCCGACGGAAGTTCAGTGACATTCACCAGCATACGAGTGGCAAGCTGGTCGTTGCTCATCTCAAGAGAGAACACGGCGACGGGAATGTCCTTGTCTGCGATGTTTCTTGCCATAGAAAGCACGAAAGCAGTCTTACCCATGGCAGGACGTGCAGCTATAATGATAAGGTCGGACTTCTGCCAACCGTTGGTCATATTGTCGAGGAGGGTGAAACCGCTTGGCACACCGCCGACGCCCTCTTTATTGTTGGCTGCGGCATCAAAGTTCGCCTTCACGGTAGGGAGCACATCACTGATAGGAGTGAAATCCTTTTCAATATTGTGCTGGGAAATATCGTAGAGCATAGCCTCAGCGGCCTGGATCAATTTGTCGACATCCTCATCCTCGTTGAATGCGCGACGCTGGATCTCTGTGGAATACTTGATCAGCTCCCTTTCAAGAGCCTTGGCAGCAAGAATTTTGGAATGCTCGTAGACGTTGGCTACGGAGATCACATTCTGAGTGTACTCGATAAGGACAGGCATTCCACCGATAGTGTCGAAAAGATCACGTTTTTTAAGTTCCTCCGACACAGTGAAAAGGTCGATCGACTGCTGTGTACTACCCAAGTAGGAGATAGTCTCGTAGACGAGAGCGTTCTTAGGCACATAGAAAGTCTCCTTCATCAAGATCGTACAGATCTCAGAGAAGCAGCCAGGATTGGTCAAGATTGCGCCGATCACAGAGTTTTCGATCTCCGGTGCCTGAGGAGGCACAACACCACCCATGTCCCTGACCTCGATAACGTCAGGAGCTACACCCTTCTTTGATTTCTTTGCTGATTTAGTTTCGCCGATAGCCATTGTTTAATAGTTCTCTTTTTATTCCGTCTGCAAAGATAGACAATCTAATGGCAAAAGCCACAGATTAAAAACAAATGTTATAAGTAGTTTTTTCACAAGGTATGAACAATGGTTGTAGAGACGTCACATTGCGGCGTCTCAAATGGATTTACACACGGATTGGTCTCTCTCACGGATCAAATTCATCATCAGGATCGGGTTCACACCCGACCCTATGTTATGTCGCACCTACGGTGCTGGCACGTCCCCACAATTATGAATTATGAATTATTACGTCACGTACGTCCAATGACACGCACGTCCGTGCGTCTCTACGAGAAGGGGTGATCCACACATCTGGTGAATCACCCCCACAATTATGAATTATGAATTATGAATTACGAATTAATCATGACACGCACGTCCGTGCGTCTCTACGTGAGGTGGGATCATTACAGATGTGTGGATATCCCCACAATTATGCATTATGAATATTCTTATGATATATCCAAGAAAAATTGAAAAAAATATAGGATCCAGACTGGGGACGCTGGGAAGGCT
>SUXE01000022.1 GCA_015061115.1 Bacteroidales bacterium | reverse complement strand
TTCCTACCAACATTTAACGTCTGACGGCGTAATTGGGGGATTCATCATCTCTGTTGAAATTCCGACCGATGGATAATCTCCCAACAATTACGAATTGTGAATTACGAATTATGAATTGACCAAGACACGCACGTCCGTGCGTCTCTACGAGGGTTGGATTCACCAGATACGTGGATTTTCCCAACAATTACGAATTATGCATTATGAATTATGAATTAATCATGACACGCACGTCCGTGCGTCTCTACGAGAGGGTTGGATTCACCAGATGCGTGGATTTTCCCAACAATTATGCATTACGCATTATGAATTATGAATTAATCATGACACGCACGTCCGTGCGTCTCTACGAGATGGCAGATTCACCAGATACGTGGATTTTCCCAACAATTACGAATTATGCATTATGAATTATGAATTATGAATTCATAATGCCTTCAGACATTCGTCGTCATCATCAAAATTTCCAAGGATGACATCTGTTATCGTATTGATTTTTGAGGCGTCATATGGAGCGGACACACGGATGTAGTTCTCAGTGAATCCATGCATCACATTACTGTCTGTATCTTCCCAAAGGACTTTGGCTTTCTTGCCAATCTGATTTTTCATGAATTCATGCAATCGCTTCCCTGAAAAATCCATTAGAATATCCGTACGACGCTTCTTCTCTCCATTCTGAACATATGGTTTGATTGACAACGCAGCTGTGTTTGGCCTTGGCGAATATGGGAAGACGTGTAGTCTTGTGACATCAAGGCTCTGCAAAAACTCATACGAATCGTTAAAATGCTCCTCCGTCTCGCCATTGAATCCGACAATCACGTCGACACCTATAAAGGCATCAGGCATACATTTTTTTATCTCGGCAATCTTATGCGCGAAGACATCTCTCTTATATCGACGGTGCATCAACGCTAATATCTCATCGTTTCCACACTGCAACGGTATATGGAAATGCGGCATAAACGACCGGCTGTTCGCACAGAATTCAATAATCTCGTCTGTCAGAAGATTTGGTTCGATGCTGGATATTCTGTATCGCTCAATTCCGTCGACTTTATCCAACTCTCTGACTAAGTCGATAAATTTCTCTCCCGTCGACTTTCCGAAATCTCCAATATTGACACCTGATATGACAATCTCCTTCGCTCCTTCCGCAGCCGCTTTCTTTGCCTCCTCAACAGTCAGTGCCACCGAAGCATTACGGCTTTTTCCTCTTGCGATCGGCACTGTACAATATGTGCAGAAATAGTCGCATCCATCCTGCACTTTCAACAGATAGCGTGTGCGGCAACCGGCAGTACAGAATGGGAAGAAGACATCCACCTTGCTACGTTCCGTATGATAGATCTTCGTACCAGGCTCCTCATCATTGAGCATTTTCACAAATGAAGCCATGTCGAACTTATGCTGAGCGCCAAGCACGATGTCAACACCATCTATATGTCCGACTTCATCCGGCTTGATCTGCGAATAACAACCAGTGACAACGACTTTCGCATTCGGATGCTGACGTTTCAGCTGATTGATCACTGCCCTGCCCTTCCTTTCCGCAGCCTGTGTCACAGCACATGTATTGACCACGATCAGATCCGCAGTCTCTCCATCCTTCGCAGTGACATAGCCGATAGACTCAAGATCGAATGAAAGTTTGGACGTTTCAGCAAAATTCAATTTACAGCCCAGAGTATGGTATACGACCTTCATGACCTATTAATCTATATCAGACAATTTTTCTGGTTTGCCAAAAACCACAAACAACAAAAGCGAAGCTATCGCAGCATACAGCATCGACTCTGTAGGCTGAATGATGAATAGGATGGCTGTCAGTCCTGATGGGATATGAACCAACGTCATCTTCTTCATCGTTATTTTCTCAAACAATTTTTCGGCAGTCTTCAAATCGTCGCACTCAGCCACAATCTTTCTGTCCTTTTTATATTGCCAGACTGCGTATGGCACGAGTATGACAATAAGGAGATATGCGATTGTAGAGACATAATATGGAATCACAGTTCCTGTGTTTTGAAGGAAACTCGAAATTAGGATCAGAAGTGCGGAAATCGCGATTCTGGAATAATACTTGAAATTTAAATTCATATTTGTCAAATTAGAAATTCGCTCCTGTTGAATATGGACGTCTTTCGACGATGCTTCGTCCGAGTGTCACCTCATCTGCGTAATGAAGCTCATCCCCCGTCGCAACACCTCTTGCGAGAGTCGTGATATTGATTCCAAGATTCTCAAGTCGACGGTAGATATAATATGCTGTGGTATCGCCCTCCATCGTCGTCGACAAAGCAAGGACAACCTCATCTATCGGCTCATTATGCACACGCTGCACAAGGCTTTCGATGGTGAGATCGTTTGGACCAATTCCGTCGATAGGAGAGATCACACCCCCAAGCACATGGTATAGTCCACGAAACTGCTGAGTCGCCTCAATGCTCATCACATCTTTCAGATCCTGCACCACACAGATGATCTTCGGATTACGGCTTTTATCCGAACAGATCTCACATATGTCGGAATCGGAGATATTATGGCAGCATCGGCAAAACTTCACCTCTTTCTTCAGACGGATAAAAGAATTCGCGAAACGTTCCACATCCTCCTCCGAACGATTCAGAAGATGAAGCACAAGACGCAAAGCGCTCTTTTTTCCTACACCTGGAAGAGAAGAGATCTGATGTACAGCCTCCTCAAGAAGTTTGGAAGAAAACTGATCAGTCATTATTCATACCACTTTTCATCCGCAGCACCGTCTTCTGTGCCAGCCGAAGGATCGACCATATTATTCAAAGGATTAATCATATCATTTGAAGACGACGGTTCGATAATCTTCTCAATCTTATATACGACATAATTGCTGTTGCCACGCCACCATAGAGCATGGTTAAACTCTTTATAGCGGACTGTGACGATAGACTCGCCGACAAGTTCAAGAGTGCGAGCAAGAGAGTCGTCCTCGACAGAGAAATCGAACTCATTGCTACCAAGTCCCTGCTGACCTTTAGATTTGATTCCCTGCTGGATCAATCTGCCCTCGTAAGTTTTCCAGATATATCCCTTACGTGTGACGAAATTGACCTGACCAGTCTTAATTCCATCAGCGAACTCCCAATAAAACGAGATGTAACCTACCGCAAGAAGGATCACACCAAGAACAGCAGTGATAATGCAACCTATTTTCATATTCTCAAAATTTATCTTCAATTTTCTGCAAATATACCATAACTAAATGAAAAAGATGAACAAAAACGGCGTTTAAAGAAAAAAATCAAAAAAACATTCAAATTTTCGCGTAAAAGATTTGCAATAATGAAAAAAACATCTACCTTTGCAGTGCTTTTGAAAAACAAGCGTTCTAAGACATAACGACAAAGCAGATTTGCGGAAATAGCTCAGTTGGTAGAGCACGACCTTGCCAAGGTCGGGGTCGCGGGTTCGAGTCCCGTTTTCCGCTCTCAAATGCTCAGGTGGTGAAATTGGTAGACACGCTACTTTGAGGGGGTAGTGCCGATTACGGCGTGTGAGTTCGAATCTCATCTTGAGCACGTAAGTAAAGATATTCTGCGGAAATAGCTCAGTTGGTAGAGCACGACCTTGCCAAGGTCGGGGTCGCGGGTTCGAGTCCCGTTTTCCGCTCAAGAGAAGCAGCAAGAAATTGCTGCTTTTTTGTTTTTAAAATGCGAAATCAAAAAAATCCCGAAAATGAATTTTCTTTAACCCCTAAAGGAGTAATGGACGTGTATCCATCATCATTTTTTTCTACCAATATTATACGTTTAACGACGTATCGATCAAAATATCCATGGGCGACCACATTATACACTGGGCGACCACAAGGGATCGCCCATACGGGAATTCCATCGATGGTATTTTTCGCAACAATTATGAATTATGAATCAAATAGATTTTTCTATCATTTTTTTATTCTCAAATAAAAATTATAAATTTGGAATCTGACATTGATAAAACAGGAAATTTATGGAATTGGAATTGGCTTGGCTAAGGTATAAGATACTGATTACTGCACTTGTTTTTCTAGGACTTTATATTTTAGTGAAATCTATTATAGATACCGGGCTAATCCAATATTTAGCGAAAAAATTCAAAAAGGAGATGGTGCTATCAAACAAAGTGCTTGCCAAGATGGATAAGGAGACAGTCAAGCCACTCCTGCGTCTGAAACTCACGTCGGAAAATGTCTCTATTTTCGGAAGCAAGATTGGTGGCATTCCGTATATTCCGTCAAAAGAAGCAGTGCCTCTCGACTCAAAAGGACTACCTCTTCGCTTGTTGGCCCAGATAGACTGCAGATTGCTCTCTGCTCTACCCGATTTTCCACAAGTCGGCCTATTACAATTCTGGATAGACCAGTTTGACGACAGTTTAGGGCTCTTTACAGAAGGAGGTTCACGAGTTGTCTGGCATGAGACAGTCGACGATAAAATCACCGAAGAACAGGTTCGTTCTTGGTTGGCGGATTTTCCACAACCAGATGGAAACGAATATTGGTTTCCAGTGACAGGTGAGTTTGGTTTGTCATTTATAAAAGAAGAAGAGCCAATGCCTATGAGCGATACTCATTTCGGACCGATTTTTGTCAAGAAGTACAATGAATTAACGGAAGACGACAACATAGAAGACATGTACGATCTTTCATATGATACCAATGAAATGATTTGGGACCACCATAATGGAGATGGCCATAAAATAGGCGGTTATCCTGCCTTCTCACAAGAAGATCCACGAAAGAGCGATTCCGATCAAACGGTTTTGCTGTTGCAGATCGACAGTGAAGATGATGAATCCATCATGTGGGGAGACGGTGGTGTCTGCGGATTCTTCTGCACTCCCGATGATTTGAAGCGACGCGATTTCTCTAAAGTGCTCTACAATTGGGATTGCTTTGCTATTAAGACTCTAAATCAACTCTTGGATGAATACTTACCAATATGATTCCATTGGCAACTTGTCTGAAAAACACGTATACAACTCTGACGGAGATCTGACAAGCCAAACCATTTTCTATTACAACGCCAACGGAGATTATATCAAATATTGTGAATATAGCGTTGACGGAACCATGAAAGGTGTTTCGAAAAATACCTATATCATTGAATACCAATATTAGGCTTAAATGCGAAATTGGTAATGTCAACCAAAAATTCGAATATCTCTTTAACCACTAAAGGGGTAATGTACGTGTGGTCAACATCATTTTTTATAAATATCAAACGGTCTACCAATATCAAACACCTGACGGCGTATCATATCATGGTCGACCACAAGGGATCGCCCCTACGATGGCCTTTTCCAAACACGTCTATCTGCATATATTTGGCAAAACAACCATGATTTTGAATTATAATGATTATTTTTGTCTTTAGAATAATTATCTACAATGCGTATGAACCTAAAAAAATTTGGAATAATTCTCACTATATGGACAATTCTGTCTTCAAGTGCAATGGCTCAGTTGGGCATTCCTAAAATAAACGGTAAAAAATCTGAAAAAATTTACGAAGATGCGATTACGCTTCAAAATATAAAGATAGATGTAGATGTTGTCGGGAACATTGCGACCACAACATTTGACATGATATTCAAAAATTCATCATGGAGAACCTTAGAAGGAGAATTTGATTTTGCACTGGAAGAAGGACAGACAGTATCCCGTTATGCTCTTGATATAAATGGCAAACTGAGAGAAGGTGTCATTGTGGATAAAGAGAAAGGTAGAACCACATTTGAAAGCAAGGTAAGGGAAAATATCGACCCTGGACTTCTGGAAATGACTGCAGGAAACAATTTCAGAACCCGTATCTATCCTTTCAATGAAAATAGCCCCCGCCACATAGTGGTAGCATGTGAACAGGAACTGACCATATCAAATGGCAAACGATACTACCGTCTTCCTATCAATACAAAAACAACTGTCGAAAAATTCGACTTGGAGATAAATGTTTACAATGAGACAAACGAACCAATTGTCGGTAAAGAATCGTTGGACGGAATCCAATTCAAACAAAGTAAAGGTAATTACATCGCATCATTCAGTCGAGAGAACTACGATTTAAGCAAGGGGCTTTTTCTTGAAATACCTACGCATAAAAAGGCTACCGTCTACACTGAAAATATAGGCGAGGAAAATTATTTCTATCTCTATTCGGCAATGACTCCCAAATCGATAAAGAGAGAGAAACCTAAAAACATAGCGGTAATTTATGACGTCTCAAATTCTTCTGAAAACAGAAATCTGAAAAAAGATTTAGACTTATTGGATGCTTATATCAAACACTGCGGAATCACAAACATTCATCTTATCACATTCAGCAACGAGAAACATTTTGATAAACAATGCAGTATCAATGAGATAAAGAAGGAAATCCACCAAAACAAATTTGATGGAGCCACAAAATTGGACTGTCTTAATTTTTCTGAAATAAAAGAAGACGAGATATTGTTGTACACAGACGGATTAAGCAATTTTGGAAAGGACATAATGGATTTGCCCCAAAAGCCAATCTATATAATCAATTCAAGTGCTTTTGCAGATCATTCTCAACTTAAGTCAATTGCACAGAAAACAGGCGGTGCCTACATCAATATTTGCAATATGACACAAGATGAGGCATTCAATGCATTGAGCAACAAGCAATACAAATTCATTCGTGCCCAATACGACAACAACATATCTGAAGTATATCCTTCGATACCGACAGCTGTCACTGAATCATTCTCTGTATCAGGACTAATGAAAGCCAAAGATGCAGACATTACATTATACTTCGGTTTTGACGACAAAATCACAGACACCATCAAATGCCATATTTCAGCTGTAGAATCGACAAACAATATCCGTCGTATGTGGGCGCAGAAGAAACTTGCAGAGTTGGATATAAATTATGAAAAGAATGAAAAGACGATTACAGAATTGTCAAAAAAATATGGTATTGTCACCCGCAACACATCTCTGATAGTTTTGGAATCTGTGAACGATTATATAAATTATAAAATCACACCACCAGATGAATTAAAAGAAGAATATAACAATATACTAAAGCAGAGAAAAGAAGAAAAAAGAAAACATAATAACAAGCACTTAGAAGAATACAATCTTGGAGAAATTCTTGATGAACATAATGAGTTTAAGGAATGGTGGATAAAAAGCACTCTTACTGATGAAGAACTAATAAAATATGAAGAGAAAGAAGAGAGAAAACAAGAAAAAGTAGAGAGTAGGAAAAATAAAAAGTTGGAAAAAGCAAAAAGGAGAAAAGAAAAAAAGTTAGAAAAAGAAGCCAATAAAGAATTAAACAGAACAGAATTTGTAGGTCTGAGGAATGTAATTAAAAATTCTATTAAGACAAATGCAACCCGTACTATACGAGGTATTGTAAAAGATCACAATGAACCTCTGCCATTTGCAAATGTCGTTATCAAAGGGACTACAGTCGGTACAAACACCGACATGGACGGCCAATACGAACTCGAAGTGTCAGAAGGTGATATTCTAGAGTTCTCATACCCTGGTTACGAATCACAGCAAAGGAGAATAACACAAAAAACTGGTTCAATCCTAAATGTAGTTCTCTCTGAAGAACTTCTTGAAGAATTAGTGGTCACAGGATATGGAGTTCAAAGACGAGCAAACGCAGCAGAAGTCGAGAAAAATTCTATAGCAACCCCAGCAGTTGAACTTCAAGAGTGGAATCCAGATACAGATTATATAACTCATCTTAAGACAACCGATAAAGCAAAGCTATATGAAACATATTTAGAGATGAAGCATAAATATCATGATTATGCTCCTTTCTATATAGACGTTGCCGGATACTTCTATCGTGAAAATCTAAAAAAAGAAGCCATAAGAATTGTCTCAAATCTTGTGGAAATGAAATTGGATGATGCGGAAGTGGCACGTTCTTGCGCTAACAAACTAGCGGAATTCAAATGTTTTGATATGGCTGCTGTTATATTTGAAGATGTAATCAAGATGCGAGGAGAAGAGCCTCAGTCATACCGTGATTTGGCACTCGTTTATTGGGATATGGGCAAGTATCAAGAAGCAGCAGACTTGTTGTACAAAGTAGCCACAAACTATTGGGACTCTCGATTCGATAATATTCAACAGATAGCCATACATGAACTAAACGCGTTAATTGCAATAAGTCCCAAAAAGATAAAAACATCCAAGTATGACAAGCGTCTGCTTGGCAAATATCCAATGGATATCCGTATAACATTAAGTTGGAACACAAACGACAGTGATATGGACCTTTGGGTGATTGACCCCCAAGAAGAAAAATGTTACTATTTAAACAGAGAGACTGAAATAGGAGGAAGAATGTCCAACGACTTTAGAGAAGGATATGGGCCAGAAGAATTTTGTCTGAAAAAAGCGATTGAAGGAGAATATAAAATCCAGGTAAACTATTATGGCACTGACAGCCAGAAAATGTTACAACCTGTAGTTGTTCAAGCAACCATATATACTAACTTCGGACGAAAGAATCAGGAAAAACAGGTATTGACTCTTCAATTAGGTAAAGAAGAAGAGGTTTACACAGTAGGAACAATAACATTTAAAAAGTAGTCGCTGACTAAATGATAAAAGAGAAATATTCGAGGAATGGGAAAATGCAGAATTATAAATTCCGACAATATTTCTCTTTAACCCCTAAAGGAGTAATGGACGTGTATCCATCATCATTTTTTTCTACCAATATTATACGTCTAACGATGTATCGATCAAAATATCCATGGGCGACCACATTATACACTGGGCGACCACAAGGGATCGCCCATACGGGAATTCCATCGATGGTATTTTTCGCAACAATTATGAATTATGAATCAAATAGATTTTTCTATCATTTTTTTATTCTCAAATAAAAATTATAAATTTGGAATCTGACATTGATAAAACAGGAAATTTATGGAATTGGAATTGGCTTGGCTAAGGTATAAGATACTGATTACTGCACTTGTTTTTCTAGGACTTTATATTTTAGTGAAATCTATTATAGATACCGGGCTAATCCAATATTTAGCGAAAAAATTCAAAAAGGAGATGGTGCTATCAAACAAAGTGCTTGCCAAGATGGATAAGGAGACAGTCAAGCCACTCCTGCGTCTGAAACTCACGTCGGAAAATGTCTCTATTTCCGGAAGCAAAGTTGGCGGAATTCCATATATTCCTTCAAAAGACGCGATTCCTTTCGACTCAGAAGGCATGCCATTGCGTATGCTTGCCCAGATAGACTGCAGAGAGCTCTCCGCCCTACCCGATTTTCCACAAGTCGGTCTCCTGCAATTCTGGATTGGACAAGATGAAAGTCTGGGACTTTTCACAAAAGGAGGTTCAAAAGTGGTTTGGTACGAGACGATCGATGATCAAATCACGGAAGAGCAAGTGTGCACTTGGCTTGCGGAACTACCCCAACCTTCGGAAGAGAGCTGGTTCCCAGTAGAAAGCGAATATGGAGTTTCTTTCACAAAAGACGAAGAGCCGATGTCTATGGAAGATGTACACTTCGAACCGATCTTTGTCAAAAAATATAATGCTTTAACTGAAGGCGATCCCATAGAGGGCATTTATGATCTTTCTGAAGAAGCCTATGAAATAATCGAGGAGAAACATATAGGAGAAGGACATAAAATTGGAGGTTATCCACACTTCGAACAAGAAGATCCACGTGAAGAAAAATCAAAACAAACAGTTTTATTATTACAGATTGACAGCGAATATAGTGAAGAGACTCCTGTCGAATGGGGAGACGCGGGTGTCTGCGGCTTCTTCTGCACTCCGGAAAATTTGAAGAGACGGAATTTTCCTAAAGTTCTCTACAATTGGGATTGCGGTTAAACAAACTATTACAACGCCAACGGAGATTGCATCAAATATTGTGAATATAGCATAGACGGAACAATGAAAGGCGTTTCGAAAAATACTTATATCATTGAATACCAATATTAGGCTTAAATGCGAAATTGGTAATGTCAACCAAAAATTCGAATATCTCTTTAACCACTAAAGGGGTAATGGACGTGTGGCCAACATCATTTTTTATAAATATCAAACGGTCTACCTATATAAAACGTCTAACGACGTATTTACGCTTCCTATATAAAACGGTCTACCAATATCAAACGCCTGACGGCATATCATATCATGGGCGACCACAAGGGATCGCCCCTACGGAATTCTATCGTTGGTATTTCCCAACAATTATGCATTACGAATTACGCATTATGAATTATAAATTAAATAGATTCAAAACCTTATCAAAATATACGATTCATACACCAAAATAGTGTTTCCGTCTTGATTTTGGTAAGTAAGTGGGAACACTCCTTTCTGGCTGGTCAACGTATATCCCATTCGTTTTAAATTATTAATAACACGTACACGAGCAACTGCCATTTCGTTAGGCAAAGGCTTAAATGATCCTGTAGATATTTTTAATGTAGAGCCTGTGGTTGATTCCGTCCATACTTCATGACAAAGAGGGAAAAATATTTTTCTCATATCTGAATCAATAACAGAAGGAGAAATAGACTTGTCTTTTACATATTCAAGTCTACCGGATATAGATGAAACTTGTTTTCCATTGTGGAAAGTAGAATTTGGGAAATTGCCAACAGACTTGAACGTCATAATCGTTTGATTATTAGAAGTCGACTCTTTTGAATCAATATCAATATCTAGAGGCATAGTATTGTACATTACATTAAAAGGACGAGGGAACTGAATGGCATTAGGCTTTGAATCCTGAAACAAAATTATCAATCTATGATCAGCTCTAACTGGATTGGTGGAATTGGGGGGCACAAACAAAGAGTCGAATGCGAAATCTATTTTTATAGACGTCATACTATACACGTCATTCCAGAAAGACCGCTTATATACAATCAGATTTGGAATCAAAGACTCCCTCTCCTTCGTTCCATCAACATATTCATACTCAAGATATTGGTTTTGAGCATTTAGATGAAAAATAAAAGCAAATAAGAATAGTATTATATACGATATTCTAAATTTCATAAACAAATCTATTTTAAGAATCAAACACCCCTTATATGCCACTATCAATCCGTAACAACTACCATAATATAAGTTTCATACATCAAAATCTTATTTCCATCTTTATCTTGGTAAGTAAGCGGAAACACTCCCTTAGCGCTGGTCAACGTATATCCCATTCGCTTCAGATTATTTATCACAGCCACTCGTTCTAAAGACAAATCGTTCATATTTATTTTTTTAGCATTCTCATCATACGACGGAGAAATGAATTTTATATATGAGCAATATGAATTTCCAGTCAACCTTGTCGTATCTAAATAGAAAGGTTTTAGATTCTCTATCAATCCGTAATTCAAAGACGGATTGATTTTGAATTTTGAATAAGAGATGCAACCTGAAATTGACTTTATTAGTTTTCCATTATGACGTGATGTTCTCGGATTAGTATCTTTAGACTTAAACAAAACAGTCGTAATTCCATTATTTGCTACTGTTTTTCCAGAACACAAATCATATTGAAATAAAGTATAATAATTACCCATAGATGTGTAGCTACGTGGACCAATGGCATTAGACGGTTCTCCATTTTTAAAACTTATCCATAAACAAGAAATATAAGGGTCTCCTTTTTTAGGTTCGAAAACACCATGAATAAAGATATTGCTAATTATGTACGATTTCCCTTTATCAAGACTATATTTACACTCCATTCTATCAAAGCTAATAATATCAGTTTCTTTAGTACCGTCTACATATTCATATTCTACAAATGAATCCTGAGCGATAGACGGGAATATAAAAGCAAATAAGAATAGTATTATATACGTCACCCGATATTTCATAAACTAATATATTTTAAGAATCACACAAAGCTTAAATATCACTTTCAATCCTTGACTTTTACCATAATACTAGTTTCATACATCAAGATAGTGTTTCCATTTTGATTCTGGTATGTAAGTGGAAAAACTCCTTTCTGGCTGGTCAACGTATATCCCATCCGCTTTAGATTATTTATTACCGTTACGCGAGCTACCGCCAATTCGTTAGACGAAGACGGAAAAACGAAATTTATATATGACTCATCTGAGACATCCGATGTTCCTTTCAACGATATTGGAGCTAAATAGAAAGGTTTTAGATTCTCTACTAATTCGTCATTTAATATCGTCGACCTAATGGTTTTAAATTTGAAATAAGAGATACGACCAGAGATGGATGAAATCTGTTTTCCATTATGGTATGCAAAATCAGGAAGGCTATAAGAATAAAATGATATAGCCATAATTCCGTTATCAGCATCTTTTTTATCTAATTTAAATCCATAACTAAATAATATACGCATAGTATTTCCCATAGAAGAAGACATTTCATAAGGGCCTGACACTTCAGATGGTTCTCCATCTTTAAAAGAAAAAATCAATTTGTCAGAACATGTCGGCCTCGATACATTTTGTGCTATATCCATAGGCGTTAATGTATCAAAAACATTCGCTATATAAATGTTCCTAATCATATATGTTAATCTTTCATTTTGAAAATACTGGAAAGACATTCTTTCCATATCTATTATGTTGCTTTCCTTCGTTCCATCAACATATTCATACTCTATATATGAATTTTGGGCGACAGACGGGAATAGAAAAGCAAATAAAAACAGCATTATATACAATATCCGATATTTCATAAACAAATCTATATTTAATATTATCAAATATCTTACATGTCACATTCAATCCTTGACTTTTACCATAATACTAGTTTCATACATCAGAATAGTGTTTCCATTTTGATTCTGGTAAGTAAGTGGGAAACACTCCTTTCTGGCTGGTCAACGTATATCCCATTCGCTTCAGATTATTTATGACCTTTACGCGAGCTACCGCCAATTCGTTAGACGAAGACGGAAAAACGAAATTTATATATGAAGCATCTGAGATATCCGATGTTCCAGTCAACGTTATTGGAGCTAAATAAAAAGGTTTTAGATTCTCTACTAATTCGTCATTTAATATCGTCGACCTAATGGTTTTAATTTTGAAATAAGAGATACGACCAGAGATGGATGAAATCTGTTTTCCATTATGGTATGCAAAATCAGGAAGGCTATAAGAATAAAATGATATAGCCATAATTCCGTTATCAGCATCTTTTTTATCTAATTTAAATCCATAACTAAATAATATACGCATAGTATTTCCCATAGAAGAAGACATTTCATAAGGGCCTGACACTTCAGATGGTTCTCCATCCTTAAAAGAAAAAATCAATTTGTCAGAACATGTCGGCCTCGATATATTTTGTGCTATATCCATAGGAGTTAATGTATCAAAAACATTCGCTATATAAATGTTCCTAATCATATATGTTAATCTTTCACTTTGAAAATACTGGAAAGACATTCTTTCAAACTCTATTGTATTTTTTTCCTTCGTTCCATCAACATATTGATACTCTACATATGAAATTTGAGCACTCAATTGAAAAATGATAGCAAATAGAAACAGTATTATATATGTCATCCGATTTTTCATAAACAAATCTATTTTTAGAATCACGCAAAACTTACAAGTCATTTTCAATCCTTGACTTTTACCATAATACTAGTTTCATACATCAGAATAGTGTTTCCATTTTGATTCTGGTAAGTAAGTGGGAACACTCCTTTCTGGCTGGCCAACGTATATCCCATTCGCTTTAGATTATTTATTACATTCACACGCTCTAATGACAAGCCATTTAGCTTTGTATTTTTTTCATCCTCATTATACGACGGAGAAACGAAGTCTAAATATGAGCCATCTGATTTTTCAATCAACGATGTCGGATAGAAAGGTTTAAGATTCTCTCTCAATTCGTCATTTAACATCTTCGACGGAATGGTTTTGACTTTGAAATAAGAGATACGACCTGAAATGGATGAAATCTGTTTCCCATTATGGTATGCAAAATTAGGTAGTTTATTAGAATTAAATGATATAGCCATAATTCCAGCTTTAGGATTTACTTTATCTGAATTATAAACATAATCATATAAACGATTTCCCATAGAATAAATATATCTAGGACCAGCCAAATAGGACAGCTCTCCATCATTAAATACAAATATCAATTTGTCAAAAATTTGCGAACCTATATTGGGAATTAATGTATCAAAGACATTATCTATATAAATGGTCTTTATTCTATATGACGATCCTTCATTTTGATAATAATGGCAATAGAATCTTTCCGTACCAATTGTATTTCTTTCCTTCGTTCCATCAACATATTCATACTCTATAAATGAATCTTGAGCGACAGACGGGAATATAAATGTTGTCAGAAATAATATTATGTAAGCGATGCGACTTTTCATAGGCAATGTATTATTTAGTGAGAAAAGAAAACAAATAATGTTAAGATATGATATATCAATCAGTTATCAAATCAACTTCAATATAAGTTTCATACATTTTAACGGTACTTGCGTTGTCCTTTTTATAGATTAGGGGAAACTCCCCTTTCTGGCTGGTCAACGTATATCCCATTCGCTTAAGATTATTTATTACAGTCACACGCTCCACAGACAATTCATTTATACTTTTTATTTCATTAGTTATCTCATCACACGACGGAGAAATGGATTTTATATATGAGGCATCTGAGACATTCGATGTCCCAGTCAACGTTATTGGAGCTAAATAGAAAGGTTTAAGATTCTCTATCAACTCTTCACTTAAAATCGACGCCGGAATAATTCTGAATTTGGAATAAACTATACTACCATGGATGGATGAAATCTGTTTTCCATTATGGTATGCATATCGTTTATCAGCATTAAATGACACAACCATAATTCCGTTATTAGCATCTACAATACCTGATCTAAATACATAACGATCTAAATGTCCCTTTATCATAAAAGGACCTGACATACCAGATGGTTCTCCATCATAAAAAGAAACATTCAATTTGTCAGAATATCTCAGTCTAGATTCTTTTTGTCCTATATTCATAGGAGTTAGTGTATCAAAGACATTTTCTATTAATATCTCTTTAATTATAAACGATGAACCTTCTTTTTGAAAATACGTGAAATGTATTCTATCCAAATCTATTGTACTACGTTCCATTGTTCCATCAGCATACACATAATCTATATATGAATCTTGAGCGATAGACGGGAACACAAACGTCATCAAAAGTAAAATTATGTAGGCGACGCAACTTTTCATAACCGTAGATTATTTATGGTAATTAAACAGTTTATAAATCAGCAATTCACAAATATAACGAAACATCCATAAAAACAAAACGAAAAGAGCCGATTCTTTCGAACCGGCTCTATATATAAACCTTTAATAAGGATTACTTGTCACCACGGATTGCAGCGATACCTGGAAGAACCTTACCCTCCATGTACTCAAGCATTGCACCACCACCTGTTGACACGTAAGAAACCTTGTCAGCCAAGTTGTTCTTGTTGATAGCAGCAACTGAGTCACCACCACCGATCAAAGAGTATGCACCCTTAGCAGTTGCAGCAGCAACAGCCTTTGCGATAGCAGTTGTACCAGCAGCGAACTTATCGAACTCGAATACACCCATAGGTCCGTTCCAGATCAAAGTCTTTGAGTTCTCGATAACCTTCTGGAAGTTAGCGATAGACTTAGAAGCGATATCAAGACCCATCCATCCGTCTGGAGTCTGGTCGATAGCTGTCTCCTTAGTGTTAGCGTCCTTGTCGAACTTGTCAGCGTTCAAAGCGTCAACTGGAAGAAGTAGGTTAACACCCTTAGCCTTAGCCTTAGCGATGATATCAAGAGCAAGGTCAAGCTTATCCTCCTCACAAAGTGAGTTACCGATCTTACCACCCTGAGCCTTAACAAATGTGTAAGCCATACCACCACCGATGATAAGGTTCTCTACACGGTCAAGAAGGTTAGTGATGATGTTGATCTTATCAGAAACCTTTGAACCACCCATGATAGCTGTGAAGCCTTCCTTCTTAGCAGCAAGAACACCGTCCATTGCCTTAAGCTCCTTGTTGATAAGGAAACCGAACATCTTCTTATCATCAGCGAACTCGTCAGCGATAACAGCTGTTGAAGCGTGCTTTCTGTGAGCTGTACCGAATGCGTCGTTAACATAAACCTCAGCGTAAGAAGCCAAAGTCTTAGCGAACTTCTTCTGAGAATCCTTCATAGCCTTCTTAGCCTCGTCGTACTTAGGATCTTCCTTCTCGATGCCACGTGGCTTACCCTCTTCCTCAGCGTAGTAACGAAGGTTCTGAAGCAATAGGATCTCACCCATCTTCAAATCCTTAGCAGCCTGAGCAGCGTTAGCAGCGTCGTCAGCAAACTTGATAGATGATACACCGAACTCCTTTGTATACTTCTCAATAGCTGAGATGATCTGCTTTAGAGAGAACTTAGGATCACCCTCCTGAGGGTTAACATTTTTTGGCTTACCCATGTGAGACATCAAGATAGCTGCACCACCGTCAGCGATGATCTTCTTGATTGTAGGTAGAGCACCACGAATACGTGTGTCGTCACTTACTGCACCTGTCTCTTTGTTCAATGGAACGTTGAAGTCCACACGAACGATTGCCTTCTTACCAGCAAAGTTAAAATTGTCAATTAATTGCATACTTGTAAAAATATGAACTTGTTTAATAATTTGCTACAAAGATAATATAAAATTCGAAATGCTAAATGCTAAATGTCAAATTAAACATGACCCATTATGCATTTCTAATCACATTTTTTTGCAGCGTTTTACTCTTTATTTTGCGAATCCATAAAGATGGTGGTCGGACCATCGTTAAGAAGAGAAACTTTCATGTCCGCACCAAACTCTCCTGTCCCCACCGTCTTACCTAAATCAGTGCTGACTTTCGCACAGAATTTTTCATACATGGGTATTGCGAAATCATGTTTGGATGCCTTGATATATGAAGGTCTGTTTCCTTTCTTCGTTGACGCCTGTAATGTGAACTGGCTGACAATCAATATTTCACCGTCGACATCCTTCACCGAAAGATTCATCACATTATTCGCGTCTTCAAAGATACGCATATTCACGATCTTGTTAGACAACCACTCTATATCAGCGTCGGTGTCTCTATCTTCCACACCGACAAGCACAAGCAAACCTCTGCCGATCGACGACTTGATTTTGCATTCAATCTCCACTGAGCAATGCGTCACTTTTTGAATTACAACTCTCATATCAAAATAGGAAAGTCACAACAGGACAATCTGCTGTGACTATATAATTAATCAATAATTTCTGTGTTGATAGCGATCAAGAAATCAGGGCGTGACGGATCAAAATTCGGAATAGCCTTGATATCAAAATATACCTCACACTCATCATACAATTCCGGATTCTCCTCTACAGGCACCTGATAGCGTTTGCCTCCCTCTGTCTGGATCTCTCCCTTATATTGGCAACGATATTTCTTAAACATATAGTTGTTGTGCTCGTAATATGTGCCATGATTCTCCTCTTCCGCATCATCATCCTGATCATCGATGACGGGACGTGGACGATAAGCCGGTTTTGGACGTGAGATATACGGACGATAATTCTGAAGATTACGTTTGATCATATCCTCCTGGTTCTCGTTGACGCTGACGACATTAAGCTGAATGTCGCTCTCTGTATTTTTCACATCATACTCAGGCTCAATCTCTGGATACGGCACATCAGGTACGTAATTAAATGGCAGACGGTCTGGTACTGGTTCTTCCTCCGGCTCACCACTCTGCTCCATCTTAGGAACATCAGCCTGCTGACGGTCGATATAATCATCCTGCGATTCGGTTTCACGAATGACCTTAGCAGAAGCCGCTGTATATGAAATCGGACGAACAATCTCCTTACTTGGATCTGGATAAGTGATAGAGACATCCACCGTCAACTGCGGACACATCAAAAGTATTTTCTTTCCATCCTCAGGAAGGAAACGAGTCACCAAATCAATGAAATTGTTTGTGCCGACCAAGCACTCAGAAACCATATTCTTATCAAACGACAAAAATGACTTCGGATCAGTGAAGCTATGACATGCGCAGCTTGCAAAATGATAATCTCTAATCAAAGTGAAATAAGCAAGTTGCATATGAGAAATAACAAGTTTATTCGCTTTTTCATCAGACAATTGCTTCAGCATCGCCATTTTTGCCAAATCTATCAGAAATCTTCCAGTTCGGGGTTTCGCACTACACGGGGCAACAATAAATGCTTTGCCATCTTTACTAAAACCTTTTGTTCCATTCAATATTTCCTCAACCTCATCCTTATGCAACGCAGTAAGTATTCCTATACACAAACTTTCTATTGATGGTCTATAGTTTCTAAAAAAAGCTTTATAATTTCCCCTCTCAAAACTTTCCACTGCAGCGGTATAATCATCTACAAAACTTCGCAAATGGAATTCATAATTCATTTCGTTTTCCATATAAAATCAAAACAACTAAAACAAGTCTACATAAATAAAAATGCAAATATAACAAAATTCAACGAATTATCGTCCATTTATCTGAATATATACAACAAAGATACACCCAGTATGACACCACAAAGCAATACTGATTTTATCTTGATATTCTTTTCCTTCAAAGCCACAGCACCATAGACAAACGGCACAATCGCGCCAGAACGACGTATTGTAGAGACGATGGAGATATAAGCGTCATCATAAGAGAGAGCCCAATAATAGACATAATCAGCCATCATAAGAAAAACGGAAATGCCAAGGATTGTCCATCGCCATTGGAATGGAGTTGATTTGAGACGGTGGGGATACCACAATGCGAACATCACAATCAGCATAAGAATCGACTGATACATGGTACTGTATACCTGAACCGCCATACGTGGATAACCGCTATGCATAAGATGTTTGTCATAGAGTCCACTTGCCGAGCCAAACACTGTGGCTGCGATCACAAGCCAAATCCATTTGTTGGATTTCCAAGAAACACCCTCTTTCTTACCCACTTGAGAAAAAGCGAAGAAAGAGATAAGAGTGATAGCGATAGCCAACGATTGAATCCAAGACAGACACTCATTGAAGATCACCACTGCAACAAGCACAGTCCATATCGGTTGCGTCGCCCTGATAGGAGAAAATATCGTAATCGGAATATGTTTCATTCCAAAATAGGCACAAATCCACGAGCAAAGGACAATGACAGACTTCAAGAAGATTGCGAAATGAGTAGCACCGTCGACATTGGGAATATAAAAATCACCAAGACTCTCTTTTGTACCGTCTAATCCAGAGGCGATAAGCAATGGAAGGAAAAGAATGAAAGAGAAAAAAATAGAAATCGAAAGCACCGGTATGACGGCATTGTCGGAAAGCGATTTCTTTTTGAACACATCATAGATGCCGAGCAAAAGAGCCGACATCATCGCAAGCAAGATCCACATATCAATATTCCAAAATACCTTTTCCTTGACGTACAATCACCGGCTCATCACCAGTACAATCAACAACAGTGGAAGGCTCAAGACTTCCATATCCAGAATTAATCACACAATCGACAAAGTGAGAGAGTTTTTCATCCATCAATTCAGGATCAGTGTAATACTCAAGCACATCGTCATTATCGTCGCGGACAGAAGTGGAAAGAATAGGATTACCAAGGGTTCTGACAATCTCACGGATGACATTATTGTCTGGGACACGGATACCTACCGTCTTCTTATTTCTGAACAATTTAGGAAGGTTACTAGTCGCATTCAAGATAAAAGTGAACGGACCAGGAAGATTCTTCTTCATCAATTTGAAAACATCATTGTTCACCTTCGCATATTCAGCGATATGGCTCAAATCATAACAGATGAAAGAAAGATTAGCCTTCTTCGGATCTATTTTCTTATACTGGCAAACTCTTTCCACTGCTCTCGCATTAAAGATGTCGCAACCCATACCATAAATTGTATCTGTAGGATAGACAATTATTCCACCATCCTGCAAAAACTGGACAACCTTATCAATCTCTTTTTGATTCGGATTCTCCGGATAAATTCTGTAAATCATAATATATGACGTAAATTCAAACAAAAGGGAGGAAGAGAAAACTCTTCCACCCTTATAATATTCAATTAAAATTGACGCTACTTAAAGTAAACGACCTCAATAGATCCCTTATGTCTCTCACCCTCGTTGATGATAACCTCATAGAAGTAAACACCTGGATCAACAAGATCACCACGACAAGTTCCATCCCAGCCATTATCACTTTCAACCATTTTCTGTCCGTAACGGTTGAAGATAACAACTTTATGTCCTTCCATAAAGATATCGTTCATGCCATGAGAGTTATGAGGGGTGAACGCAGTTGGAAGTTTCTGGACAACATCAATTGAGACAATATTTGACGGTACCGCAGGACAAACACTATCAACTAACAGAACATAGTATTTAGCACTATCACCCAACTCAGTCAAATACATAGTCTTACTTCCAGGTTCTCCATAAGAAGTGACTCCAAGCAAAGAATCTTGTTCGAAATTAGAATCCATATACGCATCTCGAACATTTCCATACTTGTCAAACATCTCATCTGAAGTTCCATCAACAACACCATTAACTCGATACCACAAGTACGATTCAGGCTTATACCTAGTGACAAGATTCAACTTAGCCGACTCGCCTAAGTAAACTCTTGCAGGATTATTAGGTTCTGTAGTCAACATCAGATTGTCAGGAGACATTCTTTGTCTCATACTTAAAGAAATCCAATCGCTAGAAGTACCCATTTCACACCTGTTGATTGCATAATATTGCAGTTTACCCACTGCATTAGTATACTCTAGTAAAGTTTCCGGAATATACTTGACACCATTAACCATCCAACCTTCCTCTGTTATTTCCTCACCATTGTCACGGACATCCAACTTGTACTTTTCATAAAGTGTCTCATTGTCCGATATCAAATGAATTGAGTCTTTCTCACAAACTACAAGTTTAGAAGCATCAAGGTCAATTGAAGGACGTGCATGAATAGTGATATAAGCACTCGTCGTATCCACACAATGAAGCGAAGTATCCATACCTACAATCGTATACAATCCCTCTTGTAACATTGACGACAATTCAGTAAAGTTTCTATGTCCAACAGTCTGATCAAATTTTGAAGCATACGTCACCTTGTTATTAGAATAAATCAAATTCTTCTCATCAACATCACCTTTATAATAATCATATGCGATATTTTCATTCTTAACAAGTTTCCAGTTACCCTCATCAAACCAATCTTCCATATAAATATAACCGGTATATACCATCAAATCATTAAGAGTCAAAGCCTGCTCAGCACAGATAACAGTATCTGACAACTCAATATCTATAATATCCTTTGAATCTTGAACATATATTGGTTTCATCAAAGTATCTTCAAGTCCACATGGGTCTGTTATATGAAGAGTTACAAATTGAATTTTCTTAGTATTCTTGATTACAGTACCAGCAGCTGGAGTCTGAGTAATCTTGAAATACTTAGAAGCCTTAGGGTCACAAACATCACTAATTGAGTCCTTAGGGAAAGACGAAGTCAAATCCGGATATAAGAATGTACAATCGGTATGAGCATATACCGCAGGCACTAAATTAGTACGCCATTTAGCAGTGTCCGGCATATTGATAATAGGTGCGAAAGTATCCTGTACCTGAGCAACAAAAGTCAACGTGTCAGAATAATTTCTACATCTGTCTACAGCCACATATTTACGAACTTCGCTATAGTTGTAGTACTCACAGTCTTCAGGGTTTGGAGATTTGTTTGATGTAACCGTATAGAACAATCCATCAACCACTCCATCCAGACTAACAACTTTATGGTACTCTGAAATAGTGTCATTTGAGCATATTTCCTTAGCTCTCAAATTCATAGGGAAGAAATTTTCAGCGACACAGTCGAATGTCTTACTCAAAGAAGCTGCATTATCCATCCAAACTGGAGGAATAGTATCTTTGATACGGAATCTATGGAAACACTTGACAGTATCATTTCTCAAGTTAAGAACTGTATACTTTCTAGTATATTGGAAATCACACTTGTCACCCAAAATTATAGTGTCGAGTTTGAAAGTCTCTGGATAAACAAAGTCGGAAACATCAACATTATTAGAAACCAATTTTCCACCATTCTTTCTGAATTCACCATAATCAGCATATGCTGCAGGAAGTTCATCCAGACAAGTAAATGTTCCACTAACTTTTGGTTCTAGACACATAGGAATATCACCATCCTCTACATCCACAATAGTTTGACATCTCTTTGTCTGCTCCGCTCTTGGTGTTGTATCCTTGAATAACCATGTGATAATAACTCTACTTCCTACAGGATAAACATCAGTATAAATAGACTTACCATCGTCTCTAGTATAAATTGTATCCACAACAAGACAAGGATCTTCAAATTCAGGCAAAATCAAACCTGAATCTCTAAGCTCTTCAAAAGTAGCACCCTCACCCTGTCTACGCATTGTATAATGCACATAATCTTTCAAATCTTTACAATCAATCTTATTAAAGGCTGAGCTGTTAACCTTAACAAACTGATCACACGTTTTAGGCTTTGTAGAGAACGGACTCGTGAACACCCATAAAATATTATGTCCACCAAGAGGAAGATCCATCAGATAAACAGCCTTGTTCTTTTCTCTATCAAAGTAGCATAGATCCAACAATTCACCTTTACCAAACAACTGTACATATCCGTGTCCATAGACAGTATAATCCAGTTTACATGAATCAACAGCCTCTGGGATAGGTAACAAATCAGGATTTAGCTCCACCTTACACAATCCTTTTTCATCAAACAACTGCAAAGGAGATTTCAAAGTACGACAATCAAAGATTGGAGCCCCATTATGCAAAACATACAATGTCTTGTCACATGTTGCCTCTTTTGTCGTCAAACTATCGTTAGCGAATACCCATTGAATTGGATAAATACCTACACTAACCTCTGATGGGAATTCACGTCTTTGTCCAGTAACCGTATCAAGCAAGTATGGTTCACCCCAAATTTTTTCACCCGTACAATGTTCTATTGCATACTTTCTTCCTAAAGAATCTCTCAAATCCTCAAATGGAATCGAGCATTTGCCATCTAGCTCCACACGAGAATCCTTCAAAGTGTCACATAACACATCAGGAGGGAATGAATCTCTCAAATGTATAGACTGTATACAAGAATCTACTGCAGACTTAGTATAATCCCAGAATTTCCAAGTGACGAAAGTCTCACCAATTGGGAATTTATGTTTCAATTCAATTTTCTCATTATTAATAAATGGTATGCCTTCAGACATAAATCCAGCCACACATGGATCTGGAACTTTTTTTGTCTCCAAAGTAATATCCATCGAATCACAAGTTGGCATATCAACCCATTTCTTTGGGAACAAAAGGTCACAATCAAGTACAGGAGCAAGAACACCTTTTACAAATACATGACTTTTACATGTCGCTGGAGTCGAATTCTTGCCAACGAACAACCAAGTAATATATGTGTCACCAACAGGATATGGATCAGTCAAAGCCATTCCATCGCTACGAGTACCGACACCTGCGACCGGTATTGAATCCCCATTTTTACCCACACATGCTTCCTTTCCATAAGGAGGATTAGGAATATTCAACTCCTCTGCATCCACATAACATGTGCTATCTTTTGCTGTTCCTTCAAAATATTCAAGCGTTTTACAATCAACAACAACTGGTCGTTTTGACCTTGGGTCAATAACTTGTGGACAATATTTTAGATTATTGTGTCGATCTCTGAACTGCCAATATAGAGTATCCGGTATTCCAACCAAGAATACTTTTGTTTCTTCTACCTTGCTTATTTTAACTGAATCCTCATGCAACTCACCAAGGATTGGAGTCACAGGCTCTGGACAAGAATCAAATGCTGTATATTTTTTATTAAACAAATAATCCTTGAAATCCTTAAATACGATTTCACATGTTTCAGTTTCAGGACGATATACAAACGGGTCAATTGCATCACAATCAAAATATGGCACTCCAGTATCACGCACAACTACTTCCTGCACACAATATGAAGACTTATCTCCATTAGTGAATTTCCAAAGAATATAAGTATAATCAATATCATACTCATCATACAGATCTATAGACATATCAAACTTTGCTATAGAATTCTTCAACACATTCTTGTCTTGTTTTTCAATAAAATGTGCACGACCGGCATACTCACCTGTCAAGATAGTGTCATTCTCTGAATTTCTATCAAGCAACTTAGGAACCGGGATATCATCTACACCTAACTTAACAGCACACTTGCTACTATTTATATCTTCACGACCGTTAATTACATCCAAATCTATAATTTCATCACAAGGAATATCTGGATATCCTTTTTCCACAGATATAGGAGTTGTACAATCTACAGTCTTACCACATCCATCCTTTATCGTATATTTGAAATTATAGACACCCCACGGAAGTACTATATGTAACAATTCAGAATCATTGATTTCTGACTTACGAACAACAATGGTTCTCGTTCCCATTGTGTCCTTCACTTCTTTACGTTCTGGAGTATACTCTATTATAATATCTGGATCAGAATCACAACCAGAAGTGAAATTAGGAATAGGAACAGTTACATTTGCACTCTCTTTTTTCGATTCACAATAGAACACGTTCCTTCCTTCCAGCGATTTACAATCAATCGTTGGATCATCAGACTTTTCAACTTTATACTTGTTAGTATCTGCATCGGCACAACCATCTATATAAGCCACAACAGAAAGTTGCAACTTGTCCAAGTCTCCATCACATATGCCAGGGAAAGCTGCCAAATTAACAGTAGCCTTCCTTGCATCAGAAGGATCTGGAATAAACGCGCCTGGTGCGACTGGATCAGATTGCCATCTATAAGTATACTTAGACAACATTGGAGAATCAAAAGAATTCTCTGCAAATGTTTTGATTTCTCTACGACGGTCAGAAGGACAGATTGTCTTATCTGACTCGTTCATTCCATCTGTATACTTGTCTCCTATCAGTTTCAAGGTAATATCTGGAGTACGATAAATATGAATTATCGTATCCAATGTAGTATCCACAACTGTACCTAACAACGCTCTTAATTGTAACTTATAATCTCCCTCTGCGACAATTGTCGTATCATCAAGATTCATAGAAACAACTAAAGAATCAGCCTTATTTGGATTATAATAATCACTATCAGGATTAGTGTATTCCGACGAAGAAAAAACCTCAAAATGAGGATCTGGAGTCTTCTTAGAATCAAACCAAACCGTATTATCTGGTTTGTACATTGTCCACTCATAAGTCACCTCCTTAGAATGGTCAACCATATTTGGAGTATATGACTGAACATTTGGCAAACAGAATGTTTTTCCTAAGATTTCTGTCGGCTTGTTCATAGTACAGTCATTACCAGACACGCTGAAGTCATATACCATTTGTCCTAAATCTGGCACATTAACTCTTAACTGATATGAGACAATACCCTTCTCTGCTTTAATAGAGGCATCCCTTTTGTTATAATTGGAGTAATCTTCTACCCATGAATCGCCTTCTTTCTTAAACCAATGATATTCAGAATCGTCAGGGAAACCTGCAGCATGAGCTGTTGTATATTCACCTGCACACAAAACCTGAGGATCCAAACATACATTTGCCACCTCCGCAGATATATAATCAATAGCCACCTTCCAGCAACTCATCTGAGCGAACTCTGGATAAAACTTGAATTCTGTCAAACCATTAGGATCATTAGGGAAATTACCATCAAATGTAATCTCCACCTTGATAACATCATGATCCTTCAAAGTACTGAAATCCATCAATTGATTAAAGGCCAACGTCATATCTCCCTCGACATAACCATTGGCTGACTTAATCAGTTCTCCTGTACTATTTAGATATGCCGAACCTTTCAGTTTATCAATAGTCTGCTTTCCTTGACCCGTACGTGCCTTAAATTTTGCATTCACGTCAATATCACAACCACTTGCTTTCTGAAGGTACATACGCATCGTATATTTATATGGCTGTCCTAAAAATTCAGAAACTGGAGAGAATATCAATTCACAAACTCTTGCATTAGGATTTTCACAAAACATATAATTGTTCTTTCCAACAACATTCGATGCCACATCATCCATTGGATCCTGTCCAAAGAAATCATGGGCATTGTTTCCTAGCCAATAATTCTTAACATCAGCTTCTCGCAACTCAATATTATGATCACCAAAATGATTGATGATATCCTGAGGAATTTTATGAGGATCAGCTTTATTTGGATCAAAATCCGTTCCTACATAATACTGACCTGTAGTAGTAGTAAGACACTCAGGCTTACAATCGTTACGGATAATCACATCTTTTTGATTAGAAACAAAAGTCTTAGCCTTTGAACCATAATATGCATAATCCAAAGAAACACGAACAGAAAAATCCTTTTCTGGTTCACTCAGAATCCATTGATTAATAGAGTTATTTGGAAAATCCTTCAAAAGATGCCACGCTGGACCTTCTTTTTTCTGTTCAAATTTACCTTTATCCGCAAACTGACCTCCTGTATAACTGAACATAACGGCTTCATTAGGACAAACCAGACTAGCTGTTGATGTTAAATATACACAAGATATCAAAATACGTGCATCTGAAGTACCTCCAAACGCACTTGGATAAGATGCTATATATTCGACATCTTCCTGAATATTGGAAACGGTTATTGAAGCTCCTGTTTCTCCAGCCAATAATCGTCTATCTTCCTTAGGTTTCGTTCTGTATTCCCATTTTACTGATGTGCCATCAGGAACATATGGCACAGTCAAAGTGACATCATCACCAGGATTGACACTAATTATTCCATCTGAAATATAATTTACTCCAGAAGAAACATTCAGAAACGTATACTGCTGAGCAAAAGCACTTCCCTGCACACCTATCAGCATACAGAAAGCAACTAGATATTTTTCAAATCCAATTCCCTTCTTAGGAATGAATCCATAAAGCATTTGTAAAAATTTTTTCATATAAAAAAAAATGTGTCTACGTTCAATAAATTAAACGGTGTTATCTTGTAGCAGTCCATAAATTCTTCTACGCTATCCACCAAACAATGCAAAAATAAAAAAATTAAATTTCATAATGCAAAATCATGGTGTTTTTTTATCATAAAGTATTATTTGTCTATGTAAAAATGTACGATAGGCAACAAAAAATATAAAAATATCAATCAGCATTAATTATTACAATATTATTTCAAAAGAGATTTTAGTAGTTGTCTGAAAAATATAAGAGTATCCTCTCCCCCCTATATTTTTCTAAATCTACTTTCTCTTATTAACCATTGGCAATAGCAAATATGCCAACAATCCGCATCCTATATAAACAGCTATTGTCTGCACAGAATGAACCACCAAAGCAAATGCCTTTGCCTCTGGTTCAATAATCGATCCTAGATAGAATACCAACGCCTGTATTGTCATAAAATGCCATGCACCGACGCCTCCCTGTACAGGTGCGATAATGCCTAAAGCGCCCATTACATATATAACCAAGCCTTGTGAAAAAGTTATATCTTTTGTGAAATCGAATGCCCAAAAACTGAAATGGAGCATCAGATAATAGCAAGCGAAAATCAAGACGGTATATAATCCAAACATAAATTTGTTGTCCACGTCTTTTGCTGACATCATTCCTACTTTGAATTTTCTTAGACTCTCTCGACCTTTTGCATACAATTTACTCTTGTTTCGGAGTTTGAAACAAAATACAAAAACTACAGCCAAAATGAGTATGATCACAATGACAAATGGATTCATCAGAATAGATAATATCTTCGACGGGAGATTCGCGTCTTCAACCAACGACGAAAGCATTCCAAACTCCAACACGAAAGCAAGCATCATAATAATCGCAGTCATTATGACATCAAAGATTCGCTCCGTCACAACGGTTCCAAGCACCGTCGTAAACGATAGACCAGTATATTTTTTTAATACGCCACATCTCGCAACCTCTCCTGCTCTAGGCAATAGGAAATTAGCGAAATATCCAACCAATACAGCCAAAAAAGAATTTATAAGCGACACATCCAAGCCTGATGCCTTAATCAACATCTTCCATCTGAGAGCCCTAAAAAGATTGCTGAGCAATGCCACCAACACAGGCAAAAAGAGCCAGAAAAAATTTGCATTCTTGATATAGGCTATCTGCTCATCCCAATTTTCTCCCGAATAAATATAATAAAGAAGAGCTACACTTAACAACAAAGGGACTACAAATCCTAATATGCTTTTTAACTTTTTCACAGTAATACATATAAAAAGTGACACTTGCTTTTTACGCAAGTGTCACAGAATAAAAATATTTCTAATTAGTTTGCGAAACCGTCACTGATATTATAAATGTTCATATAAATTGAACTTATAAATCCAATCACAAGAATTGCAACAACACAAACCAATAGGGCAACACGAGACATTGTATCAATCTTAAATGTCTCAATCGGAGATTCACTCTTGTTAATGAACATAGCCTTTACAACTAGCAAATAGTAGTAAAGTGAGATAATTGTGTTAAGCAATGCCAAGAACACCAATACATAATCACCATACACTTTCGTAGAAGCTACCGCAGCAAAAATGAAGAACTTGCTGAAGAATCCTGCAAATGGAGGAATACCACCAAGAGAGAACATTGCAAGTGTCATTGCAAACGCGAGCTTTGGATTAGTTGAGTATAGGCCATTGTAGTCATCCATACCAACCTTGCCTGTCTTGTTCTCAATAGATGAGATGATACCAAACGCAGCAAGGTTTGTGAACATATAGATCAAGATGTAATATATTGTACTTGACATACCGACCTTTGCTTCCGCATATCCCGCATAAACACCCAACATGATGTAACCAGCCTGAGAAATTGAAGAGAATGCCAAGAATCTCTTCAAGTTCTTCTGACGGATAGCAAACAAGTTACCGATTGTAATTGTGATGACAATCAACCACCATAGTATACTCTTCCATACATCTGGCTCGTTTGCGAATGCCTTATAAAGGATACACATGAACGCGAACACTGCGGCACCCTTTGAAATCACCGACAAATATGCAGTAATTCCTGTTGGAGCACCCTGATATGTATCAGCTGTCCAGAAGTGGAATGGCACAAGAGAAATCTTGAAACCAACACCTGCAATGAAACATACCAAAGCAAAGATATGCAATGACGTGATGTTAGTGAACGCTGTCTGAACCTCGTCGAAATAAAGAGATCCGCATACACCATAAATCAAAGAGATACCAAACAGCATGACTCCTGATGAGAACGATGCTGTTAAAATATACTTGGCAGCTGCCTCGGCTCCCTCTGTACACTTCTTGTTCATAGCCACCAATGCCGCCATTGGGATAGATGCTGTCTCTAGACCAATGTAGAAGAACAAGAAGTCTCCAGCAGATATCATAAAGTACATTCCGATAAGAGTAGACAAAGTCAAAAAGAAGAACTCTCCTACTCCATTCTTATTTTCATTGTTGTTCCACTCAAAAGAGAAGAAGAACACAATCAAAGTTCCTATATTAAGAATATTCTTAACAAACGGATGAGCATCACGTGAAACGTACATACCAGCGAAAGCATCTCCAGCCATATCTGTGTAGTAACAGAACCCAGCAACAGTATGCAAAGCAAAAGCTGCAATAGCCAAATATTGGAATGCCTTTTTATTCTTGATCAGAAGATCCGCAAGCAAAAGGACAATCAATACAACGACGAGGGAAACCTCGTGGCTCATCGATAAAAACTGACTATAATCTAAATCCATAGTTGTATTCTTTTATTAGTTAAGCATTGCAGCAACTGCCTCCAAACTTTCACTGATCATATCTGATATCCATACTGGATACAGACCGATAATCGCAATTGAAACGATCAATCCAATTGTAGCAATCTTCTCATACCAGATCGCATCGCGAAGCGGATAGTGATGTACCTCGCCATGGTGCTCTGACACATAATTGTATTGATCACCGACCTTTTCAATCTTATAAAGTGGCCCAAACAAGATCTTGCCCACAACACGAAGGATATATACAGCTGTAATCACGATTGATGTACAACCACCGATCACCAAAACTCTGTGGAACAAATCCTCATGTGCGAATGAACCAACAAAAATTGTCATCTCAGCAACGAATCCTGACAAACCTGGAAGTCCAAGTGAAGCCATACCTGCGATTACGTAGCAGACACACAAGAATGGCATAACCTGCATCAAACCTCCCAAGTAACGGATGTCACGAGTATGTGTCTGACCATAAATCATACCGATTAGGGCAAAGAACAAAGCTGTCATCAAACCGTGTGAAAGCATCTGAAGGATTGCTCCTGTCATCGCTGTCTGGTTCATCATCAAAAGTGCGAATAGCACCAAACCACAGTGGCTTACTGATGAATATGCGTTGATATACTTCAAGTCGTTCTGTACACAAGCTGAGAATGCTCCGTAAACAACTGAAATACCAGTCAACACGATGAAGATCCATGCCTGCTCCTTGCAAGCCTCTGGCATAAGTGTCATAGCGACGCGGAAGCATCCATAACCTCCTAGTTTCATCAACACTCCGGCGTGAAGCATTGACACTGCTGTAGGAGCTGATGCGTGACCGTCTGGTGACCATGTGTGGAATGGGAACATAGCACCAAGAACTCCGAATCCTACAAATGTAAGTGGGAAGAATACTCTCTGCCACTCGATTGGCATCGCTGCATTTGCGGCAATTTCCTCAAGGTTGAATGTAAGAACACCACCGTCTTCTGCAGAGAAGAAATAGATACCGAAGATTCCGACCATCAAGAATGCCGAACCTCCCATCAACATCAATGTAAGCTTCATCGCAGCATACTCTTTGTCTCCACTTCCCCATACTCCAATCAACAAATACATTGGAATCAAGGCGACCTCGTAGAACAAGAACATTGTGAACAAGTCTACTGAGATAAAGAAGCCGAACACACCGATCGAAAGCATGATAAACCATAAGAAATACTCTTTTGCTTTATCCTCTACCGCCCATGATGCGAAAACACCTGTGATAACAACGATTGCAGACAACATGATCATCGCAACCGAGACTCCGTCAACACCAACAGAATAGCTGATATTGATCACTCCCTCATACCAAACTGTTGAATCCGCAAAAAGGAATTTGTCAGTTGCACCAGCCTCTCGCTGTGCAAGGAAATCCCAAACCAAGTAGCCTGCCAAGCCAAGGATCACCATTGATCCTGCTGCCATCGTCCATCTGATCGCATTCTTCTTTTCTCCTGGGATCAAGAAGACAGCCACCAGCATGACTAGCAATACGACTACAAAAGCTGATAATATATTCATAGTATATTACTTACTTTATTAATACTCCGTTTAATAATAAATCGCAAACATCGCAATTGCAAGGACACCTACCAAGAAGCCCCAAGCGTATTGCTGAAGATTTCCACTCTGTACGTCACGAATGTCGTATGACAACTCACGAGAGATCCATGCCAAAAGATTCATGAATCCATCGATGATGTGACGGTCGAACCAAGCGATTGCCACACAGATGCCTCCGAAGATAATCTTACGTGTGATGAACAAGTAGATCTCATCGATATAGAATCTGTGGCTTGCTGAAATATACAAGCATTTAACTTTTCCGGCAATCATATCAGGCTTGTCGTTCTTCTCTTTGTATAGTACCCAAGCGATAGCGATACCGACAACTGCGACAAGAAAACTTGCTATTGCGATAGTATAGTTTGTCTCAAGCTCAAAGCCGACACGATCCGCTGTGATCTTAGATGAGAACAACTGGGATGAGTCATTCGAAACAAGATTAAAGAACGAATAACATGTGAACACTGAAAGAACAATCAAAGGAATGTTCATATTCATAGGTGCCTCATGTGGAGTGTGATGAGCATGAGCTGGATTCTCTGAATACCAGAAGATGCGGAAATACAAACGGAACATGTAGAATGCTGTAAGACCCGCAACGAATGCCTGACATGCATACAACACTTTGTCATGCTCGAACGCAGCAACCAAAATTTCATCCTTAGAGTAGAATCCTGAGAATGGAGGAATACCAGCGATTGCCAAACATGAAATACCGAATGTGATGTGTGCGATAGGCATGAACTTACGTAGGTTACCCATAGCATTCATCTCGTTAGAATGAACTGCATGGATAATACAACCAGCACCCAAGAACAAACATGCCTTGAACATAGCGTGAGTGAACAAATGCCACATAGACGCTGTGTAACCCAAACACTGCTCATGCTCACTTGCATAACCCGACACTGCAAGAGCGACGAACATATACGCGATCTGTGAGATAGTAGAGAATGCAAGAACACGTTTGATATCTGTCTGTGTACATGCGATGATAGCAGCGAACAATGATGTGAATGCTCCGATATATCCGATGATTGTCAAAACATCGTGAGCCTCAAAGAAGTATACAGGGAACATTCTTGCAACCAAGAACACACCTGCAACGACCATTGTAGCGGCATGGATAAGTGCAGAAGCAGGAGTTGGACCTTCCATAGCATCTGGCAACCAGATGTGGAATGGGAACATAGCCGACTTACCAGCACCTCCTAAGAAAATCAAGAACATTGCGATAGATGTCACAGACAAGCCCATGAACATCTCACCACACATTGTGTTGTTGACCAAAGTAGCGTGGCCGTCAGACACAGCTGTCAACTTCAAGAAGTCGAATGTGTTTGTGTAGTAAGACAAAATCAAAATACCCACCAAGAAGAACATATCCGCAAAACGAGTCACGATAAATGCCTTCTTTGCGGCTGCCACAGCTGATGGCTTGATGAAATAGAAACTGATCAATAGGAATGATGACACACCCACAAGCTCCCAGAAGATATACATCTGGAAAATATTGGTTGCGACAACCAATCCCATCATCGCAAATGTAAACAATGAAAGCACAGCATAATAACGCTGGAATCCTTCCTCCCCGTGCATATAGCCCAATGAATAGATATGAACCATAAGAGAAACGGTAGAGATAACAACCAACATCATTGCTGATATTGGATCAAGCATGAAACCGATTGAGATAACCAAGTTATCAGTCATCTTCAACCACTCATGATTGAACAACACAAACTGCTGGTAAGCGTCAGCACCCTTACCCTCAACCCAGAAATACTGGATTGCGATATAATAAGATACAATTGCCACTACAGACAAACCTGCTGTACCAATCCATCCTGCAATGTTTGGATTAGACTTAAACAGTTTGTTGCCACAAAGTCCAAGGAATAGGAACATCAAAAATGGCAACGCCAAAATTATCGGAGATAAATTAGTAATCGTTTCCATATCTGATTAATTCTTTAATTCGTTGATACTATCCACACGAACGTCCTTCAACTTTCTGTAGACATTAATAATGATTGAGATAGCGATCGCAGTCTCAGCAGCTGCCACAACTATCACGAACAAACTATAGATATATCCTTCAAGATGATCAGGATATAGGAATCTGTTGAACACGACGAAGTTGATGTTAACTGCGTTTAGAATAAGTTCAACCGCCATCAAAATTCCGATAAGATTCTTTCTTACCAAAAAGCCATACACACCGATAAAGAACAGAAGTGTGCTGACCACCAAATATGCTTCTACTGGTATCATCTTAATCCTCCTTTGATTTAGTTGCGATTACAATTGAACCTACGATACATGCCAAAAGCAAGATGCTGACTGCCTCGAACGCCAACAAATACTGGTATCTGTCTGTTCCCATAAGTGTCTGGCCGACCATCTCCATATCTACCATTGCAGCGGCATCGTTTGCTCCCTCACTGGAAATGAATCTAAACTTGCTCATTGTAATGAAAGCAAACACTGTGCCTGCCAAAGCAGAAAGTCCCGCGATTGTCTTGTTTACATAAGATATCGTCTCTGTGTCAGTTCCAAGATTCTTAACCAACATGATGGCAAAAATCAGCAACACAAGAATACCTCCTGCGTATACAGACAACTGTACAGCTGCGATAAACTCATAGCTTAGTGTCAAATAAAGACCAGCAACCGCAAATAGCGTAAAGAACAAATAAGTAGCGGCACGAAGAAGCTTTGTCGACGCTACAGACATGAATCCGCAGACAAGGATAACCGCTGATAGTATGAAGAATACTATATTGTCAGCAGTAAATAATCCTGCGAAATCAATAGATGTCAAATATTCTGCCATAATTACTGTTGATTTTCATTTTGTTCAGCGGCAGGAGCCTGTTTTGGTGCAACTGGAGCTGCCTTTCTTTCGACGACCTTGCTTCCTTCTGGATTCAATTGCTTTACCAATGCTGAACGGTTATACACTGCGTGCTCAAAATTATTTGTCCACTTGATAGCTTTCTGCGCACACGACTGTGTACATAGAGAACAGAAAGTACAGCTACCCAAGTCATACAAAAACTTGTCAAGCACCTTCTTTGTCTTTCCATCTTCCGTTGTGACGCTCTTTGTGATAACCTCCAACGACTGATTTGGACAATTTCTTGCACATAGACCACAACCAATACATTTGTGTTCGTTGTTGTCGTTTATATCAAATACAAGTTCTCCACGGAATCTCTCAAACTGACGCGCAGTCTGACGATCCTCTGGATACTGCTCTGTAACCTTTGGTCTCCAGAAGTTGCGGTTTGTGATGACCATACCCTGCAACAACGCATATATTCCAGAGAACAGATCCTTTATATATTTAACCATAACCTTCTATATAAAAGTTGTTTTAAAAATATGCCACCCACAAAGCCATCAAAAGCATATTGAGCAAACTGATTGGCATCAATATCTTCCACTCCAAGTGTAGCAACTGATCGATTCTCAAACGTGGGAATGACCATCTTACCCACAAGCTTAGCATTACCAATGCGAATGCCTTGGCGAAGAACCACAACCATGTAGGGATCATGTTCATGATTTCGTTAAACGCGTCTGCTCCTGGAATATGCAATGGCTGCCATCCTCCCAAGAAGACCATCGTTCCGATACCTGCGATTGTGAACATGTTGACATACTCACCAACGTAGAACAAACCGAATGTGATTCCCGAATACTCGATGTGGTATCCTGCTGTAAGCTCCGACTCTGCCTCTGGAAGGTCGAATGGTCCACGGTTAGTCTCTGCATGTCCTGCGATCAAGTAGATGACCATCGCAATCCATGTGAATGGTGACTGGAACAAGAACCATAGTTCACTCTGTGCCTCAATCAAACCTGACAACTGCATTGTTCCGCCTAGGATGACAATAGCAAGAAGTGACAAACCTGATGAAAGCTCGTAGCTGACTAGCTGTGCTCCAGCACGCATCGCTCCGATCATTGTGTACTTGTTGTTGGATGACCATCCTGCCAACAAAATACCAAGAACTCCAAGAGATGAAACCGCAAGCACATAGAAAACTCCTACATTGAAGTCTATTCCTATCAAATCCTTGCTGAACTCAAGTGCTCCGAACGTACAAAGAGAACCCATGATAACCAAGAACAACGCTGTGAAGAACAAGAATTTATCATTCTTCAACAACGGAATGATCTCTTTCATAAGGATCTTGAACATATCAGCCAACGGCTGAAGCAATCCCCAGAAACCAGCTCTCATCGGTCCAAGACGACACTGATAATAAGCACAAATCTTTCTCTCCAATAGAATCAAGATAAGCGCGATCAATGCGTATAGAGCAAGGAAACCTACGCCTATTAGGACGTACTCTATAAGAAGAGTAAGCCACTCTGGACATGCAGAAGACAACGCTTCGTGTATCCAGCTTAATATTCCTCCTACTTCTAACATAATTTTAAGAATATCTGTGATTATTATCTATCAATACAAGGGATGACATAGTCAAGAGATCCTCCGATCATAATCAAATCCGCAATCTTTGTGTCTTTACAGATTGGATCCAAACCAGATACCGCAACCAAACTTGGTGAGCGGAAGTGTATTCTGTATGGCGACTTGTCACCAGTACTCTTCAAGTATACTCCGAAATCTCCACGTGCGTTCTCGACTCTCTGATAGTACTCTCCTTCTGGCACCTTCACAATTGCAGGAACCTTAGCGCGGAAATCTCCCTCAGGGATCTTGTCAATCAACTGCTCGATGATCTTCAACGACTCCTCAATCTCCTCCAAACGGATCATATATCGGTCGATTGTATCACCACCGTCGTGGATAATCTCCTTGAAATCTACTTCTGAATAAGCTGCGTATGGAGCAATCTTTCTCACATCACAATGCCAGCCAGAAGCACGACCGTTAGGACCACTCATTCCAAGAGCAACCGCGTCTTCCTTCTTTAGGAATCCGCAATTGATCATTCGTCCACGTGCAATCGGATTGCCTGTGAACAATGTGTGGTACTCCTTGATCATCTTTCTCAAATATGGGATAAACTCCTTGACTCTGTTGACAAAATTAGGATGGATATCCTGTGCCACACCACCGATAACATAGTAGTTGACCATCAGACGTCCACCTGCAGTCTCCTGGAAAATATCCATGATCTTCTCACGGTCACGCATACCATAGATGAATGCAGTGATTGAACCCATATCATTACACATACATGCCCAACCCAACAAGTGGCTGGCGATACGGTTCAACTCGTCGAAAATTGTACGGATATATTCTGCTCTCTTCGGAATCTCAATTCCCATAGCCTTCTCCACACACATACATAGGGCGTGACGGTTCATACTTCCGCAAAGATAGTCGAAACGCTCAGTAAGGTATAGCATCTGAGGATAAGTCATGCTCTCCATCATCTTCTCTATTCCACGGTGGATATAGCCGAAGTTTGGATCGATCTTCTTGATTGTCTCACCGTCAAGAGAGACTCTCAAATGCAAAACTCCGTGTGTAGACGGGTGCTGTGGTCCAAAATTCACCACATACTCGTTTTTTCCGAATAGTTTAGTGTGATTCTCGACAATCTCTCCATGTCTGTCAAGAGTGATAGAAGGCACATCCTCACAAGCATCCATATCATGGACCTTTGAAGGGATTCCCTCATTCGGAGTATTGTCATAATTCTTTCTCAATGGATATCCTACCCAATCAGGACGCAAGAATAGTCTGCGCATATCCGGATGGTTCAAGAAACGGACGCCAAAGAAATCGTAAGCCTCACGCTCATATAGATTAGCGCTCTTCCAGATGTCAGAAACAGTCTCAATGATTGGGTTCTCTACATCTGTAGTATTTGTCTTGAGCACCAAAAATTTCTCCATGTCAGCCGACTTGGAAATGTGGTAGACAATCTCGATGTTCTCCACATTATCTATCGCATTAAGGTTGATCAGGTAATCCCAACCATCTTTATACAAAGCCTCGCAAACCTTATGCAAATCCTTCTTGTCGACGCTAACCATCACGTCTGCAGCTTCAATCTTAGTGCAAGAAGACGAGACAGACTGAATCATTTTCAATGTTTTCTCCATTATTCTGCTCCTCCTTCTACAATTTGTTTTGTTTCAGACTCTGGTGTAACCAACGTTCCGTCAGAGTTGTACTTAGACAAGATCACCGAACCTTTCTCAGGATTCTTAGGCATCTTGAAGATTGACTCTACACGAATCTTTCTCTGCAACTGCATCATTGCATATAGCATTGCCTCAGGACGAGGAGGACAGCCAGGCACATACACGTCGACAGGAATAATCTTATCCACTCCTTCAACCACATGGTATGAACTCTTGAAAGGTCCACCAGACACTGTGCAACCACCAACGGCAATCACATATTTAGGTTCTGACATCTCATCGTAAAGACGGCGCAATACAGGAGCCATCTTCTTTGTGATAGTACCAGAAACGAAAATGACATCAGCCTGACGAGGAGAGTTACGAGTGACCTCGAAACCGAAACGAGCGAAATCGTGACGGGCTGCTGCCACACACATGAACTCAATACCACAGCATGATGTTGCAAATGTCAAAGGCCATACAGAGTATGAACGACCCCAGTTGATTACTTTATCCAAAGGTGCGACTTTGATACCGACACCACCCTTCTCTAGTTCGTCAATATACTTCTGGAGCGACTCGTTGTCTCTGAAGTCCTCAGTCTTCATCGACTTGATCTTAATATCCTTTACTTCCATTCCAACGCTCCTTTCTTCCAAGCATATGCCAAACCAAGCACAAGAATCAACAAGAAGAACAAAATAGCAAGTATTCCGTTCGGACCGAGAGTCTTAGTGATTGTTGCCCATGGGAACAACAATACTGTTTCCACATCGAACATAAGGAACAACAATGCAAACAGGTAGTAACCTGGTTTGAACTGTAGCCACGATGTGCCTCGGGTCGGAATACCACACTCATATGGTTCTCCCTTCTGTGCATTCGTACTCTTTGGTGCGATCAACCAACCGATGATAATAGCGCCTAGCACCATCACAACGGATGTTATCATCACAACCACAAAGATTTCACTTGAACCCATTGTTATTATTGTTTATTTATTTTTATTATTCAACATAAAAAAAGACTACAACAAACCAACTTATTGATTCATCATAGCCTCAACTTCTACTAAAAAAGATATTATCTGACTTACAGACGGACGAATATACAGAAAAGAGCACCGAGCCACACTGCCCAGCACATCCGGAAACCATCACGTCGCACATCATTAATATGTCTCTTTTTAGTATCATTTTATAGTTATATCACTTCGCTTTTTCGCACATTTCTTTCATAAAATGTCTACAAAGCATGAATATGCACAATATTCAACAACAAAAATGATAAAGAATTTTTAGTCTTGCAAGTAAAAAAAGAAGAATTTTTCTTTCATTTTGTCGTCTTACGCACCATTATCGACACTTTTTTTTAGCGAAAGAAAACACTTTTGGGAGAAACAGTTTACAATTGAAAACAAACTGACATTTTTTCTTTCAGTTTTAAATACGTTTGTCTGCAAACCAAACATTTTGTTATTTTCAGCAAATGCAGAAAAAAAATTATTGCATCTGACATAAAATTATATTTTTTTGATTTGAGAGAAGAAACTTGGAGAGACTCTAAATAACTTTACTTCACTTTACGATTTCTTAACACAAAAAGAGAAGCACAAGTTGAATCATTGCTGATCTTAGACTTGTGCTTCTCTTTTCTTGTGTAGATGTTAGCCGACTTATGGATCGAATGTTTACTGTGGAAACCCGGTCCGAGCAATTCCATCTCTGCTTCGCGGTTGCCTTTTCTCATTGCCTTAACCGCATCTGTCACTCCATCGTGACGTTTCTTCTTTTTCATAATCAAAAAAATTTATTTTTACGAATGCAAAATTACAGCCATCAACTGTCCTTTCCAAATTATTCGATAAGAGATTTCAAGTTTCGCAAGTGGATTTTCATAATCACGGACTCGTCCTTAAAAATACACTTGCGAAAACTAAATTTATACTTAATCAAACCTCAATCGCCACATTCTGCAACTTTTCAAAGAAAAATGCACGATAGCTGTCCGAAATTGGAATTGTGTTATTTCCAATCACTATCCTACCCTTCTCGATAATCTTGCATTTTGAAGTCTGCACAATATACGAACGATGGACTCTGCAGAACTGATTTTCTGGCAGTTTCGTCTCCAAACTCTTCATACAAAGAAGAGATACGACCGGATCCTTCTCGTTTTCAATATATATCTTCACATAGTCCTTCAAACCTTCAATATAAAGGATGTCTTTGATAGGAATCTGAAGCATCTTATAATCGCTCTTGACCAATATCGTTCTCTGTTCTGGCTGCGACGGTGCTGAAGCTACAGAAGCGGCAACCTCTTTCTGGATCATACCTTGCACTTTCATGGCAACGTCAAGGAACTCGTCGTATGATATCGGTTTCAAAAGATATCCTACTGCATTCACCTTGTAACCCTCTATCGCGAATCTGTCATGAGCAGTGACGAAAACCACTTTTGTATCTGGAGATAGCATCTTAGACACCTGTAAGCCAGAGAAATCCGGCATCTGGATATCCAAGAAAGCGATATCTATTTTTTCATTCTGAATGGTAGGCATGGCCTCCTCCGCACTTCCGTATGTGCCAATAAGGTTCAAAAAAGGAGTGCGTTTGATATAACTCTCAACAAGTTGCAATGCCAAAGGCTCATCATCTATAGCTATACAATTAAATTTCTGTGTCATGCGTTATAATAATAATTGTTTTCAGTATAATTCAAAGTCAGGTCGACACGGAATGTCTTGCCATCATTTGTGATATCTAATTTATAATCATCCTTATAGACAATATCTAGTCGGCGACGAAGATTCTCCAATCCTATTCCACTTTCCGGATTATTACTCTCATGATTCTGGAAATAAGGATTCAACGAGAAGAAATGGATCTCTGTATGGCTTTTCGCAGACAATCCAAACTCAATCACGCACTCTTTGCCAGAAGCCACACCATGTTTGAATGCGTTTTCAATGAGCGACGTGAATATCAGCGTCAACACCGGTGCATCCGAGAATTCTGTTATATCAGCATTATATATGACATGGACATTCGGACGCATACGCAGATAGATAAGCTGCAGGAATGTCTTTATAAAATCATGTTCCTTCTGCACAGGCACCATACGAGCACCTTCACCTGAACGTTCTCCACTGAGGATATAACGTAACAGTTGTGAGAGATAATGCACCGACTGCTGGGCTCGTTTGGAATCGATCTCACAAAGTGCATAGATATTGTTCAAAGTGTTGAAAAGAAAATGCGGATGAAGCTGTGAACGAAGATGTTTCAGCTCTATCTCTGTCTGATACTGTTCATTTTCATTCTGTTCCACATTTTTTTCGATCAGCAGGCGTTTACGTGAAATCACCACAGACATTGATCCAGAAAGGAAGAACAACACCGTCATTCTTAAAAAAGAAGTCTCAGGAAATATCAGAAACATTATCAATCCCAACGCCGACGAAAACATCACGTTAGCGATTGTGTAAAAAAGTCTTCTTGAGAATTCTTTTGTGATATATCTTCGAGAACAATAGGAGTTTACATAAAAAGAAATAAGCATAAACAGGAACTGCACAAGATTAACACCTGAATCCAAAGGCAATAGGAATGCCAAAAGAATCCAGAAAAATAGATGCAAAGCAACAGTACTATAAAATTCCAATGTTTTTTTCATTATCCTATTTCTTTTTTGTCCTTTGCGCTACCACATCATCCCAACTCTTAAACTTTTTCTCTCCAGTCACAGCTCTCGACTGCCAATGATGACAAACCGCCACTCCCAATGCGTCAGTTGCGTCAAGATGGGCTGGCAACTGCTCTTTTTTCAGGTTCAGCTGCACTTGAAGCATCCCGCAAACCTGTTCTTTGGATGCAGCACCGTTTCCTGTGATCGCCTGCTTCACTTTCAGAGGAGCATATTCGGCAATCGGAATATCACGTTCCATAGCAGCCACGATGGCTACACCCTGCGCACGACCAAGTTTGAGCATACTCTGGACATTCTTGCCAAAAAACTGAGCTTCGATGGCAAATTCATCAGGTAAAAATTTATCAATCAAGGCAATTGTGAAATCATACACCTTCTTGAGTTTCATATAAGTGTCGTCCTCTTTTTTAAGATCAAGGATGCCCATATCTATGAACTTCATCTTTGTGCCGACGACGCTTATCACACCGTAGCCCATATACATTGTACCTGGGTCGATGCCAAGTATGATTTTTTCTACCTTATTCTGCGGCTGAATCATTATCTCAAATCTCTATGTCTTCCAACACTGTAGCAAACGACAACACGGAAGTGCCGAATCTTTGACGTAGCTTCAAAGCCATAGTCTTTGAATTCATCATCATCCAGTTTTCCAATCTGTCCATATCGTCACACTGAGCCTGCAAACAATAATTGACAGTAGAATCTTCATCAGTGTAGACAAGACGGAGCTTCAGATCTGAAAAAAATCCGTCGTTACGAAGATCAGCCACGATCTCGTTACGAAGGAACTCCAAAAACTGGGATTCTTGATCTGTGTTTACTACATAAGTCGTGTTTAGAAGAATCATATTACGCATTTTTAAGCAAAGTTAGATTTTTAATGTTACTTTTGCAACAAAATAAAAGGCAAAAGAAAATGGCACAAGACGAATTATTCCCAATCATAGACGAAGACGGCAATGTTATAGGCAAAGCCACACGACGTGAATGTCACTCTGGATCGATGCTTCTTCATCCCGTCGTCCACCTGCATGTGTTCAACAGCAAAGGTGAGCTATACTTGCAAAAGCGTTCATTATCAAAGGATATCCAGCCAGGTAAATGGGACACTGCGGTAGGCGGCCATGTCGACTATGGAGAAGAGATTGAGACAGCGCTCCGCAGAGAGGCACGTGAAGAGTTGGGAATCACTGAGTACACTCCCGTCTTCTTCCTTCGCTATACATATCAAAGCGCAAGGGAACGCGAGATTGTGAACGACTATTACTGCATCTACGACGGAGAGTTCAACGTCGACCCGGTAGAGATTGACGAAGGTCGTTTCTGGACAAGGGAAGAGATTGAATCACAAATCAATACAGGAATATTCACACCACAGTTCAGCGGAGAATTGGAGAAGATTTCCGCATTGTGGAATGAGATTTTGAAGAACAAGTAAAGCATGAAAAAGATACGTTGCCCAAAATGTGACAACTTTGTCTCATTTGAAGAGAAAAACATTGAAGCCGGCTCAATCATCGGATTGACTTGTGAGGACTGTGGAAAAAAGTTCAAGGTAAGATTCAGAGTAAAGCCATCAACGATCGCCGCTGATGCTTTAGAGAAAAAGAACGAAGAGGCGGATGCAGACAAGTATGGCACGATAGTCGTGATAGAGAACGTGTTCTGCAACAGACAGGAGATCCCGTTGCAAGAGGGCGAGAATGTGTTTGGAAGACGTTGCCCAGGCACAGACATCAACTGTCCGATCCAGACATCAGACATGAGCATGGACCGCATCCACTGCACAGTCGTCGTGAAGGAGAAGAACGGCAGAATCACCCACTATGTGAAAGACAACGACAGTCTGGTCGGCACATTCGTCTCCAACGATATACTCGCTAAAAAAGAGGCTCGCATCATCGAGTCTGGTGATATCATCACCCTCGGCGCCACAAGCATGATTTTGAAGTTTGGAGAGGACTAAACTTTAGAATTAAGAATTAAGAATTGGAGGCATGGATGACATGCCTCTATTTTTATGCCGCTGGATACCTCATGTATACATATTTAGAATCTCACGATAACTTTTACGGTCGAACGTGCCGAATCCACTCAAAACCTCTTGGTTGTAGGCGAACTTCACATCCCATTACAACTCCTTCTACAACAGATTTCCAGCACTATCCTGCACAAATATGTTTTCTGAATAATTTCAGCTTATAATTCTACTTAATAGTTGGTAAAGAAACAGGAATCTTATAAAAATGTAATATTCCATTTTCTGGTTTACCACATAGATTTTCTAACCGGTTGCCTATAAATGGATTGCAGAACAAATCACCCTCTTCTGGATATATAATAATACAAGGCACATTAGGAATGTCTGACTTTTCATCAATATCCTCATAACCAATTTTTTTCAATATTCTAATATCTCTAGCATATCCACACAACTGTCTAATCACATAAGTGTCTAAAGACATGTCATCATATTTTGGAATGTACTTAGTATCCAAAATAGCACGATAGGAATCTGATTTGAATAAGAAATCTGGATATCCAGTTTTTCCTTTGGACTGATAGCTTATTTTGTTATTGTATGCTTGATATAGCAATCCAAATACATAATGTTCGTACAATAAAGACATATCCAAAGTAAAAGGCACAACTTTACTATTTTCTAGGCTAACATTTTGTATATTATAATCAAAATGTCTTAATATGATTTTTGCCAATCGTATTGCCTCTGCATACTCCTTAAATAATTTATGCCCTTTAATGTTTCCAACTTCACTATATTGTACATCATCACTAACATTCTCGAACAAAGACAAACTTTTTGTAAGTTTGAATAATATAGGGGCATACGATTTTTTTGAAGCAACCAGGTTAGTGATAAATTTTTGTGAAAATAGCAGAGCTTTTTTTAACAATCTATTTTCTGGAATATCTACTGAGTATTCATCATAATCACAAAGGATTCTGTCATATCGTTTGGCAACAATATTCTTACGCTCATTCTGCAACATCCTAATATGACCTTTCACCTTTTTGAGATTCTCGCTATAATGTACATAGTCCTTCTTGAGAGTTTTTATTCTACTTATTACATTCAAGAAGTGAAACACAATTAAAGGGCTTACCACACTTCTTAATGCAGGAGCCTCGATAGCTGGTTTATCAAAATCAATCGTATAAATTTTTGAAAATTCATCAACCGCTAAATCAGAAGAGAAACAGGACATGAACATCTGTAAAAAATCAACATGCTCCAAACCACCCTTAGTCATAACAATCAGAGCTTCTTGTTCATCTATCCATTCGGCTCCAATTATGAACGACGCATAATATCCCCACGGTTGATTTTCAACAGGTTTATTCCAAGACACCAATGATAAATGATTGTACTTATCATTAGGCTGTTCAGACAGACATCCGTGTTCTTCTAAAATATGCATATATTATACTTGAGGTTTTGCTGTAACAATAGTCTTTAGATCTCGCCAAGCTTCAAATGCGTCATTTTTCTCTTTTTTATCTACATTGAGAATTCCATCGTTGATGTATTCATTTATTAGAGGCAAAATTTCGTACTCCATTTTGTCTCTTAATTCCTCCTCAGTCTTTGCCATAAAATAGCTATGACCAACCATCAAATCATCAATACTCAAATCTCCACATAGATGTTTTGGATCTTCGATAAATATTTTAATATCATCAAACAGGGCACATGCTATCGATTTCAAACCTTGATCTCCTAATTTATCGTAATGAGACTCTATAACAGCAGGATTCGATTTCAATGTCACAAATGCAAATCGTCTTCTTAATGCATAATCCAATGTACCTGTACTTCTATCTGTTGTATTCATTGTTCCAATAATATACAGATTACTAGGTACTCTAAACCAACTCTTTGTATAAGGTAGCATAACATCTATAGGATGGACACCTTTATCTCTTTTATCTACTTCAATTAGTGTAATGAGTTCTCCAAATATCTTCGAAATATTACCTCTATTAATTTCATCAATAATCAAGACAACCGGCTTATTCTCTTGAGACATATACTCTTTTTTTACAGCATTTATAATAGCCTTAGCATATTGCCTCCAATTGTTCTCTTCTCCTTCTTCAATAGCTTGATTTTTAACTTTCTCAATATTTAATGGAGAAGGAGAATACTCTTCTCCCTTATCTGATGTCGAGTTTACGCTTCGTACGCTTATTGTTGAATTACCTTCTTTCCACCATACATACAATGATGATTTTCCAGTAATAGTAGGAATCTCTTTTTTATTTTCGTAACCCTTTATAGAATTCAAATACAAATCAATACATTTAACGATATCCTTTGTCTCGTCAGTATCTACTGCATTACATGCTCTTTTGAATATTCCATCTTCAGGCACATATGAAACTCCGACATTTTTGCCATTCTCATCTTGCAGAATATGAGGTTTTAGACCTTCTACAAAATCTTCATAGTCCATAGACTGATGAAATGTTGTGAAGAATATTTTCTTTTCTCTCAACTTTTCATAACGCTCCATTACAGCTTTATGATCAGTCAAATCTATATCATCTATACCTAATACAGAAAGAGCAATGGCTGCTGTATTATATGTTTTCCCCGTTCCAGGAGCACCTTGAAGAATGATATTCTTCTTTACCTGAAGTAATTTTGCAGTTTTCTCTACGAACTCCATACTCTTAGCCTTTTTTTCTTTAATTTGTTGTTCTATAGTCTCCTTACTGTTTTTGATTTCAAAAACTTTTTGGTAAATAACGAAAAGTGTCCCCTGAATATCTGATAACATTGTTTGGTACTCAGCATCAGTAATTTCGGAATTTACGACATTTATTGTCTTACCAAACAATGAGTATTGATTATGTTTAGGATTTTTCAACATCTTCTCTCCTTCTCCCTCAATCCAGTCAAATCCACGATTATTCCAATCTTCCCTATTTGTTTCTAAAAGTTCAAGAAATGCCTCACCATACGGCTTCATATATTCAATAGTGCTCTTTTCATTCGCAAAAGGCACATATTGAGTGTTAAATCCAAGTCCATACCCAATTTATCATCTCTTAAAAATACGTGCATTTGGATTTCAACTCCGCCACCTTCATTGATAGCCCAATCTCTATCATAGTCAGCATACTTAAACAAGAAATTACGATTGGGGGATTTTGAAAGGTTTGCTAAACCCTTTCTTGTATAGGCAAATGTACTACAAAAATCTCCTAAGTCAAAATTGATCTTCTCTATAAAATCTTTTAATGTATTAATCTTCATAATATTAAGTCTATTTTTTCCTTCAAATCTCCATTTTTCCACTCATCAACTTCATCGACAATCTATCCCTCGATTCGGTGAGGTTACGAATCTGAGATGAAAAGTTCTGTCTATTATTTTACATTTTTGAAGAGGCAAATAATTGTGACCTATACGTCAATATTTATCATGACTCTTATTCTATAATTAACGTGACATCAAAGATAAAAAATGATTTTCTAAAATTAAGAATCAGGCTAGGATTAATTTATTGTTCTTTCCATTAAGTGATTTTCACATCTTCCCCTTCTTCTTCAACATTCCCGAACATTTAGCAAGTTTTTGTCTGCAGTCTTTAAGTGTGACTTTATATGGTTTAGCTTTGGTTTTCATAGACTTATCCGTTATGGAATCAAGTTGTGTGGAGACATTATCCAAACGAGCATTCAAATCGTCTAATTTCTCTTTTATCTTTCGTTCTACTCCAGGACTAATATAATTCAAATCGACCAACCAGTTATGTGTGGCTCTGATTTGTTTCTCTACGTCCAGAAGTTCAGAATACACATCCTTCAATATAGCATCATCTATATCATGCTGTGAAAATGTCGAAGTATCTTGATAGACTTTGGTTGTATCAGATTCAACCATTGACTCCTGTCCACTACAAATTAAAGCAAAGCAAGTAAGTAGAGCTAATATTATATTTAAGCATTTCATAGATATCAATCATAATGACAAGTCAAAAATACAATGTATATCTTACAATACAAAAAAAGGATTTGACATTTCTGCCAAATCCCTTCTTTTATGATTCTAAACCAATCGGATTACTCATCCAATCTGCCGAACACTCTCTTCAACAAATCAGAAGTACGAGCTGCGGCATTTGTACGGATATCATCCTCTTTCTGAGACACTCTCAAGAACAAACCGTCAAGAGCCTTACCAGTCACGTAATCAGAGATATCTGTGTTCACTTCACCGACATTATTAATTGCTGTCATGGCACTTGATGGAATCAAACCAGTCGCAGATGCTAAATTAATAGCACTTTTGTACTGATTGATATAACCTGCCAATTTGTTGTTGCCTGTAGCAAACTTTGACCAAGCCGTAGTAGCCGTCATACCAGCAATATTAACTTTGTTCATACTGTTCACAATTGGATCATGGAACGCTCCCTGCAAACCAGTATAAGTGTTATCCTTCAAATATGTTGTTGCAGCTCCGCTACCTCCAAACAGAATACCCTCTCCATCCTGAACTGACATATTAGTGATAGCACTTGTGAACACAGTAGCAGCCTTTGGAGCGGCATCAGTCGCAGCTTCATTGAACAATGTGATCAAGTTATCCTGCAAATCTGGGCCCAGACCTACTTCATTCAAAACAGAGCTAACTGCTGAAACTTTCTGTAATGCTTGAACTGCAGTAAAAGCAGTGACAGCCTCCTGAGGCAACCCGATCCTTGTAGCAGCATCTTCAAAATAGCCTTCCGTAGAAAGACGCTCAACAGCGACATTGACACCCACGTTTAAAGCCTCTTTCAAAGCGGCAACTGTATCACCCTGTGACAACACACCTGACATCTCCTCACATGAAGTGAATGTGAAAGCAGCAACACCAAGAGCCAAGACTCTCGTCACAATACTTTTTCTAAACATACCCGATAGATTTTATTATTTAACTATACTTGGAATAATACCTCTCTCACTGCCTTCCAAGAAGTCAAGCACTACCTTGCGCTCCTCTGTCTCTGGGAATGTCTCCTTGATCTTTGCAATCGCCTGAGAGACATTCAATCCTGACATATACAGTGTACGGTAAATATTCTGAATCTCTTCAATCTTCTCATTTGAGAACCCACGTCTGCGCAAACCTACAAGATTCAATCCGCAATATGCCAACGGATCACGTCCTGCCATCGCATACGGAGGAACATCCTTACCAATTCTCGAACCGCCCTGAATCATCACATGTGAACCGATGCGTGTAAACTGATGCACCAAAGTGCCACCTGAAACAATAGCCCAATCATCAACCTCTACCTCACCAGCAAGCTGTGTTGTGTTGCCAAGTATGATATTATTGCCTACAACACAATCATGAGCTACGTGGACATAAGCCATAATCAAACAATTACTGCCTACTATTGTAGTGCCTTTAGATGCTGTACCTCTGTTGATAGTGACACACTCACGGATAGTTGTGTTGTCGCCAATCACAGCGGTTGTCTTCTCACCCCTAAACTTCAAATCCTGGGGAATTGCTGAAATGACAGCATTAGGGAAAATAACACAATTCTTACCAATTCGTGCCCCTTCCAAGATCGTGACATTAGCCATAATCTTAGTACCGTCGCCAATCTCAACATCTTTGTCAATGAAAGAAAATGGCCCTATTTCAACATTTTTTCCGATTTTAGCCTCGGGATGTATGCTTACAAATGGTTGTTCCATTCACCCAATATTTAGTCCTATCTATATTATTTGTTCTTAATAATCTGTGCCATAAACTCTGCCTCTGCGACGATCTGATCGCCAACAAACGCGTAGGCTTTCATCACCGCGCAACCTCTTCTCAAAGGAGTCACATACGACACTTTGAAAATCAATGTGTCTCCAGGGACAACCTTACGACGGAACTTCACATTGTCGATCTTCATGAAGTATGTAGAATATCCGTGAGGATCATCCAAAGAGTTCAACACGAACAAACCTCCAGACTGTGCCATCGCCTCAACAATCAAAACACCTGGCATAACAGGCTCCTGTGGGAAATGTCCCATAAAGAATGTCTCGTTTGAAGTTACATTCTTGACTGCGACTACATAATTGTCTGAAATCTCAATCACTTTGTCTACCAACTGCATTGGCCAACGGTGAGGAAGGATCTCTCTGATCTTGTTGACATCCATCACTGGTTCAGCATTTGGATCGTATGATGGGATAACAACCTCCTGACGCTTGATCTCCTTACGTAGTTTCTTAGTCAAATCCGCATTTGCAGTGTGGCCTGGGCAAACAGCGATCACCTTTCCCTTGATTGGCTTACCGATCAATGCCAAATCACCGATCAAGTCTAGCATCTTGTGACGAGCTGGCTCATTCTCAAAACGCAAAGGATCATTACTCAAATAACCGATGTTCTCAGCCTTGACATTCGACTTGCCTAAAATACCACAAATATGATCAACCTCAGCCTGTGAGAGTTTCTCATCATAGACAACGATTGCATTATCCAAATCTCCACCCTTGATAAGGTTATTCTTAACAAGTGGCTCAATTTCCTTAACAAACACGAATGTACGGCAAGACGCAACCTCATTCTGGAAATCTGCGATAGAATCCAAGTTGGCGAACTGATTACTCAAAACAACAGATGGGTATTTTACCATTACTGTCATAGAGAAATCATCGTCTGGAATGAATGTGTACTTTGAACCTGTAGCCTCATTAACGAACTCTGTCTTCTTTCTTACAACGTAATATTCACGCTCTGCCTCAAGTTCCTCAAGACCAACAGCAAGAATCTCTTTTACAAATGGAGCTGCACTACCATCCAAAATAGGCATCTCACCTCCAGAGATCTCAATCATACAGTTGTCTACACCCAATGCATATAGAGCAGCCATAGCATGCTCGATTGTGCTTACCTTAACATCACCTTTCGCAATAACTGTGCCACGGCTTGTCTCAACTACATTTTCAGCCAAAGCGTCTATCTCATTTTCTCCTTCGAGATCAATACGTTTGAACTTGATACCTGTACCTGCAGGTGCTGGCTTAAATGTGGCATTGATAGCCAAACCGGTATGCAAACCTACACCAGAAATAGAGAATTCACCCTTTAATGTCTTCTGATTTTCCATTTTACTTTTTTTCTCAGTTATTACTTTATTTTGTTTGCCAACTCCTGAATCTGCTTCTCAAGCATCTCTATTCTTTCGTTAGCAACACGTAATTGCTTTTCTGTCTCCGAAACGACTTTGACTGTCTCTGGCAACTGTTTTAGACAAACATAGCTGCGACGGAATTTTGATCCTTCCATATGTGGGTAGAAATGCCACTGCTGACCTGGCGTTTTGATCGACGAAGATACGCCACATTTAGCGGCGAAATTGGAATTGTCCGCCACTTCAACATGGCCAACCACTCCACTCTGTCCTCCAAACATACAGTGCTTTCCAATTTTTGTCGAACCGGCTATACCAGTCAAAGCAGCCATAACTGTATTTTCTCCCACAACAACATTATGAGCGATATGTACAAGATTGTCTATCTTGACTCCCTTGTGTATCACAGTCTCGCCCATTGTCGCTCTGTCAATTGTCGAATTTGCCCCAATCTCGACGTCGTCCTCCAAACGGACTATGCCAAGCTGAGGGATTTTGCTATAAGATCCGTCTGGATTAGGAGCGAAGCCAAAACCGTCTCCTCCTATCACACATCCAGCCTGCAAAACACATCTTTTACCAATCTTACAGCCTTTATATATAGTGACATTGGCATATACCAATGAATCATCTTCTAATGTGACACCCTGCCCGATAAATACATTCGCGTATATCTGACAACCCTTGCCGATCACCGCACCGTCTTCAATCACAACATTCTGACCGATATAGACGTTCTCTCCAATCTTCGCCTTGTCTGAAATAGACGCAGATGGATGTATTCCATTTCTTTTTGGCGACAAATACTGATCAGCCAAACGAAGAAGCTGCGCGACAGCAGCATACGGATCAGCAACTTTCAAAAGTGTGCATGTATATTCTTTTGTCGGAACAAAATCTTTAGACACTAACACAACAGATGACTTCGTGGAATAGAGATACTCTGTGTACTTTGGATTTGACAAAAATGAAATAGCTCCGTTTCTACCCTCTTCTATTTTTGCAAAAGTACTAACCTTTACATTCTCATCCCCATCGACTTGTCCATTAAGCATTGCTGCTAACTGTCCTGCTGTAAATTCCATGTTCTTAAAAATTATAAAATCAAGCAAAAGTAGTAAAATATTGACACATACCGCAATCTCTCACACGAATATGAGCCTTTGCGTTACTTTTTGAACATTAAATTCAACTAAAATTACATCTGAGTGCTAAAATACTGACGCGAATCATAATAGCAAAGATAGTATTTCTTCTCTTGCTTTGATAACAAAGAAAAGTCCAAAATATCCGAAACTTCACTCACATCACATAAATTTCCGTCGGAACGTAAAATATTCAGACCGCCATTTTTCAATGAATATGCCTTACTTGTCACTGGCACAACTCTGCACAGATATTCGACCTCATCATCAGAAAAATTAGTGACAGACTGTATCTGCTTCTTTATTTCATCGACATCAGACTGGCTTGGTTCGTGATCAAAAACCTTAACCTTAAACAAACGTCTGTCTGTAAGTGACTCACTTAACAAAGACAATATGTTATCTTTATGGCATTGCCATACTTTCAATGCTGAATAGATGTCGGAATCGTCGAATCTTGCATAATTTTCGAGCGATGAGCTGTAGATATCAAAAGAATCAGCCTCGACGTTGTTATATAGAAAATATCTCAGTGATGGCGACGCGAACAATTCCTCGCCTTGTTTGGCAAGATAGATCGCACGTCTAAGCAACGAAATCAAAACCTGTTCCGCAGCGATTGATGCTTTATGAAGATAGACCTGCCAATACATCATTCGTCTGGCGATCAAAAACTTCTCGATCGAGTATATACCTTTCATCTCCACACAGAGTTTATCGTCTGCCACGTTCATCATCTTAATGATTCGTTCAGCGCCGATAACCCCTTCCACAACACCTGTGAAATAGCAGTCACGACTAAGATAATCGAGTCGGTCTACATCCAACTGTCCTGAAATCAACTGGTGGAAGAAATGACGTGGGTATTTATCCTGAAAGATTTCGATGGCCATATCAAGTTTGCCACCGAAATCTTTATTTATCTGTTTCATCATCAGAAGAGAGATCTCCTCGTGCGAGATGCCGGAAACAAACGTGCTCTCCAAAACATGAGAAAATGGAGCATGACCGACATCGTGAAGAAGAATCGCAGCCATCGCGGCTTCTTTCTCTTCTTTTGAAATTACGACTCCTTTATTATGAAGAGTAGTCAACGCCTCCTCCATCAGGTGCATAGCACCCAAAGAATGTAGGAAACGGGTATGCTGAGCACCAGGATACACCATATAAGTCAGACCCAGTTGTCTGATTCTAGACAAACGCTGAAAAAAACGATGTTCGATGATATCGTAAATAAACTCCGGAATATTAACAAATCCGTGTACTGGGTCGTTGATGATTTTTGTGCGCATTCCTCTGTCTACCCCAACAATTAAATCATTCCTGCCGCTTTCAAGAATCCAGCCATCTGCTCCTGTACCTTCTTTGCCTCACGTGCTGCAGCCTCCGCAAATGTCTCATCGTTGGCAGCATAGATGATCGCGCGAGAAGAGTTGACCAATAGTCCACACTGGCTGTTCATTCCATGTTTTACAACCTCCTCTAGACTACCTCCCTGAGCACCGATACCAGGAACAAGCAAGAAATTGTCTGGGATAATCTCACGAATGTCACTAAGCATATCTGCCTTAGTGGCTCCGACTACATACATCATATTATCTGCGTTACCCCAATTCTTTGATGTCTTCAAAACTTTCTGATACAAAGTGTCTCCTGTCTCAGCATCCTTCATAAACTGGAAATCGAAAGCTCCCTTGTTAGAAGTCAACGCAAGAAGAGTGACCCACTTGCCTTCGTATGTCAAGAATGGAGAAACTGAATCCTCACCCATATATGGAGCTACAGTGACAGAGTCGAAATCCATAGCGCCGAAGAATGTACGGGCATACATTGCTGATGTGTTGCCGATATCACCACGCTTAGCGTCAGCGATCAAGAACATATCTGGGTAATTAGTACGAATGTAGTCGACGGTACGCTCTAAAACATCCCAGCCCTGAAGACCAAGGCTTTCGTAGAACGCCAAATTCGGTTTATATGCGACGCAATATTTCGCAGTAGCGTCAATAATCTGTTTGTTGAACTCATAGATATAGTCGCCTTCGTATTTGTCGAACATAAACTCAGGAATCTTGTTCACGTCTGTGTCCAGACCTACACAAAGAAACGACTGCTTCTTCTTGATATTCTCAAATAATTCTTCTCTTGTCATATCTGTATTTTTTCAACCTTATACCAAAATTTTGGCAAAGATAGCACCAAATACAATGAAATAAGAGAAAAAAACGCGAAAAATCACTGTTGCGGCTGTTTTTCTGGCGTTATAATCATCTTGCTGTCGACGATGACGTTCAAATCCACGTCTGCATGAATACCATAAACCTTACCGTCGCAAGCATACTGCTGAATATAACAATCTGGGAAATCTTCAGTCACAAACATAGCATTATAATCTGCGACCCATAGTTTAACACCTGGAAAATTAGACGCAATTTTATATTTAGCATAGCAATGGCGATTAGAATAGATCATCACATCTTTCCCCTGAGACTGGAGATAATCAACCATCTTGCGTAGATTGTAAACGGAAGTGTCCACATTCATCATTTTGGGATTATTGACAGCTTTCGACTCTTCAAAATCAATTATCAAAGGAAAATTATTCCGTTTCCCATTAGTGGCATCCAAAAAGATTTTTGCCTGTAGTTCGCCATCACGGTCGAAATAGAAAAAATGATAAAATCCAAGCAACAATTTTGACTTCGCCGCTTTTGCGTAGTTGCCATAAAATCGTTGGTCACATTTTCCGTTTGGTCCGATTGAGGCTCGAAGTATAACAAAATGAGCCCCCTCCTCCAAATCATCAAAATCAATTTTCCCCTGATAATGGCTCACGTCAACGCCCCAAAGTGTATCGGGCGGATTGCAAATATCCATAGCCGAATAATCAATGGTCTGATCCAAAACAGCTTTGTCTTCATTGCAAGATGAAAAACAAACAAGTATAAGAATTAGGAAATAAAAAAATCTGTCCATAAATCAATTTTATCACAGACACAAATATAAAAATTATAATTCACAAATCGGTTCTTTTTTGTTGTAAATTATGATTCCGGTTCTCTTTTAAGTTTCAATCTGACACAACAAAAAAGGTTGCGAATGTTCGCAACCTTTTTTGTTATCACAACTTTAATATCATTATCGTCTAATCAATGTG
>SUXE01000021.1 GCA_015061115.1 Bacteroidales bacterium | reverse complement strand
CACATTGATTAGACGATAATGATATTAAAGTTGTGATAACAAAAAAGGTTGCGAACATTCGCAACCTTTTTTGTTGTATGAATAAGAGAAATATAAACTAGAAAGAAAATATGAGTTTGTTTTCCTACTAGTTATAAGAATCAGAGGGAAGATCTGTATGTTAATCAGTAAATCCTATTCATTTTCCCGTCGTCGTATATTACCATTTCATTGATTTTAAATACTCTGTTGCCTGTGGTAATGAAAGAATCCTGTACATCAGTAAGATTGCCATATATGTCATTTGTCTGAATGTCCAAAATCCATTTGACTTCATTTCTTTTTCCTATTGTATATGTTTCCTTTTTCACCTTCAAAGAGTTAGGATTAGGAAGGTAGTTTTTGTAAAAACGCATATAAGCATCTCTTCCCTGACTGACACGTTTGTCTTCGCAAGAGGAAAATGCAGCAACTGAGATTAATGTAAATAGCAAGAATTTAACTGTATTCATAATTTTATATGTTGTCTTTGTTTTATAGTTTCTGATACAAAGTTACGAAAAAATCTACACATCTTACGTTTGTCAATTAAATCAAACTTTTGTTCAAAATTATGTATATTTTTTTTATCCTTTCTCTTCCTAAATTTATTATATTTGCACTACATTTCAGAAAAAGGAAATATTAATAAACAATAAAATATAAAGTTATGGCTTTTTTAACTAACGAGAAACTTGTTATCGTAGGTGCTGGTGGTGCAATCGGCTCTAACATGGTTCAGTCTGTACTTATGCTTGGTTTGACTCCAAACATCTGTCTATATGATATCTTCGAGCCAGGTGTGCATGGTGTTGCTGACGAGATGGCTCACTGCGCATTCCCAGGTGCAAACATCTCTTGGACTACTAATCCAGCAGAGGCATTCACTGGTGCTAAGTATATCATCTCTTCTGGTGGAGCTCCACGTAAGGAGGGTATGACTCGTGAGGATTTGTTGAAGGGTAACTGCCAGATCGCTGCTGAGTTTGGTGACAATATCAAGAAGTATTGCCCAGATGTAAAGCATGTAGTTGTTATCTTCAACCCAGCTGACGTAACAGCTCTTACAGCGCTTATCCACTCAGGTTTGAAGCCAAATCAGTTGACTTCTCTTGCTGCTCTTGACTCAACTCGTCTACAGCAGCAGATTGCAATGCAGTGTGGTGTACAGCAGGATCAGGTAACTGATTGCTACACTTACGGTGGTCACGGTGAGCAGATGGCAGTATTTGCTTCAAAGGCAAAGGTTGCTGGCAAGCCACTTTCTGAGTACAATATCCCAGCTGACCGTTGGGCAGAGATCAAGCAGGCTACTATCCAGGGTGGTTCTGCAATCATCAAGCTTCGTGGTCGTTCTTCATTCCAGAGCCCAGCTTACCAGGCAGTTAAGATGATCGAAGGTGCTATGGGTGGTGCTGAGTTCACATGGCCTGCAGGTTGCTATGTAAACTGCGACAAGTGCGGTTTCAAGAACGTAATGATGGCTATGCCTTCAAAGATCGACAAGAATGGTGTTAGCTTCACAGCTCCTTCAGGTACTGCTGAGGAGATGGCTGATCTTGCTAAGTCTTACGAGCACCTACAGAAGATGCGTGATGAACTTGTAACTCTTGGTATCATCCCACCTGTATCAGAGTGGAAGACAATGAATCCAAATCTATAATTCTTGATTGGGATTTATTCCATAAGATAAGCGGGTTCTATCTGAGAACCCGCTTTTTTTGTTTTTGTCTATTGTATTCCCATTATTTAGTATATATATAGTCAATTTTAATTATTGCAGTATGAGAATTCTATTTGTTTTATTTTCAGTTATGCTTTCGCAGATTTTATTTTCGCAGGTTAAAGATCTTTATCCAACTAAAGTGGATAAACTATCTTTCCCTGAGGAACTTAAGAAATTATATGAAGAACGTTATGTGCTTTTCAAGAAACAGGTTAATAATCAGAATCTGACGGAATTGGAAAGGAAACGTCTTGACGAACTTCTCAACAATGAAAAGTTGGAAGAGCATAAGATGAGTTGGTGGGATGTTTCTGGTATGGGGTGCAATTGGTATTGCTGTGGAAGTATCGACACTGTTATCGCATCAAGCAATCTAAAGAATAATGGTAAAATCACGTACATAGGTTCGAATGCTGGTGATGATAATTATGAGACGGCATGGGTCGAAGGTGTCGACGGTTATGGGGCTGGAGAAAGTGTGACCTTTTATATAAACAGCGGCAGTGTTGATGAAATCATCATTTCGAATGGTTACGTGAAGACGCCCAGGGCTTACAAAGAGAATTCAAGAGTAAAAACGCTCAAACTATATTTCAACAACAAACATATAGCGAATTTGCATCTTAAGGATGAAATTTCAGACCAACATTTCAAGTTGTGGAAGGTGTTTGGATCGTATGCAATTTATAATGATGATGAGCGACGCTGGGGCGATTTAGACGGAAAAATTGTGCCGCGGTGGTCATTCAAGTTTGAAATTGTAGATGTGTATGAAGGGACAAAATATGATGACACTGTGATAAGTGAAATATATTTTAGTGGACCTTGCCACTAAAGAAACAGTTCTTTGGATAATATGGCATGTTCGACGGTAGAAAACGTATTCGGTTTGTAGACGTCGTAATACGACGTCTTTACAGTGTGTTTTTGTTCCCAACAAAAAAAGAGACGCTGCTTATGCAACGTCTCTTTTATCATATTTGATTGAATGATTACATTCTTTCTGGAACCTCGATGCCAAGCAATCCCATACCGCTTTTTACCACTTTTGCAACTGATTTTGAAAGAAGTAGACGGAATGCACGAACATCTTCGTTTTCCTCCTTTAGGATAGAGAAATCGTGGTAGAATGAGTTGAACTGTTTTACCAAATCGTAGATGTAGTTGGCGATCAATGCTGGGCTGAACTCTTTTCCTGCCTGTGCAACAACATCTGGATATGAAGCCAAAGCCTGGATCAATACACCTTCTGTGTCAGAAATCTGCAAATCCTCATTTAGCTTGTTTGGTAATGTAATACCCATTTCTGCAGCCTTTCTCAATACCGAACAGATACGAGCGTGTGTATACTGGATGAATGGACCTGTGTTTCCGTTGAAGTCGATCGACTCTTTAGGATCAAACATCATGTTCTTGCGAGGATCAACCTTTAGAATGAAATACTTCAATGCTCCAAGACCACAGATTCTTGCAACTTCGTCAACTTCTGCCTCTGAGCAATCCTGCAATTTGCCAAGCTCAAGCGACATCTGTTTTGCATCCTCTACCATCTTGTCCATCAAATCATCCGCGTCTACTACAGTTCCCTCACGGCTCTTCATCTTTCCTTCTGGTAGCTCAACCATACCGTAAGAGAAGTGAACCAAATCTTTACCCCACTTGAATCCAAGACGGTCGAGTAGGATAGAAAGCACCTGGAAGTGGTAGTTCTGCTCATTACCAACAACGTAGATCATGCGTGAAATATCATAGTCACGGAAACGTTGCTGTGCTGTACCGATATCCTGAGTCATGTAAACAGAAGTACCGTCGGCACGGAGAAGAAGTTTCTCATCCAAACCATCCTTTGTAAGGTCCGCCCAAACGGAACCATCCTCACGACGGTAGAAGACTCCCTTTTCAAGACCTTCGTTGACCTTAGCTTTTCCGTCAAGGTAAGTCTGAGACTCATAGTATATCTTGTCGAAACTTACGCCCATACGCTTGTAAGTCTCATCGAATCCTGCGTATACCCAGTTGTTCATCATCTCCCAAAGAGCACGAACCTCCTTGTCTCCATCTTCCCATTTCTTAAGCATCTGTTGAGCCTCTACCATTAGAGGAGCATTTTTCTTAGCGTCCTCCTCGCTTTGACCCTGTGCCATAAGCTCCTTCACTTGAGCACGATACTCCTTGTCGAACTTGACATAATAGTCACCAACCAAGTGGTCGCCCTTCTTGCCTGAATTCTCTGGAGTCTCACCGTTGCCGAACAACTTCCAAGCAAGCATAGACTTGCAGATGTGGATACCACGGTCGTTCACGATGTTAGTTTTCACAACTCTCAAACCGCAAGCTTCAAGGATTCGGCATAGAGAAGAACCAAGAAGGTTGTTGCGGACATGTCCGAGGTGAAGAGGTTTGTTTGTGTTTGGCGACGAGTATTCAACCATGTAAAGAGGCGACTCTGCTGTAGGAGTCTTTTTGCCGAAGTTGTCGTCAGCAAGGATGTTGTTAAGAGCGCTTACCCAATGACCCTTTTTGATGACCATATTAAGGAAACCCTTTACAACGTTGAATTTTTCAACTTCAGATGCGTTTGCAACAAGGTAGTCGCCGATTTCCTGAGCTGTCTCTTCCGGCTTTTTCTTAGAAGCTTTTAAGAAAGGGAATACCACCAAAGTAAGGTCACCCTCAAACTCTTTTCTTGTTGCAGACAACTGCACTGATTTGTCGTCTGCTTCAATACCATATAGAGCAGACACTGCAGCCTTAACGACTGCTGATAGTTTTTCTTCTATATTCATTTTAAAAGTATCTTCTAAGAAATTTTATGCAAAAGTACGAATTTCAATGTTAAATGTGAAATACGTAAGGATAAAAATAAAAAAGTCACCCTAGGATCGGGTGACTTCGTAGCGATTTTTTCAATCAAGATAAAGGAAAAATAGGATTAGTAACAGTACAAAAAAATACTTATGAAAAAGTAAGTCTTTTCATTTAACTGTCCCTCAAAACAACAATGCAAAGATAATGCCTTTTTTTGAATATTTAAACAAAAAATGGAATAAAATATGTAAATTTATTAATAAATATTAGTTATCGATCTGATTGCAAATATTTAAAAATGACGTTAATTTGGCAAAGTCTTAAAAAATGTTAAAAAATATATCGCTTTTCACACTTTTTTATGTATTTATATGCGTATATGGATATAGTGGCATTATTTTTGCTATTTTATATGTGTAGTACATAAACTCTATGCAACACACACATGAATAATTTTGTTTTGATTAAGATTATGTTTGATATGAGAAAGATAATATTGTTGTTGGTTACTCTACTTGCTTGTAGTTTGGGCTATGCTCAGGGACCGGAATACTCGCCTGTGTGGGCGGAGTCTGGAAATCTGGATTTTATTACGGTAGGTAACACAAATCATAAGTTGATTGGAATAAATGAAGGCGAATTTCCACAAAATCGAGATAGTGAGATTAAAAATGGAAAGATTGAGGCGATAGTAAATGGAAAAAATGCGTTTACTAATTCTTCGTCTATTAAAAACGTCAATTTTAAGGAATTTAGAATCTCGAAACCTAAAGCAGCCACTTGTGAAGGAACGTTGAAGATAAAGAAAGCGTTTTTATCTTGGGGCGGACGTTCTCCAAAAACAACAGGTAAAGACGAGGTGTTGATCGCTATTACAGAAGGTACTACAAAATTAGGCGAGGCCCAAATTAAAGGTACACTTAAAGAGGCGGATCTTTATGGATATGACAAAAAACTATACACATGTCATGCGGATGTAACTGCTGAAGTAAATAGCATTTTAGGAAATACACCAAGTCAGGATGCTGTGTTTAGAATATATGTTGCAAATGTTGAAACTGAATCTGATGAGTCGACATACGCATCAAATGGTGTGAGAATCGGTAACTATTCAGGATGGACATTTACAGTGATCTATGAGTATTCTGGATTGCCAGAACGTTCTATTTTCTACTATCAGCCAGACAAAGTGAGTGATGTGGTGACAACTGACGCTTCACAGGCTGCGTCACCAACTTTGTTCAATTTGAAACTTGATATGGCTAATATTGGACTTGATTTGTCTCAAGGAACTGTTTTGTCTATTGCATCTTTAGGTGGAACTTATAGTATTGAAGACGATCAATTGGTTTGTAACAAAACGGGTACGGAAAAATTAAAGGAATTAGATGATTATGGAGGAGGTAAAACTACTATTGTTAAAAATGGTGATAAGAATTCTTTCAGTAGCACGGTGACATACGAGTATTTGTTTGCTGATGGTAATAATATAGAGTCTAATTCTAACAGATACACGAGAGGTTATGACTTACATGCGGTTGCTTTGTCGGGAGGTGATGTTACAGAGAAGATATTGACGAAAGATCGCACTTCATTCAATATCGCTATTGCCAAGTCTGATGACCCTCATCATACATCTGATATTTTGCTGATGTTTGGTGAACCGAATATGCCTGAGGTGGTTTTGAAAGATGAAGCTACTCCAGATGTGAAGCCGGGAGAAACTTTCATGTATACTTTGACGGTCGGCTTAAACCAGAATTCTGAAATTTTTAGAAATTTTGAGCTTTGTGTCCCATTTTCTGATTATGTGGACTATTTTGAAGATGTCAGCATTACTTTCGCCAAGAAAAAGGGAAGTAATGATATGTGGGAGCCCAAACCTTATCCTTCAAAAGGATTGGTTTATTTGAATACAGATGGTTTGACTGATAATCCTATTGGAGGTGAAACAGATAGGTGGAAATATTGGAGTACAACTAAAAAAACGCCTTTCTTAACTGCGTTAAACCATGCTATGCGAGATGCTGATACTGTAAATTATCAGAGATTTTTGGAGGATCCGACAAGCATTAAGCAGCGAGTGTTGAAATTCAAAATGGACAGTATTATCAATATCAATGAGGTACAAAGTGATGAAGCTATTGTGATCACGTTTACAATGAAAGCGAAGGAGGCTGGTAACTGGGCATACGAAAAGAATTCTTTGAAAGGTGCTCAAACTTCCTATGTGCCTCAGTCTGAATTGTCTTTCACAACTCCGACAGATAGATCTTCTGTACTTGAAAGTAAAGATAAGAGTGATCCGTTTGATTGGACTACTTATATGTGTGATCAGCGTGGCCGTGGTGCTGGCGGCGGCGGTGGCGGTGGCGGCGGTGGCGGTGGCTGCGGCGAAACCAGTTCGTATGGTAAAAAAACAGCGTCTCCTAAAGGTCTATATGTCAAAGACCCTAAACATGTGGAGGTCACTGTAGAGGCTAAAGCTAATTGTCCGGATGTATCTTATCCAGATAGCATTGTTTTCAGTTTTTGTGGAAATGGTGTTAATGTGAATACTGGAGAAATTGCTTTTTTGTTGAAAAACAAATATCGTTACAATCTAGACAGTTTAAGACTCCGTGATTCTCTTACTTGGATAGATGTAAAGCAGGATTCCATATACATGTTGGCAAGACGTCATGGTGTTAATAGATCTCAGGTGGAGGGATTGATTAATTTTAACGATGTCGTGGCTTCTGTCGATACTATCAAGGATCTTGGCGGATGTGCTGATCCTAGTAATTTGGATGCTTTTGGTGATAGTATTGAGAATGTGTTACACACTCCGGTGGATTTGTCTAATGTCTACTTGCTTTTTAATGAAGAGTCATTGACTACTGTATATAAGCCAACGGATCAAACGTCAACAAAGATATCTTTGTTGGAAGATAAAGTATATAATTTCAATAAAAAAGGAAAGTATTATATTAGGTTCTATTCTCCTTGGAATGATGGAGATTGTTCTAAGACGGTTCCTTTGGTTATTGAAGATTTTACGCCAGATGTTCCGAAAGTATTTTATTCTGGTACGGAAATAAAGCAAGATACAACAATCTATATATGTAAAGAGGCGGATATTGAGAACATAAAGATTGAAAAATCGAAACGAGTTTACGATATCCATCGTGCGATTACTGGAGATCTTACTAAGGCAGATTCTGCAATCAATGTGAATGCAGATAAAGTATTCAGTTGGAATCTTAATAAGGAGATAGATACGGATAAATCTGGAGACTATGAGATTTCGTTGTGGTTTAAGGACCTCGATTGTTCAAGTGATACATTTAAATTCAAAATAAATGTGACAAAAGTTGCTATCACGGAGCATCCGAATATGGTCATTAAGGATATAACAACTTGTTGTGTGCCTGATGCTAACAGTAACAAACAGATAGAACTTTCTATAGATGATACGTATGATCATAGTAATTTTGATCCTGTCTGGTATCTTGAAGATCAAATTGATTCTTCCCGTACGATCATTGATTCAAAAGTGGATAAGATTTTAGTTCCGATTGATTCAGCAGGCAGATTCATTTACTCTGTAGCATATAAGAGTGGTGAGTGTATCAGTGATTTGCGTGACTCTGCTTACGTTGACGTTTTGCCACTTCCTGACACTCTTGTGTCGGATACATTGTATGTTTGTGCTGGCTATGAAATAAAGGAATCAGATGTGACGGATTGGTTAAATCCTAAAATTGTTGATCCTAAGAATGATACGATCAAGTATTATAAAAGGGTTATGGATGCTGAGGATGATTTTATTTCACTTGCTGACTTGCTTATGGAGTTGAGCACTGATTGCAGCAATTCTTCTAGTGATGTGAAGAAGAATTGTTTCTATGTCCGTGTCAAGAACAGTTGCTATAGTGCACCTTCAGAAATGGCTGTTTTTGCAAGATGCTACAATACAGATGCTCCTAAGTTTGCGGAAGGGGTTGATTCTGTTTTGTATTGTATTGGCGACGTCGTTGCTTCTGATCTTAATGTGTTTATCGACGCTGGTGAAAAATCAACTTATTCGGAGGGTTACCGTTGGCAATGGATAAAAAGTGATGCTACTACTTTGCCTGAGTTTGATAATAAGACAGATTGGTATGATAACGTTGCTGCTACTTATAGTTCTTCTTTGAATGCGAATACCCAAGATCGAGAGCTATGGTCGGTCGTTCGTATAGATTCCAACAACTGTGTCAGCAAGGCTGATACTTTTGAGGTTATCGTAGATGAGAACATCACAACATTCCCATTTGTCGGTGATACAACGAAGACAATTGTGAAGAATATTGAGCCTTTGACAATCAGGACTTGTCAGAATGTTCCGTTCTATGAGTCTGCTGATATTCCTACCAAACCAACTTCAGAGGATTACACAATAGAATGGTTTGAAATGACAGATGAAGTAATTGGAGCAAGGGATAGTGTCTTCTTGGATAAAGTGTACGGTCAGTATACTGTCGATGGAATGCGTAAGTATAAAGTGCGTCAGAGTACAAAACTTGGATGTAAGGGTCAGTGGTTGGAAGTGAACTTGCAGGTACATCCTGAGGTGACAGACGCTCCTGAGTTCGACAGAGTCTATCTTTGTTATGGTGCCAAAGAAGTGGAAGTTGTCAACAAGAATACTCCGACTGATGCCTCAAACTTGACTTTGGCTTACTACTCCTTCAAGGATACTTTAAGGGCGTTTCCGAAGACCAGTGCCTCTATTATGAGTGACTCAATTGGAGAGTTTGTGAATGATCATAGCCTTTACACTGCCGTTTATATTAATCAGAAAACTGAATGTCAAGGACCAGTGGTCAATGTGGAGGCAATTGTAAGTGATCTTCCTCATCTTCCATTGTTGGATAGGGATACAGTCAGCCTGTGTATAGGTGCGGAAAAATATGATTTGGTTTCTGCAACTGGTGCAGCTGTCAATACACTCGACAATAATACTCGCCTGTATTGGAGTGCTGCGACTGGTGTTACAGTTGATGAAAATGGATTGGCAACAATCACGTCGGCTAAGAAAAATATTAAATATTCAGTCAAGCAGAAAAATGAGTTGACAGGTTGTGTCGGCAAGGATACAACAGTGGTCGTGAATATCGACAAGACATTCTCATTCAAGCGTCAGAAGGATACTGTAAGATGTTACGGAGAGTCATTTGATTTGTTGAAGGCAATCACTGACAGCTTGCGAATCAAGAATGATATAATCGACGCGGATGTATCATTCAAAGTTTATAAGTTGACGGGAAACACTCCGTCTCCTTCTGCAATCTCTGATGCCAATCTTTCTGCAATTAAGTCGGATGCGGGTCGTCATGAAGACCAGACTAAGAGATTCTTGGTTCGTTATGAGGATGCTGTCGGCGGATGTACAGAAAATGATACTGTGACATTGTTGTTTAAGGGATTGCCTACGATCAAGCAACTTCCAAATATCGATACTTGTTTCGCACAGTCTTTCAGTTTGCCTGCACTCGACAATGATTATGAGTATCAGTGGTATCGAAACGATAAAACAACTAAGATCACAGAGAAGAAGGTGGCACTTGAAGCGACTGAGACTCTTTATCTTGTCGCAGTGGATAAACAGGAGTGTGCTGATACATCTTCTATTGTGGTGACGGTGCACAAGAATCCGATTGAGTCGTTGGTGAAAGACACTACCGTCTTCTGCCAAAACACAGGAGAGAAAGTCATCGACATCAAGGCTCAGAGTTCGGATGAGAACGACGCTTCCAAGTTGAACACTATCATCTACGATGCTGCTGGAAACGAAGTGTCTCGCTCTATCAACACGGATACTGTTGTTGTGACTGGAAAAAATAAGGTCCTAGACTATGTTGTCGTGCAGGAGAATATGGTCACTCACTGTACGTCGAAAACTGATTTCCATATTGAGGTGAGAAAGGCATTCTCTTTGAATGCTGAGGATTGCAAGGCGGTTTGTGAGCCAGAGGAGGTTGATTTCGCTAAACATGTCCAATTATATTTGAGTAAAAACGAATCGTCAATCGGTATTATTGACTTAGCAAAACTTAATATTGATTATGCTCGTATAGATGGAAACAGCTCTGTAGTTTTGGATGCGGCCGCAGCGTCTGCTTTAACTCATATCGCTGGACGTGACACTGTAAACTATACATATAAGATCAGTGATGCTGATAATGTGTGTGTGGCTTCTGATACAGTCGCTGTCACAATCAATTTCAAACCTACTACTCCAAAAATCGTGGATTCTCAGGACACTGCTTTCTTGTGTTCAGACAATGCGGATCTTAAACTTTCCGCTGTCGACACAAATAAGGATAAGACAAACACAGCGGTATTCTGGGGTGAGTATAAGAATGGAGTGCAGGGCAATGATTATTCTGTTGTTGCATCTGCGTCTCATGTGGCTTATACGGCATTCTCGAAGAATCTAAAGAGCGGATGTGTGAGTGAGTACGACACCACATTCGCCGTGGTCGCAACTCCTGTCAAGGTGGATGTGATTGAGGATTCCGTTTCAAAGAAATGTGCAGGCGAGAAGATAAACGTTTATGACGTGCTTGTCAACTCGTTCCATTTCGACGCTTCTATCTCACGCTCGTTTATTAAATATGAGGCGACGCAGAATGGTGTGCCAGCTTCGAAGTCAGAATTGTCATCTGTCAGCAGAACTGTGCAGGATACGATAAAGTTTGATATGACTGCGACTGATACTTTGACCGGTTGCTCGGCTTCAAATTCAGTGACTGTCATTTTCCACAATCGTCCACAGAATAAGATTGTCGCACCTTCGATCGCATGTGTCGGCAATCCGTTTGAAGCAACGACAGTGGGAGAAGATAGAAAGGCTGCATATTCTTGGCAGACTAAGGATGGTGTCGAACTTTCGTCTATCGGCTCAGTCAAGATCAATTCTTTGGCTCACGACACAACTTTGCTGTTGGTCACTAAAATAGATGGAACAGGTTGTCTCGACACTCTTGAGCATAAAGTCAAAGTGTATGTCACTCCTGATAGATTGGAGGCTCAGGATCCGTTCCGATTCTGTCAGACTGATGCTGATGTTAAGGTGGAGATTGAACGTGACGCTGCTGATGTCGCCGCTTACAAGCTGGAATGGACATCTGATGTCGACAGCATAGTGGTCGATAAATTTGTCGCTTCTGCCAAGAAAGACACCGCTTATAAGTTGACGGTGAAGCAGCTGAATATTACTGCTGACACAGTTTGTAAGTCGGATCCAATAGTTGTCGACGTGGAGATTACCAAACAGATTTCAATTGCTCTTGCTGACACTGCGATCTGTATGCCTCTCGACTTTGATTTGGCAAAGTATGCTCAGACAAAGAAGAATGTTTCGGATGAAGGATTCCTTCCTGAGTTGACATCAGTAAGATTGTACGACGGTGGTGTGACAAAAGCTGTTGGCGATTCAACTTCTATCACAACTCCTGGACTTTATGAAATCGGATACACAGATAAATATGGATGTCCGGTCTTGACAAATGTGAAATTGGCATTCATCAACAAACCAACGATTCCAGTGCTAGACACTGACAGCTCATTCAACCTATGTCTGAATAACGACACTGTTGTGACTCCTGTGGTTGTGGCTGGAGATTATGAGTTTGTATGGAGAAACGTGGGTGCTGACAAATCTTTCGCTGCTGAGTCGTTGAAGATTGACGCTTCAAAACCGGTGGATGATGTTGTATATAAGGTTGTGAGACGAGACACAATATATGGTTGTGAGAGTGATCCGCAGTCGTTGACATATAGTGTGAAAGCTCCTTTCGCATTTGATTCTGTTCCAAATGTTGATATCTGTGAATATGAGACTGTCAATTTGGATTCATTGGCTAAGAAGCATCTTCGTCCGCTTGACAATTTGGAGATAGATATCCACCGTGGCGGATACAACAGTAATATATCATCATTCAATGTGGAGGCAGTTGCTATTGAAGGTGTTTACACAATAGACGTCGTCGATACTGTTTCGACTTGTGTGGCAAGCAGAAATATGACTGTCAACACACATAAGAAGCCTGCGATTACGGTGTCGGGCAACAAACCTATTTGTGAGGGCAACGATTTGTTGCTGACTGCAGATGGAGCCGACTATTTCTATTGGAATTCGGTGGCAACTCCGTCGGCTACATACAAGGTGGTGAGCACGGATGACAATGATATCACTGTATCATTGCTCGCTCGTTCGGTGGTGGCTGAGAACAACAAGACTTGTGAGATGGATTCTTCTTTTGTGGTGAAGGTCCACACGACTCCTGCCTCGCTTGCTGCTCAGGATCCGTTCCGCTTCTGTCAGACTGATGATGATGTGAATATCGAATTGGTGCGTGATGCTGCCGACGCTGCAGCATATAAACTTGAGTGGACATCTGCAGCGGACAGTGTGGTGGCTGACAAATTCGTCGCATCTGCAAGAAAAGACACTGCATACGAGTTGACGGTCCGTCAGTTGAATATCAACGCTGATACAGTTTGTAAGTCAGACCCTATCAAGGTCAGCGTGGAGATTACCAAGCTTATTGAGATTGCTCTTGCTGACACTGCAATATGTATTCCGCTTGAGTTCGACCTTGCTCAGTATGCTCAGACAAAGAAGAAAGTTTCCGACGAAGGTTTCTTGCCTCAGCTTACATCTGTAAAACTATACGAGGGTGGAGTAGAGAAGAATGTGGCAGACTCTACGAAGGTGACTGTGGCTGGAAACTATAGGTTGACATATACAGACAGGTTCAACTGTCCGATTGTATCGTCGACGAATTTGAAATTCATCAAAAAGCCTGATACTCCAATTCTTGATGTTGATCCTTCATTCAACCTATGTGTCGGAGTCGAGACTACTGTGCATGCGGATGTCGTGGCTGGCGATTACAAGACATCATGGACTATGGTTGGAAATGGAAAAGAGTCGTTTGGTGATACTCTTGCTTTGGATGTGGCAAAACCAATCACAGACGGATATGACGTTGTAAGAATCGACACTGTTTATGGATGTATGAGTGAAAAGACTCATTTCGACTACAATGTGATTGAGCCATTCAAGGTGGCAACAAATCGAATCATTGATATCTGTGAGTATGAGACTATCGACCTTGACTCTGTGTCGAGAGCGATGTATTCAGATCCTGATTTGAAACTTGAGATCGTCCCTACAATGACTCTTGACGCTACAATGCCATTCGACGCGTCGAAGGCTTCCGCTGAGGGTGTCTACCTTTTGAATGCAGAGCATATCGTCTCTTCTTGTAAGACTCAGTCGGAAATCAGAGTCAATAATTATAAGAAACCTGTGATCACGGTTGCAGGAAACAAACCAATCTGTGAGGGAGACACATTGTTGCTTAAGGTGAGTGGCGGTGATTTCTACTATTGGAATAATTCAACTGTAAGTGTCGATTCTGCGTTTGTCCCTGGTGTGGAAGACGGTGAGACAACCGTCAGCTTGAGTGTTAGCAAACTTGTGGGTGATGCCGGCAAGACATGTAAGGCGGACAGCGTAGTGACTGTGGTTGTGGAGAAAGTTCCTGATCTTGTGGCATCAAAACTTGATACCGCTTATTGTCAGGAGGGCAAGACAAGCGCTCTATATCTTGAACCAACTGACGCTTCTGCGAAAGTCGTTTGGTATTCTCCAGAAGACAATTATCAGACAGCACGTCCGAATGCATCTTTTGCACCGTCTGCAGCTGATGCAGGAGAGTTCACTTTCAAATTCAAGCAGGTGCTTGGAAACTGTAGCACTAAGCTTCAGAATTATGTCGTGACTATTGAGGACAAAATCACTGATATCCCAGTGGTGAACGATACTTCTTATTGTGTCGGTGAGACTCCGGTAGAGTTGATCGCTAAGTGGAAGGATTTCGCATGCGATATCAAGTGGACGGATAAAAACCAGAATGATGTGGATATACTTCCGTCGACTGCTGTTGCCGGACAGACACAATATTGCGCACGTCTGACTCGTGGAGCTTGTGTCGGTCAGCCTGTATGTATGACTGTATATGTGAAAGACAGATTCAATACTATAGCTGATATTCGTGATACATTCAGATTCTGCGCAGGAACAGGTGTCCATCGTCTAGAACCGAACACTACTATTCCTGGTGTTCGTTTGAACTGGTATAGCATACGTGATGTGAAACGTGCGGACTTCGCGGAGTTTGATGCGGATGGCAATCAGAACAGCGACACATATTATGTCACTCAGTCGGAGATCGACGGATGTGAGAGCGACAGCGTGAAGGTTGAGGTGGTGAAGGTGCCAGCTGTTTTGGAGCGAGACTTTATGGTCGACACTTGTAAGGGAGTTAAACTTACTGCTGCTGATGTGATGGCAGAAAATAAGGTCGATTATGAGTTGACTTCGTTGGCGAAGGTGGCTGCTGGTGGTCAGGACAGCATCATCCCACTTGGTGGAAATATCGGTTTCAATGGAACTTATAATCTGACAGTCCAGAGCGAGTATGGATGTGTCGGAGTCGAGAAGATTCACGTCAACATGATCGAGCCTGAGCATTTGACTTGGCCTACAGACGGATTCACATCTTGTCCGGGCGACACTGTGGCAATCAGCGCGGGCTCTTCCAACTCATGGTTTAAGGTGTTGGATTCCGACAGCACTGAGTTGGCTTATCTATATGGTGTGAACGAATCATACTCATTTGTTGCAGACGAGTATAAGCAGTTTGACATCATTGCGATGGTCAAGGGTCATGAGTCGTGCACGGCTAAGAAGACATTGAGCTATTATGTCCACACTCCGGAGAAACCAGTTGTGTTTGGTAAACCAGGAGTCTGCAAGGGTGATGAGTTGAAGTTGAGTGTCGGAAATATCGAGAAAGATTTCAGCTGGGATTACGACGGTGAGATTTTGAGCACAACTGATGAATTCAAATATGTTCCGGAGAAGAGCGGATATCTCCGTGTCAGCGGAAAAGACAAGAACGGATGTGTGGTGAGCGACACGATAGCCATCAAGGTTGTCGACATATTGACTCCGAAGATTGTGTTGCATCCAAGAATCTCGTCGACAGAATACCATATCAACAGAGATACTACGGAGGTGGATTTCGAGGCAAGACTCAATACTGTGGACGACGGAATGTTCACATATTCATGGGATTTTGGCGACGGTTCTGCTCCTGGAATGTCGCAGATGGAAAACCATGTCTACTCAGACACAGTGGTTAAGTTGTCACGTCTTGTAAATGTAGGATTGACTGTGACTCATGAGTTTGGTTGTGTCGGAACAGCATACTCGACACTTTACATTGATCCGTCGATCTATGTTCCAAACACATTCGTCGTGGATACCGATTATGAGTTTATGAAGGATTACGATCTTGAAATATTCGATCGTGTCGGCAACCTTATCCATAAAGGAAACGGATGGGATGGAACTTACGACAAGAATGGAGATATTGTTTTCCACGACACTTATTTCTATTCGTTGACTTATTATGTTGGAGGAGAAGAGCAGCATAAGACTGGATATATAACAGTGGTAAGATAATGAAGAAGATAGCGATATATATTGTGATGATTATGAATCTTGTGTTGGCGCAAACCGCGTCGGCACAAGAAGACGTGTTGTTTACCAATCGCCAGTTGAGAATGGCGTATACCAACCCGGCATATATTCCAGAGATTCTTGAGGCTACGATCACATTAGGAGGAAGGACACAGTGGCGTAATATAGAAGGCTCTCCAAACACTTTCTTTGCTAGCGCACGTTATTTCTTCATTGGTGCCCATTCCCAGGTGGCGCTTACTATGCTTGGCGACAAGATCGGCTACACCAAGACATCGATGCCGAAACTGACGTATGCCTTCATGGTGCCGTTTAATGAAGACTGCTATCTGAATCTTGGAGTCGGAGCTGGCTTTGTGTCACGTCGCTACGATTTCGATATGATGAACACGATGGGAGTGAATTCAGAGAATGTGGCGATCGACAAGTTGGACAACTACACGTCGCCAGATGCTGAGGCTGGTTTTGAGCTTTTGCTGCAGAATTTTGAGTTAGGAGCATCAGTCAACCATTTGATATCGACGGGAGAGGAGAATCAGAGGATGCGTAAGTTGTGGTCAGGTTATTTCAACGTCCTGATGCAGTCGAAGGAGTGGTGGAGATTAATCCCGTCTTATTCATTCTACAAGTACCAAGACAGAAACAAGCATCAATTGAGTGTCTGCTTCCAGTATCTGTTTGATTTTGAGTTTCATCCAAAGGATCTATTTTACGTCGGCATGGCATATAGGTTCAACTATGAAGGATCCGTGTTGTTTGGAATCAACATGTTCTCATTTCTATCAGTGTTTTATTCCTACGACTATTTCTTCGGCTCATTGCGACACGACAACCGAGGCACACACGAGCTCGGTATAGAAATCAAGATACCGCAGAAATTCAAAGGCTGTTTCGCCAACTATGGCAAGAGCCACAAATACACGAGATATACGAGAATCAAGTAGGGGGAAGACATAAAGTAAAATAAATACGAAGTATTGGTATGAATGTTCCAAAAATACTTGAATACAGGTCTTTTGATTTTTATGATACAGATTCGTATATCGAATTGTGTCATGATTTGGCATATGAAAAGTTAGAAGAAAAATATCCTCAGTATAAAGTTGATTCATGTGATTGCTTTGGTTTATACATCATAGATGGCTCTTCCAATACTATTGTACAATATTCAACTGGTCGATTGGGTAAAATGGGGCCATTAGCAATGAGAAATGAATTGACAAAAGAAGTGACGATTTTATTAAGTTGTTAAGTTTGGTTTGATATTTAGAATAAATTTAGTCTACTATAAATGATTTGAAAAAATAACTAATGGTAAATTGAAAAACTTATATTTTGACTTGTTAATTTAATTTTTTACTTGTCTTGTCATTTACATTGAAATTTATCTGTTTGTAAATGCGAGATTTTGTGACGTTTGGGTTTGTTTTGAAAGGTGTTTAGTGAATTTTGATGTTCAAAGTTCTATCTTTTCTTATATATTATTTATATTTGCATTTCACATAATATTGCCGTAATGTGGCACTACATACATAAAGCGTCAGCCTGATGCTTGTTTTTGACTTTCTGAAATGTAGGAAGTTTCGAGATTTGGGTTCAAAAGCAAAGCAAAAGACGATGCTACGGGTGTGTTTATTTTTCCCGGGTGTGCGTGGGTTTATATTGCCTTCGCACACCAAATGGGGTATATATATACATACTGCGTGGGTATCTCTTTTCCTATTTAATCCAGATGGTAATTCCTACAACCACAGAAAGTAAATAGGTAAAGGTTCAGATACCCACGTTTTTTGTATATGGTGGATATTAGTATTATTAATGTGTCCGAGTTAGGGGTGTTTGGGCGGACAATAATAGCTTCAGTTGTAAACCGACCAACATAAATGTTCAAAGTAGAATGGGATAAAGAAACTGGCGGAGTAAGGTTGAGTACGTCGAACTCAAAAGACACTTTGGGTGTGTCGCCTCGTCCTGTGTTTTTTGAAGAGCTTGATTTGCTCAAATTAGATAAGTTGGGTTGGTCATACCCTCGTTGTAAAGAGCCTTTGCTTTGGGCTTGTAATAAGCAATATTACTATTGTGGAGATTTGGTTTTCGAAGTAAAAGGAGCCAACATATATGATGAACCAACAATTTTTTTTGCAAAAGGAAAAGAAAAACAGGCATTGCAACCTGTTGATGTTCAAATAATGCTTGAACGTTGTACGGATGAAATGTTTTTGGTAGAAAGTGAGGCTATCGAGTTTATTCGTGATGTATACGTACAATACTCTTCTGCACGAAAAAGTGTAGAGAAAGTAAAAGCCAATCAGATTGATTTTGAAGTGTTGGTGGCAAACATTGAAAAACGTACCAAGCAGAAAATGGCTATTGTCAAACAGGACTGCGATAGTTTTGACATTATGCCACTTGAAAATGCAAAGCAGGAAGGCAAACGCACTTACGCCACAACCAAAATTGATGTTTTTCTTGCATCATTCAGTGGAGGCAAGGACAGTCAGGTAGTCCTTGACCTGTGTACTCGTGCAATTCCGCCACAAGCTTTTGAAGTGATATACAGCGATACAGGCTATGAATTACCGACGTCGCTCACACTTTACGATGATGTACAAAAGTATTATAAAGAATTATATCCAGAATTACGATTTCGCACTGCCCGTAATCATGAGAATGTTCTTAATTATTGGGACAAAATTGGCACTCCTTCCGACACACACAGATGGTGTTGTTCTGTAATGAAAACTGCACCACTTCACAAACTGCTGAAAATTGAAGGCTCCAATAAACAAGCAAAAGTTCTTGTCTTTGAGGGGTCTCGTGCGGAAGAAAGTAATCGCCGTGCCACATATGAGAGGATTGGCAAAGGCGTGAAACATAGTAACGTTATCAACGCTCGTCCGATATTTAATTGGAACACTACCGAAGTTTTTCTTTATATGCTAAAACATAACATATCATTTAATGAAGCATATAGGGTAGGTAAGCCACGCGTTGGATGTCTAATATGTCCTTTTTCATCGGAATGGGATGATATGATTGTAAATAAATGCTTTCCAAACGAGTTGAAACCATTTATTGAACGACTTGAGGAATGGTCTAAAATGCGAGGTGTCGCAAATCTTAATGATTATATCAAAGGGCATAAATGGAAACTGCGGGCTAGTGCAAAGTTTATGAGCGGAGTCGTTTCTTCTGTAACCTTTTCGACAAGTGCAAAAAAATTGATTGCCAAATGCACTAATTACCACACCAATTTAGAAAATTGGCTGCCGATTTTGGGGGATTGTGTTTTTAGTCACAAAAGTGATAAAACTATTGGCGAGATACGAATCAAAAAAGATGTCTATCCTTTTGAAATAATATATAATAATCAAGACTATCAATTTATTCTTTCAAACATTACAGATGTAGTATTGATTGGCAATGTTAAACGTGTTATCTACAAAAGTGCTTATTGCATTCAGTGTGAGGCTTGTGAGGTAGAATGTCCCACAGGTGCTTTGAGCATATATCCACATTTTGAAGTTAACCAGTCAAAATGCATACATTGCTATAAATGTCTTTCTTTTCATGAAAGAGGTTGTATAGTCGCAGACTCACTAAGTATGGCACAAGAAATAAACTTAATGAAAATGACTGGTATTAGTGGTTATGGCACATTTGGTCTTAGAGAAGAATGGTTGTCAGAGTTCTTCGTTTGGCAAAACGATTTCTGGAAAAATCACGCATTAGGTACAAAGCAAGTTCCATCATTAAAAGCGTGGTTAAAAGATTCGTTATTCATTGATGAAAAGGCAAGAATAACGCCTTTCGGCGAATATTTGGCTTCTATTTATCAAGACAATCCTGATTTGATATGGGAGGTGATTTGGATAAATCTTTCATCCTGTTCACCATTGGTTCAATGGTTTATCAATAATGTAAAGACTGAATCATCTTATTCCAAAAATTCTTTGCTTGATTTGTATGGGGAGCAATTTCAGGAGGGAAAGACAACATTTGAATATGCGTTAGGAGCACTTTTTAATCTGTTTGCTTCTTCACCAATCGGAGAACAATTCTCTCAAAAAATTGAATTGACGAAAACAGAATACAAGCGTTCCGTCTACAACGATCTCTCTCGTGAAGCAGTCGCTTATTCTCTTTACAAATATGCTGAAGTTGTAGGTACAAAATCGCTTCGCGTGTCGGATTTGTATCAACAGGATTGCAAACAAGGTGTTTATCGAGAGTTTGGTATTTCAAAGACAGCACTAGAATGCCAATTGCGTTCGCTTAACAGCGACCCTAATCGTGTACTTATTGCAGAACTCAATATGGGACTTGATAGTATTACCCTTCGTGATGATTTAAATGCTCTTGAAGCATTGAAAATATTAACCGAATAATCCACAAAATAATTATGGCAACAAAGTATTCTGATTTGATAGACCTTCGCCAGCAAAAGGCTGCCTACAATATTCAAAATGAAGCAAATGGCGATTGGAAATCTTTTATTGCCAACGAACAGTTCAATGGCATATTAAAGAAAGTATTGGCTTCTGTTCGCAATAACGATGCCGATATGCATAAATCGTTTTGGGTAGCAGGCACATACGGAACTGGAAAAAGTCACGCAGGTGCAGTAATCAAACATTTGCTTTGTGACCCAGTAAGTGAAATATTCGACTATGTGAATGAAGAATATGTCGATACAAAGTTTGAAGTGTTGCGAAACGACATCTTTGCCGTTAGGAATGAGACAAGGTTGTTCCCTGTTATGCTTTATGGACACAACAATATCACTCATAAGGAAGATTTGTCACTTGTCCTGCAACGCAGCATAACTGATGCTCTCAAACATGCCAATATCCAAATCGCAGTAAAAACTGATTTCGACAAATATGTTGAGCATATTGACAAACAAACTTATATTTGGGATAACCTAATAAATAGTAATGCCAAGCTTAAAGCCGTTGCCCCCGATGTACAGAAGCTAAAATCGCTTTTACAGAACTGCAATATGCAGGTTCTTGATGATGTTCGCAATGCACTTCGCGATGGGGAAATTGACATTCGTATTGGCAATGCAAACATTGCTAAATGGATTTTCGAGGTCCAGAATAAATTGGCAGAACAGGGCGAATACAAAGGTTTGTTCATCATTTGGGATGAATTTACTGATGTGATGACTTCACCGCTGGGAATCAGTCTGCTTGTAGCCTTGCAGGAGATTGACGAACAAGTGATGAACAGCGAGAACAACTCGTATTTTTTTTATATCTCGCATCCGTCGGCACTCAACTCATTAAAAATTGAGGAACGCGAAAAGACCAAAGGCCGTTACCACTATATGAGTTACAATATGGAGCCTGTTTCGGCATTTAAAATCATGTCGAGTAAGTTCAAATATGTGGGAGACCCAAGCGAAGCTCAAACTTTAGTGAATACTTTCTATTCCGACAAACAGAACCTGTTGGAGATTTATTCGCAATCGTCAACCGACCCGGATGAAACAAGAAAAGATATTCAGAAACTTTTCCCACTTCATCCATCAACCGCCAATTTGGCGACATATTATGCTCGTGAAGCTGGTTCGTCAAGCCGAAGCGTTTTTGAGTTTATCGGTCAGAATGATGCAATACGAGCTTTTTTGGACAGCGAGCAGATGTTTGCCCAAAAGAACACTATAACTGCCGATTATCTTTGGGATTATGTACTGTCAGTTTTCAACGAAAACGCAAGCAAATATGGTGCAGTAACGGAACGTTTCAATTCCCGTAAATTGCAGGTTGAGAATCAGGGCTGTGAGCATTTTGCCGTATTCAAAAGCATTCTGTTGCTCAATGCATTGAACAATATAGCCAATAACGATACTGTCACACCTACAATCGACAATATTCGTAATATGTTTGTTGGTACTTCCATTGAAGATAAATTAGACGGTATACTTGCTTATTTTGACGAGAACAGCATCATTCAACGACAACCTGGCGATGTCTATTCCATTCAATTTTCCGCTTTACCTACAAAGGAAATTGAAGACATAAAGAACAAGTTGACAAATTCAGAATTCAAGTTTATATCAAAAGTGATAGCCTTTGGTGAAACCGCAAGAACGGAATTGTCCAAATCGTTCAAACAGGTAAACCGAGCCTATTCGTTTGAAATGTATTCGGTTGATACAAACGAATATACACTGCTCAACAAAATAGAAAACGGTTTCAGAGATGTCCACTCATACGCAACATTTCTTGCTTTAATGTTTGCAAAGGATACTGAAGAGTTGAGCACGCTGAAAAATATAGCAAAACAGGCATGTGGTGAGGAACGATTCCAAAACGTTGTATTCATTGTTTTTGAAACACCAATGGGAAACGATGAATATGAACGTTTCATTGAATATCAAGCCAATGCGTCGTGTGCACAAAAACACAATCTTCCAGACCAGCAAAAAGCCCATACTGATTCGGCGGCTGGAATGATTAAAGAGTGGTTGAAGAAAATCCGTTTGAGCAATTTTACCTATTTCCTGAACGGACAACAGGACGTTTGTGCCGTACATAAAATTGTTAGCACAATAAACACCGAAATAGCACCGAATATTTTCAACAAAGGTGCAGAGTCGCTTGATTTGATAAAAAATCGCTCTTCAAACACCTATTGGCAGAAATTAAGTGCGGCTAAAGTTGTTGATAATGTCTTGTCATACAGCAACAAAACAGAGATAACACAAAGTTGTGTTGGTGCGGCCGTACATGTCGCATTTCTTTTGCAGGACAGCGTTGAAGAAAACCTTGATTGGAAAACGGATTGCTCGGCAGAACATCCTCTAAAATTAGTTTCTGATTTTGTAGATAACAAATTCAAACACACCAATAAGAATGAACCATTTAACCTTGCTGATAAACTTATAGACTTGACTAAACCACCATACGGACTTTACCAAACATATGCAAATATGGCTATGGTAGCATTTTCTATGCGCAAATATGTCAATGAGATATACGACACAAATGGCAAACCACGCAAGCAACAGAATGTTGCTGATGATGTAGTTAACTTATTCAAATATTGGGAAGATGGGAAAGGTTATGATAAACTTAGTTTCCGGTTTGAATCTAAGGAAAGCCGCATTTTGTGTAAAAATTTCATTGATCTTTTCAGATTGAAAACATTAAGTGGATATAGTGATATCAGCAGTTTAACAGATGCACGATGGGCAATAACTCACGAGTTTTCAAAAAAAATCAAATACCCACTGTGGTCATTAAAATACAACTGTGATAATAACACCGATATACAGAAGCTAATTGATAATATTCTAAAAATATGCGGTGCTGATAACATGCGTGACCCACAACTGCTTTCTAAAACTGTTTCATTGATTGAAATGTACCGTTTTGAGTTGGGAAACTTGCTGAACAACAACAATAACGAATTTGAAACAGGATTTTTAAATTATCTCAAGTTGAATCAGGCTGTCGGCATAAAAGATTCTGAATTTGAGACCTCTATGGGCTATCTTCGTCAGCATCTGCAAGGCGAGATTGGAATGTGGACGGAGGACGAGGTAAACAAAACTTTGTTGGAATGGCGCATCAGCACACAAACAAAACCTCAATATACCATTTTAGCTGATGTTGAACCTGGAGATTCGGGAAAGGTGATGGGTATTGGAACATTCGATGAAGGTTCGCAAACCACTTTAGTTGCGATGCCAAATGACGGATTTGAGTTTGATAAATGGAGCGATGAAGACCAAAATTATGGCAGGACGATTGATGTGGTTGCCAATGCCTCATATACTGCCATATTCCGCAAAAAGGAAATTGCCAAGCCTGTTGTTCCTGCAAAAAAAGAAACGGCAAGAGCAAAAGTTAAGCAGATAAGCGACATCGATACTACGAAAGCCATATTGGAACGGATTATTGACAAAGCAGACGATTCTATAATCAACATAATCATCGAATTTTAATAAAAAATGTGGCAGGAATTTCATAACATAATTGATTTGTTAGATCGTGTGAAAACCGATAAAGAGATTGCTGGTGATGATGGATTTGTAGCTAACCGTTACCCTATCCGCTTTGTTCTATTCGACAATTTCAAGGATTCATTTGACTTCATACACCATCTTTCATGTAACGTCAAAAGCGTTGAAAAATGGATGGATGGAGACTATCCCGATCGCATCATTACACATACGGAATTGGTTGACAAGTTTGTCGCTTTCTTTCGCAAAAATGAGGATAATGATTTTGTCATAGCCCCGTTTTCAGAGTTGGCTCGCTTCTACGACAACGAAAAAACATTACAGTTTGAGGCTTTGATTAGAACTATAAAAAGCTTAGAATCAACTCAGAACGGTTTCAACAAAAAACAACGCATTTACATTCCATTGGTTGGGCTGGAAGGCAAAATGTCGAAGTTTGCCAACGAAACGCAAATCAAGATCTGGTATTTCAAAAATATCGATTCGAGTTTAAATTATCGTCTGATTCTCACCGAATCAACATACGAGGTTAAACGATTGGAAGCGAACCATACCATTGTCAATAGCATAAAAGAATGGCTGAATATCTGGCAACAAGGAGATGCGAAACAAAGAATAATTTCATTGTCACCGTCATTGTTTGCCAATGCCGAATATGCACAACCTGACAATGCTTTCGATTTCTGCACTTGCAACAATGTTTTCGATTTCCTTGCTAACGGACTAAATCTAAATTTCGGAGATATCACATACCGTGAGCAGGATGAGAAATATTGGTTGCGGTTAGCAAAGGAGATAGACATTAACCATTTCAGCTTTGAATCATTTTTCAATGGGTATTTTCACATTGACCAACTTGCGGATTATAATGTTTTTCTGAAAACGTGGTTCGGTTGCAACGATGATTTTGGAAAATGGCTTTTATGCACTTATTATCTCGAAAAGTTTTGTAATCAGAATAGCTACATTTGTCAATGTATAAAAAACAGTCATAGCTATAATACCACAGATTTCTTTGCATCTGTGGTATTGTCCGTTTTCGATTGCGAAGAAGCTGAACTTTATATAGAAGAACGTAAAGTATGTATGGATTTTGCATCAAAAAATGGTGTCAATGTCAATATTGATGTTGAAGGAAGAATGCAAAATGAACTTGTGAAAATTGCAGAACAGCAAGGCTATGCCAAAGCTGTCAAGTATTTAACTCATCTTACGCATACTGAAAAAAGGTTGGCTATAAATTGGTTGGGGCAAAAAAAGATTAATATTGGAGATGTTAAGGATGTGTACCCAGACCTATATTATTACTTGTCAGGTACATTGGATAGCATCTTACCATGGGTGCCTGATTATTTTGAAGCATACCGAGAAAGCAAGATTGCCAATGCCATTTCTGATGACGTTGCACAAATAATCAATGTGCAGAATAAAAACCACGTATCATTCAACATTTGGTACAATTCCTTCAAGACCACAAAAACTATATTGAATAACCGTGAAGATATAGAAGTGATTTATTGGATTGATGGTTTGGGTGTGGAATGGATTCCGTACATTAGCTGGTTATTAGGTCTCAAAGAAGGTGTTTACCTAAACGAAACACATATTGCCAGAGCATCCTATCCAACGACTACAGCAATCAACAAGATTTCGTTGGAAGAGATGTCTCATAATAATCTGAAAAAAATTGGTGACCTTGATAATTACGCACATCAGAATACCAATAAATATCCTGAATATCTGATAGATGAATTTAAGATTGTCAACGAAGCCATTTCTAAGATAATCAGCGAATATGCAGGGAAAAAAATAGCCATTGTTTCTGACCACGGCATAACGGCAATGTCACAGTATTGCAATGGTTTGAATCTTGTCGGATATAAATCAGATCACGGAGGCAGGCTTGCTGTAAAAGAATCAGGCAAACCTAACATTGATGACAATTATGTTATATGTGAAGATGGTAAAACAGTATGCGCATTGAAGCATAATTCTTTATGTGGGAAAATACCAACAGGGCAAAGCGCACACGGCGGTTGCTTGCCCGAAGAAGTGTTGGTGCCTATTTTCATCATTTCCTCACAAAAAGAGACTAGCAAGTATTCAACAAAACTTTTGACAACAGAAATTACAGGGAACAATCCTGTTATAGAGTTTGAAATAAAAGGCGACAACGTTGCGAATCCATATATCATGTATGGAAATACACGATATAATTTGACTAAATCGGGCAACAACTATCGTACAGATACATTGACACTTATTGCCGCCACAACAACGGTAACACTTCACATTGGTTCAGATTATAAACAGACATTTAGTTTGAAAATCAATGTCGGAGCAAAAGAAGATGATTTGTTTGACTTTTAACTTTTTGAAAAAATGAAAGAAGAATTAAGCAACAAAATTAAGTCACAGTTTGCCTCAATGGCAATATACAAGGACCCAACGAGTACCAATAGTCTTTTTGTTGGTCGTAATCTGCCATCATTTGTTAAAGATTTCATTTTAAAACGTTTCATAAAAGAAAATGGCGAAACTGATAAGCAATTGCTGACATCGTGGCTCGACGAAGTGATTCCACACGAATCAGTAAAAGACAAGTTGGGTCAAGGAGAACAACTTACACTTCTAGTTCGCTTTGTCGTATATATTGATTTGTTAAAAAACATCTATCGTTTTGCCATACCAGATTTAGGGATAAAACTTAATGAAGGACAAATCCCTGAATACGTATTTTCAAAACACAAAGGGACTCTAGTAGATGGAGAAATGTGGGGTATAATTAAAATTTGCCTTTTGCCCAATGAAGATGGGAAGAAATATCATGTTGAAATGGTTGATTACAAACCATTCAAGCCATATAAATCCGTAGACATAAACTATTTACAAGAAGCACGCAAAAATTTCACTACAGATGAATGGCTTGATGTTTTATTGTCGGCTATGGAATACGACGCATCTGGATTCAAAAGCATACAACAAAAGATTGAATTCCTAACAAGGTTGCTCATCTTTGTTGAGCCACGATTAAATGTAATTGAACTAGCACCTAAAGGAACAGGCAAATCTTACGTGTTTGGCAATCTGTCTAAATACGGTTGGCTAGTCAGCGGTGGAAAAGTAACACGCGCAAAATTGTTTTACGACAAGCAGAAACAACAAAATGGCATTATTAAGAATCATGATTTTACAGCTTTTGATGAGATTCAGACAATTGAATTTCAAGAGCCTGCAGAGATTCAAGCCGCATTAAAATCATATCTTGAAAGTGGGAAAACGACAATAGACAACAATGAATTTTCATCTGAATGTGGGTTGATGCTAATGGGTAATATTCCATTAACAGCCGAGCATCTTCCGATAAACAATAGGTATTTTGACTCCTTGCCAAAAAACTTTAGAGAATCTGCGCTTTTAGATCGTTTTCATTGCTTTATCGAAGGTTGGTATCTACCACGAATCAACAAAAGTATGATTTTCAAAGGGTGGACTATCAATGTGGAATATTTTTCAGAAATACTACATGCTTTGCGCACACAAAATCAGTATAGTCTTTTGTTCGATGAACTTGTGACATTTGAGAAAGAGGCTGATATGCGTGATTTCACAGCTGTTAAACGAATTACAACGGCTTATATGAAACTGTTGTTTCCTCATTGGACTAAAAAAGAAGATGTCAACATCAATGAGTTTGATGTGTATTGCTTACAACCTGCGATTCGACGCCGAGGTATTATAAAAGAGCAGTGTCATAACATAGATCCTGAATTCAAAATGCAAATGCCTAATATTGAAGTTATTCGTTGACACATCACATAAAAAGAGTATGCCAACTTCGGTTTTCATTTCATGGAAGATAAACTCATTGATGATCCCAACTATTTCTTCCGCGAGACTGCTTTCCTTGAAATTTTCCTTGCATTCGATGCCACTCCCGTCGCACCGGAGGATGATGAGCCAGAGAGTTTGGATTGAGCGTTTGTTTCTTTGAAACCAATGAAAATTTTTGCGATTCCATAAAACATATTGTAAAATAATATATCTTTGGCGCATTGGAGATAGAAATTGTTAGGACCTCCTATTCCTATCTGAAGAACTAAACGTATTAACAATTCAAAAATCTTATGAGAGTAATAATCTTTATCATTGTGGTTTTGTTTATTTTGGCAAAATCTAAGTTTTTCAAGAAGAGAGATCATTCTGGTTCCGACGACGGGAATCAAGAAACGAATGGTTCTGTAAACAGGAATGATGTTGATGAAAAATACTCAGCATCTGAAAATCTGGAACTTCCTACTGAAACTGGGAGCGTGTCTGATTCTGAAGAGGGGAATGTTAGGAATGATGATACAACAGATCAAGAAAAAGAAGAAGATAACAAATATTCTATTGAATATCTGGAATGCTTAACCGGTTGTGAGTGTGTCAAGATTGCAAAAAGGAAAAGTAATATTTCTAGGCAAGAACTCCTTGATAAATATTACTTTTATCTTGAACAAGGAAAACGAGAAGGGTTCACTCCTGTTTTCATTAATGACAATGAAGATGTGATTGAAATTATGAAATTCAATGCTAAAGCATCATCTACGAAAACAGAAGAAGAACTCAGGACAACGATGGAGAATTATCGAAATAAATTATTGTCGTCGGATGTCGCAGATGGTCGTGCTTATCTAGAAGATCAATTAGAAAATGACATCAAAAAATATCCTCATAAATGGAACTCATTTATGAATGGTCAGGCCGCAGAGAGGAATGAAGAGGATGATGAAAAAGAAGTATATGATTGCTTATCTCTAAATAATAGTTTCGATAATATAGTTATGGTAAAAGTTCCAGTCACTGAACCATGGAAAATATGGGCGTACATACCGTATGGCAACTGGAATGCTTGTCCTACGCCTGAGGAACACATGGCTGTTTCCAAATACTGGTATGAAACTTATGGAGCTATTCCTGTTGCTATTTCGTTTGCCTGCGTAGATTATTTACTTCCTCGTCCTGTTGACGATCCAAAGAAAACAGCCATAGAAATGTATGCTTACTGTGGAGACTTAGAGCAGGGATATGATAATTTTGCTAGTATAGGGGAATCTATAAAAGATAGAAAGACCTGGAATTTTTGGTGGGATTGATTCACATCTGCTGAAAATATGTAAACTTTTAATCCAGCTTGTAACAAGGCTGGATTTTTTTATTTCTTCCGTCGCAACGGATAGATAGGAAGGATTCGGATGGCTTTGATTGAGTGTGAGTTAAAATTTGATTTTAGGGATTTTTAAGAATTAGAAAAGTTTTTATTGGCGTATCCTAATTTGTATTATTTATAAAACTCTACATTTGTGCGTTTGAAGATGGTGACGGAATGAATCCGCTTCTGTCTCGCAAATATGAGAATATGAACTGAAGTATTAATTATTACGTGTTCATATCAGTTTTATAACAACCAGACATCTGTCGCAGAAATCTTAGAAAACATGGTTGATGCGACGGTCAAAAAAATTAGGGTATATGACATTTATTATAATTTTATTAATAGTAGCAAGCCTGTGCTTTTTTATATGGCTTGTGTTTTACATCCCATATAGAATCATTAAGTTTTTTGTGAAGTTGATATTGGAAAAAGTATCAGAAAGCGATAAACTGATGATCAGAACGTTTGTGGCTATGGCAAAACTTACGCCTGATTATCATGTTGATAAAAAACTCACAGCTCAGATTAGTGATATGGTAAAGTCTGCTTTTCGAGAAATGGGTGGTGTCAAATATATGGATGCTATAATGGAAGAGTTTCATAGAGTTTCGCGTCAAGGCAATACAATCAAAGTGAGTCAATTGCAAGACGAATTAGACCGTTTCGAGACAAAAGACTTTCAATTTAAGAACGAGTTTATGATAGGCTTGTTATCTATCGCCTATGCCAATGGTAATCTTGATGAGAATCAGGGGAAGTTGCTAGACATGGTGAAAAAAAGTATCGGAATGACCGATTTTGCCTATTCTAGGGTTGAGTCAATGTTCTGGTCGAGAATGAGATCAGGCAAGTATATGGATTATGAGGAGTTTAAGAAGCGTCGTTTTGAATGGAATGAACGAAATTACAAGAAAAAGGAAAGTGGGTATAGAAGAGAGGAGAGTTATAGCCAGTATAATTATAGCAATAGCAACAATAAGCAGGAGGAGAGACGTGAGTATCGCCAATCTTCTTCGTATACTCATGTACCAACAGAGTTGGAAAAAGCATATTCTTTTCTTGGGCTGTCTCCAGACGCTTCCGTCGACGATATAAAGAAGATGAAAAGGGAATTGTTGAAGAAATACCATCCTGATCTGTACTCAGGAAAGGGAGAGCGAGCGGTGGAGGAGGCGACGATAAAGTCGCAGAGAATCAATCAGGCGTATGAGACGATTATGAAAATGAAAAATTAGAACAAGTTCAATATGAATTTGATTTTTTTCTACTTTTGCGCAGTATTTAAGATGACGATGAAAATAAAAAAGTCCCGTTTTACTTAAAAAATATACATAATAGTGCGAATATGAAAAAATTCACGGTCATATCGGTTTACAATAACCGACAATTGTTGCAGAATTGCCTTAATTCAAGTGTGGAAAGTCAGGTTGATGTGGATGTTGAGTTAAAGTATGTCGATAATAGTGATGGCAGATACCCTAATGCTAAAGTGGCTTTTGAAAGTGTCCTAGACAATTGTATGGGCAAATATATAGTGTTTTCTCATCAGGATATCCGTTTCATGGAAGATGACGAATTGCATAATATATTCGACCGTTTGGAGAAAATAGGAGATTTCGGTATTGTAGGTGTGGCAGGAGTGAACGGCAGGGACATTATCAGTAACATTTATCACGGTGTGACTCCAAGCAAAGTGTCCGACTATAATATCACGGAAGAAACTCTTTGTGAGACTGTTGACGAATGTCTTTTCATTATAAAAAATGAGGCAAAATACATCGATATATTCAAGAATTTGATTTGCGACTCTTGGCATATGTATGCTGTTGAGTTTTGTCTTCGATGCAGACAACTGTCAGAGAAAGTTTATGTTATACCAGCTAATATTTACCATGTCTCGCCTGGTAGTTCGTACGATGAGTCATACTATACTCAGCTAAAGAAGATAGCAAAGAAATATAAGGGTAGTTTTGAAAGAATCAACTGCACGATGGGATACTGGCACACCGGCACATTGCGACTTTGGAATCAGATACGTAATCGTCGCAGAAAAGATATCCGAAACGGGACGTTGAAACATTGATACTATGTGTTAAAACTCTGTTAAAATGCCCATTATGGCATAACAGAGTTTTTTTAATTCTTACATTTGTATGGATTTGATTGTGAAGAAGTATGGAAAAATATTTTATATATTTATTTGTTATATTTATATTTTTGTTTGTTTTATTGTTCGTCGTTTTTTTTATAAGGGCTATATTTTATGTATTATGTGAAGTGATCAAGTTCATTTTGAGGTTTTTCTTATCGTTAAACTCATCGGAAGGAAAGATTTCTGAAACAGAGAAAGTGATGGTTACAACGTTTGTTGCTATGGCAAAACTTACGCAAGACTATCATTATGATCATGACCTTGATAATCAGCTCCGAAGTCGAGTGAAATCTGCATTTCTAGAAAATGGATGCTCTGCCAATATAAACACTATAATGAAAGAATATGATAGAGTAGCTCTTGAAACTATCAAAGTAAATCATTTGTTGGAGAATTTGGAATTTCTTGAGACAAAAGAATCCTGTTTTAAAAAGGAATTTATGATTGATCTTTTGTCTGTCGCCTATATTAATGGTAATCTTGATGAGAATCAGAAAAAACTGCTTGATTTGGTGAAGGATGGAATAGGAATGACGGACACTCTCTATTCAAAAGTGAACTCCGAGTTTTGGACTAGAATGAAATCTGGCAAATATATGAATTATGAGGAGTTCAAGCAGCGTCGTGCTGAGTGGTATGAACGTTATATCAAGCAAAAAGAAAGAGAGTACAGAAGAGAGGAAAGTAATAGCCAATATAATTATAGCAATAATAAGCAGGAGGAGAGACGTGAGAACAGCCAATCTTCTTCATATTCCCGTGTGTCAGCAGAGTTGGAAAAAGCCTATTCTGTACTAGGTCTATCCTCAGACGCTTCAGTCGACGATATCAAAAAGATGAAACGAGAATTGCTGAAAAAATATCATCCTGATCTGTATACGAGTCAGGGAGAGCAAGCGGTGGAGGATGCCACTAAAAAATCTCAGGAAATCAACCAGGCATATGAGATGATCATGAGAATGAAAAACTAAAAATGCGGAATGCCATATTATAATCTTTTTCCGCAGTGTTTGCAGAAAAGAGAGTCGCTTCTGTTTGTTTTCTCACCGCAGTTCTTGCATGTTTTGGCTTTTGATTTTTCATAACCTTCAAGCATAGACGACGAGACGACACCCGTCGGCACGGCAATAACTATATAACCGAGAAGCATGACGAATGTGGAGATGATTCTTCCCATTGTGGTGATGGGCGCGATGTCGCCATATCCCACCGTCGTCATCGTCACGACTGCCCAATAGATGGAGACGGGAATGTTGTAGAAAGCGGTGCCTTCTTCGTCGCTCTCCACTATATACATCAAAGCTCCGAGTGAAATCACCACAAGCACGACGAGTGAGAAAAAGACGATCAGTTTCTTCGAACTGTCGCGGAATGCGTTGATGAGAGCCTCTCCCTCGCTCAAAAAATAGAAGAGACGGAATATCCTGAAAATACGTATGATTCTGAAAATACGTATGACTGCCAACGAGTGGGCAGACGGTGTGATGAGGCTGATGTAGGTTGGCAACGTCGAAATCAAATCTATAATTCCGAAAACACTGAAGATATAATTCAGGGGCTTTTCCTCACAGTAGACGCGCATGATATATTCTATCGTGAAGAAAATAGTGAATATCCATTCGAGCACCTCAAACTCTGTGCTGAAACGAGTTGCCACAGCAGGGACAGTGCCGATAATCACCACTACTACCGACAGCAGAATGAATCCGGTAAGAAGGACATCAAACATTTTCCCTTCCGGCGAGTCGCAATCAAACAATATTTTTCGGCATTCTCTTTTAAGACTACCGTCTTTTATATAATTAAACATATAGGTCATCTTTTCGCATGCAAAGATAATCTTTATTTGGTAGTGTCACAAAATAACAGTCAACCATCAATCATCAATCGTGCAAAATTGTCATGTCTTTTGCTATTCGTATGTCAAAAGGGCAGAGCAGATATGGAAATTTGCTGGTGGCATACATTTTGATTTTACGTAAGCGTAAAGCAGAAACAAAAAAAATTAAGATATATGGCTACAGGTAATATTGGCGTAACGACGGCGAACATCTTTCCCGTCATCAAAAAGTTCCTTTATTCAGATCACGAGATTTTTTTGCGTGAGATAGTGTCGAACGCTGTAGATGCTACGAGCAAGCTAAAGACATTGGCTTCTGTCGGTGAATTTAGCGGTGAGCTTGGTGATCTTAAGGTGCGTGTCAAGATAGACAAGGAGGCTGGCACACTTACTGTTTCCGACTCTGGTATCGGTATGACCGCTGATGAGATTGAGAAGTATATCAATCAGATTGCATTTTCAGGCGCTGAAGAGTTTGTAGAGAAATATAAGAACAACGCAAATGCCATTATCGGTCACTTCGGTCTTGGCTTCTATTCGTCATTCATGGTGTCGAAGAGTGTCGACATCATCACTCTTTCTTATAAGGATGGCTCAAAGGCCATGAAGTGGAGCTGCAACGGCGACACTGAATACACTTTGGAGGAGACAACAAAGGAGCGTCGTGGTACCGATATCGTGATGCATATCGACGACGAGAACAAGGAGTTCCTTGAGGAGAATAAAATCAGTGAGTTGCTAAACAAATATTGCAAGTTCCTTCCTGTTGAGATCGCTTTCGGAAAAGAGACAGAGTGGAAAGATGGTAAGAGTGTTGAGACTGACAAAGATAAGATCATCAACAACCCGTCGCCAGCATGGACTAAGAAACCTGCTGATTTGAAGGATGAAGACTACACTAATTTCTATCGTGAACTTTATCCAATGGGTGATGATCCTTTGTTCCATATTCATTTGAATGTCGATTATCCATTCAATTTGACTGGTATTCTTTATTTCCCTAAGATCAAGAATAATTTCCAGATTCAGAAGAATAAGATTCAGCTCTACTGCAACCAGGTATTCGTCACAGATTCAGTAGAGGGTATCGTGCCTGAATTCCTGACACTTCTTCACGGTGTGATTGATTCTCCTGATATTCCGTTGAATGTGTCGAGAAGCTATTTGCAGAGCGACCAGAATGTGAAGAAGATCTCTTCCCATATCACAAAGAAGGTGGCAGACCGTCTGCAGGAGTTGTTTAATGCCGATCGTGCAGATTTCGAGAGCAAGTGGGACAGCCTAAAGATTTTCATCGAATACGGAATGCTTACGGAGGAGAAGTTCGAGGAGAAGGCAAGGAAATTCGTGCTTTTGAAGAATGTCGACGATAAGTATTACACACTTGAGGAGTACAGCAAGTTGGTTGAGGCTAACCAGAAAGATAAGAACGATTCTGTTGTCTACCTATATGCCACAGATAAGGAGGCTCAATACTCATTCATCCAGAAAGCAAAAGATAAGGGTTATGATGTGTTGATGATGGATGGAGAGTTGGATTCTCATTTCATGTCGATGTTGGAGCATAAGAGTGAAGGTGGAAAACTTCGTTTCGCCCGTGTCGACGCGGATACAATCGACAAGCTTATCCCTAAGGGCGACGAGAAGAAAGTGGAGATGTCTCAGGAAGACCAGACTGCTCTTACGACAGCATTCCAGAGCATTTTGCCAAAGAACGACAAGTTTAACTTTATCGTAAGCTTCGTCAATGCTGATGCTGATTCTCAGGCTGTAGAAATCACGCAGAATGAGTTTATGCGTAGAATGAAGGAGATGTCTCGTAATCAGCCTGGCATGAATTTCTACGGTGATATGCCTGACTCATACAACTTTGTTGTGAACGAGAACAGTGGTTTGATCAGCAAGATCTTGCGTGAACTTAAAGATAAGACAGCAAGTAGTTTGAGCGGAGTGCTTACTGAGATTCGTGAACTTGAGGATAACATTTCAAATCTTCGAAACCAAAAGGATTCAGATGGCAAGATCAAGCCAGAGGCACAGTCTACAATCAAGGAGTGTGAGACACGACTTACTGAAAAACAGGCGACACGTGATGCCGCATACAATTCGTTTGCAGCAGAGAGCGATGAGATGAAGCAGTTGGTGGATTTGTCATTGTTGAGCGTAGGTTTGCTAAAGGGTTCAGCTCTAGACAACTTCATTTCAAGAAGCATGAAGATGTTGTAAGAAAATGCTGAATTATAAATGCGAAATGCTGAATAGAATTGGCATTTTGAGATAAACGAAAGGCAGTGGATTTGATTCCACTGCCTTTTTTGTGTGGGAATGGGAATGAATTAATTAATTGTGACTCGAGAAACTACTGGTTCTTTATTTTCTCTGAATGTCGAAAGTTAATTTTTGCAATGAAGAAAGCGAGTTTTTATTGAAGATGGAGGCGTGGTCCGTATCCTTTAAGAATCTTTGTAGTGCTGATGCCGTAAAACTATATCTTATTTTTCTTGTATATATGATTGGTAATCATTATGTTGTATTACGATTGCAAATTAAGCACGATTTGCCGTGCTTAATTTGCATGGAACTCTACAATCCGTACAAGAAACGTGTGTTCTCTAACGTGTTTCGAGCTACAGTATATGCATAGCAAGCTACTGGCATAAAATGGAGTACAACATTATCCATTTCCTTCTTCATAGTCACAGTTTCGCTTGTGACTATAGCATCTGTTAATCCATTCTTTGGCATGTACCATAATAAAGACTCTAGTTCTTCAGGACGTTCTGCGTATCTATCTGACCATTTGATTTCAACGGCCCATTGAGGCTTTTGTCTGCCTGTATCAATTCCTACAATATCAACTTCGCCTTGTGTTTTTCTGTTGAGTCTCCAGTTCGCAAAGGTGATGACAGAATCTGTGCTTTGTCTTGGAATCCATTGTGCATATACAGCTGTTTCCACCATATCGCCAATCTCAGCGTCTGTCACCTTGATAGGCTGAAAAAGGGCACATCTTAATGAAGGATTGGTCAAATATATTTTGAAACTTGTTTCTCTTTGGTATTTTTTTGCATTATCATCAGTTCTATGTATTACCCGAATTAAGAAAGCTGCTTCTAAATAGCTAATATATTTTCTCAGCAAATCTTTTCTTACTCCAGATTCCTTTGACATTGTCTCGTATGAGAATTGGCCGCCTGAATGATAGGCTATCATTGTGAATAAGGAATTAAGTTCTTGGACATCTTGGATTCCATATAAACTAGGTAAATCTCGCAATAACACTTTATCAATAATGTCATGACGGATAAACTGTCCTGGATTTTCTTGGATCTTTTCCGAGAAAACTACTTCTGGATAACCTCCATAGTTAATGTAATCGATGAATAATTTGTTTAGTTTATCAATATCTATTGAGTCAAAACAGTCAATTTCGTCACCTTTCCATTGCATCTTGCGGGGAATCATCAGCGGTTCATATCCTTTCAAATGAACATATTCATAAAATGTCAATGGGGGTAAACTGAAATCGGTGAATCGTCCAGCACCACTTTCATTGCTTCGTCTTTTAAGCTCGGCAGCAGCAGATCCACTAGCAACAAATTTCACATTTTTGTATGTATCAACCAAAGATTTTAGGTTTATCTCCCAATCTTTTAAGTATTGAATCTCATCGAAGAAAACATAATATTGTTCACGATCTTCTTCAGACTTGCCTAAAGTCTGTTTTGAGAGGTTGAACAATTGCTCCAAATATATTTTGTTATAAATTGGAGTTTCAACAGAAATATAAATAATGTTCTGTTGTGGTACTCCTTCTGCTAACAGACGGGCTATAGTATGGTATATCATAACTGTCTTGCCGACACGTCTAGGTCCCATCAGAATTACAGCACGTTTCAATTCTGTATTTGTGACTAGAGAATAGAAAATATCCAGATATAGCCTTGGTTGCATGTCTTGATAGAAATCTGGTATTTCACTTTCAGTCCACCAAGGATTATCAATTCGAAGTCTTCCGATAATTTGCCTCTCCAATAATTCTGTATAGTCCATATAATATATTTATTATATTAAATATGACACTAATTTACACATTTAGCTCAAAATAAGCAAAAAAATATAGTCTTATTTTGACAATATATGGCTATTTTAGAAAAAAGAAATGTTTTTACAACCTAAAATGCACACAAAAAGACGGGATTGCTCCCGTCTTTTTTAATTATATATAGAGATAATAGTGTGTTTATTTCACAACTACTTTTGTGACAGTTGTGTTTTCTTTTCCGTTGATTCTTATGATGTAAGCTCCTTTCTTTGCAATATCAAACGCTATGAAATCATTGCCATTGCCTACGACTGATTCGTTGTGTGTTCCGTCAGCCCCGATGATGTCGATGCTTTGAATTCCGTCGGCTGACTTGGCAAAAAACTGTCCGTCTGACACAGTAGGGTAGACTATGGCATCTCCTTTGGCAATGACAGGTTCAACTCCTGCATTGACACTGCGTAAAAGCACAGCCTTGATACTTTTGGCTGGCAAGGATGTTTTGACGACTCCGTTTGAAATTGTAGCGTCGCCTTCCACAAGTGCATTCTCTGTATGGCTTACGAATGTCTCCGACGCAGGAAGATTAGACAATGAAAGGGTCTTAACGTTTCCATCTGCGATCTCCATTCCAGACACCGCAACTTCCACGTCGGCATCATCTTTTGTCGATCGGTTGACAATCAGCAATGTGGCTTCTGTATTGTTCTTGTTGACAGTGACATAACTCTCCACCATATTGACATCCGACGATTCGCTAGGCACGTAATATTCCTTGCTGTAACGTGCCATCAGATGTATGGCTTCCCACATTCCTACATTCCAACCCCATGGAGTGAAAAACTCTCCGTTGTTTTTCATCAATTCTCCCACGTGGCTGATATATGCGATCGCATGAGTGATTGGCTCAAATTTACTGCTGATATTGTATTCCGACACTGAGAATGTAACTCCGTGATCCTCACCGATATATTTTTTCATCCAGTCGTCGCAGCGTCCGAGAATATACTCTTTCTTGATATTGGTGTCCCATCCGCCATTCAAAGTGTAAAGTCCATTCGCTTCTGGATTGTCATATTCACGGTCGAAATATGTGCGGTGTGACTGTAGGTTCACCTCTTCACTCTTCTCTCCGCTTGGGTAGTAGTGGATGTCAAGCACGTCAAGAAGTTTGACACCATGTTTTTTCTGCTCCTGACCGATACGCATGATGAAATATTCAAGCCAAGGCATCTGCTTTCCTTCCCATTTAGGGAACTGGTTTGTCGTGCCGCTTGTGGCGAACCATGTCCACTCGCTTCCTGCAACAGGTCCGCAAAGCTTGATTTCCGGAAATTTTTGTTTTGCCGCCAATGCCACTTTCACATATTGCTGCACGTAAAATTCAGGATCAAAATCAGGTTGCACATCTTTATGTGTCCAACTCCACATCTCCGGCTCATTGTCCATATTCCAGTAGATGAACTGGCTCATGTCTCGTTTCAACTCATCCTTCCAATAGGTGAGGATGTCCGTCGTCTGCTCAGTGCTCCATTCTTCAAGATAGAGCGACGTGTCTCCTGCCTTATATTCCTTTTTCTCGAGGTCGATCACTTCACCGCCTCCACACAATGGCCATGAACACCATTCTCCCCATTGACTCTGGTTGAATTCCCAGTCGTTGAAATTATGTTCTTTGGAAGACGCTACATATCCGCATAGCTGGAACGAGTACATTGCCTGGATTCCAGGAAAACTTTCATTCATCACTTTTGATGACATGTCCCAGTCGCAATCGTAGATGTTGCTGTACCAGTCGGGATGACAAGTGAGATGCTTTTTGTAGTTGTATTTTGTCGCGTTGTTTCCGTTGTTGAGGCGTACAAACTTGATTCCGCTCTCTTTCAAAAGGGATTCAGCTTCAGGGTCGAGTGTCTTTCCTGGCTGATATGGGATGTCCGAGGTGTTCTTTCCGAACAAATACGGACTGTATTTATAAGCCCCACTTTTTGTGTCGACGGAAATCTTCACATCCGCAGCATTGACAACGGTCGACGATGCCGCAAGCAATGTAAGGAATAGTAAGTCTGTTTTCATGGTAGTATATGATTGAATATAAATTATCCTTTTGTGTCTTACAAAAGTAATATATTATTCAAATCTTATCGCTTCAGCAGGAGAAATATTTTTGATAATATAGGTAGGGGCGATCAAAATCAAAGTGCTGATTGTTGCGATTCCGATATTCAATAGGATTATTGTCGACGGTACTATTTCGGCTGGTACGTGATCGACGTAGTAAGTTTCGGGATCAAGCGGAATCAGGTGGAATTGCATCTGTAGCCAGCACAATGCGATGCTGATGATGTTTCCGATCAGCATACCTTTTCCTACGAGGAACAACGATTGGTAGAGGAATATTTTTCTGATACTCCAGCTGTTCTCTCCCAAAGCGAAGAGTATTCCGATCATGTTTGTTCGCTCAAGGATCAGAATAAGCAGGCTCGACGCGATTGTGAATCCTGCCACACAGATCATCAGTATCAAAATGATAGCCACGTTGATGTCGAGCATTTCAAGCCATGCGAAAATTTGTGGGGATAATTCCTTGACACTCTTCAAGATGTATGGGTTTCCATCCTCGTCGAAACGATTTCCGATAGTTCGGAAAATCTTATCATAATGTTCGTCAAGGGTGTTGAAATCAGCGATCTGTATTTCTACGTGAGTGACTTTGTCTTCGCTCCAAGAGTTAAGACGTTGCAGATGACGTAGATCGGCGATCACTATTTTGTCGTCGAAGTCGGTGAATCCGGTGTTGTATAATCCAGTGATTGTCAGCGGGCGGACACGTATCTTGCCGTCGAGCACGAAGTAGATGCGCATCTTGTCGCCCACAGAAAGATTCATTTTTTGAGCGAGACGCGATGATATCACAGCCTCTTTGCTTAAGCTGTCTTTGGAGATGTCGGCTATCCTTCCGTCGACGATGCTGTTCTCAAAGAAATTCCAGTTGTAATCGCTGTCCACACCTTTGAAGATGATGCCCTGCACATCCTCCTCCGTTTTGAGGATAGCTCCGTAGTTGCATACTCTCTGGGCATGTTTGATGCCGTCGATTCTCTGAATTTTAGAAAGAAGAAGCGAGTCAACACTGATTGGTCTGCAATCAATGCTGCCTCGCTCCGATAATCCGCAAATCTGGTAATGTGAAGAAAAACCGATAAGTTTTTCTCTGATCTCATTTTTGAAACCTGTGATGACGCACATGGCGATGATCATCACGGCTGTTCCGATTGCTGTACCCAGCACTGCGATTTTCACTGCAGTTTTCGACACACGTTTCTTGCCTTTCTGCTCATAATGAAGACGTTTGGCAATAAACAGTTCGAAATTCATATCGGATACCGTCTATTAAATCGTATTAAATAGTGCGTCCTGGATAAACCTCCAACGCCTTCTTCAATACGAACAATGCTTTAGTCAAGTCCTCTTTCTGAAGCACGTATGCCACACGCACCTCATCCTTGCCAAGTTCAGTGGATGTGTAGAAACCGCTGGCAGGAGCCATCATCACGGTCTGACCCTCATACTCGAACTCCTCAAGAAGCCAAGCACAGAACTTGTCAGCGTCGTCGATTGGCAGACGGGCAACAGTGTAGAATGCACCCATTGGAATAGGGGAGTAGACACCTGGGATACGGTTCAAACCGTCGATCAAGAACTTGCGTCGCTCCACATATTCATTATACATCTCAAGCATATACTCCTGAGGTGTGTCGAAAGATGCCTCGGCTACAATCTGGCCGATCAAAGGTGGAGAAAGACGTGCCTGACAGAATTTCATCACGTTCTTTTTTACCTCCTCATTCTTTGTGACCAAAGCACCGATACGGATTCCACATTCACTGTATCTCTTTGAAACAGAGTCGAATAGAACCACATTGTTTTCGATTCCGTCAAGATGGAAAGCCGAAATATATGGTGCACCAGTATAGCAGAATTCGCGGTAAACTTCATCTGAGAACAAGTACAAATCGTACTTCTTCACCAAGTCGCGAATCTGGTTAAGCTCATTTCTTGTGTAAAGATAACCTGTTGGGTTGTTAGGGTTGCAGATCAAAATACCCTTAGTGCGTGGAGTGATCAACTCCTCAAACTTCTCAATCGGAGGCAATGCGAAACCTTCCTCTATAGTAGAGACAACTGGTTTTACCACAGCACCACAAGCGATGGCGAACGCAGTGTAGTTGGCGTATGCAGGTTCAGGCACGATAATCTCGTCTCCTGGATCCAAACAAGCCATGAAAGCGAAGTTTACAGCCTCGGATCCACCACAAGTGACGATGATATCCTTTTCAGTGACATCAATCTTGAAACGGTGGTAGTACTCCTTTAGCTTTAGACGCAAACTTTTATAGCCGTCAGATGGAGAATACTCCAAAATCTTTCTGTCGATGTGTTTAAGTGCATCAAGCGCGACTTGTGGTGTACGCAAATCTGGTTGACCAATATTCAAATGGTACACTTTAACACCACGCTCCTTGGCACGGTCAGCCAATGGCACGAGTTTTCTGATAGGCGACTGAGGCATCTGCTGTCCTCTTATTGATGTCTGCGGCATTTCTTAATTATAATTTGTTCAATTTCAGTGTAAAACTGAAAGTATCGTCTCAATTTTTAGTGAAATCACGCTCTTTATGCGTGCAATTACACAATCTTGTGCAAAAATAATCTTTTTTTGTCACAAAATGCAAAAATATGTCAACCTAATTTGAAGACGATACGTAATTTTCCGTCGGAGTAGCTGTGGCTTGTGATGCGGAACTCACCTATTTCAGATGTGTTCTGCACGTGGGCACCGACGCAGAGACACACGTCGTAGTCGCCGATGTAAACAAGACGGAATTTGTCCGCACCTTCAGGCAGAGAAGCCCGGCTAACATCGTCGGGAATCTGATCTTCTGTGACAAACTCATACCTCACGTCGACATGGGAATTGATGACTTCATTGACGCGACGAGTGATTTCATCCACCTCATCCTGAGTCAGATCGTGGTCGATCATATAGTGGCATTTGCTCTTCTTACGCTCGATATGATTCTCCACCGAACGTGGACAACCATAGATGTTCACCATTGTGCGGTTAAGAATATGTTCAGCCGAATGCATCGGCGGATACTCCTGTTTGTTATGCTCAAAAACTGGTTCTTCCATATTGCTATTAATTACTATGCAAAGATAGAAATTGGCGGAGAAAGAAGCAATTTATTCAACTACTATACATTTCCCATGATCAAAACTCATATTTTCTCCGTGGAAAACGTAGCCAAGTTGATTGGATACGCATTGCGTCTTTCCAATTAGTTTATCAATATTATAGTGAGAATGACCAAATATCCAAAAATCGATGTTGCTGCTTTGAATGTAATCTTGTAGTTCGACTGTAAATGCTCCATTGACAGGACTGCCCTCAAATTTAGGACATTGCATCTGAAATGATGGAACATGATGAGTTACTATAATCTTACATTTTGCCTCACTTTTTTCGACTGCCGTCTTGATAAACTTTAAGCAACGTTCATGTTCGCGATTGAAGTCAGCAAACGTAAGGAGTTCTCCATTATATAGGATTCTTCTGAAATCAGTTATGACCTGTTCTGTATAATAAGCTTCACGCAATGGAATATCTGCCCATAAGGTAGATATAATGAAGTCGACGTCGTCAATTGAAACTACTGCATTATAATAACTATGGATGTTGTGCCGAATCTCCATACAATACCCGTCTTCTAATTTTGCAATGTCGAAATACTTATAGAACTCGTGATTGCCCATGCAACAGATCACTCGTTTGTAGTTCTCGGATGCCCAATCCCAGAAAGGATGATTGCAATAATTATCGTCGCCAAGATATCCAATATCACCAGCAAGCACTAACACGTCGCCAGTTACTTTAAGTGGAGTCTCCCTTAGATACCGCCAATTGTCAGAAAATTCTAAGTGTAAATCGGATGCGTATTGTATTTTCATAGACGTTGGGTAAATAAATCGTTAAGTTGGTTGAGCAAAGCATCAACAAAATCCTCGTTTTGATTAATGGATTTTGCCAATGGAGACGCAAGTTCATTCCAGTCATTTCTAATCGAGGAAACAAAATCCTTAATACATTCCACTATTGATATCGGAGCTTCTATTTCCTCTTCGGGCATGATGACTACATTCTTGAGGATATCTGAGCGATGCTTCTTTATATCTTTTGAGTTTACATGTTTACCATCGTTTTTGTCACGAAGCAAGTTAAGATACGCTCTTGCTTTAAGTGCGACTAATGCTGCAGAATCTGCATGACGAATACCATCCGTAATCTTACTATGATCAATAGTAAAATGGTAGTAATCATCGTCAAGTATAATTGCACTCAAACTTGATACTTCATCTCCTATAGGCAAAGGCTCTATTATGAATCCTTGAGGCAGACCTAAAACGTCTGGGTGACGAGATAGAAGCTCAATCATTTCTGGATAGCCAGGTTTGCCATCAACAAATCGATATAATTCATATTTAGGAGATCCGTCTTTAGTATTACATTTTTCAGGACGATATCCAGCATCTTTAATGAAGTGCCAAAATTTTTCGCCAAATTCTGGACTCATTTTCTCCACAATAACAATCATGTCAATATCGTGAGTGGCACGTGGCTGTACTTCCGTACCTGTCATTGTAATATCGCAGGCTGTGCCTCCAATTATCACGTAGTTGTCTGTGTATGCTTCAAATGCTTCTCTAAATTTATCTAATCCTTCCATTCTAATTCATTGATTATTTGTTCTATTTCATTCTCCACTCGAGCATCGTCGTCTTTTTTCAGTGTCAGTACAAGAGATAGTTTGTCGACCCATTCTTGTTCACAATTAGAAACAACCGGATACTTCCAAATTTCTATCATAACATTGCCGTCAAACTCGTTTATATTGCGTAACAAATTCGCGTCTTCCAAACTTTTGAATTCTTTTTTGCTCATCATAATCATTTGGAATGGATCAGGATTTAGTCTACTATAATGAGCAAGCGCGTTAATACTGCATTTGCAATATTGTTTGCTTGAATCCATACCATCACAATAGATCCTTTTGTCGACGGGATTGATTAGACCAGATTGTGCTTTTTCCCACAGATCTCTGCCTTTTGCGACAAAGTGAATAATTTTAGTTCTTGAATCTTTAACTATTTTTTCACAGAGTTGCAAGTCTTCAAGACATGTAATTCCTAATGTTATGCTTTCGTATGAATATGGAAGTTTGTTTGTCATCTCTCGTGCTGAAAGACCTTCCAATGTTTCTACTTGTAAATGATAAAGCAAGATATATTGGGCGACAGGAGTTAATCGCTTTGCTGGTTTTGTCTTTCTAATTCTTTCGTTTGCAATCAGAGTTGGCAAACATGCAAACTTCTCTCCCATAACAAAAAAGACGTTTTTGTCAATAAGACGTTGACGTTCATACGAAGGAGCAGATTTAAGGATGAAGACTACAGGTAATCCAAACAAATCAAACAATCTATTGCTGGTGATAGCACAATCACGAGGTGTTGGATTAACGTTCTTTGGTTCCAAAAGCAAAAGTGGCACACCTGCATATTCGCCATCATAAAAATTGTATGATAGAGAATCTCCTATGGATATACCTTTCAACTGTTGTTTGGATCGGTGCAACAAATTGATGCTTCTTCCCAAAATTTGCAATTTAACCATATATTTAAAATTTGCTACATTTTAATAATATATTAAAACGATGCAAAAATAATATAAATATACGAATAACCAACAATTTATATTAAACATTCAAGTTCAGTATATGTTAGACTCGCCAATATGCATCGGCGGATACTCCTGTTTGTTATGCTTAAATACTGGTTCTTCCATATTGCTATTTATTTCATTGCAAAGATAGGAATTGACGGAGAAAGAAGCAATTTATGGGAGGGTAGAGTACAACAAACAATCGTGTTTTATCTAATTCGCAAAAATAGGTCTTATCAAAACTAGATTTGCTAATGATCCTGATTACAAAATGTAAGTGTTGATATTGTAAATGATTTTAAAAGTAGAGACATCGCATTGTATCGTTTCTGTATAATTCTGTTTTTGCACCGTCTCCACGGAGAATGTGTCCCCGACAATTACGCATTAATTTGCAGACGGTGATACAAAAAATCGCCTGCGGATAATTCCGCAAGCGATCTTTTAAAGCATTTTTATCGAGCTTAGATTATTTCAACACAACCTTCTCAATATAAGAATCATTCGCAGTCACAACTTTTACAAGGTAGATACCTTTGTTGTATGAAGAAAGATCAATATCAGTTTGATCCGCATTTACTGCTTTCTCAACCAAAACCTTACCAGTCATATTTGTAACTGTTATAGAGTTGATTGTATCGTCTGAAACCTTAATATAAACAACTCCATTAGTCGGATTTGGATAGATTGAAAGATTTTGAGAAGTAGATGATGTCTCAATTAGATCAGTCAATGGTCCATTAGTAGAAAAAGCATAATATTCACTGTTTCTATTCAAATTAGAGAAAATATCAGCTGGGTCTTCAATTGTAGGTTTCTCTATTTTTGTCAACTTATTTGAAGCAAAATTTCCTGAATAAGTCTCAATATGACCAAAGTTATTCAAGAATGTAACCTCAAAAATGCAATTTCTGATAGAACCAGTCCAGATTAAAACGTTTCCGTCTTCTGCGATGTACCCAGAATTACGAGTCTGGACTTTGTTTTCTAAATCTCTGATAGTCAGATACCAAGAATTCGCATTCTTGACATTAAATTCCAATTTGCCTTTTGCTCCATCTGAAATATTGACTACAGAGACTTCGATTTCGTGATTTTCTGCAAACTCAGGAAGTATTTTTGCATTAAGCGTAGATCCAGAATGTGCGGAAAAACCAGCTTTTAACGTAATCATTTTACCAGCTCTTAGTTTCAATGTTCCATCAGAATAAATATCAAATTTGTCATCGCATGGCAAAATTATGTTCTCTTTGGCATTTTTTCCTTTTGTCTCGCCCTCGTTGACTTCTTTGTAATCAAGACAAATATCTCCACTTACAGTAGGATATTTAGGAGAAACACCAACAGTGGCAGAATGAACAAATCCACTTAAAGCATCAAATAACAGATAACCTTTTATTATGTGATAATATCCGTCAGAGTCGCCTCCCCAACCTAAATTACAATAAAAGTAATATTGGTCGTCAATGTCATAACCAGAAACGACGTATGTATGTCCTACAGAAACTGCATAACCATACATATAGTAAAAAGGATCATATCCAGCATTGCAATAATTTACAGGACGTCCAGCCTCAATCTCTGTCTTTATCAATTGGTTCCATTGGTCGTCAGTCCATCCAAAGTCAGGGTTTATCCATTTGCCGCCACTTTGGAAATAATATTCGGACATTATATTTCCATAACAATTGTAGCCCATGTCTTTGTAGGCGTGTGGATATAGATCATAAGCTTCAAAAGCATCAATACCGGTTCCATCACATCCATAACTAACGTGAATGGCCTCTCCTGCTTGTCGCAAAAGTCTTGTTGTCTCGTTTATCTGATTAGTAGGAGTTTCCGACTTGACAAGCTCAGCTGGTATCAAGTTCCAATCAAAACCGTCGTAGCTAGTCGTGCCTCTCAACAATTTCTCAGGTTTTTGAAAAATTTTACGTTTTGAATTTTCTGATTCAAGATATGCACCCTGTGAGATTTCAGCAAAATCAGGCCATTTCCATTTCCACAATACCTGAGACAATGCGATGGCAGGACATCCAACTACAGTACGACAATTGTCGTCGTTAGGATCTGTTGGACAGTCGTTGTTGTATACCCATTCACCGTTTTTGTCCGTTGTCTGATTCCATTTGTTCTCTCCTCTTTTGTCTTCTAGCAAAACAGTTCCGGGTGTATAAGCTCGCAACTTTGATGGGTTGAGTAATGACTTCCATTTGCTTTGAGCATTGCCAATTTCTTTCATGAATAATTTGACTTTCGTAGGGTCAACAATGGAAGAGTCAAGAATCAAAGCGGTTGTGTCGGTGATATCTGTGATTTTAAATTCTTTTTGAAGAGAATCAATTGTTGCCGACGCAGTGCCATACATTTTCAAAAAGTTTTGAAAATTCTCATTTGTGGATTCTTTTCCTGAGAGATATTGGCCTTTCGTGTTGTATGCAAGAATTGGCCACATTTCATCTTTAGTGGAAACAAGTACCCAACCGCCTCCTTCGAAATTGATGCCGTATACAGATGGTTTTCCTTGGAATTCCTCGACTACAACGTTGCTTATTTTTTTTGCCTCTCCGGTTTTCTGCTGAATGAAATTCACTGCAACTGTTTGCGCTATTTCACTTTTTACCGAAGCGGAAAATGTATTTGTTGTAACTGAAAGAAATAAAGAAAGGAAAAGCATCTTTATAGATGTAAATTGCTTTTTCATTTCTTATCTTACTTCTTTAATGATTTAACCTCAGCCTTCAAAGCAGCGTTCTCTTTCTCCAAACGGATCATGTGAAGAGTAAGCTCCTCTACCTTCTCCAATAGCATGTTGCTCATAGCTGCCACGCTCATGCCATTCTCTGCCATGTCTGCAGCTGAAGGGATTCCAGGAAGGTGCTTGTGCTCGTTGACGTAACTCTCCACCTCTGAAAGCGACTTCAAATCGTAGTTCTCGTCGAACACGTAGTCGGCTGCGTTGTTCATCTCTACATTGATGTCCTTTGCGTTCAATGCGACAACATTCAACTCATCCTTACATGTGATCTTGCCATTGACAACCATGTCACCTCCGTCGAATGTGTAACCTTTTGCTTTAAACAAGATTGGATAGAAACTATTTTGTGGACCACCACCGTAAGACTCGGTATCAAATTGCCATCCCTCTTCGTCTTTATTGTATTTACAATGAAACTTCGCACAATAGCTGTTGTCCAAAGGTGATGCACTTAGGCCTAGTGACACTGCTCCAACATATCCGTCGTGTGTTACTCTGAACATGTTGTTGTAGGCGTTTGTTAGGGCATCTGTGCAATAGATAAAATCACTCTGTGTTCTTTCCTTTTTTCCAGATTTGTCTACTTGTATCCATGGAATTGTGATTCTGGCAGATTCGATATCCGCTGATCCCCATACAGCGATGTTGTTGTTAAATGTAGCAACGTCGTCAAATGTGGATTTTCCTTTAACCCTAAGGGTAGAGTCGAGAACTGTCTGTTTTTGTACCTCCAATGATTCAAAAGTCTCAGCGTTTGCGACAGTTGATGCCAATGCCATACCAATTGCAAATGGTAAAAATTTGTAATTCATTTTTTTGATTTTAAGAATTAAACAATAGACTCAATAACAAACTATACGAAATCCACCGAGTCCGAATGAAATCCGTACTGATAATAGGTAGCTTTTTTGCCGATGAAGGGGCATCGGAAAGGACAATTGTTTTGATTACTTCAAACGTTAAGAGTCTAATGGATTTTTTCATACAAACATTCATCCGTGGACTTCACAACGTGTAGAAAATAACAAATAACATACGTGTCATCAAATAAAAGTGAAATTTGGGATTGCGCATTATTCCAAAATACTTTTCGTTCAGGTTCCTCTATCTAATACAATAAATCAATCTCTGATGACTGAACTTTTATTACAATGACATTTTTATGTCCAAGAGAAGATCAATCTGATCATAAGGTAAACTTATCATTCAGCAAGCCTCCCTTTCTTGCTTCATGTTAGGTTTGTCATAATGTTCTTGCATCACTTCTCTCAAAACTGGCGCAAATGTAAAGAGATAATTTAATATGAAAAGAAGGGATTTCAGAAATATTTCATTAAAACTGTTAAAGAATGTAAAATGTTATGGGTTGCTGAATGTGGGAGAGACAACCACATAAAAAAAATCGCCTGCGGATAATTCCGCAAGCGATCTTTTTTAAGAGTTAATACAGAAGAAGATTATTTTAGCACAACCTTCTCTGTGTAAGAACCATTCTCTGTCACAACATTTACAAGATAGATACCCTTGCTGTATGATGACATATCAACAAATAGATCTCCAGATGCTGTTTGAGAAGAAATGATATTTCCTATCATGTCTGTGATTGTGACATTAGCGACATTCTCACCCAAGGCAATAGTCAAATCTCCGGTTGTCGGATTTGGATAGATGGAAATATTCTGGGTGTATTCAATGTTTTCAGAATCGGTAATTGCTTCTTCCCTTATATTGCCACCGGCACTTCCAATGTACGAAGTGATCAAAGTAGGTGCTTTGTCTCCTTCGTTTGTTATATAAATATGCAAATTACCACCTCTGTTGACTTTGAATCCGGCATTTAGTTTGACGCTTTTTCTTCCAAGGAATTTCACATTGCCTTCCGCAGGAATCTGATTTTGTTCTCTTATGTATTCTGCAGATAAAGAGACCTCAGATGGAATTAAATAAGAAACGAAATGATTGGTGTGTGCGTTCATCGTCAAGTAGTCATAACCGTTGAAACCAGAACTTGTTCCCCATGAGTTCCTTATAATCCAGTATTCTTTACCATTTGACAGTTTGTTCCAACCAACAGCTACAACTGCATGATTGTAAACATTAGAGTTAATATTTACAATAGAATGGTAACCACATGCGTTTCCATTTACTAACAAGTATGCTGCTCCGTATTTGTATATGACCGACTTTATCTGGTCGTTTGTCGCATTAATGATACAACCATAGTCTTTTGCTTTTACGTTAGGATCATTCCAGTGTGTGCAATATTCTGGCTGCTCTATAGTATAAGGGAAATAACTGCTTTCGCATAAACCGTAATCATTAACCTTTTGCAAGGCAGGGTTGAAACTTCCGTCACTTGTCATGCCATTGCATTGATGTAGATTAATTCCGTCGGAAAGACACCATACCATGAAAGCTTCCGACAACTCTTTCTTGTTGGTTCCGTGGGATCCAGAGAAACGGTTGTAAGCGATTTCTGTGCATGCAGCTGCCGCAAAAGCATAGCAAGATCCACATTGTCCCTGATTCTTGATACCTCCAATAACATCATAGTCTCTGGAGTCATATCTTTCAGGAAGATTTGGCACGATTTCAATGCTATTGTTAACCAAGCTGCGTAAAGAAGATTTAGGAGCATCTTCTACTATTTCTATTTGTTCCTCTTCTATGAAATCTCCATTTGCCTTCATCAGGTCTTCTACGCTCAATGCTTCGGCACTTCTCAGACCTTTTGACTTGGTACAATACAGACATTCCAAGGTGTCTCCGAATTTCTCAGCCTCTCTTAATTCAGTGTTGTATCCAAACTTTGCACAATAAGAGTATTCTTGCTTTACTTTTCCCTTGTAGAAATCCCAAGCATCCACTTTGCTACCGTCTGGAAGTATACAGATTCCGAATTCAGCACCTGTACTATCTTTTTCAACTACGTACTCGTAACCTAACACCTCGCAATATTTTGCGGCAGGATTCATAATACTAAATCCTGGTAGTGAGGAGAGTATACAAGCAGAAAGAAAAAGACCTCTGTTAATCAGTTTTGTCATTTTTCATTTGCTTTTTTATAGTTACTTCTTTAGTGATTTAACCTCAGCCTTCAAAGCTGCATTCTCCTTCTCCAAACGGATCATATGAAGAGTCAACTCCTCTACCTTCTCCAATAGCATGTTGCTCATTGCGGATACACTTACGCCATTCTGCTCCATCTCTGCTGCAGAAGGGATGCCTGGAAGGTGCTTGTGTTCGTTGACGTAGCTCTCTACCTCAGAAAGAGACTTCAAGTTGTAGCTCTCGTCGAACACGTAGTCTGCTGCGTTGTTCATGTTGACGTTGATGTCGTCAGCCTTGATCGTAGACGCTGTTAGACCGATGACTTCCAACTCGTCCTTACAAGTTAGCTTATTGTTGATAACAACCTCTCCTTCATTGAATGTGAATTTGCTGGCAGTGAATACAAGAGGATAGAATCTGCCCATGTAACCGCTTGACTTGATGCGATATTCTTGATTCTCATCGCTGTAAGTAATATTTAATTGAGGAGAACAACAATGAGAAGCTGACTGAGATTGAAGATGTAAACTTGTACCTCCAATTTCTCCACTACTTGTTACGTAGAACATTGTGTTGTATGCGGAAACTTTTTGGTTATCTGCTCTAAGAAAATAACCAGATGTTTTATTAAGCTTTAGAACTGTAGTTCCATTAAGAGTTGAGGAACTGTTGACTGTAAGGTTGTCAAAGCTGCCGTCTGCAGCGTTTGCTGCTGTTGAAGCCAATGCCATACCAATTACGAATGGTAAAAACTTAAAATTCATTGTTTTTTGATATTTAAAGAATTAAACAATAGACTCAATAACAAACTGATACGAAAATCATCGAGTCCGAATGAAATCCGTACGAATACACTGGGTGTGCCGATGATGGGGCATCGGAACAGATGTTTTTAATATGGCTGGCATATTCCTAAATAAGACATACGAACCCTAACCCTGACATGGGGAGTCAAAGTCAATCGTATGGTGTGCACACAATGTTGCCTTACCACATTAATCTAATACGTAAAAGTCTGAGAATTTTCGCATATGTGACATTCATCTTGACTTTTTCGCACATAACAAATAACATACATATCATCTAATGAAAGTCATGTTTCGGATTGAGCCCTCTACCGAAGATACTTTTTTCCGTTCAGCTGTCTTCGCCATATCAAAGGCGAATAAACATTCTAGAATGGCTGAACTACCATCTCAATGACACATAAATTTTTTCCGCTTCAGAGTGAACTTGACTTAATCATATATCAATCTTTCCACTCCACATAAACCCCCATTTTTTATGTTTCATCTCAAGGTCGACATATAATTAGTCTGTATGTCTCTCTGAAAAGCAGTGCGAAATTATAAATATTTTTTTATTACAACAATACCTAATTATAAATATTTTTTACGATTAGTGCTAAAAAATACTTGATGGTTGAATAAATTTAAGAATTAAGAATGTTTGATTTTCCATGTTGGATGTTGTGATGAAAATCAACGCAAAAATTTGTCATTTGAAATTAATTGCCTACTTTTGAAATTCTAATAAATGAAAAACACAGATGGCAAAAAAGAAAAAAAAGAGTGGTGTTGGCAAGATAGTCACAATAGTGGTGGCCTTGCTTGTTGTTGTGGTCGGAATCGTGGGATATATCGCATATTCAAGCACAATGCTCCCTAATATCTATATCAACAATGATAAAGCTAAATTCCTTTACGTCTATCCGACTGATAATTTCAATGATGTCGTGGCTCGTCTGGAAGCCACTGGTAATGTGAAGGATATCAATTCATTCAAGAAAATTGCTGAATATCAGGATTATCCGTCGAATATTGTCCCTGGAAGATACGAACTGATTAATCAGATGAGCAATATTCAGCTTGTGAATAATCTGAAAAAGGGTCGTCAGACTCCTATGAATCTGACTTTCAATAATATCCGTACGAAGGAGCAACTTTGCAAGAGATTTGATGAGGTGCTTATGCTGTCGTATGATGATATTTATTCTCTTTTGAATAGCGACGACGCGATGGCTAAGTATAATCTTAATTCCAAAACATCTGTGGCTTTGTTCATTCCGAACACATATCAGGTGTATTGGACTATTACTGCCCAGGATCTGCTCGACAGAATGAAGAAGGAATATGATAAGTTCTGGACTGAGGAGCGTGTGAAGAAATGTGCCGACGCTAATTTGACCCAGGTTGAGGTATCGACTTTGGCAGCGATAGTGGAGGAGGAGACAAAGAGTGTGAAGGAGCAGCCTACTGTTGCCGGACTCTATCTCAACCGTCTACATAAGGGTATGTTGTTGCAGGCGGATCCAACTGTGAAGTTCGCTGTCGGTGATTTCTCTATCCGTCGTATACGTGGCGGACATTTGGAGGTGGATTCTCCATACAACACTTATAAATATGAGGGTTTGCCTCCCGGACCGATCCGTATACCGTCGATGGGAGCTATAGATGCTGTGCTCAACTATGATCATCATGACTACATCTACATGTGTGCGAGCGAGCGTTTTGATGGCACTCACAATTTCGCAAAATCATTTGATGACCATCAGGACAATGCGAAGAAATACCATAAGGCTTTAAACAAGAGAAGAATTAAATAAAAATGCATAATTAGAAATGCGTAATTCATAATTGTAGACGGGATATACCCACAATTACGAATTACGCATTATGAATTATGAATTAACTCACATCCATCCGAATTTATCACATATTCCAAGCACGAACACAGCCAATACAATTAGTGGCAGAACGTATGTGAGATAACCACGCATCCAAGGCTTGAAATGTACTCCATCGCCGGTGTTGGCTTCTTCGTAGAACCCTTTTATACCCCAACCATATCTGCTTGTGCAGAACAGACAGAAAACCATGCCTCCCAAAGGTAGGGCGCAATAAGAGACGATGAAATCCTCAAAGTCGAGTATTGTGCCGCCAAAAACTTTCAGCCAGTCCCATGACCACTCGCTAAATCCTAACACACATGGCACTGATAGCACAGTGATGATGAAGAAATTGTAGAAAGCCGAGCGTTTACGTGTCCAGCCAAACTGCTCAGAGCAGCAAGTGATGATGTTTTCAAACACAGCGAACACCGTCGACAATGATGCGAATGACATGAAAATAAAGAACATCGCGCCCCAGAATTGTCCCCAAGGCATACGGTTGAACACCTCTGGCAGAGTCACGAACAATAATCCTGGACCTGCGTTAGGCTCTATCCTATAAGCAAAACATGCAGGAAAAATAATCAGACCTGCGACTAGAGCGACGGCAGTGTCGAGCAGAGCGATCGTGATACCTTCTTTCAGAATCGTATTCGTCTTCTTCATGTAGCTACCGAAGATCGCCATTGATCCGATACCGATGCTCAGAGTGAAGAACGCATGAGACATCGCGTTATAGATCACATTGAAGATTCCGACTTGCCTCATTCGGTCGAAATTAGGGACGAGGTAGAACTCAAGCCCGGCTTTGCTATTGTTGAGCATTATGCTGTTTATTGCGAGCACGACCATGATTCCAAGCAGAATCAACATTAAAGTTTTGGATATTCGTTCCAATCCCTTTATGAGTCCATAGCCAACAGTGATGCATCCAAGCAGAACCACGATCACCATCCATATGCACATGACAGAAGGAGTGTTGAGGAGAGTGTTGAATTGTTCAGCAACGTATCCTGATGGCATGTCGCCGGCGAATGTGCCTTGGGCGGTGGAGTAAATATAGTGCAACATCCATCCAGCCACAGTGGTGTAGAACATCATGAGCAAGTAGCATCCGATCAGTGACACCCATCCTTGAAGATGCCATTTGGTGCCTTGAGGTTCAAGACTTTTGAATGCTTTTATCGGAGAAAGACGTGATGCACGTCCCACTCCAAGTTCCATACAGAGTATAGGTATTCCTAATAGAAGAAGGAATATGAAGTAGATCAACACAAATATTCCACCACCGCTCATTCCAGTTATATATGGGAATTTCCATACGTTGCCGATGCCTATGGCACAACCTGCGGCTACGAGAATAAAGCCAAGACGTGATGATAGTAGTTCACGATTGGAAGACGCCTCTTTCATTTTTGAATCTTATCTTAAAAATTTGTGCAAAAGTACCCAAAAATGAGGTGTCATACAAATTTGGTTGAGGATTAATGGTTGAGAGTTGAGGGTTGAGGGTTGAGGGTTGAGAGTTGAGGGTTGAGGGTTGAGGGTTGAGGGTTGAGGGTTGAGGGTTGAG
>SUXE01000004.1:224525-258826 GCA_015061115.1 Bacteroidales bacterium | reverse complement strand
TTACTGAAAGCTACTACTAACGACTCATAAATCTACCCTTAATCGTGTATTGGATGATAGTTGCGGATTTTAGGTATATCAAGAAACAATTTCATATTTTGTATTTTCTATCTCATATTTTATTATCTTTGTCTAAAAACCAAAAAGTATATAATATGAATAACAAATTTTTAGGACTGATTCTTGGAGCAGGTGTCGCTGCAATGACATCGTGCGGAGGTAACGCAGGCAAGAACACTGCCGAGTCAACAGCAGATTCAACAAACACAGTTGATAGCGTAAAAGAGTTCACTCTAAACCGTGGTGTTAACCTAGACCATTGGTTGAGCCAGAGAGGTGAAGGAGTCGACATCGATCCTAACTACATTACAAAGAAGGATTTTGAGACAATCAAAAAACTTGGTTTCGACTTCGTGCGTGTTCCTATCGAGGAGCAGCTTATGTACAACACCGACCTTACTCGCCGCAAAATCGGATTCGACCTTCTTGACAGCGCTGTGAAATGGTCGGACGAAACAGGACTAAAGATGATCTGCGACCTTCACATCATCCGCTCTTTCCACTTCAACAGCGAGAACGGAGAGGCAAACACATTGTTTGAGAAAGAGGAGGCACAGGACAATTACGTAAAAGTATGGATGGACATTCAGGATTTCTTGAAGAACACTCCAGAAGACAAGGTGGCTTATGAGCTTCTTAACGAGGTGACAACTCCAGATCCTGAAAACTGGAACAAGCTGATAGCAAAGGTTCACAAGGCGATCCGAGCCAACGAGCCAACAAGAAAAATCATCATCGGTTCCAACCACTGGCAGATTCCAAACACATTCCCTGATTTGAAGGTGCCAGAAAACGACAAGAACCTAATCTTGAGTTTCCACTACTACAATCCTAACGTGATCACACACTACCGCGCTCATTGGGCTGAGTTCAAAGATTACACAGGCAAAATTCAGTATCCTGGCGACGTATTGGTCGACAAAGATTATTTCAATACAATCGCAGACGAGAATGTCAGAGAGATCAGAAAGGGCATGTGTGGAGAGTGGAATGCAGAGAGAATGGAGAAAGAGATCTTGATTGCAAAGAACGTAGCTGACTCACTTGGATTGCCACTATTCTGCGGAGAGTTTGGAGTTTATCCATACCACGTGTCACCAGAGATCCGTATCAAATGGTATGAAGATATCATGGATGTGTTCCGCAAGAACAATATCTCATGCTGCCACTGGGGTTGGAAGAACGACTTCCCATGTGTAGACGAGAAGACATTGGAGCCCAACGCTATTGCTCCAATCATCGCAAAGTAAATAGGGACAACATATAATATAATAAGGAGACGCGAATATTCACGTCTCCTTATTTTATTTAATTAGCTTTGGGCTCTGTCCTAGTTTATGATTGAAGTTTCGCCGTCTTTCGTCTAAAAGACGCTACCGAGCGAAGCGAAAGTAACCAGTGACGAAGTCTCAGGATGATGTGATGGAGAGGGCAAGAACCAATATCTATAAACATAGGCTCTTAACAATCCTCGGCTCTATAACTAAATATTTAAATTAAATTTGAACAGATTCTTAAACAACTTCTTATATTTGCGTAACTTTCTTTTAAATAAAAGATATGAATGAAATATCAAAATCAATATGAAAAAAGCGATTCTGTTTTTTTTACTACTCTTGAATGTAAATGTTGTGTTTTCAAAAAGACAAAGACATTTCTATGAAAATACCACTAAACACGAAGTAGGACTGGGCATTGGTCATTTCACATCAAATGATCTAACAGACATTCCAAGTCATGATTTTATAGAAGAAAACCGTGTGATAGACATAGATTATTCTTATACACCAGCAATTAATCTGCATTATTACTACAAAGAACATAGAAGAATAAAAGCTGGATTAGATGTCACATGGCAAAAAACAAAACGAAACACATATCTAAAAATAACAGAAGTGCCAGACTATCTAATTCAAGACCGTGATAAAAACAAAGGTAATCCAAGAGGAGAATCTGCTCAAAAGGAAATAGATCAATACAAAAGAGAGATCGAATATTGGAAAGAAAGATGCAGAATGAGTGAGTGTATATATTTAGATGTCATTCCTCAAATTAAACTTACAATTATCAGTCGTCAGCATTTTGCCATGTATCAACGCTATGGAATAGGTGTGAGTTTTCACTACAGGAAATATGCTGGCAAAATCACCTATGAAAAAAACTATATGAATTTATGTATCTCACTGCTTGGCTTCGAATTCGGAGGCTCCAAACTAAGAGGTTATTTCGAGACTCTTGAATTCAGTCCACAAGGCTTCGTTCATGCAGGAATAAAATATGACTTCTAAGATCATACGCAGTTTAATTTTCCAAGAAAAATGTTAAAAAGAAGTAAATATAAATAGTCAAATAACACGTTTGCAAATACAGAGCTAAAAAAATACTAATAAAAAAACAATTGTATTTTGTTCTTATTTTTACTATCTTTGCACCGTGAATGTTATGGTAGCGTTCATTTTCTCACTCAATTAATTGGTTCTGTTGGATGAGAAAAGAAAATTTAGAACCATTTTGTTTTATGATGAATTTAGTCCAAAAATTAACAGTAACAGCAGTAGCAGTAATGCCTGTTTTCTTATGCGGTTGTCCGGGTGCTTCCTATGTCGACAATGAACCTGAAGGACCTAAAGGTTATGTGGTAAAAATGAAAAATGATTACTCGGACAAAGTAATAATTCGTATGAGCATTAACTTTGGGGACACGACATTTTGTTGTCCATCGATTAAAAACCATACTACCAAACTAGTTGGCGATTATTACAAATTTAATTGTTCTTCTTACGATGGCATAACATATAGTTCAATAAAATATTATGATTGGCATGACAGTCTAATGGAGGCAATACACGAATACATAATTGACACAAATCCTTTCGATGTTGTATATGCTTACTATGAAAGTTATGATGAAGATAAACTTAAGAGTATTATTGAAAAAAATGAATTTGGAAAATTTGAGAGAAAAAAATGAAAAAAGCACTTGTTTTTTGTTTAGTTTCCTTATCTATTGGATATTGTAACGCTTACGAATACATACCAAACACAAAATTGCTTGAAAGGGATGGTAAAGAAGTAAAATGGGGGTAGAGCATAAATGATAAAGGTTCATGTTCTCCTTCCTATAATGCTCTATGTCCTAGGAATGACAACGACAAACAATGTGACCGTATGTTGGCAGGATGCGGAGCGATAGCGATGGCTCAAATCATGTGGAAATGGGCTTATCCAGATGAGTCAAAATACGGTTTTTACGACTGGGAAAAGATCCCCGCTGTTTTGACTGACGGATGTTCGATGGATTGTCCTCTGCTCATCCGTAATTGTGGTGACGCTTGCCACATGAACTACCAATCCATTCTTGGATTAGAACCTTCATTTATGACCGGATCATGGGCTACAATATCAAATATCGCCAAAGGATTCGCTGATTTCGACTATAGTGCAAGAGTTGTGGATTTGGATGATTGGAAAGGATTTGGAAACTCATGGAAAGATCTGATCCGCTCGGAAATCGACTGCGGTCGCCCTGTATTGATGTATGGAAAACATAACATCATCGAAATAAAAGAAAAACATTATTTCGTGATCGACGGATATTCGATGACCGACAAGAATCTCTTTCATGTGAATTGGGGCTGGAGAGGGAACAAAAACGGCTATTACAATTTGGAGAAATGTGGATATTCCAACGGTCAGAAAATCATCATCGGAATAGCTCCAAAATATTCAGGCAAAGCGGCTTATCCCAAAATCACATTCGAACAAGTAAATATCGTCATAACACCTAATTGCCCTGATGGAGAAAATGATTTTCTCCGTTTCAGAGTTGAGAATGCGGATTCGTATGAATGTAAAGTATCCGACAGATTTGGAAAGCAAATTTGGGCAAGTGCAGGCACCGTGAGAAATGGATATGCTGATGTCTGGGACGGTTCTTCAACAGTTCCAATGGCATCGACTGATTATTGGTATGAAGTCACATTCAAAAACAGCCATGGGCAATCAGTTACTAAAAAAAGCCATGTTACATATTTGAGTAGTGAATGCCCTTCAAATTATGATCCTGTCGCTAAATTCACTATATCCTTTGAAAAAGAATCTGAATATGTATCTCCGAATTGCTCAGAAGAAAGAAACCACTATCTACGCTTTAAAGTGAAGAATGTGGATTCATACCAATGTAAGATATATAATCAGTCTGGGGAACTGCTTTTGACAAATACTGGAGATGTGAAAGGGAACTACGCATATATGTGGGATGGATCTCCAGACTCTTATTATCCGTCAGGATCGTATAGGTATGAAGTCACATTCAAAAACTATCACGGAGCATCCGCATCGACAAATGGAACTGTGGATTATTACCCATATTATTGTCCATCAGATTTTCAAACGGATATACTGACAGCAGAGTCCGAAACAAACAGACCTGTGATCTCACCGAATCCGACAGATGAAAATACAACCGTCACATCAGATTCGAAGATTCTTCACATTGAAATATTTGATGTCAGTTCAAGACTTTTGCTATCTGAAACTCCAAATTCAAATTCTTATACTATAGAGACAAATGGATTTGGCAAAGGTCTTTATTTAGTCAGGACAACAACAGAAGATGGCGTTTACGTGGATCGCCTTATGGTGAAATAAGACACACGACCAAATTACTCCATTTTTTTGACACGCATAAAAAACGGCAACCGTAGATTCCATAGGTTGCCGTTTTTGTCTAAGTTAAAATATATCTGATCTTATTATTTGTCTTTCCCCGACTTTCCCGCCTTGTAGACATTATACTCATGGACAATGTCTTTCATGTTTTGAATCTTTAGTTTTCCTTCTCGTATCTGCTGACACAATTCCGGATAGTCGCCAAACAGATTTTCATATAGTTTATCAAAATCACCCTTCGTCCTATAAAAATATTCCGATGATCCGATTCTTTTCGCAACTATTGCCGCATGTCCTACATACACTCCGTAGTCCATATCTTTTTTCTTGCATATATAACGTTCAGCATTTGCAATTTGCATATTGGATACAATAGCACAATATAGGCAGATGTCCCCATATTCCACTAAACAATACCTTTGATGCTTTACCTTCTTGGCAGTACCTTTCAAGTATTCCTTATAATCGACAAAACCGACATTTTCAATGAGATAAACACCACCTTCTTTTTCCATATCGGGCAAAACAATGCTTTGTATTTTTTCCGGATCCATTTCTTTCGTTTTGCCATTAGGGGAAAGACGATAGACTACAGGGGATGACAATAACAAAGTGTTATCCGCCATCTCGCATTCAACTTTTTCGCCATTCTTCAAGTGGATGACTCCAGCCATAAACTTCGGTGGATAATTCTGTGCGTTAGCGACAAACGCACTGATGCAACAGAAAAGAAACGCTAAAACAAGTTGCTTATAATTCTTCATAATCTTCACAATGCTAAAAACGACCATTATTTGTCTGCTTTCCCTGCCTTGTATACATTATACTCATGGACAATTTCCTTCATATTATGCAACGTCAGTTTTCCTTCACGTATCTGCTGACACAATTCCGGGTAGTCGCCAAACAGATTTTCATAAACTTTGTCAAGACAGTCTTCCTTCGTCTTGTAAGAGATTTTTTTTGAAAAAGCACTCTTCTTCACACTGATTGCCATGCCCATAAACACTCCGTAGTCCATATCTTTTTTCCGGCATATATATCGATTGTATGTGCCCACACCTAAGACAGTGGTACTATACAGACAGACATCCCCATATTCCACCACACTATACCTCAGATGCTTCAGCTCTTTGGTCTTACCACTCAAGTAATCCTTACAATTCAAATAACCGACATTTTCAACAATGTAAACGTCCCCGTTGTCAGCAGGCATGACAATACTATGTATTTTTTCCGGATCCATTTCTTTAATTTTGTCTTTCTCGGAAAGACGATAGTCTACGGGAGATGAATACAACAATGAGTTACAATTGATAAAGCATTCCATTTTTTCGCCATTCTTCAAGTGGATGACTCCAGGGCTAAAATACGCTGTTTGATTCTGTGCGTTAGAGACAAACGCACTGATGCAACAGAAAATAACAGCAAAAACAAGTTTCTTATAATTCTTCATAATCAACTATTTTTTGCTTGATTTTTCTGCCTTATAGACATTGTATTCACGAACAATATCCTCGATGTCTTCAAGTTTTAACTTTTTCTCACTTATCTGTTTGCACAAATCCGGATAATCGCCAAAGAACTTTTCATAAAGTTTATTAAAATGGCCATACGTCTTAGTATAATACTCGTCTTGAAATGGTTTAAGCTGAGTCTGCACCCATCCAAGATATACCGCATAATCAGTTCCTTCCTTCCGTCCGTAATATTTTAAATCATTACAGAGCAACTTTCCGTTCTGATACGTGGTAATCGATTTACAGAACAAGCTAACAGATCCATATTCCCTTACATTCATCATCTCACTTCTTGTATCTGAATAATCACCCTTCAAGAAATCCTTGCTTTTCAAGTAAAGGACATTCTCAAGATATGCCACATTACCCTCCCCATCAGGAATAACAATGCTCTTTATATTTTCCTGCTTTACTATTTCAACGGGGCTTGTTGATGAAAGACGATATTCAATATTATATGCGAAAAATGTTGATTCATTGATCTGGCACTCGATCTTTTTTCCGTTTTTCATATTGATCACACCGCCTACATATGTCGCTTTTGCATTTGATACAAAAACACTAAAACAGAATACGCAAAAAGCTAGAACTATATTTCTTAAATTATTCATAATCTCGTTGTGTTGTTAATTAGTAAACCAAAAAACCGACCTTTACGATAAAATATCGAATACTTTTAACATTTGTCTCATAAATATCTGAAGCAAAACCACCTACAAATCTTTTCATATTGAGTCCACTGCCGATATATATGATTTTTTCATCATCAAACATATAACCTACATTAAGTGTTGTCTCAATAGTAGGTGAAAAACAAATGTTGTCTTTTGCTTCACCCATTCCCTTTCTAAAACCAATCTGAGCCTTTATATCAGGAGCAAAATAGATACGTTTTACTGCCATCGGACACTGCACACCCATACCTGTCAGAGCAGAAAAATGTCTCGTTTCTGACGTTTCCGTTCCAATTGGCGTTAGAGTATTCATAGGCACAGCCCAATTCATATTATAACTATCCAATGTACAATCTATCTTACCATAATCAAACGCTATTGTCCAATATAAGAAATCAGTGCAGAAAAGAGAATATTCAAATCCGAACTTTACTTTATCGTTGTAAGTTGCCGTTTTTCTCCACGTATTGTCTTCCACGACAAAAGGATTGCCAATCGGTGCCATAAATGAAAAGGCGACGCGATGAAAAGCATCCAAATCCAATACACGAAAACCAGAGTCAACTGTTTTCTTAGCTTTAATCTTTTGGGGTTCAATCAAATCAGTAGATGTCAACTGCCAACCGTCATAAGTTTTCTCCCAAGTGCTGGTGAACTGCTTCTTCCCGTAACTGAAAGTGGCTGTTCCAGCGTCTCCACTCACAGAGACACTACCGATCTTTAACTGATCAGGTTTCTGTATAGGAGACTTTATGTTGTCTGCCACCATAATTTTCAAACCCTCCACAGCGGCTCCATTTCTCAGCGCATTGTTTGCGTTACCTGAGATATTTTTAAGCATCGCCGTCAATTGTTCCTCAGATAATGAAGTAATCATTTTTCGGGAGATAAAAGGCAACATTTCAGAGCTTGATTCACTGAACGTCTCCACATATTTCTCAACCTGTTTCTGTAGTCCTACATCATCCTTTGTTTTTGAAGAACTTACAGCACCAAGATTGTTCACTACCTTAACGATATCTTTAGACATAAGTGAGAAATTGACATTTTCACGGTGGAAAGCCTTCCATGTGTTCATACCGACAACCTCATACGTCTTCTCAGTTATCGTTTCTGTGACTGTCTGCTTCTTCTTGCCTACCATCTCCTCTTTAGTGATCGTTTTGTTGGTTTCCTTCAAAATCAACAATGGACCGCCCGAACTACCTGGGTCGACCTGAGCCGTATGCTGTATCACATCAACATGTGCACTGTCTGTAAGTTCCAGATTGCTATACCTTCCATTAGAGACGATACCGTTACCCAACTGCCATGAAGGCTCGTCTCCCAAGCCAGGGAATCCAGCCGACCATACAGTAGTGCCATCAGTCACCTGCTCTGTATGAAAAGGAAGAGGAACAAATCCTGTTTCAGAAGCGGGGAATTCTACAATAGCGATATCTGTTGAATCAGATTTCGCAATAACCCCACAATTAGGAATAGTTTTGTCTCCGTCTTCAGTTTTAAACAACAATTGTACAGACTTAGCATCTCTCACAACATGTTTATTTGTGATAATGTAAAGTTTTCCGTTATCCGCCTTATACAAGAAACCTGAGCCAAAAGAGCCAGTTCCTTTCCGTAATTGACGGGCAGCAGACATATAAGAATTTGAAAACAAAGTGGACGCCATTTTCTCATAAGCCTCTGATTCTGCGTCTGTATAATTCTGTCTTACAACGCAAACGCTATTTTTTAAATCCTGCTGTGCATTCAATGTTGTAATAAAGCCACACGCACACAACATCACAAGAAGTACAATTTTTCTCATCAATTTTAAACACAATTAAATTACCATAAATTTTAACGTTGGTAAAGTTATATTTTTTTGACGTGAGTGCAAAAACAAGTTGGAATTTATGAATTTCATTTTGCAATATTATGGCATCATCATATTCAATATTCAAACACATGCCATACTTAATTATAAGCAAAACTATGTTGTTAAGAATTTTTAGCATTTTTTTTTGTGTTTATTGTTTGATTGTACGTTTTTGTTTTTTAGTTTTGCATCGGAAAAAGGAAAAAAAAGTGAAAAACCTTATTCCAGATTTTGGGAATTAATTATTAACTAAAATATCTATCAAAATGAAGAAGATTTTTAATCTTGCAGTTATCTTGGCTACACTTATGGGTGCAGCTACATTCACTTCTTGTGATGACGATGAGGATGGTATCCAGAAGGATCTTAACAACGAGAGAAAGTACGAGAAGTCTAACGAGCTATCTGTTGTTGAGGGTGGTGAGTACGCCGCTTACAACCAGTCAATCGACGGTGGCACTTTGAAGTTCAAGGTTACTAAAGTATCAGGTGCTGCTGGTTCAAAGGTTGTTGAGTTCACAGTAGAGCTTAAGGGTGACGAGGCTAACGGTAAGTCATTCACTATCGGTGACGATGCAGACCACGCTTCATACTTCGGTCGTATCGATGGTAAGCTTCAGCCTTGCAAGCAGGCTGTTGCAAAAGAGAACGCAGCAAACATCATCTTTGCACTTTCTTCACAGGCTTCAGATTACTTGATCACTTCTGCTACTGTTAACAATGGTGTTAAGGAGGCAGGTGCTACACTTACTACATTCGGTACTGCTAAGTAATTGTAAGACTAAGTCTGAAAAAAAACAAAGAGCCGCATCCATTGGATGTGGCTCTTTTTTATATGAAAGAAAATAGGATTATGCCAACATTATAGATATTGTTTGGTTTGAGATTCTCCTTTTATTCTGAAGATCATGAACCAATGCACGTACATGTACAAAGAGACAACAGCTCTACCAAATTTGATTTTTCTGGGAATGAAGTCTTTCTAGTATACAATCATGGATTAAGTACCCAGGATATCAAAAATGCTAAAAAATCATAGTAGAACGAACACAAAGAAGAGTTCTCCAACAAACGGAAAGCTTACTTTGGAAAATTACACCCATATGGGAAAATAGAAAAACGACCAGCAATAAAATGATGCAAAATATCAAAGATGCATTACACCTTATCGGCGGCAGAAGACTCCTAGCGATACAATAACAAAGCCTTTCTTTTTATCAATCGAAATTTAAAATTTACGATTATGAAACAATGACAAAAATCAGCATCTACCTGTTTGTCGGCAATAACAAATTGAAGACAAAGACCTTTTAGTATTAGAACAGTATGAAGATATCGGCATTTTGACAGTATCGGATTTTTTGGAGCAGTACGGAAAGAAACGACACAAAAACAGCACAAAAAACAGATAAAGCACCGTCTTTTAATATCATTTTGACAAAAAGAGCAATAAATCCAAACAAAAAAATCATTTTGCACGAATAACGGCTTTTTATCAAGTCTCAAAAATCATTTTGTACGTTTTTGAGCATTTTTGCTGACATTTTGTCAATCAAAAAGCCTTGTTTCTGATTAAATGTGCATAAATATTTTCATTTTGATATTAAAAAAGATTGAAAAAAGATTTCAAAGTCAGAAAAAAAATATAATTTTGCATCGTCTTTTTCAAGAAAGACAACAAAATACGTAATAAAAACAATTAATATAATCAGTTTAGTATGAGAAAACATATCTTCAACGCTGGTCCATGCAAGTTGTCAGACAGAACTTTGACAAACACTGCTAAGGCTGTGCTAGAGATGGGCGAGACAGGTCAGTCTGTACTTGAGGTATCTCACCGTTCAGCAGATTTTCAGAAAGTTTATGATGAGACAGTAGCTCTAATGAAAGAGGTACTTTCCATTCCAGACAACTACTCCGTTATCTTCGTCGGTGGTGGTGCAAGCTTGCAGTTTGGCATGATCCCATACAACTTCTTGAAGACTAAGGCTGCATACGTTAACACTGGTGTATGGTCGAAGAAAGCCCTTAAAGAGGCTGAGCTTTGGGGAGAGGTCGTAGAGATCGCTTCTTCAGCAGACAAGAACTTCACATACTATCCAGAGCCAAAGAGCATTAAAATCCCTGCTGATGTAGACTACGTTCACATCACATCAAACAATACAATCCGTGGTACTGAGATTTTTGAGGATATTGATTCACCAGTTCCTCTAATCGCCGACATGAGTTCAGATATCGCTTCTCGTCCACTAGACGTAAGCAAGTACTTCATGATCTACGGTGGTTGCCAGAAGAACCTAGGACCTGCAGGTGCTACATTCGTAATCATCCGCAACGATTTCGTTGATAAGGTAGCAGACCGTAAGATCCCTACAATGCTTAAGTACTCTACTCACGTTGACAACGGTTCTATGTTCAACACTCCTCCATGTGTATGTATCTACGCTATCCGCGAGACTCTACTTTGGATCAAGGAGAACGGTGGTGTTGAGGGTATGGAGAAGCTTGCAATCGAAAGATGCGACGCTCTTTACAACTTCCTTGAGAACTCTACTGTATTTACTCCAGTTGTTGAGGCAGGTTCACGTTCAAGAATGAACGTTCCATTCCTTCTTCGTGGCAAGTACGCTACAGAGGCTCTTGAGAAGACATTCCTTGAGTTCGTTAAGACTAAGAACATTGTTGGTGTTAAGGGTCACCGTCTAGTAGGTGGATTCCGTGCTTCTATGTACAACGCTTGTACAATGGAAGACGTGAACGCTCTTATCGCAGCAATGAAGGAGTTCGAGGCAAAAGTTAAATAAATTCGTAATGCGTGATTCGTAGTAATTACGAATTGTGAATTAAGAATTATGAATTGATTAAAGTCATGGCAAAAGTATTAATCGCAACAGAGAAGCCATTCGCAGCAGCAGCTGTAGAAGGTATTAAGAATATCATCAGCGGTGCAGGTTTTGAGATCGCTGTTCTTGAGAAGTACACAGAGAAGCAGCAGCTTCTTGATGCAGTAGCAGACGTAGACGCTATCATCATCCGTTCAGACATCATCGATGCTGAGGTTATGGATGCTGCAAAGAACCTTAAGATTGTTGTTCGTGCAGGTGCAGGTTATGACAACGTTGACCTTGAGGCAGCAACAGCTCGCAAGGTAGTTGTAATGAACACTCCAGGACAGAACGCAAACGCAGTAGCTGAGTTGGTTCTTGGTTTGTTGGTTTACGCTGTACGTAACTTCTACAACGGCAAGAGCGGTTCAGAGCTTATGGGCAAGAAGCTTGGTATCCTTGCATTCGGTAACGTTGGTCGCAACGTAGCACGTATCGCTAAGGGCTTCGGTATGGACATTTACGCTTACGATGCATTCTGCCCAGCAGACGCAATCGAGGCAGCTGGTGTTCACGCAGTAAAGAGCCAGGACGAGTTGTTCGAGACTTGTGATATCGTTTCTCTACACATCCCTGCAACTCCAGAGACTACAAAGAGCATCAACTACGACCTTTGCAGCAAGATGAAGAAGGGTGCTATCCTTATCAACACTGCTCGTAAGGAGGTTATCGATGAGGCTGGTTTGTGGAAACTAATGGCTGAGCGTGCTGACCTTAAGTACATCACTGATATCATGCCAAAAGCAGATAAGGAGTTCAAGTGCTTCTCAGGCCGTTACTTCTCTACACCAAAGAAGATGGGTGCTCAGACTGCTGAGGCTAACACTAACGCTGGTCTTGCAGCTGCAAACCAGATCGTTGACTTCATCAAGAACGGTGTGACTAAGTTCCAGGTTAACAAGTAAAAAACGATGCGTTGACTAAAACGTCGACGTCAACCGATACAAAAACCGCAATTCATTTTATGTGTTGCGGTTTTTTTTTATTAACTGTGACCTATTATCATGTTTTTCGAATATATCCAAAATCTCATCTCTGATAAGTTTGATAAAAACATACCATTAGGATGTTTGGTTTTTATAATTTTTATCGTTTTTTTCTCTATTTCTTTTTATGGAATTATACTCATAAATTATTTGAACGATTATCCTATCATTCTAATGTCTACCGTATTCTTTTTATGTATCGGCGTCTTTTTCTTAATTAGAAAATATCATAACATATTTCACTACAATAAGAGCAATAACCTAGATTATAGACAGTGTATTCTTGTACTACTTGCAGAAGTAATGAGAGCAGACAACAAACTTATAGATCATGAGTTTGACCGAGTGAAAGCAACAATCCTTAGATACTATACAACAAAAACAGAACAAGAAGAGGCTTTTAGGCAGTTTGAAATCATCCTTACAAAACAAAATTTCAATCTAAAAAAGATCTACAAAGAAATCCAACAACACTACATCTACCTAGAAAAAGCCGAAATAGTCATGGAATTGTTGGCATTGGCCTATTCTGACAACGATCTATGCAAAAATGAAAATGTAATAATTTCACAAATCGTAAAAGAGTTGGGTATCGACTCAAATCAATACAAAAGTATCTACTCGATATTCTCGAAAAAATACCAAAAGGGATACTACAGGACTGGAGATTCACAACAATCTTCGTCAAGCACCAACAGTGGTCATTCTAATCACAATAAAAATAGCAATGGTTCAACAGAATCAAAATCTAACAGTTCCCAAAAAACAAATAATTCAAAAAAGACAAAACGTCAACATTCAAATATTTCGGTGAATGAGGCCTACGATATTCTTGGAATAAATAGCACTGCTTCCGATTCCGAAATCAGAAAAGCATATCGTGCATTGGCAATAAAATATCATCCCGACAATGCTGCCAATTTAGGCGACGAGGCGATCCGCCAGGCCACGGAATCCATGAAACAGATCAACGAGGCGTGGGAAACCGTAAAGATAGCAAGAGGCATTAAATAATAATTTGTTAATATAGATCAAACATGTATAATGATTCTTTTTTTGTATGTCTGCCCTTATTATTAGGCATCGTCATCTTCATAATAATCAAAATTTTCAGATTAATGGACCATATGAATAATGGTTCTCAGAATACGTACCATACGAATTATAGATCTCAAAATACAGGCTATAAGAATTATGGCTCTCAGAATATGGGACATATGAATGATAGTTCTCAGGACAAAAGCGAGTGGACTGAAAACAAGACAAAATTTTCAGAAGACGAACTAAAAGCGTATAAGATTCTTGGTGTAAGTTGTTATGATAGTGATGAGGATATTAAAAAAGCGTACCAAAAACTGAAAAAGATTTACTCTGTCGATAATAATAAGAAACACACAAACAACAAAAAACAATACGGTCCAGACAGAAATGACAACAGCGACAATTTTATTATATTGAATGAGATTCTTTGGGCTTGGAATGTAATAAAGAGGGCAAGAAAAAACAGAAATAATAGAAAAACGACAAACAATAATTCCACAGATGGCAATATAAAGGAAGCCGACTACAAATATTGCCTATTCTCGCTTTATGCACGTGTGATGAAGGCAGACGGCAAACAGATGGTCTGTGAACTGGATAAAATCAAAGAGACCATTCGCAGATACTACAAGACAGAAGAACAGCAAATAGAAGCCCTCAAAGAATTTAAATCTATCCTCGACAGCACACCCGATTGGGAGAACGTGTACGATACAGTCAACAGATGTCTCAACTATGTGGCAAAATCCGAACTTGTCATGGAGTTGTTGGCACTGGCCTATTCCGACGAGGATTTCAGTACCGTCGAAGAAAACGTCATCAAAGAAATAGCTAGAAATCTGAACTTCTCTAATGAAAAGTACAAAAGTATCTACACAATTTTCTTGAAGAAATACGAAGCTCAAAAATATAAAGCAAACAACAAGGACAAAAAGTCAGAGGAGAACCACAACAAAAGCAACCATTCGGAGAATCAGAGCAAATCGAACGAATCTAAGAACAGATCAAACTCTCAATCAAAGAATAAGAATAGAATCTCAGTAAGTGAGGCGTACAATATGCTCGGCGTAAGTGGAGATTTTTCCGACTCCGAAATCAAAAAAGCATACCGCGCATTGGCAATAAAATATCATCCCGACAATGCCGCTTCCTTGGGCGACGAGGCGATCCGCCAAGCTACTGAATCCATGAAACAGATCAATATGGCATGGGAAGTGGTGAAGACGGCAAGAGGCATTAAATAAAATTATAAATCAAAAATGCGGAATGATAAATTTATTTATAATTTTGCACCCGATTTTAAACAAACACTGTCACCTCTCATGAGGCTTATATAAAATTTTAATTGAAAGATGGATAAAAATTATTCAGCAGCGGAATTGCGTCTGGCGAAGAATCATGCCCGCTATGCACTGATGACAATGTATTTCTTCGCAGGTTTCACATTCGCTACCCTATTCTCACGAATGCCTGCGCTTAAAATCATCTATGATTTCAATTTCACCGGACTCGGTCTGATGGAACTGTCCATGTCGATTGGCGGACTGCTCATCATGCCTGTCTGCTCCAACCTTGCCAACCGTTATGGCAGCAAGAATCTGACAGCTATGGGATTCATCGTGGCGACGCTGTTTGCGTTGATTCCAATCATGCCGTCGAAATATCTTCTATTCCCTGTCTGCATGGCATACGGAATGTTTGTCTCTCTGTTTGACATAGCGATCAACGGCAACTCTATCCTCGTTGAAAAGGCGTACAAACGCAGTATCCTGAGCAAATTCCACGCCATATACTACGTCGGAACACTGACAGGAGCTCTCGTCGCCATACTATTCCTCACATTCAATATTCCGACATGGGCTCACTTCTCGACAGTCTCAGTATGCATATTCACCGAATTGACGCTGCTACGTCGGTTTATGATCAGAGAGAGACCCAAAAAGAATCCGACAGATAAAAAATTCCGTCTGCTTTTTCCTAAGGGCATATTACTTCTGATCGCATTCTTCGCACTGTTCAGCCGAGTGATTGAAGGTGTCGTGTCGACGTGGAGCACAACCTATATGAATGAAGTGATCACACTGCCGCAGAATCTGGCGCCAGTGGGATTGGCAGTCTACGCATCCTTCATGGCAATCGGACGTTTTATGGGAGACATTGTGAGAAGCAAATACTCAGAGACGTATATATTAGTGGTTTGCAGCATCATCACAATCATCGGACTGGGGATGTTCGCAAGCGCGGCCTCCTTTGGCGACGCTGCGTTCGGCATCTCCGTCGTCGCACTGTTCATCACAGGCTTAGGCATGAGTTGCGTGGTGCCGATCATATATAGTCAGGCAGGAAGCCAACCCGACGTCACTCCAGGAGCAGGAATTGCCATGGTCAACACAATAAGCGGCACCGGATTTTTGTTCGGACCTTTCATGATCGCCAACATCGCAGACGCATTCGGATTGAGAGTCTCGTTCATCTACGTCTGGACATTGAGCATCGCAATGGGAACCCTGGCAACGATATTATATAAAAAAAACGCTAAATGATGGCACATCGCACGTAGAGACGCACGTCCGTGCGTCTCATACGGACATGCATCTCATATAACCATACGGCAACACCCCGAAAAAATTCTTGTAACATATCGTGCGTGTTACATGGATGACCACAAAACGTACGTGTAATATACAGAATCTACCTATTAATTTAACCAATAAATATTTTGGATTTACCAATGGATATATCTAATTTTGCTCTAGTTTGTAGTGAATATAGAATAGAGATTCACAATATCACATACAAAATTTAATATATGAATAAAAAATATCTACTTGTATTAATATGGATGCTTATATTAAGCATTGTAAAAATAGTAGCTCAGACACTTAATGAAATATGTGAAATAGGTCTGCCAGTCGTTATAATAAATACAGTAAACAATGAAGTGCCGAGTTGTGAATTTGCTGAGCCTCCTTATAAAGTCGATTGCGTTTCTACTACAAATGCTACCAAAGTGCCTTGCTCCATCACAATCCGTATGCATGACAAAATACTATATGAAAGCGGAGAATATGTGGAAAACATATCTGGAGCTACCATAAAAATACGAGGAAATACAAGTGCGACAGAAAAGCAGAAGCCATACAAAATAAAGTTACAGAAGAAAGCTGACCTACTCCTGCGCAATGATTCCGCTTATAAAGATAAAGAATGGCTTTTGATGAAAGAGAATAAATTAAAATCGTTTATCGGATTCACATTCAACACTCTTCTAGACATGCCTTACAAACCTGAGTTAAAGCCTGTCAATGTTGTTATGAACAATGAATATTATGGACTTTATTACATAACCGAGTCTGTTAAAAGAAACAACAAATGCCGCATAAATGTCGATAAGGAGACTGGCTACATTTTTGAATATGACGCATATTGGTGGAATGAAGACTATTATATTCCCGTGGAATTTGGCGATCCATATATGAAATTCACATTAAAATATCCTGACACAAAAGACGCCACAGATGATCAAAAATATTATTTGGAGTCATGGTTGGAGGAACTGCAACAAGCGGTAATGAATGGTAATGGAAGTGACTTTCTTTATTTGGACACATGTGCCCGTTGGATACTTGCGCAAGATTTATTTGGAAACTCAGATGGAGCAGGCTCCAACCTTTATTTTGCCAAGTCTGACAATTCCACAAATACAAAAGCATACACTCCAACCTTATGGGATTTTGACGGTTTTTTCTTCATTAAAGACAAATGGAGTCAACCTCATGACTGGAAAGAGTCTTTTTTTCATTCACTGTTCGTATATGACAAACACCATACATTTACTACAGCATATTGCAAAGAATGGCAATCTATTGTCCAAAATAATTTAATAGAAAGCTTAATACAGGCAATCAATAAATATGCGAATTCTGAAGAAGGATCTGCCGTTGAGAAATCGTATAATCTCACAACACTTAAATATTATGGGCACGACTTCCAATGGAGTATAACAGAGCAAGCAAAAACGTATGAAATATGGATTAAAGAAAGAAAGTCATGGTTAGATAATGAAATAAACGAAATTTGTAACTCTTGCTTGATAAAGAAGGTCGATGTGAACAATATAATTTATGATGTTTTGGGACGAAGGTGTCCATCTTCATATAAAGGAGTGAAAATCATAAACGGGGAAAAGGTGATTTTAAGGGGAATAAAATAAGCTAGCTAATCTTGGAAGAAAAGAGGATCCCTCCCTTTTGAATTCTCATTTATGACCAGCCCTCTGACATTTTTTTCCAAAATATAATCGTGCAACTCATATAATCATTCGTACGATAAAAACGTGTGTGATATATATTTTTCTCTTTCGCCATCTTTTTTTATTTTTGTAATACAAGGAGATGTGCAAAATGACTGTTTTCAAGAAAATATTGATATGCGTTGTGATGCTTTTGACTCTGGCAGGAGTAAAGGCTGAACGACTTTTGTTTGCCCACTATACTATTGAAGACGGTCTGACAAGCAATTCTGTCAATGCGGTCTGCCAAGACACAAACGGCTATGTATGGATTGCCACACGTTTCGGAATCAGCCGTTTCGACGGAGTGAATTTCAAAAACTACAATTCATTCACCGATTCAGTAATGTTGAGAAACGATATTTATTACGCTTTTCTCCTTCCTAATGGCAAACCAACATTCTCCAGTTCCAATTCTGTATTATTCTCCTATAATGAGTTGTCAGATTCTTTTGAAGACATCTCATCTTTTCTTCCCAAAGACACATACAAACACGATTTGAAAGGTTTTTCTTCACAACCTAATGGAGAAAACCTTCTATCCACAGCATGCGGATTATTTGGTTTTGACAACGCCTCCAACCAGTTTCAACGCGTCGCTCCAAACTATCAAAATCATGTGCTTGATGTTTGCACCGATAAATTTGAACGTTATTGGGTGGGACACTACAATGGGTTAGCTATCCTTGACAAAGAAGGACACGAGCTTCCTTTTTCTCTATTAAAAGATCATTTCATCAATGACATCCATCCTCTTGACAACAATCACATTCTTATATGCTCTGCAGTGGGAGGATCATGGATCGCTAAAATCAACGGTGAGAAGGATGTGCCTATTCTGAAAAAATTGGACGCTCCGTTTGATAATGTCAGTGCTGTGGTATCCGACAAACAGAATGTAATATGGATTGGCACATTGAATGACGGTCTGTGGAAATGCAAGTTTGACGGTGCAAACTTTGAATATGACAAAATCATCCCATTGAATGAACGAGAAGATGCTCTGGCTAAAATATCGTCGCTGTTTGTTGACAATGAAGGAAATGTCTGGGTGCCGACTCAGAGTTCTGGTGTTTGGCGGACCACTTCAATAAGCGATTACACTTATATCAAATCAAAAGACGTGGGTATTCCCAAAGCTGTCGGAGCATCATTCTGCGAAACTGAGGATGGCGACGTGCTGATGGGAACCGATGGTTGTGGGCTCTACTTGTTTGACAGCCAATTACAAATCAAACAGGAGATCAAAGGACTATCGTCGAACAGTGTACTGACAATTGCGAAAGAGAACGGAGACTATCTGCTTGGTTACTGGGGAGGAGAAAGCAACCGTTACAATTTAAAGACCGGAAATATCTCAAAAATAATTTATAAAGGAATTAGGAATCCCCGCTATACCACAAAAAACATCTACCGCATGGCAGATGGTTCTATTTACGTCTCTGCAGCAGGCGATGGCGTTTACCGTGGGGAAAATGGGAACTGGGAGAAACTGACATTGTCGGACTCTTCAATGAGCAACTATCCTGACGTTTGGGTGGAAGGATCATATCAAAAGCCAGACGGAAGCATTATCATATACACCGCCAGGACCATCTGGAGCAACAGATCTGGCCAATTCAAACCTTTGATTCCCGACGTCGACAAATCACTCTCAAACAATCCTCTGCATGTGAACCATTGCGTCGCAAACAACGACAATATTTTATATGCTGCTACCAATAAAGGAATTTATTGTTTTGACAAAGATGACGTCTTTCTTGGCACACTTGATTATATTCCTATTGGCGAATATGCTTCATTGCTGATAGACGAAAACAATATCCTATGGTCAAGCGGTTCAAACGGAATTCTGGCAATCGACACAAAAGGGATGACATACAACCGTATGTTGCCAACCAACACAATCCCATCCTACGACTATTTCACCGGCAGAGCTTGTCTGCAGACTAAATCAGGATTCATCTTCTTTGGATGCAAAGACGGATTCGTACGCGTGCAGCCAAACGTGAAAACGTCAGAAAAAATCGACCACATGGCATTTTCACAGCTGAGCATCCGAGGAAAGACAGTACCAGTGGGAAGTGATATCCTTCCTCTTCCATTGAAGACAATGGAAAAATTGAATTTGTCGTATGATCAAAACAGATTTTCATTAGGATTCGATTGGGTCGACTTCTCTTTGACAAACAATATTGTGCCAAAATATCGTATTCCTGAGATCGGTATGGATTGGGAATCGTTAGGCCACAAACGCAGTATAGACATCACATATCTGCCTGCAGGTGATTTCACAATTGAGTTGGCAGCATTCTCAGGTGGGAAGCCAATTCAAACTATCACACTACCCGTCACCATCTCATCTCCGTGGTGGAACAGTATATGGTTCTACTGTTTGATCTTCCTATTGTCTTGTGTCCTGCTTTATGCTTTCTACCGAGCAAGGACTAAAAGATTGGAAGAGCACCGTCGAGAACTACAACAGATGGTAGATGAGAGGACCCGTGATCTGAACAATGCCAACACCCTATTGTCGGAACAAAAGTCGGCTATCGAAGCAAGAAACGAGACCTTATTGGCGACGTTGAAACAGAAAGATCAGCTGGTGGCTGTGGTAGCGCACGACTTAAAGAATCCAATGTTCGCTATCGTCTCCACTTTGAAACGAATGTTGTCACATATCTACACACAAGCCGAACAGCAGCGTCTGCTCACCAAATTGGCTGACGAATCAGAAGGGTTGCAGAAACAAATGGTCAGTCTGTTGCAATGGGCAAACGGAGATGTCGCGCTATCCACTTACCATCCGTCGGCAATCGACGCGAATGAACTGGTGAAAGAGGCGATCTCTCTATTGGAAGGACTGGCAGGAGAAAAAGAAATCAATTTGTGTCAAGACGGAATGACACAATATTCCACATGGTGCGACCAACGTATGTTTTCAACCATCATACGCAACCTGATTACCAACGCCATCAAATTCTCCATCAAAGGAGGTGAAGTGTCGGTGGAACTATCCGAAACTGACGATAACTCGATTATTAAAGTGACTGACAGAGGAGTCGGAATGTCTCAAGACAAAATAAATGAACTTCTGTCCGGTGAAAATATAACATCCACTTCAGGCACAGAAGACGAAGTCGGCTATGGATTCGGATTCAGAATCGTGCTTGATTATGTCCGCAAGAATAAAGGAAATCTACAGATAGAAAGCAAACCGCAAGATGGCACCACAGTGATCATCTCACTACCTAAATGTCAGGATGAGAAGTTGGAAATCCAGACAGACGACAGGCAGGATGTGGAGCTGACAATAAACAAAAATCTGCTTTCTGGGAAATCTATTCTAATTGTAGATGACGACGAATTGATTCTGGAACATATCACTGAACTATTGTCTCCATACGTAGAGGTGCACCAAGCTCACGATGGAGAACATGGAATATCACAAGCACAGGCGTACGTGCCAGACTTGATTATAAGTGATGTTGAGATGCCTAACATGAATGGTCTTGAGATGTATGAGAAATTGACGGGAGATTTGCTAACGTCTAACATTCCGTTGCTATTCCTGTCCGCAAAGACTGATGATAACATACGATTGAAAGGTCTCTCAATCGGAGCAATCGATTATATAACCAAACCATTTGATGACGACGAGTTGCTGGTGAAAATCTGCAACTTCTTAATGTGGCATCAGAAAATACAGGTTACAGCATTAACCAAAACATTAGAAGGAGAAGAAGAGTCGACAGACAAAATAAATCCACTGTTGGAAAAGATCATACTTTTGGTAAAGGAGAACTACACCAATCCGCTCTACAGTCTGACTGAATTCACTCAAGACCTAGGAATGAGCAAATCCACTCTTTGCCGACGTTTGAAAGCGATAACAGACAAGACAGCAATGGAGATTCTGACAGAATACCGTCTCAACATGGCAAAGAATATGTTGGCAGACGGCAATATATCAGTCAGCGACGTAGCTTATGCCGTCGGCTTCAACGACCCATTATACTTTAGCAGACGTTTCAAACAATTTTTCGGATATTCGCCTAAATCAGCACGTTGAAACATTCATCCATATTTATGAGAATATTCTCCTTAGTGAGTTAAGGGTTGTGATCTACCTTTGTCACAAATCAATTTAACACGCATACAATATGGAGAAACTTATCAGATTATCAATTTTAGCACTCGGAATTATCTGTCAAGCTATTCTCTATGCAAAAGAGAAAGCAGGAGAAGATGTGCGTATTGATAAAAAAGAAACTGTTTTCAAAGTCTCTGATGTAGACGGATTCAAGGTAGACGGTGCAAAGCTACTCGACCGTTGCGGCAATGAGTTTGTTATGCGAGGCGTAAATCTGGCTTACACTTGGTTTAAGAGTTCCGCTTATACCCAATTGGAAGCAATAAATAAATATGAGGCCAATGCTGTCCGTATAGTGTTGGGAGACGGTGCTAAGTTTACAGCCGACGATGCCGCATCAGTCAGAAAGATAATCGACAAGTGCAAAGAATATGGCATGGTGGCCATTGTGGAAGTCCACGACGCTACAGGCAGTGACGACATCAACGATTTGGTGAAGGCAGCCAATTATTTTGCCAACATGGCTTCAGTGCTAAAAGGCACGGAACACTACGTTATAATCAATATCGCCAACGAATGGCATAAATCATCTTCAGCAGCCAACTGGAAAAACGGGTACAAACAAGCGATTCCCGTAATTCGAAATGCAGGTCTTCGTCACTGTATCATGGTTGACGCCGGGGGATACGGTCAGAACGCATCAACAATCCATACTTACGGCAAAGATGTGCTGGCTGCCGACGTAGAGAACAACATCTTATTCTCAATCCACATGTATGGATCGGCGGGCAATAAGAAAAAGATAGCATCTAATATCGACGGAGTTATAAATCAAGGCTTAGCACTATGTATTGGAGAATTCGGTTGGTATCATAGCGACGGTGATGTTGACGAACAACAGATTCTTTCCTACTGTAAAGAGAAGAATGTAGGATGGTTAGCATGGTCATGGTATGGCAACGGGAATCCTGTTGAATATCTTGACGTGGTAAAAGATCCGTCCTCCGATCCAGTGTTGTCATCGTACTCTAATATAAGCATCAACAACTGGAAAAATACAAAGACATGGAAAGCTTCAAGCGATTGGGGCAAAACGATCACCGACGCGTGGAAGGCTGAGGCAAAAAAAGCGAATCTAGATAAATGTGAAACGTCAGACAATAACAAATAAAACTTATTCATCGCACATAAACTCATCATAACACATTATTCACTTTTACAATTTACCATATGGACTCAGTGAATCACTGAGTCCATATTTTTTGGAAGAGATGACTCTTTTTCAAATCAAACTGGTCAATAATGGTCTATCCTAACCTTTCATCGGAAAGAGGTTTGTCCCAAAAAACTTTGCCTTCAACCTTCGTCGCCAATTCATCAATATATTGCTGAAGATCCTCTATAAATTGTTTCTCCTTTTTTTTCGACCGACGACCACGACCCTCATAAATTGTCTTAGTGAAATAAGCATCAAACGGTACTCTAAAGTCTTCCTCATCCTCATATGGCATGAAAGCCACAGCCGCAGTATATTTGATGTTTCCTGCTTCAGAATCAGAAATAAGCAGAACAGAAGCGGCACGACGTTTCATTCCATTATATTCAAGTTCCGCCTCAAAAAAACGTTGAAAAACATTTATCTCCATAGCATCATAATATATATCGGACAATACCGTCCATAATAAAAACAAAAAACCGTTTTAGGATCTCAGATAAGCAAACACCTGATCAATACTAAAACGGTTTATACTATTAATAATATATCAAACGCGAAGTTTACGCTATTGATATACAAATCTCATTTCTAAGAAATCAATTACTCAAATCTTTCGTAAGGCACCTTAGTCTTCTTAGTCTGGACACTATAAGACAACATGATTTCATGTGCAGAACCTGAAAGTTTAGACACATTACCAAAGTTGTAGTCAAATGTGTAACCGATACGGAAGTTCTTATACTCAGCACCAACCATAAAGGCTATAGGGTTAGTTCCAAACTGCTTGAACATATCTGGATGATAAGTCAGACCACCCCAAAGGAAATTCTTGTAGAACAAAATAGCATTGATTTCAGCGACTGCTATTTTCTCATGCCAAGTATATGCCAAAGCAGGAGCTAAAACAAAAGTCTCAGACAAATCCCAGAAATAACGTCCATACGCATTAATATGAAGTGCCGACTGAGTTGTAGTTGACTGATATTTCAAAAGGTGTGTTCCCGAAACACCAAACATATATTTTGGATTAGAAAACTCTACACCAAAATCAACATCAGGATGAACACCACTCTCTCTGTCATTGATAAAATCATGATCCTCTGTGATTTCCGTGATATCCTCAGGAGTGTACTTACTTGCGTCAAAATAAGCATACTGAACACCAGCACCTAGACCCATAGAAAGAACCATATCCTCACGTAGACGCAAAACATATGCATAAACAGCCTTAGGATTGAAACTTCCCTTTGCAGGACCGATATCATCATAACTCATAGTAAAGCCAAATCCAGAATTAAGATCTGTCTTAAAAGTCTGAACATTGAAGATGCCCGACTTAGGAGAATCCTTAATGTCAACCCACTGGAAACGACCTAATAAAAATGCGTCAATCTGTTCAAAGTTACCAATACCAGCAGGGTTTTTGTTGATACGTGAGAAAAATTGCTGAGTCATTAGCAAATCCTGCTGAGCATAGGCAGAAACCGTGAATAGCAACGTTGCTAATACAATAAATATTTTTTTCATATTCTTGTTATCTCCTTATTCATTCAACAATTTAATATCAACACGACGGTTCTGCTCGTGCTCTTCCTCAAGTTGAGCGTTAGGAATAACAGGTTCTTCCATACCACGTCCAACAGCAACAATCAAGTTTGCTGGATAACCTTTTGCGATCAACAAACTACGAACATACTCAGCACGTTTCTGTGACAACTTCTTATTGAACTCAGCTGATCCACGAGCGTCTGTGTGTCCTGAGATTTCAAATTTACCTCCTGGGAACTCATTCATAGCACGAAGCAACTCGTCCAACTGAGCCTCATACTCAGGTTTCATATCCGCTTTTCCGAAATCAAAGAAGAACAATACCCAGTGGAAACCTTTAGGCTCATCACATGTAAAGTCTGGAGTCAACTCACCTGTTCTCTTAACATTATATTTATTTGGATAATAGATATCAAAACCTCCCTTACCACCTTTACGGTTAGACAAGAAATACATCGCATATGCATTTCCCACAATGTTGTACTCATCAGCTCCCGTATTGAAAAGTTCACCTAAATTCTCAGGTTTGCCCCAATCTTTTTCCTTAGCTCCCTTGTGGCTAACATAAATATCCATACCTCCCTTACCAGTCACTTTATTACATGCAAAATACAATGCTGTATCAGCCACTACGAAAGGATAGTCTTCCTTATTCTGTGAATTGATTTCGTCACCAGCAGGTTCTGGCTTAGTCCACATTCCTTCTTCATCCTTATCTTGGTCAATATACCAGATATCACGGCCTCCCTTACCTGCCATAAACTCACCTGAGAAATAGATTCGTCGTCCGGCACGTCCGATACAAGGATTATAGAAACCCTTTACTCCTGGCACATAATGGTTCCAACGTCCAATAGCCAACGATGATCCATGTACTTCTTTAGCCTGAGCCATCGTACCTTTGATTTTAAGTTTCTTCACATCCTTCCACTTTCCATCATCTTCGGTAGCCTCATACAACTCAGAATTTCCTTGAGAATCCTTCTTTGAGAAATATAACTTACCCTTGTTTCTATCGTATGCAAACGTTCCCTGAATACCCAAACTAGTCAACTCTGGACACTCCTCAACATTTGACAAATCCAAGTTTTTGCCAGGCTTAAACTTATATGCTATATTATCTCTGAAGAATACGAAGAAGCCATCCTTATACACAGACATTGGTTGCTCATCGACCTTCTTATTTTCCTTAGACGAATCGAATTCGTAAAAACCTGTTCCGAATCTTCGCTCTATTCCCCAAACGCTTGTGGCAAGCAATGCGGAAATCACAAAACTGAAAATCGTCTTTTTCATCGTGACTATATTTTTCTTTCCCATTATTTTCTATAAACCTCAACTGTTCCCTTCAACACTCTACCATCTTTCTTTGTCAAGATGTAGAAATATGTTCCTGGTGTAGCAAGTTCGCCTCTATAAGTTGCATCCCAACCATCAGTACCCTCATAAACAGTCTCCTGATAACGATTGAAGATCTTCACGTCATAACCTTCCATGAACTTGTCGTTCTTAGGATTGCCATTATATGGTGTGATGACATTAGGAACCAATACATAGTCAGCTACATCAACATCTATGAAATTAGAACTGCGGACACCACAATTTCCGTTTTCCAAATTGACTAGGAACTGATAACGGCCTGGCTCATCCAACTGCCACTTAAACTCAGAATCATGATTTTTATCCAGTTCTTCTACCCTTGGTGTTGCCATAACATAATAACGGGCTCCATCCGCAGGAAGAGAATATTCAGTCTTTAGAGTAACCTCTTCACCCATCTGAACTTTATACTCTTCTGCCGACAATGTAACGTAAATTCTGTGGTCAACATCAATTGTTTCAGAATATGCTGGCGTTGTCTTCACACAAACAGAATCGTATCCATAAGCTGAATATACCTTATTCTCCATTGGAGCGACATTCAAGAATGAATATCCTGTATCTATTCTCGTCGTATCTCCTGTACTCCAGATTATTCCTTGTGGCTTACCACTTAATACATGAGCCGTTAGTTTAACCAACTTCACTGTATCTCTACCAGAAGTATCCTGACAAATAGCATTCTCAGAAGCATATATCTTCAATGTTGTATTCACCTGAACAGACACATTAAATGAAGCTGTCTGTGAAGGACATATCGGAGTCTCAACATTTTCACTTGCTCTTACAGTATATGTCCAATCTCCCTTATCTGGAGTGAACTTGTCAGTTGTATAAGATCCATTATCTACAAGACCGTCAGCTACACCATGTGATTCGTTCCACTCTAACTTAGTCTTTTCTCCCTCCATATCATTATGAACTGTAGCTACAAGTGAAACATCCTCACCCTTACACATCACACTTCTACCTGAAGCCAAATCAAGACTAACCTTAATTGGTGTTCTTGCCTCTATACTGATATTCTGATTCTCACCTTCGAACTGAGTTTCTTCACCTTCTTTATTACATACATTGTCGTATGCTATAACTGACAATGTGTTTTTACCACGCTTCAAGTCGAAATTACGTACAGTAACATTATTCTTCTGATCTTCTGGATCACCCCATTTCCACTCCCAGACAATCTCATCAGACCATACGAATTTCACAGGATTACCTTGAACCAAATTAACTTTGATATCTGCACTAGTTTGTGAGCCTTGTGATGTCTGACCTAAACATTTAGTGTTTGGAACATTAAATTCAGCGGCATCAGAAGTCAGATAATATTTGACAGGCTTGAATACTGTATAATTAGCAGAAGTTGTCACTTCTGTTCCCTTACTACAGATTTCATCATCTACCCTAACTTCCATTGTCTTGACCAACTTAGACTTAGTGTCATTAGACGTAGTATGTGACTTAGTCAAAGATGCTCCATTAGTAGTATAAACTTTTGCGTCATCCTCATACCATCTAACTTCCACATTTTCATTATCAAGAGTATTAATGACAGTCAAATCAAACTCTACATCAGATCCGTCACAAACATCTGGATTCTTGACATCAAGTTTCAACGAAATAGGACTTGCCGCTACTATGTTCAATGCATCATTGTCACTAGCTGACGACGCACATACTCCATCAGATCCGACAACTGAAATAGCATTATTTCCAGGTGACACTACAAACTGACGAGTGAACACAAGATCGTCATTATATTTTCCATCAGACCATGTCAACTTACTTGGATTTCCTGATGTGACATTAACTGTCAAATCTACAACATTATCCACATTAGCCTGTGTAATACACTTCTGGATAACATCTCCATTTAAAACTGTACCTTCAGACGACAATGTCAACTTGATTGGGATAAAGATATTGTAAGATACGCTATCCATAACATCCTTTCCTGCATTACAGATATTATCGACAGTTTTTACAATCATTGTCTTCTTGACCACAAAGTCTGTAGGATTTAGTGGAGTGTGTGTTTTGCTAGTCTTTGTTGATCTGTCTGTGTATTTCAAATCCTCAACTCCATTGTAACGCTCATACCATCTTACCTCTGGACCACTAGTCAATGAATTTTTGACATTCATATCCATCTCTACCGTCTCTCCATTACATATAGAATCCTTATCTGCAGCAAGACTTATGATAATTGGCTCACTTGCGATGATTGTCTTAGAAGTGTCCGCTCCTTCAACAACACCTGTAGCACCTGTAGCACGACATACCTCATCATATGCTTTGACAGAAATCTTATTTTCTCCCTGGTTAACAGTTACAGGTCTGTTGAACACAAGGCCTGGATACAAACCATCGAACCATACAACAGAACGAGGATTACCCTGCTCCACTGTCAATGTCACATTGACAAAATCATCTCCGTTATCTTTTCTGATACACTTCTGATCACCATCCGCATCAGTAGATAGTGAAACTACAAGCGGAACAAACACATCAAACTTGACAGAATCTGTCACTGGCTTAGACGGACTACATATCATATCCATCACCTCCACCTTGATGTTTTTAGTCACTTTCTCTTTAGTTCCATTTGTTGGCACATAAGAATAATTCTTATCTGATCCTAAAAGAGAAGTAAGAGACTTGCCATTCTCATAGAAGCGAGATGTGATTGTATCTACCTTCAACGCATTGGTAATCTTGACATTCAAAGTAATCTCTTCTTTCTCACAAATCTCCTCTTTATCTTCTGTCAATTCAACAATCAAAGGCTTTCTCGCATTGATTATAGAATTATCCGACGTTGCTACTACATCATTTTTATAACAAACCTCATCTACAGCCTCAACTGAATAATTGTATACGTTGTTCTCTGTCAAACGATCTACGAATGAAGTCTCTGGTCCCTGTCCGATAAGAACTGCTTCCTTATCGCCATCTTTTCTGTACCAGAAATAAGTAGTAACCTTCTCATCTGCGTAAGATGGTTTTGATCCATCCTCGTAAACCTTTTTAACTTCCAAGTCGACGCGAGATGAACTTTCACCGTCAGTAGGCAAACAAATATTAGCCACCTTTTCGTTTGCTCCCTCGACATCAACTGTCAAATCCAATTTGTAACGACGGTAGATGCTGAAATCTGCAGTCTTAGTTATTGGACAGAACTTATCAGCTGTACCTGTCACAGTCACAGTATTGTCGAAAATCTCAGGATTAGATTTCAAGACCTTGTATTCAGATCCTGTCTGATCCTCCAAATTAGAACCCTTCAGTTTCCATACATAGTTGATTCCACTTGTAGGATAAAGATCGACAGCCTTTAACGACTTGTCGAACTCGCAATAGAATGTATCATTTTCTATTTTGAAATCCAAATCGTCATACTTAGTGATTGATACAATCTGAGTATCCGAACAAAGTCCTCCCTCAGTTGTAGCGATCATATATAGTGTATCCGACTTATTGTTAGATTTCAAGATTGACTCTGGAATCACAAACGTCAACTTGTCTTTATTAATACTTGTGATAGAATCATTTGTTGTCAATGCTTTTCCTGAATAGTCAATCCATTCGATTGTAGGACGTCCATTTGCATCCGCATCGACGTTGATTGTCTCACCGATACATCCAAACAAATCCAAATCTTCTCCTACAGGATTAAACTTAACATGGAAGTCTTCAGAAATAGCATAAGTATACTCACAATCTGGTTTGGCGATTCCCTCAGTCACCAACTTGAGAATTGTTTCCTTCGCATTACCTACAATAACACGGAACTTAGTATCTCCACTGAAATCTTTCTTGCTAAGTTTGATATCCATAGTTGGATCCTCAGAAATTGCAGATTCTGTTGATTCTATATCCTTTGGAAGATTTTTCCAAGTACTGTCAGAATCATCAAAATACTGGAACAAATAGTATGGAGTAGGAATATAGTTCTCAATACCCGCACGGTTGAATGCAGTCAAAGTCAAATTCTTGCTCTTTCCACAAATCACAATATTGTGCTCATCAAGAGTCTCCTCAGCTGTGACATTTGCCTTAACCTCAATCTCTGGGAAACAAACCTTTAGAGAAATATCATCAAGCAAGATATCGTTACCACTACCAGAAGGTGCATTATTTGTGATTTTCAAAGTATAGAACGTTGATCCATTCGTATTATTCTTATTAGACAATGGGAACAATGCCGTCAAATTTGACCATGAGTTCGCACCATAACTTCTTGTGATTACATCTCCAGACTCAATTGAAGTAAGGACTTGTGTTCCTCCCTTCTCATAAATATCCATACGGATGTTCACTGGAGTAGCTCCACCATTTGCAGGAATAATACCCTGTGCATTACTTACAAAAGCAGAGAAAAGCACCATCACATTGGCACATCCGCCTGTGATTTCGAAATCTCTCTCATATATGATAGCATCCAATGCATTCTTAGCACAGTTCACCATCAACATGGCTCCATGCTTAGTTCCATCTGTATTTCCTGTATGGTCCGTTCCATTCCAATAGTCGTTTGCACCACCACTTGTCTTCGCACCACCATCTGCCATTGACGGATTAGAAACGAATGCGTAGTAACCATCCTCTACTCGGTAACCATTCTCACACCAACATTGATATGGCATGTTTCCATCTCCCAAACTCCAACAATTAGCTTCATTTCTTTCAGGATTTCCATCTGAATCTAAAGGCAAGCGTTTTATCTTTGGATCATCCATCGCAAAATCATGCTCCTTGATGAATCCATTCTGATCGCTCATCCACTTTATGTTACTTGGCAAATCTGAACTTACCAATTCAACTGCATCTGCATCTGCAACCTCTCCATCATTATATTTAACATAATGATACTCATTTCCTACGAAATATCCGAAGTCATCTTCAAACAACAACTGTACCGCATCATCCTTATCTGGAGAGTATACCAAACGGAAAATGAACTCTTTTTCCAAAGTAACGGTCGTTGATGTTCCGTCAGAAGCTGGAACCTCTACGTCTACCTCTATACGCATCTTTCCACTCTTGTTTGCATATAAAGTCCACGATGTTTTGTCGTCACTAAGAATGGCTTCCTCCAAAGGTTTATAACTTTCCCCACCATTCAATGCCTTAAATGAGATTTTTGGATTCGACACATTCTGAGACGGAAGGTCTACCATTTTAATGACAACATCACGCCATGATGGAACCTCCTTCTCTTTTGAATTGACATCTCTAACTCCATCTCCAACAATCTCGACATTAAATGTAGGGTTATTCACTGTAAGCTCTACTACATTCGAAGTGATTGTCTGGCTGTTTCCAGAAGGATCCTTATATGTTGCCTCACATTTGATATATTTAATATCAGACAAAACTGTATAATTGAAAGTCGCCTCCGAATTTGGAGTTGATGGATTAATCCATACATCACCATCCTTGCTTATCTTCCACTCATATGTAAGATCCGAATTAACATTAGAAGAACAGAACTTAGACAAGATCTGCACAGTCGATCCTATATTGACAGATGAACTGGTAGACGGTGTGATCTTTATCATATCTGCATCCGCCGGTGCTGTTTCCGTAAGAGAGACAGGCGAAGTGCTGAAATTCAAATAAAATGAAGACAGACTAGCTCCCTCCATGATAGATATCTTACAAGCCCCATCCGCAAAATTATTTTCGCACGTCAACACACTTGTCGAAACTTTTGAATCGATATACTTTATCGGAGTATTTTTTGAATCATATTGTCTGATAATGAATTCTTTTTTACCCGTTGGATTCTCAGATTCAATATCAACACGATAGACCATACCACACTCATCAAGAGACGAGACTCTTGAGTTGGGATCTACATTAGGATTATGAATTGGATCAACAACGTTCCACCAACCATACACATGGTATCCCTGCGAATTCACTCCTTGAATGAACGTACACAATACTACGATTAATGAAAATGCCTTTCGCAAAGCATTCAGACCGGACTTTTTATAAGATATTAAGTTTTTCATATCTTAGATATTAGAGATATCTTTGTTTTGTTTTTTCTTTTTTCTATTTTCATACATACTTTAGAATAAGACACACTCCAAAGCGGTCGCTAAAATAACAAAAAATCGTAACATTTAAAGTTTATTAACGATTATTTCGGTTTTATTTAAACATAAATGTAACATTTAGTTGCTCAACAACATAGTATTTTATCTTTTTTGTAAAACTATGCAAAAAGGTGTTAATACATGAATTCAGGTATAAATATTCATATCATGCATATTCATCACAAAACAAAAAGACGGGGAATTCCCCGTCTTTTTGTATAATACATATATAAATAAGTGTTATTTAAAATATTTGCCAACGACAGGCAGCGACGACGCTGGAAAATCACGCTTAAATAATATAATAATATAGACAGCCAACAGCACAGTCGACACTAGCAATCTGATTATCATATCTTTCGGAGCCAAGAAATAGAATATCGCATACAAGCCTAACGCCAACAGAAGATAAATTGCCATACTCTTATTGTCGTAATCAATAGGGAAATACTTTTGCGACATTATATATGACACTATCGTAACGCATAAATAGCATAGGAAAGACGCAACTGCTGATCCATAATAACTGAATTCTGGGACCAACGCTATGTTCACAACCAACGTAATCACAAGTCCGATAGTCGACAGAATAGCTCCCCAGTATGTGCGATCCGTCAGTTTATACCATATTGACAAATTGAAATAGACTCCCTGAAACAAGTATGTAAGCAATACTAACGGAACTATCGTCATACCTACTCTATAAGATGGCGAAACCAACAACGCAAACACATCCATAAACAGCGACATGCCCAACGCTATCAACAATGCAAAAATCACATAGTATTTCATCGCCAAACTATATTGAACCTTCTTGTCCTCGCCTTTGCTCTGCGCAAATACAAAAGGCTCATATGCGTAACGGAATGCCTGCGTGAACACCATCATCACCATCGCAACCTTAAAGCAGGCTCCATATATTCCAAGTTCAGATTCTGCCACCGCTCTGTCTGGCATCAAATATGGGAATATTATCTTATCGATTGTCTGATTCATGATTCCTGCAATTCCAAGAAGCAACAAAGGCAGTGAATATTCCAAAATCTTCTTAAGCAATGCGGAATCTGGTCTGCCTGCCTTACGAATCTCCGGCAACAAAAGCAATGTCACAAAAAGAGTTGAAATTAAATTGGAGACGAAGATATACCCCACTCCGTAATTCTCATCGTAGAATGGCAGTTCCAATCCATATTTGTTCTTCAATATCGGACAAAGAACCAAGAAAAACAGATTTGCGGCAATATTTACAATAATCATCAACAATTTGAAAATAGCAAACTTTCCAGCTTTATTTTCATATCTTAAATATGCAAAAGGAATTGTACCTACAGCATCGATCGCCACAATGATTCCCATCATCGTAACATATTCAGGATGCGACGAATAGCCAAGCCAAACAGCAACATCTTCAGAAAACAACATCACCAACATAGCAAATATTGTTGACGTCACAGCTACAGAAGTGAGCACTGTTCCAAACACTTTCTGGGCATCAGCGTTCTCCTTGTTAGCAAAACGGAAAAATCCAGTCTCCATTCCATATGTCAGAATCACAAGTAAAAGTGCGGTCCACGCATATAGATTCGTAACTACTCCATATTCAGCACTTGAAGTAAGCACATACGTGTAAAGTGGGACAAGCAACCAATTAAGGAATTTTCCAAGGATGTTGCTAATGCCGTAGACAGCTGTCTGACGGGCTAGATTTTTCATTTCTGCCATTTTCTCTGTTCTTTGTTTTATGCAAAATTACTCTTTTTTGCAATTAGATGCGCTCCGACCAAACAATTATTTCAAAAACAAAGTTGAACACCCACATATATACTATCTCTCTCTAACCAAAAACCTCTAACCTAAACTCTCTAACCTAAACCCTCTAACCTAAAAACTCTAACCTAAAAACTCTAACCTAAAAACTCTAACCTAAAAACTCTAACCTAAAAACTCTAACCTAAAAACTCTAAC
>SUXE01000004.1:224368-224515 GCA_015061115.1 Bacteroidales bacterium | reverse complement strand
CTCTAACCTAAAAACTCTAACCTAAAAACTCTAACCTAAAAACTCTAACCTAAAAACTCTAACCTAAAAACTCTAACCTAAAACCTCTAACCTAAAACCTCTAACCTAAAACCTCTAACCTAAAACCTCTAACCTAAAACCTCTAAC
>SUXE01000004.1:186274-224358 GCA_015061115.1 Bacteroidales bacterium | reverse complement strand
CTCTAACCTAAAACCTCTAACCTAAAACCTCTAACCTAAAACCTCTAACCTAAAACCTCTAACCTAAAACCTCTAACCTAAAACTCTCTAACCTAAAACCTCTAACCTAAAACCTCTAACCTAAAACCTCTAACCTAAAACCTCTAACCTAAAACCTCTAACCTAAACTCTCTAACCTAAAACTCTCTAACCTAAAACCTCTAACCTAAAACCTCTAACCTTCTACAAATTATCAACTCTCCGCATCTTCTCCATTGACAGAACCGTCTCTAAATGTACCAGGAGCGACTCCTACACTCTCTTTAAACACTCGGTTGAAATGCTGGACATTATTATATCCCACAGAGAATGCGATTTCAGAAATGTGCATAGCTGTATTCTTTAGCAAACGTTTGGATTCCTCAATTCGTATAGTGTTAAGATAAGCCTTGAAAGACTTTCCTGTAGCAATACGTATTTCTTCTGAAGTTCTGTCTTCTGCCATCGACAAAGCTTTTGCAACGTCAGCAAGCTTCAACTCCGGATTTGGATAATTCTTTCCTATAAACATCAGGATCTCATCCTTCAAATTAACCGTATCTTTTTCTGTATCAAGTTTTTCGTACGGCACATACACGACTTGCTGCTCCTTTCCCTTTTCTTTCTCATCATCAGAGATGTTGTTTCGACGGAGATAAAGAGCAACTATAGCCAGAATTGCCCAAAACGCAAGCATCACCGTAATCACATCAGACAAGAAATCCTTACATGCTACGGGCACCAATCGAAGACTCTTAACCTTAACTCTATGTTCTACATCCTTCTCATTCGAGTTATCTGCTGTAAGCCATATGATCTTTATGTTCTCATACTTCATCTTCTGGATGTCAGTAGTCCAATGCGGATATGACGCATACCACCACTCCGGAATATCTTTAATCTCTTCAACTGGGATTTCAATCTCATTAGCACCTTTTTTTAACAAAAATGAGTAGACGGCAGTAGGATGAGCTATTCCCTTGTCGCCAAAGTTAAACTCTTCCTGCAACCTCACCGAAAAACGCATATCCTCATCGCTCTCAATGATTGCTTCTACTACATAATCTTCAATTGGGAAAGTTGAATAGTCATCTTTATGGATCTCCATACCGACATACGGATAGGCAAACGACGACCTGAGCGTGAATATCATATCCACACCTTCAGCAGTTTTTTCCAATCTACATTCTGAATTTCCACCGTCTCCCGCATCTATCTGACGGTCGATTTTGAAATCCTTTGTTTCATCCAACAAATCTATGGTTGGCGTCAACAATGTAGACAGGTAAATAATTCCAACTAAAACAGCTGGAATCGCTGCCATGATTGCGATTTTGGTCCAATACTTACCCTTTGTGTTTTCCATAGTTAAGGCAAATATATAAAAAAACAGCAAAATAAAACATTTTGAACTTTATATTTTCTCCGCTATATTCTATATATGCTGGCAAAATTCAGGCAAAATCAGTTTACTATAAAAAAAGTAGAGGCCAAACTAATTAGTCTGGCCTCATTCTCCACACCATTAACCTCACGGCCAATGATGCCTAAATATACTCAATCTAACACATTATTCAAATTCTATTTTTCTGTCAATCATGCTGATTTCTTATAAATAATAAAAACCAGCATTCTTTCAACCTATTAACACTATCCCTATCACCATCAATCAATTGACAACAATCAGAAATCATACTATAATCTATAATAAAGTAAGACTCCGAATAAACGTCTGCCAATTTCTTTGTTTTTGATGATACAAAGATAGATTTTGATTATCAGTTTCAGTAAACATTTTGTAGTAGATTCATTCATATTTTTCTGAAACCCGAGAGCAAAATTAATTTAAAGGCATCAATAAAAAGTCGATGAAATGGGCATTTTTTCTCGTTTGAAGAGATTTTACAAGATTATGATAAGATATGACAACTTAACAAAAGCGTAAAAACGAATATTTTCGCAAAGAATAAAGTTTTAAGTAGACGAGCCTTTTGGTTTTTATTAAAAAAAATGTGCCCGACATCTGTCGGACACATTTCCTTCTTATTAAAGTTTTGTTCTATTATTTGATGTTCTCACGAGCTTGATTCAAATACGCCAACATTCTGTCGTAGTCCTTGCTCTTAACTATCTCCTGAAGCTCCGAAAGTTGCTCCTGAATAAGTGCAAGCTGCTTTGTTGAATTTGGATTAAACAAGATCTCAGAGATCAAGAAATTGTCTTCCGACAACACTCCCTCTGCGATTGCCATGTGACGTTTGAATGTTGTACCTGGTGCATCCTGATGCTTCATCACAGACGCGAACGCCAACGTCGACGCGAATGGAATTGACAAGCAATATGCCATTGTCTCATCATGCTCCTTAAACGTATACTCGAATAGGTTAAGATGCAAAGAGTTGTACAAATCCTTGAAAAATGCCTTTCCCAAACAGTCACTCTCCGCAATGATTATAGCATTCTGTGTACGAAGATCAGACAGACTTGCGAATGTTGGTCCAAACATCGGGTGAGTAGAGACGAAGCGGAATCCACATTTCGCATAGAAGTCTGGCAACGTCGTCTTCACAGATGATATATCTGAAATGATACAATCTTTTGGCAAATATGGCATAACCTCTTCAAACGCCTGGATTGTATACTTCACTGTTACTGCATTGATAAGAAGTTCTGGCTTGAACGCCTTAACCTCCTCAAGCGATGTCATACGCTGAGTGTTGAACACAAAACGCAGTTTCTTCGAATCCTTATCATAAAGCGCTACGTCGTGCTTCATGCAAAGTACATCCGTTAGGAATGTACCCATCTTTCCCGCACCAAGAATTAAAATACGCATTTCTTATGTAGAATTAAGAATTAAAAGTTAAGAATAAAATCTACCTATTTAACACAATTAAGAGTTAGCAATTGTCAAGCAACCACTAACTCTTAATCATTATCTCTTACTTGTTCATGATCTCCATCTGCTGACGAACAGACTCTGCATGGATGGCCTCAAAGATTGTATTCAAGAATTCCTCACCCATTGACATTGACTTACCGTCTGCAACTCTCTTAGAGATGATCTCATCGTAACGTTTGCTCTGAAGGATTGGCATGTCATGCTCCTTCTTGTACTGACCGATCTCACGTGAGATTCTCATTCTCTTAGCCAAGATCTCAAGAACTGACATATCAATTTCGTCGATCTGCTTACGAAGTGCTGTGATGTTCTCTGTAGATGCGTTTGTTGTACGTACTACAAGGTTGTTTAGAATCAACGCTAGAACCTCAGGTGTAATCTGCTGTGATGCGTCTGACCAAGCCTTGTCTGGATCACAGTGGCTTTCGATGATCAAACCGCTGAACTGAAGGTCCATAGCCTGCTGACAAAGAGGAGCGATAAGATCACGACGACCTGAAATATGGCTAGGGTCACAAACGATAGGCAAATCAGGAAGACGACGGTGCAACTCGATTGGAATGTGCCACTGTGGAAGGTTACGGTATAGCTTCTTATCGTAAGAGCTGAATCCACGGTGGATTGCTCCAAGCTGAGTGATACCAGCGTTGTTCAAACGCTCCAAAGCTCCGATCCACAACTCCAAATCAGGGTTTACTGGATTCTTTACCAACACTGGGATATCAACACCCTTCAATGTATCGGCGATCTCCTGTACTGCGAACGGATCGGCTGTTGTGCGGGCACCTACCCAAAGAAGGTCAATTCCATACTTCAATGCCAACTCTACATGCTTGGCAGTAGCGACCTCTGTAGAAACGTACATTCCCGTCTCCTTCTTAACCTCCTTCAACCACTCCAATGCTGGCTCTCCATTTCCCTCGAAACCACCTGGTTTTGTACGTGGCTTCCATACTCCTGCACGGAAAATCTTAATTCCCTGTGCGTGTAGCTGACGAGCAGTATTGATTGTCTGCTCCTCTGTCTCTGCGCTACATGGACCAGCGATCACCATTGGACGGCTTTCACATGCGCCTGCTAAATTTATCTTTTTTAGTTCCATATGTTTATTCTTTTTTTTTCTATTTTACTTTAAGTTTTCTTTAATTCTCTGAAGTGCCTCCGACAATTTTTCCTCAGTTGAGCATAGAGAGATACGAATATATCTGTCTCCATTGCTTCCGAAAATGAATCCAGGAGTCACGAACACTCGGCAATCGTAAAGGATCTTGTCTGCCACCTCTTCACAGCTTTTGTAAGTTGCTGGAATCTTTCCCCACATGAACAAGCCGACCTGGCTCTTATCATAAGTACATCCTATATAATCCAAGATTGCCTCTGCATATTTTCTTCTTGCTCTGTAGACGGAATTGATACTGTCATACCAATCTTGTCCTGCCTCCAATGCTTTGGCCGCAGCCATCTGCATAGGTTTGAACATTCCTGAGTCGACGTTGCTCTTCGCCTTCAACACGTATGAGATCAACTCCGGATTTCCTGCAAGCATACCGATTCTCCATCCTGGCATGTTGAGTGATTTACTTGTTGAATTCAACTCAAAGCAGCACTCTTTTGCGCGTGGTACAGAAAGCAGACTCATCGGATTGTCATTCAGGATGAAGCTGTATGGATTATCATTCACGATGATGATGTTGTGACGAAGTCCGAAATCCACAAGTTTTTCGAAAGTCTCGCGACGTGCGTTTCCACCTGTAGGCATATTAGGATAATTAGTCCACATCATCTTCACACCAGAAAGATCCATCTTCTCCAACTTCTCAAAATCTGGCTGCCAACCGTTCTCCTCGTTCAAATCGTAGTTGATGATTCTGGCACCTAGAATCTTGGAAGCAGACGTGTAAGTAGGATAACCTGGATTTGGCACCAAAACACCGTCGCCTGGATTGATGAATGTTAGTGACAAGAAAAAGACACCTTCCTTAGAACCGATCAAAGGCAAAATCTCTTTGTTTGGATCAAGGTCAACGCCATACCAACGCTTGTAAAAATTAGAAAATGCCTTACGTAGTTCTGGAATACCCTGATAAGACTGGTATCCGTGAGCATTTGGCTGGTGAGCCACTTCATTAAGAGTGTCAAGAGCCTCATTAGACGGCATCTTGTCTGGGCTACCGATACCCAAATTAATAATATCTTTTCCTTGTGCGTTCAATTCAGCCACCTCTCTAAGCTTCTTTGAGAAGTAGTATTCCTGAATCTCTAAAATTCTATCAGCTGGTGTGATATTCATATTATTTTTTACGTTTACGTTTTCTTTTTTGTTTCGGTTTCAGCCTACTGCCTTCACCTTATATATTAAATTGTCTGTCTGCCCTCACGGTATTCACCAAGAATAACAAGATCCTTTGTCAATGGTTGGAATGCCTCGATGCTCTGCTTATATTTCAAGTAGTCGTCAAAACGAAGGTCTACATAAAACTCATACTCCCATTCTCTTCCGATAATCGGCATCGACTGGATTTTTGTAAGATTCATGCAATAATATGACATGATCGAGAGTACCTTGGCAAGGCTTCCTTCATCATGAGGAAGACGGAATACAAGAGATGCTTTGTTAGGTGTCTGGTCTTTTTTGATGTCATCAACTGTCCAAGGATCCGCAATCACCAAGAAACGTGTGAAGTTGCGCTTGTTTGTCTCAATACCCTTGGCAAGAATCTCCAAACCATATATTTCAGCAGCCCACTCACTACATACACCTGCTTTACCCATACACTGCTCATGTGCGATCATTTTTGCAGACGATGCGGTGTCGTCCCACTCGACAGCCTTCAAGAACTTGTGATCCTCAAGGAAATTGCGGATCTGCATCAAAGCGATCGGATGTGAATAAACCTCCTTAATCGACTCCAACTCCTGACCAGGCAATGCTACAAGGTTGTGACGGATTCTGATTTTCTGTTCACCAGCGATCTTCAATCCACTTTCCTTAAGCAAAATATGATTCTGAAGAAGGTTTCCTGCTATTGTGTTCTCAATAGCAAGAGTGGCGATTATTCCCTCCCTCTTCACAGTCTCGAATAGTTTCTCAAATGTCTCACATTCAACTACATCAATATCTTCTCCCTGGAAGAACTCTCGTGCTGCGATCTCGTGAAAACATCCTTTCACTCCTTGAATGGCTACTCTTTTCATCTCTATTCCATAAAAAAATCCCACATTCAAACGAATGCGGGATTATAAATTTGATTACTTATCTTTACACAACAAAATCCCGCTCTTACCTTCTAAAGTAAAAGAAAAAGAAGTAATAATATGCGAAATATCGTTGTTGCATCGTCTCTCTGTTTTTTTGTTTACGATGCAAAATTACGGTTAAAATTGTTATCACACAACTATATGTATTATTTTTTTCATTTTAGGTTATTTTTGACACTTTTTGCACACAATTTGTATAATAAACGTATTATTTTTCATTACATAGATACCTTTTTTACTTTTTAGAAAGTATCAATATAACAGAAAATACCATTATTCCATGCAAAAAAGTAACATTTTACAGAGAACAACCCATAAAAAATAGTGTTTTTGTAATTTATAAGTGATTATTTACGAGGATTGTTAAGGGCCAATGTTTGATAGATATTGGCACTAACCCCACCCCAAGTGCAAGCCGAAGACTCGCATATATAAAAAACAGTGGATATATCAGTCCCTGATTGGAAAAGAACCTATGATTTTATAAATTTGTTTAGTTTCTATTCATCAATAACCCAACCCGACAAAAATGGAAGATTCTAAAAAAAATAAATACGCTTCAGTATTATGGAAGATCGGTCTAGCCTTTTTTCTTATTTCAATTCTATTTCTGACTCCTTTGATAGAGATAGAAAGCACTGGTCATGTTGACAGTGATCCTTTTGTATTGACCTATTCATATATGTTTTTTGAGGGTGGATTCCGCTCCATTATCAACTCTGATTTTTTTGTCATCCAATATATATTTGCGGCAGCATCTTTTCTTGCTCTTTTTGCTGTTTATCATTGTAACAGTCTTAGCTATATAAGTCATAAGAGCCTGCTCATATTACCGATTCTTGCCATTTCGATAGGAATAGGCATCATCATTTATCTCTGCGATGAGCCGGCATATAAACTCCACATCATCCCTCTCTATAATAAAAAGATAGTGAAAATCATATATTTGAGAATAAACTGGATAGGCTATTGGGTTTGGATGTTCTCATTATTATGTATATTGTCCAGCAGCCTATTGCAACGTAGCATCAAATACAACATGGGAGAAGCGTTGATAAAAGTGGAAAATGAAAAACTGACAAGAAATGAAAACTATTCTTTCTTTTCCAAAATGTTAGGAGGAACTCCCGACACGCTCCAAAAGATTTTTATTTGTCTTATGGTTTTATCATTAATCCCGTGGTTTATTGCGACTTGCATAATTGTCATAATACATTCTGAATATGGTTTTGATTACTATTTCAAAGACTGGATTACAATATTGTATCCGATAACCACTTTTTTACTGATGAAACTGATGTTTAGGTTGTCTGTTCGTTGGAAAAGAAGATGGATATTCTACTTAGTGCCACTTGTAGGTATTCTATTAAAGGATATATCTTATATTTTTTGACCTGAATAAAAAGACTTTTCCTCATTATCATTTACAATTCCCCCCTTTTCACCGAATTTTGCAGGCATACATTTTTCCCAAGGGATATATACATTTGTAACATCACCTTAACATTATGAGGAAACTACTTCACATTTGATTTCAAACATAATTTTTCATCCGCAACTGTTTGATTTGCTGATGCCAATTTGATACGTTTGTAATATCGTATATTACAAAAAACACACACATGAAAAACATTTACAGATTTTGTATGAGACATTTTTCTCTTCATTCCGTAGCAAAAGCGGCGGTCGTTTTTGCTTTGCTCACGCCTTGCGGATTGACAGCACAATCCTGGACCGAATGGGATGGCAACCCAAAGACTTTTACAGTCAACACTTTGAAGCCTCACGCGACGTCGATGCCATATTCCACTTTGGAGGAGGGTATCAAGGCAAACAGAAAGTCGTCGGAATGGTACCAGACATTGGCTGGCACATGGAAGTTTTTCCACGTCGACAAGCCTTCTCAACGTGACGACAATTTCTTCAAAGTGGGATATGATGTGTCTGGTTGGGATGACATCAAGGTGCCAAGTTCATGGCAACTTCTTGGCTACGACCACCCTATCTACTCCAATGTCATCTATCCATGGAGTGCAAGCGATTATATCTCAGCTCCTGCAGCGCCAAAGAATTTCAATCCTGTAGGTCATTACAAACGTTCGTTCACTGTGCCTGCCAACTGGGATGGCAAACGAATCCGTCTGCATTTCGAAGGTGTGGAATCTGCGTATTACGTTTGGGTGAACGGCAAATATGTTGGATATAGCGAAAACTCGTTCACCGATCACGAATTCGATGTGACAGACAAATTAAATATGTCTGGAGATAATGAAATCGCCGTACAGGTGTTCCGTTGGTGCGACGGTTCTTGGCTTGAAGATCAGGATTTCATCCGTCTTGCAGGAATCATGCGCGACGTCTACATCTATGCCACTCCTAAAACCCATATCCAAGATTTCCAGATCGACGCTACTCTTGCGTCAAACTATAAAGATGGAATCCTGAACACTACAGTTTGGGTTGACAACTTTGATACGTCAAGCGAATCTTCGCTTACTGTTGAACTCGGACTTTACGACAAGTCTGGCAAAGAGGTGTTTGCCCCTCAAAGCAAAACGATCTCTTCCATCGAACCGGGCAAAGAGGAATCCGTGAGATTCCAAATCGAAGTGAACGCACCTCGTCTTTGGTCAGCAGAGTCGCCAAACCTATATTCTGCAGTCATTTCATTGAAAGATGCGAATGGGAAGACGGTGCAAGTGGAGAGTGCAAAGATTGGATTCCGCAAAGTGGAACTGAAAAAAGATTCCAAAGGCATCACTCGTTTCTACGTCAACAACTCCCCTATCATCCTTCGTGGAGTCAACCGACATGAGATCGACCCTGACAATGGACGTGTATTGTCGACCGAATTGATCTTTAATGACGTTATATTAATGAAAAAGTTCAACATAAACGCATTGCGTACTTCTCACTACCCTAATGACCCACGCATCTACGACATCTGCGACAGTCTAGGTATATATGTGTTGGATGAGTGCAATGTGGAGTCGCACGGAGCCAACGACAAGCTTCCTAAGAGCGACGATAACTGGCGTCCTGCCTGTCTGGAACGTATGTCTTCAATGATCCAACGAGACAAGAACCATCCTTGCGTTATCATCTGGTCGTTAGGTAATGAGGCAGGTTGGGGAGACGTGTTTGCATCTATGCGTGAGTATGCACATCAGGCCGACAACACCCGCCCGGTACATTACGAGGGAGACAACAATAATGCCGACGTGCAGAGCTGTATGTACTGTGATCCATGGGGAGTGTCTGTCTACGACAACAATAACAAACCATTCATGCTTTGTGAATACGAGCACGCAATGGGAAACAGTGTAGGTGAGATACAGAAATTTGTGGATGCGTTTTACTCCAATCCTCGCGTCTTCGGAGGATTTATCTGGGACTTTATCGACCAGGGATTGCGTCGCGACGGTACACAATACTTCAACTATGGTGGTCTGTGGGGCGACAAACCTAACGACGATAATTTCTGTGCTAACGGACTCGTTTTCCCCGACCGTTCTTTGCAACCAGAGATCTGGGAGGTGAAACATGCATATCAGAACATATTGGTGAAAGAGACTGAAGCCGCAGCCGGCAAGTTCACAATCGAAAACCGTTTTGATTTCACTAACATCAACGATATCGCAGAAGGATTCTGGAGTTTGAAGGAAGACGGAATTGAAATCGCGAGTGGTGCGATCGACGCGTCTTCAACAAACATCAATCCATTGTCGACCAAGGAAATCACATTGGACTACAAAAAGCCTAAAAACGTCAAGGCAGGATCTTCTTACCAACTTGATTTTGATTTCCGTCTGAAGGAGAATCAGTCATGGGCAAAAGCAGGTCATAGCATCGCTCACGACCAAATCCGACTAAACCTTGGAGAAGGTTATTCTCCAAAAATAAATATAGCTTCCTTACCTAAACAGACAACTGAGGAAGGAAACGGAGTGCTTAAAGTGACTGGTTCTGATTTTTCTGTTGAGATCAACACAAAGACAGGAATGATCACAAACTATACAAGCAACGGAGTCCAATTGATCAAAGATGGTCCTGAGCCTAACTTCTGGCGTGCCACAACAGATAACGACCGTGGAAACGGCATGGGTAACCGCTGCGATGAGTGGAGATACGCAGGAAGCAAACGAGTTGTGAACTCATCAAAAGTGACAAAAGAGTCTGACCAAGAGACTCGCGTCGACTTCAAATTCTCATTGCCAGAGGCAGGAACGTCCGCATTGAATATGAGCTACACAATCTACGGAAGCGGCGACATCATCGTGGAATATACATTAAGTCCGGACGGAAGTTTGGATGAGATTCCAAACATCGGTACGCTCATCACAGTGCCAGGTGGATTCGAAAGATTGACTTATTTAGGACGTGGACCTCACGAAAACTACATCGGAAGAAACGCAAGTGCATTCGAAGGTCTATACAACACTCTCGTCGATTCTATGACTATTAAATATATGAAGATTGGCGAGACTGGTCAGCGTACAAATGTTCGTTGGGCAGCACTTACAAATTCTGTCGGTGTCGGACTGATGGTTGTCGGTTCTCCTTACATGGAGTTCAACGCTCAACACCACACTCCAGAAGATCTGGAACGTACCGTCTATCCATGGGATCTGAACAACAACAAGGACATAACCCTTCGCGTCGACCTGCAGCAACAGGGACTTGGAGGTGTCAATTCATGGGGAGCAAAACCTCAGGGCGAGCAGATGATGATGCCAAAACATGACTACAGCCACAAGTTCAGAATCTGTCCGTTGAAAGGCAAGGTTGAGAATTTGACGGAGATAGCAAAACTTGGATTCAAGAATCTGTCTACAAGCGACAAAGTGATTGATTATCCAGAAATAAAATTCGAAGAGCCCGAACAAAAGCCATACGACGGAGCAATCGCTATTCCAGGTGTATTGGAAGCAGAAAACTATGATGAAGGAGGAGCAGGACTCGCATTCCAGGACGACGACGCTGCAAACCAAGGATCAGTTTATCGTAATGACGACGTGGATATCACTGAAGTAGACGGTGGAGGATACGCACTTGGTTGGACATCAAAAGGAGAATGGCTTGAATACACGGTAGACGTGGCATACACAGAACCTTATGAATTAGAGTTGAGAGTGGCATCCGGTTTGGAAGGCTCAGGATTCTCATTATTGATTGATGGCAAAGCTGTCACAGAAAAGATAGAAGTGCCACAGGGCAAAGATTGGGAGACTTACCAGACAATAACCGCGTCGACAAGTGAGATATCCAAAGGCAAACATATCCTAAGACTATTGATTGAAGGATCATACGTCAACATCGACTGGATCAAATTCATATCAACGACACACGCAGACGTTGTTTCAATCACAAACGACGATTTGATTCCGTGTGGAGAATATCAGCTATACGATATTGCAGGACGTCAATTGAAGATTATCAACATCACAAACGGATATATTCCATCCGAATTTGATGGAGTGTTTGGTAAAGGCGTCTATTTGTTGAAATCGAAGGATTCAGCAAAGACATACAAAGTCAATGCTAAATGAAAAATTAAGAATTAGAAATAAGAAAACACGGATTCCAAAACGGAACCCGTGTTTTTATTCTATATACGAGGAAATTTATTTAGCATTCCTCATTTATAATTTCTAATTGATTAGAACTTCCAACCTACACGAACTGAAGGAGTACAGATAGGGTTGATACTAGTTGTATGAGACTTTGATTTTTCATCCTTTGAATCATACTCCTTTCCTTCATCATCTGTTCCAAAGTTGTGAGATTTTGGAGTAACCAAAAATCCTAAACCAACCTCAGCACCTACGTAAAGATCCTTTGCAACATAGAAATTGAAACCAGTTACCGCATTAGCGCCGAAATTGCTTGTTCTTGTTCTATTCTCTTTCTCGTAAGTTGCACCGTCTACCTTAGTATTGCTATAATTGCAAGTTGAAGTAAGACCAAATACAAATTCACCACCTACATATGGCTCAAGACGATCTGTTCCTGAGAAAGAGTAAATGATACCTGGCTTAACGTTAAATGTAGACTCTGTTAAATGACTCTTGTTGCCATCCTCATCCTTAGAAGAAAGCTTATCTACAGTAACACCAAAACCTAAACGAACCATCCACTCATCAGACAATGTAAAATTGAAGTTTAGATTTCCACCGTTCAAACCAAATCCATTACCTAGAGAAAGACCTGCTTCTGCACCGAATCTCTCAGAACCTGGCTTAAAGTTTTTAGCTGCTGGAGCCTCTTCTACCTGAGCTTGTGGCTGTGCCTGTGCCTCAACTACCTCCTGTGCTGAGATAGTAGCAGCTGCACAAAGAGCTGCTGAAGCAAAAATAAGTTTTTTCATGTTTATTTGCTTTAAAAACGTTTTAACTGATGCAAAACTAACAAATAAATGTTGTCAAACAACACTTTTTGACGTCCATTTGTACATTTCGAACAAATTTTGTGCTGTATTTGGACAAAAAGACATTTTTTCATCACATTTTCCCAATCACTTCCAATATCTGCTCAGCATGCAGTTTGGTTTTAATCTCCTTAGGTGTGAAAATGTGAGTAATGACACCTTCTTCATTCACAAGAAAAGTAGTACGAAGAGTGCCAACACATGTTTTGCCCATAAATTTCTTTTCTCCCCACGCTCCAAGTTCCTGAAGCAGAGTTGTATCTGTATCAGCAATAAGATTAAAATTAAGATCCTGTTTCTCAATGAATTTCTTGTGCGACGTTGCAGAATCTTTACTTATACCAATAATTTCGTAACCTTTCGCAGACAATTCTGATTTATGATCACGTAGAGAACAAGCCTCAGCAGTGCATCCTCCTGTGTTGTCTTTAGGATATGCATAAAGCACCAACTTCTTTCCACGGAAATCTTCCGCCTTAATCTCATTACCATCCTGATCTTTACCAAGAATAGCAGGTATTTTATCTCCTATATTCATAATTATATTGTTTTTGTTAACAGCTTCGTCTTAACCTTCTTCCTCCAAAGTCTCAATCAAAAAGGAGACGGGGCGAAATCCATCATTGCAAGAGATCATTGCCGACTTAGGGTTCTTCATCCATCCGCCGTAGAAATTCTCTCCTCCATGTGCAAGAGTCATCACAAATGGAGAAATACTCTCCCATGCACTTATGCAGAAGCCATCAGGTCTCTCCCATCCGTTTGCAATGAACACCTGACCTTCACTCAAATCACATGCGTGCTCAATAGGATTTTCATATTTCTCCATCAGATCCTTATAACAAGCCTTACGGACAACTGTGATTTTTATCTTCTTCATATCAGACTATACATATTATATAATAAAAAATGGGCAACTAAGCAATAAATGCCTCGTCGCCCAAATAGAACAAACATTAAAATGTCTCTTATCTCTCTCTTCCAAGGTAAGAACCGTCACGAGTATCGATCTCGATGATAGCACCTTCCTCGATGAACAAAGGAACACGTACCTCTGCACCAGTCTCAACTGTAGCAGGCTTAAGAGTATTAGTTGCTGTATCACCCTTGATACCTGGCTCTGTGTAAGTAACCTTAAGCTTAGTCTTGATTGGCATTTCTCCGAAAAGAACGTTCTCGTTAGAAGCATCAACAACAAGCTCTACTGTGTCACCCTCCTTCATATACTCAACACCTGTCACCAACTCTGGATTCAAAGGAATCTGCTCGAAAGTCTCATTGTTCATGAAGATTAGATCCTCACCCTCCTTGTAAAGGTACTGGTGCTCACGACGCTCTACGCGTACATCCTCAAGCTTCTCTCCAATATCAAAGCGACGCTCCAATACGCGACCATCAGTTACACACTTTAGCTTAACACGCATGATTGTATTACCCTTACCTGGCTTTACATGCTGGAAATCAATACAGAAATAAAGCTTGCCATCCAAACGAACGCAGCTTCCGATCTTGATATCTTGTGAATTAATCATAAGAATTATAAGTTACGTTTTATATTTTGTCCGCAAATTTAGTTTAATTATACGATATTCAACTATTTTTCCCTAAAAAATATTATTTTTGCCGACGCTTTTAAAAGAAAACAGAAATATAGATATATGAATTTCGTTGAAGAACTAAGATGGCGCGGCATGATTCAGGACATGACGCCGGGCACAGAAGAACAATTGAAAAAAGAGGTCACAACAGCATATTTGGGTATCGACCCAACTGCTGACTCACTACATATCGGTCACCTTGTTGGTGTGATGATGCTTCGTCATTTCCAGCGTTCTGGACACAAACCGCTTGCCCTTATCGGTGGTGCTACAGGTATGATCGGCGACCCTTCTGGAAAGTCACAGGAGCGTGTGCTTATCGACGAGGCTATGCTTCGCCACAATCAAGAGTGCATCAAGGCTCAGCTTTCAAAATTTTTGGATTTCGACAGCGATGCTCCAAACAAAGCTGAACTTGTCAACAACTACGATTGGATGAAAAACTTCACTTTCCTTGATTTCATCCGCAACATCGGTAAACTTATCACTGTAAATTATATGATGAGTAAGGATTCTGTAAAGCGTCGTTTCACAGGTGAGAACGGTGCTGACGGTATGTCGTTCACAGAATTCTCTTACCAGCTTCTTCAGGGTTACGACTTCGTCTACCTGAACGAGACTAAGAACTGTAAGCTTCAACTTGGTGGTGCAGACCAATGGGGTAACATCACTACTGGAACTGAGATGATCCGTAAGATCAGCGGTGCTGAGGCATACGCTCTTACTTGTCCTCTTATCACTAAGGCAGACGGAAAGAAGTTCGGAAAAACTGAGTCGGGCAACGTATGGCTTGACAGAAAGCGTACTTCTCCATACAAGTTCTACCAATTCTGGCTAAACGTTTCAGACGACGATGCAGAAAAGTACATCAAGATCTTCACATCTCTTTCTAAAGAGGAGATCGAAGGTTTGGTGAAGGAGCAGGCTGAGGCTCCACACTTGCGCCCACTTCAGAAGAGACTTGCTGAAGAACTTACAGTAATGGTTCACTCACGTGAGGATTTTGAGGCAGCGGTTGAGGCTTCAAATATCTTGTTCGGAAATGCAACAGCAGACTCATTGAAGAAACTTGACGAGGAGACTCTACTTTCAGTGTTTGAAGGAGTGCCTCAGTTTGAGGTTTCCAAAAGTGAGATTGAGGCTGGAATCGCAGCTGCAGACTTGCTTACAGACAAAGCAAATGTATTCGCTTCAAAGGGTGAGTTGAGAAAGATGGTTCAAGGCGGAGGCGTTGCAATCAATAAAGAGAAGTTGGCTTCCTACGATACTGTAATCAACGCTGATTCTCTTCTTAACGGCAAGTATATCCTTGCTCAGCGAGGAAAGAAGAACTACTTCTTGATCGTTGCAAAATAATCGTAAAAATCAAAATATTCTGTAGAGACGGTGCTCGCATCGTCTCTTTTTTTTACATTAAACATTTCGCATTCGGCATTTTTCCATATCTTTGCAAAAATTATACACTTGAATAGTATGAATTTCAAAAGAAATATCGTTATTACAGGAGGTGCGGGATTTATCGGTTCGCACGTAGTCCGTTTGTTTGTAAACAAATATCCTGAATACAACATTATCAATCTTGATAAGTTGACATACGCCGGAAACCTTGAAAATCTGAAAGACATCGAGGACAAGCCAAACTATAAATTCGTGAAGATGGATATCTGCGACTTCGACGCATTCTACATGCTTATGCAGGATGAGAAAGTCGACGGAATCATCCACTTGGCCGCAGAGAGCCACGTCGACAGATCAATCAAGGATCCTTTCACTTTTGCAAAAACAAACGTGATGGGTACTCTTTCTTTGCTTCAGGCCGCAAAACTTTACTGGGAGTCTCTTCCTGAAAAGTATGAGGGAAAACGTTTCTACCACATCTCTACAGATGAGGTGTATGGTGCATTGGAGATGACTAACCCAGAGGGTATTGAGCCTCCATTCACTACTAAAGCTTCTTCTGGCAAACACCATGAGGCTTATGGTAAGGATTTCTTCTTGGAGACAACAAAATACAACCCACACTCTCCATATTCAGCCTCTAAGGCTTCGTCTGATCATTTCGTGAGAGCATTCCACGACACTTACGGCATGCCTACTATCGTGACAAACTGCTCCAACAACTATGGTCCATACCAGTTCCCTGAGAAACTGATTCCTCTATTCATCAACAATATCCGCCACCGCAAGCCATTGCCAGTATACGGCAAAGGTGAGAACGTACGCGACTGGCTTTTCGTTGAAGACCATGCACGTGCAATCGACGTTATCTTCCACAAGGGCAAGATAGCTGAAACTTACAATATCGGTGGATTCAACGAGTGGAAGAACATCGACATCATCAAAGTCGTGATCAACACCGTCGACCGTCTTCTTGGAAGAAAAGAGGGTGAGGATATGGATCTTATCACATATGTCACAGACCGTCTTGGACACGACGCACGTTATGCGATCGACTCACGCAAGCTTCAGGCTGAATTGGGTTGGGAGCCAAGCCTACAGTTTGAGGAAGGTATTGAAAAGACTGTCAAGTGGTATCTTGAGAATCAGGAGTGGATGGACAAGATCACTTCTGGAGAATACGAGAAGTACTACGACAGCATGTACTCTGGCAGATAATTATTTATTATTGGCGATAATTTATGTAGAGACGCCGCATTGCGACGTCTCTACTATTATTTATGGATGAGCATCCAAAGCCAGATAAAGGGAATCATTCAGAAATTAACCACTATATGGGACAGTGTCTTACTGACTGGCCTTCGTCTGCCATTTGCCGTCGTCAACAGAGATTCATATCTAAAACGCATATTCAAACGGACTTTCAACGATTGCTCACCTATTGATGTATTGCCAAAGCAAGAGGTGAAAGAGGCTTCTAACAAAGCAATCATATATCATTGTGTGATTGTATCCGCCTTATCCTTCCTGCTTGCCATTCCACAGACAGGATGGCCAATGTACACAGCATGCGTCATCGACTTCATACAGTTTCAGATAGTGGTGTTCATCCTGACACAGAAACTGGTGTATTTATACGGCAATCCCAAAAGCGAGACACATACAGACAAAAATGTAGATGGAGAGACTCTGATCTCATTGAACAATGAAGCCAAACACGACAAGATTGTATCACGAACGATGACATCGCTGTTGGGCATGGCAGTGTCTACATTCATAAAAAGAATGGCCCAAAAACTTATTGTGAGAGTCTTCCTTCTAAATATATTCAAGCAAGTTTCAAGGATATTCGGATTGTCCATTTCCAAAAATGCGTTCGACGTGGGATTGGACATCGCTGTCGCCATCACATGTGCCATCGTATGTGCAGCGGTGTCGTATGTGCTGTTTTATCCAATGATGAAAAGGCTTCAACGTGGATTATACCATGAGGCATTAAGACACAAATAATTTCGAGACTATCAAACGTCATTTCGCAAAAATTCACCGATCCATACACATTTTTCGTTCCTATTTATTCGGTTATACTCCTTCAAACTTTGGGAAATACGCAACTTTATCGGTTATACTCCATCGTTTTCTACAAATATTGAACGCCTGACGGCGTAATTTGGAATCCAATCATAAATGATATAATGCGGAAATGCCACGAGCCGGAGACGACAACTTGAAATCCATTATATTATGCAGGATAAGAATAAATGATTATCTTTGCGACATATCAAAAACAAAATAGGAAAAGAGAAAGAAAAATTAAACAAAATACTAAATAACATACAGCATTAGCTATTATTCGCATTCAAAACAAAAGCCTCGGAAACTCTTGATTTTGAAAACGAAAGAGTAACAAGCTAATTCACGAAGGGCATCCCGCTCTCCGTTGCACCAAATAAAGTTGATGCTCATGCCGCTAAGGTGTGGGCTGATTCTAATTGGTGCAACGGGGTTCTCCGAGGCTCCTCGTGAATGCGATAGGAAGGCTCACACCTTTCTTTTAGACCCCTTTCGAGTGATTGATAGTGATGCACAAACTATCAATCTATATGGCAGGAAATAAGAGTTTGAATGCCGCCAACAAGGCAAAAGAGGATGAGTTTTACACCGAACTATCCGACATAGAAAACGAATTGAAGCACTACAAACAACATTTCAAAGACAAAGTGGTGCTATGCAATTGCGATGATCCTCGCATCAGCAATTTCTTCCACTACTTCAGCTATAATTTCGAGCGTTTGGGATTGAAGAAACTAATCACTACCTGTTACAAGAGTCAACAGAGAGACCTATTCAGTCAAAATGACTCAGAACGTGCCATCTGGCTCGAATACACTGGCGATCACAATGGCAACCGTATTCCGGATCCAGAGGAAATTGGCATCAATTATCTTAAAGGAAATGGAGATTTTCGCTCCCAAGAATGCATTGAATTATTGAAACAAGCAGATATCGTTGTTACCAATCCACCATTTTCTCTTTTCAGGGAATATGTAGCCCAACTGATAAAATACAACAAGAAATTTGTAATCATTGGGAATCAGAATGCCATCACATATAAAGAGATATTCACATATATAAAAGCAAACCAACTTTGGCTTGGAAGCACACTGTCTTTTGCAAAATTCAAAGTGCCCGACTATTACGAACCAAAACCGACTCGCTTTTGGATTGACGAGACAGGACAAAAATGGCGAAGTATGGGTAATATATGTTGGTTTACCAATCTCGATATCGCCAAACGACATGAGGAAATAATCCTATACAAGACCTATAATCCAGAGGTATATCCGCAATACGACAATTACGACGCCATTAATGTAAACAAAGTGGCTGACATTCCAATGGACTATGATGGTGTGATGGGTGTACCTATCACATTTTTGGACAAGTATAATCCAGAACAATTTGAAATATTAAGTTCTAATGATTATCGTAAATATGATTCTGTGCCATTCAAAGCTCATGGTCTTATAAAAGATAAAGATGGAGCGATAAATGGCAAACCCACATACGCACGTATTCTCATCCGACGCAAACAACCACAAGCAATAGAGTATCCATTCATTGAGCCACAGCCGAGCATGGTGGCAGAGCCAGAATCGGAATACGGAAAGAAAGAATAAAATTTACTACATACAACCATGAAAATAGAATTACATAAAATAAGCGTACGTGAACTGACAGATGGATATGCAGACAATGCAGAGCAAGGCGTAAAAGCATACGGAGGAAAACTGGATGTGCGTCCACCCTACCAACGTGAGTTCGTCTACAATGACAAACAACGTGCCGCAGTCATCGACACCCTCACCCAAGGATTTCCCCTAAATGTGATGTATTGGGCGACACGCGACGACGGAACTTATGAAATCATTGACGGTCAGCAACGCACTATCTCAATCTGTCAATTTGTAAACGGAGATTTCTCTTATATGTTCAGATATTTCCACAATATGCAGGACGACGAGAAAGAGCAGATTCTCAATTATGAATTGCAGGTTTACATCTGTAGCGGCACCGAAAGTGAAAAGCTGAAATGGTTCAAAACCATAAATATAGCTGGAGAGGAATTGACTGAACAGGAATTACGTAATGCTGTCTATGCAGGCAGTTGGGTGAACGATGCTAAACGTTATTTCAGCAAGATAGGTTGCCCAGCAGCCAAAATCGGCAGTGAGTATATGACTGGGCAAGTCAATCGTCAAGACTATCTTGAAACTGTTATTTCTTGGATTTCAGATGGCAATATCGAGACGTATATGGCAAACCATCAGCATGATGCGAATGCGGCGGCATTGTGGCAATTCTTCCAATCGGTCATCACTTGGATAGAAACCACATTTAAGCCAACAAAAGAACGAAAAAAGATTATGAAGGGTGTCAACTGGGGAGAACTATACAAAAAATACAAAAACGAAGTTTATGATACCGAGGCGATAGACAAAGAAGTGGCCAAACTTGTTTTAGACGATGATGTGAGCAAGAAGAGCGGTATTTATCCATATATACTTACCCGTAAAGAAAAATATTTATCGATTCGAGCATTTACAGAAGCTCAAAAACTTGCAGCATACGAACGGCAGAAAGGAATTTGTGCAGATTGTGGCAACCATTTTGAGCTCTCTCAAATGGAAGCCGACCACATCACTCCTTGGCACGATGGCGGACGCACCGTCGCAGAAAATTGTCAGATGTTGTGCAGGGAGTGCAATCGTCGGAAAGGAGGAATTTAAAATAAAAAGATCATTGCAAACCTACGCTTGCAATGATCTTCTAAATTTTAATCCATCCTATAAAACCTTTACGGTCTAAGGATGTCTCTTTGATTTTATTTTTTCTGAAGGAATCCGATAAGCCAAAGAAGGATACATGATCCAAGCACAGCTGTGATCAAACCACCAAGGCTAAATGATCCGATACTTGGAAGACCACTGAACAAATCTCCAAACACCCATCCTCCAATCATACCTCCGATGATACCAACAAGAATGTTAACCAAAATGCTGTTTGCTTTGCCCATCAACTGACCACCAAGATAACCAGCAAGTGCACCTACAATCAAAAATACTATCAGTTCCATTTCTCAAATATTTGTTTTGTTTATAATTTAAAAGCAAAAGAGCAAAAAAAACGTAAAAATCACAATATATAGTACCATAAAACACGAAAAAAAGATAGAAAAAGACTATTTTTGTAGGCGAAATATGTTTAAGATGCAGTTAAAACGCCTACATACATTTTTATTGAAGGACTATTTGCTAAGTTTCTTAGCCACTTTCTTCGTATGTCTTTTCATTCTGTTAATGCAGTCGCTATGGAGATACATCGACGAGATGGTTGGAAAAGGACTTGATCTGATAGTCATGGGTCAATTCTTCTACTATGCTGCGCTGACACTCGTTCCAATGGCATTGCCCTTGTCGATTCTATTATCGTCACTGATGAGTTTCGGCGGATTGGGAGAACGTTTGGAATTGATAGCAATGAAAGCGGCCGGAATATCTCTATTTAGAATAATGAAGCCGTATCTTGTTGTAATCGGATTCTTATCAATCGGTTCGTTCTATTTTTCTAACGTCGTTATGCCAGACGTACAGTTGAAATGGACGGTGCTGCTACGCTCCATAAGACATAAATCTCCAGACGTGTCTATTCCCGTCGGATCATTCTATACAGGTATCGACAACTATAGCATCTACGTGCGTAGCAAAAACCACGATACGAGAATGCTTTACGATATGATGATATACGACTTCACCGGCACTGCAGGTGGAGGTAGTTCAGATAACATCAGAATCGTGACTGCGGATTCAGGCATGCTCGTCTCAACCGCAGACAAAAAGGGATTTATCCTCAAGCTGCACAATGGCGAGATGTTTGAGAACATGAAGGGTTCCGCTGTTCAAGTATCTAAGAAAAACATACCGTTCCGACGTGAAACATTTGTCTACCGTGAATTAATCATGGACTACGACAATAATCTGAACATGGTAAGCGAAGAGTCGGTGGCAGGTAAGCAGACAACAAAAAATCTTGAACAGCTCACACAAACTATTGATTCTTTACGATATGAGTCTGACAGTTTGTCAACAGCTTACGCTCATAAATACGTCAACTCTTTGTTCTTTGGACGTACCCTTGACAGCGGATATGTCAAGACAAACCTTGACACAATTCCCCTGGAAAAAGCCAAAGATTATGAGGCGATAATCAACCGTCGATCACTAATGCAGCAGAAAGAATCGTTTGAGAGAGCGGTAAACAATATGCAGGTTGTAAGAAACGAGCTTGATTACTTTGGAGAGAGAAAATACTCCTCTGTCGACAAGCCAATGTGGAAACATGATATCGAAAGACACCGTAAGTTTACACTTTCGTTCGCATGCATTATTTTCTTCTTTATCGGAGCCCCATTGGGAGCGATCATCCGAAAAGGAGGTTTTGGTTTGCCAGTTGTAATTTCTATCCTGCTTTTCATCATCTATTATATTGTAGACAATACAGGATTCAAAATGGCAAGAAATGGTAGCTGGCCTGTATGGATTGGCACATGGTTCAGTTCAGCCATGTTATTCCCTTTGGGTCTGTTCCTAACTTACAAAGCAGCAATCGACGCTACATTCAACATGCCTACGACAAAAGTTTTAGGCAAAAAGATATCCAAGTTCTTTAAGAATTTGTTCTCTAAAAAGAAAAAAAAGAAGTCAGTCAAGTAATTAACATAGACGATAATGAACTATAGTATAAACACAATAGAAGAGGCACTCGAGGATTTCAGACAAGGTAAGTTTGTGATTGTTGTGGATGATGAGGATCGTGAGAACGAAGGTGATTTCATCACAGCAGCGGAACTTATCACTCCAGAAAAGATTAATTTCATGCTACGTGAGGGACGTGGAGTGCTTTGTGCACCTATCACTATTTCAAGAGCGAAAGAGCTTGGACTTGACCATCAGGTGGCAGACAACACATCAATTCTTGGCACCCCATTCACTGTTACTGTAGACAAACTTGAAGGCTGTACAACAGGAGTGTCCGCACACGACCGTGCAATGACAATACAAGCTCTTGCTGATCCGATAAGCACTTCTACGACATTCGGACGCCCAGGTCATATCAATCCACTTTATGCCCAGGACAACGGTGTGCTTGCCCGTGCCGGACACACAGAAGCCGCTGTCGATTTGGCACGTCTTTCCGGTCTTCATCCAGCCGCCGCACTTATCGAGATTCTTAATGAAGACGGCACAATGGCTCGTATGCCTCAACTTATTGAGGTAGCCAAGAAATATGGCATGAAGATGATTGCAATCAAGGATTTGATCGCATACAGAAGAAAGAAAGAGTGTGTTGTGGAGACGGGAGAGAAAGTGGAGATGCCTACTTTATATGGCAACTTCAAATTGATTCCTTTCCGTCAGAAATCAAATGGTTTGGAGCACATTGCCCTAATCAAAGGAGAGTGGAAGCCAGACGAGCCTATATTGGTGCGTGTACATTCATCTTGCGCTACTGGAGATATCTTCGGATCTCGCCGTTGCGACTGTGGAGAGCAGCTACAGAAAGCTATGCAGATGGTGGAGAAAGAGGGCAAAGGTGTCATATTATATATGAATCAGGAGGGTCGTGGTATCGGTCTGATGAACAAGATCAAAGCATACAAACTTCAAGAGGAAGGATTGGACACTGTCGACGCCAATATTCATCTCGGATTCAAGCCAGATGAGAGAGAATACGGTGTAGGAGCTGAGATCCTTCAGATTCTTGGCGTCAAGAAAATGCGTCTGATGACAAACAACCCTGTCAAAAGAATCGGATTGGAAAGCTACGGACTTGAAATCGTGGAGAATGTGCCTATCGAGGTTGAGCCAAACAAATACAACCGTTTCTATATTGAGACAAAGAAAAACCGTATGGGTCACACCATCAAAAAAGCGTAAACAAAGAACCTTTATATAATATTGTGAATTATGAATTTAAACATGCTTTTACAAATTCCTGAGACAGTTCCTGTAAACAACGTTGAGGAGACTGCAAATCAGAGCATCAACCTGCTTGACACAGCCATGAAGGGTGGTTGGATTATGATTCCGTTGCTACTTCTTAGCATCGTCGCAATCTATATCTTCTTTGAGCGTTTGACTGTTATCAGAGCAGCGTCGAAATATGACAAAAGTTTCATGGATAAGATTAAGGATTATATCCAGGAGGGAAAGATTGACGCAGCGTTGAATCTTTGCCGCAACAACAACACTCCATGCGCAAGAATGATTGAGAAGGGAATCCAGCGTCTTGGCCGTCCTATGTCGGATGTGTCGGTAGCTGTTGAGAACGTCGGCAACCTTGAAGTATCGAAACTTGAAACAGGTCTTTCATACCTTGCCACAATCTCAGGTGGAGCTCCAATGATCGGATTCTTGGGCACTGTAGCCGGAATGATCGAGGCATTCTTCCAGATGTCTAACGCAGGTAATAATATTGACGTATCATCATTGGCTGGAGGTATCTACACTGCCATGGTGACAACTCTTGGTGGTCTGTTCGTGGGTATCATCGCATACTTCGCATACAACTATTTGACAACTCTTGTCGACAAAGTGGTACGTGATATGGAAGCACGTTCACTTGAATTTATGGATATTTTGAATGAGCCTGCCAACTAAATAACCGAATGCTATGGCTTTAAAACGTAGAAATAAAGCAGAGGCAAGCTTCAGTATGTCATCAATGACGGATATCATCTTCTTGTTGCTGATATTCTTCATGTTGACATCATCGGTGGTGCATCCCAACGCCATCAAACTGATGTTGCCGCAGAGCAATTCGCAGACGGCCGCAAAACCGTTGACGCGAGTTACGATAGACAAGGAACTCAACCACTATGTGGCTTTTGGAAATGAGACAGAGCGTCCGATACAGTTTGAAGAGATAGAAGACTATCTGAAAAAAATCGAGTTGGCAGAGCCTGATATGTATGTCGCTCTTTACGCTGACGAGAGTGTGCCTCATGGTGAAGTGGTGAAGATATTGGACATCGCTAACAAGAACAAGTTCAAACTTGTGATTGCTACACGTCCGATGAAGAAATAGTCATTAAAAAACGAGAGTGTATGGATAGACAAAAACTTAAATCCTGGGCCAAAACAAACGGTGCAACGGGTACTGTGATTTTCCATGCTGTCATTTTCATGGTGTTGATATGTTGCTGCATGACGTCGCAAATGTCAACCACAGAGGAAGGTTTGGCAGTGTCTCTCGGTGCTGACGATTTTGGTGGAAGCGATCTTTTTGAACCAACTCCAGCCAGCGAGATAGAAGGACAGTTGGCTGAAGCGTCTCCGGCTGCAGATCCGTCCACTGCTCCAGAAGCTTATCAGACTCAGGACATAGAGGAGTCGGTGGCTATGCCAAAAGCGGACGAGGAGAAGAAGAAAGAGGAGGCTAAGAAAAAAGAGGCCGACGCTCAACGTAAGAAGAAACAGGCGGAGGAAGCTGAGCGCAAACGTAGAGAGGCGGAGAAACGTGCTCAGATTGAAAAAGAGAACAAGCAGAAAGCTGAAATTGGAAACCGTTTGAAGAATGTCTTCGGCCAAGGTGGAAACGGAGGTGTCGGCAACGACAATTCTTCTACAGGCAAAGGCGACGGCACTTCGACAGGAAGCCAAGGTAAAGCGACGGGAGATCCGAACAACGCACCGTCGAAAGGACATGCAAAGACAGGATCCAACAACTCTTGGTCTCTTGACGGTCGTTCCATCCATGGAGAATTGGCCAAGCCAACATATGGAGAACAAGAAGAGGGAACGATTGTGGTCAGAATCATGGTCAATGAGAACGGCGACGTTATAAACGCTGATATAGCACCAGGTACAGACATCACGTCAAAACGTCTTCATAATGCGGCACTCGCTGCGGCTAAGAAGACAAAATTCAATGCGATACCGACTAAGAAAAACCAGAGCGGTACCATTACTTATAAATTTGAATTAAGATAAAATGAAAAAAGTATATGTTTTTTTGGCAGACGGTTTCGAAGAGACTGAAGCCATATTCCCAATCGATCTCCTAATCAGAGCTGGAGCGACGGTGGAGAAAGTTAGTGTGACTGGGAAGAAAGAAGTCACAGGTTCACACAACATCACTGTAATTGCAGACAGTTTGTTTGACGACAACAACTACAACGATGCAGACATGTTGTTCCTACCTGGAGGCCCAGGCCACAAGACATTGTTGGAGCATTCAGCGTTGATAGAGTTGGTGAAGAAAGCCAATGATGAGAAGAAATGGTTGGCTGCAATCTGTGCGGCACCGATGATCTACGGTTCACTTGGTCTGCTTGACGGCAAGGCAGCAACTTGTTTCCCAGGCTATGAACAGTTTCTGAAGGGAGCTGTGACAACTGGAGCGCCATACGAGATTTCCGGCAATTTTGTCACAGGAAGAAGTGCTGGTACGGCAAAAGTATTCGCTTTGGCAATGGTAGAGGCATTGTTTGGTAAGGATGCTTCAAAAGAGGTGGCAAAGGCAATTGTGTCCTGATATTGCAAGTAAATTGGGGTGAATATCAAATAATTATTAACTTTTATGAAGTTTTTTGACAACACAAGACATGTTAGTCTTAAAATATTCATATATTTAGCTGAGATTTATTAAAATATATTAATTATGAAGATCTGTGCATATATTTTTGCTTTCGCACTTTCAACATTGATGTGCTGTTGTGCTGGTTCAAGTAAAGAAGTTGCCGATTCGGCAAAGGAGGCTGTTGATTCGACAAAGACAACACCTGCTGAATTTGTGCCAGTAGAGAATCTTAACGCAGAGTGCTATGTAGACAAATTGTCGTACGCAGTTTGTATTGATTGTGATGTGCTTGACAAATTTCGTACAATGTCAATCTATGGACCTGAAAAGAAAGAACAAGAGAAGATGCCAGTTGTCTTGTTCATTGAAGGAGATGTAAAAGACATGCCTTCATTCGAGTGGCCTCGCGTCTTCATTGATTTGGGATATAAGGTTTGTATACCTAAATGTTCAAACATCAAGGCTGACCGAAACAACGATAAGACAATCAAAACTTTCCGTACAGCATTGAACGACGTGAATGATGCTCTTACTACGTTGAAAAAGAAAGCAGACAAATATGGCATTGATACAACAAGAATATTCTTGGCAGGTAATGCTTCTGGTGCAGTTGTCGTTGCGTCTTACATTTATACTTATGTGTCTGGAACAGAGCCACTTTCTAAAGAAGGAATCAGAGGTATGATTTCCATCTCTACTAATTCGGCTTTGAACTTGAACGAGTTTGAGAAAAACTTTGACAATGAGATTAAAAGTCTGGTCTTCCACGGAACGTCTAATGAACAGAGCACAGAACTTCTAAATTCAAAACAGTTGGCATCTCAACTTGGAGAGTTGGCTAAATTTATTGAAGTGGAAGGAGCAAATGAGTTCCCTACTCCAGAATATACGAAAGTCGTAAAAGACAGTTGTAGAGAATTCTTGAGAGAGCACTCGGCGAACTAATCGCAAATATGTTAGAAATAGGTAAAAAAAACATACTAGAAATATCAGAGATAAGAGCCGACGGCTATATCCTTAAGGATACAGTCGACGGTGATACTCTTTTTATGCGCAAACTGGAATTGCCAGACGGTGCGGAAGTCGGCCAACAGGTTGAAGTATTCATCTTTATGAATGCCAAACGAGAGATGGTGCCGACCACAATGATGCCGTATGTGATGCCAGGCGAATTCGGTTATCTTTATGTAGATGAGGTTTCAAAAGCAGGAGCGCTGCTCGACTGGGGACTATCGCGTCCTCTATTCCTGCCATCACGAGAGATGACCATGCGTATGCAGATAGACAGACGTTATCTGGTATATGTATACTACGATTTGGTGACTCGCCAGATCATAGCAACAAGCAGAATAGACCAGTATCTCAACGTCTCTCCTGCAAAATACGAGTTTAACGATGAGGTGGATATTATGATCGCATCTCGTCACGAACGAGGATATAAAGTGATTGTCAACAACGCTCACTGGGGAATGATTTACCAAAGTGAAATATTCCAGGAGATCGAGATAGGTGCACTTTATACAGGTTATGTAAAGAATGTCCGCGAAGACGGCAAAATAGACATCTCCCTACAGCCACTTGGTTTCAAAGTGACTGATGAGTTATCGGAGATAATTATGGATGAATTACATAAGAACAATGGAATCTTGAGGGTGTCAGACAGATCGGACGCAGGATTAATCGCCGATATGTTCGGATGCAGCAAGAAGAGTTTCAAGAAATCCATCGGAGTATTGTTCAAACAACGTTTGATAGAGATACACGAGGATTACATTTGTCTTGTGTAAATAAAATTAGGAGGGAAAGAGTATGAGTAGTATACTGATAAAAGGTGTGTCGCTTAATGGCAAAACCACCGATGTTTTGATAAAAGGCAATCGTTTCAGCAGAATTGCACCAAATATCACAGAGAACGCCGATCAGGAGATTGACGGCAAAGGTTTTGCTATAATTCCTCCGTTCTACAATGGACATTGCCACGCCGCAATGACATTGTTGCGCAGTTACGCAGATGATTTACCTCTGTTCACATGGCTCAACGACCATATCTGGCCAGTGGAAGACCAGATGGTGGAGGAAGACATCTACGTCGGCACAAAACTTGCATTGCTGGAGATGATCAAATCCGGCACCGTCTTCTTCAACGACATGTACGGCATGGTGGAAGAGAGCATCAAAGCTTGTGAAGAGATGGGAGTACGCGCACAGATCGGAATCTCTTTGATGGACAGAATGGGAGAAGAGTCGATTAATGGACGATTCGGACTCCTACATTCGTTTAAAAGTACAGAATTGGTGAGACTTGCCGTCGCCCCACACGCTCCATACACTGTGTCGAAAGAGTTGTTTGAGAGATGTGTGAAAGAGGCAGACAAGGCAGGCGTGATGATTCATACACATTTGTCGGAGACAGCGAAAGAGGTTGAAGATTGCAAAGCAGAGCATGGAATGTCGCCAGTGGAATGGCTCGACAGCCTTGGTGTTCTGACAGAAAAGACAGCCTTGGCTCACGTGGTCCACACTTCAGACAGCGATGCTGATATACTCGCAAAACGCCAGTGTGTGATCGTATCGAATCCGACATCAAACATGAAACTGGCAAGTGGAGCATTCCACACTACTCAGCACCGTTCACGCGGTTCAAGAGTGGTGCTTGGCACAGACGGTGTATCGTCGAACAACAATCTTGACATGATGCAGGAGATGAAATTCTTCGCATTGCTTGCAAAACTTACTGAAGATGCTGAATCTGCACCTGCAGACTATGTTTTCGACATGGCGACAAGAGCAGGAGCGGAAGCATTCGGTATCGACGCGGGAGTTATAGCAGAAGGCAAATTGGCAGATGCCGTGCTTGTAGACATGAGCAACGAAAGACTTGTGCCAGACTACAATTTGATTTCCAACCTTGTCTATTCGGCAGACAGCAGATGTATAGACACAGTGATCTGCAACGGACGCGTCGTGATGCGTTCGGGTGTTGTGCCAGGAGAAGACAAGATAATTGAAGATGCACACAGAGTTTGTGCAAGATTCAAAGCGATGAAGAAATAAGACAAAAATATTTCAACACAATATGATATTATTTTTCAAAAAAGAGGATGCCGGCATAATTGCAGTCGGTGTTTCGTCGAAATTGGGTGAGGAAGACATTAAGAAACTCACTTGGGCATTCAGTGGTGCTAAGTACATGGAGTGTGATAGCATCAACGGTTGGTTCGTTGGCCCACGTCGCGAGATGATTACTCCTTGGAGTACGAACGCAGTGGAAATAACTCAGAACATGGGTATTTCTGGCATTGAGAGAATCGAGGAATATTTTGTGGCTTCAGGCGAGAACGCAGAGCATGACCCAATGCTACAGCGTATCTACAATGGATTGAACCAAGATATCTTCACTATCTCAAAGACTCCTGATCCAATTGTCTACATTGACGATATTGAAGAATACAACAAGCAAGAGGGTCTTGCACTTAACCCACAGGAAATCGAGTACTTGAAGAGCGTAAGTGCAAAAATCGGAAGAAAACTTACAGACAGTGAGGTGTTCGGATTCTCACAGGTGAACTCTGAGCACTGCCGTCATAAGATATTCGGCGGAAAGTTCATCATCGATGGCAAAGAGATGGAGAGCTCACTTTTCGCTATGATCAAGAAAACATCTGAGACTAACCCTAACAAGTTGGTTTCAGCTTATAAAGATAACGTTGCATTCAACGCTGGTCCTGAGATCGAGCAGTTCGCTCCAAAATCAGGAGACAAACCAGACTATTTTGAGGTGAAGAAGATACAGTCTGTCATCTCATTGAAAGCCGAGACTCACAACTTCCCAACTACAGTTGAGCCATTCAACGGTGCAGCTACTGGTTCAGGTGGAGAGATCCGTGACCGTCTTGGTGGAGGTAAGGCAAGTTTGCCTATCGCCGGAACTGCAGTCTACATGACTTCATATCCACGTACAGAGAACGGAAGATCATGGGAGCAGGCGATGAAGGAGAGAAACTGGCTTTACCAGACTCCAGAGCAGATTTTGATCAAGGCATCCAACGGAGCCAGCGATTTCGGTAACAAGTTCGGACAGCCTCTAATCTGTGGTTCATTGTTGACATTCGAGCATCAGGAGAACGACAAGAAGTTCGCTTTCGACAAGGTTATCATGCTTGCCGGAGGTGTCGGTTTCGCCAAGATGAAAGATGCACAGAAGGGTCATGCAGAGCCAGGTGAGAAGGTTGTAGTGATGGGTGGTGACAACTACCGCATCGGTATGGGTGGTGGAGCCGTTTCATCGGTTGAGACAGGCCAGTACTCAAACGCAATCGAGCTAAACGCAGTGCAGCGTGCAAACGCAGAGATGCAGAAGCGTGTTTCTAACGTAATCAGAACACTTGCGGAAAGCGATTCTAACCCTATCGTCTCTATCCACGACCACGGTGCAGGTGGACACTTGAACTGTTTGTCGGAGCTTGTTGAGGAGACAGGAGGTAAGATAGATATGGATGCTCTTCCAATCGGCGACGTTACTCTTTCAGCGAAAGAGATTATCGGAAACGAGAGCCAGGAGCGTATGGGTCTTCTTGTTCACGAGAAAGATATTGATCTAATCAAGAAGATCGCTGATCGTGAGCGTGCTCCAATGTATGTTGTCGGAGAGACTACAGGAGACAACAAGTTCGTATTCGAAAAGAAGAATGGTGAAAAGCCAATCGACTTGGAGATGAAGGATATGATCGGTAACCCTCCACGCACTGTCATCACAGACAATTCTGTAGAGGAGCACTATACTGACGCAACTATCAATGTAAGCAAGGTAGACGAATACATCAACAACGTCCTTCAGCTTGAGAGTGTTGCATGTAAGGATTGGTTGACTAACAAGGTAGACCGTTCAGTCACAGGAAAGGTAGCACGCCAGCAGACAGTTGGAGAGGTGCAGTTGCCATTGGCAGACCTTGGTGCTGTTGCGTTGGATTACCGTGGAAAGGCTGGTATCGCAACGTCTATCGGACACGCTCCTATCGCAGCTCTTGCTGATCCAGAGGCTGGTTCAGTACTTGCAATCGCAGAGGCATTGACAAATATCGTGTTCGCTCCTATAGCAGAAGGATTGGACAGCGTATCGTTGAGTGCAAACTGGATGTGGCCATGTAAGAATCCTGGTGAGGATGCAAGATTGTATAAGGCAGTCAACGCAGCCAGCGATTTCGCATGTTCACTTGGCATCAATATTCCAACAGGAAAAGACTCATTGTCTATGACACAGAAGTATGGCAATGAGAAAGTATATTCTCCAGGCACAGTGATCATTTCAGCCGGAGCAGAGGTTTCTGACGTAAGAGGCATCGTGACTCCAGTTATCGCTAACGTTCCTGGTTCAGCCGTTTACTATATTGATTTCTCATTCGACAGCTTGAAGCTTGGAGGTTCTGCATTGTTCGCATCATTGAACAAAGTAGGAAGCGAAGTTCCTTGTGTGACTGACACAGAATACTTCATGGATGCATTCAACACTGTTCAGGAGATGATCAAAGAAGGCATCGTACTTGCAGGACACGATATTTCAGAAGGTGGTATGTTGACTGCTCTTCTTGAGATGTGTTTCGCAAATTCAGAAGGCGGTTTGAACGTAGATTTGAATGGTGTAGGTGATGATGTATTGAAGGTATTGTTCGCTGAGAATCCAGGCGTTTTGGTACAGGTTTCAGACTGTGCATCGGCAGAGAAGATGATGAGAGAGGCTGGTGTTGGTTTCGCCAAGATCGCAACTCCAATGGAAGACAGAGTCGTAAGAGTAGCTAAAGATAAGTTCAAGCACGACTTCCAGATCGATCAGCTACGTGACGTATGGTTCAAGTCATCTTACTTGCTTGACAGAAAGCAGAGCGGTGAGATTTGTGCAAAGAAGCGTTACGAGAACTATAAGAACCAGCCATTGAGATTCAAGTTCAACTCTGAATTCTCTGGCAAGCTATCAAAACTTGGAATCACAGCCGACCGTACAGCTCCATCAGGAATCAAAGCGGCAATCATCCGTGAGAAGGGAACAAACGGAGACCGAGAGATGGCATACTCAATGTATTTGGCTGGTTTCGACGTGAAGGATGTCCACATGACAGACTTGGCATCAGGTCGTGAGACATTGGATGATGTCAACTTGATTGTATTCTGTGGTGGATTCTCCAACTCAGACGTCCTTGGTTCAGCTAAAGGCTGGGCAGGAGGATTCCTATACAATGAGAAGGCAAAGGCTGCACTTGATCGCTACTACGCACGTCCTGACACACTTTCTCTTGGAGTATGCAACGGATGTCAGCTAATGGTTGAGCTAGGACTTGTATATCCTAACCATGAGCAGAAGCCACGTATGCTACACAACGATTCTCACAAGTTTGAGTCTTCATTTGTGGCATTGACAATTCCACAGAACGATTCAGTGATGTTCAAGTCGCTATCAGGCTCTAACCTTGGTATTTGGGTGGCTCACGGAGAAGGAAAGTTTGATCTTCCTTACGCAGAGAGCGAATACAAGATCGTAGGTAAGTATGTATACGACGGTTACCCAGCAAACCCTAACGGTTCTAAGTATGCTACAGCAGCCATCTGTTCGGCAGACGGACGTCACTTAGCTATGATGCCACATTTGGAGCGTGCAATCTTCCCATGGCAGTGGGCATACTACCCATTGAACAGAAAAGCCACAGATGAGGTGACTCCATGGATCGAGGCATTTGTAAATGCAAGAAAGTGGGTTGAGCAGAATAAGAAGTAAGAATGACCCTTGTGGTTTAGCTATAAGAAAAGGAAGGTGAACAGCCTTCCTTTTTTTGTGGTTTTATTCTTCATCATATAATAAACCATGACATGAAAATTTGCATCAAAATCCACATACAACGGATAACAACGAAAAAGAATATGATTTAATTTTGCACCGTTTTTCGATATTAAATACTTAAATAAAAAAATGAAAAAATTATTCTTGCCTATCGCCATCGTTGCTATGGGCATTTTCGCAAGCTGCTCACAGAAGGAGACAGTAAAGAATGAGTCTAACGATTCTTGCAAAGCTGCCATTGATTCAGTAATGGCAACATTGGACAAAACAGTAGAGACTCCAGAAGAGGCTATCGCACGTTTGAAGGAAGGAAACGCTCGCTACGTAGCAGAGACTCCTGTATTCCCTCACCACGACCACAAACGTCTTGCTGAGACAGCTCCTCACCAGGCTCCATTTGCAGCTGTAGTTGCTTGCTCAGACTCTCGCGTTCCAGTAGAGTTGATTTTCGACCAGGGTATTGGCGACATCTTCGTTATCCGTACTGCAGGTAATAACGTGAACAACGATGCCGTTATGGGTAGTGTAGACTACGCTATCGAGCACCTTGGAGTCAAGACTGTTGTTGTGCTAGGCCACGAGTCTTGCGGCGGTGTGACAGGTGCTATCGGCGATGTTAAGGCTGACGATGAGAGCAAGATCGATGAGTTGCTTTCTATGATCCAGGCTGACGTTAAACCATATGTAGGCAAGGCAGATTCTCTTGACGCAGCTATCAAACTAAATGCTGCCACTCAGGTGAAGAGAATCAACGATCGTGAGTTGGTTAAGAAATTCGTAGAGGCAGGTAAGACTCAGGTTGTAGGCGCATACTACAACGTACACGATGGTAGTGTAGTGTTTGAATAACATATAGTTATAAGCGATATAAAAAAGAAGAGACGCAATTGCTTGCGTCTCTTTCTTTTTATCTGGGAAGAGAGAAATATTTCTATCTATGATATTTGCCACGAGTCTTGATTAGAATCACCTTAAGTCTATTATCTTCTAACAATGTTCTATTAAACGGATTCAACAAAAACTCTATCTGTGTATCACGATGTGCCCAAGTAAGAAATTCCATATCTTTGTTCACCACATTATTCCTTATGTCACTGTATTGGGAAGATGGAAATGAAAGAGCTTTTACGCATCCCGTTTTTGCAACGTCTTCCAAATGCTTTATCGTCTCATCGTCTATTTTCTTAAAATCTACATAATATGAGGTGTAATATTTATTTTGAGTCAACAATTCCAATGCCCTATAATCCCTGGATTCTATTATGAACTGATCTTTTCCCATACCAAATTCATTGACAAAAGAATCTAATTTTTCAAGAACCATTTTGTTGTTGTCAACTGATAGATTCTTTATGTCCAGCCACACTTTCTCTCCTTTTCCTAAGTGTTGGATATACTCATCAAAAGTCAAACCAAAAGTGATATCAGCATCATGTGTGACATCCAATACGACACGTTCTTTCAATGAGTCCTCTCGAATTGTAATGTCGACCTCAAAATTAGGATACAAACTTTTAAATTCCTCTCTCTTTTCCAAAGATTTTACTCTATGAGCCCAAAGCTTATCTTTATAGTTTCCAATACGACTAACAGCTGCGCCAATCCAGATCAAAACTGTCAATCCGACAAATGCAGCCGTATAGTATAATAGTTTCTTTTTTGTCATAGTTATGATAGAATTTGTACTTAGGATACCAACGATTTGTAAATATCAAAAATTTCCTTGGCGCATTGCTCTTCAGAGAATCGTTTGGCATATTCTTTTCCATCATCAATCATTTTGGATCTCAAATCAGAATCTGTTAAGACACGATTTATGGCATCAGACATTTCACTGTCGTTGGTAGGATCGACATAGATAGACGATGCTCCCCCAGCCTCCTCCAAACAAGAACCTGTGGCCGCGATTACAGGAACCCCGACATTCAAAGCCTCTACAATAGGAATGCCAAATCCTTCGTAGAACGACGGGTAGACAAAGACTTCAGCCTGGGCATAAACCGCAGGCAAATCCTTGAAATCAATGCCTGAGATGATTTTTACCCTCGCGTCTAATCCATTACTCTTCACATATTCATCGATTTTTTCTGCATACTTAGTGCGTCTGCCCACAATCACAAGAGACACAGACGCGTCTACATCCTTCAATGCTCTGACGATCTGCAACGCATTCTTTCGCGTCTCAATACTTCCAACATTCAGAATATATCTTTTGGGAAGATCATATTTTTGTGCGACGCGAATTTTCTCGTCTTCACCTATCTCTTTTGCAAACTGGGCATCGCAACCCTGATAAACTACTTTAATCTTATCAGCATCAATATGATACAGCTCCACGATATCTTTTTTTGTGCGTTCACTCACAGCAATCACAACATCTGAATTCTCTGCTGCTTTACGGAATTTATAATCGTAGATTTTGCGGTCGATGAATTTATAGCATTCCGGCATTCTGCGGAAGATAAGGTCGTGAATCGTCACCACACTTTTCATACTGCTATTCGAGATGTTGAGAGGCAATTCATTGCTGAGTCCATGAAAGATTACCGCACCATCTTTCTCCGCATCCTGAGTCATTCCAAACGTACGCCACACACTTGCGAAAATGGAACTGTTGATCACAAGAGAGATCTGTGGTGCAAAAGTGTCTATGATTCTCTGCATCCACGCATTCATCCTACCTTTGGGAGAATAAACAACGAATTTATCGTTGGAATCAGCATATTTACATAATGATTCCAACACATATCGGCTATAATTGCCAAGTCCTGTTCCATTTTTTACGGCTCTTTTGCCATCAAACGCAATTTTCATTATAAAATAGTTGCATTTTTTATTAAAACTTACGAAATTTGCATCGTCTTTTGTAGGGATTGGTTTTTAACCTTTCCTTATGTTTGCCCAAGTGGCGAAATGGTAGACGCGCTGCTTTCAGGTGGCAGTGGTCGCAAGGCTGTGCAGGTTCGAGTCCTGTCTTGGGCACAACAAAGATATAAAAACAAATACTTTTTTATTCATTTCTATTTATTTGTTTAGGTAAGATTTTGATTTTGGCATAAAGCAAAAAACACTGAATTTATTCTGTTTATGGATAACCTGTTTATTAACTCTACCTATTAAGTGAAATTTTCATGGTATTTTTAAGAATAATTATAGTTTTTTTAGCTGGAATATGGGAGAGATAATATATTGCCAAACCAAATATTGTTGCCTTAAAATTAAATAGCTGTTTTATACGACATGATCATTTGGTCGACAACAATAATTACAACTATAAAGACATGGTAAAAAAAGTTTTAACATTGATCTCCCTTTGTGGTTGTTTAGTATGTGCTAATGCAAAAAAGCAATACATGACAATAGAGCAAAGGAATGGCGAGAAATATAGTTTCTTGCTAGATGATGAATTAGAGATTACTTATAGTGAAGGTAATCTCATTGTAAATGGAAGTCCAGTAACCAGCTTCGCTATAAGTAGCGTGAAAAACTACCATTTTTCAGAAACTGCGTCGGTTGACGCAAAAATTTCCAACGAACTTCGCATTGTTAATTTAGACGGATCTACAGTAGAAGTACAAAATGCAACTGCCTCTGCAAAAGTGATGTTGGTAAATGTAAGCGGAGCCGTTTTTTTTGAATCTGAGACAAATGCAGAAGGTTCTGTTATTGTTGAGCTACCAGAACAAAAGGGCATCTATATATTGTCTGTAGGAACCCACAGTATTAAAGTTATCCGTAAATAACAAAGAAAAATCAAATGAAAAAAGTTATACTATTAACATTAATGGCAATGCTTGCGATAGTGGCAAGCTCTGTTGTCTATATGCGTGTAAAGATGGACAACGACCAGATGTTTAAGTACGATGTCGACAATGTTGAGAAGACCAATTATGAGACAGACGGAACTGACATATACATGAATATAAAAACAAAAACAGGAGGTGTCGACAAATACAATGTTGAGAAGATTCTATACGTTGATTACGACACTGCTCTTATAAGTGGTTTCGTCTGCGGACACAAATTCGTTGACCTTGGTCTGCCTAGCGGAAAGTTGTGGGCGACTTGCAATGTGGGCGCGACAACGCCGACCGAGAGCGGTGACTACTTCGCATGGGGTGAGATCAAGCCTAAGGAAGACTACAGCTGGAGCACATACAAATGGTGCACTGTGGACTCGAAAGGCGCTTTGAAGAAACTGTTGAAGTACGGAGAAATCGACAGCACGACTGTTCTTGAGCCTAAGGATGACGCTGCCTCGGCTAACTGGGGATTGGCATGGAGAATGCCGACTATGAAGGAGTCGCAAGAGTTGGTAAACGGATGTGATTGGAAATGGACAACCGATTACCAGGGAACTAAGGTTGCAGGTATGGTCGGTACTTCAAAAAAGAACGGAAATAAAATTTTCCTTCCTATGACTTACTCTTACACCGGTACCAAACTTACAACAACTGTCAATGACGGCTATATATGGTCGTCCACTCTTTCTACTGCCGTAGATGCTCAAGGCAACGGATATGACAACAAAAAAGGAGACCACAGCGGAAGCGGATACTACTACAAAAACATTGACAAACATATCGAGATCGCGCATGTCAACAGATGCCTTGGAGCATGTGTCCGTGCGGTTGTGAGCGGGGATTCTTGCGGTAAATTCCCTTCATACACAGTACGATTCTTTGGTCCGGACAGCTCGCTTATCGAGAGTCAGGATGTGCCAAGATACTCGTCAGCCGTTGCTCCTATCGCCCCTGAATTGGAGGACCACGAGTTCATCGGATGGAGCGACTCTTCTTTCACTAATGTAGATTCTGACATAGATGTTTACGCTCAGTATAAGAAGGTGGCTGTCTGCGGACACAAATTCGTTGACCTTGGTCTGCCTAGCGGAAAGTTGTGGGCGACTTGCAATGTGGGCGCGACTAAGCCTACTGAGAGCGGTGACTACTTCGCATGGGGTGAGATCAAGCCTAAGGAAGACTACAGCTGGAGCACATACAAATGGTGCAC
>SUXE01000004.1:0-186174 GCA_015061115.1 Bacteroidales bacterium | reverse complement strand
GAGAGCGGTGACTACTTCGCATGGGGTGAGATCAAGCCTAAGGAAGACTACAGCTGGAGCACATACAAATGGTGCACTGTGGACTCGAAAGGCGCTTTGAAGAAACTGTTGAAGTACGGAGAAATCGACAGCACGACTGTTCTTGAGCCTAAGGATGACGCTGCCTCGGCTAACTGGGGATTGGCATGGAGAATGCCGACTATGAAGGAGTCGCAAGAGTTGGTAAACGGATGTGATTGGAAATGGACAACCGATTACCAGGGAACTAAGGTTGCAGGTATGGTCGGTACTTCAAAAAAGAACGGAAATAAAATTTTCCTTCCTATGACTTACTCTTACACCGGTACCAAACTTACAACAACTGTCAATGACGGCTATATATGGTCGTCCACTCTTTCTACTGCCGTAGATGCTCAAGGCAACGGATATGACAACAAAAAAGGAGACCACAGCGGAAGCGGATACTACTACAAAAACATTGACAAGCATATCGAGATCGCGCATGTCAACAGATGCCTTGGAGCATGTGTCCGTGCGGTTGTGAATGGGGATTCTTGCGGTAAATTCCCTTCATACACAGTACGATTCTTTGGTCCGGACAGCTCGCTTATCGAAAGTCAGGAAGTGACAAAAGACTCAGCTGCCGTTGCTCCTATCGTCCCTGAAGTGAAATATTACAATTTCATTGGATGGAGCGACTCTTCTTTCACTAATGTAGATTCTGACATAGATGTTTACGCTCAGTATGAAAGAGAAACTATAAATGGTCATGTATTTATTGATCTAGATTTGCCTAATGGAACATTGTGGGCTTCCCACAACGTAGGAGCAAAAGAGCCAACTGATATTGGCGATTATTTCGCATGGGGTGAGACAACTTCAAAACCAAACTATAGTCCAGAAACATACAAATGGTGCACGGTTGATTCAACAGGTGCTATGGACTCGTTATTAAAGTATAATTCCATTGACAGCATAATCGTTTTGGATCCTAAGGATGACGCAGCGACTGCAAACTTGGGAGAAGGATGGAGAATGCCGACTATGAAGGAGGCTGAAGAACTAGTAGACGGATGTGATTGGGAATGGACATACGATTACCAAGGCACAAATGTTGCCGGCATAGTCGGTACATCAAAAAAGAACGGAAATACAATTTTCCTTCCTATGTCACATTCTATGAATGGAAATTCTCTTGTTAACAAACTTGATGATGGATTCATTTGGACTTCAACGCTTTCTACAATTGTTGGTAATGATGGCAACAATTATGACAACAAGAAGGGAATACATAGTGGAAGTGGATTCTACTACCGTTTTAACCCAACGAGACATGGTCACATTGAGATTGCCCATGTGAATAGATGGATAGGTGCGATTGTACGTGGAGTTGTGAATAAAAAATAATACTATTCACATCACCATTAACTCTACAGGTCCTAATTTTTCAATTGGTTAGGACACGAGTTATAACTTTAGAAGAGAGTGTATCAAAACTAACAATAGTTGAGATACACTCTCTTTTCATTTAAAGAGACTGGAGGTAATATATATTTCAACACAAAACTCCAAAAGCATTTAATAGCTTTTGGAGTTTTCTTATATCAAATTATCATTAATTATTAATGCCTGATAGAATTTATCCCGTTCTCTTGCTCTAAGTTTACAATGGAGCTGTGACAATGTTCACTACTTAATCAAACATGCGTCTTTTCCATTACTCAAATAAAGTCAGATGCATGTCAAATTATGATAGACACGCCATAAATATTTGGACGCACATCAAATATAATGAGACGCACGGATGTGCGTCTCTACCTGTATGATTATTAAAATTTGTATCCGATAAAAGGAATGTTTTTGCCGACAATATTTCCTCTTTTATTGAAAAGAAATACAGAAGGAGTGGCTTCAAGATTGTAAGTAACAGCACTTTTCCCATCTACATCGTTCACACATATCCATGGATAGTGGGCGGCAACTTTCTCAAAAGCCTTGACATCCTTATCAAAACTGACATGGTAGATCTCCACATCCGGATTCGAAATATAGTACGACTTTATTCTTTCCAAAACATCATGATCCATCTTCCTTAGATTCCAGAAAAGTAAAATCACATTCTTATTCTTGATACTGTTCAGACTGATTCTGTTATGCTTGGCATTAGGAAGATTCAACTCCACAAATGTAGCTTTTTCTGAAAACAGAAGCCCATCTCCAACTTTTTTCGTTGCTTTGTCAACTTTCTCTCTCGCCAATTTTTCAAGCAACAAGTTGGAATATACGTTGTTATGACGAATAATATCCCATCTGTTTGCCACGACAGCAAGCATAAGAAGATCTTCTTCGTCATTGAAATCATATGGTTCAATTCCATAAATCAACTTGGTCGTCATTGCATAATAAGCTGCAGGCGATACTGGATTCTCTTTCACTAATGAATCTGCAACTTGTCGGTATCGCATCACGCGATTATAGATTAGATTTTTTATCGTTTCCTTTTTCTCTGGAGACTTGTCAAACATCAACATCAACGTTCTGATATATTCATTTGTTGCTCTTAAATGTTGACTTAACCTGCATAACTGGACCGCATAATCGTCACCAGTAAGAGTGAGTTCTCCATATACGCCCTCCTTAAATTCAATCTTTTCTGTAGAATCAGCACAAAAAGCGCCATACATAGAATCAGCTCTCATCTGGAAGAACGCCATTCTCTTCACAGCTCTGATATCTATATTAAAACTTCCGTCTTCTTCCACCATAGCAGAATCCAAACAAACAGGATTTGTTGAAGTAAGACTATCAACATAAACCATTTTGCCTGCCGCTGAAGGAATTTTTCCACAAATAGAAATTGTAGTGTTTTTCCGACACGAAATAGAAAACAGTGTCAGGAATATTAAGGTAGATATTTTTAATGCATTAATAAATCTCATAGTCGCTCTTTTTATGGAACCTCTATAAAAATCAGCTGTAGATTTCAAGATCATACCAAATCCACATACAGATCTGATAATATGTCCCTATTAATCCTTTTTCATCTCTCTACAAAAATAGAGAATGCCTGTATTATATAAAAATAAATCATTATTTTTTTATAGAAACAAAAGCATTATTTTTGTAACGAACTACATTTTTACTGAAAAATCAAAGAAAAAGACAGAAATGGATCAACAGACTCAAGCGTGGGGTTCACGAATCGGACTGATTCTTGCCATGGCTGGCAATGCTGTCGGGTTAGGCAATTTTTTACGTTTTCCTATTCAGGCTGTTCAAAATGGCGGTGGTGCTTTCATCATCCCATATCTTATATCATTCTTCCTTCTTGGTCTGCCGCTCCTCTTTATTGAGTGGAGTACAGGAAAACTTGGAGGAATGTCGGGGCATCACTCCCCTCCTATGATTCTTCAATCTGCGCACCGTCATCCTATATGGAAATATTTCGGATCGATGGGCATTTTCTGTAGCACACTCATCTGCGCTTATTACGTTTATATTGAAAGCTGGACATTGTCGTATGCCATCCATTCTGTATGCGGCACATTCATGGGAATGTCGGAAACAGAGGTGGCCAGTTTCTTCGGCAAATACCTCGATCTTGGAGTTTCCACTTCATTCCTTCCCCACGACACCATGATATGCTTCCTGGTGTGCATCATATTCAATGTATGGATTCTTGCCAAGGGCATCAAGGATGGAATTGAGAAGGTAGCGAAGATAGCGATGCCTATGCTGTTGCTTTTCGGAATATTCCTTGTCGTAAGAGCGTACACTCTTGATAAAGGCGACGCGGGTGCGACTTTCGGAAGCATGGATGGATTCAACTATCTGTGGAATCCTCAATTTGACTCTTTGACCAACCCTAAGGTTTGGCTAGCTGCCGGCGGACAGGTATTCTTCACTATGTCGCTCGGAATGGGTTGTATACAGTGTTATGCTTCATATATCAAAAAGCATGATGATATAGTGTTGAACTCGCTCACTGCCGGATTCACAAACGAATTCACAGAGGTAGTCCTCGGCAGTGCGATCATTTTCCCGATTGCAGTAGGATATTTTGGTGTGCCTGCTGTGCTTGAGATGACTCAGTCTGGAGGATTCAGTCTCGGATTCAAAACGCTTCCATACCTGTTTTCTCAGTGGGGGCCAGTGCTTTCCGCATTGGCTGGACTTGCTTTCTTCGGATTACTTTTCTTCTCTGCTGTGACATCGTCGCTCGCTATTTCCACCCCTTTGGTAACTTTCTTTACAGACAGTTACAAATGGAGTCAGAAGAAAGCATCATGGATATATGGAGTGATCTTGTTCTTCCTTGCTTTGCCGACGGTATTGTTTTTCGACAAAGGAGTCTTCGATCAGTACGACTTCTGGGCTGGCACTTTCGCACTCTTCTTTTTCGGTATGATCGAGACAATCATGTTCTCTTGGGTGATGGGATTGGATAAAGGTTGGCGTATAATCCACTACGGAGCAGAAATGCAGTTGCCAATAATCTTCAAATATATCCTAAGATATGTCACACCGGTAATGATGATCCTCATCTTTGTCACTGCGCTTATCAAACCTAAGAATGACGACTGGAGTCAGATATCATTGTCTGGTTGGGAGGTCGACAATTCGTCGATTATCGGAGAGTTGACACATAAAGGAATAGGAGCAAACTCATCATGGGTGTCAAACTTCTACTATTCCGACTATACAGGTCAGGTGACAGGAGTGACTGACAACGCTGTAGAGATCAATTGTGGAGAGGCAGTCAAAACAGTGTCATTGCCGGAAGGAACAATACCTGTGGTAAAAGTCGGAGATAATGTGGAACCGGGTTCCGCACTCAGCGAAGGCACCGTCTACAACGACGTGATGTATGTCGACATAACACGAATATCATTATTGCTGTGTCTTGTGGTGCTTTGCGTTATGATATACTTCGTGGACAAGAAAAACAAACAACAACAAATAAGGATAGAGGAGGATTAAAATATGAGTGGAGACGCATTAGCGATGTTGCTTTTGGTACAGGTGCCAATCGCTGCAATCACGATATATTTATATGTCAAGGTTTTGAAGAGCAAGAAACCGAGAGCTTGAATATAGAGACGTACGTATGCACGTCGCTGTCTTTTTGTGGTAAATAATGATTGTCATGTGAGATATGACGTGTTTGTTATAATCGTTGGCATGGTTTGTACGGTAGTTTATTAAAAGGTTAGGATTATGATTTTTGCGATAATTGGAGTTACCATCGTTATCTTTATAGTGGCGTTTGCATTCTTTTTACTTCGTATATCCATTTATAAGGATACAGTGGGGCGAAGCGAGGAAAATTTCAGAAAAATTTTTGGAACAGAGCAACCAGAGACTCTTTCTTGGTTTGATGTTTTACGTTCCGACGGGAAAGTCGATGACCATTATATCACTAACCCCAAGGGAGAGCGTTTACATGCCTATTTGATTCCTTGTCAGGAGGCGAAAGGCACGGTAATTTTAGTGCATGGCTACACAGGCTGTTCAATTCAGACATTGCCACATGCAAGATTGTATTTGGAGAAGTTTCATTTCAATGTGGCGATGCTCGACTTGGCTCACCATGCAAGTAGTGATGGACATGTGACTGGTATGGGATGGCCGGACCGTTTGGATGTTTTGCAGTGGGCATCAGAAGTAAACCGTTATTTTGACGCCTCTCTTCCTGTGGTGTTGCACGGGCTATCTATGGGTGGAGCTTGTGTCGTGATGTGTGCGGAGGAGGGATTGCCAGCATGTGTGAAGGCAGTCGTTGACGACAGTGGGTTCACATCCGCTTTTGCTGAATTCAGTCATGAGATGAAACAGAAGATGCATTTGCCTGCATTCCCACTTCTTCACGCGGCAAGCCTGTTATGTAAAATCAAGGAAGGATGGTCGTTTATGGAAGCGTCGTCCATCAAAACGTTGGAGAACGTGGAAATTCCGCTTCTTATTATCCATGGCGACGCAGATACCAGAGTGCCTGTGTCGGAAGGCAAACGTATTTTGGCAACAAAGAAAAAGAATGTCGAGATGTGGTTGGTGGAAGGTGGCACTCATATCAATGCTATCACTGAGCAACCGGAAAAGTATGAGCATGTTGTGTCAGATTTCTTAAATAAGGCATTAAGATAATTTATGTGATTTCGGAGTTGCATTCCGAAATTACATAAAATTGGATTACATATAAACGGCTGTGCTTCATTTGAAACACAGCCGTTTTAATTGTTGTATGGTGTCACGTCATTTAACGTGAGTTCGATGATCACAACTTTGTCAGTCTTGCTATATTGTTATTCTATGTGGCCTGCTATATTAAAAATATCGTTTCTTAATCTACACCGAATATTCGTCGTTGAAGAAAGCACTGATTTTCTTGATTCCTTCCTCCGCATCAAATGTCTCTCTAAGAAGATTCTCAATAGGACACTGCCCGTCATTCTTACGGTTGATTATCATCGGGACAATCTGTTTTGGGCAGACGGGAATGCCTGCCTTCTGCAACATGTCAAGCCCGGCTCTACTGATCACATCCACATTCAAATGCTTAATTCCACCACAAATCAGGAAACAAGCAGCACCTTTGCCGATGATGATGTCTGTCACCGTCGCTCCACGCAACACCTCACGTCGCTCTTTATATATGCGACGAAGAGCCTTGATGCCCATCTCATTGGCTGTGATGGTTTCGCCTGAAGCTGTTACGATTGTCAGTTTATCCATGCGTCGACTTTTAATCCATAGATTGTTTCAAACTCTCCACATATTTGTCTATTCTCTGCATCTCAGCTGGAATCTTGATTCCCTGCGGACAATGACTCACACAGGCTCCACATCCTATACAGTGGTCTGCCTGACGTAGCTTAGACACAGCACGGTCGTAACCCATAAGGAATGCACGACGAGCTTTCACATAGTTCTCATCCTGATTGCTGACAGAGACGTTGCCCTCATTGATACATTTGTTATAGTGCTGGAAGATACCAGGAATATTCACACCATAAGGGCATGGCATACAGTACTGGCATCCCGTACATGGCACACTTGGGTATCTCAGCATCGCCTGAGCCACCTCTTCAAGCAATGCTAATTCCTCTTCTGTGCATGGCTCCACAGGAGAATATGTGTCAATATTTTCCTTGACATTCTCCATATAAGTCATTCCGCTCAACACAGTAAGCACATTAGGGAATGATCCTAGATAACGCAACGCCCATTTAGCGATTGAGTCTTCTGGACGGTGTGCTTTCAGTTTGGCTGCGATGAAACTCAATGTGCTTGCCAAACGTCCGCCAAGCAATGGCTCCATGATGATGGCAGGGATATTGCGTTTCTCCAGCTCAGCGTAGAGGTATTCAGCGTTTGTATTGTTTGGATTGACCTCCTTGGCATGCAGCCAGTCGACATAGTTCATCTGAATCTGCACGAAATCCCACTTGCATTTGTCGTGCATGGCAAGAGCACGGTCGAAGATAGCGATATCACCATGGTAAGAGAATCCAAGATGACGGATTTTGCCTTTCGCTCTCTCTTCAAGAAGGAAGTCAAGAATGCCATTCTCAATGTATCTCTTCTCAAAAGTTTGAGTCGAATTATACTCTCCAGACGTGCCTCCGATAGCATGAAGAAGCATATAATCGATAGTATCCACCTGAAGTTCCTTGAAGGAGTTGCGATACATCTCTATCGATTTTTCCCTGCTCCAATATTCCTGTGCGAAATTCGAGAGCTTAGTGGCGATAAGGAATTTCTCTCTCGGAATACGTTTCAAAGCTATACCCATGTGGTGCTCACTTCTTCCCTGGCAATAAACTGGAGATGTGTCGAAGTAATTGATTCCATGCTCTATCGCATAATCCACATGAGCGTTCAACTCTTCCTGATCTATCTCGATATCTTTCTGCTCTCTTGCGCTTCCGTGTTGCACAGTAGGCAGACGCATACAGCCATAGCCAAGCAACGACACTTTGTCGCCAGATGTCGGCACAGTGCGGTATGTCATCTCACCTGTAGGTTTCTTGCTTTTCGTTCCGATTATCTCCTTCGTCTTTTCAGCAGGAGTACACGCAGCCAATCCCATAGTGGCAGTGGCAGCCGACAAACGTTTAAGAAAATCTCTGCGATCCATATATTGTGTTGTCTTTTTCAGTTTACAAATAGGGGAAGATCCCGATACTTAATCTATTCTGTGTACACGGTGACCCTCCACGTAGATTGCGCTGTATGGCGATGAAGGACACAGATTTTCACATGCACCACATCCGATGCATCTTTGTGAATCTATCACCGGCATTTTTGGAGACGTCTCGTCGCCGACGACAGATGGTGCCATCGTGATTGCTCCAGCCGGACAGTGGCGGGCACAGTTGCCGCACGACACTCCTTTCTTCAAAGAGATACAATTGTCGGCGATAAGCACTGCATGGCCGACATGTGTAGCGCTCTTCTCTGCAAGATCTGCAAGTGAGATAGCTCCTGTCGGACAAACGTCACTGCATCGCTTACATTCAGGTCGGCAATAGCCTTTTTCAAAACTCATCACTGGTGTCAGCAATGAATCAAGTTCCTCACTTGGACGAAGCACTTCATTAGGACATGCAGTGATACAAAGTCCACAAGAAGTACATACATCTTTAATATGTCTGTACGATTTACTTCCCGGAGGTGTGATTCTGTCCGTACGTACTGGCTCCTTCTTTTCTGTGATTTCAGCCAAACCACCGTCGAATGTCTTTGCCATACTCTTAGTCATGGCACTTCCAACAACAAGTGCTCCGACTGTCAGGAATGCTCGTTTTGATTCATCCGTTGCGACGGTAGCATTCACGTCTTCCTTAGCCTTCTTCGCAAATCTATCCTTGATTCTCTTTATAATATTAGGAGTCTTGTCTTTGTCTGATGATGTTGAGAAAGAAATAGCCCCCTTGCTACATGCGGAGATGCAATTCATACAGTCGACACATCTTGAAGAATCGACTTTTCCATTTTTAGAGTCGATACATGAAGCCTTACATTTTCTTGCACAAAGACCACATTTCACACATTTGTCATGGTCGATGACTGGTTTAACCACTGAGTTTTCAGCAAAGATGGAAAGAATTGTGCCGACAGGACAGATAGTATTACAATATGTACGACCACCACGGAATGCTAAAATAGCGATAAGCACAAGTGAGAATAGAGCGACTCCTAACATCACATATGAATAGTTTAACGCGGCAGGCATCGCAAATGTATAATCGCCGGCAGCCTCAGACGATGCGGCAAGATACTCTGCAATGAGTCTGCCCACTGGAGCGAGAAGAGTGGTCGCCATACGTCCGAAGATACTGTATGGTTCAAGCAAACCTACTATCGGATATGCACAAATCAAATAAGATGCGATAAACAGCACAGCTATTATCAATCGCATCCAAAGTTTCTCCTCACTATAAGAATACTTGATTTTCTGTTTTTTTGTCAGTCTGCCAAGTCGTGCGACGATATCCTGAAAAATACCAAGCGGACAAATCACCGAGCAGTATATTCTTCCGAACAGTTTAGTCACAACCAACGTCGACACAAACGCCGCAATCAAACCTGCGGAAATAGAAGGAAAGAATTGGATGTCGACAGTCCAACCCAAATAATGTCTGGCTATACCTGTGGTGTCGCAGAAAAGAGTGACGATAGAAAGCATCATCACCACAGCACAAAGCACACGTGCATATTTCAAAAATTTGCTCTTCATCTTAAATTTTTAGTTATATGGGCAAATTTAATTATTTTCGAGAAACAATACCCATTAGTCGGTAAAAAACTTTATTTTATCGGCAAAATATCGGACATTTATTCTAATACCCATTTCCCCAAAGGAATAATTTATATTTTGCCATAAAATTTTAAGTGTCAATTTAAATGTTTGTCAAATATATAAAATGCCACTTTAAATATCTTTGATGCGAAAGAAAAGTTTTGTAAAATTTCTAAACTGATTTTGTAGTTTTTTCATTTCTCATTTACTTTTTTCCTTAAAATGGCACTTTTGAACACGTTGATTTTGTTTAAAGTAAATATATTTGTGGCATACTAATAACACAAGACGGGAATGTTTTCCGTCTTTACTGAAAAATTACTTTCTATGACACGACGATTTTTAGCATCACTTCTCTTGGTGATGACATATGCAATTTCGTTTGCAGCAGAAAAAGACTTTACCGCCTACTTGTTTGCCTACTTCAAAGGTGAAGGTCTGGCACAAGGGGAACAGATATATTTCGCTGTCAGCCGAGATGGTCTGAATTGGAAGGATATCAATGGAGGTAACCCTGTGCTCACATCCACATTGGGAGAGAAAGGATTGCGTGATCCATTTATCATGCGTTCTGCAGATGGATCCAAATTCTTCGTGATTGCCACAGACCTGAAAATCAATGGCAATGGCGACTGGACTGCGGCTCAGACAACAGGCAGCAAATCCATAATGGTGTGGGAATCGTCCGACCTCATCAACTGGTCTGAACAACGTATGTGCAGAGTTGCTCCCGACGGTGCCGGTTGCACTTGGGCTCCCGAAGCTGTATATAATGAGGAGTCTGAAGAATATTTAGTGTTCTGGTCTTCAAAGATACCAGCGTCACAATATGTCCAGAACAATGACAATACTCATCGCGTCTACTATTCCACCACGAAAGATTTCAAGACATTTTCCGACGCTAAAGTATGGATCGAACTGAAAAACTCTCAAAACCGTACAATCAGTGTGATCGACGCTACTGTCATCAAAGTAGGAAACACTTACTACCGTTTCAAGAAGAACGAAGCCACTGAAGCTCACAAGTCTGGAATGCCATCGTCTGGAAAATATATAATCATGGAGAAGGCGACGTCGCTTCTCGGCCAATGGTCGGAAGTCAACACACAAATGAGTCAGATCGCTTACGTGGAAGGCCCTACTTGCTTCAAATTTAACGGAGAAAACAAATGGTGCCTTTTCATCGATGATTTTGGAGGCAAAGGCTATTATCCTCTTATCACCACTGATTTATCTTCAGGCGTATTCACACAACTCGAATCTTCACAATACTCTTTGCCATCGGTGATGAGACATGGATCGGTGGTCAATATCACAGAGACGGAATATAACAACCTCATGAGCAAATATGAACCGTCGTCAACAAGCATCATCCGCATCAACCCGGCCGCACGACAGCAGACAATTGAAGGATGGGGAGTCTCTCTTTGCTGGTGGGCAAACATGTGCGGCAAGTGGAGTGAGAATAAAATTGACGATCTGGTGGACATGCTCACGTCGGAAGACAAACTGAATTACAATATCTTCCGTTACAACATAGGTGGAGGAGACCATCCGTCGCACTACAACGGACACATGTGCAACGGCAAAGGCAAACGTGCGGAAATGGAGGGATTCAAGGCAAGCGAGTATTCCGATTATGATTGGAATGCCGACGCTGCACAACGCAAAGTGATGCTGAAACTGAATGAGGCGCGTAAGGATGCCATTTTTGAAGCATTCTCCAACTCTGCTCCATATTGGATGACATACAGTGGCTGTGCTTCCGGAAACAAAGATGCAGGCAAAGACAATTTGAAACCAGAATACTACGGAAAATTCTCAGATTATCTGATCGACGTCTGCAAACATTATAAGGATGAATATGGAATAGAGTTCAAAACTTTGGATCCGTTCAACGAGCCTAACACAAACTACTGGGGAGAGAACGGTGGACAGGAGGGATGTCATTTCGACCCTTCATCACAAGTGGACCTTATCCGTGTGATCTATCCGAAATTGAAAAATTCAGGGTTGAAGACGGTGCTATCCGCTTCCGACGAGACGAGTGTTTCTACAGCCATCGGAGAATTGCAACTGTTTGTGAAAGAGGGAGATATTGTTCCGATGTTAGGTCAGTTCAACGTGCATACATACGGAGGTGATATAAGAGACAAAGCAAATCTGAAAGATTTGGTGACAGAGACTCGTCTGCCATTCTGGATGTCTGAGACAGGAGCCGGAGGAAACGGACTGGCAGGCAATCTCTCTTTGGCACAACGTATGTTCGACGACCTCAACTATCTTCAGCCACAAGCATGGATCGATTGGCAGTTTGTGGAGGAGAACAACGACCAATGGTGTATGGTGAAAGGTAATTTCAGCAACCAGACATATAATATCGTAAAGAATTTCTACGTCCGTATGCAGGTCACTCGCTTTATCCGTCAAGGTTATACAATGTTAGGAACAGGACGTAATGATATCCTGGCTGCGGTCAGTCCATCAGGCGACAAGGTTGTTGTAGTGATGCTCAACACCGCTACTGAGGAGAAAAACATCAGCATAGATCTTTCATTGCTGAAAAAAGTTGATGGTCTAGCTGAACTGTATGTCACAAACTCCCGTTTGGATTGCAAGCGTATGGCAGATGTTGAGGTTGTCGACGGAAGAGTCGACTACACTATGGGAGGAGAGGAAATCTCCACATTAGTGTTTGCAACGGAAGCAGGCAATGGAATGGAAAACTTTACTGAAGGATTCCCATATTTGATTGTGCCAAGAGCCAGCACAGCACCGTTGACACTGAACGGAGGAGCATTGCAACTAAGTTCATTATGTGTGGCAGACTCTATGCAACGCTGGTATTTCAACAAATTAGATAATGGCAACTACAATATTTACACAATGTTGGAAGGCAAGAAATATGCGTTGACAGACGATGGATCATACTATTTGACCACTTCACAACTTGATGAATCAAACAAAGGCCAACAGTTTAAGGTGGAGCATATTGGCGACAACAGTTACAAAGTGATATCCGTATCCAACGACAAACTGCTAGATCTGGAAGGAGAGCATCTTGAGATCGGCACAAAAGTAGGATTATGGCAGACAGGTGCCACCGGAGCCAATGTCCATCGTGAATGGCGAATTCTGTCGGTTCCATTCACTGCCGTCCCAATGTCAAGTGAGACAACTGTCGAAAACACGACATCCAGAACAACACTTGTCTACACACAAAATGAGCAGGTGATAATAATATCATTAGACGAGAATGTCAAAGAAGACTATTCCGTCTACAACATCAATGGACAGATGCTCGCCAACGGCACCGTCAACTCAGCAATCACAAAAATCCATCTCGGCAGAGGAATCTATATCGTCAAATGTGGAAAAGAAGCACAGACGGTAATAGTGAAATGAAAAATTAAAAATGCTGAATACAGAATTAAATACAATCCCGTGGATGCATTACATTGTATCTGCGGGATTTTGATTCATAGTCCTATAAGTCAAACAAAAAATCTCATACTGTTGTCGCAAATAAAAATTAGATTTATCTTTGTCACAAATAAAGACGATTATAAAAACTTTGCCTAAGTTGTGGCAAAATATAATTTTCAAAACCTATATTAGTAACGGTTCAAAAAATGGAGAAAGAAGAAAAAGCAGTAATGCTGAATCCGTTTTGTGACGAAGGATTCAAGAGAATTTTTGGAGACAAAATCCTATTGATGGATTTTCTTAACTCTTTTGTAGACACAGAGGCACCTATTGTTGATCTGACGTATGAGAACAAGGAACTCGTGTCGGAAGAAAATGACAGAAGATCAATAATCTTCGACTTGTTCTGCAAGTTAGACAATGGCAAACATGTCATCATTGAGATGCAGAATAAAAGACAAGATTACTTTGTGGAGAGAGCTTTGTTTTATCTTTCAAGGGCGATCACCATGCAAGGAGAAAAAGGTGAGGAGTGGGAGTACGGAATCAACGCAGTCATTGGCGTGTTCATCACACATTTCAATTTGTTCGACAACAAAGACAACAAGGACGTTCTTTGTGAAATGAGATTGATGGACCCCAAAACAAATAAAACAATCAGCGATAAAATACGTGGCTATTTCATACAATTGCCAAAGTTCAAAAAGTCAAACAATGGATGTGCAGACCACTTTGAGGAATGGATCTACAATCTGAAAAATATGGAGCGTATGGGAAATATAGAATTCAAAGACAAAGAGGTATTCAAGAGGTTATGGGATCTCTCTAATTGTTCTATGCTTTCTTTTGAAGAACGCAATAAATATGAACGTAGTCTAAAAGCGTACCGTGACTATGTCAATCAAATAAACTATGCAAAGAAAGAGGGCATAGCAGAAGGAAGAGCAGAAGGAAGAGCAGAAGGAAGAGCAGAGGGGAAAGCAGAGGGCATAGCAGAAGAACGCTCAAAAACCATTACACTGTTAAGGAAGGGGGGAATGAGCGATGAAGAAATCTCATCTCTCTTAAAAATAGATATTGAAGAGGTAAAATCTCTGTAAAATTTTTACTAAAGGTTCGCAATATGAGCATGCGGTTTGGGAGTGTCGTATTGGCAATCCTAATCTGTATGCTCTTGCTTTATAAAAAGGATTTTGATTTGACAATTAACCATCCACATTTTTATTTAGCATTTTTTATGAATGATTCTCCCAAAAAATGAATATATTTGCCGAAATATTGTAAAGGTAAAAGTAGAGAAAATGAAAATAGCGCTTATCGGCTACGGTAAAATGGGCCACATGATTGAGAAAATTGCGAGAGAAAGAGGTCATGAAATCGTATCTATCATTGATATAGACAACCGTGAAGATTTGAAGAGTGACGCATTCAAGAGTGCCGACGTTGCAATCGAGTTTACTGTTCCAACAACTGCGATCGACAACATCAACGCTTGTTTCGACGCTGGTGTTCCTGTCGTTTGCGGCACTACTGGTTGGACAAAGCAGATTGAGGATGTCAAGGCTACAATGACAAAGAAGAACGGTACTCTTTTCTGGAGTTCAAACTATTCTGTAGGCGTGAATATTTTCATGGCAGTCAACAAATATTTGGCAAAGATCATGAACGGATTCACTCAATATAATGTTGAGATGACAGAAGTTCACCACATACACAAACTTGACGCTCCAAGTGGAACTGCAATCACACTTGCTGAAGGCATTCTTGAAAACCTTGACAGAAAGAGTAACTGGTCAAAAGAGGTAGAAGGATCTTCATCAGATATTGCAATCAAGTCTATTCGTGAAGGTGAGGTTCCAGGAATCCACACTATCCGCTACGAGTCTGGAGTTGATTCAATAGAGATCACTCACGACGCAAAAAGCCGTGAGGGATTCGCGTTAGGAGCTGTGCTTGCCGCTGAGTTTACTGCCGGAAAGAAAGGCTTTTACACTACTGCAGACATGTTTAAATTCTGATTGAAATGTTTGGAATAGGATCTGGATCATCAAATAAAGTTTTGGCGTCTTCAAAAAAGAAAGACGATTATATCGGAAAGAAATCTGGCACATTGGCAGAACGTTTCAAGGATACCGATAAGGTAGACTATATCAAGTTTGGTATTCTTGCTGTGATTGTGATATTGTTCACAATATGGACAAGAAATCCATTGTCGCTACTTTTCTTGCTGTTCTTCCTTGATGTCTATATCACACGTTATGTGGCATGGGACTGGTGGAAGAAATCGACAAATCCGATTGTGAAGACGGTAGGAAGCTGGGTAGACGCAATTGTTTTCGCTTTGATTGTCGTCTACTACATCAACCTCTACTTGTTCCAAAACTATGTGATTCCATCTTCATCATTGGAAAAATCGCTGTTGGTTGGCGACTACCTATTCGTCAGCAAATGCAATTATGGTCCACGATCTCCTATGACTCCTCTTTCATTCCCGTTGGCCCAACATACGTTGCCGATTCTCAACTGCAAATCATACATTGAGAATCCACAATGGGAATACAAACGTTTGGCCGGATTCGAAGATGTAAAACTATACGACATCGTGGTTTTCAACTTCCCTGCTGGCGACACAGTAGCGATGAAAGTACAGAATCCTGATTATTACACACTTACTTCAACTTACGGACGTGATAAGGTGTGGAATGATAAGGAAACTTTCGGAGAGATTGTTTGGAGGCCAGTCGACAGACGTGAGAATTATGTGAAAAGATGTGTCGGTCTGCCAGGCGACGACCTGTTAATCTCAGACAGAAACCTGTATATCAACGGACAATTGATCGAGGCTCCTGAACATATACAGTTCAACTACTTCATCGAGACAACAAAAGCGTTTACAGAAAAGACATTCCAGTCGCTCGGAGTAAGCAAGTCTGACTACGAATATTCAATGGTGTCAACAGACTGGAAACGAATGTTGCAGTACCAGCCAAACGAGGATGGTTCTTTCAACTTCGTCTACAAATTGCCTTTGACAGCAGCTATGAAAGCTCAACTTGAGAAACGCAACGAAGTGGTGAGCATCAAACTAGAAGACGAAAGATTCGGTGGACGCACATTCCCACAGACAAAATCAGACAACAAGTGGACTCGCGACAACTATGGTCCGATCCATATTCCAGCTAAGGGAGAGACTATCGACCTTAATGCTGATAATATTGATTTGTATGCCCAGATTATCCGCAACTATGAGGGCAATAAACTAGAGTATTCAGGCGACAACATAAAAATAAATGGGGAAGTCGCCAACAAATACACATTTAAAATGGACTACTATTGGATGATGGGAGACAACAGACACAACTCCGCTGATTCCAGATACTGGGGATTTGTACCCGAGGATCATATTGTAGGAAAACCTATCTTCATCTGGCTTTCTCTTGATGATGACAAACAAGGTTTCTTCAATAGACTTCGTACAGAACGAATCTTCAAACGTATCCACAACAATTGATACGTAGAGACGCGATAATTCGCTAATTGCAAGTTGATACATCAGAAATGCAAGTTGAAACGTATAACAACGTGCACACAAATTAATGGCGAATAATTGACACGCACAGCGAATAAAGTTAACACGAACATCCGCACGTCTCTACATGATTTGTTTAATTATTAAAAACACTAAGGCCATGAACATGAAACACATAATGTCATTGATTATAGCGATGATGTTGTCGGTAGGGAACATCTTTTCGCAGGCTTCATATGTAGACACTCCTGTGTTCAAAGTTGGAGAAAAAGCGACTTACGGTATCTATTTCAATCTTGGATTCATTTCGATGAAGGCAGGAAAGATTCATTTTGAGGTGGGTGAGGCTGTTGTCAGAGGAGAAGACTGCTATAAGCTTTCTGTCAACGGATATACACAAGGAATGTTTGAAAGATTCTATGTGGTGAGAGACACATTCACATCATACATCAGCAAGAAGACACTTCAACCTGTGTACTATCACGATGGCAAACATGAGGACAGCTATTGGAGCTATTCCACATATCTATACACAGACAATGGAAATGCCGACAGCCTACATGTGAATTTCGAATACATCAAGAGAAAAGGAACTTCCAGAACTGAGTTCAACATCAGCAAGAATGCATGTGATTTGATAGCCACGTGCTACAAAGTCCGCAATTTAGACGTGGCATCAATGTCGAGAGGAGACGTTGCCGCATTCTCTCTTCTGTTTGAAGACATCGTCTATGAATTGGGATTGAAGTTTACAGGAAAGGAGACCGTCAAACTTAAGGACGGAAGCAAATATAAAACATCAGTATTTGTCCCTACCCTTATCAAGGGCGACCTGTTCAAGAACGACGAAGACTTGAAAATCTACGTGGCTGACGACGACAACCACTACCCAGTGTATGTCGAGGCAAGCTTGAAGATGGGTAAAGCAGTAGCGTCTCTTGAAAGTATCTCAGGAACAAAATATGAAATGTCGGGCAAAAAGAAAAAATAAGCCAATCATGGAAAACAACACTAGACTAACAACACACAAGGATTTAATTTAGGATGGCAAAAATATTAGTAGTTGATGACGAGAGAAGTATCCGAAATTCAATGAAAGAGGTTCTTGAATTTGAAGGACACGTAGTGACTCTCGCAGAAGACGGAGAAAACGGATTGAAGGAGGCAGAAAAAGAGCAGTTCGACCTTGTATTTTCGGACATCAAGATGCCGAAGATGGATGGTATTGAACTTCTTGCCAAGATGCGTCAGTTGCAACCGTCTACAAAAATGATATTGATATCAGGTCACGGCACAATTGAGACTGCCGTACAATGTATGCGAAACGGAGCCTTCGACTTCATTGAGAAGCCGATGAACCTCAACCGTCTGCTTCAAGCGGTAAAAGAGGCGATGTCGAGCAACAGCCCTGAAAGTAGCAATCTTCGTGCCGCCATCTCAAACGGTGTGAAAAAAGCAACAGGAGGTGTGGCGGACGACCGTGAAATGGTTGGTCAGAGCGAACAGATCAATCATCTTCGTGCTTTGATAGAAAGAGTCGCGCCTACAGATGCCAGAATTCTCATCACAGGTGAGAATGGAACAGGAAAAGAGGTCGTGGCTCACCAGATATACGCAAGGAGTGCAAGAGCAAACAAACCATTCATTGAGGTGAACTGCGCTGCCATTCCGTCGGAACTGATTGAAAGCGAACTTTTCGGACACGAGAAAGGAGCCTTCACGTCGGCATTGAAACAAAGAATAGGAAAATTCGAACAGGCAGACGGAGGCACACTATTCCTTGATGAGATAGGAGATATGAGCCTTGCCGCACAGACTAAAGTGTTGCGAGTGCTTCAGGAAGGCGTGTTGACAAGAGTCGGCGGAGACAAAGCGATCAAAGTAGACGTGAGAGTGATCGCAGCCACCAACAAAAACCTGAAGCAGGAGATTGAGAAAGGCAACTTCCGAGAAGACCTTTATCACCGTCTGAGCGTCATTCCTTTGTGTGTGCCGCCATTGAGAGAAAGGAAAGACGACATACCATTGCTTGTGGAGCACTTCATAAAGAAATATGATTCGGCTACAGGTCAGAAGCATAAATTCGAGAAAGGAGCGATGGCTCATTTGCAGTCATTCGAATGGAACGGAAACATCCGTGAATTGAAGAATGTTGTCGAGCGACTTGCGATCCTATGTAACGATGCGATTACGGAGGATGATGTGAAGAACTACGCAAGGCCAATCTTTTTGTAGTGTAAAACAACAACAAATAGTGTTATTTGACACTTTCACGTTGTTTTTATGTCTATTTCTAATGCTAATGGACATAAAGTTTTTATATTTGTATGCCCGAAATTGGATATGTTATCTTGAAATTGGGTTTAATATTGGAAATTTAAAAATTAATATAATTAAACATGGATTTTGGACATTTTGACGATGCGAACCGTGAGTTCGTCATCACCAATCCCGCAACCCCATTTCCTTGGATCAACTACCTTGGAAATGAGGATTTTTTTGGTTTGATCTCAAACACAGGTGGAGGTTATGATTTCTACAAGGACGCTAAGTTCCGTCGTATCACTCGTTACCGTTACAATGGAGTTCCTATGGACAACGGTGGTCGTTACTTCTATATCAACGACAATGGTACAGTTTGGAACCCAGGATGGAAGCCTTGCAAGACTCCGCTAGATTCTTACGAGTGTCGCCACGGTATGAACTACACTCGTATCACTGGTTCAAAGAACGGTATCGAGGCATCTGTTTTGTTCTTCGTTCCATTGAAGACATGGGCAGAGGTTCAGAAAGTCACTCTAAAGAACACAACTACTTACACAAAGAAGATCAAGTTGTTCTCTTTCGCTGAGTGGTGTTTGTGGAATGCAGCTACAGATATGGAGAACTTCCAGCGTAACTGGTCTACAGGAGAGGTTGAGATCGACGGTAGCGTAATCTACCACAAGACAGAGTATAAGGAGCGTCGTGATCACTACGCATACTACGCAGTGACAAATGCAAAGATCGACGGTTACGATACAGACCGTGAGTCATTCATCGGTCTATACAATGAGTTCGCAGATCCTCAGTGTGTAATGGCAGGTAAGCCAGGTAACTCATTGGCACACGGTTGGTCACCAATCGCATCTCACTATATCGAGGTTGAGCTTAAGCCAGGTGAGAGCAAAGACTACATCTTCGTTCTAGGTTATGTTGAGAACAAGCTAGAGGAGAAGTTCAGCAAGGAAGACATCGCACGCAAGAAGAGCGGAGAGTTGATCTCTTCACAGGATTCAGACGTTACTCTTGTTAACAAGACTAAGGCAAAAGAGCTTATCAAGCGTTTCTCTACAGTGGCTGCTGTTGACGCTGCATTTGCAGAGTTGGCTAACTTGTGGGATATCTTGCTTGACAAGTATGCAGTTAAGTCGGATGACGAGAAGCTTAACCGTATGGTTAACATCTGGAGCCAGTACCAGTGTATGATCACATTCAACTTCTCTCGTTCTGCTTCATTCTTCGAGAGTGGAGTTGGTCGTGGTATGGGATTCCGTGATTCTAACCAGGACTTGGTTGGATTCGTTCACCAGATTCCATCTCGTGCTCGCGAGCGTATAATTGATATCGCATCTACACAGTTCCCAGACGGAGGATGCTACCACCAGTACCAGCCACTTACAAAGCATGGTAACAACGATATCGGTGGTGGATTCAACGATGACCCATGCTGGTTGATCTTCGGTACTGTAGCTTACGTTAAGGAGTCAGGAGACTTCTCTATCCTTAAGGAGCCAGTTCCATTCGACAACAAACCAGGTACAGAGGTTTCATTGTTCGAGCACTTGAAGATTTCTTTCAACCACGTTGTAAACAACCTAGGACCTCACATGTTGCCACTTATCGGCCGTGCTGACTGGAACGACTGCTTGAACTTGAACTGTTTCTCTTGGGATCCAAATGAGTCATTCCAGACAACAGAGAACAATTCAGTAGGTTCAAAGGCAGAGTCTCTAATGATCGCAGGTTTGTTCGTTGTAACAGGTAAGGATTATGTAGAGCTATGTAGAGAGATCGGTGAGACAGCAGAGGCAGAGCGTGCACAGAAGTGCATCGACTCAATGATCGAGGCTGTCAAGAAGCACGGTTGGGACGGAGAATGGTACCTACGTGCATACGACTTCTACGGAAACAAGATCGGATCTAAGGAGTGTGAGGAAGGAAAGATCTTCATCGAGTCACAGGGATTCTGTACAATGGCAGGAATCGGACTTGAGGAAGGTATGGTTGACAAGGCTATCGACTCATGTAAGAAATATCTTGACTGTGAGCACGGTATGGTACTTAACAACCCTGCATTCACATCATATCACGTTGAGATGGGTGAGATTTCTTCTTATCCTGCAGGATACAAGGAGAACGCAGGTATCTTCTGTCACAACAACCCATGGGTTATCATCGGTGAGACAGTAGCCGGACGTGGTAACGACGCTTGGGAGTTGTTCCGCAAGATCAGCCCAATGTATTTGAAGGATCAGGCACTTCACAAGGTAGAGCCATACGTAAACTGCCAGATGGTTGCAGGTAAGGATGCTGCTAAGCCAGGTGAGGGTAAGAACTCATGGTTGACAGGTACAGCCGCTTGGATGTGGTTGACAGTTAGCCAGTACTTGCTAGGTGTTAAGCCTTCTTACAAAGGTTTGGAGATCAATCCATGTCTTCCATCAGACATGAAGGGTTACACAGTTAACCGTAAGTTCCGTGATGCAGACTATGTCATCAAGGTAACTAACTCTGGAGCTCAGAAGGGTGTTAAGAAGTTGATCGTTAACGGTAAGGAAATTGCCGGCAACATCGTTCCTATGCAGCCAGCTGGTTCTAAGACTGTTGTTGAGGTTGAGATGTAATTCATCTTCATAAGACAAGAGGGGAGTCTTTTTAAAGACTCTCCCCTTTTTTCCTATTCTAGTCATTCATAAAAGGGAATAATATGAGAAGACTGATATTCGCTTTAGCGATATTAACTGCCACATTGATGTCATGTAGCGTGGAGACGGCAGAGAAAAAAGCATCCGCAGTAGCGGTCGATACCACACCTCCATTGAAAAGATATGGTGCGTTGCAGGTAAAAGGATTGCAACTATGTGACAAAGAAGGAAATCCTGTACAGTTGGCAGGATTAAGTACTATGGGCTATCAATGGTATGGCCAGTGTTATACAAAAGAGTCTATCACTAAAATGGTGAAAGACTGGCATATTAGTGTACTTCGCTTAGCGATGTACGTAGAAGAGGGAGGATACAATTACAAACCCGAGATCAGAGAAGAGATGTGTAATCTTATAGACATCTGTGAGGAACTTGGTATTTATTGTATTATGGACTGGCATATCCTAACTCCAGGCAACCCTCTAGATCCAAGATATTCGAAAGCAGAGGATTTCTTCAGATATATGGCAAAGCGTAATGCGAATAAGCAGAACGTGTTGTATGAGATATGTAATGAGCCAAACGGTTCGTCTGTAACATGGGACACAATCGCTATTTATGCCAACAAAGTTATTCCAATTATCCACGCCGCATACGATAGCGTCGGAGCGCCTCATCCTATTATTGTTGTAGGTACACCTCAATGGTGCCAGCTAGTGGATGCACCAATCAAAGAAGGCAGATATCAGGGCAACGGAAAAGATTTGGATGCATACTTGCCAGATCGTGATGCCCGTTTGAAGTACGACAATATAATGTACGCTTTCCATTTCTACGCAGCGTCTCACAATGAAGGATTTGAGAAAGACGGAAAGCCACACTATTATGACATGTACACATATCTGTACGACGTGCTTGGCCGTCTACCAGTGTTCTGTACAGAATTCGGATGTGTAGAAGCGTGGGGCGGTGGAGACGAGGATTTCGACCGTACCGACAAATGGTTGCACATGTTGTCTGGAAACAATGCAGGAAAACAAAGAGTTAGTTTCTGCAACTGGAGTTTCTGCGACAAAGAGGAAACAGCATCTATTCTTCAACCAGGTTCGTGCAAAGCAAACGAATGGGACAGACGAACTCCAGCAGGAGAATACCTGAAGAGAGTGTTGGGTGTCATCAATTGGGGTGCTCAAGACACAACCGTACTAAAGAAAGAAAATATTTACATTAAAAAGTAATAAAATATAAAATACCTAAAACACAATTTATTATGGCTTTAATTGATCAAAACAATCACAAGCTATCCGTACTTGAAAAGTGCGCATACGGAGCAGGAGACCTTGCCTGCAATCTATTCTGGGGTATTGTTTGTATCGCCGGAATGTTCTATTCCGATATATTCGGATTGGATCCAACAGAAGCAGCAACAATGATGATGATCATCGGATATTTGGATATTGTAATCGATATCTTTATCGGAGGTGCTTCAGACAGATGTAATACTAAATATGGAAAATTCCGTCCTTGGATTCTTTATGGAATGATTCCTTTCTGTGTTGCAGGTATTTTCGCATTTATGACTCCTGACTTCTCTATGGCAGGCAAGTTAGTTTATGCATATATCTCATTCTTTATGTTCAGAATCCTTTACGCTGTAGTAAACGTCCCTTACGGTGCATTGCTAGGTGTACTTTCAGAGGATCCAGAAGAGAGAGATTCAGTTTCTGCATACAGAAATATCGGTGCCCAGATTGGTTTCTGGTTGAGTTTCGCTATGGTCATGAAGTTTGCTCAGTTTATGAAGGAAGCTACAGGAGCTTCTACATCAAACGCATTCTTCTATGTTGTTTTGATTTACGGTGTGGTTGCAGCCATTTTGCTTTTCTGCACATTCTACTTCACTAGAGAGCGTGTTAAGCCAGTTAAGGAGCAGAACAATAGCTTGAAGGACGACCTTAGCGACCTTGTAAAGAATCGTCAGTGGTGGTGTCTTTCTGTTGCAGGTATCGCATTGATCCTGTTCACAGCATGTCACAATACAGCCGCTACATTCTACGCTAAGTATTTCTTGGCTGACATCGAGGTTGTTGAACAGGGCAGCAAGATTCTAGAGATTTCAGAGACTAATGATAACAAGAAGACTCCTATTTACATTCTTGAAAACGGAAGACACGATACATCATCTGTAGGAGTAATCAAAGTTGATGGAAAAGAGTACGCTATCGAAAGATGTTTTGAGGCTGTTGGTGCTGATGGTAAATCGGCAAACATCAAGGCTGTAAGAGGTGAAGGCGCCGTTCCTCAGATCGGTGATAACTTGAGTTTCTTCAAATACAACATCAGCGGCACATGCTTTGGTATGAATGTTGACTGGGAGTTGTTCTACGCATTGTTTGCTTCTTTGGGAACACTATTTACAATCCTAGGTACAATGCTTATCAAGCCAATCGTTTCTAAGTTTGGAAAGAAAAACACTTGGATCGGCTGCTTCTTGTTGTCAGCATTGATTTCAATTCTATTCTTGATCATACCTAAGGACAGCCTTTCTATAATCATCATTCTAAACTGTTTGTTCACTCTTATTATCGGACCTACAGGTTTCATTATGTGGAGTATGTATGCCGACGTTGCTGATAATGCAGAGGTTGAGACAGGACGTCGTGCAACAGGTTTGATCTACACTTCTGCCACAATGGCTCAGAAGCTTGGTTATGCAATCGCAAACTCACTTCCTTTGTATGGTTTGGCAATGGTAGGATTTATCGCAAATGATGTTAACATCACAGGTGACATCAAGGATTCAGTTAAGACAATCTTTGTAATCGTTCCATTGGTTGGTGCCGCACTTGGTGTTCTTGCATTGATTTTCTACACAATCGACAATAAGAAGATTGAAGAGAACTCAAGAAAGCTTGCTGAGATGAAGGCAAACAGCAACAATTCGGATGTAGTTGCTCAATAATATCACAACATTATAGATTCAATTCGGAGACGCGAGAAATTGCGTCTCCTTTTTTATTTCCTGCCCGCTCTTTTTGCTTTGATTATCTTTTAAAACCAAATCTTTACAATAACGAATTTTACTTATTTTTCTTATTTCGGCCTTTTTTTAAGAAATTTTAGCATTTTTTAATAATATCATAAAACGTCATATTGTTATTTTTACATATCTTTGTAAAGCGAAACGATTAATTTATGTCAATGAGGAGGTTTTTCGGCATATTATTTTTGTTCCTTACATTTCTGTCATTCAGCAGTTGTTGGGAATCAACTTTGGAAGCAAATGCTTTCAAAGCGTTGCGGCCTACCATTAAAGATCCTTCCAGTTATAAACTAATCTCAATAGAAGCAGTGGATTCACTTACAGAATTCGAAAATATCAACAATGCGATAATGCAACATGTACACATGCAAGAGTTGACACTTTCACTGATTGACGATGAGATTAAAAGTGCTGAGGGCAAGACTGACAAGTCGGAAGAATTAAAAAAAATCGATCAATATTTTATAGATGTCAGGACAGACAGTGCGTTAATCTCATTTTTGGATAGAAAATTAGGTATGGCAAGTAGAGCACGTGTTTGTGCCATCAAATATGTATATCGATTCCGTTATCTTAACGACGCAGGCCTGATGTCTCCTGGAATGTTTTATTTCTGGGCAAAACCAGACGATACAGTTATTCAATTGGCTGAAAAAGAAGAGAATTTGGATTCAGCTCCAGTATCAATTCCTGGTTATGAAGAACTAATGGAGGAAGCTATAGAAATGGCTATATTGAAGAAAGACTCCATAGAGGCGTGCTTCGAATAAATGAATGTGTATTGTTGGTTTTATCATAGGATAGATAAAACTATTTCACTTTTAAGTCACAATTGTTGGTGTATTTTTGCAATGTAATTGACTTTTGCTTAAAGCAATTAAGTTTCTTTAACAAATAATCGGATCCGAAAGGTTGAGGAGTGAGTTTATATAGATAAAATGAAATATCTTTGTAACTGTACAAATTTTGATGAGATCTGTTAGTTTTGTAAATTTGAATAAATAACACAACACCATAAAAATATGAATTTTCAAAAAGTAAAAGGATTAATCGCAATCTTAACATTTATGGTTCTTACTCCTGTTCTATCAGGACTGAATGCAGCCAACTGTTACGACTCTACCGCTTATATAAAAACCGACATCAACTCGGGCAATCCATCGTATCCATTCCCTCAATTCTTGGAATACAAAGGAGGTGGCAAGACATTAGCGAAATATAACGCAGAAGGTGTGACTCATGCAGATATGGAAAAGACAATGCGTGAGGCATATCAGATCATGAGCCATAGAGCAAGATATACAGGAAAGGAGGTTAGTGGAGTACCTTATGTCACATTTAATTCTTCTGCCGTCGGAAGTAATGTTTTTTCACCGCAATGTACAGAGGGAGATGGCTACATGTTGCTTGCGGCTGCAATCTTTGCAGACCAACCCACATTTAACGGACTTTGGATGTGGATTCACGACTATAAAATTCCAAGAGTAGAAAGATATTATGATGGTGATGTGTTCCTTCCTGACTACAAGTATAGTCCAGGTTTGCCATTGTGCTATACGAATGAAACAAAGATTGATTCAAATGAGGGTTCCGCCACAGATGGAGACGAAGATATAGCATTGGCTCTATTGATCGCATACAAACAGTGGGGAGACACCATGATGCAAAATGGTAAACCTGTGACTGATTTTAATGGCAACCCTATTTCTTACAGACAAATGGCGAAGGATTATCTTTCAGCTTTTGTTGATACATTTATGTATACTTCAAATAATGTTGATGGCTCGATCTATAAAGGAGGTCACTCCAGTGGGGATATTGGTATTGATGGATATGTAACAATGGGAAACAAAGGAGGTGAAATAACTACATGGAGATCTACACAAAAAGATTATCCTGACATTACGCCTAACACTATTTTGGGCAATCATAACGGATACTTTGACTATATGGCTCCAGCCTATTATCATGAGTTTGCCAAGTGGCTTGAAGAGGAGGGTGAAGGAACAGACTGGCAAATCAATCAGTATAGGCGAGGAGAAGCCTCTTCTGACTGGCTCATGGGTGAGGCTTACAAGCAAAATTTGATTCCTTCAATCGGCAAATTTGACATTGATGAAGAAGATGACACAAAAGTGATTTTTGAAAATTTTAGTGAAGGCGAAGATTTCCGAGGCGCATGGCGTACTATTCTGAATTATTTATGGCATGGCAATCCAAAAACGACTTGGAATCCAAAGACACATCAAATTGATACCGCTGCCAACTCATTCGAGTATGACATGGCTGTCCGTTATGCGGATTTTTTGAAAAGACCAACAATAGAAAGGTATGAGAACGGATGTGGAAAACTTGGAGCAAGTCCAGAACCTAACGGATTAAACTGGTTTGGCCCTGCACAAATTATACAATGTTATAAGATGGACGGCACTATAATGTCACCATACAACACAAATTATGCTTTGGGCTGCTCTGCTCCGTCTGTGGTTGCTTTAGGTGATGAAGAATTATTGGCTGATATTTATCGTGAGTGTGAGCTAAGATGGAATGGTGTATGTCAAGACCTTGATATAACTGATGTAGGACGTAATCTCAATGCTACTGCTGAATATTTACACGGTTGGTTCCGCACCCTAGGCATGTTGGTGACATCAGGTAACCTTGCCGCGCCAGCAGACATGAAACCTAGTGCCAATGTCAAGGTTTATATGTCTGTCGACAAGACTTTCGCCTACAAAGGAGAAAATGTCACTTATGGAGTTCAAGTCCGTAATTATGGTTCTGCCGACGCAAAGGATGCCATCATCACTACCAAACTTGATGCTGATTACGAATTTGTAAGTGCGACGAAGGGAGGAACATATAATGCAGCAAACCACTCTATAACATGGAATATTGCCAACATTCCTGGTTTTAAGACTGGCAATCTTTCTGCCACTATGGATACCGTAAGTTTCACAGTAAATGTCAAGAATACAGAAAACAAACTTGTAGGTCTGACAAGTACAATAAGTGGTTCTAATTTTGACACATGGGAGAGCAACGCTTATCCAAATAATGCGACTTACACAATGGAGCGCAACTTGGTAGATATTCTAGATAATCCGTTTGCTCTTGAAAAGAATGTTGACACAACGGACATTTCTGTGAACGACACAATAGAATTCACATTGAAAATAGCAGGAGATAAAGTCGATTGGCTAAACGGTGGCCGTGATAATGTGCGTCTATCATACGGAAACTTCTTCCTTGAAAATGGATTTAATCTTTTTCAATTCTTCAAATTCTGGCATGACGCTCCTGAAGCCTATATCAATATGGGCAACTACCGTGTGTCTTACTATCTCAACGATACATGCGGGTTAGTTTCTGATAAAAATCAAGAAGGACTTATCTGCAGATTGGACAATGAAAATGATGCCTTAAAATATGGTTATCTCGAAGATGGAAATGGAATGGAATTTACGATGGAAGATATCCCTACTGGAGCTGATGAAGATGGAATATGTAACAAACGTATTATTATGAAATTTCCAAATATTCTTTCTGCTACCACATCCCACTTGGAAACGGCATCTAATGCAAAATATTTGATACACAAAGGAGTATGGGCTCCTGGCTTATATAGAACTTCAATGGAAAAGAATCCTTTTCCAATACAAGATAATGCCATGGCTGAAATGTTAGCTGACGACTGGTCTTATTCAGATAGTGTTGCAACAGAGTATCTTGATGGTCGATATGATAATTTCACACCAATCACTCCAGGATGGTATAATGATGAGACTTTAGGAGATGAAATCACTAATTATGCTCGCCATACATGTGACGACGACGTTACTGGATTCAGCCGTATTGTAGTAGAAGAGTGGGATGGCTATACATGGCGAAGAATCCAAGGTAGAGGCCCAGTCAGTGGAATAAACTATCAGAATGTTGTTTTGACTGACAGTCTGCCAAAGGAACTTAAATTCATCAACCAGACTGACGAGAGTGGCATGGTCATCAAGGAAGAAAACGGAAAACTTAGCGTAGAGATTCCAGAAATCCAAACAGGAAAAGACATCGTTTTGAAATACCGTTGTAAGGTTGTGGAGAATAATGGATCCAACGTCATTGAGACAGGTGTCGCTAACCTATCAACAAGCAATAATACGATTGAATCTAACGCTCCTACATTGACAGTTAAGACACTTACAAACGTGAACAATGTAGAAGTCAGTCTAAACGAATTGGTAGATGTTTATAATGCTAACGGAGCTCTTTTGAGAAAGCAAGTTGAATACAAAAATGCTTTGAATGGACTTCAGCCTGGTGTTTATATGGTAAACGGCGTTAAAACTATCGTGAAGTAAGACTAAATACACAAGCAAAAACAAACAATAAAGGCATGCTTTTCCGGCATGCCTTTTATTATATCAATATGCTAGTTTACGATGCGAAATCCAGCATTTGTTATCAGTTGTTAGATCACCTCAATGCCTTGTTGTTTGCAGAGTTCTAGACCAATGCCTCCAAGCTTAAACTTCTGGATCTTGCCTGAACCTGTCAATGGGAACTGATCGATGAAGAATACATATTTAGGTATCTTGAATCTAGCAATCTTACCTTTGCAATAATCTACCACATCCTCCTCTTTGATGTCAGCACCGTCGTGCTTGATGATGAAAGCACCCACCTGCTCACCATACTTCTTGCTTGGAATACCAGCCACCTGCACATCTCTGATGCCCGGCATACTCAACAAGTATTCCTCTATCTCACGTGGATAGATATTCTCTCCTCCACGAATGATCATATCTTTTATACGGCCTGTGATACGATAGTAACCGTCTTCATCCTTGATTCCCAAGTCACCCGAATGAAGGAATCCGTTAGCGTCGATAGTCTCACTCGTCGCCTCGTCGTTTTTATAATATCCCTTCATCAAGTTGTAGCCCTTGCAGCACATCTCTCCCTGCTCTCCTACACCACACTCTTTTCCTGTTTCAGGATTGATCACCTTGACCTCCACTTCAGGATAGTCGACACCTACAGTTGTGCAACGTTTTTCAAATGTATCGTGAATGTTTGTATGAGTCATTCCTGGAGACGTCTCTGTAAGTCCATATACAGATGTCATCTTCATGAACATCTCCTTCTCGACACGCTTCATCAACTCCACAGGACATAAAGCACCTGCCATGATACCAGTACGCAGACAAGTAAGGTCGAACATACTGAACATTGGATGGTTGAGCTCTGCGATGAACATTGTAGGCACGCCATAAAGCACCGTACAGCGCTCTTTATGCACAGACGCGAGTACAATCAACGGATCAAATTTCTCCACCATCACCATTGTGGCTCCGTGAGTAAGACATGCCATTGTGGCAAGCACCACACCAAAGCAGTGGAACAGAGGCACACAAGTGCAAAGTTTATCGTTCTGAGTAAACTCCATCTGCTCTCCCGTCGCATAACCATTATTGGTGATATTATGATGAGTAAGCATAACACCCTTAGGAAAACCTGTCGTGCCTGAAGTATACTGCATATTGACAACATCATGACAATTCACATTCGCACGCGCAGCTTTAAGTTCATCGTCTGCTGTCATCTCACCCAAAAGCAGCAACTCATGTGTGTTGTACATTCCACGATGTTTCTCAGAGCCTATATACACCACCGTCTTCAACAAAGGCAATTTCTCGCTGCTCAAATGTCCTCTCTGCGACGTTTTTAGTTCCGGCAGCATCGTGTATGTCATATCCACGAAATCGGATTCCCACGTACCGTCGATGATAAACAGTGCATTTAGATCCGCATTCTTACAAAGATATTCTAGTTCGTTCTGCTTGTAATTAGTATTGACAGTAACCGCAATAGCTCCGATTTTCGCACAAGCATAAAGCACAATCAGCCAGTCTGGAACATTTGTCGCCCATATGCCGACATGATGGCCAGGTTTGATTCCGACCGCCAACATACCTTTTGCCATATTATTGACACGAGTGTCCGTCTCTTTCCATGTCAGGCGGAAATCTCTGTCGGAGTAGATGATACATTCCTTGTCTGGAGTCTCATTGGCCCATTTCTCCAACCAGTCAGCGATCGTGTTGTCAGAAAGTATAGATGATGCCATAATATTAATCGATTGGAGAGTATAACACCGCTAATAATTTCACTGAACCATTCTTAGCCTTAACGCAGTGTGACACAACAGAATCAAAATATAGGCTGTCTCCTTTTTCCAAAGAATAGGTTTGGTTGCCATATTCCACTTCCGCGCTTCCCTCCAACACATATATAAATTCTTCACCCTCGTGGCTCGACATTGTTTGGTTATTGTCGTTGATATCAACAATGAATGGATTTATTCTACAGTCGCTTCTGCCTTGTGTAAGAGAACTGTAATTGACAAAATCATGCTTTGAAGTCTTTCCATTGCTGAAGTTAGTAGAATTGTGAACCTCTCCAGCTTTTGTAAACACAGGGCCTAATACGCTATCAACCTCCAATAATGTGTCAACACGCAAGCCTAATGCTCTCGACACTTTTATAATGACTGCAGATGATGGAGTTTCATTGCCTTTCTCTATCGCAGAAAGTACGTCCACAGAGACACCACTTCGTTCAGCCAACTCTTCTATGCTCAGATTTTTCTGTTCTCTGAACTGTTTGATTTTATCGTTTATTAAACCCATAATATATTGTATCTTGTCTCAAAAACGAATTAATTGTTCAAATTTTCGCTTTTTTGACATTGTTCTGTTTTTCTTTTCAGTTCATCATTTTTTCATCATATGATGACATTACAAACTTACCTTTTCGAAATTAGAAAAAAAGCATTTGGAAGATTTTTTTTAGTCGCAAAGTGATCATTTTTTAATTTTTTTTGTCACGTTGCACACATCATTTTTCTTTGTGCAAGAATTCAATGCACACTTAATTGCCGTTTGTGCTATTTTCATTTTTTCGCCTTTTTTGTTCAAATTTTCTCCGTTGCACATTTCAAACAAAAATGAGCGGAAACGTTGATTAATTGTCAGCTTCTCATCAAACAAAAAAGGAGACGACACGATTGCCGTCTCCTTTCTTCTGTATTTAATCAACAAAATTACTTTCCGAAGTATCTGTTGTATAGGCCACGGAAGCCCTGTCCGTGACGTGCCTCATCCTTAGCCATCTCATGTACTGTGTCGTGGATAGCGTCTAGATTCTGAGCCTTTGCGTTCTTTGCGATACGGAACTTGTCTTCACAAGCACCAGCCTCAGCGTTCATTCTCTTCTCAAGGTTTGTCTTTGTATCCCAAACAACATCACCTAGAAGCTCTGCAAACTTAGCCGCGTGCTCAGCCTCCTCAAATGCGTAACGCTTGAATGCCTCAGCAATTTCTGGATAACCCTCACGATCAGCCTGACGGCTCATTGCCAAATACATACCAACCTCTGAACACTCTCCAGTGAAATGTGCGTTAAGATCCTTGATCATCTCTGGATCACAACCCTTTGCCACTCCTAACTCATGCTCTGTCGCATAATTGACTTCTGCATTCTCATCTAGCTCCTTAAACTTGCTTGCAGGGACTTTACACTGTGGACATCTCTCTGGTGCGCTGTCGCCTTCGTGGACATATCCACATACTGTACAAATGAACTTTGCCATAATAATTTAGTTTTAGTTTTTGAATTGTTTTGTTTTATTGCGGAGGTTGGTTCATCAATCCTGCATTCCGCACTTTTTTGCAGAAATCTGCATTTATAAATTCTAATTTTAAGCCAACACCTCTTTTGCCAACGCAACAAGGCTATCCTCCTGATTCTCCTTCAATGCCGACTTGATTGTCACCACCGTCTCACAAATTTTGATATCTTTCATCGCCTCGAGTGCAGCCTTCATAAATTTACCCGACATTGGAGCCCAAGTACCGTTTTCTATGATTCCTACGGTACGTTTCTGATAGTTCTTGCTCTTCAAATGAGACAGGAAGCTCTCCATTGGAGGGAATAGACCTCCATCGTAAGTAGGAGCGGCTATAATCATTCTGCCATAACGGAACGCATCCTCTATCACTTCCGCTTCATCGTCACGACTAAGATCGCTCACTACAACCTTCTTCGCACCCTGTTTTTCAAGGATCGACGCGATTTTTTCAGCCGCCTTTCTTGTATTTCCATGGATCGACGCGAATGCTACCAACACTCCCTCACTTTCAACACCGTATGAACTCCATGTATTGTAAAGATCGATATAGTATCCAAGATTCTCCTTCAACACTGGACCGTGAAGTGGAGCTATAGTCTTGATATCAAGAGCAGCAGCCTTCTTCAACAACGACTGCACCTGCACTCCATATTTACCGCAGATGTTGAAATAGTAGCGTCTCGCCTCACATGCCCAATCTCCATCATCTTTTGAGATCGCTCCAAACTTTCCAAATGCGTCGGCAGCAAACAACACTTTCTCACTGCTCTCGTATGCCACCATCACCTCTGGCCAATGCACCATAGGAGCGCACACAAATGTCAGGTTATGATTTCCGAGGCTTAACGACTCACCGTCTTTCACCTCTACTTTTTTACCTTCAAGATTGACATCAAAGAACTGAGCCATATAAGTGAATGTCTTCGCATTGCCCACCACTTTTGCAGTTGGGAATGTCTCCAAAGCCTTCATCATCGAACCAGCATGATCTGGCTCCATGTGTAAACACACAATATAATCAAGGTTTCTGCCACCTAGTGCGGCTTTCACATTGTTGATCCACTCGTCTGTCTTTCTTGCGTCGACTGTATCCATCACAACAGTCTTTTCATCAAGGATGACATATGAATTATACGACATGCCTTCAGGCACTACATATTGGCTCTCGAACAAATCGATATCCAAATCGTCGACACCAACATACTTGATGTTATCTGAAACATTCATCATAGTCTATATAATTTTATTTATTTCTGTTTTGATTCTTTATTTTTGTTTTTCATGCACTTTTCACAAATGCCAGTAAGATTAAGCTGTACGTTCTGCACGTTATGCGCGCCGAACTGTAATGAAGCGAAATCCTCAATAATAGGCATTTTTGAAGGGAATATATCGTAAATAGTTCCGCAACGCTGACACATGAAATGAGCATGAGTAGAAATGTCTCCGTCGAAATGCACACACTTGTCCTCAATGTTAAGCTGAGCCGCCGCACCCTTCTCCACAAATAGTTTCAAAGTGTTGTAGATTGTGGTTTTGGAGAGCGTGGTTATCTCATCATGAAGGGCATCGTAGATTTCTTCCACTGTTGGATGCGTCTTATGCGTCAACAGATATTTCATCACCGCCACTCTCTGAACTGACGGCTTAATTCCAAATTTCGATATGTAATCTTCAGCTCTCACGCGAATACGATTTGATATGATTACAAATTTACAATGATTTTAAACAAATCCAAATTATTTTTGAGATTTTCCATAAAGATACAACATTATTTTTTACACAAACATTATTCTTCAAAAAAAATATAGGGGCAAGTCGCTAAAACCTGCCCCTACATAATATATCTTTTTGAATTTACGTATAACCTTAATATTAGACGCACATCCATGCGTCTCTATGCGGGTATCGTAATTAATCAAGGATCATCACCCAACCGTGCTTGTCCTCAATCTCACCATACTGGATTCCACGAATTGTCTTGTACAATTTCTCGCTGATAGGACCAGGAGTTCCATTCTTAGCGATGACGTAGCTCTTACCAGCATCTGGATCATCGATACGTGATATAGGGCTGATAACGGCAGCCGTACCACATGCACCAGCCTCCTCCATTGTCTCAAGTTCCTCAATTGGAACTGGTCTCTGCTCAACGTTCAGACCAAGATCACGTGCGATCTGCATCAAACTGTTGTTAGTGATTGATGGAAGGATTGATGTTGATTTTGGAGTGATGTAAGTGTTGTTCTTGATACCGAAGAAGTTTGCGGCACCAGCCTCATCAATATACTTCTTTTCCTTAGCGTCAAGATAGAACTCACATGAGTAACCAAGATCGTGAGCATTCTTGTTAGCCAAAAGGCTAGCTGCATAGTTACCACCTACTTTATATATACCTGTTCCAAGAGGAGCAGAACGGTCGTACTTACGAGTCACAACGTAAGGAGTAGTTGCAAATCCACCCTTGAAGTATGGACCTACTGGTGTAACGAACATCATACATAGGTACTCTGTTGCAGGACGTACACCTACCTGTGCGCCGATACCGATGAACAACGGACGAATATACAAAGATGCACCGCTCTCGTATGGTGGAATGAAACGCTCGTTAAGCTTGACAACCTTCTTAACCATCTCAAGGAATGTTTCTGTAGGAAGTTCAGGCATCAAGATTCCTCTACAAGTATGCTGAAGACGCTCTGCGTTTGCCTGTGGGCGGAAGACTCGGATCTTACCATCTTTGCATCTGTAAGCCTTCAAACCTTCAAATGCTTCCTGTCCATAGTGAAGACATGTGGCAGCCATGTGGATGTTCAATGTCTCCTCTGAACTAACTTCGATCTCGCCCCATTTGCCATCTCTCCAATAGCAACGAACGTTGTAATCCGTCTTTCTATAGCCAAATCCCAAATTTGACCAATCAAGTGTATCAGCCATAATAACTAATTTTATGATTTCTTTACTTAGCACAAAAGTAACGACTTTTTCAGTATGTTATTTTCAAAACGGGGATTTTTTTAATTTTATATTAAAATCGACACTGGAAAAAATTCACTAAAGAGACGCAAACAAGATATAGAATATCAGTCTACTTTTTGTTGATCCATTCTCCTATGGCATATAATGGAATGTTATCGATGTCTCCTAGTGAACCAAAATTTTCAAGCGAGGTCCTGATTCCTTTGGAAATTTTTTTTAGATCCATAAAATAACGCATACTCTGCATCGAACCTTTTGTGCCTGATTTCACTTCTATTGGGACTATCTGTCCCTTTTTCTCTACAACAAAGTCGATTTCTGAATTTCCTTGCTTGTCTTCTCTATGCCAACAATGTAATTCAGTTTGAGTGTACGGAGACATCGATTTTATTAATTCTTCTGCCACATATACCTCTGCCATAGCACCCTTATTGATTGTGTTTGTATCAGAATCCATTAGGTATGGAGTAAGGTCAAGATTCAAAAGGCGTTGCACAAAACCAGTATCAAACATGACTATTCTGCAGTATTTTCGGTCAACTTCTGCTCCAAGAGGTATCCCATTGGCAGAAGTATGCACAACACTATTGGCTAATCCTGCCATCATCAACGTTTGAACCGCCTGTTTGATAACGTCGGTCCTTAGATCTCCGTTTACACGAGAATAGACAAATTTTCCTACACCTTGTTCGGCTATTGACATCCATGCGTCGTTAATGAGAATTGAATCGAGTTTTTTTTCTGTATTTTTTGAAATCAGCACGAAATGAGTTGACCAAAGAGTCAAGTAAAACCTGACACCGTGATGAACTTTATTCGATGATTAACTGGAAAACAAGAACTATCACGGTTAGATACTTAGACGATGACGAGATTTACATTGTGTTTAAGGTTCATCGTCATTACATATATGTGATGTCATTCTCCGAATTGTATGGATTATATCCTTCACTTATAGATTCGAAATAAGGCAATTATATACAAGTCGTCCAAACAAACACGCTTCTTTTAATTCGCTATGAACAATAAAAATATGGTTTCATAGCGTAATAAATAACCGTATATTCCGCTACGAATATCTAAAAATTTACTTTCGTTGCGGAATATAATATATCTATCCTATTTCTAACTTAACGGATCTTTCCAAAATCCACGACGACCGACGTTCCTCTGCCCAATTCAGATACGAATGATATATCTACATTGAACCTGCTGAGAATTTCTCTCGACAATGCTAAACCTATGCCTGCCCCTTTGGCATCGGATGTGTTTGATGCCCTATAAAATGGTTGTGTGATATTTTTCAATTCATCCTTTGGTATACCTATCCCATTGTCGTTGATGATTATCTTACGATTGTTCACGCTGACTTTGACAGGTTCATGTTTTGAATATTTATGGGCATTGCTGATGATGTTTCGTATCGCAATACGCAATAGGTCTTCTTTGATTTTTATGGAAAAATTGTTTACGACTTCTATGTTAGTCTTATCGTCTGCAAACGACTGCATAAAATTGCCAACATTCACTTCATTCAATGAGTCTGGATCAAAATGTTCCGAACGAGTATGAGAGAAGAGCAACAGATTTTTCATGATGCTTATTACTTGCTCAGCCTCGAGACTGATTTTCTGAAGCGATTGTTTGTATTCGTCGACGGTACGTGTTTTGATCAAAGCCACCTCACACTCTCCTTGAATAGCAGTCAGAGGGTTGTTGATTTCATGGGATGCATTATTGACGAAGAGCTTTTCCGTCTGATAATTGTGGTCAATCTTTTTATAAACTTTTATGGCATAAAGTCTGCTAATTAAGAACAGAACAATGCCTGTGGCAAAAACCAACAACACTAGTGAGTAACCGAATGTTTTGCTTATTTCAGAGATATATGGATTACGGCTCAACACAACTACCGCAAACACTCCTTCATTATCGTCGTAGACAAGGGCCAATCCGATCTCTCCGTCTTTATGGAATCTTACAATACTATCGTTAGTGAGTTCTTCAATTTCATTTTTTGTGAGAAATTCTCCAAGATGGGATTCTGCCTCCGCTCTATTCTGCATATTGATGAATAATTCGCGCGACGTGGGAATGCTTTGTTCTCGATTGTACACTATCCGTCGGTATTTTTCCGCGCTCAACTCGTCTTTTTCAAAACGCTCCATGGCTACGGCTATTGCCTTCTCTTCCAAATAACGGAAATAGATCTTCTCTGCATAGTGCGACTGCAACACAAAGAATATCACACCTGCAACGACAACCAGTGAAATGGTGATTGCAGAATAGATTAAAGAAACTTGTTGACCTTTATTCATTGTTTTTTCATCATATATCCCATTCCGACAACAGTATGGATTAGTTTGTCGGGAAATGGATCATCAATCTTGTTTCTAATGTAGCGGACATACACGTCGACTATATTAGTGTTGGTGTCAAAGTCTTTATCCCACACGTCACGCAACAATTGGCTGCGCGAGAGCACTTCGTCGTGATGCAATACGAAATATTCAAGCAGACGGTACTCTCTGACGCTTAGCTCCACATCCAGACTGCCTCTTGATGCTTTATGTGTCGATGGATCACATTTCAAGTCGGCATATTGGACCAGATTATTATTAGCTGCGAATGAAGATCGTCGCAACAATGCTTCTATGCGCGCAAGAAGCTCCACAAACTTGAATGGTTTGACCAAGTAATCATCCGCACCCGCGTGAAGCCCCATCACAACGTCGTCCGTAGTGCCTAATGCCGTCAGCATCAACACTGGCACAGAGTAGGAATAGTTGACTCGTATGAGTTTGCATACGTCTAATCCGCTCTTTCCTGGCATGCGTATGTCAAGAATGACAAGATCAAAAAGACATTCTTCGCTTAAAATATTCCAAGCCTCATCCCCGTTCTTAGCTACGGTGACGGAATATCCATAATCCTCCAATCCACGTTTTACAAAATCGCAGATGTTTAGTTCATCTTCAGCAATGAATATTTTCTTCTTTTCTGCCATAGAATTTTCACGTAAAGAGAGTTCCGTTTTGATGGAACTCCCTTCTAAATAAACTTAACTATCACAAAGAAAATAAATATCTTGCATGGTTACAACTTTCGACGTTGCAATATGCCTGTTTTGTCGTAGATTCTCCAACTGTATATCTTCTCCACGAAAAGAGGGAATATAAGAAGTGTGAAAATCGTAGCGAATATCAGTCCGCCAATGATGACGATTGCCAATGGCCGTTGGCTCTCACTACCGATTCCATGACTTAAGGCTGCTGGAATCAAACCGAATATTGCCATCATTGCGGTCATCAGCACAGCACGTGTGCGGCTATGAACACTCATGTCGATTGAATCTTGCAACGTCTCGCCATGACGTATGAAATGCTTGATATCCATAATCATTATCACTCCGTTCTGGATGCAGATACCAAACAGACAGATGAATCCGATTCCTGCGGAAATGGAGAAATTGAAGCCTGTAATGAGTAAGATCAGGATTCCTCCGACAGCGGCGAATGGGACATTGAGCAACACAAGTGAGGCGTCTCTGGCGTTCCCGAACAGTATGTATAAAATGGCGAATATAATCAGAATACTGATTGGCACCACTTGTGCCAGACGCGATGATGCTCGTTGTTGATTCTCAAAATCACCTTTCCATTCTATCCTGTATCCTTCGGACAGTGGCACATTCATACTCACTTTCTTCTGCGACTCCGCCACCGCACTTCCCATATCTCTGTCGCGCACGGAGAACTTCACCGCACAGTAGCGTTCTTGTCCATCACGATAGATAATCAGCGGACCGGTGATTAGACGGATGTCTGCCAGTTCACCAATAGGAATCATTGCTCCTTCACAATTCTCTACTTTGATCTTTGCAATTTCATTCTCGTCTTTACGAAAAGGTTTGTCGTAACGGACAACAAGATCAAATTTTCGCTCTTCTTCATATACTTGCGACGCGACTTTGCCACCAATAGCCATCTCGATAGTAGACTGCACATCATCTTTGCTTACACCATAACGAGCCAATCGACTTTCGTCCAAGTTAATCTGAATCTCTGGTTGACCAATATTACGCAACACACCAAGGTCGGCAATTCCAGGGATAGGCAGCATTGTCTTTGCCACCTTCTCCGCTATACGTTCTGATTCATACAGATCTTTTCCATAAATCTTAGCGACGATTGCTCCTTTCACTCCGCTCACAGCCTCTTCAACATTATCACTGATCGGTTGTGAGAAATTGAAATCTATGCCTTTATGTTGGCTCAATTTCTGATTCATCTTCTCCATAAGCTCCTCCTTTGTCATTCCAGATTTCCACTCGTTTTCTGGATGAATCTTGACGAACAACTCGATATTATAGAATCCGGTAGCGTCGGTGCCATCGTTCGGGCGGCCAGTCTGGGTGATAACCTCCTTCACTTCCGCAAACTCTCCGACTTCTGATCTTAGCTGTTTGGCCATTTTCGTGCTTTCGGCAAGTGAGATACTTTGTGGCATTGTAGCTCTGATATAGATGCTTCCCTCGTTCATTTCGGGAAGGAATTCAGTTCCCAACAGGGCGAAAGCAGATAGCCCGGCTATCATCACCACCGTCGCCCCAACGATTACCTTGCAGGCATTCCTATGGCACCATGCAAACGTTTTGTCTGTGATATCGTATACAAGTTCAAGGAAACGATTGCGTTTCTCCTTCACATTCTTACCAAGTAGCATTCGGGAGAGGACAGGCACAAGCGTAAGTGTGAAAAGCAGAGCCCCAAGTAGTGCGAATCCAAGTGTGAAAGCAAGTGGAGAAAACATTTTGCCCTCCACTTTCTGGAACGAGAAAATCGGAATCAGAGCTGTGATTATGATAAGTTTGGAGAAAAACACCGACTTGGCTTTTGTCCTTGCTGTAGTACGGATGACTCCTCCCTTGCTAAGTTTGCCAAAAGCCTCCATTCCTATTGCCCTTGCTTTTTCATCCAGTGCGACGAAGAGTGCCTCCACCATCACCACAGCACCGTCTATTATGATTCCGAAATCGATCGATCCCATAGATAACAGGTTGGCACTCATTCCTTTCAAATGCAGACAGATGAATGCGAAAAGTAGAGCAAGGGGTATAACAATGGCCACAATGAATGTCGTTCTCCAATCCTTCATAAATAGGAATACAATGAGTGTGACGAGAAAAATCCCTTCCAACACATTGTGGAAAACAGTCCCGACGGCAAGATCCACCAGGTCTTCACGGTCGTAGAATGGTTTTATTTCAACACCGTCAGGAAGGAGTTCCTTCTGGATATAGCTGATCTTTTCTTTAAGAGCGGTGATGACTTCCTGTGCATTTTCGCCTTTTCGCATCACAACAATTCCTTCCACCACATCGTCCTCTTCTCCACGTCCTACTTGTCCGAGTCGTGGCTGGCACGATTCATTCACTTTGGCTAAGTTTTTCACGAGGATTGGCGTGCCACCGATATTCTTCACGACAATATTGCCTATCTCCTCAATGTTGTTGATCAACCCAATTCCTCTGACGACGTATGATTGTTGACATTTCTCAATGACGTCGCCACCAACGTTGGTATTGCTTTTTGATATCGCTTCAAAGAGTTCAAGTGAACTTATTCCGTATGTGGCAAGTTTATTAGGATTGACACTCACTTCAAATGTCTTTACCTCTCCACCAAAACTGACGACATCAGCCACTCCCGACACTGCGCGGATATTCCTTTCTACAACCCAGTCCTGAATAGTCTTAAGTTCACGGACAGAATGAGTTTCGCTGCTTAATGTATATCTGAACACCTCGCCCGTAGGCCCTTGCAAAGGCTGGACTTCCGGTTCGACATCATTAGGCAAATCAGCATCTTTAAGCAGGTTATACACCTGTTGTCGAGCAAACTCGTCGTCGACATCATCTTCAAACATTATCGTCACCACTGACAAGCCAAATAATGTCACGCTGCGGATATCCGTCTTCTTCTGAGTAGCGTTCATTGCTATCTCAATCGGGATGGTCACGAATTTCTCAATCTCCTCCGCACTTCTTCCCGACCATTGTGTTATAACAGTGACTTTTGTGTTAGTGACGTCGGGGAACGCATCCACTGGAGTATGCTTAAAGCAGAACACTCCTGTGATTATCATTAGCAAAGTGATACAGAGTATCAGATATTTCCTGTTGAGAGAAAAGGAAATAATAAAATCGATCAGTTTATTCATTATCTTAATGCTTCAAACTCCAACAATGCGTTTTCACTTACTACCATTTCACCTTTGCTGAGGCCAGACGATACAAATGCACACATATCGCCATATCCTTCTATTTTTATCAGCTGTCGACGCAGATGCTTTTCGTCGTCGCATACCACAACATAGTCATGGCCGTTTTCAAAGATTATGCTTTTCGTCGGCACTTGTAGCATCGGACGGATATCATCGGAGATGGAAATATGGACTGTGGCAAACATACCCGGCTTGAGCAAGCCTTGTTTGTTGTCTAAGCAAACCCTTACTTTCATTGTTTTGCTCACATTGTCAAGGATATTGTAGACTTTATTGATGACTCCGTGAAATTTCACATTAGGATATGCCACTACTTCCACAGTCACACTATCTCCCGATTTGACTTTCCAGATGTCGCTTTCATAGACATCCGCTATCACCCATACCGTACTGAGGTCTGCTATCTCAAAAGCAGGAGCATCATTGTTGGTCGCATCTATATATGAGTCGTTAAAGACAGATTTGCCGACAACAAAACCATTGATTGGAGAAACGAGAGAGGCCGTTGACATTTTACTATATCCGTTTACTTTCGCCACATTTTCTAATCTTGCCATCTCGGCTCGCAAAATTGTCAGCCCCTCTCTTGCTTCCTGGACGTCCTTGGCTGTTGCCATTTTGTCTGCATACATCTCCTCCAATTGGTTGAGATTTCTTTCCGCCATACGGATTTGTGCATTAGTCTCACTTATCTGCTTCACATGTTCTGCCGCATCTGTGCTGAACACCGTCGCTAACGTCTGTTCTTTCACAACTGGGTCTCCAATCTCCACCTGAATGTTTTGGATTTTACCGGTGCATGGCACAAATATCTTTGCAAGTTTGCGTTCATCACAAGCGATATCTCCATTCAGAACCAATTTCCCACGCATTTCTCCAGCAATGACCTCGGTTGTCACAAGATCAACACGACTTTCCGTCTCTTTAACATCTTCTTTTGACTCTCCTGAGCATGAAGACAGAACTAAAAGTGCAGTTGCAATATATAAGTTTTTCATTTTTAGTTGTTTTGTATATCAAGTGAAACAAATGCTTTGATTAATTCAAGTTTATTCTCGGTGTGTGTGAACTGAACCTCTTTGTAAGTATCAAGGATATCAATCAGTTCAATCAATGAAATATTATGATTCATATATTGACGTTGTACATTCAATATGATCTGTTGCGACATCTCCTCCGCCACCTTGCTCGTTTCATCAACCATCTCTTGAAGTTTCAACAGTCTATTCCAATTTTGATCTTTTTCGATAGCTATCACGTCATGTAGATGTTCCTTTTCCAACATTTGAGCTTCAAGATTGTGTTGCGCTGCTTTCACTGTCCCCTGATTACGGTTGAATATCGGGATCGTAAAAGTGACTCCTGCACCAAAATAGTTATGCCCGATGTTTCCGTTCTTATCCCACTCTCCATTTACAGACAATTCTGGCAACCCATTGGCTTTCTGCAGTTTTACATTGTGCTCTGCCATCTCAACCTTTTGTTTAGCCATCTCCAAGTCTGGACGACGTTCAATACCCTCTATGATTTCATCTTTTGTAAGATTTTTTATTTGCCCAAGGATTTCTTTTTCATTGATTTGTGGGACGATATGTGTATTCACATCAAATCTAAGCATTGTCCGCAACTCATTTGTCTTTGACATCATGTCTATCTCAAGACCTCTAACCTCCTTTTGCAGTTGAACCATTTGACTTTTAAGTCTCACGACCTCCACCGCCGAGATATTCCCTTTATTATATTGAGAGTCATAAGACAACAGAATCTTATCAATCACATCTGTTTCCTTTTGCATGATTGAAATTTTCTGCTTACAATAAAAAATGTCCGCCATTGTGGAATAAAGATCTCTACGCAATAATCTTTTTGTGTCAGCCAATGTCGATTTTGAAAGACGCACATTAGCTTCTGCAATTTTGATTCTGTTTGAGCGTTGTCCACCAATGTATATTCTTTGAGATATTTGAATATCGCTCTGTCCCTCTTTCCCACATTCAAAATAACGTCCAGTGACAGGATTATTGATGTTATGCTGGATACTGATCTCTGGATTTTCAAACAATTTTTCCTGACGTAGTTCAGCCTCCGACATTTTCATTTCAACATTTTGCTGATTTATATTGACATTCTTATCACTCAATATCTTTTCTGCATCATCAAAAGATAGATACAATGTGTCTTGTTTCGGATATGAATGTGTGGCATATACAACAAAACAATTAAATGTCAGTATGCAACATAAAGATTTCAGTAAATTCATAATACCTGTTTTAATTATGCCGCAAAGTTATTTGATATACCTTTTATATTGAAAAATAATAAGTTAGAAGACTATAATATCAAATTAGAAAATTCTAATTCCCCTCTCGCAACCAAGTTGCATTTCCTATTCCATACTTTTGCATCGTAATAATTCAAATATGCAAGAGGGGGCATGCCCCGTCTCTACGAAAAAAGGATCACTATAAATTTATGAATATGATTTGGGATGTTCTTTCTCCTCTTTACGACTTTTTTGAAACAGTCTACAACGGCAAGTGCTTCAAGGGCATTGCGGAGGAAATAAAAAAGTATGTCAATAAAGACGACGTGGTGCTTGAATGCGCTTGCGGCACTGGTCTGCTCACTCTGCCAATGGCTCAGATATGCAAAGAGATCGTAGCTACTGACTATTCCGATGGGATGCTGAGACAGACTCAGAAGAAGGTCAGCGGATACAATAATGTCAGGATTCAAAAAGCAAGTATTCTGGAAATTCCATTCGACGACAACAAATTCGACGTGGTTGTGGCAGCCAATGTGATCCATTTGTTGGATGACCCGGGCAAAGCTCTATCAGAGATGAAAAGGGTGTGTAAGCCAGGAGGCAAACTGATCATTCCTACATATGTGAATAAGGAGAGAAAAAACTCTATGGTCGCCGCAAAAATCCTTTCTCTCTTTGGTGTAGACTTCAAGCGTCAGTTCAGTTTGGATTCATATAAAGAATTCTTTATCAATAATGGCGTCGACGTGAAGGAATACCATATCGTCGAAGGACGTATGCCATGTGTGTTTGCAATAATAAGCCCCTAACCCCCTAAAGGGGGAATTTAACCTCCAATATATTTTATAAATTTGCGATATGAATAGTGCAAATCCTGTATATTACGACGAATTGAAATTGCGAGCAAGACATAATCGCAATAATCCAACAGAAGCAGAATCTTATTTATGGGAGATGCTTCGTGATAAAAAAATGGACGGATACAAAATCCGTCGTCAGCATATTATCGGCAAATATATTGTCGATTTCATTTGCTTAAGTAAATCTCTTATTGTTGAGGTCGACGGTGGGTATCATGATTCACCAGACCAACAATATGATGATTCAGTCCGTACCGCTTTCCTTGAAGGACATGGTTATAAAGTCATAAGATTTAGAAATGAGGATGTTATTGCAAACACAGATTTTGTCCTCCAATCAATAAAGACAAATCTCTTCAAATAAATTTTTATAATTTTGCACAAATAATATCCTACAAAATGGAAGAAACAAAAAATAATAATAGATCACAACTCCCCCTTCAGGGGGCTGGGGGGCTACAACTTCCCCCTTCAGGGGGCAAGGGGGCTGCTTTGGCTCTTTCTCCCCTACTCCTCTTTTTTATATGTTATGTCGGAGGCAGTATCGCGTTGCATGATTTCTACGCCATCCCAATTATCGTGGCATTCGTGGTGACATGTCTTTACGCCCTCTTTATTTTCCGCAACGACACTTTCAACAACCGTGTGATGGCATTCGGACGTGGGGCCGGCAACGAGAATATCATGTATATGGTGTTGATATTCATTCTTGCCGGTGGTTTCGCTTCCCTTGCCAAAAGTATAGGTGCAGTCGACGCTACTGTCAACATGTGTCTTCATTTTCTCCCCACTGCACTTTTGCTTCCTGGTCTGTTCCTCGCAACATGTCTGGTGTCGATGAGTATCGGAACATCAGTAGGTTCGATCGCAGCATTGGTGCCTCTGGCAGCTGGACTTGCAGCACAGACAGGAAACAGTGTGGCACTCTACACTGCCTGCATCGTCGGCGGAGCATTCTTCGGAGATAATCTTTCCTTCATCAGCGACACAACCATCGTCGCCACTCGCACACAAGGGATTGCCATGCATGAGAAATTCAAGGCCAATATAAGGATTGTCCTTCCCGCCGCATTGATTGCGATGATGGTATACATAGTGATAGGATTCGGTTCGAATGCCAACCACACAGTTGAAGCCCCTGATTTCATACGTGTTCTGCCATACATAGTAGTGTTGGTGACCGCCATTTGCGGAATCAATGTCATTATCGTGCTGACAATAGGAATCATCCTTTGCACTATCCTTGCCCTTTGCCTAGACGGTGCAGCATTCACCTCTATCCTGCAATCTATCGACGGTGGTGTGAAAGGAATGAGTGAACTGATTATTGTGACATTGCTTGCAGGCGGACTGATGGAACTGATCCGCATCAACGGGGGTATCGACGTCCTCATGAATGCCATCAAAAGCAGATTCACCAAACGTCGTGGAGCGGAACTTAGCATCGGAGCTCTCGTGGTAGCCGCCGATATCTGCACAGCCAACAACACTATTGCCATCCTCACAGTAAGCAGTCTGGCAAAAGAGATTTCCCAACGTTTCAACATTCCAGCACGCCGCGTGGCAAGTCTGCTCGACACGTGGAGCTGCGTAGCACAATCGATCATTCCGTATGGAGCGCAACTGCTCATCGCCTCCGGGCTAGCCAGTATTGCTCCTACCGAGATTATAAGCCATCTCGTCTACCCATATATATTAGCGATCATCACACTTGGTGTAAGCGTTGTGAAGGGGAAAGATTAAAGGCCAATCTCCAAAAAAGTGTCGAGTAACTGCATTTCTATCTCCAAAAAAGTGTAATATCTGCATGAATTTATCTCCAAAAAAGTGTAGTGTTATTGCGTTTTTATCTCCAAAAAAGTGTAATTTTGCCTAAAATTCAATAATTTATGAAACGAGAGATATATAACGATTTATTACATTGGAAAAACAATGAAGATAGAAAGCCTTTGATAATTCAAGGAGCTCGACAGGTTGGCAAAACATGGATGATGAAAGAATTTGGAGCACAGGAATACAAACATACTATTTATATCAACTGTGACGACGAACCTTTAATGCAAAATGTATTTGAAAAGGATTATGATATGGAACGCATCCTTTTTGAAATACAAGTCATAAGTGGAATCAAGCCCGAACCTGAGAAAACTCTTATTATTTTAGACGAAATTCAAGAAGTACCAAGAGGAATACATGCCTTAAAATATTTTTGTGAAAAGGCTCGTGAATACCACATAATGGTGGCAGGTTCTTTTTTAGGAATTGCGCTACAAGAAGGGACGTCTTTCCCTGTTGGGAAAGTAGATTTACTATATATGTATCCGATGAATTTTTCCGAATTCATCAATGAAATCAATCCAACTCTTGGTGATTTATTAAAAAGCCAGAGATGGGATAGCATTGCTACTTTTCATGATAAATTAGTCGAGATTCTACGACTCTATTATTTTTTAGGAGGAATGCCAGAAGTAGTGCAATCATATATAAATAATAAAGATTTGAGTAAAGTTCGACAAAAACAGAAAAATATTCTTGCCACATACAGAAACGATTTTTCCAAACATAGCGGCAACAACGTAGCTATCAAGATAAGGCAAACATTTGACTCAATTCCATCACAATTGGCTAAAGAAAACAAAAAGTTTATCTTTAACGTCATAAAGAAAGGTGCTAGGGCAGCAGAGTATGAATTAGCCATACAATGGTTGATAGATTGTGGAATTGTATACAAAGTCAACAGAATCAGAGAATTCCGTCAGCCCTTGAAATTCTATGAAGATCTTTCAGCATTCAAGTTATTTCTTTTGGATTGCGGATTATTCGGATGTATGAACGAAACGGCTCCTGAAGACGTATTATTAAGCAATAACGCATTTGTAGAATACAAAGGTGCTTTTACCGAAATCTTTGTGATGCAACAATTAGTGTCTGAAGGTTACACACCATACTATTGGAGTAAAGAACAATCTGATGGAGAATTGGATTTTATAATACAAATGGGCGGGGGAATAGTCCCAATTGAAGTGAAAGCCGAAGAAAATGTCAGAGCAAAATCACTACATCAATTTATTAAAGAACATCCAGAATTTAAAGGTCTTAGATTTTCCATGAAAGGATTCCAAGAACAAGATTGGATGACAAACATTCCTTTGTACGCCATCAACCAATATATCAGAAGAAAGAACAAGAATTGACGCGCTAGATAAGAAATCAAGTTCTTTCTGCAAAAATAAGATCGGACTGTCATAATATCTGTTGAGACGTCACATTATGGCGTCTCAACCCCATTCTTCAAACCGTACAAAAAAGTCTATTTTATAGAATATACTTCCATAGATTTAACCTATTTCTAAAATCATATTCTAATTTTTCAAATCTTCATAGTCAATCTATAAAGTCACCATACCTTTGCAATGTCAAAAGACAAGAAGAAATAACAAATTGGTTTAACTAAAAAAGATAAAGATTATGGCACAGAAAAAACTTCATTTCGAGACACTACAACTTCATGTAGGACAGGAGAATCCAGATCCAGCAACAGGTTCACGCGCAGTACCTATTTACCAGACTGCTTCTTACGTATTCAACAATGCACAGCACGCTGCCGATCGTTTCGGTCTTCGTGACGCAGGTAATATATACGGTCGTTTGACAAACACTACTCAGAGTGTTTTCGAAGAAAGAGTAGCAGCACTTGAAGGTGGAGTTGCAGGACTTGCAGTAGCATCAGGAGCAGCGTCGATCACATACGCATTACAGAATATTCTTCAGAACGGTGATCATCTAGTTGCAGCAGACAACCTTTACGGTGGATCTTACAACCTTATCACACACACACTTTCAACTCAGGGAATCAGCAATACAATCGTAGACTTCTCAGATTTCGATGCAATTGAGAAGGCAATCAAGCCAAACACAAAAGCCCTATACGCTGAGACACTTGGTAATCCTAACAGTGATGTGCTTGACATCGACAAGGTAGCGGCTATCGCACACAAGCATAACATTCCATTGATCGTCGACAACACATTCGGAACTCCATTCCTAATCCGTCCAATCGAGCACGGTGCAGATATCGTTGTTCACTCAGCTACTAAGTTTATCGGTGGACACGGAACATCTCTTGGAGGAGTTATTGTAGACGGTGGAACATTCAACTGGAAGGCAAACGCAGACAAGTTCCCTACTCTAGCAAAACCAGATCCATCATACCACGGAGCTGTATTCGCAGACGTTGCTGGAGCCGCAGCATTCGTGACACGTATCCGTGCGGTGATCCTTCGTGACACAGGAGCTACACTTTCTCCATTCAACGCGTTCATCCTTCTTCAGGGTCTTGAGACTCTATCATTGAGAGTAGAGCGTCACGTTGAGAACACATTGAAGGTTGTAGACTTCCTTAACAACCATCCAAAAGTATCTAAAGTCAACCATCCAGCTCTTTCAAGCCACAGAGACAATGCTCTTTACAAGAAGTATTTCCCTAACGGAGGAGCGTCTATCTTCACATTCGAGATCAAGGGCGGACAAAACGAGGCATGGAAGTTTATCGACTCATTGAAGATCTTCTCTCTTCTTGCAAACGTTGCAGACGTGAAGAGCCTTGTGATCCATCCATACACAACAACTCACTCACAGTTGTCACCAGAAGAGTTGGCTCAGCAGCACATCACACCTTCTACAGTCAGATTGAGTATCGGAACAGAGCACATCGACGATATTCTTGATGACTTGAAGCAGGCTTTGGATCAGATCTAATAAATTGTAAATTATAACAGAAAATGCGTCTATCTTTTTTAAGGAATCGGTTGTGGGCACTATGGAATGTGTCATGACATGACACAAAATATTTGTGGGTTTTCCAAGCGTCTCTTTGCACAAAGGAATTGAATTAAAATCGGGCGTCATTTTCTGTTTCATGACTTAAAAATTAATTGATATGGCACAGATTGAAACTTGGAAACCCCAGTACACGAAATATTTTGAAGCTCTCAACCGTGGTTGGATTGTTCGCTTCTTTGACGAAAACACAATCGAGCCATTTGAAGTGGAACTTCTAACCAACCCTAAAAAAGAGATTCTCGATAAAGGAGGGCATCTGTTTTTTGCGACTGAAAGCGGAAATGTTCTTGGATGCGTCGCTCTTCTGAAGCATGGTGAGACGGAATATGAAATCTCCAAACTGGCAGTGGATCCGTCGGCACAAGGCAAAGGTGTAGCCAAACAATTGTTTGACGCGATATTCAACTACGCAAAAAACAACAACATCAGTAAATTAATCCTAGAAACCAACACCAAGTTGAAAGCGGCAATGGGTCTCTACAACAAGTATGGTTTCAGCGAAGTGAAAGATTTTACACCTCACTACACAAGAGTTAACATCAAATTCGAGAAACTACTAAGCTGACATAAAAAGTCATAATGCCATAATGTTAACCAAGGAGGGCATGTCATTAAGACATGCCCATTCTTTATTTAACGTGAATCCGACGAAATTAAAAATAGTTGGAGTGTCATAAATGAGGATTGTTAAGGACGGAACGTCCTAACCCCTCCCCTCGTGCGAGCCGTAGGCGAGCACATAAAATTTAACAAAACCACAGAGACACAAGGGTTACAGAGAAAGGCTACGCCTTTTTATGAGGGAAAGAGGTGAGAATTCAATCAGAAAGTGGAAAATGATTCGCAGATTACAATTCATCGAACTCACGTTTATTTATCTAAATTACAAAAAAAGCAGCAGAAGCACTGCCTCTACTGCTTTCCTTATTTACTTTGGATCTAGCAAATGTCCATCATCATAACGTTCATCAAAATATTTTCCTTTCTTTGCATATAAGCATACGATAACACGTATGTACTTGTCGTTTATGTTATATGCCTTGACAAGCCAACTCTGATTATCTTTAGCAAAAAAGAACGCCTTATCTTTTCCTACTGTCCTTGGACCATCTAAAACTGTCTTAGATGAACTCATTCCTCCAATATTCAACCAATACAGACGCATTTTGGTATTCGTACTTACCTTTCTTGCCTGTGCCGCATAATCATTGGTTATCTGATTGATGTCTTCCTGAACGTTTGTTGATGCATACCACATTTCAAAACCATATCTATTGTCAATCACTGTGTCCTGTGGTCTCTCTATAGGAGTCATTGATGCTGTCTTACACTCACTGATACCAATGGAATCTTGCATAGACTTACTCATTGATGCATATAAGTCCTTTACTTCATCATCATCATCCTTATCACATGAGGATGCTAAAATAGACATACTGATAACCGAAATTATCAATAAAATAGCCTTAAAACTTTTTTTCATATTTTTGCTTTTTGTTGATTGGTTTTCGGCAAAAATAATGTTTTCAATGGCTCGTCAACTATTCGCTATATACTATATACTATATTTTAATATTTTTGTAACAACTATATCTCTCTTCCTCTGCCGACGTCTACTCTCCCCTCAGCTCCTTCAGTTTCTCCACCCAAATTCTTGCCGCACATTCCACCATACGTGGACATGGACGTTTGGCATAATACTCAGCAGTGCGAGCTTCTGGCACATGCGTCGTCTTCTTTTCTTTCAACTGTCCTAACAGGTCAGCACACCTGATCGATCCGTTCTGCTCCTTAAACTTAGCAGCCAGCTCCTGTACCACCTTATAATTAAACGACTTTGACGCAGCATCTTTCGGATCAGTCTGTCCACATTCCAATCCAGCAAGAAGGAACATTCCACATACAGCTCCACACGTCTCTCGCATTCTACCCATTCCAGCGCCAAACGATGCCGACATCCTCAACGCCTGCTCTTCCGTGAAACCATACATATCAGCAAACGCAGCCACCACCGACTGTGAACAATTAAACCCACTATTGAAAAGAGCCACCGCCTTCTCTATTCTTTCTTCGTAATCCATGCCATAAAATGATTATTCCGACGCAAAGATAATGGATTTTTGCATAAGCTTCGATCAAATGCTTCTTAATCAACTTGTCAAAAAGTTTGCAGATATCGTTAATCTAACAGAAAAATTCGATAAATTTGGATTCGTTACTATAGGGTTGTTTTTATTTCCTCTAGGAACACCACTTTAGATAAAATAATCAATCTGTTAAATTCGTCGAATTGACGTAAAATATAGTTTATGGGTATGGATAATAGCAATAAACAAACAAGTAAAGCTCGTTTAGGATCCATTGGAGAAAACTTGGTCGTAGTAAAACTTTTGGAACAAGGATGGGATGCATTCAATGCAAATTGTTCTATAAAGAACTTTAAATCAATAGACATCGTATGTTTGGACAGTTCAACACCAGAAAGCAAAGAGTTATGGTGGAAACCTAAAACAACATTAGTGCAAGTTAAAACTAGTGTAGAAAAAAATATCACTACAGGTTTTAGTATAGAAGAAGCTCTCGACAAGGACAACCTATGGAAGATGGTTAAGGGACCTTATGTTTTTGTGTCTGCACAATGGAATAAGGAGTCGGAGACTTACTCGTTTAGGTATTTCATCTTGTCAAGAAGTCAGTTTGTTAATCTTTTATACGAGGCTCATTATTATTATGTGAAAATATTTCACAAGGATAGAAATCTCGTTCTGTCTGCACCTGCAGGGTTTAATATTAGTTGGTTAGAAGGGGATCCAGAGTTTTCACCCAAAAATAAAGTTCATTTTGGAAATCCGTTGACAGAATCGTGTGAAAACAAATGGAATAACATCTGGGAAGAATGACAGATATAATGTTAAAAATAAAATAATCTGAAATATTGCTTAAATTTGTATAAAAGATTTTGCAATAGAATTCATTATGTAACCAAAACAAAGGATTGTTAAAGGAGGAACACCCTAACATTCCCATCTGCAGTGCGAGCAGTAAGCCGAGCACAGAGACACAAAGTTCACAAGGAAAGGCTATGCCTTTTAATGAGAAAAAGAGGTGAGATTTCTATCAGAAAGTGGGCAATTCCTTTCTTTTTTATGATAGCTCTTCATTGCTAACTTGCAGATTACAATTCGTCAAACTCACGTTATTTAATGTTTCTGGCAAAAAAATTAAAAAGGCTTTAGACAAAGCCACAAAGGGACTTGAAAAACGCACAAAAACACATATTTAGCTGACTTATATAATTAATTAGGCAGTTTTTCCTGATGCTTTTGTTTGTTCATAGAAATTAAAGATCAAATACAACATGACATACAAATATTCATTTTGGAAAATTCGTAAGGACCACCAGATGAGGAATTAGGAAATTTTTATGTGTATATAATCATGAATAATAAAAAAATGAAGAAACCATGAGAACTTTTGAAACATTACTGACAATTATATTTTCAACTTTGTTCTACGCATCCTTTGCTATAGAACCAGTTGAAGTGACAGAAAAAACATTTAAATTGAACGGAGAAGAAACATTCTATTATGGATTTGCTGCTGGAGATCAAATTATCTTTGATTTTACAGAAAAAGACGGAAAGAGTATAAAAGAAATAGAAATAATAGAATTACCAAACAATACAAAATTTCAAGATTTTAAAACTTCGACAATTAACAACAAAAAAATTAATGTTATTAGAAAGGGATTATATGCATTTAGATTTAAGAATCCAGCTATTGCGGGAAGAATCTGCAAATTAAAAATCCAGAGAGTTCCTGCTGATGAATCAACTGTTTCTTTTGACACAGGCTGGCATTATGAAAATGTAAATGACACAACTTTCATACCTTACTCGGAAGATTCGTTGATAGGATATAAAGAAGAAAAATATACAGAAACCGTCAGGGAATTATTAGAAACCAAAAAGAATGCCATCGAACTTCTTAACACAAACCTAGAAATAAGATCTGCAGGACTGATTATTCACGATAATCCTAAAGTAGCCTTATCTTTAGATCTTCCATTTGATAAGAGTCCTCTTTCTGAAAAAAAGTAGTATCTTGGGCATTTTGGTTTTGTCAGCAAGATAAAGCAGAATCTTTTTGGGTAAAAAATAAGGAAAAAATAGTAAAAGCATCAAACACCTTAGGATCTTTTAGCGGTAATCCATTGTACGGATATGCTGCAGGATTGGTTGCAGAATTGGCTATTCCAGACCAAAACAACGTCAAAAACAAACTAGTAGAATATTTTGTAATGACACCTAAAGAAGCTGACCTTTTTGTAAAAGGCCAACCAAGTAAGTATCTACATAAAGGTAGTGGATCTGCAGGATATGCTAGATTTACAAATAAAGATTTAACTGAAAATGGAAAACTTTGTCTTAGTTTCTTCAATCCCAACCCAAGTAGTAGAATTTATATAACGGTTAAAGCTGTAGCCATAATTGAAGAAAATATATACAAAAATGTCACATCTGAAAAAGTAAAACAAATTCCACAATACACCACACTTCAAAAGAAAAAAATCGTTGTTCAATCTAAACAAGAAATGAAAATGAATGGTTTGTAACCTGTAATATGTAATTGTATTACAACGTTTACTTCCTGACATACAATAGATTAATGTTTTATCATCTATATCCATAGATAACAAAAAACACTAAAAAAAAACTGTAGAACCATCATAAAATGATAGTCCTACAGTTTCTAACTTACAATAACTACATAAATCAAATTACTATCGGCGTAATACTTTTGCTGCTTCCACCATGTTTCTCAACGAGGCTTCAGTCTCAGCCCATCCACGCGTTTTAAGTCCACAATCTGGATTTACCCATAGTTGCGACGGTGCAATCACTTGCGCTGCTTTACGCATCAATGACACCATCTCATCTACAGACGGAACTCGTGGAGAATGGATGTCGTAAACTCCTGGACCGATTTCATTAGGATATTTAAACTTTACAAATGATTCAAGCAATTCCATCTGGCTTCGTGCACACTCTATCGTTATCACGTCTGCGTCCATCAAAGCGATGTGTTCTATTATATCGTTGAACTCACAGTAGCACATGTGTGTGTGTATCTGTGTCTCATCTTTCACTCCTGAAGCTGAGATACGGAACGACTCCACCGCATTGTCAAGATATGCCTTGCGGTCACTTTTTCTTAGCGGCAAGCCCTCACGTACTGCAGGCTCATCTATCTGGATCACCTTTATACCTGCCTTCTCTAGGTCGACAACTTCGTCGCGGATAGCAAGCGCGATCTGCTTCATTGTGACTGCTCTTGGCTGGTCGTTACGGACAAAACTCCACTGCAATATAGTGACTGGTCCTGTAAGCATTCCCTTTACAGGTTTGTCTGTCAAACTCTGGGCATATGTTATCCAGTCAATAGTCATTGCATTAGGACGATAGACATCTCCATAGATAACTGGCGGTTTCACACAACGGCTTCCATAACTCTGTACCCATCCGTTCTGTGTGAAGGCGAATCCACTCAACTGCTCACCGAAATACTCCACCATATCATTACGCTCTGCCTCACCGTGAACCAAGACGTCTAATCCGATCTCCTCCTGCTTGCGAATTGTTTTCTCTATCTCTCCCTTAAGCAATCTGTCGTACTCAGCTCTTGTGATCTCTCCTTTCTTGAATTTGCTACGCCATGAGCGGACCTCCACAGTCTGAGGGAATGATCCGATAGTTGTAGTTGGGAAAAGAGGAAGGTTCAACACCCTGCGCTGCTCTTTGATTCGCGTCGCAAACGGACTTTTTCTTTGAGAAAACGCAGGAGTTATGCCAGCGATTCTTTTCTTCACATCCTCATTATTCGTCAAAACTGAAGAACGACGGTTTTCTATGTCGGCGATATTGTTTTTCAAAGCCAACTTTGCTTTTTCTGATGGGAAAATGTCAGCAAGATCAGCCAACGTCACCACTTCATTCACTTTCTGGCGAGCGAATGCCATCCATCGTTTCACCTCAGCAGGCAAAGATTTTTCATTCTTCTCATTATCCAAATCGAATGGAGAATGAAGCAACGAACAGCTTGTAGAGATGATCACACGATTTTCTCCCAACTGTTTTCTTACATTCTCAATGATCTCAAGCGACTGTGCGAAATCGTTTTTCCAGATGTTTCTTCCATCAACGACTCCTAAGCTCAACACTGTATCGCCCTTCAAACGTGCGACAACATCCTTCCACTGCTGAGGAGCACGCACAAGATCTATATGCAACACGTCGACATTAAGATCAGTGGCAAGATCTGTATTATCGGCAAGACTATCGAAATATGTGGCAAGGATAATCTTCAACTTTGTGGCTTTGGTAATCTCCGCATACACTCGTCGATAAAGATTCTTTATCTCCTCGCTGATGTCTGTGCTAAGAATAGGCTCGTCGATCTGGACATACTCCGCACCAAGGCTTTCAAGCTGTCTCAAAATCTCCAGATACACAGGCAAAAGTCTATCAATCAAGTCGACGCGATTGAAACCCTTCTCCTTCTCTTTTCCAAGAAGCAGATAGGTGACAGGTCCGATCAACACAGGTTTCGTCTTGATGCCAAGATCAAGAGCCTCCTTAAACTCCTCGGCTGCCTTATTGTATACAAGGGTGAACTTCTGATCCTTAGTAAACTCAGGGACAATATAATGATAGTTTGTGTCAAACCACTTAGTCATCTCCATGGCAGTAACGTCAATTCCATTCTTCTGGAATCCGTGAGCCATAGCGAAATAAAGATCAAGTCTGTCACTTTTCAACGCATTGTAACGCTCAGGAATCGCACCTACACAAAGAGACAAATCCAGTGTCTGATCATAAAACGAGAAGTCGTTGCTTGGAATCAAATCTATGCCAGCCTCCTTTTGCAGAAGCCAATTACCCTTACGTAGTTCCGCAGCGGTCTTCAACAATTCCTCTTTAGTGGCCTTACCAGCCCAATATGCCTCTTCTACTTTTTTCAATTCGCGGTTGGCACCCACACGTGGATACCCTAACACATTAGTTTTTAACGCCATATATCCGATACGATTAAATTCAATTAATAAATCAACCAAACTGTTTTTTTCGCAATTGCAATGCAAAGATATGCCGTCTGTTTTAATCGTAAAAATATTTTGGAAAGTTCGGCAAAATATGCTTAATTTGCGGTAATTATCATCAATTATAAGAATATTATTCGGCAAAATTCAGTTTTAATAAAATGGAAAACAACTATAAATTAGACGAGACAGACATTCGTATTCTACGTGAACTACAAAAAAATTCGCAGCTGACAATAAAAGAACTTGCGGCAAAAGTGCATCTATCACCCTCTCCCACTTTCGAACGACAAAAGCGATTGGAACGAGAAGGATATATCACAAGGTATATGGCGGTAGTAGACGCGAAAAAAGTCGGCAACGGGATTATGGTATTGTGCAATATCCGTCTGAAGCAGCATTCTGAAGAGATGATACAGCAGTTTATAGATGCTGTTCAGGATATTGAAGAGATCACAGAATGTTTCAACACCAGTGGAGATTACGACTTCTTGATAAAAGTTTACGCTCAAGACATGCACGCATACCAGCAGTTTATGCAGCACAAACTTGGAGCGATGAGTTGTTTGGGAAGCCTGCACAGCGTCTTTGTCATGAGTGAGACGAAGAACACCCGTGGAGTGCCGATTGTTGTGGAGAAATAAGCGTTTTCTTCAACAAAAAAGAGGAAAATAATAGCGTTGCGGATGGAACGGTTTTTTAGCCTATTCCAAAAATATGGCAATAATTTTGGATTAGAGTGTTTTTTATCTTTTTTTGAAATATTCAAACATCTCATAAATATGATAGAATCTATCTAGCAGCTATCTTTATAAAGACATTCTTAAAATTGAAAATATCAGAAAGCCTGAACTATTGGACAAACTGCTAGTCGCAGGAAAATTCTAATGATTACAAGTAATTTTCTGCATTACCATCTGAGTCCTTATAAAACATAAAGATTTAACATACAGAATATGGAAGATTTATTCAAATTAAATCGCTTCATAGAGGCACAAGACCATTTTGAAAATTATAACAGAGCTCTTGAAGAGGTAAGGAACAGCAAAAAGGAAGGTCATTGGATATGGTATATATTTCCACAGATGGCAGGGTTAGGCCACAGCCATAATTCAAATTATTATGGGATAAAATCACTTCTGGAAGCGAAAGCCTATCTGGAAGAAGAGACACTCCGCAAAAGGCTTTACGAAATAACCAATGCCTTATATAACCAAGACTGTTCGGATCCGGAATCAATTTTTGGAGGAATAGATGCAATGAAAGTGTGTTCTTGTATGACATTGTTTGAAATCGTTTCTCCTTCCGACATCTTCTCTTCTGTTCTTGAATATATGTACAAAGGTAAAAGATGTGAGAGGACGCTAGCAATTGTCAAAAAAGAACTCGACTACTATAAGGATTGAATCCACATTCAAACGTAATGGGATAGTTGCGTATCAAGACAATCCATGGTTGGCAATCGTCGCAGACGGTTGGCTACCGTGGCCAATTTAAAATAAAAAAGCTTGCCCCGGACTATGAGGGCAAGCTAAAAATTAGTAAATCAAATTTATCTAATTACTATTACTTTCTTCACTACGACAGCATCATCTGTAGTCACCTCAACAAAATAGTAACCTGACGACAAATTAGAGACATCCACCGTCTTCTTATCTGACACTATCACTTCCACTCCCGTCATTGTCATCACACGGATATTCTTGATTGTTGAAGCAGTCTCAACCGTGAATTCGTTGCGGGCAGGATTAGGATAAATCGCAACTGATTTTGCATCAATCATCACATCGTTCACATCAGTTGGATCTACCTTCTCTCCAGTAAACTCTATGAAATCGAGATTTGTATAATTAGTGTTGAAAACTACCTTGATGACGTGTTTTCCCTTAGTCAACGAAACTTTTGATTTAGACTTAACCATAGTGTATGTGTCCCAATCGGCTGTTTTCTCACCAGACAATGTAGCCAACTTAGTTCCATCAGCCAACACATCAAAATCAAAGCTGCTGCTTCCGTTGGATGCCGAAGCCTCGATTCCAAACTCAGCGTCTTTCAACACCTCAACTGTATATTCAAGCCACTCACCTGAATTTGTATAGCCGATTGCGTAGTCGCCTTTCTTGTTGTCTACGATATCCACACCATCATTTCTATACTCCTTGCCTTCATTCTTATCGTCTGAATCAGAGAATGCGAATCCGTCACCACCCTCATCATAGTTTTCAGCCTCTATCTTATCTGGCATAACTGGAGCCTTTCCTCCGTATGGAGTCTGAGGAGCATTGACAGATATCTTTGTCTCCACTTCCATCTCCGAACCATCAGACATTGTAGCCACAGCCTTTACGACATGCTTGCCCTGAGTAGCTGTCCACTCAGTCGACCAAGGTTCTGAAGAAAGATTAGCCAACTCCTCACCGTCGACTGTGATAACAATCTTTTTAGCCTCAACCTTGCCACCTACCTTTACTGAGATTGGAAGAATGTCTCCATCAGAATATTTTCCGCTTGCTGAAGGCGACGAGAAGTTGATTCCGCTTGAACCAAGTTTTCCACACTCTAGTGAATAGTTTTTCACGAAATTCCAGATTTCACGGCTTGTGTGAAGAGCTCCGCTGTTGTTGTGCTCATGGTCACGTCCGTTGAATGAGATGCGGACAACCTCAGTCTCACATTCACCGTCAGTCCAAACCTCCTTTGTACAAGATGGATTACCGTTTGAGTACTTTGTTACGACTGGATTCGAATTACACTTGTTGTGTTCAGCACATTTCTTAACGTAGCTTTCAGACTGTTCATAATTCACAACGCTATCACTCGTACCATGCACATGGATTAGAGGAAGAGGTCTGTTAGCTGTATAACTTGGAGTACCCATCAAATGTCCAGATACAGGAGCAAAAGCCGCGATTTTATCTGGAAGTTTGTTCATCAAATGGTAAGTAAGCATACCCCCCATTGAGAATCCCGACATGTAGACACGGGATTTGTCGATGTTGTACTTTTTGATCATCTCATCGATGATCGCAGAGATGAAATTGGCGTCCTTGTCGCCACTGATATCCCAAGTAGAGAAACCTGTTCCACCACCAGGATAAACGACTAGAAAATTGGCTGTGTCTGCTACCTGTTCCCACTGAGCCATACCACGCTGATAATTAATGTCCTGGTCCATACCATGACAAGAGATAAGCAACGGACGATTGTCTGTAAGTCCTTTTGGTGCGTGAACATAGATTTGACGGTTCTGTCCACCTACGTTAATGTACTCTGTGCCAGCTTGAGCAACCGACACAGTAAGTGCCGAACCTAGGATTGAGTAAATAAGTTTTTTCATGTTTTTTATGTTATTAGAGTAGTAAGTTTCGAGGGTAAAATTAATGTAGTTTAACTCAACAAAAAGAATTTGACGTAAAAATTGCATTTTGAGAACCACATTTGACTGTTTTGTCCTAATTATGAAGGATTTTTAAAACTGTGAAGTGCGAATTTTACAAATCCGCACTTCACATTTATATGATATAACTTTCACATTTTCAATCTTCATTCCCCTCCTTCACATATTCAATCGCACGATTGATATAGTCGAGGAATGGTTTTGTTGTCTTAAACTTCTCTGCCACATCATCGGCAAGCGTAGGTGATAAAATCTCTTCTGTCGACGGTTCGCTACACAAGCAGAAAACCTTATATTTCACCAAATCTATATATGGTGTAGAGTCGTCATACCCTTTAGGCGGACGCTTCAATTGGAATGTTTTGTCGAGATGGAAAGATGGATCAACCTTAGTGTCAAGAATCTCCTGGAAATCACCACCACCGTCCACAATATCCTCTCTAAGAACCTTCAATGCCTTTGGATCAATACAATAATCTCCGACTGCAAGCATATGTCCTGATGGATAGACGTTGCTCTGCTCTGTAGCGACGTGGAAATAATAGCCACTATAGCCTGATTTTTTTCCTCCACGGCAGATATAGCATCCCATGTGAGTCTTGTATGGACTCTTATCTTTGCTAAACCTCACATCACGATAAATACGATATGTACAGTCCTTCACCTTCAACCCCTTGACTGACGGATCAAAAGCCTCAACCTTCGCTATCAACTGCTCCGTGAAATCCTCAAACACCTTTTTTGCCAAAAGGTATTCGTCTTTATGGGCATCAAACCATACTTTGTTGTTGTTGGCTGCAAGATTCCTAAGATATTCGAGCACTCTTTTCATATCATCTCACCACTTTTGTGAACTCTGGACCTACTCCAGTCTCGTTGCTCACGATCACATAAACCTCCGATCGTGCAGGTTTACCATCTTGGTCTTTAGAGTCTGTAACATAACAATATTCAGTACCATTCTTGACGGTGCGGCTAGAGACCAACACAGGCGTACCTAGTGGGAAAATATAGTCGCCACAAGCAGCATCGAAAATAGCTTTCTCCTCATCATTCAAACTTCTCTTCATTCCAAACGGTGGAAGTTCCTCCACTGTGCCCGGCTTAATTCCGCTTCGGATAAGAAACTCATTTATCTCTTCTTCAGCCTTATCTATACGAACAGAACGGATTCCAAAACCATCCAAAATAGTCACAGAAGGAGCCATTCTCCTAAGTTTTGCCACACTCGTCTCCAAACCTCCGCTACCGAATGTGCAGAAAGGAATCACAACCTTTCCCCTCAAATCATATCTCATAAACCAAGCTTCTAAAGGACGGGCAGCAACGCCAAACCATATAGGGTATCCAAGATAAACAGTATCATATTCCGCCACATCCACATTCATAGGCTTAATCAACTGTGGTTTCTCATCCCTCTCCATCTCCTTCTGGCATCTCTCTATTGTCTCTGTAAAAGATCCATTGTATGGATTGACTGGCACAATCGAATCCAGATCCGCTGAAGTGGCTTCTGCGAACAATTTTGCAACCTTCTCCGTCACATGTGTCTGCGAATAATACAAAACAAGAGATTTTGTATAGCGTCTTTGGCTACACTTCACCTCCGTAGGTTTCTGCTGATTTCCACATCCTACGAGAGATAACGCCACCAGAATTGCAAATAATGTTTTTTTCATATATTGTTATGTTTCATTTCTTTTCGTAATCGAACGATTCCTCCGCCACCATCGCCATCTCCTCTTCAGGTTCAAAATCATACCTCTTGGGCAGACGGTAGGAATCAAGAATGATGGAGTTGATTTTGTGCGACAATGCCATCAGTGTCTGAAGCTGTTGCTCCTTGCCCTTCAACTGGCATTCCCACACTGTCAACACATGCCAGCCAGCCCTCTTATAACGCATGACGTTAATATAGTCTCGCTGCATATTACGTGTGATTTTCTGAATCCAGAAATCTGTGCGAGTTTTGGGTATCCGACAGCACTTGCTATCGACAACATCCTCATTCTCACCTCTGTATGCAAGATTATGACCATGCCAAAAACAACCGTTGATGAAAATCACTGTCTTATACTTTTTCATCACGATATCTGGAGAACCAGGTAGACCCTTTACATAAAGTCTGTATCTAAACCCCTCAGCCCATAACCATTTCCGCACGACGACTTCGGGCTTCGTATCTTTGGCCCGTATATGCGACATACATTTATGACGCTGTTCAGGCGTGAGTTTATCCGACATTGACCATTTCCTTTTACTGGAATGTATGGACAAAAAAGCCATTTCATTCATACATTCACATATGCAAAGTTAATAAGCAAAAACAATTCAAACAAATAAAGACGTAAAAAACAGCAAGAAATGAAGATATATCAAAATGTAAAATCTATTTTTCAGTCACTCAAGTTTCCCCACATTTAGTTTAAATGATTTCAAACAGAAAACAGCATTATTTATTATAATGCTTGGGAAAACCACAAACTAGTTTGTTTTTGAAAACCCTAAACGGGAAAAAACAAATAGTAGAAAACTGCATGTTTTCTTACGTTTTATTTTCTGCGTTAGGCTGTTTTCAATGTCATTTATGACATATTTTCCTGTACCAACAACGGAGTTGTTTTTATATAGGTGTGTTTTCTGTTAATCTTTCGTATCTTTGCATTGTGAACAAAAAATCAGTGATTCGACATGTTCTACTCTGATATTCATATCGTAGTAAGCAAGATGAATGAATGTGCAAAGCAAAACATTCCGTTCTTGTTCGCATTCAATTTTGAACTCAATGAAGCTCTTTTTATAGAGAATCCGTCTGAGCAAACCGAAATATTGTTTCAAACGACACTTGGAGGAAACAGTAAACCAGCGGCTGCTTTAACTAAGAAAGCCGACAATATCAGTTTCCGCAGTGAACCGTTTGACGACTACGAACGACGCTTCAACATCGTAAAACAGGCGTTGCAAAGAGGAGACAGTTTTCTTGTGAACCTGACATCAAGGACTCCCGTCTCCACAAATCTTTCCATCAAAGAGATCTTTGATTCCACAGATGCCCCATACCGTCTTTATGTGCCGGAGCGTTTTGTCTGCTTCTCGCCGGAGCGTTTTGTCTTGATTCAGGAAGACGGTACGATCTCGACAGATCCGATGAAGGGAACCATCGACGCCTCTCTGCCAAACGCTGAAGAGACTATATTGAGTAATCCCAAGGAGACGGCTGAACATGCCACTGTGGTGGACCTTCTGAGAAACGACATCAGCATGAACGCATCCAATGTACACGTGGCTCGCTACAGATATATCACTCTGATCAAAGGTCAGGAGAAAAGCATCCTGCAAGTGAGTTCAGAGATAAAAGGTCAACTATCTGCAGATTGGAGATCGAAAGTAGGTGATATAATACTGGATATGTTGCCAGCAGGAAGTATTTCAGGCGCACCCAAAAGCTCCACCGTCGCTACAATAAAAAAAGCAGAGGCGACCGAACGTGGTTTCTACACAGGAGTGTTCGGCTACTACGACGGCAAATCATTAGACAGCGGCGTGCTTATCCGCTTCATTGAGCAAGATGCCGACGGGGATCTATACTTCCGAAGTGGAGGTGGAATCACAGCGAAAAGTGATGTGAAGAGTGAATACGAAGAGGTAAAACAAAAAATATATCTTCCTACTATGGAGCCAAAATTTTCTGAAGTCATATGCGTCCGCGACGGTGAGCCACAACATGTCGGCTACCACATCCAACGTATGAACCGAACAACAAACCACTTTTTCGGTTCAGATATCGAAGTTCCTGATCTTTCCAAAAAGATTCCAGACGACGCGAAGAAAGGGAAATACAAATGTCGCATTGTATATGGAAAAGAAATAGAAAGCATAGAGTTCACTCCATACGAAGCTAAGATGAGAAAATCTGTGGCGATCATAGAGGATAACAATATAGATTATACCTACAAATCGACCAACCGTGATGACCTAAAACGTCTGGTTGCCAAAGCTGGGACAGACGACGTCATCATTATCCGCAATGGCATGGTGACGGACGCATCCTACTGCAACGTGGTGTTTGAAGATGCAAATGGAGAATTGTTCACTCCAGAAGAGACCCTGCTAAACGGGACTTGCCGTCAACGTCTTCTCGATAAAGGAATTATAAAAATGCGTAAGATTCGACGCGAGGATATCCATCTTTACTCTCACATCTATTTCATCAACGCAATGATGGACATCAACGAATGTCAGAAAATGGATGTGAAAGATATTCAAATGGTTTTCTAACACACTAATTTATGTTTACAATGAAGAATTTTATCTGTTTCATTCTGGTTTTATGTTGTTTTACATCGATGGCTGGCAATCCGTCACAAACAGAGATAAACAACCGACAAGGAGACTTTATCAACAAGTTTTTCCAATCTGTCGTCATGACAAAGAACAGTAACGAGAATTTCGTGTTCAGCCCCGTAAGCCTCAACCAATCTCTGGGAGTGCTCTTAAACGGAGCAAACAAAAAAGCCAGAGCTGAAATTATGCAAGCCCTCAACTATAACGGTTTGACTCTTTCAGATGTAAACAACTACAACCATCAGATTTTGTCTTCGTCCGACCAATCGTCATACAACAAACTGTTGATAGCCAATGGACTATGGATTTCCGACACGATAAAAGGCAAAATCAAACGAGACTTCCTCAACACAGCATCACGTTTCTACAAAGCCGACATTCACGTCGCCGATTTTAAAAAACAAGGAGTCGAAGATGAGATACGGAAATGGATTGTAGAGCATACAAATGGTTTCCTCAATGGCGCACCATCCGTGAAGCCAGACGATGTTATGATAGGTATAAACAGCACCTATTTCAATGGTGTTTGGGACATAACCCCCCAAACCCCAACCACAGAAACGCCTTTCAAAAATAGAGACGGTAAGGAAGGCAAATGCAAATACCTGCAATACAAAAATGAAAAAATGTATTGCTATAGCAACTCCTATTTCAGAGCCATCAAACTGTTCTATAAGGATTCCGATTACAGCATGATCGTGGTCTTGCCTCAGTTGAAATACGGAATAAGTGAAGAATACTTTCAATCATTGAAAGACAATGATTTTTTGCAGACAAGCACCGTCTCACACAAATTTGATATTCAGCAACCCTATTTTTCCGACACTCCCAATAACAGAGAATTCAACATATCCAGATTCGATAAAGCATCCAAATGGAACATAGACCCTAGTCTGTCTTTACAATCCGAGACAGCTACAGGGGAAAAAGATGATAGAAAAAAAACTTGTGATGACTACTACGACGTCGACTCCATCATAAACAAGATAGAGTGGAACAAAATGAAATTCACTGAGAAAAACTTTGATGAGGTTTTGGTTCCACATTTTGAAACTAAAACAAATATCGATCTGAAAAATCTATTGAAAGGGATGGGCGTTCAGTCTATATTCATTCAGTATGCCAATTCACTTAACCAAATTACTGACAGTCTTTATGTTTCAGAATACGAGCAAACTGCAAGGATTAAAGTTAACGAAAGAGGAACTGAAGCCGCAGCTGTCACTCATTGGACGATGGCGATTTGGGGTGGCAAAAGTCCTGTTGAGCATAACATATTCATTGCCAACCATCCGTTCATTTATGCCATAGTCGACGAAAAGACAGGAGCCATCCTGTTTGTCGGCAGAGTGGTGAATCTATAGGAAATTCCCCTACTAAAAGCACAAAACATTAAGACACAATCACACAAATAAGCAAAAAACAGCCACAAGAGGATACAATTTTGACGAGTTGGGAACAATTATACTAGATTACCAGAGTTTGATACCACATTACCATCCCAATTTGTCGTTTAGCACTACTTTTGACGATGCAATTCAACATATAATTATGTGAATTGCTACTCAATCTTTCACTTTATTATTAAGTTACAGTTTATGAAAAAGCTATTACTTACTATTTTATCCCTGTGTGGCATGTATTCGTATGCACAGTATGGGTTTGGCGGATATGGCAACAGCGAAAATCTCAATTCGTATCCGTCTAAGAAAGACATCAACTATGCTGGAGACGGCAAAACCTATCATGCAATGGATGTCTATTACCCTAAAGAGGCAAAAGACTCTTATCCTGTAATCATACACATCTATGGTAGTGCATGGTCGAGCAACAACAGTAAAGGGAATGCAGATTTGGGATCCGTAGGAAAAGCGGCTGTGGAGGCTGGCTATATTTTCGTGACTCCAAACCATCGTTCGAACAGTGACGCGCAGTGGCCAGGTCAGATAAACGACATAAAGGCAGTAGCCCGTTATCTGAGAGGAAACGCAGAAGAATTAAAAGTGGACACATCATTCATAGCTATCTCTGGATTCTCTTCAGGTGGTCATTTGGCGACAATGATGGGAACATCCCGCAATGTTGAAAATGAATACACGGTCGGTTCTACGACAATGGATATTGAAGGCAATATCGGCAATTTCACAGAATTCAGCAGCAGTGTGGATGCAGTGTGTGACTGGTCGGGACCTGTAATCCTGGATAAAGTGAACTGTGGAAACGCGATGGATTTGAACAGTTTCATCACACCATTGTTTGGCAACTGTTCAGCATCACAATGCCCGGACAAATATGCACTTGCCACAGCTGTCACATTTATTGACCCTAGCGATCCCCCATATATGATTGTGCATGGTTCAGCAGACGCTATCGTGGCACAATGTCAAAGTGAGATGTTGTATGATGAGCTGAAAAAAGGAGGCGTCGAATGCGAATATATTCCGACGGGAGGACAACATGGAGTCAGTGAAGACAAATGTCCGGATATGATTTCATTTTTCAACAAAGCACGAGAGAAAAAAGCAGAATCTCTGCATACCTCAATTGATAACATAAACACATTAAAAACTGACATCTATCTTGATGGGAACAAGATCTTTCTGGCAAACTGCGGGAAGCAATCATTTACCATAATGATCGTGACAGGAAGTGTGGTAAGCCAAGGATTTTCAGATGACTACAGCATAGACATCTCTCATCTTCCATCTGGAATCTATATACTGTGCCTGGAAAATGGAGCAGTATTTAAATTCACTAAATAAATTATAGTACGTTAAAGAGAAATGTGTGGGGAGAGATTCTCACACATTTTACTTTATTCTTTTCGCTCATTAAAATCTCACAGGTGTCCGCCAATATCATCACTCCAATAATTTTTTGAAATCTTTCTCTTGATTTTCAAGCAATGTAAAACCAAATTCGACTTTATCGTTTGAATTTCAATTTAATTGTATATCTTCATATCACAAACCATGAGACATACACCATGAGGCGAGCCTTGTTTCTAATATTTTCATTGATTGTTTTTTCCGTCTATTCAGCGGAGAATGTGAAATATGCAAGATTTGACCATTTTTCTTCAAAAGATGGGCTTTCTTCAAATCTTGTGTTTTCTCTCACAAAAGATTCGACAGGCTTTCTTTGGATAGGAACAGATTTCGGACTCGACCGTTTTGATGGATCCCTGTTCAAACATTATCGTAAAAAAGAATATCCGTCCCTGCATAGAGACGACATATACTACGTCAGACATATTGGACATAACCGTATCGTTTTCGGCGGATTCGGCGGAATGTTCCAGGAATACGATCGCAAAAAAGATATTTTTGTAGAGTTGATGCCAGACGAAATGGACACACTGGGCTATTCTCAAATGAAGGGGACATGTGTTTCGCCATCAGGAGACTACTATGTGTTTTCAACCGAACATGTATTCAAATATGATGAAAAAAGCGGACGGTTCAACTCTCATTTTGCCGCTTACGACTCAATCCATTCACCGTTCATCTCTTCATTATACGTAGACTCAAACAACCACTTCTGGCTAGGATCTTTCAATCAGCTGACAATATATGATGAACATGGAGACGTGCTGCGTACATTTGATGAAGAGCATGATAATTGCCACCCTGTCACTTGTGTTATGCCAATTGATAAAGATAAAATAGCGGTGACATTTATGGAAGATGAGATATGGATCTTTTCAAAAGACGACCTGTCTCAAAAAACATCAGTATCCGTACCATTCAAAAGTGTATCAAAATTTTTGCAAGGGAAAGACGGCCGCATATGGTTTGCCACAGATGGCGACGGTTTATGGTATGCAGATTCGTTAACCGAAAATACAGTGTTCAATTCCGTGATTCCTTACAACGGCACGTCTGATGAAATAAAAAAAATATATGGATTGGCAGAGGGCGACGATGGGGCGATATGGATTGGCACACACAACACTGGATTATGGTGTGTACATCCACAAGATGACTACAACATTATCTTTTCCGGTGATTTCGGGTTTCCTGCCAACATGTGCACTTCTTTCGCTGAAGATGCGAATGGAAACCTATTGGTTGGCACCGACGGAAACGGAGTCTACTCTGTGTCGTCCGACCTACATCATATACAACACTATTCTCTGAAAAACAACAATGTCACAGGAATCTGTTCGACGGGAGACAACATATTTGTGTCGACGTGGGGAGGTGGCATTCAAACCCTGAATATAAAAACAGGCATTTCATCAGAGATCTCTTACGACACCATCTCTAATCCATCTAAAATTTTCTTCCATGTATCTAAATCGGAAGACGGCACTATCTGGGGAAACACCGCTAATGACGACCTTTATATGAAACGCCCGTCGGGACTATGGGAAAAACTAATATTGCAGGATGATTCCATAAAGAACCTGAATAGCAAATGGATAGTTCGTACTTATCAGGGAAAAGATTCTTACATGTGGATTTTGGCAACAAATATGCTGTGGCTCTACGATGGCAAAAAAGTCAAGGCAATCCGTCCAGAACTTTATGAAGAACGGTCACATTCACCCTATAACATCATCGATGCAGACACTGACGAAGACGGAAACCTATACGTCTGCTCCAACCATGGCATTTTCCGCTATTCATCAGACGGAACTCGCTTCGACACACTCTCCTTTATCCCTGACGACAATTATCGAATTCTCAAATGTGGCGGCCACAATCGAATTTGGTTGGCTTCCTACAGCGCAATAATCTCTTTCGACCCCAAACAAAAGAATTTTGAATATCTTCCAGGCAACTACCATGATCTTTTCTATTTAAAATCAAGTTTCATAGACTCCAAAGGAAGAATCTGTCTGGGCACAACAAATGGATTCTACCGTTTCAATCCGTCGAAGATCTTTCCTGACACCACCGTCAAACATATATCTTTCTCCAGTCTTTACGTCGCAAGAAAAAAAATCATGCCAGGATCTTCTGTCCTGAAAGACGGTGCTTTGTCTGAAATGGACGGAATTGAATTGGAGTATTGGATGAAAGACATTGGAATAGAAGTAGATGTGATAGACTACGCAAAGTATGATAAAGTGCAATTGCGATATCGTATGGTAGGACTACAAGACGAATGGATCCCTATGAAAGATACCAAGACTCTCTCATTCAACTATATTCCCACTGGCACATACACATTGGAGGTGGAGGCATCACGTGCGAATATGAATTACAGCTATCCACGTATCGCTTTGAAAATAACTGTTTTGCCACCATGGTGGAGAACATGGTGGTTCACTCTCATTGCCATTTCACTTTTGGTCCTTGGTCTTTCATTTTATATCAGGAAAAAGACTCTCCTATTGAGACAAAAGATGGAACAGCAGACAAAAAAACTGAACCAGACAATTGAAGAGCGCAGGAAACTGATCAATGTGTTGTCTCACGACCTGAACAACCCATTATTCTCAGTCATAAGCAGTAGCGACGACGAGATGACGCATCTGACTCATAATGAAGTGGTGGAGATGATAGAAGACAAGTCGGTATGGGAAGAGAACACCGTTCTTATTGTCGACAAGAATGAAAAGACCCGACTTGAGATAAAAGAAATGCTGAGCGACTACTTCAATGTCATCGTCACTTCAGACGGTGCAGAAGCTGTGAATGTGGCTGACTCACAACTGCCAGATATCATTGTGAGCGATATGGATAAATCTGAATTGAGTATGGCAGAAATGGCAAAACAACTGTATGCTTCAGAACGAACAAAACATATTCCAATATTGTTTGTGTCATCGAAAAACGACGCTGTCGACCGTCTGTTGGGATTGCTCTGTGGAGCCATTGATTATGTAGTCAAACCATTCAGTCAGCTGGAATTGTTACTGAAACTGACCAATATTCTGAAAGTGCGTCAGGAGCATCAGAAACTTATCATGCAGGCTTCTATGTCGACGCGAATGAAAGAGCAGACGATGAACAAAGATGACGTGGAAAAGAATGAGATCCATCCATTTTTGCAGTCGTTCATGGAAAAAGTGTCTGAATGCTACACAGACAGCACTATAACAGTCGACGAACTGGCTGGCAAACTTACCGTCAGCAAAGCCACACTGACAAGAAAAGTGAAGTCGATGACAGGAAAAACCCCGATGGAATGGCTGATGGAATATCGATTGAACAGTTCATTCCAGATTCTGCAAAACACCAATTCCGACAAAACAATTTCAGAAGTGGCCTATGAGGTAGGATTCAACGACCCTTCATATTTCACGAAAAAATTCAGAGATTACTATGGATTCCTTCCGTCTCAAATAGGAGAAAAGAAAAAATGATATTTTCAGAGGGAAGCAATATAAAATCAAGAAATCCCCTTCATCATCCCGTGATCTTTCGGAAATCCGACGGAGATGCTCCCGTAAAACGCTTGAAAAAGTTGGAAAGATGGGCTTGCGACGAGAATCCCAGTTGGGAGGCGATCTCCTGGATGGTCTTATCCGTTTTGAGCAGATCCTTTATTTTGCCCAGCAAAGTGGAATCAATAATTGATTTAGGAGATTGAGACGCTACTCTTCGCGTCACCTGCGACAAATATCGAGGAGACACATTAAGACGCGAAGCATAGTAATTGACATCACGGCTGTTTTTGCATTCCACCTCCTGCATCTTGACAAAACTGTTGTATAGAGAGGTGCAGCGGCTTGACATCTCAGAGTTCACTCCCGTCGGCAACACATTTTTAGCCTTCTTCACCGCATCGTCGAACGACATCTCCCTGCAAAGCATAGTGGCGATAGCAGAGCACAACTCATTGCATCGGCCGTGGCTATTATCAGCCACGATAAGCCTTTTCGCGTCAAATCGCTCGCTGTCTCGTTCCCTCACCACCAACGCATCACACAACGGCACGAGAGTACGCTGGATCCTTTCGATCAGTTCATCGCTCATCAACACCTCATCACAGCTGGAGTAGACAACCGGGGAAAAGAGCACCCACTTAGGTTTGTAGCGAGATATACATCTGACCACAGCCTCCAACGTGTATATATTTCGCACCAGACCTATTTTGAACACAAATGGAGTGATATCTTCAGCCACAGCATCAATCTGACGCTCGACGATCTCAGCCGGGATATCATAATAATCCTGGATGCCGAGAGTGTTTTGCATTGTAAGAGTAGTGACGACGGAAAGAGCCTTTCCACCGAGAGAAGTGATTGTCTTGATATCCGCCTGAATGCCGGCTCCTCCGGCACTGTCCGATCCTGTGATTGTCAATATTGTGTTCATAGTTGCAAAGTTAACGTTTTTCATCCCTTAAAAAACCATATTCGCTTCGATTCTTGCAAAAATGGTGGAAAATATCAATTAGCTTTTATAAATGTAAAGACGAAAAAGGCTGAATCCCAATTGAAGATCCAGCCTTTTTCATTTTTACTTATTCTAAAAACAGATCCTTTATACAGATCTACTTCTTAATAATCTTGATACGTTCCTGATTGTCAACAACAATAAAATATGAGCCACTGATATAATCATTCATCGAAATCTGGACAGATCCGCTGAACGACACAGTGTGAAGAATCCTTCCAAATTCATCAACCAGCATTGCATCATGAGGTAACACATCAGAAGATCTGACAGACACCTGATTTGTCACCAGAGTCGGAGAAACACAAATGAAATGTATTAAATTCTTATGTTTACCATTTTTTTCTAATATAAAATCGTCTTCAAGAACAAAATCGTCCTTCATATCAACATCCGCATATCTCAAAGTTCCGCTCTGGACTTCCACACCAGACTCCCAATTCACACTGCTCTCGCACTTTCCGGAATATGCTGTCAGGAAGAAAGAATAAGATCCTTCATTGTAGACGTAGATCTGAGGATTCTCCACCAGGCTTGTCGCCATTTTGATTCCCTCGTAATAAACCTCCCATTTGTATGAAGTTCCGTTTTCGCTCCTGTTGTTAAGCATGATCTTTGTTCCGCTCGGAACTGAAGCCTTGTCAGTCACAAGAACATCGCCAATCCATTCGCCAGTCATATCAGAAGATCCGTACTCAACACCTTCAGCTATAATACTGAAGCCAGCACCAACAGACTTGCTCATGTCAATTCTCTTCATATACTTTGTTGTGATGCCCTTGTAGCTTCTTGTGATGACAACCTCGATCTCTCCAGTGATACCGCTGAGTGATATTCCGTGCTCGCCTACAAGCTCCTTCTTAGCTTCTCCGTTCACCTCAAAGTAGTACTCGTAATGGTTAGGTCTGTAGTTCTTCTGTTCGTCGTCATAACAGATGACGGTAGCGGTCTTCTCACAGTCATCAAGAGTAAGCTCAAGACATCCTTCTGTTATTCCAGGGATCGCTTCCACAGCCACCAATAATGAGTCGCTTGTAGTCGTTCCGCATGAATTAGTAGCAACAATCCTGTAATACACAGCATCGGAAGGCTCAATCGCCAAATTCTGTGAAGCCAGGCGTGTGGAATCGAACTTGTCAGCTGTCACCCATGTAAGACCGTCTTCAGACTGTTGCCACTCACCTTTTGAAGCATCGTCGATGAAACAGCTTAGGGTTGCGTTCATGCCGATATTCAACTCCATGAAATGGTCGTTGACCTTCAGACCTGCCGACAACATGGAATTCTTCTCCAACGGAACAATTTTCGACAACGCTGGACCGTTGGCGTTCACTGTTAGGATATTGCTCTTCAGAACATACTTGATGTTGTCTGTGTCATAGTAAGAGACACGAAGCATCAGACTCTTTTCTTCGTCTACTGTGATCGTGTAGTTCTTATCCGTCACATCGGTAAAGTACATCATTGTGTTGTCGTTGCCGAACTTGAACCACTTGTATGTCACATCAGATCCTGCGTTCGCAACATCCTCACCGACAATCTGCTTTCCTGTGGACTTACATTCAGTGAAGATGTTACCGCCCTTCAACGGCTTTATTGTAACAGGCGAGTAGCAAACCCGATTCCCATGGATTCCGTATTTCGTCCTTACCACAATTTTTTCCGTCTCTTTTGCAAGTGTAACTTTTTCCACAAAACCATCATTGTATTCAACGCTATCGTTCAGAAGTAAAGAAAGAGCAACCATTTCATTATCCTCATATCCAGCAATCTCAATCTCTCCGTCTGATTTTGTCTCGACCTCGAATGTCATAGGATTGTCTATCGTCTCCTTAACGTCAACCTTTATGATGTTGCTGACAATGCTGTCCTTGCATCCGTTGAAGAGAATAGTCCTGTAGTATGCTGTATCATTTGCGACAACCTTGTCAGCATCCTTAAACTCGCTGTTTTCCTTGACGGCACTCCATGCGATGCCGTCCGCTGAAGTCTCAAATCTCTGCTTCAAGTATTGAGGCAAAGAATAGTCAGTTGCCGACGTGATAGTGATTGAACTACCCTCACATACCGTTTTTGCGTCACACGATATAGAGCTTTCAACCCCTGCAATGTCAGGGCGTGGAACGACAGTAGTCTTGATCATTTCAGACTTGCAAGAATAAGAGCTGTCCCAAGTCACGATTCCGAAGATGTTTTCCGCAAGGTCGTTTCCTTTGATCTTGCCTGTCAGCTTCTCAGGAGTCAGCTCCGTCTCCATCACCGTGTCAGTCTGCAATCTGTAGACTGCGACATTGAAGTTGCCGACCATGCTGTCAGCAAGGGTAACGACCATATCCTGGTTCTTACACATATTTTCCTCAATAGACACCTTCAGAGGCTCGATTTTGTCAGCGACCTTATATAGCACCGCATCAGTGGCGATCGTGTCAGGACACACGTCTGTGAATGCGAGTCTTCTGATATACATGTCGCTTCTCACGTCCTCATAAGTGAAATCCTGCCCTGCATTGGCATCGTTCCATTTCTCGTTATCATAAGAGTACTGCCACAAGTAGCTCTTTGTTCCTGTGCCTCCAGTGGCGGTTGTGTGGCTGATCTTCAAGTCTGATCCGTAACACAATACGCCGTCCTGTTCAGCCACACCGTCCTGTTTCAACTCTGGCAGGCTGTCTACATTGAAGTAGACAATGCCTGTCTTGCAACCGCTGGTCTTGTGCATACCCTGTACGGTATAGCCTTCTTCTACTATATATGCAGGATGTCTTTCAAACGACATTGTATATTGTTCCTTGAAGTCCGTCTTCACAGGATTTACAGAATCCGTTCCAATTGTCCAGTTGTAGTAATAATCCTTGTCGTTCTCTACAACGAAACTGATATATTTTGAATTACAACTGTCTGCACCAATGTAAAGTGCAGGATCTTCTGTTTCTGCCCAAACCTTGAAAGAAAAAGGTTCTGTCTCCACCTCTCCGCACTCGTCATCCTTGAACACAGCCTTGACGTAGAATATGACATCCTTGTCCCTTTTCTTTTCCTCGAAATATGTGTACACAATTCCGTTTCCGCTGATCTCGCTTGTTCCGCCAAAATCAACGTAAGTTGATGTGTACATAATCCAGTTTGTTCCGTCAACTGAATACATCCAGTCAAGACCGTATTTCGTCTCCTTATATTCGGCGGATCCGCCTGTAGGTGCATCTGCGATGATAGAAGGGACACGTTCTTCCGAACAGTAAGAGTTCTTTCCTTCTCCCTTCCAAGCCAGAGAAGATGCCTTCAGAGTCTTGTATGTTTCAAGGGAAATGACATTTGAGTAGCGTGTGTATGCCTCGCCAACTTCCTTATCGTTGTATATCGGTGTCGCAGTTCTTCTGATGAAGTTAGTCTTTTTTGTGTCAAGCCGTCTTCTGTAAGTCGCATAATTCAAAGAGTCGTCGAATGCGTTGTCGATCTGTCTCCAGCTGTAGGCATCCGAACTGTCGGTTGTAATCTCCCATCTGTAGCGGAATTTGCCTGTTCCTCCGAAAGCGTTCTCATAGCTCTTGATGTCCTCGAACTCGACACCAGGACAAACTTGCTGGTTGTTTCTGATTCTTCCTCCCTTGCTCACTGGGTGAACATTCAAAGGAATCTCGTAATATTCAGGCTCAATGCAGGTTGTGCCTTTTGTTGTCTTTATTCTCTTATGGTACAGGCGAGTCATGAATGTAACGCTGTCAAGCGTGACAGTCTTCTCCTCGCTGATCAGACTCTTCTCATTCTTGTTAGAGTACCATTCGCCCGACATAGTGCTTTCCCTGTTAGTCACCTTGATATTGTCGCCGATCTCGATGTATCTCTCCTCCACAGCCTGGCGGTCTATCGTGTAGTTGTCAGTGCTGTCCTTGTCGAATGATATTACGGTAAGGGCTTTGTAATCAGTACCCAAAACGGAACATCCGTCATTGATTGCGAATCTGACATAAGTCGTCGAATCGAAATCCTCGACATAGAACTTGCTCTCAAATCCGTCCTCGTAAGTCACAGCGGAAGAAGCCTGGGCGAAATTCTTCTGACCGCCCTTTGAAGTCTCCCAATATCCGTAAAGCTCATAACCTTCACCGAACAGCAAAGCACCGAAATCCTTCGCCTCGTATCTCTCGATCACTTCCTCGTCTGTAGTGAGGGTTATGGCACCGCTCACTTCAGCACCGCCGCAATATGCGTTGCTTTGTGTCTGTATAGATCCTGCAAGGTTCTCAATGTTGCAGTTCGAAAGTTGTGGAGCGACGTTGATATAAAGAGTGTCGCTGTTCTTGATGTACGGCGTATAAGTTCCGTCTGGCTGCATCACATTGATGCTCGCCTGTCTGAAGACATAGCTTGTCTTGACCTTGTTGCCTACAGCAACGTTCTTTGCCACGACTGTGCCGAAGTTTGTCGTGTCTGCGTCGAACACCGATGTAGTAAGCGGAAGACCTGCCGAATCCCTTACATAATTCTCGTCCTTTCCGACTTCAGCGTAGATCCATTTGTAGGTGATATCCGTGCCTCCGCTTGCGATCTCGTCGTCGATGATCCTACCGATCTTCTCGCCATGGCAGATATTGATTGATTTAGTGTCGCCATAACGCTCGAATGCGATCGTTCCGGCTGTGATCTTCTCAATTCCTTTGACTGTGAAAGTGTCAGGCACGCTCATACATCCAGCACGGTCAACCTTGTATATCTCGAATCTCTCGATCTCATAACCTACAGCAGGCATTGTTCCGAAGCTCAGATCTGTCACACCGAATGTTTTTTCTTCCTTCACATCCTTCACTCCGTCCTGGTTGATATGCGATACGACATACGACTCCACGTGCAGAAGGTCTTTCACTGCGATATAAGGGATTTTGCCCATTTCTGCGTAATTTGCGTGCTCATATTCGTCGGCACTCATTTCAAGTTTTTCACGGACAGCAAGATCCACATCGAATGTGTCCTTGATTCCGCATCCGTCAGTCGCAATGCGTCTGAATGTTGTCTGTCCCTTTATCGACTCCAGATCAAGGATCTCAGTCGATGGGTAAATAGCTGTCTTGTCGTTCAAATCAATCCATCTGTAAGTCACATCACCGAAAGAGGACTCCACGCTGCCAGATGTCAGTCTCACATCCTCGCCATAGCAATACTGTGATTTGTCGCAAGTAGCCCTTTCTATCTTGAATTTAGGGTTGATCTCCATTGTCACGACAGAAGTCTTCACTGCCTTGATCGGATAACCCTCATTGGCTATCTCAGCGTAGAAATGGCATGTGCGGTCAAGATGGTGAATGTCAAATATCTTTCCAGCAGTTATATCTTCTTTGTCATTCTCTTTTTCTATATATCTAAAATCTACAGAATTATCAATTTTCTTGAAATATTCCTCATTATCGTATCTGTAGTACCATGTCGCAGTTAATCCGTTTTCTGGAAGACCTCCGTCCATATAAACGATGTTTATATAACCGTTTTGCTTATCATTGTCCGGGCATTGGTTTGTGATTCCATTCTGGATCTCAATCTTCAAAGGAGCAATAAGCTCGTACTCAACTTCAACTTTGTCGCTTTTACAACCGTTCTCAATCATCACCTTCTCGACATAGACCTTGTGCTTTCCGAAAGAGTAGTCGAAATCGGCGTGGCTGTCACCGTTCTCAGTGTCATGTACGAACGACTGTGAGGCTGTTCCCTTGCTCTCCACAACCTGGTTGTCCTCATTGTAGTAAGTGTAAGAATATACCTTGTCGTCGCTGTAGTTGACAAAGAACTTGACTTCAAAGCTGTCCTTGTTCTGTACAAGCTTGTTAGACATCACATTTACATCCTTTGATGTAAGATCCATTCCTCTGTATGTCTTTGTGAGGATAGTGTTAGAAGTGGCTTTCGCACCGCACAAATCAGTCAGCACGGCTCTGAAATAAGTCGGCTTTGTCATTGACTCCTCTGTATAGCTCAATGTTGAAACATCCTCTTTTGTGGCTATCTCTATGTTGAGATTGTCCGTTGATGTTGCGACAACATCCTGCCATGTGCTTCCGTCGTAGCTTCTCTGCCATGTGTATGTGTTCTTTGCGTCTACAGCTCCGTCTGGACTGCTCCATGTGTTTGTCTGAAGCTGGAACTCGCTTTTTCCTGCATGGCAGAAATATATATCACCGTCTGAAAGGCGGATGTTAAGGTTCGGAGTGGCGACGTTTCTCACCTCGATTGCGTTCGATGCCTGCTTGTACAGTTTGCCGTCGCTTGTTAGGCTGACCTCGAGTTTGTAGAACTCGCTTCTGTTTTCAAGTCCTGCTGTCGAGATCTCGACTTCCGCTTTCGTAGCGTCCTTGATCGAGGTCCAGACTCCGTTGGTCTTCTTGTACCACTGCAATTTATATCCTTTTTCAAGAACATCATTGTTGAAGATGATCTCGTCGTTCACAAGCTGTAATGTTCCCTTTCCGCAGAAATAGAAGATGTCGCCAGCGTTGATGTTCTCGCTCGACGGATTGATAACAATGCTCTCGAATCCGTTATTGACTGGCTTGTTGATGTGGAATGTGTCGCTCACACATGATTTTGTGCTGCTCAGCTTGTATGTTCTGAACACCATTCCTTCCACCATGTCCCTGTCATCAAGATCGCTCTCCTCGAGAGTGTAGTTCGCTGAGAACTCTCCGTCTGAAATGACAGTCTGCTTGAAATCGCTTCCGTTGAATGAGAAAGCCACGTTGCTTTGTCCAAGATCGTTCTTGTCAGTGAGCTTGACAGTGATCGCCTTTGTCTTGTCGTCGAATAGGCTCTTGCTGATGTCAGATGGCGATACCGTGATGTCGGCTGATTTGATCTTCAGATCTGGAGCCACCTTGATTGTCTCCTTGCCCTGCAACGTGTAGTTGTCGCAAAGCTCGCTTGCCATTGTCACCGTGTATGTCACTGTTCCTGCATCCTCCACAAACTCCTTGATTGTGTTGTCTGATCCCATGTCAGTCGTTGCAGCCCCTGCTGTCTTCACCCAGCCAGTAACCTTATATCCAGGGATCTTGTCCGCTGTGATCACCACCTCGTCACCGTGGCAAAGTTCCGCAGATGACGCTGTGAATGAAGGGACGGCTGTTGTTTTAGCAAGCACATCGATTGCGATTGTGTCCCTCTTCACCTCACAGTTGTTGCCGAGGACTCTCGTTCTGATGAACTCGTTGCCGTTAGACAGCGAAACATTCACATCCTTTGATGTTCCTCCGACGATTGACGCTCCTGTGGTCTTAGAAGTCCATGTGTATTTGACGTTCGCCTCGTTAGTTCCGTTGTCCTCTATCTTATAGTCTTTTGACAGACAGACAAGGTTGCTGTTTGCGTCGAGTGATCCGACAAGGAACAGGCTTCTGTCTTCTAGCGGAGTTAGGACGTTCTTGATCTTTATAGTCTGGCTTCTGCTGCATCCGTCAAAAGTCCTTGTCACATCCACATTCACTGTGTTCTTTGTTATGTCATCCACTACAGACGGCATCTTTATCGTGCTTGTTCCCTCACTCTCTGAAGTGACGGTCTTGCCTCCCACCTTGTAGGAATATACAGATCCGTCGTCTGTCTTTGGTGTTATGTCAAGATCCTTGCCGAGAACAGGGCAGTCATAGGCGAAATCGTTGTCTGAGAACGCAAGGTTTCCCTTCACAGTCACATCGATTGCGTTTGAAGCTTCCACCTGTGTCGAACAGAACTCCTGTGTCGCTGTGATCTTAGCGTCGTAGACAAACTGCCAACTGTTGTATTTAGATGCTCCTGTGATCAGGGTGTCCACTTTAGCCTTCTGTCCGTCGACATCCTTGTAAGTCTGGATCCTGTAGCTTGTCTTTCCTATATGGCTTGCGATCTTAGGCTCGTCGCTCTCATAGGAAATGTTGAAGATAGGCTTCTCCTCATAGCACACGTCAGCTTTTGACACAACAGCGTCATACTCTGTGATGCTGAAGGAAGGAGCAGTGTACACTTTTATCCTCAAAGGGTCGCTCACGCTCTCGAACACGCCGTCGCCCATGCGTACAACACGGACGATCTCACAGTCCTCCACAACCTCGAACATTCCTGCTGAAAGTGAGAAGGTCTCGTTCTCTGTTCCTGGTATCTGCTTGCCAGTGTCCTTGAACTTCCAGATGATCGTCTGGTCTCCATATCCTCCTGCGATGTTCTCTGATCCGATGATCTTCGGGTTTTTCTCTCCCTTGCACAGATAGTATGTGTTGCCTTTGACAGATGTGAGGTTCTCAAACCTTATCTCGTTGTTCTTGATGTCCTCCACCACCTCAATGATGACAGGGATCGCCTCACCCTCGCATCCGAGTGAGTTGACACCGCCGTTGATCTTCTGCAGGCTGTAGCTTGTGGTCTTTAGCTTCTCTATGTTTGTCTCGTTCATTGGCAGGGATGCGGGCAGCTGTCTGGCTGTCTCACCCTCGTTGAGCACGTACTTGTAATTTGTAGAGTTCTTTCCGAACTTGATTGTGTTGCCCTCCTTGACCTGGATGTATATCTTTCCGTTCTCGTAACGGTAAGAGCATCCTGCGATCGTGATTTCCTCCTCTGGATCAGACTCCACAGACTCCACTTTCACCTGGGCAGGGAAAGAAATACCGTTTGATCCGCATTCCTGGTCCTCCACATAGACTGTGTATGTCGTTGTCTGTGTAAGGGGGGCAGAGATCTTCCATTTTGCAAGTTCGTTGTTTTTCTCGTCGACACTCTCGTATCTTTCGGCTGTAGGGTCGATGCTAAACTGTAGGTTTGGGTTGAACACATCGCTCGCATATTTCTTCTTCAGTGTTATGATACCCTTGCCATCTCCGAACTCAACGCCGGAACAGACAGACTTGTCGCTGAGCTCCAGTTTCATGTTGCTTGTTGTCGGGATGGTGTAAGGATGCACCTCATAGACAACGTTCTGCTCAGGAAGCACGTCCCAGTCGAACAGTTCAAGATAAGCCTTCGGGCGGAAATAGACAATATCTGTCGCATTGAGGGTCGAAATGTAACGACCGCTTACCGTGAGGTCAGTTCCTGTCACTGTGGCGTTCATGCCTGTCTGGACGGTGTTCCAGTTGGATCCGTCAAGCGAGTACTCCCATTTGTATTGCAGTCCGTAATCCTTTTCTGTGAAATATTCGGTCATTGTTGCGTTTATTCCCTGAAAGGTCACTTTGCTTTTCTCGCTGTCCATGCAGATGTGCTGCTGTCGTTCCTCTTCAAAATGGGCAGGTTTGCCTGCGAGCACCACCTTGTCAAAGTGGTAGAAGCTTACGGAGCTTGAATAACAGCTGTAGCCGGGCACCGTGTAGTATGCCTTTATTTCCCATGCGTTGGTTCCGACAGTATTGCTTCCTTCGCATCCGTTCTCGAAATAATACACGCTGATTCTCTCCGATACATAAGGGGATCCCGTTTGCGGATTGATGTTTTTCCATACAAATTTATCGTCGTCAACAAATTTTGCATCTTTTACATCTCCTAAGAAGTCGGAAGTGGTGAACTGCACGTTGTGAGCCTTTTTGTAGGCTTCCTCGTCATAGATTGCATAGTATGTCCCCTTGTCCGGGATGTTGGTGTTGACTTTTACGCTTCCTCCCTTGCACTGGTATATTGTGCATGAGACAGATGCCGACTCGCCATCAAGAGTGTGATAGGCGGATCCCTCGAGATCTACCCTCAAACTCCACACAATGCGGAAATCCATGCTGATCGTAGCCTTGTCGCTGTACAGCTCAGGAATATGGACATTAAAGGGATACGAGTTTTCAGCGAGGGTGACTTGGGTCTTATTGTATGTGTTTGCAAGATGTCCTTGCCATCCAGTCGGTGCGTAGTCACTTCCCGCTTTCCAGTTTCCCTCATACTTTGTGTAATCACTCCATGATCCGTTCTCTATTCTGTACTGCCAGCGGATATTGTAGGTGAGGTTCGTTATCCTTTCGCCTCCCCAAAAATGGTTCCTTCCTCTGCATTCCACAGTCCTGCTTGGGATAGTGACATTGATCTTTGCTGATCCGTTTTCAAATCCATCGTATGTGGCTCCCGTCACTTCAGGGTTGCCGTCGAGGAATTTCATGTACGAATCCCAATTGTCTGCGTTTGCCACAGTGCAAAACAGGCATACTGATAGCAGTGCGAGTACTCTTACTATTATTTTCATACTTTACTTTATTAAAGTTTGTTGCAATATATGATCATTTGTTCCATACGTACCTCAATCCTATGTAGAAGTTTGGCTTCAGGTAGTTTGTTCCGTTACCGAACAATAAGTACTGTTGACCTCCGAGGACAATGCACACCCTTTTGCCAGGGTATATCTCCATTTTCCCTCCTATGTTGGCTCCTCCAACGATTCCCGACTTCTCTGCTTCGAGTGCCTCGCACGTCCATTTGTCATAACCCACGTTGCCCATGATGTCAAGATCTATGAACATCCATGTCTTGGGGTGGAAGCACATCACTTCAAGACCCGCTCCGAGCAGGAACTGGTTGCTGAAGTCGGAGTTGCCGAATGTCGCCCTTTCCATGTCAAGCTGGCAGATGAGTCCTGTCCTCTGGCTGAAGCACCTCTGGTACTCCATTCCAAGGTCAAAACGGTTCTTTGTGCCTTTTCCATACCTGAATCCCATGGACTGGTGTCCGTTGGCGTGCAGGAGGCTCACTTTCTCATGTTCGGCGAACAGGGACGCTGTTGCGAACAGAGAGATCAAAAATGTTATAATGTATCTCATAATCTTATTCTATGTAAATCTTCTGTGTTGTGTAATCACTCCATAGTCCGAACTCGTCCTTGCAACGGACAGATACGGTATGCTCCCCTTTGGACTGGAAGATATGGTATACCTCGCTCCTGGTTGTAGGCTTGATGAAATCGACCTCGATGCCCTTGATCTTCCACCATCTTTCTATACTTCCCTTCTGTCTTCCGAAAGTTGCGAGGTAGAAACATTCGTTCTCATCTGTAGGTGTCGATACAGTAGAGCCATGTTCCGTCACTATCGCATCATAGCAGATACATCCGTCGAACATCTTATCCCAGTTTATGTCTTCCAGACCAGAACTTGGATAATATCTCGCATACTCCAGATCCTCTTTCCCAATATCCCCGTATGGGGCGTAGTCGAACAGGTACGACCATTTGACGATCTTGTGTCCGTCGGGGTCCGATCCGCCCACCGTTATCTTGTACTCCCCTGTCTCCTTGTCCACACACGTGATGCTGACGGAAGGAACTGGCTTGCGGTTTGGCTTGATCTTCACCAGTACATATTCCTCTGTCTCGACACCGATCTTGTTCCGTGCCGTCATGGTGAACCTCGCCGACACCTCCTTGGAGAACGGAACAGTATGTCTTTCATTGTTATTATCCATCATCGTTCCCTTCCGATATTTGCCTTCTGGGTCATGCTCTTCATCATAGAACAGAAGAGCCCTGCTTTCGAAATAGTCACCTGCGATCGAGCCTCCGAGGTAATCATCCTTGCCCAGCGAGAAGATGACCTTGCCGTTGGATTTTGTTATCTTCAGAAGCGGTTCGATGAATTTTCTTGCGTTGATTGCGTATGCACCTACAGAAGAGTTTCCAAAACCGCCACTTTTTGAATAGTCCCCAATTTTGTCATCCAAGCTCCAGTGGCAGACATCAGGTCCGAGATAATAGATCAGTTCGGTCGAAAGCACGCCGTTCGTCTTGTTCTCCTGCGGTATGCTCGACAGTCTGAAGTCATAGGTGCACGCCTTTCCGTAAGGGTCCTCGATTGAGAACGAAAGGGTGTCGGGACTGCCCCATCCCACTTCCACAATCCTGTATCTCTTGCCTTCCCAGTACTCGCTGCCTCTTTTGTCATTTGATGCTGACATTTTTATTATAGGCTTTTCTCCATGCTCTAAAAAATAATCGTCTCTTGTATCGCAAGAAGGCAAAGCCATCAACAGGACTAAAATAAAACCTAAATATCTCATGTTTAATCTAATTTATTCATTACTTCCGCGTTAATAATTGTTTTGCTTGGAGCTGTGAACTTCAAGTTTCGACCTCCATTTTCCTCATATAGCTCAAAATAGAGGATCTTTTTATTTGATATGGTGAATTTCTTATAAAACAACACAATATCCATATGATTTTTTCCGTGGATGATCTTCTCGTCGCTACTATAATAACTATAGATCGGATAAAGCTCCTCATCTTGAGTTAGATACTTCTTTCCTTGCTGTTTGTCTGAAATGTATGCTTTCAAAAAGTCGATAGAATAATCGACTTTGCTATTATTTTGTGCATACAGGTAAAATGCTATAATATCTTGATCTGTAAAAACGCTACATAATTGAAATATCATTTTGTTTTCCGCTCTTCCCAAGTCGTTTATGTACTGTCCTTTCCTGATTATCCATTCTGATATTTTTCGCATATTTTCGTTGTCGATGCTCATATCCTCAAACAACGCATTGCCACCTTTGGAGAATGAGATGCTCATCTCTTTCGGATTTTTCGCATATCCGACGTTCATCGGATAGATTTTCCCGTCAACAGTTACAACAGTGATCGACGTCTCATAGAATTTCCCGTTTTCATCTACAACACTCTTCACCCTTACTATATTGTCTATGGTCTGAGCCTTCTCGCTGATGACCTCTTTGTGGCCTATGGCAATATCCGATACCTTTGTCGGCAGGATGATATGCGTTGTATGAATGTTGCTCACTTCAATTCCTGTCGACGGAATAATATCCGTCGACGTGATGCTATCCTTCACATTCTCCATGTCGACGGCAATATACGAGGGATTGGAATTGTACTCTACTATGAAGCTGTAGTATTTCCCATCGGTCGTGACAACACTGAGATTTGTCTTGTCAAAGTTAGGCTTTTCCGCTTTCAATTTTATAATTCTGTCGAGACTTTTCTCTGCCATAAGATTACGGCTTCCCATGTCCGCATAGTTGACTTCCGCAGGAAACTTTAGAAACAGATATTTCGTATCATTCAATTGGATCTTAATTGGACGAATATTGTTTTGTGCGTTTGCACCAGACATGAAAAGCGAGAATATCACGACGCAAAGGGAAAACAACGATAGACGCAGATCTGTCTTTCCACAGGAGATGTCATGTATGTTGTCCATTTCAAGTTTGACAATTATAATGATATATTTTCTAATCAGTTACTAAGTTGAAAAATAAAATTATTATATGACCAAAAAATCGCATTTTTCTAAACAAACCGCATCAACAACTCATAAGGACCTTCTGATAACTTCTTTTTTCTAACTTTTTGCAACAATCTGTTAAGATTACGGCGTGCAAAATTACGAAAAAGATTGCTTTCCGCAATATAATTTCCTTGTTAACGAAACAAAAAGCGAAAATATTTAGGCTATTTGTTCACTTTTGGCATTTTTGTCGATGTAATTTGTTGAATCATCATTGAAAATTCGCTGTTATACTAATCAATTTATCATATTGCCCCGCAGTAACCACGATAGGGTAGGCGGGACAAAATCAGACTTGTTTTCATTGCTCAATCATTGCTTGCTCATGGATTTTCCGTAACCAGTGTTGCATAATCAAACGGAGAATCATTGATTTTGAGCCCTGAGGGTCATGATCCCAGTCCCATTTGTAAACCTTTAAGACCTCGTCAAAATTTGGAATGCCATAGTAGTTATTCTTTTTGGCAATCTCTAGCACTTCCTCCGACAACACGCCATAGGACAATGACGCACATTCCTGATTGAACCATCCATGCCTTCTGTTTCTACAATGCTTTTTGTTTAATGAAACCTCCATTTTTGCAAATATGCACAAAGTCTCAATTTCATTCGGACTTGTCTCTAATGATTTTTCTCTTTGCATTGTAGCCCACTTTTCCCAAAAGTATTCTCTGAGCATCTCAAAAGCTTGAATGTTTAGCCCAATACTCTCATCTTTTTCATACTCCGTTATTGCTTTGTCTGTCTCTTCAAATATCAGTTTCATCATATTGTGATTTCGTCCAGCCAATCCATGCTCTAAAAGTTCTTCTTTATCAGGGCCATGATACTCAGGTGGCATTTTCATTGTTATGACACCATAATCATTTGTACAATGTTTAAGCATATACGACAGTTTTGTTCTGTTGACTTCATCGTCATCATCATAGGATGGTATTCTATAAAAAAAGAAGTTTATATAATTGTTGAAAAGCCAATTTCTGGCAGCCTTGCTATCATTAAATAAATACATGTGAGTATATAGTAGTCTGTCTAAATCAAGAGATGATTTTGTGTGTTCTCCACCTAAATAGAGTTCTCCATTAATGAACGATTCCATGTCAATTCTGGGATTGATAGGCTCCCCCATATCTGGATCAAAACCATCGTTGAGATATTTTGCACCTTTAATGTCAACATTTTCCCCCAAATGATCTACAAGTTCTTCTAAATATAGACGATATTTCAAAGACATACAATGCCACGAATCTTTGTAATCATGGTCAAGTGAGTCAATCAAATTAATTTCATTAAGCAAACTCTCATTGGAGTGATTATAGAAGAAAAAATATTTTACTCTCTGGTGAAATTGATCTTCGCTAATTTTTTTATATCCATGAGAAAACAAATAATTTCCTAAAACAGTTACATAAGCCTTTGCTCCAATCACTGCATCCTCCTCGTTTTCAAAATAAGGACCTTTGTCAGATGTCCCTTCATACCTTTTTTCATGTTTGATTTTAAAATCCTTTAAAATTTGTTTGCTTGTATCCAATAGTTCGCTTTCCATTGTGTCAGTCTCAGTTAAAAAAAATCATCAATGTTTTTATTTCCTCTACCGTTTCCAACTAATGGATTGTAAATCCAATAGCAGGAATCGTACTGAATTAAACCAGAGTATTCGAATTTCTCTTCTCGGCCGTCATCTGTTATTGTCTCTTGTTTGTTGGTGCAAGAGGTCACAAACAGGATACACAATATGAATTGAACTAATAGTATAACTTTCATTTTTTGAGCGTTATTCTTCTAAATTTTGTTGTCGGTATCGCATAGGAACATATTCCCATGGCTCGAATTCATTAGTCTCTTCTTTATAGAAAGGTTTGAAATTCTTCATTGAAGAAATCAACGATTCCAAATTAGGAAGACCATAGTAATTATTCTTTTCTATTTCAGCAATAAGTTCATGGTCAAACGTGATTGCATTCCAGAAACAATCGATAATACGAAGATCACCATAATCCAAACTTTGGGTTCCATAACTCATGTTGCCATCAATATATTTTCCATACACTGGCAACATGTAGTTGACGATGTGTGCTATAATCTCACGACGCTGGGACGTAGTCAAGTTATGAATTTTTTGACTGTAACGATGGTATTCGACTTCTAATGGATTGCTGCGATCATAGTCGTCTGATGGAGCTTCTTTGTAGAATGCGGATGCATTGAATCTATCTACTATGGAGGTCGCCCATTCAAAATAGTCGGCACAATCAGCTGTCGATAATTCAGCGGCAGACTTTAGCAAGCCATCCAATATTTTGACTTTCCCATCAGGATACACATGGAATGCAGCCACAGGCATGTCTATGATCTCAACATCATTGTCACGATTCTTTTTCAAAACCATCTTGTTGATTTCATTGTCTCCATCGTAACCGTATTGGATCAACAAGTGTGACATGAAATATTTGTCGTTGGTTATTAGCCATGTGCGTGACACATTCGCCTCATTAAAGAGATAATTGTTGAGGTGATAGAGGTAGTCTAAACTAGAAATTTGATTGTTGCCAACTGAGATACTATCTGTTCTATCAGATGGATAAAATGAACTGATGTTATCATACTCTTTGAAATTGATAAATAAATTTTGCCAAAATATGATAACGTTTGCTTTTTTAGAAATCAAAAATTCTATATCTGGGTTTGGTGAGCAAAGAGATATTAAATTATCAGTTTGCTTTTTTCCTGACATTTGGGCAAGAGAATCAAAGTCATAGCCAAATACAGTCCGAATTCTTTTGTTAAAAACTTTGTTTTCGATTGGTTTGTATATTTTCCTATAATTCCAGATTGCCAATTCAATTAATGCATCTTTTTCATCTTTTGTCATTAAATCATCTACATCCCAAGGTCCAATTTCCCATGAATCATATTTAGGATCTGTGGCATAATAGTATGCTTTTTCAACACAACTCTTTTGAATTGGCGTCAAACTGTCAGGATAAATTCTTTCTGTACTCATTGCGTTATTATTTGAATCTATTTCTTTTGTGCCATTATTTATAGTTGAACTACAAGCAGAAAACAATGCCATAAAAAAAACGAAAAAAGATTTTTTAGATAGTTTTGTCATAGAACTTTTATTTTGGTATTTGTAAATACATTTCATTACCTAAATGGAAATGGTCATGGTGAGGGTTTCCATTATTAGATCCTTTTACAATTTTTCCTTTATGTACCCAATTTTTAGAGAACTTCCACTTGTTGGCCACTGTTAAGATATTTTCCAATACTTTAATGAATCTAGATTCATCGCCTTCAAAATAGTCTTTAACTACTTTATCCCAAGTCTCCTTAATTCCTCCGTTTTTACTTCCAGGGTATCTGATGTCAATATCATCACCATTTTTATGTCCACGATGACCATCTGGATTTCCATTGACCGTAATGTCATTGTAGTAAAGATACCCAGAATAATCATTCAAAGGAAGTGAATAAAAGAATCCTAACAATGCGGCACAAGTGACGGGATTAGCCCAATTGTCACTTTCTGGACGCTTATTTCCATCGGCTGGACTATATCTTCCCCATTTAGGAAGGTTCTTAAAATTAGGATTGTTAAAAATAGCGTTTTTTTCTGCATCTTCGCTAGTTTCTGGAAATGGAATAGCTAGCAATCCATTTCTATGTTGAAGATTTTGTGCTGTAAACTCAAACTCTCTAATCTTTTCTCCTTTGTTATACATTTTGTAAACATATTTATTAGAGTTGTTATTCTTTTGATACTGAAAAAAAGAAAACTTATCTAAATCGATTCGATAGATGTTTTTATCTTCAGTAGAATCGGTGAATTCTTCTCCCCAATCGCAATTGTCAACCTCAAATGCTTTCGCTAATTTATCAAAAGCCTTCTGCTTTTCTTTATAGTTTGTTGAATCAGTTTCCTTTTTGGTCTTTTCATCGATTATTTTCTTAGAACACTTTTTGCCCACCAATTTGTTTACGAAATATGTATTTTCTTGTCCATTGGCAACATACGACATTTTCTCGTCTACATATAATCTCATGTAGATGTTTCTTCGATACAAATACACCATCGACGCAAGAGTGGAAAGTGCAACATTGCCATTTAGTTCCTTTGCTCCTTTCATTAAATCGAAGTTTTTTCGGTCTTCTTCAGCGATAATCGCGTTGATAGTACTGGCAATATTTTGGTAGTTTTGTCTTCCTGTGATTTGGATATATCCTCCTCCTTTATATATCGAACCATCCTGAGTACCTTTTTTGTTGCCATTCACGCCATCATATACAAAATTAGCAATTGCGACATCTCGTTGAGTTGTGCCGAATTTTGTTGTTGAATAGATCTTATCAATTCTATTTTGTGCATCATTGTCAGTTCTGTAAACTCTATTGTCATTGGAAACCTTGTCTTTCATATCTTTAGAATAGTTGTGTACAGACTCCCAATGACGATTTTCTCCTTCTCCAACATAATTTCCTTCAAATATTCTAGATGCAAATATGTTTTCTAATGTATTCTTATTGCCTGGAGTATCTCTTTCGTATCTACTTAAATCTTCAGCGTGAGCCTCAATATCCTTTCCTGATTCCACGAAAATTTGAGCAAAGAAATGAGCTTTAATCCAGCATGTATCCATATGGAGTTGCCTCATGTATTTGCAATAGGTCTCACAAATAATTTTTAGTTTGTCTTCTGCTTTTGAACTGAATATTCCTGCATTCTTTACACGAACGAGCATTTTATCAGCCTCTTCATTACATCTTGGGCACTTGCATCCACTTTCAGCCTTCTTCTCCTCCTCTTCCCAATCTTCTCCCACCACCACAGGAGCCAAATTATTATATGTGTTGATATAATCTTTGTCATCTTTCTGAGGAGATCCTATTTTCAATTGATAGATGTAACTTCTTGTTTTGTCAAGAAGGTCAGAATCGTGATTCTTTCCTTGACGCTTATTCTCTGCTTCTTCTTTAATCGATGACGAATTTTGATTAATGTCGAAGTTGTACACGTCTCTTAATGACTTCGGATAGACGAACATCTCATATAGTCCGTCGACCAAAGGCCACTTGGAAAAATCAAATATATTATCATCAGTAGATTCCATTAGTCTAAAATAGAACAGACGTGGGAGATTACTGTCCCCATGGTCTTCTTTCTTTATTCCATCCTTGTTGATTGGAATTTGTATTTCTGCGACTCCTGACTCATTAAGTACAATCTCCTTATCGAATTCGTAAACTATAGGGTCTATTCCAGATGTGTTTTCATATACACGAAGTTTCATCTTTCGAACCAAATCCTTCTTAATATTCAATGCCTGAATACGGACGAAAGCTTCGTTGTCATAACTTATAATTTTTAAAAGCTTCTTTCCATTCTTATCCGCAAAATATCCATCTATAAACGGTTTGCTCTTTACCGTAAGATTCACGTGTGTGGAAAACAAACCATAACCGACTTTGCTAAACGACAAATTTTTCACCTGTTTCGAAGGATAATCATACACCACAAAAGTAATGATTAAATCCTGATGTCCGTCAAAAGAGACAATGTTTTTTGCGTTTTCAATGATATCTTTTTCAACATCTATGTTCCCAACATGGAAGGTTCCTGTATTGTCGATCTCCGTCTTGAATGAACATAATGCTTTGTTCTTGCAGAAGATAGCTACTCTGATTGTCCTTTTTTGTTTGCTATCGTCACCGCTCGTTTGTGCCCATGCTGGCACAGCGGCGTTGACACCGAACTTCATGTTTCTGCCGATATAACTGATCTTTTTCTTTTCTGAATCACAGAACTCCCATTTTGAGAATTCAGTGTCCTTGATCTTGACCGGCTGTGACTTGCACACAGTGTCGTTAAGTGTCGCGTTGATGATGTAGTCTCCCGGTTTATTTGCTATAAACATACCGTTTTGAAAGACCACATTCGGGCTTTCACATGAGAGTTTCACATCTTTTTTCTCTTCATAAAATGTCGCGTCCCCGAAAAGGAACGACAGATTAATCGGGTATCGCACACCCACGTATCTAAATCCGTTGGTTGAGCCTAATGATACATTGGTCACTTTGTTGCGAGAAATCTCCAACTTGTGGGTAATGATTCTTTCTTTATGGTTTCCACCATTTATTGTATTGACATGTTTTCCTTCCCCTTCTTCGTTGACCAGATTTTTCTGTACTCCATCAAGTATGGTTATGTTTTTGTCATTTGAATCGGTCAACTCCTCATCAAAATCTGTAAGGACAGACCCCTTTACTCCTCCATTTGAGAGCAACGTGTTTTTCAGATCGGCGATGATCGTGTAGATGCCTTCTTGCTTGAATTTATAAAGGATCATCTCTCCCTTAATGTCCGTCTCTAGAAGTTTGCCGTCCTTTTTTACGCTCCATACGATTTTGTCAAGATCTTTCGCATTGTCATCCTTTTGTTTCACAGTGAAGACCATTGTGTCTCCGGGTCTTCTTAATGTGGTGTTCCCGTTTGCTGAGCTTTTGGAAACTCCAGGCACGTATGCGTAAAGCACCGCCTCGTTGTATGAATGGACATGTATACCCATTTCACTCATCGGGGTCTCTTCGACAATATCATTTGTCTTTTTGTATAGGGAAAATGTGATTTTATAATCCACTTCCGCGTTCGACGGTGTAAGTGTAAGGCGGTGTCCGCCCTCGTCGAATTTATATTCCTCCTCTAAGACACTTTCACCGTTCTTTTTTGTGACCGAACATTTAAGCAATTCGAAATCAGGATTATAATCCAACTTGAATTCAGGAGTGAATACGGCTGAACCTCCTTGCTTGACATATACAATTACAGTGTCGGAAATAGCTTTTTTATCCCCGACTTTTTTGATGCCGGTGATGCTGTTACCACTGATGATTTCCAAGTCTACGGTGCAACTTTTATACATCGGAGGAATTATGTTTTTGCCTTTTATCAAAGGCTTTTGAATGTCTATATTATTATATCCCTTGACATTACGGTCTCCGGTCAGAATGCCATCCGATCCGGCTTCAATAGAGTATTTTCCGGGGTCGTTGAGTTTGATTTTGAAAGGTGGACACACTTCTTTGAACGTCATCAATTTGTCAATATATTTGACTTTTTCGGTCTTTGCTTTTTTCCCAGTTCCTTTCGTCTCTTCCACCTCTTTGGTCGAGAACACAACCACATTGACATGTTTGGGTGCGGTTAGTTCTTCAGTTTTGTCGCTTTTCTTAAAGGCATGGATGATTATCTCCTCTCCGGCTCTGAATGTCTGTGGGGAAACGGAGACGGCATTGACTCCGGATGTTTTCTGAGGAGTGTCTTCTTTTGATGGAGTATTATACGTCACAACCAACGCCAAAGGAAAATTACTGAGTTTCTCTATCTTAAATTCGGCTAACTCTGGTGCAGAAACGGATTGTACTTGTCCGGTGTATATGCATTTTATCTCTCCTCCAAACACAGGACAATTCATAATGCTCTTTTCTACGATTGCATTTTGGTCGCCTTGCTGCACGGTCGTTTGGGTTTTCCATATTCCATTCGCATAAACACATGTAGGAGGTGTCTGTGTGTTCTTCGAGCATGTCACAAAAGGAGCGGAAGGCAACTTGAATGTGACATCCTTATCCGTCACAATTGCTTTGCCTTGAGCCTTTACCTTTTGGTTTGAAATTGCTGTTATCTGACATGGCGCACTTCCACAATCACACTTAAAAATCGCACCGTCCACCACATATTGTTGTCCTTTTTCTACATCCGTTGCCATACCTGTCTGTTATTTCCTATTTACAATCAAACAATAAATTCTTCTAAAATCACTGTCCGCTAATTTTGCTTCAGCTTTCAAATCTATCTTCTCAATGTGTCCGAAACCGTCTGTCTGACATTCCCCTTTCAGATAAATTGACAAACCCTCGATTTGTGACTCGTCCATGCCCAACGACTCTGCAATCGCAGTCATGTCGGAGGCTTCTCTGTTCAAACTTCCGATTATATCTATTTTTCTTTTGCCGTCTTTTTCCGATACTGTCAACACTTCGGTCAATACGGTTTTCGCATTTCCGAAAATGGCTGGAAAAATCTGGGTTTTGATGTGTTGTCCGTTATCTCCGTAATCAAGCCAATAGCCAAAGAAGAAGCGGTTGTATAGCAAATCGGTTTCGACGGAATGCAAATACTTCGCTTCGTCTTTTATTACAGCGTCAATCTGTTTTGTCCAACCTTTTATGGTTGACTCCACATTATCGTCGTCGCTGACAAAATAGTTGTCAAGATATATTTTTGTGTATTCCCAATTTTTGAGAATCTCATCTCTGTTCTCTACTTTTATGATTCTGCCATCCGCGGAGAGTAGCAAATCAAGTTTGTTTAATGCCTCGCCGGACTTTATAAAATAGTGGTCGATAGGATTTTGAGGATGTGCTTTCCCGTCTTTTTTAACGTTGTTCCTCTCCACCTTTGCTATTATTCCTGTGGGTTGGGTGTTGTCGATGCTGACTGTTATGTCTTCTGTATATTGTGCGACTTGGGTGTTGCCGTCGTGTCGTGCATCCGTTATTTCGATGCGTTTCTCCACGGAGTATTCTTTTGCCGCTATATCTGTTTTCAACTCTATTATCATGTCGCCTTCACTTAAAATTAGAACAGATTGACTTTTCCTTTTGCCTTGGCATCAACATCTCCTCCTGTGGATAGGACAAGATTCTCCTTTGTGCTGTCTATTCCGATCTTCTTTGAGTTCATCTCGATTTCAGACTCAGATAATAGGGACAACGCATCAGCATTGTGTTTGGAATTTTCAGATGCTGTCGTTGTGATGTTTTTTGCAGTAACAGATACATCCTCGCCAGCCATAAAATTGATGTTTTCATTGGCATACGAGTTCAATCCCTTGCTTGCGTTCAGGACGATGTCTTCTCCTGCGTTGATCGACACTGTCTGTGCGGCGTCGATGCTGATATTGTTGGCGAGCAGTGAGATGGTTTCTCCTGCCGACACCTGTATGTTTTTGTCTTTTGTGTCAAATTTGATAATGTTGCCGTTTTTGTCGGATATTGTTATGCCCCAGTCGTCGTTGTTATCCTCAAACACTATCTGGTGGCCACTTTTTGTCATTATGCTTTTTGTGGTGTTGCCGGAGCCTCCTCCTTTTCCAGTGCTTCCGCTGAACACGCTTCCCATGACGTACGGACGGCTCGGATCTCCATATTCGAATCCGACCATCACCTGATCGCCCTCCTCTGGAATGAAGACCAAACCTCGGTTTGCCATGCCGCTGCCTCCCGCATCCGGTGTCTGCACACGGATCCAGTTGGTGCTCTTACCGGATCTTTTCTGCCAGTCGAACTGCACCTGCACTCTTCCCAATCCTTTGGGATCGCTGTTGCTGCTCACGGTTGCCATCTCCGAGTATGCCTTGACGCTACCCGAATATCTCTGTGTGATAAACTCGTTGTTTGCCGGTGTGCCCACAAAATGGTTGCTGTAGTTGCCGGACTTGTCCACCTTATGGACAATCTCCACCACCCGGTATCTGCCCAACGACGGAACGTTCATCTTGCTTGGGAAGATCACTTCCACTATTCCGCCCAACACCACCTGGCATGTGCGTGTCTGGCCCTCTATGCTGAGCATTGAGCCTCCTATCGTCTTGCTCTTCTTGTCGAGCAATGTCTTCAAATCGGAATCAGACGTGACTGGAGATGAACTTGCGACAAGCTCCCGGTCATCGTACAGCCTGTCTGCACATCCTTTCACATTGGTAAGCAGTCCCGATCCTGAATCTTTAGATCCCTCCACGTATACCTGCTTGTCTGTCTCATGGATATATTCATAAGCTGCGACGTTGCTTGGAACAGCTGAGGCTCGTGTACATAGGCTGAACACATCATGGTCGAAGGTCAATGCCACTTCTGGTGTTTTCCTTGGCTGACCGAAAATTATTGTCTTTCCATCATAGAAAAACATTTCATTGTAAGTGCTCGACAATCTGTTAAGGAAGTCGAACACACTTTCTTTATACCGCATCACATATGGGATGACGCCGTTAAAAACAGGTTCGCATTCCACTGATACACCTGTGTTCTGCGTCGCCTGTGAGATTATTGATTTAAGCTGGCTGTCGACAAATGAATCCATTCCGCGTGAGCCGTTCAGTTTCACGATATCGCCCTCTCCTATGATATGGACACGGTTGCTTCTGTGGTTAAGAAACTCGTAGTCCGGCTCGCTCTCCCATGCGTCTATACGGACATCTGTCACCCATCCTGAAAATTCATACGGAGTGCCTGAATCACGATGCTCAAATGTGATCAGTGCTCGAGAACCTAAACGGTTCAACAGTTTCTGCGGAGTCTGCTGCCACATCTCGTTTTGGGACATGAATTCACACACCACTTCAAATCTGTGGCATGAATTCATACTTTGTTCTAGAATTAAGGACTCGAAAGAGATATTCTCCCCATCAAGCAATACTTTAGGCTGTACCGGATTCAAATTTTGTGACATTCTTTTGATTGTAAACCAACAGATTACTTTTCCGCATAATCATCTTACCTGTTATAATTCACTATTTCCCGATGCGATTTGATTCTCTGTTGTAAGTTCTGTAATTTTAGTGTGATGACTACAAATAGTTTATGAATTTACAGGTCTTCATACACCTGTACTCAATTTACAATTTGTCTCTGATTCTAAAAACAAAAGGAGAAAGGCAATTAAGCCTTCTCCTCTGTTTTTTTGATTAAGCCTTTGGCCAGTTCTCCTCGTATTCTGCGCCTCCGATCTTGATGACCTGTGCAGAAATCGTGATTGTGATTGACATTGGGGCTGTTCCTACGATGTCAATACCTTCAGCAAACTCGATGATGTAAGCGTTCTCGAAAGAAAGCTCCTTCATCTTGCCTTCCTCATCACCTTTCTTGAACTCAATACTTCCATTGAATGGTTTGAACTGGTTTACCATTGTCTCCAAAATGGTTGTGTCTTCTGTCGACTCAACTCTAACTGTGATTTTGCCACCATAGATGTTGGAAGATGGACGACCCTTAGAGTCAACATCACGCTTTAGGGAATAACTGCAGTCGAGTACATCGTACTCTTTTCCGCCTAGATTCAAAGTGGATCTAAATGCCATAATATAAAAAATTAAAAATTAATAACTAAACATACGTCGCATTAAAAAACTAATCCCATCATACAGATAGCTTTTGCTGTTACCGTAATTGTTTGACGCAAAGGTAATGCGTTTTACAATAACCGCAAATAAACTTGATGCTAAAAAATTATCGTTTTAAGATATTTTAACAAACAAAATATTATTCTTCATATTTTTCACACAGGTTTGGCAATACTCATCTATCTTTTCCGCACGAACGTATTTAAAATAAAAAAAGCCTGCGAAAAGCAAGCTTCAGCGGAGAGAGAGGGATTCGAACCCCCGGTACCCTTACGAGTACACCGGTTTTCAAGACCGGCTCATTCGACCACTCTGACATCTCTCCAAGACTTTCGTCCCTTTTGTGAACCGGGTGGGGGTCGAACCCACGACCCACAGATTAAGAGTCTGTTGCTCTACCAACTGAGCTACCGATCCAGCGTTTTTGATTGGTCGTTTCTTAAAAACGATGCAAAGGTAAGACTTTTTTCTTTATCTCCAAACATTAGGGTCGAAAAAATGCAAAAAAATCTTTATATCATTCATTTTTCGCTAAATTTGCATTGTAAAGAGACATGAACAGGCTTTTTTTTCTCATACTTGCCACTATCGCTTTGCTCTGCATCGCTTCGTGCTCGACCACTAAATATGTGGCCGACGGCGATTTCTTGCTGAACGATATCGATGTGAAATGTGACGACCCGGAAATCGACGCCACTGATCTGTACGACTATGTAATCCAACAGCCGAACACTCCGGGCACTTTCTTCAACAAAACTTCCCTTCGTTTCTATTCGCTGTCGGGAAGAGATACGTCGAAATGGATAAACAAACTGATCCGCAGATTCGGAGAGCCTCCCGTCATCTACTCGGAAGAGAGCACTCAACTCTCCGCCAAAGAGATCAAATCACAACTCTTCAATATGGGCTATTTCACCGCCGACGTGAATTATGATGTGAAGAAAGAGGGAAAAAAGGCAAGCGTAGTCTATGATATCAAAGCTGGCGAACCTTATAAAATCCGTAATGTGGATGAGTCGATCGACGGTGGTCTGATCGACGATATCCTGCACTCCAAAAATTTCATCTCCGACGATAAGGTGAAAGTGGGCGCGATATACAACGCTGAAAAAATAGACTCCCGTGTGGGGGATATCGTCTCGTTCGTGCGTAACCAAGGCTACTATAATTTCACAAAGGAGAATCTTTACTATTCCGTCGACTCTACTCTCGGATCTCATGAGGTGGATCTGAAACTGAATCTTCACGTCGACACTTCCAAAGTGGGTCATCCTCTCACTCGCTACCGAACGAGCAAGGTGATGGTGATGGTGGGAAACCAGCGTGGCTTCTCTGGAGAATTTGATACGACACAATACAAACGTCTCACTATCGTTTCTCCTGAAGGACGACGTTTCTTGCGCCCAAGCACCATCTACAACAATACGTTTGTACGCGAGGGCAGACTGTTCAGTGAGATGCTCCACGACCGTACTTTCTCAGCCCTTTCCGGATTATCGGCTGTGCAGACTGCCAATGTGACCTACTCTCCCGACACTGCGCCGGGATCTCTGATCGCAAACATATCTGTCACTCCCGCAAAACCTTACTATATCCAATGGGGTATCGACAACACTAACACCGCCGGCGACTTGGGTGTGGAGACCTACGTCACATATCAAGACAAGAATATCTTCAAGGGAAGCGAGATCTGGAGAATCCGCCTCGGTGGAGCGTATGAGATGGTGCGTGGAGCAATGGAAAAAGGATTAGACTCGAAAAACTTCTTTGAGTTCAGCATCAACAGTTCTCTTGCTTTTCCTCGTGTGCTCTCCCCTATCTTCAATGAGTCGTATGCCGCAAAGAAGGGTAAGACTGTCTTCTCCACTGGTTTCGTTTGGCAAAACCGTCCTGAATTCAAGAAGCGCTATCTGACTTTCGACTGGAAATATATGTGGGCGACACGTCGCAACCGTTACAGCCACACGCTGGACCTCTACAATATCACATACACGATAGTGCCTTGGGTGTTGCCGGAATTCCAAACCAAATATCTTGATGTCTCAACAAACGCATTGCTGAAGCAGAACTACACCAGCCAGTTCATCACACGCACAAGCTACACTTTCACATACTCAAGTTCATCAGCCACTACGTCTTCTTTGATGAAAGCGAAAAAGACTGTAAAGTCGAGCAGCAATTTCAGTTTTATGATCGACATGTCCGGCACATTGCCATCCGCTCTTGTCAGACTGTTCGACTCTCCAAAGAATAATGACGGATATTATGAGATTATGGGCGTCCCTTTCAGTCAGTACGCCCGCTTCGACATCGACTACAGCCGCACTTTCCGTTTAGGCATCCATCAGTCGCTCGCTCTCCACGCTGGAGCAGGAATCGCGTCGCCATACGGCAATTCCGATCAGATCCCATACGAACGTAGATATTTCGCAGGTGGTCCTAATTCAGTGCGTGGATGGAGCACACGTGAGCTGGGTCCGGGAAGATATGTGCGCAACGACTCTATTGCTGCCGACTTTTTCAATCAGACCGGTGATATCAAACTGATTGCTCAAGCTGAGCTCAGATTCCATACAGAAGGAATTTTTGAATATGCCATCTTCGTCGACGCGGGTAATATCTGGACTATCAAAGACTATGACAACCAGCCAGGCGGCAAGATAGTGCTGAATGAATTAGTGAACGACTTGGCTACCAGCGTGGGAGCAGGTGTCAGATTGGATTTGTCGTTCATCCTCGTCCGCCTCGACCTCGGACTGAAGGGCTACGACCCGTCGACAAGGGAGTGGAATATCACATCCCCAAAACTCAAAAGAGACTTGGCTATACACTTTGCGATAGGATATCCTTTTTAAATGCTGAATGCGGAATTATGAATTAAGAAATTTTATTCTAATTTTGTAGTTCAACATTCCGTGCCTAATGCCTATGCGTAGATTCTTCTATTCCATATCAGCACTCTTTATCTGCTTGCTCAACGTTGTAGGAGCACATGGGGAAATCCAGTGCTACTTTTTCCATTATACGACGGAGGATGGATTAGCGAGCAACAATGTGCATGACATTGTGGAAGACAAGTATGGCTTCATATGGCTAGCTACTCATTATGGAATAAGTCGTTTTGACGGATGCACATTCAGGAACTACGATGAATCTCACTATCCGGAGATGAAACGTAACGACACTTACCACGCATTCGTGTTGCCAAACGGAGACATCTCTTTTGGTGGTTCTAATTTCACCATATACTCTTACGACTACACAAATCACACTTTCAAAGATATTTCTGCATTTGCCGGTGAGGATGCTTATAATTTCGACCTCACTGGCTGTTCTATCCAACCAGACGGTGATTGTCTGATCTCATCCACAGGGAAAGGTGTTTTTTCATACGATAAAAAAAACGGGACTTTTCATGCGATCTGCAACAACCTTACAGACAAGAAGGTGCTGACTGTATCAAAAGACTTCAAAAACAGATATTGGATAGGTTGCTACAATGGAGTGTATATTGTCGACAAGGATGGCCATTCTCTGTTTGATTACCGTCAAAAGATTGGTGAACTGATCAATAATATCCTGCAAGTCGACACCCGACATATTCTGCTTTGCTCAACAGTAGGTTCATTGTGGATGGCGGAAATGGACAAAGATGGAGCCATTATCCGCGTCGAAAGGGTCTCTACTCCGTTTCACTCGGTGTCCGCTATAAGCAAAGCGTCTGACAGCACTATCCTCATCGGCACTTCAGGTGATGGATTATGGCAATCCTCATTCATAAACAATAATCTCTCATTCGAAAAAATAAAGCCGATTAATAAAGTCGACGCGTCTATCTCCAAAGTCAGTTCCATCTTCATCGACAGCAAAAAAAGAGCTTGGGTTTCCACGAACGACAATGGAATCTGGTGTATAGACAACATGTCGGAAGCAAAGAGTTTCTCTTCTATCGAATTGGGCATCCCTAAATCTGTTGGCACATGTTTCTTCCCGTGTGGCAATGGACAAATGCTTATGGGAACCGACGGTGCTGGCCTACTCCTGCTCGATGCCAACAACAATCTGTTAAGACAGTGGAGTGTGAACAATGGTCTACCTTCCAACAATGTGTTGGCGATAGAGAAATATCAGCAAGGATATCTGCTCTCATTCTGGGGCGGCAATCCCGTCTATCTTACTTTGGAAGATGGCAAATTGCATCCTTTAGAAACCAATAAAATAGCCACTCCTGTCAATACCGTCAAAAATATCCTGAAAATGAAAGACGGTTCGTATCTGCTTTCCACTGGAGGTTACGGCGTCTACAATCTGAATGGCCATACTCTTTCCAATGTGCAATTGGATCCTAAACTGCTCAACGACTCCCAAGATTTATGGATGGAACAAGCCATTCAGCTATCTGATGGCACAATAAGGATTCTCTCGTCTCGCACTATTTGGAGCAACAGAGATGGATATTTCAAACCTGTATACCCAGACATCGCTTTGACCAATTCAAAGAACCCGTTGCTTTTTTTGCAAAGTTGTGAAAACAATCAAGATGGATATTTTGTGTTGGCGAACAAAGGAATATTTTGGTTTGCGGCAGACGATTCATCTTATGAGGCTCTTGATTTCCTGCCATCTGGAGAGTATTTCTCCTTCGTCAAAACGGATGACAATAAGATATGGGCATCAAGTGCCGACGGAATTTTATCCATCGATTATGAAAACAAGAGATACGAAACTGTCTTCTCCGCGGAAGGATTATCTGGCGACTATTTCGTGAGAAAAGCATCATATGTATCAGACGATGGCAAACTCCTATTCGGATGCAAACATGGTTTTGTATGCATCAATCCCAAATTCATCAATAATGACGCAACCGAACATCTGTCGTTCTCCGAACTATACATCAATGGAAAGAAAACATCCATCAGCAATGATTCTGAAATCGTGTTGGAATACGGACAGACGCATTTGCTTCTGAAGCTTGACATGGTGAACTATGCCGAGCCGAACACATACAGCCTAAAATACCGTGTGATGCCGGCAGATACGATATGGAATAAAGTGGCATCTTCGAGAGAAATCACAATAGATGTATTACCAGACGGAGATTTCAATCTCGAAGTAGGTGTATTCTCAGCAAATGGCAATTTGTTCAGAAAAATTTCTCTGCCATTATCAGTTTTGCCACCATGGTGGAAATCCACATATTTCTACTTGTTCTGCACCATTCTGTTCATCACACTCGGATTCTTCATTTCCAACAGACGTGTGACTGCATTGAAAAGGAGAAAAGAAGAGTTGCAGAAAGCAGTCGACAAGAAAACCGTCGATCTTAGAAATGCCAACGAGACATTGGTCCAACAGAAAAATGCCATCGAAGAGAAAAACGAATCGCTGCTCAACACACTGAAACTAAAGGACCAATTGGTGTCGGTGGTGGCACACGACTTGAAAAATCCGATGTTTGCCATCGTTACCACACTACGCAGAATAATGTCGAGCGATCCAAACAAAGAAGATTCCCGTCTCCTTATTTCAAAAGCGACATTGGAAGCAGAGAAAATACAGTCGGAGATGGAGAAGTTGCTGCAATGGGCATCCAATTCAGACAATAAGATGAAATGTGAGATCAAGAATGTGGATCTTGCAAAGCTTGTGACTGACATCATCTCATTCCTGCAGCCTCTTTGCAATGAAAAAGAAATACTCCTTGAATCATCCTTTATCGATCTTAAGCATCACGTTCTTGCCGACGAGAAGATGCTTGCCGTTGTTGTCAGAAACCTCATTTCCAACGCTATCAAGTATACAGGCAGAGGAAAAAGTATAAAAGTCGGAGTCATTGAGACGACAGACAAAACCATTCTGACAGTAGCGGATGAAGGAATAGGTATGACACCCGAATTTTTGGAAAAAATCAGAAACAGAGATAATATTGTTTCCCGTCATGGCACAGAAAACGAAAAAGGATATGGAATGGGATTGAAAATCGTTTCTGATTTCGTCAGCAAAATGGGAGCCGCTATCGACTTCGCCAGCGAATCTGGAGTCGGCACTCAAATCACAGTCTCAATGGATCCAGGTTCGGAAATCGAACATTTGGAAAAAGAGATTGAAGAACCGTCACAACAGAATATTTTCGAAAACATCAACAAGACATTCTTTGAGGGTAAGACGGTGCTGGTAGTAGACGATGACACTCTTCTCCTTGACAATATCAAAGCCATGTTGAGCAGTTTTGTCACGGTGCAAACGGCAGGAAATGGAGAAGAGGGTATGGAACTTGCGGAAAAGACAATCCCGGATTTGATTATCAGCGACATCGATATGCCGAAGATGAACGGAATAGATATGTGCAAAAACCTTGCTCTAAAATCAACTACATCAAACATACCTGTCCTGTTCCTGTCAGCCAAACAAGAAATGTCAACCAAAATCGCAGGATTATCTGCAGGTGCGATAGATTATATCGTCAAACCGTTCAATGAAGGAGAATTGCTGTTGAAGACATCCAACTTCCTTCGTATGCAACAACTTCGTCAGATCAAGATCCTTGCTGGATCACTCAACGATAGCAATGATAATATTGTCGACGAAGAGATAAACCCACTGATCCAACAACTCCTTGACTGCATCAAAGAAAATTATGTAAACCCAGACTATTCATTCAACGATATAGCGAAAGATTTAGGATTCAGCAAATCCACACTGACTCGCAGACTCAAGTCTATCATCGACAAATCTCCTGTAGAGATTCTATCAGAGTACCGTCTGCACAAAGCCAAATCTCTACTTGCTGAAGGGAAATTGTCTGTGAGCGAGATCGCTTACGCCGTTGGTTTCAACGATCCTTCATACTTCAGCAGAAAGTATAAAGACTACTTTGGAACGAGTCCATCCAAATAAAAACATTTAGAAAAAACGTAAAAAAATCTCTTTTACCTGAGATTTTAAAATTTAAAAATCTCCCTTTCCATCGGACTTTTTCGACAATGAATTATTCCGTGGAGTGATTCTCCTATTCTTTGGAGCGTTTTTAAAAACGCCCCTTGCCCCTTTGTCATATCTTCGCAACCGTAAACGATTTACAAACTGATGTAAACGATTTACGCAAACAACTAGACATTAACAATCTAAACATCTATTATCATGAAACATTTATTTACTAACTTACTACTTCTTGGTCTGTTACTTACTGGACAGACAGGAGCTTGGTCTGCTACTAAACAGATGGAGTATCTTGACAGAGGTGTGGTGGCTGTCAAAGTAAACAATGGAGTTTTCATCAGCTGGAGATTCCTTGGAACAGATGACAAATCCTCTGGGTTTAACATTTATCGTGATGGCAGGAAAGTGAACGAAACTCCTATTACCTCTAAAACTAACTATGTGGACACAAAAGGAGGAGCCAACTCCAAATATGTCATAAAGACCGTGGTCGGAGGAAAAGAGATAGACGCCTCATCTGCTGTCTCACCGTGGGGAGCACAATACAAGACCCTTAATCTTAAACGCCCTGGCAACAACTATGCAGCCAATGACATGAGCGTGGGCGACGTGGATGGAGACGGACAGTATGAACTATTCGTGAAATGGTATCCCAACAATGCGAAAGACAATTCGCAGAGTGGAAAGACCGACAACACTCTTATTGATTGTTACAAACTGGACGGCACTTTCCTTTGGAGAATAGACCTAGGAATAAACATCCGTTCTGGTGCTCACTACACTCAATTCCAAGTGTACGACTACGACGGTGACGGAAAATGTGAGATGGTCTGCAAGACTGCTACCGGCACAAAAGACGGAAAAGGCAAAAATGTGATTTTGGGCAACGACAACCCTAAAGCAGACTACCGCAATGGTAATGGATACGTGTTGACTGGTCCTGAGTATCTAACTATATTCGAAGGTGCTACTGGTGCTGAGATCCACACCGTGGAGTACACTCCAGGCAGAGGCAACGTGTCGGCGTGGGGCGACAGCTATGGCAACCGTGTTGACCGTTTCAACGCCTGCACCGCATATCTTGACGGTGTCCATCCAAGTGTAGTGATGTGTCGTGGATACTATACACGTACAACTCTTGCAGCTTACGATTTCAAAAACAAAAAACTTGTACAGCGCTGGTACCACAACTCAGACAAGAAGGGTCAGGGAGCATACGGTGACGGAAACCACAACGTCTCTGTTGCTGATGTTGACGGTGACGGAAAAGACGAGATCATCCTTGGTTCTGCCATTATCGATGATGATGGAAAGACTTATTCAAGAACAGGATTCGGACATGGCGACGCCATGCACGTATCTGATATGGATCCTGACCGCCCAGGACTTGAGGGATGGTTTGTTCATGAGGATAAGGGATCTGCCTATGGTTATGAATTCCGTGATCTTAAGGGCAATAAAGTAATCTTTGGAAAGAAAACAGGAACCGATAACGGTCGTGGTATGGCAGCTGATATTGATGCTAAACACAAAGGTTTTGAAATGTGGAGTTCTGCTCCTGGCGTGTTTGATTGCAAAGGAAAACAAATCTCAAGCACAAAGCCAAGCGTCAACTTCCGTATCTACTGGGATGGTGATTTGCAGGACGAGTTGCTAGACGGAACTAAATGTGACAAGTGGAATGGAAATGGTGTCAACCGCCTCATCACTTTCAAGGGTAATGCTTGCAACGGAACAAAAAACACTCCTTGTCTTTCAGCAGACTTGTTTGGAGACTGGCGTGAGGAAGTGATATTCCATGATGGCGACAAGATTTACATCTACACTACAACAATCGAGTCGAAATACAGATTGTTCACACTAATGCACGATCCTGTTTATCGTTGTGGCATCGCATGGCAGAACAGCTCGTACAACCAGCCACCTCACCTTGGCTTCTATATTGGCGACGGTGTGGATAAGATATCTCAACCTGACATCTATACTCCTGGTCATGAGATTTTACCTCCAAATCCGCAAGAGGCAACTCTTTCTTACGAAGGATCTTTGAATCAGGAGCTTTTGCCAAATGAGTCTGTTGATCTATCCTTCACATTCGGTGGAACAGCTACAGGAGTAGACGTTATCGGTCTGCCAGAAGGACTATCTATCAAAACAGATGGAAATAAAGTTGTCATCTCAGGCACTACTGCAGAAAACGGCACATTCACCGTCAAGACAAAAGGAGGCGATAACGAAGTCGCATACAAAGTGAACATAAAGCAAGTAGACGGTTCACTTAAACGCATCGCATATATAACAGACACTACTAATGCAGAGTTTAAGAACGATAAGATTTATCAGATGCTTAGCAAAACTGACGATTTGTATGTCAGAATAATTGACGCTAATAATGCCCAAGCCGACTTGAACGCATTTGATATGGTTCTTATTAGTGAAGTATCAGCTTCTACCGCACCTATAATGGCAAATATTGAGGGTATTGCCAAACCAGTGCTCAACATGAAGGTTCATGCCTACAAGAGTGCGGAAGGAGCATGGAGTTGGGCGGAAAATGGTTACGGAGATAACACTACCGCTACAGATTTGGTTGTAGAGTCAGCAGCTCAATCACATCCAATGTTCAAAGACATCGACTTCTCTAATAGCAATGAGATTCAGATGGTATCTGAGGTAGAGACCAAGGCGCTTACATACATGAATCCAGAATCATTTACCAATGCGACAGGAGACATAAAGTCTATCGCATCCGTAAAAGACGAGAATCAAGTCTGCATATTGGAAATCCCTGTAGGAGCATCAATAGCAGGAACTAAGATCTCCGACAAATTTATCCAAATTGGTTTGAATAGCAGTTCATACGCTAACCTGACAAACGATGCGCTATCCATCGTACGCAATGCCTGCTACTACTTGATGGGACTTAACTCCGCAACCAATGCAGGTAATTTCACGTCGACTTCTAATGATATGGACGCGAACATCTTCGTCTCATCTGATATTTTGAGAATCACATTTGAGGCAGATGATTATGATGAAGTGAGTATTTCGATGATAGGAATCTCCGGACAGGTGGTAGATCAAGATGTGATTGAAATATACTCTGGCCATAACTATTACGAGAGAGCTTTATCAAACATAGTGCCAGGAGTATATATTATAAAAATCCAGGGGGCACATATACATCACATATCAAAATTCATTGTAGAAAACTAAATACCATAAACATTTTTTATAAAAAGCACCATTCCATGTTCTCATACTCCCCTATAGTTATAGTACATAAGCGTAAGGAATGGTGCTACTTTTTATTTCTATCCATCCATAATATCACAAAAAGATCATTCACTCTGAAAAAAAATCTACCTCTCTAAATATGGTTTAAGTTTTTTTCACATTCAATAATAATTATGTTCCAGAAACCATTTTGGAAGCAATCATTAATGTGTATTTTTGCAACGAAAAAATATACATATTTATGAAACTACAGAGACTATTTTCTTTTTCGACGCTACTATTTGCCACAGTATCTTCTGGTTACTCACAATGTATTGTCGCAGGGACGGAGTTTGACACAAAAACAGAATTGTGCAATCCTACAATGGAAAGTGACACTAATGAGGTGAATGGATGGTTCAACTCTAATGTTGCGGATATCCTTGCTAAACAATGTGGCAATCGTAACTTTATTAGACATCCTTCTGATATCATACTGAATGGCTTACCTTCCAATAAATTTTCAGTCGTAGGAAACGCATCTTTGACTTGGAATGATTTGTTGAAATTGAAAACGCCTAATAGCAGTGACACAGGTATGGTGGTCGTCACAGCGAATCCGAAACTCATATCTCCATATTTGTCGGAGGGAAATGGCACACCGATGCTTGTCGCAATGGGAAATGGTCACGGATATCCATTCTTATCGTATTCTGTGACAGGACTTTCTCCTAATAGCACTGTGACGATGTCTGCTGACGTTTATGACTTGCTTGACTTGTCTGAATTGGAGACAGCTCTGAAAGCCATGAATTCGGGAGTTGTAGCTTCTACAGATTATAAGACTAAAATTCCATTGCCTTATGGAGGCTCTTACGAGGTCCAACTAAATGCGGGAAAACTTGATTATTCTCAAGGTAGAATAAACGGACTCATTAATAATCAATTCTCTATTATTGCAGCAACTACAAATAATAATGGAATGGCACCTACAGGTATGGGAGCGGCTTCAGTTACTCCTACTAATGGTGGAAAACAGTTGAAGATTAGTGCTAAGGCTGATAATTCAGGATCTGTTACATTTTATTTTTGGAGAAACGCAGGAGGAAATGCACGTCCTATAGGTTTGGATAATATTGTTATTGAAGGCGAAATCTTGCCTGAGATTAAGGTTAGCGGAGTTCAATGCCCGATGAATCCATCTACATTGCGTCTTAACTCTAAATATCCTGCAGGCACAACTTATTCATGGAATGTAGCAGAAACTTCTTCGCAAACATCAAACAACCCTACGTTCTTGTTTATTCCTGGAAATGCAGGCAAATATAATGTTACTTGTGAGGTCACTATTCCCGGTTGCAAAACGGCAAAATCAAATACATTCTCATTTGAAACCGGCAATAATTGTTGTGAAAGTGCCGACGGTACTCCTTTGTCTACAGTAATCATTTATAAAAATGATTTTGGTCAGTTCGTTGGCTCTAATTTTGTCTATTCAGATGCTAAAGGAAACGATTATTCTGTTCCTGTTACAGACAATACGTATTGTTCTAACGGACATGTTACTCAAGTAATTAAAAATCAATTAGACAATTCTATAAATGTAACATATAATAAAGATTTCTGTAGCCGTACAGATGCGTATGCCATAATAACAGAAGATCCATATTCAGGAAGTGGTGGTGACCATACAGGTAATAGCAATGGAGGTATGCTTATCATGGATTTGAAAAGTGAGGGATGGAAAAACAAAGCTATTTTCAAAAAAGAAATAAAAGGAGTTTGCAAAGGAACTAACGTTTATTTCAGTACAGCGGTACAAGCTATCAATGATCTCACAGTAATGCCAGGTTCTCCTACTTCAATAGGAACACTCGAACTTGTTCTAAAATCGGCATCAGGTAGTGTATTAGCTTCTTCTGGAGAACAGATATTGACAAAACCGGGATGGGTTGAACTATCTGCTAATGTTATGTTGACAAGTGATGAAACGTCGGTTTCTCTGGAATTGATTAGTTTGGAGGATGATTATACAGGTGATGGCCGTGGAGACTTTGCGGTTGATGATATAACACTTCAGGTTTGTGCACCACCAGCTGTAGAAATCACATCTAATTTGTCAGGAGAGGAGTTGTTGAATTTGTGTTCTGATAAAGAGTTCATCCTGAAGGCAGTAACTTCTGAGGCTGTAAAGAATTATTATAAGGATGTCAATTATTTGTTCCAGTGGACAAAAGATGACCCTACGGTTGTAGAAGAACCAGAATGGCATGATTTGGGATCTCCTTCTACAGATGATTCTTATACTTTTGCAAATCCAGTAAACGAAGAGCCATTCTTGGCGGGTGCTAACTATCCAGAGACTAACTTTTTCTTCCGTTTGGTTGTTGGTAATAAAGAGACTTTGATATCAGAACGCAACGTTTGGGAAGACATGAACGCACAGACTCCATGTAGAAATGTTTCTATTTCTAGTATTCCTGTTATAGCTTCATTGAATTGTCCCGTTTGTGTAGAGCCTGATGAGGTAGTAATCATGATGAAAGGAGATGGAAAAACTGGGTCGAGAGGAAACGTCCTATACCTTTGTCCTGGTGAAGAAGTAGCGTTTGAGGTAGGTAAGATAATCGGAACAGATGTTGACAGCAAACCATATTATAACTATGTAGCAAGTTGGCATAAAGATGATATCAAGTCTACTCCTTTGATGAAAAAAGTATGTTCCGACGCGGATAACCAAGGTCCTGCACTTACTATTACATACGACAACGTCATAGATGGAGGAGCAAATGAAGCCAAATACATTCTTTTAATTCATGACAATAACGATCCATCTGCGAGCAGCACTCCTTGTGATCATGCAGATACTATAACAGTTATTGCGAACCCTAAGCCAATGCAGATGCTGATGGATCCGGATCCGTTCTGCGAGGGAACACTTGCCCAGGAGCCAGACAAGAAGATATCTGGATACGAGATCAGCTGGTACGAGGACGCAGACACACTGACAGGAACGGAAGAGCCGGTTATCAGCGGAGTAACGATGGCTGAGTCGCCGAAGTCATACTATTATGTGTTGACAGACTCGAAGACAGGTTGCCGTGGAGAGTCTAACGAGTATAAGATCGAGGTTAACAAGGCGGATGCAAACGCTGTGGACAACTCGAAGAAGATAGAATACAGGAAGGCAGACGCTAAGAGCGGCTCGCTGAAGGCGTTGGACATACAGAGCGGTTCGACATTCAGGGCGGCATTGTCGATGAGCGACTATTCGCTCCACATTGGACTTGTGGAGGGTGCGACAGAAGCCACAGCGCCAGATATGTCCACAGCGAAGTTTGGATCGGCCAGCACGACGATACCAGCGCCAACAGTGAAGGACGTTGACAGCTCAGACGACGAATACCTGTGGTACTACACATATATGGAGAGTGCAGAGGGCTGTCTGAGTGACACGGTATTGGTGGGCGTAGTGATCAAGGGAGCACCGTCACCAACACCAAAGGACGCGGCGTACTGTGTGAACTCAGGCGATGTTAAGCCGATGAGCGAGTATGCGACACCAGCGAGCGAGGATCCTGCTGGCGAGCTTGTGTTCTACGGACCGAACAAGACGACAAGGATGGATCCGAGCGACCTTCCAGACGTGAGCATACCAGGCAGATACACCTACTATGTGAGCCAGATCAGCTCGACAGGCGGCGGTGAGAGCACGAAGCAGCCGATCGTGATCGAGGTTTACGGAGTCAACGACGTGGTGCTTTCGGAGGCGTCGGACAAATACTGCAAGAACGAAAAGAACACGAAGTCAGTGGAGGACATAGCGAGCGTGAAGCCGTCGACAGACGACTATGTCCAGTACAGCGGCTGGGAGTTCTTCGAGGCGAACGAGCCTGTGCTGAATGAGAAGACAGCGGGAGCGGAGTCGTCGATGAAAGTTGCTACGTCGACAGCCGGAGAATACAAACACTACGTACGTCTGAAGTACGAGGTTCCTAAGTCGACAGAGGTCTGCTACGGCAAGCACGTGGAGTACACGGTAGAGATACAGAGCGTGGAGGATCCAATAACTGGGGTAATCACATATCTGAAGACGGAGGGACTTAACGGATTCAAGAAGCCGACGGAGCAGAATCCAGACGCGGTCATTGGCGACGCGGACTGTGCGGACTGCAGCATAGTGTGGTACGACGTGAACAAGAATAAGATAGATGAGAGTGATGCGACACCGAAGTACGACGAGAGCCTTCAGGGCAACGAGGGGCACACGTATTATGTTAAGCAGGTTAACAAGCTTGGCTGCGAGAGCGACTTTAAGCCTGTGTCGATTATAGTATCGGCCTATCCATCATCTTTAGAGAACATTTCTAATAAAAAAGTTTCTATCGCTCCTAATCCAGCGTCAACAAAGATATCTGTGATCGCTGAGGAAGTTGTAGAAAAGGTTGAGATTCTTAACATGGTTGGAGAAGTTGTGAAGGTAAGCAACAGAAAAGACATTGACACTTCAACTCTTTCTAATGGTGTTTACTTCGTTCGCACAACTATCAACGATGAGACAACTGTTCATAAGCTTGTGATTAATAAATAATACCAAGCAGGACAAAATAATTGAAGGTCGGCACATCAGTGTCGACCTTTTTTTATTGTTTTGTAGACGTCGAGATGCCGCGTCTATACAATTAAATAAAAAAATGGAGGTGTCCATCAGACACCTCCATTTTATCATTTATAATTCCGAATTCAGCATTCAAAAATTACTTATCCGTCAACTCATTTATATATTTTACTATAAAAGGACGCAATTCTGGCAGATCCACAGTTAATGTATCCCATAAACCTTCCTTGCTCACTTGATAATACTCATGCACTAGATAATGACGCATACCTCGTATTACTTTCCATGGAACTTCTCCATGTATATCTACAAACTCATCTGTCAGTTTGTATGCAGCCTCTCCGATAATTTCTATCATCTTCACCACTCCGTAATAACGAACCCTATCCTTATCAAGAGAATCATACGACAATGTCGGAAGCAGATCCGTCAACAAATCTATCTGTTCCAATATATGACGAAGTCTATCTATGTCTCTAACTATTTCTCTCATAAATCAACACTTTGTCATGATTCGCAGATTCTGCAGCAAAAGGTAGTAAAGAGCCGTCTTCAACAAGATCTACTTCACGACCTAACAACTCTTGAAGGTGCTGCTTGATACCTACGATCGTAAATAGACCTACACGATAGTTTTTTCTGTCATATTGGACAAGAATATCGACATCACTCTCTGAAGTCTCTTCTCCTCTTGAGTAAGATCCAAAAAGCCATGCCTTTTCTACGGGTTGTGTCCTTAAATATTTTTGAATATTTTCGACGATTTTAGTATTCATAAAATCATTAATATATTGCAAACGGTTACTCTATACACGGATACAAATGTAATCGAAAATTTCGACAATTGGAAAGTCTCCTGTGAACTTTGTGTCTCCGTGGTTACCGTCCATCCCTAATTTTTCATTTTTCACTTTTCATTTTTAATTTAAAAAATTGGAGGTGCCCATCAGACACCTCCATTTTATCATTTATAATTCCGAATTCAGCATTCAAAAATTACTCCCACTCAATTGTACCAGGAGGTTTGTGTGTAACGTCGTACCACAATGAGCCTGCTCCTTCTGCCACGAATCTACCCCAAAGTCCTTCAAGAAGCTTCTGGTCGATCTCAGCGAAATTAGCTGTCATAGCCTCTGATGAGTTTACAGGACGCATTACGATACATGGCTTGTCCTGCACTGTAAGCGGAACCAACACAACCGGCATCTGCCAGATTGATTCGTATAGATTGTTCTCCTGCAAGAACTCAGTACAGATATTGTCAAACTTACGTAGAACATCGAAGTTCTTCTTTGTAGCATACTGCTCCACCAACTTCGGATTCTCGTCACTTACACTACCTACCTGCCAGATCACACGGTTGATTACCTTGAAACGGTTAACCAATTCAGTTGAGAATTTCTCACACTGCTTCCAAGTAAGATTCTGTGTAGTAAGCAAGAATGGCTGTGCGTATGTTCTACCGTCGCCCTGCACTCCTACACTCTTGATAGGAAGGACCTTTCCTTCTATATTGTTCTCCTTCAAATACTCTGCTAGACCAGGCACATCTGCGTTTGTTGCGAACTCACCCTTGCCATCTGTGCAAAGCAAACGAACACCAAGACCTGGACCAGGGAATGGGTGACGCCATACAAGGTTGTGAGGAATACCAAGTTCCTCTCCCAACATACGTACCTCATCCTTATATAGATCAGCCAACGGCTCAAGAAGCAAACCCTGTGCCATCAAATCCATCACCTCCTTAACACGGTTGTGGTGAGTCTTGATAAGGTCGGCATTCTTTGTGCCACCACTCTCGATTGTATCTGGATAGATAGTTCCCTGAGCGATCATCCACTCTTTTGGATCAAGATTCAATTTAGCCATCTCCTCGTCTTTCACAACCAAGAATGTAGCACCGATTCTCTTTCTCTTCTCCTCTGGAGCTGTAATACCCTCAAGTTTGCCCAAGAATGTATCTGTAGCGTCTACGACACGAAGATTATGCATGCCTTCAGCCTTCAAGAAGTCTATGATCTTTGCCGACTCATCCATACGCATCATACCGTTGTCGATATGAAGTCCCATCACACGGTCTGTGCCCAACACACGGTTCAAAAGCACGAAAGCGACAGTACTGTCGACACCTCCAGACACAAGCAAGAACACCTTTCTGTCGCCAACCTCTTTCTTGATCTTCTCAGAGATAAGAGGCATATAGCTCTTCATGTTCCATGTGCGCTGGCATCCACAAATATCAATGAAATTGTCGAGAATCTTCATTCCGTACTTACTGTGAGTCACCTCAGGGTGGAACTGAATTCCATAGATCTTACGATCGTCTAGAGCCACTGCTGCAATAGGGCAATCCTTCGTCGACGCGATGATTTTATAACCCTCAGGCAATTTTTCCACTGCATCGCCATGGCTCATCCACATTGGCGAAGACGCAGGGATATCCTTCAAAAGCGGATGCTGAGGCTCCTTCAAAAGAAGGTCAGCTATTCCATACTCCTTCACCTTACCTGGGCGAACTGTTCCTCCAAGCTGCGAAGCCATCAACTGGTGGCCATAGCAGATTCCTAGTTTAGGAACAGGGATATTCAAAATTTCAGGATTGTAGTCGGGAGCATCCTCTGCGTAGACGCTTGATGGTCCACCACTGTAGATGATACCTGTTGCTCCTGCGAACTCCTCTACTGAGGCTGTAGGAGGCAATATCTCTGTAAACACACCCAAACGGCGCACTCTGTTTGCTATCAGGTGGGCATACTGTCCACCAAAGTCCAGAACTATGATTTTATCCTGCATATAATAGTTTTTTGTTATTTCAAAAGTTTTTCGAAAAGGCTCCAGTCGACATTTCTCGCGTCTACCCTATATTTAGCCTTCTCATAGAAAGGAACTCTTTTTGCAAGAGATTCCCTGATATACTCAAGCATCTCCTCGTCGCTCTTATCCTTAAGAAGCGGACGCTCATTCTTAGCTGTGCGGAGATAATCGAATAGCACCTCTGCGCTCGCCTCAAGGTAAACAGTGTCACCTGCCGCATTCATTATATCCATATTGTCGAAGAAACATGGAGTGCCACCACCGGCAGAAATCACTATATTTTCAAATTCAGAGACCTCTTTCAGCATATTATGCTCAATCTTGCGGAATCCCTCCTCTCCTTTATCTTTGAAGATCTGAGAGACTGTCTTGAATTGACGCTGCTCGATATATATGTCCAAATCCTTAAAATCCAAGTTATATTTTTCGGCCAACATCTTGCCGTAGGTAGTTTTTCCGCTACCCATATAACCCACCAAGAATATACGCTTCATTATCAATTTATAATTAGACGGTGCAAAATTACATTTTTTTTGGATAATAATGGAGATTTAGATTGCTAATTGGCTTTCTGAAGTACTAGTTTTCACCCATTAAAGATTTTCAATTCCATAAGGATTGACGACTCACTAGGCATAATCATTTCAAAAAGGAGTTTCTACTTATATAACCTGCGAACACAATTATCATAAAACAAAAAAGGAGTTCATTTCTGAACTCCTCTTGCGGTATGGACGGGACTCGAACCCGCGACCCCATGCGTGACAGGCATGTATTCTAACCAGCTGAACTACCACACCATTTTGTTTTTGCCGCTCTCATTTCCTGATTGCGAGTGCAAAGGTACAACATTTTTCTATACTTGCAAATCTTTTTGCTGTTTTTTTCAAAAAAAATGTTTTACTCTCCGAAATATGCCTGTTATACTCGGATCATAATTATTATATATTCTGCCATTCGCTCGTTCTTAAACAAAAAAGAAGACGTGAGCATTCACGTCTTCTTGTCTAATCACTTAACTACTATAATGTCTCCGCAAACGTTTTTAAGTTTGAGTAAAACTTGTCCGTATAATCTTTTGTTTCCACAGGTGCATCTCCATCGGTGAGTAGATAGACGGTCTGCATTCCTGCCTTATAGCCAAACTGTAGATCCGAAATTGAATCTCCAACCATTGTTGACTCAGCAAAATCGACTTCAGGAAAATCCTGCTTTGCTTCTTTAGCCATGCCTATCTCTGGTTTACGTCTTCCCGTCTCCCCACACGAAAGATCCACACAATGATAGATTTTATCGATTCGTCCTCCCGCGTCAACAATCTCTTTCATCATCGAGGAATGAACTTCTTCAAGATCTTGCTCCGTAAACAATTTTTTTCCTATACCACGTTGATTCGTCACAATGAAGATTCTGTCAAACTTCTTAGCAAATATCGCCAACGCTTCTTTCACACCATCAAGGAAGATGAACTCCTCTGGCTTAGTGACATAGCCTCCAACGACTCTCTTATTGATCGTGCCGTCTCTATCAAGGAAAAGATATTTAGCTTTCGGGAACAAACCTCCAAATTCACGCTGCGCTTTATAGTAATCCTCCGGCACACCGATATCTATGAAATATCCTCCAAATGGATAAGCCACTATATTCTTACGGAAAGACGGCATTTCAAGAATCTCTTTTTCGAATGAGAATTTAGATGGCATTCCCTGTGCAAGCAGCCAATCTTTCTTTACTATATAAATACCTCCGTTGATAAATCCTTCTCCTGTCAGTTTACCCTTTTCCACAAAGTCGAGCAAATTTCCGTCAGCATCCACCTGCACCGCTCCATATCTTTCCACATTTTCCACTTTGCGTAATGCGATCGTGATATTGTTGCCTTTGTCGAAATGGAATTTTTTAAAGACAGAGAAATCAATATCGAAAAGAGTATCTCCGTTAAGCACAAGAATATCATTGCTCTTCGCATATGTCGACGCGAGTGCTATCGCTCCACCCGTAAACAGAGGTGTCGTCTCCTGAGCATAACTGATGTTTATTCCACGGTAACTGTCACCGAAATATTCCTGCACCTTTTCATGCATATATCCGGTAGACAAGATGACGTGATTGATTCCTATTCCACGAAGTCGTTCAAACAGATAAGCCAAAAATGGTCTGCCGTCCACAGGTGCCATAGGTTTCGGAATATTTCCAAGCACATGTTTCAGACGTGTGCCAAAACCACCTGCCAATATAATCGCTTCAGTAATCATATTGTCCAAGTCTTTAAACCGTTCGAAGTGAACTCATATCTTTTTGCCGCTACTCCCAGTTCTGACAAAGCTTTTTCTACAGCAAAACGAGTACAGTTAGGGCAATAGAAGAACATGAATCCTCCACCACCTGCACCAGAAATTTTGCCTCCCGTCGCTCCTGCTTTCAGAGCTGTCTCATACAATTTATCAATAAACGGATTTGAGATTCCATCTGTCATTTTCTTCTTGTATTCCCAGCCAAAGTTTAGAAGTTCTCCCATCGCGTCAATATCTCCCTTAAGCAAATGCTCTTTCATTTGGACCGCCTGCTCCTTCAACTTATGCATAGCCTCTATAGATGTCTGGTTTTTACCTTTCACATTTTTCACCTGGCCTTCGATAATCTTTGCCGACTCACGACTTGTCTGAGTGTAACAAAGAAGAAGGTTATGCGCAAGTTCATTCTGGAATTGGCAACGCACACGAAGAGGATTGACAATCACCTTATTGTCTGCATAAAACTCCATAAAGTTCACACCTCCGAATGTCGCCGCATACTGGTCCTGCTTACCTCCAGCCATCTGCAAATCCTCACGTTCAATCTTATAAGCCAATTGTGCGATATCATACTCACCAAGAGGCAGTTTCAACCACTCCGCAAAAGCTCCCACAATAGCCACCATAAGAGTAGACGACGTGCCAAGCCCCGATCCAGCAGGAGCATCCACATGCAATGTGATACGGAAAGAAAGTGGAGAATGAGTAAAATCAGACACTATCCTATTGTAAGCTCCTCGAGCCAAGACAAAGAAGCCTTCTGTAGCCAGTCTCTCCGTCGCTTCACAAACCTCAAATTCATCGCAATCTGGTCCGACAAATTCCACCTTGCCATTATCAAGAGGTTCGATAGTGGCATATGCGTACATATTTATGGTCGCGTTGAGAATAGCTCCTCCATAAAGATCTGAAAATGGAGAGACGTCTGTGCCGCCTCCTGCAAGGCCGAGTCTCAACGGTGCTTTACTACGATATATCATGGTCGTTAATTTAAGTTCTTTTTCTATTCTATAACGGAAGATACATTCCTATTATTGTATTTGTATGTCAAAATTAACGAATAAATTTATTTTTTTATGCCGTTTGCAACAAATATGAGAGATTATACATCTTTTTATTGCTATCCACTAATACAAATGTTTCTTCAAAAAACAAAAAGGGTGTGGATCGTAATCCACACCCAAATATTGTTTGAAATATCAATCTTATTTTACACCTGGCAGATGCGCAGGGCAGCCACAAGGGTGTCTTCGCGCAGGGCAGCCACAAGGGCATGCCCCTACTGTCTGATCAAAGTGAAGTGGCCTGTGTAGGTCTTCTTGATCTCCTTGATCTGGATCTCATACCAGTAGTCGGTCGACGGCATCTGTGTGCCGTTGTAGATTCCGTCCCAGTCGGTTCCGTCTCCGGCTTTGTATGACGCGAGAAGCTTGCCCCAGCGGTCGAAGATCGACACCTTCGCTTCTGGATAGCCCTCTGCCAAGCCCTTGACAACGAACCTGTCGCCCACGCCGTCATCGTTAGGTGAGATGATGATAGGTATCTCTATCGCTGGGTTGTTGACCACGAACCTGAACTCCGTAGAGCAGCCCACCTCGTCTATCACCTTCACCACATGCTCGCTGTACGAGAGTCCGTCCCTGATGTTGTTCAGGATCTCGGGATCCTCCTCGTTGCCGTCTATTATATACTTGAACTCTCCTGTTCCGAGTCCGACCTCCATCTGTATCTCCACCTGGCGGATGCCGACCGAGTCGACCTGAAGCACCGACGGAGCCGATGTCACCTCCACATACTTCTGGACCTCAGCGGAGCACTTGCCTCTCGTCATGTTCAGTGTGAATGTCGCGTAGTCGGGATCCGGAACCAGCGACACTGTCGCTCCTGTCATTGCCGAGTCCTTCTCCTCGTACTTCCACTCGTATGTCTCTGCCTGGTATGACGAGGCGTCAAGATTGAGCTCGTCGTACTGGCATATCCTGTCGGACGTCTTGATCTCGCCCTCTATCGGCTTGTGCACGTAAACGTCGAACATGAACGGCTTGTCCTGGCAGATGCCGTTCTTCGCGATCACCTTGTATGTCTTCTTCTGCGGCTCCACTCCCGTCGCTGTGTAGGCCGGCATGAATGTGGCTCCTGATACCGATCCAGAAAGCAGCTCGCCCGCCGGGTTGTCGCTCCAGTCCAGGTCTGTGTCGATTGGGAGAAGCTTGGCAATCTCCACCGATGCCATGTCGCCCTCACATACAGCCGCCACTTCGGAAAACTCCACCTGGAACTTCTCATGCACCGTGAGATCCAGCGTCTTCGACTCGTCCTGCTTGCCGACTTTGTATGTGTATGTCACTGCGTATACGGCGTCGTGTGCCGGGCTGACCTCCGCCTCCAGTTTGCCTGTGCTGTGGTTCGGAGCGAGCTTGATCGTCTTCGTTCCCGCCTTCGTCGTCTCAGTCACCTCGAACACGAATTCTCCCGGATGGAGGACACTGCCTGTGCCGGCCGTGTCCACTATCAGCTTCGTGGTCTCGCCCTCGCATATCTCCTGTCTCTCAAGCTCGGCCGTCATCTTCAGCCTTGCGTCTACAAGTATCACGATGTCTGTCTCTGCCTTGCAGTAGTCGCTGTTCTCTGCCACCACATGCAGGTTGTAGTCCGTCGTAACCGGATTGATCTCCACGCCTGTGCCTGTCTTGCTGAAGCCTGTGTTCGCGTCGCTCCACTTCACTCCGTTCTCGATTTCTGAAGACGACGACGGCACCTTGAACTCGATGTTTATCGACTGAGGATCGCCGTTGACCACCTCATACGACTTCTTGTACGAGTTCTCGTCGTACACAGCGTATGGCTTCACCTTCAGCGCTGAGCCCAGGGCTATCTTGCCGTCGTATCGGCAGCCCGCAGAGTATAGCGTGTATGTGTACACTCCGCTGTCATCCGGTTTGGCCGGGTTAAGCTGGAGTCTGGTGTTGGTCTCGCCAGGAAGCGTCGTTCCGTCCTTCTGCCATTCGATTGTAGGCTTCATGCCCTTGATGTCGGTGATCTCCGCGAACCATGGCTCCTTCTCGCAGATCACCATCTTTCCGTTCGTCGACTCGGCCTTGTTGCTGTAGTCGAGGATCTCGAACTCAAACTTCGTCGGGCACTTGTTGGTGTACGACACCGTGTACTTGCCGGCTCCAAGGCTCAGCGTCGCCGCTCCGTCCGTCTGCGAGCTGAACGCTCCGCTTCCTGTCGCCGCTCCGCTTAATGTGTACGTGCCGCCGTCCTCGTTGGCTATGCCGCTCAGCTTCACCTCCACATTGCCGCCGCACGAGCGGAACGCTATGTCGCTGTCGGACACCTTGCCTTCTTTCCCTGTCTCTGTGTTGTCTGCCTCCGAGAACGATATGTTTCCGTTAAGCTGTCTGTCGTCCACCTTGATGATGTGGGTCTTCTTCACCGCCCTCGATCCCTGGCACGCCTCACTCGACACCTCCAGGGTCACCTTCATCACATCGCCTGGCGCGTCCAGTCCTTCCGCTCCTGTGTTGTATGTCATTTGGGAGCCTGTCTCCGAGTTGAGGTCGTTCGCCCACGCGTAGCGGACATCGCTCAGCTCCAGGCCTCCGCCTGGCGTCACCTTCGCGTCTAGGTCCATTCCATCTCCGGGACACGTCATGCCCGAGCCCACGATGTTCGCGTCAAGCTCGTGGAACACGACCTTAAGATCCTGCTGTATTGACACGCATCTGTCCTCATCCGCTTTGCCCTGGTTGATGATGTACCAGCCCCTCACTCTGTAGGTTCCTGCCTCCGTCACCACATCGGTCAGCATCGTCACCTCCGATCCCTGGTTCTCGTCATAATATGTCACGTCATATTCGGATAGATCCACGTCGTACATCTCCGACAGCTTCTGGCTCTCGCCCTTGCACTTAGGGGCTGTCTCCAACGACTTGAGCCTTGGCAGCGCTCCCACTGTCACTGTCACCGTCACCGCAGCGCTCTGGGCGTATGGCTTCGTCGTGCTGCTTATCAGTCGCTGCAACACATAATATTTGTATACCTTCTCCTTGTTTCCTGCCTCCGCCTTCTGGATGCTTGGTGACAGCTCTATCCTCTCATACTCCTGGCTCTCGTCCATCGTGCCGTCGGCGTTGCTCTTGTACCACACAAGCTTGTATTCGCTCGCTGACGCTCCGTTGGGTGTCTCACTGATCTCCGCTTCCAGCTCGCCGGTCAGGGCTGGAGAGTTCTCGCACACAGTCAGATCATTCACCTTTGGTGTCGGGTAGCCTGACACAATGATCGACAACGGCTTGAATTTGCTCTCGCAGCCTAGGCTGTTCACCTGCTTCAAATAGTATATATGTTCCTCATTTTCCTCAAGATCATCGTTGTACGTAGGTGTCGCCTCGCTCTCGTCCATCTTTTGCGCGTCATCCATATCCCTGTACCACACGATCTTGCAGTCCGCGCATGCCGCGTCCCCGACTATGGCTGTCGCTGTTCCGTTGTTGTTCTTCTTGTCCTGTTCCGTCGGCTTCAGGAATCCGGTTTCCTTGCCCTCATCCTTGAGGTATGTCACTGTTCCTGCTATCGGGTCCGCCACGCTCTGGATCTCCGCCGTGTACTCCACGTGGTTGCCGTAGCACACCTCCGTCGTGCTCGTCAGAGTGTTGGTCACCTCATAGGTGCGGCGGGCGTAGTATTTGTACTCTCCTGCTGTCGCCGTGCTCACCGGCATTGTCGGTGACGCTCCCGCTGTCTTCTCGTTAGGCGTTGGCTCGTTGGTCTCGAAGAACTCCCAATCCGTGCTCTTGACATAGTCTGATGATGCCTTATGGCTCGCTATATTCTCAAGTGCTGTCGCTGTCGCGCCCTTGCAGTATTGGTGGGACGCCTCCGCCAGCTCCACTTCGTCCACTCCGTACACCTCGATCACGATCGGCCTCGGAGAGCTCTCTCCCCCATCGCCTACCTGGGCCACCCAGTAGGTGTACTTGCCTGGCGTTGACACGTCTGGATAGTCGTCTGGGGCCATCTTCGTCGTCTTGTCTGTTCCGTAGAACACAAGCTCGTCCGTCGGCTTGCCGTCCGTAGATCTTTCCGCGTACGCGCTCATCGGACTCACCGTTTTCGAGTTAACGCAGTATTCCGCATTATGAGGCGTTGGTGACGGCGCTCCCTTGATCACCACGCCCACCAGTACTGTGTCGCTCAGACAGCCATTCGGTGACACAAGATACGTGTAGTACCACAGGTACTCGTCGTCTGAGCTGGTCTTGTCCTTTATCTCAGGCGTAGGGATTGTCGGGCTCGCGGCTCCCAGATTGGATGTCGACAGGTCTGGCTCATCCACACTCGTGGCTCCCTCCACCTGGCCGATCATCAGCGTGTAGTCCGTCTTCGACAGCGCCGCGTTGAACGCCGTCGGCTTCTTCTGGTCCAGAGGTACCAGCGAGCCGCCGCTGGCTTCTGTCTTCTTGTACTCTATCTGGCCGTTGTCCACGTTGTTCGGGTCCGCCTTGTTCACCTCGACCTTGTACTCGTTCGCATCTCCACGGCAACCCGTTTTCTTGTCTGTAAGCACATAATAGTATGACTTCGGCGTCTCATCCTTCGTAAGTCCGCCGATCACTGGCTCTGAAGCCATCGCACTCATCGTCGTGTCTGAATCCGTATACCAGCTGATATCGTATCCTGCTATCTTCTTGTCCGGCTCCTGCGCAAGCGTGCCCTCGCAGAACGGATTCGGATCTGTCAATGTCTCCTTTGGCTTAGGATTAGCTATCACCGTGATCGTGTCGGTCATGTCACACGGTGTCGTCGCCATCGTCGGGTCGAAATAGTCGTGGAACGAGATGATGTACTTCACTCCCGTCGCTCCTGCCGACTCCACATCATCGTATGAGACAGAGATCGTCGGTGCCTCATCATCATCGCCTGTCTTGCATTTCTTCGTCTCCAACGCTGTGCCGCTCAACGTCTCCTTGAACCACTTGACTTCATAGTCATTGTAGTCGTCTCCATCCTTGTCTATACCATGGACAGCCTCCTCAATACCTAATTTCACCGATTCACCTGCACATAGTTCAACCACCTTCTTCTTCGCGTCGAACTTTCCGTTGTCTGCTGTGAATGTCACTCCCTTGTCCTCGAAATCCAAATGCGAGCATGCTGCACAGTTCAATGCAGCGACAATAGGGATTGAAGAAATTGAAATCGCACGACATGGAGAAAGAGCATCAAGTGTTTCCCAATCTTTGCGATTATCTTTCAAATAACTCTTTTCTCCAATTACTACACGGAAATAAATATTAAGATCTCCTTTAGCGGCTGCAGCCAATGGTGCAAATGCTTCGTGATCAGCAGGAGATACTATTGTAAAAGATCCATCTGTCTGAATATCGCTTAAGTCATACCATTTGATTTTATCAGCATCAGTAGTAGTAGGATCCGTATATGTATATTGGAACAAATATCCTTCACTATTATTATAATAACTCTTTGCCGACTCAGAAATCTGAGCATTCAAAGTAAGAGGCTTATCCGTACATAGGTCAAGCAACTCTTCCGCAGTAAGCGAAGATTCTACAGCCACATCTGGAGGTGTACAGACAGAGAATTCAATATTATCTACTGCCATATCTCCTGCAGATGTAGGATATTCATCAGCTACGTTAACGACTTGGAAAATCACAACATCAACATCATGATCCAAAGTAAACTTATGAGAAGCTTCCAACCATCCTTCATCACCATACAACATCTTAGAATGTCCTTCTTCCTTACTATCGTAAAGAACCTTACCAGTAACAGACCCTTCACGAAGAACAATCTTCATTTCTCCTACACCAGCTGGGTTTTTATTGATAGCACCAAACAAAGCACTAAATGATATTTCCTTTCCTTTACACAATCCAGTAACCTCACGCTGATAGATAACCAGATCCTTAATAGATTTTTGTCCACACGTAGCACCAGACAAGTCAAAAATAAGCATACCTCCAGTTCCTGTTCCTGAAGCATCGCCATTTACACCAGGAGTATAAGGGTTGTCCTTAGCAATCATCCATACATCATTAGGAGATGAGCCTGCACCTGTAGCAGCAGGAATACCTGTAGTAACACCAGGTGCTGTATATGTAACATATGGGCGAGTAATGTCAGTATACATACCTCCCTGAACCTTCATAGAAACAGTATTACCCTTTTCATCAGTATGAGAATACATTGTACCTCCATTCGTGAATTCACCAAAGTCTTCATAGACAACAAATGTCTCCGCAACTGGCACATCTTCTCCTTTATCATTCTTCATTGAACAACATTCCTTTGTCTCAACATCGAAAGTAGACGTTGCTGAGCAAGTTCCCATTGTCACCTTACATGAAACTTTATACGTTTTGTTTGCATCAGGTGGAGTCACCGTAAATGTCTGAGAATCGCTTGTCTCCGGAAGTCCAGCGGCGCTCCAACTATAAGTAGTTCCTTCTGGGAATGTTTGATTCAATCCTAACAAAACTGGATTTGCTGGACAACAAGGCATTTTTTTCTGTGAAAAGATAGTCGGCTGAACACTACCTTTTATCTCAATATTATCAAGACCAATAGGAGCAAACTCAGCTCCTCCAGCACGTCCAAAATAGAAAGTAACGGTTCCTTGAGCATCAGCTGTTGTTTTAATTTTCAACGAGGTACTTTTTCCAAAATCAACAGCTGCTTTCTCTACATCTCCAGCAGCCTGATTGTTGATAACACCTCCAGTACAAACATACATGTTCACACCATTACCATTGATTTTACCAGAACCAGGTGTCAATGTTGATCCTGTTGACTGCATTCCAAAATTCAAAGGACCTATCTTGATTTCTTTCACCATATCACTGGCAGATGCTTTCTCATTCATCAAAGTCACAGCTGTCTCCAAATTAGTTGGATCCAACAAACTATAAACATCACAAGAAAGTTCCACTGAAGACCCAGGTTTTAGACCATACACAGTATAACTATAAAAAGCTTCACTCTGCGAAGTTCCTATATTTACAAAAAGATTTCCTGATTTAGTGTCTGTAAAATAAGGAGATATAACTCGGGCATTACCAACAACGGCACTATATCCCGAGCCAAACTTATTACCCGCAGCTGATGTACAAATATCCTCAAAAGACATTGCATCAGAGCCTCCCGTCGAAGAAAAATTAGACTGAAGTCCTTGATGTACGATATTTGTCACGACACCAGAATACGAGCCATCACATAACTTGTCTAGTTCGTCACCAACGTCTTCTGAAAACCAGCCATCAGCATCATCTGTAAGATCTGGATTACATAACTCAGATTTTGTGTCAAAGTTTGTTCCACCCACAACACACTGAGCCACAGTGTTAGAGACATGGGCCAAACCAATACAACATATCAGAGAAAATAAACTCTTTTTCATTTTTTTACCTTGTTTTCTTCATACAAAATAAATACCCTATTACAAATATAATATGGACGCAAACATTAATGCATTCATACTAAATTGCGACTAAAATAATACATTTTTTCATATCATATTCAAAAAATCATTTTTTTTAGTTTTTAAAACATGTTTTTGCACGTAAATTGCAAACTACAAATCAATTTTTATGATTTTTTGAATATGCCATTATAGTAAAGGATCTGTCCTAGATAATGACTGATTTTTCACCTCTTTCTCATAAAGTCGTAGACTTTCTCAGGAAACTTCTATCCTCAATGTTTTTTATGTGCTCGCCTACGGCTCGCACTTGGGAAAGGGTTAGGGCGTTCCGCCCTTAACAATCCTCAGTTTTAGCTACGGAATGAGTAATTTGTTTTTTATATCAGTCAACAACTAGGACAGAGCCTAAGTAAAAAAAGGGTGTGGATCATAAAATCCACACCCAGATATAATCTCAAAAATATAACCTCCGCATCATTGTCTGATCAATGTGAAGTGGCCTGTGTAGGTCTTCTTGATCTCCTTGATCTGGATCTCATACCAGTAGTCGGTCGACGGCATCTGTGTGCCGTTGTAGATTCCGTCCCAGTCGGTTCCGTCTCCGGCTTTGTATGACGCGAGAAGCTTGCCCCAGCGGTCGAAGATCGACACCTTCGCTTCTGGATAGCCCTCTGCCAAGCCCTTGACAACGAACCTGTCGCCCACGCCGTCATCGTTAGGTGAGATGATGATAGGTATCTCTATCGCTGGGTTGTTGACCACGAACCTGAACTCCGTAGAGCAGCCCACCTCGTCTATCACCTTCACCACATGCTCGCTGTACGAGAGTCCGTCCCTGATGTTGTTCAGGATCTCGGGATCCTCCTCGTTGCCGTCTATTATATACTTGAACTCTCCTGTTCCGAGTCCGACCTCCATCTGTATCTCCACCTGGCGGATGCCGACCGAGTCGACCTGAAGCACCGACGGAGCCGATGTCACCTCCACATACTTCTGGACCTCAGCGGAGCACTTGCCTCTCGTCATGTTCAGTGTGAATGTCGCGTAGTCGGGATCCGGAACCAGCGACACTGTCGCTCCTGTCATTGCCGAGTCCTTCTCCTCGTACTTCCACTCGTATGTCTCTGCCTGGTATGACGAGGCGTCAAGATTGAGCTCGTCGTACTGGCATATCCTGTCGGACGTCTTGATCTCGCCCTCTATCGGCTTGTGCACGTAAACGTCGAACATGAACGGCTTGTCCTGGCAGATGCCGTTCTTCGCGATCACCTTGTATGTCTTCTTCTGCGGCTCCACTCCCGTCGCTGTGTAGGCCGGCATGAATGTGGCTCCTGATACCGATCCAGAAAGCAGCTCGCCCGCCGGGTTGTCGCTCCAGTCCAGGTCTGTGTCGATTGGGAGAAGCTTGGCAATCTCCACCGATGCCATGTCGCCCTCACATACAGCCGCCACTTCGGAAAACTCCACCTGGAACTTCTCATGCACCGTGAGATCCAGCGTCTTCGACTCGTCCTGCTTGCCGACTTTGTATGTGTATGTCACTGCGTATACGGCGTCGTGTGCCGGGCTGACCTCCGCCTCCAGTTTGCCTGTGCTGTGGTTCGGAGCGAGCTTGATCGTCTTCGTTCCCGCCTTCGTCGTCTCAGTCACCTCGAACACGAATTCTCCCGGATGGAGGACACTGCCTGTGCCGGCCGTGTCCACTATCAGCTTCGTGGTCTCGCCCTCGCATATCTCCTGTCTCTCAAGCTCGGCCGTCATCTTCAGCCTTGCGTCTACAAGTATCACGATGTCTGTCTCTGCCTTGCAGTAGTCGCTGTTCTCTGCCACCACATGCAGGTTGTAGTCCGTCGTAACCGGATTGATCTCCACGCCTGTGCCTGTCTTGCTGAAGCCTGTGTTCGCGTCGCTCCACTTCACTCCGTTCTCGATTTCTGAAGACGACGACGGCACCTTGAACTCGATGTTTATCGACTGAGGATCGCCGTTGACCACCTCATACGACTTCTTGTACGAGTTCTCGTCGTACACAGCGTATGGCTTCACCTTCAGCGCTGAGCCCAGGGCTATCTTGCCGTCGTATCGGCAGCCCGCAGAGTATAGCGTGTATGTGTACACTCCGCTGTCATCCGGTTTGGCCGGGTTAAGCTGGAGTCTGGTGTTGGTCTCGCCAGGAAGCGTCGTTCCGTCCTTCTGCCATTCGATTGTAGGCTTCATGCCCTTGATGTCGGTGATCTCCGCGAACCATGGCTCCTTCTCGCAGATCACCATCTTTCCGTTCGTCGACTCGGCCTTGTTGCTGTAGTCGAGGATCTCGAACTCAAACTTCGTCGGGCACTTGTTGGTGTACGACACCGTGTACTTGCCGGCTCCAAGGCTCAGCGTCGCCGCTCCGTCCGTCTGCGAGCTGAACGCTCCGCTTCCTGTCGCCGCTCCGCTTAATGTGTACGTGCCGCCGTCCTCGTTGGCTATGCCGCTCAGCTTCACCTCCACATTGCCGCCGCACGAGCGGAACGCTATGTCGCTGTCGGACACCTTGCCTTCTTTCCCTGTCTCTGTGTTGTCTGCCTCCGAGAACGATATGTTTCCGTTAAGCTGTCTGTCGTCCACCTTGATGATGTGGGTCTTCTTCACCGCCCTCGATCCCTGGCACGCCTCACTCGACACCTCCAGGGTCACCTTCATCACATCGCCTGGCGCGTCCAGTCCTTCCGCTCCTGTGTTGTATGTCATTTGGGAGCCTGTCTCCGAGTTGAGGTCGTTCGCCCACGCGTAGCGGACATCGCTCAGCTCCAGGCCTCCGCCTGGCGTCACCTTCGCGTCTAGGTCCATTCCATCTCCGGGACACGTCATGCCCGAGCCCACGATGTTCGCGTCAAGCTCGTGGAACACGACCTTAAGATCCTGCTGTATTGACACGCATCTGTCCTCATCCGCTTTGCCCTGGTTGATGATGTACCAGCCCCTCACTCTGTAGGTTCCTGCCTCCGTCACCACATCGGTCAGCATCGTCACCTCCGATCCCTGGTTCTCGTCATAATATGTCACGTCATATTCGGATAGATCCACGTCGTACATCTCCGACAGCTTCTGGCTCTCGCCCTTGCACTTAGGGGCTGTCTCCAACGACTTGAGCCTTGGCAGCGCTCCCACTGTCACTGTCACCGTCACCGCAGCGCTCTGGGCGTATGGCTTCGTCGTGCTGCTTATCAGTCGCTGCAACACATAATATTTGTATACCTTCTCCTTGTTTCCTGCCTCCGCCTTCTGGATGCTTGGTGACAGCTCTATCCTCTCATACTCCTGGCTCTCGTCCATCGTGCCGTCGGCGTTGCTCTTGTACCACACAAGCTTGTATTCGCTCGCTGACGCTCCGTTGGGTGTCTCACTGATCTCCGCTTCCAGCTCGCCGGTCAGGGCTGGAGAGTTCTCGCACACAGTCAGATCATTCACCTTTGGTGTCGGGTAGCCTGACACAATGATCGACAACGGCTTGAATTTGCTCTCGCAGCCTAGGCTGTTCACCTGCTTCAAATAGTATATATGTTCCTCATTTTCCTCAAGATCATCGTTGTACGTAGGTGTCGCCTCGCTCTCGTCCATCTTTTGCGCGTCATCCATATCCCTGTACCACACGATCTTGCAGTCCGCGCATGCCGCGTCCCCGACTATGGCTGTCGCTGTTCCGTTGTTGTTCTTCTTGTCCTGTTCCGTCGGCTTCAGGAATCCGGTTTCCTTGCCCTCATCCTTGAGGTATGTCACTGTTCCTGCTATCGGGTCCGCCACGCTCTGGATCTCCGCCGTGTACTCCACGTGGTTGCCGTAGCACACCTCCGTCGTGCTCGTCAGAGTGTTGGTCACCTCATAGGTGCGGCGGGCGTAGTATTTGTACTCTCCTGCTGTCGCCGTGCTCACCGGCATTGTCGGTGACGCTCCCGCTGTCTTCTCGTTAGGCGTTGGCTCGTTGGTCTCGAAGAACTCCCAATCCGTGCTCTTGACATAGTCTGATGATGCCTTATGGCTCGCTATATTCTCAAGTGCTGTCGCTGTCGCGCCCTTGCAGTATTGGTGGGACGCCTCCGCCAGCTCCACTTCGTCCACTCCGTACACCTCGATCACGATCGGCCTCGGAGAGCTCTCTCCCCCATCGCCTACCTGGGCCACCCAGTAGGTGTACTTGCCTGGCGTTGACACGTCTGGATAGTCGTCTGGGGCCATCTTCGTCGTCTTGTCTGTTCCGTAGAACACAAGCTCGTCCGTCGGCTTGCCGTCCGTAGATCTTTCCGCGTACGCGCTCATCGGACTCACCGTTTTCGAGTTAACGCAGTATTCCGCATTATGAGGCGTTGGTGACGGCGCTCCCTTGATCACCACGCCCACCAGTACTGTGTCGCTCAGACAGCCATTCGGTGACACAAGATACGTGTAGTACCACAGGTACTCGTCGTCTGAGCTGGTCTTGTCCTTTATCTCAGGCGTAGGGATTGTCGGGCTCGCGGCTCCCAGATTGGATGTCGACAGGTCTGGCTCATCCACACTCGTGGCTCCCTCCACCTGGCCGATCATCAGCGTGTAGTCCGTCTTCGACAGCGCCGCGTTGAACGCCGTCGGCTTCTTCTGGTCCAGAGGTACCAGCGAGCCGCCGCTGGCTTCTGTCTTCTTGTACTCTATCTGGCCGTTGTCCACGTTGTTCGGGTCCGCCTTGTTCACCTCGACCTTGTACTCGTTCGCATCTCCACGGCAACCCGTTTTCTTGTCTGTAAGCACATAATAGTATGACTTCGGCGTCTCATCCTTCGTAAGTCCGCCGATCACTGGCTCTGAAGCCATCGCACTCATCGTCGTGTCTGAATCCGTATACCAGCTGATATCGTATCCTGCTATCTTCTTGTCCGGCTCCTGCGCAAGCGTGCCCTCGCAGAACGGATTCGGATCTGTCAATGTCTCCTTTGGCTTAGGATTAGCTATCACCGTGATCGTGTCGGTCATGTCACACGGTGTCGTCGCCATCGTCGGGTCGAAATAGTCGTGGAACGAGATGATGTACTTCACTCCCGTCGCTCCGGCTGACTCCACATCATCGTATGAGACTGTTATGGTTGGTGCGACATCATCACTGCCAGTAGCACATTTCTTAGTCTCCAACGCTGTGCCGCTCAACGTCTCCTTGTACCACTTGACCTCGTAGTCATTGTAGTCGTTTCCGTCCTTGTCTAATCCGTGCACTGCATCATCTATGCCTAATGTCACAGATTCTCCCGAGCATAGCTCAACCACCTTATTATTGGCGTCAAACTTGCCATTGTCTGCTGTGAATGTCACTCCCTTGTCCTCGAAATCCAAGTGTGAACATGCTGCACAATTCAAACCAGCGACAACAGGGATAGTAGAGATGGAAATTTTACGACATGGAGAGAAAGCTGATTTCTCTTTCCATGACTTATCCGCCAACAATTCACCATACTCACCAACTACGACACGGAAATAGATACGTTTTTCATGCTTAGGGTCATTCTCAAGTTGAGAGAAAATGTTTTCCCAATAATCCTCTACTTTCAATTCAAAAGTTTCAGTATCCACCACCTCTTCCTTGTGAAGAGTAGTCCATGTGATAGGATTAGTCGAACTTTCTGTAGCTGGATCTTGGAAAGTATATTGATATACATAACCCACCTTCTTAGTAGGATCTATCTGATTGCCTGAATAAAGATAAAATCTCTTTACCGCTTCTGACGTTACAGAGGTCAAAGTCAAAACATCCTCTGTACAAAGATCTAGGATATCCTTACCTGTACTTACAGAAGACTCCACATTCACATCAGGAGGTGTACAAACTTGGAAAATGATATTGTCGATAGCATAGTCACGAGATGGTCCATAGATTGGTGAACCATCATCCATATATCCATAATGTCTTACCTTCATCGTTATGGTAACTTCAGATTTTCCACCTACATCTGATGAACTTATCACAAAAGAATTACTTGCATTCTTCCATCCATCCGCACCATTTGAAAAATATTTGTACTGACTATCAAGAATTTTCCCATCATGTTCCAAAACCACTTCTATAGAACCTGGATGATCAGAAATAGAAGCGAAATCTGCACCAAAAGAAATTTCTTTACCTGTACATATATGTTCAATATCTATTTCAAAGAAATCATCCTGTGTTCCATCATCAAAAAGGTCAAACTGAAGCATACCTCCTGTTGATGTGCCAGAATTATCATGTTGCACACCCTCTGGATATCCACCAGCTTTAGAAATCGCATAAACACCATGGCAATATAATTGTGTTGCCGGTTTATTTTCACAATCCTCTCTTATAGGATGGTCTGCCAATGCTGGTACTTTCAACGTAGCACCACTTGCCTCAATATTATAAGCCCTTACATAAGAAATCTTTGGTGCTCCAGGAAGCGACTGTGCATCATGAATCTGATCTGTTGGAATTTTCTCTGTATGAATTGTTCCTAGACGGTCTGTCCACTCGTATGTGTCATCAGATGGAAAGTTTCCGAAATCGTCAAAAAACAAGTTTGTTTTCGCCATTGGAGCTCCATCATCATTTGTACAACAAGTTCCAGATTTAATAGAAAAAACTTCTGATTTAGAAGCTTTACAACCTGGCAAAGTCACTTCAAGTGTTATGTCATAATCAGTTTCAGCTGCGTCTGGAGTAAAATTGAAATTTGACTCTGACGATGACTGACCTGTCACAGACTCCTTCCAAGAATACGTCGTTCCTGCTGGATAACTTGACTTTGCGAACACACGCAAAGGCATCTGAGGACATGGGTTACCAGTGCTTGTAATCACAGGTCTTACGTCTCCCGTCACCTTTATATCATCAATACCAATAGGTATCTGAAAACAATCAGTAGGACGGAAAAACAGGAAAGAAATAGATCCAGAGGCAGGAACCTTTGCAGTATGTTTTACTACCGTTGATTTTCCAAAGTCGGCAGTTGCAGATGTGTATTTTGGTGCAGCCATTCCATCTAACACAATAGAATTATTATATCCTGTGTTATATGTAATATTTTGGTCAGTAGAAATCACACCCAAATTCAAAGCGTTACCGGTAATTTTACCAGTATTGGAATAGTTATATTTTGTAATAAAATCTTGCATTTGCGGAGCCTTACCTCCTCCTACACATACATTTGTTGCTAGATAATCAAAATATTCCGGATCCAACAGATTATACAAAGTGAAAGACAATTCTACATTAGACCCAGGAGTCAATCCATACACGGTATAAGTCAAGAATTGACACTTATCAGCAGAGCCAATATTAACATACATATTGTTCGGAGCGTCAGTTGCCTGACAAAACGGATGTATCAGTTTAGGTTGAGCAGTGACTGAAGAATAACCATACTGACCATCTCCTTTTTGTATTTGACTACCTAAATGAAAAACATCGTCAACTTTAGTCATATCATTGCTGGCATCACTTGAAAAAGAACCTCCAATTCCTCCTTGGATAGCGTATTCAGGGCCAATAAACATGTTCGACTTGCAGAGTTTACTCACATCAAGTTTCTCATAATACCAACCTCCATCCTTGTTATCCTGTTTCAAGATCGGACAACAAAGCTCAGTGCTTGTTTCAAAATCCGTACTAGCCACAACACACTGTGCCGACGACGACGCAGAATGTAGTAGTCCTAAACTTGTTATTAAAGCTAATAAGTATTTATTCATTGTAAATCCTTTTTTATCATACTATTTTAAGTGTCAGTTATCATATCATGACGTGAGACGAGTATAATCACACATCAAAATTCACCAAATTTAATACATTTTTTTGATTTATATCAATTTGGATGACGAAATGTGAACCTTTTGTATTTTAATCAATCCAAAATGCGAATTATCACAAAGAAATGGATGGATCAAACAGACATAAAAAAAGAGATACGATAGAAATCGTATCTCTTTAAGTGGTCTCACTAGGATTCGAACCTAGGACCCTCTGCTTGTAAGGCAGATGCTCTGAACCAACTGAGCTATAAGACCATTGAACTTTTGTTTTGAGAGGTCGTTCTGTTGTTTCCTCTTTAGTGGTCTCACTAGGATTCGAACCTAGGACCCTCTGCTTGTAAGGCAGATGCTCTGAACCAACTGAGCTATAAGACCATTGAACTTTTGTTTTGAGAGGTCGTTCTGTTGTTTCCTCTTTAGTGGTCTCACTAGGATTCGAACCTAGGACCCTCTGCTTGTAAGGCAGATGCTCTGAACCAACTGAGCTATAAGACCATTTGAAGTGGTACCACCAGGAATCGAACCGGGGACACAAGGATTTTCAGTCCTTTGCTCTACCAACTGAGCTATGGCACCATTCAGCAACCGTCTTTTTTCGAATTGCGATGCAAAAGTACAGTTTATTTGCGTCTAAACCAAATATATTTCAGTAAAAATTACAAAAAACTTGCTATTTTATTGTTTGATAGAAAATTGCACAATGCTTGGATAATGGTCGGAATACGGCACTCTCACCCTTTCGTAATTCAAACAATCAAATCCGTCAGTCTGATAAAGCACATGATCAATACAAAAATAGAAAGGTGATTCACGGAATGTATAGTTGTAGCCCCACCCCATCTCTTCATTAGCCACACTCAATCGTTCTCCTTTGATTTTATGATAAACGTAGGAAACAGGCACGTCGTTGAAATCACCACAAACCATCACCTTCGTCTTTGTGAGAGCAATCACACTGTCAATATCGTTGGCCATCTGTTCTCTGATGACGTAATTGTTGGAGACTTTCTTGTCGAGCGAGTGTATTTTATCCTTCACTTTCTCCACTTTAAGTCCATGACTGATACTATCGATCTCCTGTTTGTCGGCATAAGAGATATGATTGCTTGCCAAATGTGCATTGATTACTCTTATCGTATCATTTCCAATGACAATGTCGGAATAGATAGCCCTGTTATTAGCTCTTCCCTTGCTTGCCACGCCACTCTTTATAATCTTATGCTTGGACAACGTTACAACACGATTGTGACTGTCGATGGACATGTCGCCCACTGTACTATACGGATAGATCGCGAATAATTTACGGAAATCCTCGTCCTCCTTGGCTCGGAATTCAATATACTCCTGCATACAAACGACATCAAAATCTTCTCGCTTGATAAGCTTAGCTATCTCCGACGTCGCATTGTTCTCATATTGGAAAGCTCCAACATTATACGTCAGAAGCTTAAATGTCTTAATGTTCGCGTCATCCACAGATTTTGAAGATATATTGATAGGGAATGTATCCAACATTATAGGTATACATACCACAGTAGGAAGGAGCAATAAAAGATGCCGCCATGCCCCAAATATAAGTAGCACTATTATCCATATCAAATAGACAATAAGAATCAATGGGAATCCCAACCCCAAATAGGCAATAGGCATGAAGACGGAAGGAGCCACAAACCTGCACGCCCACGCTCCTAGCATCGCAAAAAGGATGATCAGTGTCGGCACAGGAAGGACAAGGCATTTCAACAAAGAAAATACCTTTTCAGTCTTCCGCCATTTTCCGTAAGAATTCTCTTTCTGTAGCTGACAACGAATCATAACCACTGATTTTTATCTTGTCCAAAATATCATCAAGCAACTCCTTCTCCGTCTTGACACGGAAATCAGGATTCTGGTACGCCACTTTGAACTTTGGCTTTTTCCTATTTGATACCGCATCGACAGTTTTCCATATCCATGCAGTAATATTCACTCTTTTGTTCTTCAACAGCCATGCAAAAACGGCCCCTGTAAAGATTCCTCCTAAATGAGCGAATTGCCCCGCCCAATTGAAGCTGAACATGTTAAGCAGGGTGATCACCACATATACTAACGCTATCCATTTAAGCTTCACTCTTCCTATCAATGTAAGATAAATCTCGTAATTCGGCGCGTAGACGGCAGGTGCCACAATCAACGCCATAACTGGAGCAGAACATCCAGACAACATTCCATTGGCACTCATTATCTCACAAGCGGAGACGAAACAAATCCCCCCTATCAAAGCGGCTAAAATATACACTCCAACAAGATCTCGAATGGAGAAAAACTCCTTGAAAAGTTTTCCTGCCATCGCAAGCAACAAGACATTGATGATAAAATGTATAAAATCACCATGAATAAACGCATAGGTAAGAATCTGCCACGGATGCGTCAACAGTTGCCAGCCAGATGAAGAGAGGAAAAACCAACTGTAGAGCCAGTTTACATCTGCAGAAGCAAACTGACCAACAGCGGAGACTGCACATACGGCAACAAAAGCGACACAGTTGATAGCAATCAACCATGTGAGAGCATCCCCACGTCGGAGCATTATCCTTATGTCATCAAACACACCTGCCACAATCAACATCTATTACATGAATCCGCCTATTCTATTGTCAAACTCACCCTTCTTCCTCCAGTACATGATCAAGATAAAACCAAATAACATACCGCCAAGGTGAGCAAAATGAGCGACTCCTGTATTTACTCCGTGCACTCCAAGATACAACTCCAACACCGCATATCCTATCACCATGTATTTTGCTTTTACCGGAATAGGAATGAACATGATGAACAATGGCAAATTCGGGAAAAGCATTCCGAATGCCAACAATATGCCGAACACTGCACCAGAAGCACCAACAGTGGTAGGACGACACAAAATAGAGTCGGAATATGCGTTCCATTGCTCCATTGATGTCATCACAATTCCGTCGACCCTATATGATGATGTTTGAAGGACTCCATCTGCCTCCATTTTCGTAATCTCATTTGTGATGACATTCAATTGCTCAAGCATCGGCCAGAAATCAATCGTCCATGTTATCTCCTGGATTATAGCCGCGCCAACACCACAAAACGCATAAAATATCAGAAATTTCTTGGCTCCCATCACCTGCTCCAAAAGGCGTCCGAACATGAACAATGAGAACATGTTGAACAAGACATGTGACCAATCCAAAGAATGCAAGAACATATATGTGAATAGCTGGGCAGGATGGAATGCCGAACTTTTCCAAAAATGTAGAGAGAAGTAGGAATACCAGTCGAAACTTGGCTGCACTTTATTTGACACAGTCGCAGCAAGAGCAATCAAAAAATTTATAATTAATAAATTTCGCGTCACCGCCACAGACGGATCATTGAAAAAATTTCGATCATTCATATAGGACACCCTTAAATTTTGGCTGCAAAAATACTAAATTCCATTCATAATTCACTATGAACAACCATAATACTCAGATTTCGCAAGTATTTTTTCATAGCGTTATCCAAAGACACACTGAAAACGAGGTTTGCCAAGGGCAGAACAGCATAATTCATTTCATCAAACTTTTCAAGTCTAACATTTTAGACTTATCTTTGCACAAAATAATGCAAAGCGACAAAAAATAATTAACAAGAACAAATACAACCATGTATAATATAAGGTTACTCTTTACAATATTTATATCGGCTTTCTTTCTGTCATCACACGCGCAAATCAGTTTTGGTGGTCTTCCAACAACAACACAGACAAGAGCATTGCGTAATGCAGAAGTAATTCCGTCGATAACAGTCACTCCCGACACAACAGAAGAAATTGAATCCAACCAGTTTGCCTATCAGATAAAGGAAAACATAGACATAGCGAAAGAGGCATCGGCTTCAATCGTAGGAGATGCGATCATCTACCGTCTTTTGATTCACAGTGAAAAAGCAAAATCAATAAATCTGATTTTCGAGCCGATTTCTCTTCCCGACAATGCGAAAATATTCCTTTGCCGTCCTGACGGTGGGGAAATCTATGGCGCCTATACCAACAAATCATTTGCAGGAAACGTTTTTGCAACGACTCCTGTTTCTGGAGACAGCATAATGATACAGTGTGAAGTGCCTATAGCATCATCCGACTCATTCTCCGCAACAATATCATCGGTAAATACCGGATTTGACCAACTACGGTTGTTGCCGGCAATAGGAAAAGCCAAAAATTGTGAGACCGACATTGTTTGTCAGAACGACGGAGTAGAAGACCAAAGTAGAGCAGCATGCCTGATTATAATCAACGGGACAAGATACTGCAGCGGAACACTTGTCGCCACAGACAACAATCCAGGCTCTTTCGTGCTGACATCAGCCCACTGTCTGCGGAATTCCTCAAATAAATACGACGCTACTTTAGCCAACAAATGCGTCTTCTATTTTGGTTATAACACACCAATATGCGAGACACGTATTCTTAGCAGCTATGAGAAATCCATTTCCAGCAGTGAAGTGGCCAGTGCTCATCCTGCAAAAGACATGGTTTTGCTCAAACTGCCACAATGTCCACCTGTCGACTATATGACATACGAAAGCGGATGGAATACTGAGTTGGCACCTCGCGGCCCCGTCACATGCATCCACCATCCAAACGGAGATCAGATGAAAATCAGTATCAGTGAAAACGCCCCATCTCCCACATCTTTCGCTGTAGATGGACTGACAGAAGAATCCCATTGGCTGATAGACACATGGGACATTGGCATCACAGAAGAAGGTTCATCAGGTGCTCCTCTTTATGATGCCAACGGACTGATTATCGGAGCTCTTTCCGGAGGCTCTTCTTTCTGCAATAGCAGAGGCGACGACAAGTTCTGGCGTCTAAACAATGTGTGGGATGATGTATCGTCTACCCCAACAAACATAATGTCAATACTCGATCCATCTTTGTCTGGAATAACACAATTGAAAGGAAAGGAGACAAATGAGAAACGTTGCTACTCGCTGAAAAACTACAATTCTTTCTCCGAACTGGAAGAGCCATTCGAAGACGGATATGGCTACGCATCCGGCACAAATAGTTTCGGACTAGATGAGTTTGCAGAAAAATTCACATCTCCATATACATCAACTGAAATTCACGGAGTATCATTCACTCCAATCACAGGAAAGTATGACAAAGACAATCCCGTCTACCTCAGAATATACTCTGGGGAAGACAAACCAGAACATATTGTCTATGAATCAGTTGTAAAAGTGACGGCACGAGAATATAAGACAAAAACAGGAGCCTTTTCCAACACCACTGTCAGCAACTGGTCGTACAAAGAAAACTATATACGATTGGATTCCGTGGTGATTGTAGGCAAAACATTTTTCGTGTCATTCGGCACCGATTATGAGAATGGAGAATTCGCATTGCTCACCACCCCATCTGAGACAAAAAACGCATTCTTCAAGAAAGGCGGAATTTGGGAATCATGGGACAAACACCCATTCAACAACAGCGTAGGAAGCCTGCTTATAAATACAGTTGTGCGAGAAGCAAATGTAGATGGCAATGGCAATGTTGAAAACGATGGGAACATCACCGTATACCCTAATCCGGCAAAAGACAAAATCAAATTCAAATGTTCTGATGAGATCAAAGACGTGTATATTTACAATGCCGAAGGTGTGCTCAAATACGCCGATAAAAAGACCAACGAAATCTGCATCAAAGATTTAGCAAAAGGCGTTTATTCAGCAATAATAACAACAGATAAAGGCCAATATAAAACAAAATTCATCAAAGAATAACGCTTATATTTTGATTTTTAGTATTTTTAGCGTCTAAAACGCATAACTTTAATAACTAAGACAGATTATGAAGAGACTAACTACAATATTCGCCGTCATTTTGGCGGGACTTACAGTAAACGCAGAAGTGCCAACAGAATCATTCACAAGAGTGATGAACCCAGTATACGCAAAAAAATATTCTGAGTCGCCAATTCAAGTGGATGCAGTGTTCTATAAACTAGGATTACCAAAATTTTACCGTATTCCTCCTTTCATGAAAGAGGGATACTGCATCTTCCAGTGCACACGCATAGATGGCAAAGAGAGTGAATTGAACACACTTAACGGAGAAGCCTATGGAGAAGTTTTCTTGATAGAAGAGTCGAGGAAGGCAGAAATCGAGGCACTTACAAAAGGCACCAGACTTACATTCACCGGCAAAACAAAGCTATACGCCAACCCTTTGGCTTTCGGCCAGGAAGAGGTGTATTTCATTGTGGAGTCGATTGCACCAATCAACAAATAAATGAAACTAAAACAGAAAATAACAAAACACATCATCACTTTTACTATAACTATGATTGCCAGCGTAGCCTCTACACTGGCCGATCCTATATTCAATGTTTACAGCAATTCCCATCGTAATAGCACAAACGGCAACTACTACCTATGCGACCAAGACTATACCGGAGATATCCAGATAATGGCAGCAAACATGGAGTCTCAAGTCATAGGCAATATCAATGTAGAAATATACACAAACGCGGCTGACGTAGGAAACATCTCCAAGGCGGTGAAAGTGTATACAAATCAAAGACCTTCCGATATAACATATACTGTCGACAGATCCGCGATCAACCCGACAAACATACAAAAGGCAACTCAGTCATATTACGTAAGGATCACTCCCGCTGACGGAAGTGCTGGCAGCTGGACCGAGGAAATCACATTCGACGCAATACATGTGGACGATGTCACACCTCCACAGATTGAACCCTATTGTGCAGGCAAAATGCCAGCTTCAATCACCACATTCATCACCAAATACACAAAAGAGATGTATCATTGGTATGATGCTAACGACAACCCACTTGGATTTTTTGATTTTCTGAATGTGGGCAATCTGACAGAAGGCAATCATCTCTATAAACTGAAAGTAAAAAATGGGAATTGCTACAGCAAAGGAATTGAGATTATCCTTCCTGTGATGGGCAACAGTGCTCCCCGTCTCAATAAATCATACGTGAGTTACACTCCTTCCGACATCTCTGGAGGAACTTATACAAAGACAATCCTAGAACAAGCAATCGCTCTATATGGCATGGAATTGGTGGATAATCCTAACAACTGTGACCTTATATGGAGAGACAAAAATGGGACCGTCATATCAAATTTCGACAAATATATTCCTCCTGTTCCAACTACATATGGCGCAACCATAGACCAATACACTGTGGAAAAAGATTGCGGATGTGGTTCTGTATCAAAAGCAACCACCATATACGTATTGGAATATATTGTACCCAAACCAACAGTTGAAGACAAAGTGTTTTGCGTAGGCGACACCCATGCCTCCGACGGATTTGATGCCAATATCGGATTAACTTCAGATGCAGGAGAGTCAACAGACAACTACATTTTGGAGTTCAGTACAAACGCAAATATGAGCGACGCAATTTCGCTCCCAGCCGGCACAATGCATTTCTCATACACTTTCGATGTGTCTGCCGCAGGAACAACGACCTACTACGTCCGCCAACAACAGATTTCAAGTGGAGAATACAGTGAGATTGTCCCCTTTGAAGTAATTGTCCAACAACCGTCCGCACCTGTACTAACAGGACAAAATGTTTGTGCAAATACAACCAAAAGTATAGAATTATCAAGCATCTGCAACGAAACTGGAATAATCTGGAAAGACGCAGATGATAACATAATAACAGGCAACATCTCTACTGAAAAACGTGGTGATATCACCGTCAATGCTCAAAAATATGAGATTGTCAATGGCGAACAATGCTATAGCGAAACAGTCTCCACCACAATACACACCGACTCTCTTGATGTATTGATTTCAGGCGACAATAGTTTGATGCCAGGACAAACAGGCAAAGCAGAGCTTGCAATAAGAGGAAGCGGGAACCAAACAATAGCATGGAGTTGCGATGTATCAAATTCATTTGTAGGCGATATAAACAAGAGTGAGGTAAAAGTCAAAATGGAGACCCTTGACATCACGTTAACAGCTAAAGTGACCGACGGCGCTTGTTCTCAATCTGCCGATTGGACAATACAAGCCGATCTTTTCAAGTGTCCCGCACCAACAGCGGATGATATAAACCTCTGCATCAACGACCCTCGTGCAGCAAACGGATTTGATGCGAACATAACATTAACCGACAACACTGAGGAGAAATCAGACTATACACTCAGCGTCAGCACAAATTCAGATATGAGCGGCGCGACAACTCTCTCTCCTGGGGAGTCGCATTTCAATTTCCAGTTCGACGCTTCTGTCATAGGTGTCAAAACAATATACATTCAGCAAACAGAACTGTCTCGCAACCTGCCGAGTTCTATAATCCCTGTGAAGATTATCGTCAGCCAACCGGCTATTCCGTCATTACATACCACAGCAATATGTCTCAACGAAATAACTGAGATCAAATTGTCGGATTTAAGCACAGTCTCCAACCTGCAATGGTACGACGGAGATAAAAAGGAGTTGACAACAACAGCATATTTCAACAAAAAAGGCATACACACTCTCTATGCAAAACAATACGAAATAGTGGACGGAGAAAAATGCTGGAGTGAATTTGCATCAACAAGTATAACAGCAGATTCAATCGGAATAAAAATAGACGGAGACAACCATCTTTGTCCAGATGGCAAAGGCAAGGTGACAATAGAGACATCAGGGACAAATCATGACAATATACAATGGAAAAGTGATGTTTCAAACACCCTGTCAAACACTTCGTCCAACACAGTCAATGTGGAAATGAGCAACAGCAACCTGAATCTTGAATACACGGTGTCAGCAGGAGTCTGCCAAACAAATGGAGCCTGGGAAATCACCGTCGGCTCAGGAATCGTCTCCGGAGAGATCAAATTCACAGAAGGCGATAAGATAAAGACATCATCCACACTAAAAGATGTGGAGTTCAGCAGTTGTGGAGGGAAAATATCTGTGGAAGCTACAATAGAACACACATCATCAGATTTCTCCGTCAAAAAAGGAAGCCAAGATTTAGGCACATACTCATTCGATGGCGACGTCGCAAAATTTGAGATCGAAGGAGACGGCACATATTCCGTCGTCTACGGAAATGATTGTGAGACATCTTTCGCTTTCGTGGTGACGACAATGTCAATCCAGCCAACCGTGAGCACGACAAAATGGAGCAGCTGCTACGGAGGATATATCGCCGCTGAAATCAGCAATGTGGATGGATGCGAAATCGTATGGAAGAAAGACGGCACAGAAATCGCAAAAGACACCAAGGTCCTAAAAATCAACAACGTCTCCGCAGATGATATTGGCAATTACAGCTATGAACTCATCTGTGACGGATGCCCTGCCAATGGACTTGTATCTTCATCCCAACCAGACATTTATTCTCCACTGACAGTGACCATATCGCAATCAGCAGATACAATCTGCCAAAAAGACGAAGTGGAAGTTAATCTTGAGATCACTCCAAACAGTGATAAAGCATCATTCTCTTGGACAACAGGAAATGACATCACAACTTCCAATGCAGGAGCCTCAGCAACATTGACTCCATTCTTCACAAAGAGCTACAACGTAATCATCGGCAATGGAGACTGCGACAAACAGACAAAGACAATCAATGTGAATGTGCAGCCACAGATGAATGGCAATATCGAAGCCGGAACCATCATGTGTGAGGGCGACAGCACAACACTTGACGCCAGCGGCCTGAATGCAGAGAGATACGAATGGAAGCATACCGACTCAGCGTCGGCTAAAATAACAGTTGTGCCAAACGGAGTGGAAAACATATACACAGTGACCGCTTACCGTGGAAAATGCGTCCTTGAAAAAGATTTCACACTGATGGTAGGAGCCACTCCAAAACTGGCATCCATCGACTCTATCGGCCTTGATGACGTGATTATCAATATGGAGTTGACGGGAGACTACCTGTTCATTGTGGATGGCAAATCTACAGCGACTGATATCGCCGACAACGTAAAGAAGCACGTTGGCTTCGGAGATCACTCGCTAAGCATCATCGATATTGCCGGTTGCAAAACTGACACATCATTCACCATCGCAGAACCTCCATTTGAAATTCAAAACTATATTATCCCTGGCTCAGACGGGAAAAATGCAACATTCAAGATACCTGATGCCGTTATCGTGTATGGCAATACCACAATGAACATCTACGACCGTTGGGGCAAAAAGCTTGCCACACTAACCTCTTCAGATACAGAAGGTTGGGATGGCACATACAACGGACTACCATTGCCGAGCACAGACTATTGGTATGAATTAAGTATAGATGCCATCGATAAAGTGTATATCGGACACTTCACATTGATCAGAGAATAAAGGATTATAGTTTTCAGAAATTGCAAAATAAGGCATTAAAACAAATATTTCTTTGCATCTATGCAATCATGAATCAGACTGTTAACCCTTTAACTATATAACTACCAGAAATGAGTAAAAATGAATTGTCAAATAAGGAATTTATCGCAAAATATGACGCTATTATTAATGACCTTTCTACAATAATTTTTAAAGGCTTTTTTTATATTATCCTTGCAGTTTTATGTTTTGCTTCCTTCCTCATAATATATGGCACCATTTATACTTATATCATAAATCGGTTTTCTGATTTTGAATATTTTATACCAAGATTATGTGTCGTTCTAATCCTCGATTCAATAGTTGTTTGGGGAATTAACAGATGTAATAAAAAAGTGAAGAAACAGATAGAAAAAGAATTAGGAATGAATGAGGAGCAAGCCCAAAACATCTATTTCTTACTCTCAAACAACGTTATCCCATGGTTTCAGAGGATATGCATGTTGAATCCAAATGCAAAATCCAGACAAGTGGAATTATTAAAAGAATGGTATAAGATTGACGACGAAATCGTGAATGATTATATTTTTGAAAGAGCATACGACAAAAATGAGCTGAACGATGTAAAATTATCCGACAAGAAAAATATAGCTGAAAAGTTGTTCAAGCTGGCGATTGTGGAGGATGGAATCCATAACGACGAATGGGAACTATTGATGTCAGCATTGAAAGAGTTTGAATTTAATAAAAACCATATTGAATATTTCAAGAAACGTTACAGACCTCTCCGCACAGAATTTGAAAATGACAGACGTAATGATAATACGTCGACGGAAGAACGAGCCAAATTATATTTGAGGCCATATTATGCCATTTTAGGCGTAGACGAGAATGCTTCCGACGAGGAGATCAAACGTGCATATCATAATCTTGCGTTGCAACACCATCCTGATTTGGCTAAGAATGCCGGCCGTGTGGAAGAGAGCGAACAGATGATGGCTAAGATCAATGAAGCGTATGAAAAAATTAGGAATTGAAAATTCGGAATAATAAATGGACGAAAAGAGATTATCAGATAAAGAAATTATAAAGAAATATGCAAAAATAAAGGAGTCCTTAGATTCCTTGAAAACTGGATGGAGTGAGATATTTGTATTAGCATCTGTTTGTAACATAGCTGGATCTATCATACTTGTCATAGCGATACCTATAATGATTATATGGTCATTATTTGCACTTCCAATATATTTCTGGAAAAAAGGAAGGTTTCTGGCAAATACAGGAATCAGTTTTGAGCAGGCTAGTTCAAACTTTGAATTCATATCCGACAACATTGTCTATATAGCATTGATTCGGCAATTGTGTATGTTGAATCCAAGTGCAAAACCTGGACAAATAGCTCTAATAAAAGAATTGTATGGCGTTGATGAATCCATTATAAATGAGTATATTTTTGACGACAATCTTAGCGACGAAGATTTAGAATTCTACAAGAAATATTCAAAAAAGATGACTCTATCTGCAAAGAAAGCGTTTGCCCATAAGTTGTTCAAGCTTGCGATTGTGGAGGATGGAATCCGTAATGATGAATGGAAATTGTTGATGAATATATTGGAGCAGTTGGATTTCAATCAAAACTATATCAATTACTTTATAAAACGATACAAACCTCTTCGCACAGAGTATGATGATTATGGCAACAAAGATAATTCTTCAGCAAAAAAGAATTCCGTCTCCCTATTAAAACCATACTATGACATTTTAGGCGTAGACGAGAATGCTTCCGACGAAGAGATCAAACGCGCATATCATAATCTTGCGTTGCAACACCATCCTGATTTGGCTAAGAATGCCGGCCGTGTGAAAGAGAGCGAACAGATGATGGCTAAAATCAATGAAGCATATGAGAAAATCAGAAATTAATAATCTCTCTTTTATTTATTTAACAAACAAAATCATCCATATTTAGATAAAATTTTGCATTTTTGCACACAACTCGGTATGAAAACGTGTGAATTACCACAAAAACTCGGTATGAAAACGTGTGAATCACCGCAAAAACTCGGTATGAAAACGTGTGAATAATGTATAAGCGTAAAATAGAGAACGAACTTCTATCATGGTTGAACGACCCCACACACAAACCTATTGTGGTAAAGGGAGTGCGACAATGTGGCAAGACGAGCAGTGTTGTGGATTTTGCCAAACAACATTTCAAAAATATTGTCTACCTCGACTTCAGAGAGCATCCTGATTACAAAAAATTCTTCACTCCCAATTTGGAAGTGGATTCAATCATCATGCGAATATCCGCAGTGATGCCGACACAGAAGATTGAGGCAGGAGAGACTTGTTTTATTTTTGACGAAATACAAGATTGTCCATCAGCAAGAGGAGCACTCAAATATTTTCATCTTGACGGAAGATACGAAGTGATGTGTACCGGCTCCCTACTTGGAGTAAACGGCTACAAAACCCGAGAAGAGAGAATAGAAGAAGAAAACGCATCCATTCCCGTTGGATTTGAAGATATTGTAAACATGTATCCAATGGATTTTGAAGAGTGGTTGTGGGCAAACGGAATACAACAGATACATTTTGATTATATATCAAAATGTTATCACGATGAAACCCCAATAGAAGAGGCATTGCACGACAGATTTCGAGAACTACTACACCAATATGTTGTGGTTGGCGGTATGCCAGAAGCCGTTTCTTCTTTTTTGCATACCAAACAAATAGGAAAAGTACTTGCCATTCAAAAAAGGATTGTAGACGAATATAAATCCGATATGTTGAAGTATGCACCGTCTACCGACAAATCACGAATTCGAGAATGCTTTGAATCAATTCCCGCGCAACTGGCTCGCGAATACAAAAAATTCACATATTCCGTGGTGAAACCCAATGGTCGTGCTCGTGACTACGAAGGAAGCCTACAATGGATAGAAGATGCTGGAATAATACGCAGATGCTACAATACAAAAATCACTGAACTTCCTTTGGACGGCAATAAAATCCAAAGTGAATTCAAAGTGTATATGGCAGACATCGGTCTACTTGTATCAATGCTTGAAGAAGGAACACAATCTAGCATTTTGGAAGGGAACCTGCTAAGCTATAAAGGAGCAATCTTTGAAAATCTTGTGGCGGACATCTTTGGAAAAATGGGTCGTAAACTGTACTATTACCACAAAGATGGAGGAGTAGAACTTGATTTTCTCATACGATATAAAGGCAAATGCGTTCCTATAGAATGTAAAGCACGAAACGGAAATGCTAAATCATTGCGCACCGTCTTGGATCATAATGAGAAATATCATATTGATGAAGCTTTCAAACTAGGCGATTATAACATCGGCAGAAAAGGCAATCTGCTGACAATCCCTATGTATTTGGCTTTTATGCTAAAAGAAATCTAATCAAATGAAGAAATCTTCAAAAATTCGAAATTATAAATGGGCAAAAAGAAATTATCAAATAAAGACTTTGTGAAGGAATATGAAGAGGCAACAAACATACCAGAGATTCTCTCGACTACGACAAAGTTTTGTTTCCTGACTTTAGGTTACATCTCTTTGTTAATAGTCTTCATATCATTCGTCATCAGCACAATAATATTCTTTTCATTAATTTTTCTAGACACACTCAAAAAGGGCTTTTTTAATGTCGTTATATTTTTTTTACTTTTATTAATTATTATATTAAATGCACCCGCTCTAGTTTTTTTGCCTCTGCTCATTTATGCAACAATCAGAAAAATTGTTTTTACAATAAAAGAAAATATAGAAAAATATATAAATGATTTTAAGCAATATAAAGCAGCAAAAAAGAGGAAGAAAAACTTTCTTGTTGAGATTGGAATGAGTATGAGAGAGGCTACTCGTCGCTATAATTTCATATTGAAAGAGGCGATTTATGTACAATCACTACAAAAAATCTGTAAACTGAATCCCCAAACGAGGTCAGGACAGGTGGAGATGATAAAGAACTGGTATAAATTCAAGGATACCGCTTTAGTGGAGTATCTTCTAAATAATGAATATAACGAGTCTGACTTCAACATGTACGTGGGGCATTTTGAAATCAAGAATTTTTCCGAAAAAAAATCCTTCACTGAGTTGTTGTTCAAACTGGCGATTCTTGAAGACGGCATCCACAATGACGAATGGAAGGTGCTGATGAATTTGTTAGTGGAATTAAAATTTAATGAAAACTACATTGAGTATTTCAAAAAACGTTATAATCCACTGCGTACTGAATTTGATGATTATGAACATAATACAGAAACGGCAAATGAATATCATTCCGTCTCCCTATTAAAACCATACTATGACATTTTAGGCGTAGACGAGAATGCTTCCGACGAAGAGATCAAACGCGCATATCATAATCTTGCGTTGCAACACCATCCTGATTTGGCTAAGAATGCCGGCCGTGTGAAAGAAAGCGAGCTGATGATGGCGAAAATCAATGAGGCGTATGAAAAAATCAGAAATTGAAAATTCGGAATTATAAATGAACAAACAGATCTTATCTGATAAAGATATCATAGATAATTAGATGATAGATAATGCATATGAGAAAGGGAATAAGCTTTTTATAGAAGTCATAAGAAAATAACACATTATTCCGCCAAATTTCATAACTTTGCAAAAAATACACAGATTAAATATGAAGGTCGGAATTATTCAGGAGAGCCATACGGCAAACATAGATGCTAATATCGCAAAACTAACTTCCAAAATTGAGGAGTTGGCAAAGAAGGGCGCACAACTTATCGTTTTGTCGGAACTCCACAACTCTCTTTACTTCTGTCAGGTGGAAGACGTTGACAATTTTGATTTGGCAGAGTCTATACCAGGCAAGTCTACCGACCATTTTTCAGCAGTGGCAAAACGTCTAGGCGTGGTGATCGTGATCTCCCTTTTTGAGAAACGTGCCACAGGCCTTTACCATAACACCGCTGTTGTGCTCGACAAAGATGGTTCAATCGCTGGCAAATATCGCAAGATGCATATTCCAGACGATCCCGCATATTACGAGAAATTCTATTTCACTCCTGGCGACCTTGGATTCCAACCTATCCAGACATCTCTCGGTAAACTTGGCCTTATGGTTTGCTGGGACCAGTGGTATCCTGAAGGAGCGAGACTTATGGCTCTTGCAGGAGCAGACATGCTCATCTACCCTACCGCTATCGGATGGGAAAGCACTGACACCGATGACGAAAAAGCTCGTCAGCGTGGAGCATGGATGACGGTGCAACGTGGACACGCAGTTGCAAATGGATTGCCTGTAGTGACAGTCAACCGCGTCGGCTACGAAGCTGATCCATCCGGAGTTACCGGTGGAATACAGTTCTGGGGCAGCAGTTTCGTCGCAGGTCCACAAGGAGAGCTTCTTTACGAAGGTCCGACCGACAAAGAGGATTGCGTCATCGTCGATATCGACATGGAGAGAAGCGAAAACGTACGCCGTATATGGCCATTCCTACGTGACAGAAGAATTGAAGAGTTTGGCGACTTATGCCGCAGATTCAGAGACTAACCCACAAAACAAAACAGACTATGTACAGACTACTACTATTCATAACTTCCCTACTTATCGTCATCTCTGGGTTTGCACAAACTCCGTCAGACTCCATACAAGCAGCACGAAAGGCTCAAATAGAAAAAGCACGTGCTGAAGCAAGAGCTAAGGCTGAGGCTAAAGCAGCCGAACGAGCTAAAAAAGATACAGCAAAGCAAAATGCAGAGAATGTAACCGACAAAAAAAACTCTGATACAAAAGCAGAGGAGAAAGTAGATAAAACAGTCAAAGAGGAAAAATCAAAACGTGAGAGAAAGTCACGTGATGAAAAGGCTGACAAAGCCAACGATTCAAAAAAGATTGACGCTAAAGCGGACGCAAAAGCCGACAAAAACATAAAAGATGAGAAATCAAAACGTGAGAGAAGGTCACGTGATGAAAAGAAGGCTGACAAGGATAACGATTCAAAAAAAGCAACCGCTTCTAAAGACAACACACAAAAAGAAAAGGTAAAGAAGCCATCTGCAAGAGAGCGCAACAAAGCAGACACGACTATCGCAAAAAGCAAATATGGCCCTGGCACATTCGGCTGGCGTGGCAATATCGGAGCAACTATAGCATGGAACGATTATAGCGACAGAGAACACAAAATCGGGTTCAACAGATGGGGATTCGTGTTGAACGGCGGTATGGGTTACCGCTTCAACCATATCGGCTATGTCGGTGTCCTGATTGACGTTGAAGCCATTGAACTACTTGCATTCTCACCGATGCTGGATTTTGTCTTGTCGGCGCCAACACCAGTCTCTCCTTTCATTGAACTGACAGCTGGTCCATATGTCTCTTACGACGAGCATCGCAAATGGGTGTTCCAACCTCGTGCAGGTCTGTCATACCGTGGTAAGAAAAATAAGATTATGCGTTTCGGATTCGGATTGAGAATGTACGACGACGCATTTGATACAGACTCATTCACTCCTCAATACGCAGCAAGCTACTCAGTAGAATTCTAAAGCAATGGCACTGCAATTATTCATCATCTTTGCGATGTTGGCATTCGGAGAACTGGTGGTATGGCTGACAGGAGTCCGCATACCATCGTCAATCATCGGAATGCTCACACTCACATTATTGCTCAAACTTGGAGTCATCAAACTTCGTTGGGTGAAATCTGCGAGCAATTTCCTCACTGGCAATCTCGCTTTCTTTTTCATTCCTCCTGGAGTGTCTCTTATGCTATACTACGGACTGATCAAAAGCCAATGGATTCCCATATCTGTCTCCATCATAATCAGCACAATATTGGTTATGGTATCAACGGTATGGACATATAAACTTGTCAGAAAAAGCAATGGAAATCATAGAAAATAAATACTTTCTTCTTGCGCTGACATTTGGAGTATATGCAGTGTCGAAATACATTCAGAAGCGTACAAACTTCGTGTTGCTCAACCCTATTTTATTGAGTATTGCGGCTATTATCATCTTCCTGAAAATCACAGGAATAGACTATAGTAAATATAAAGAGGCAGGAGCCATGATTGAAATTTGGCTATCCCCATGCGTAGTGGCGTTAGGAGTGCCCCTCTACCTGCAGTTGGACGACATCAAGAAACAGATACTTCCTATTCTTGTATCTCAAATAGTGGGATGTTTAGTCGGAATTTTCAGCGTCGTCTACATAGCCAAATGGCTTGGAGCCACAGATGAGGTCGTGCTCTCGCTCGCTCCCAAATCAGTCACCACCCCGATCGCGATGCAAGTGTCAGAGTTGACGGGAGGTATTCCTGCTCTTACAGTATCTGCGGTGGTATGCACAGGCATCTTCGGAGCGATATTCGGGCTAAGCATCTTCCGTCTGACAAAAGCCAAAAGTACAATCGGTGAAAGTTTGAGTATGGGCACAGCATCACATGCTGTCGGCACGTCACGCGTGATGGAGATCAGTCCACGATACGGAGCCTACGCCGGTTTGGGATTGTCGATCAACGGCATCCTGACTGCCATCGTCGCCCCAACAATCCTTGAATGGATAATGTAAATTATTATATACTAAGTATTCAAATGCTGCTCGAAAAGCAGAAAATAACGAAAAACCTTCATTAAAAGAGAAAAAAGCAGTAGCTTTGTAACAAACAAAGACTTCTTTCTAAGAGTTTAAATGAAAATGAGTATAAGCGGTAAAATATCCATTGCCTTCTGGGCAATCTTTTTGATAGTTGTAATAGCTGTCATCGGAATGTTTGTTGGTATCAAGAATGGTTCATTCGGTCACCTTCCCCCAGTTGAAGAATTGCAAAGTCCAAAGAATAAATTTGCGACAGAAATTTTCTCATGCGACGGTGTTGTTCTCGGACGTTATTTCCAGTCGAGCGAGAACCGCGTCTTCACTGCTTATGAAGACATATCTCCAAACCTTGTGAACGCATTGATCGCTACAGAGGACATCCGTTTCAAGGAGCACTCAGGAATCGATTTCAAATCTCTTTTCCGTGCGATTTTCAAATCTGTGATCCTACAGCAGAAAAACTCAGGAGGTGGTTCGACAATCACCCAACAGCTAGCAAAACTGCTTTACACAGATGTTGCCAGAGATAAGATGGAACGTGCGATGCAGAAGCCTACAGAGTGGGTGATCGCCGCAAAACTAGAAAAGTTTTATACTAAGGAAGAGATCATGACCATGTATCTCAACAAGTTCGACTTCCTTAACAATGCGGTGGGAATTCGTTCTGCAGCACAGGTCTATTTCTCCACTACTCCAGACAAACTGAAATTAGAAGAAGCTGCGTTGCTTGTGGGTATGCTAAAAAACCCAGCCCTTTACAACCCTCGCCGAGAGAGCCGCTACGAGAAGTGTATAGGCCGACGCAACGTCGTTTTCGGACAGATGGAAAAAGCAGGCTTCATCACTGCAGCTGAGAAAGACTCTTTGTCGAACCTTCCTATCACATTACATTTCAACAAAGTGGACCACAAGGAAGGTCTTGCTCCATACTTCCGTGAGTATCTAAGACAAGTGATGACAGCGGAGGAGCCAATCAAGAGCAAGTATCCAAAATGGGCACGTCAGAAATACTACGAAGATTCGTTGGCTTGGGCTACAGACCCTCTTTACGGATGGTGCAACAAGAACAAAAAACCAGACGGAACTCCATACAATCTTTACACAGATGGATTGAAGATCCACACAACAGTTGATTCTCGTATGCAGAAATATGCAGAAGAGTCAATCAAAGAGTTCTTGGGCGGACATATCCAGCAACTATTCTTCAAAGAGAAGAAAGGACGCAGCACAGCCCCATATTCAACAAAGACTACGAAAGCACAAAGAGACTCTATGCTTCAGAAGGCGATGCGTCTTACTGACAGATACCAACGCATGAAAGCAGCCGGAGCCTCAGCAGCGGAAATCAAAACGGCTTTCAACACTAAAGTGCCAATGTCTGTGTTTGATTGGGAAAATGGAACAAAAGACACAGTTCTTACTCCACTTGACTCAATCATCTACAACAAGCATTTCCTACGAAGCGGAATGATGAGTATCGATCCAAAGAACGGACATGTGAAAGCATACGTAGGTGGTCCTGACTTCCGTTTCTTCCAATATGACATGTGTACAGTCGGACGCCGTCAGGTAGGATCAACAATCAAACCATTCCTTTACGCATACGCTATGGAGAACGGTATGAACCCATGCGATGAGGTGGCAAACACTCAGCCATCAATAAAAGTGCAGACAGGACTGAGAGAAGACGACTACACTATCTGGCAGCCAAAGAACGTGCCTTACGGAGAGTCTGGAAAGAAGGAGATCGGACAGATGATCACTTTGAAACGTGGTCTGCAGACATCCAACAACTGGACATCAGCAAGAATCATGATGCAGTATCATCCAGAAGGATTCGTGAAACTGCTTCACTCATTCGGCATCAAAAACCAGGAGATCGAGCCAGTTTACTCACTTTGTCTTGGAGTTTGTGACTTGACTATCGCCGAGATGTGTGCCGCATACACAGCGTTTGCCAACCATGGAATCCAGATTGAGCCAGTTTATGTTGAGAGCATTTTCGACAACAACGGAAACCTATTGGCCACATTCAGCCCACGCATGAAGGAGATCTTCAGTGACGAGACTTCAGAAAAGATGATCTCATTGATGAGAGGCGTGATCGACGGTGGTACAGGATTGAGAATCCGTTCGTCAGCAGCGTCGTTCAACTTCACTATTCCATGGGAGCCAGGACGTCCAAAGCACGCATACAGAATCGGTTGGGAGACAGAGATGGCAGGAAAGACAGGAACTACACAGAACAACTCCGACGGATGGTTCATGGCATTCATTCCTGATCTTATCACAGGTGTATGGGTAGGAGGAGAAGACCGTGATATCCACTTCGACAACCTACGTAACGGACAGGGTTCATCTACAGCTCTTCCTATATGGGGTGTATACATGAACAAAGTATTTGATGATCCTTCTCTTCACTACGACAGAAAATGCAAGTTCAACGTGAAGGAGACTTACAACTGTAAAAACCAGAACACTGGAGACCAGAAAGTAGAGGAGAACGCAGTGGAAGGAATCTTCGAATAAAACGAATAATATCATATATATGATGTAGAGACGCACAGCCGTGCGTCTCTTTTTTTATTTTAATAATATCATAACAGGATCAATCTAATCATTAAAAATTATTTTTTGCAGACATCAATAAAAAAAATATTATTTTTGACGTGGATGAAAAGTGGTAAGATGCAAATGAAATTCCGTAATTTTATAATGATTGCTACGATTGTTCTTGTGGCATCGTGTAGTCGGACATCTGATTCGAAATATGGAACGGATAAATTCGAATGGGAAGGTAAGACGGTATGGCTCGATCACAAACATGACAGTCTACACGCTTTGTGTCTATCCGAAAACGGCAAACTTTTATCAAGGATGATTTTGCCATGGAAGATTTATAAGTTTGATCACGGAGATCTTGATGGCGACGGAGTACCAGAAATTGCAGTGGGTGTGATAAAAAAAACGAAGTATGATCCAGTCATGGAGAAACGCCTCTTCCTTTACCGGATTGCAGACAGGCATGCCATAATAAGACTGTGGATGGGGTCTAAACTGGTACATAGAGTGCAGGACTTCTATATTGAAAGAGATAAAACTCCAGCTATTGTCCATACATACGAGAAAGACAAGAATGGAGTGATACATGAAGGAGAATACAGACTTGGAAGATTTGGATTGAGACTAAAAAGATTTTTACAATAAATAATGACAAAACACAAGAAAATGGATTATATCAATATTTCAAAAAGCATATTTTTCTCTCTTGCCATCTCATTTGTCGGATGTGCTTCTGATGGAGATAAAGGAATTCAGACAACAAATAAGGAAGAAGTCACTTCTTCGGAAGAAGAAAAAAGTCAACAGACTTCCGATTATAATTCATATGGTGTAGATACCCCAGAAAGAAATGAATCAGCTTTTTCTAGTGGATCGTTTGAGTGGAGTTTTGCCACAAGAGTAGAAGATTGCGCCGCACCAAATGGCACATATGGGTTATCCTTTAATTTGGATAGTCTATATAATAATCTGAACTACGATATGCCTATCCACAACTTTAGTTATGAAGAATTGCGTGTGCTCCGTAGCATTCCGTACGCAAAGCATGGGCATTGGTTTAAGGAGGGAGATCTGTATGAAAAATTCAACAATATAAATGAGTATATAAATACGATAAAACCTGTTGTGAAAAAATATGCTCAGGATAGTATTAAGGAGAAAAAAAGTGAATATTGGAAACTGTGGAAATCTGATTATCCAAAAACATATTCAAAAATCAAGCTGAATGCAGAGGAAGCATCTTTTGTCAAAAGAGTAGACAATGAGATTGCAGAACGCCTGAAAAACCGTTATGTCCAGAAAAATGGTTTGAAACTGCTTAATCTGGACCTTGCTGAAAACACTAATTATTTACGTGTTCCATGCCCTAATGCACTTGATTTGCTTCGCAAGAACAATTTCTGTATTTCGGAGACGAGAGCAGAGCAAATGTATAATCCTTACGAATACTATCATGGATTGCCTCATTATATCACTACAGATCTTTACCTATCCGCTTATAACGCATATCTGGCATGGCAACTTCAAACTGTTGAAGAGAATGATATATATCCTCTGATATGTAATTTCATAAAGGAAATGCTTGATCAAAGTTTGAAAGAGTTGAATTCATGCAAAGACAACTCAATACGTCCATTGGCTGAACATGCTGTTGTATATTATGCTATTGCAGACAAATTGGCTACTGGAAGCGATAACGAATTACCAGATAATTTACGAGACATCTATGAATTTGAAATAAATGCGATCAATTCTGAGTCGGACAATAAATCTTCATTACTTAATATAAACATGCAGTATAGTTTGTTCAAACCACGTGGTTTCTACACTAGAAATTCAAACACACAAAAGTATTTTAAGACGATGATGTGGTTGCAAAGTGCTAAGTACACAATTGCAAAGGATGAAAATATTATATATCCTCTTTTCTTGTCGTTGCAATATGAGAGATCAAATCCATCGTTAAAGAAGAAGATGGCAAAAGTAAACAACCTGCTTACTTTTTTGATTGGAGAGGTTGACAACTGTTCTATGATGGATATTTCAAGTAAACTCGCTTCTAATTTTGGAATTAAATGTGACGCTGATCTTAAAGACTCTAACAAATTAGCTTCCGTAAGGGCTTACTTGGAGAAAGAAAACAGCAGATGCAATAGAATATTTAACAGGGTCGATGGAGGACCTGTCACTGAAGTTAATTTCATGCCACAACGTTATACTCCAGATGCGGAGGTGCTGATGTGGATGTGCGACATCGCTCCTGAAAGCGACAGGCCTTTCCCCGATGGACTTGATGTGCTGACCGCATTCGGAAATACAGTTGCCGAAAATTTATTGAACAATACTGATCCTGGAACAAAGAAATGGACAGACTATGCTTCTTCCAGCACAAAAATGAAGTCGAAATTCAAAAACTACCCTGATTTCAACAAGACCATCTACAACAAAAATATAGAGGCCCTTGTCTCTTTGCAGAATAAAGGGACTAAACCAGACTACATGAAGACTGAGGCTTGGCAGATGAAAAATACGAATACAGCATTGGCATCGTGGGCAGAACTTAAACATACCACAATATTGTATGCTGAACAGCCTGGAGGTTGCGAAGGTGGTGAAGGTGGAGATATTATAAATATGCCAGAACCTGATTGGTATTCGGACATCGTAGAACCGAACCTTGAATTTTGGGAGAAATCAATTGAATTAATCAACTTGACAAAAAAAGTTTTTAAGGAAAATGATGTCGACTCTGAATCTAGTTACAAGTGCAATTGGTTGCTTGAAAAAGCAGAAAAATATCTGGAAATAACAAAAAAGGAATTGGCTGGAGAACCTTTTTATGAAAACCTTGTTACTGGACCAGAATACGAATATTTCTTCAACTCATTAACTTTCAACGATGGAAGTCAAATCAGCAAAACAGATATCGCAAAGGTCGCAGACATTTACACAAGACAGATATTAAACGCTCCTGATAACGGAATCCTTCACGCAGGTCTTGGACTTGTTAATAGTATCTATGTATTGGTAGAGAATAATGGCCATATATATCTAACTGAAGGTGCTGTTTATGATTATCGTCTTGCTGTCTTTGGAGGGAGACTGAATGACGATGACTGGAGAAAAGAACTTAATAACGACTATAACGTAGGTCGTCAGAAATGGATGGCTCCGTATATCTTATCTGGAGATAAGAGATTAAGAATTCGTCAAAATGTGGGAAATCGAACTTTAAGAGGTTGGGAATTTAGCGATTCTGAAGAGGATGAAAACGAAGGATGGTTTTTTTAAGGATTTTATACTTATCCTCTTTCCCATCTTAATGATGACATCCTGCTCTTCGCATTCTGATGAGGAATTGAAAATCCTCATCGGCGGCGACGTGATGCTCGACCGTGGTATCGGAAGAGTAATAGATAATTATGGCGTAAGTTTTCTATTTAACGGAATCAGGGAAGATCTTAAATCAGCGGATGCCTCCATCATTAATTTGGAATGTCCGCTGACAGATACCCTTATCCCACAACACAAAAAATATCAATTCCGAGCCTCACCTGTTTTCGCAGACAGTCTCCTGAAAAACGGAGTGACCCATGCCTGTTTGGAAAACAACCACACCCACGACCAAGGAGAACTTGGCTATAAGCAGACGTTGGAATCTTTGTCTCGTGCAGGGATAATCTCAGTCAGTTCAAATCCATTCTCTCCAACCAAAATAGAGAAAGGAGACAACAGAATAGCTCTATTCAATGCAAATCTATTGGGTAACAGCCAATACGTGTCCTATTGGCAATCTCAATTGTCTAAGGCGATAGAAGAGTATAAAAGATCTGACAAAAAGGCAAAAGCTGTCGTTATTTTGCATTGGGGAGACGAATATGAACCTATCCATAGTCAAAAACAGGAGAATATAGCAAAACTGCTGGTCGGGGCAGGTGCAGATGTCATAGTAGGCCATCATCCCCACGTCGTGCAAGATACAATGCGATTGGGGAATTGTCCCGTCTACTATAGTCTGGGGAATCTGATATTTGACCACAACAAAATGGCCAGACACAAGTCGTCGCTACTTGAAATCTCGTTAAAAAATGGGAAATTGAAAACATCGTTACATGAGCTGAGGATATCAAACTACAGACCTATGCATAATTCTTCCGACCAACCACGATACAATCAACAACCATAAGTGAAATAATCAATAAAAGTTTATCCTCCGTCTACAACATTCCCCTTTTTTCATTATATTTACAAAATAACAAACCATAAAACATCGAGACTATGAAAAACGAAGAACAACATATCAAATTCATGCAGATGGCGATAGACCTGTCTGCTAAAAGCGTTGAAGAAGGAGGCGGTCCATTCGGCGCCGTGATAGTGAACAAAGAGGGAGAGATTATCGCAGCATCACACAACTGTGTGACTCTCAACAACGATCCGACCGCTCATGCAGAGGTGATGGCAATCAGAGAAGCCTGCCAAAAACTAAAAACTTTCGACCTCAGCGGCTGCACTTTGTATGCCTCATGTGAACCATGCCCAATGTGTCTGTCGGCAATGTACTGGGCACACATCGAACGATATTTCTACGCTGGCACACAGCACGATGCCGCAGAAATCGGTTTTGACGACAAATTCATCTACGACGAAATCGCTCAGAAACCAAAAGACAGATTCATGAGCAGAAAACAAATCCTGCGTGACGCCACTCTTAAAGTGTTCAACACGTGGAAAAACAAAGCTGACAAGATTGAATATTAATCTGTATTGACAAATAAAAAGAAGAGACGAGGCATTACCCCGTCTCTTCATTATTCTACCTGATTCTATCTGAATTATTGTTCCCGCCAAACTTATAAACGGCTTGATTCAATCCTTAAATAGAGGATTGCAAAAGTATACTATGTTTGATGAATTTAGACCTGACTCTTTTTTAATAGACGTGATTCTGATAGAAATTTCTCCACTTGTCTAGTAATGCCTTCATATCGCTAGGAATTGAAGAGTCGAAATCCATCTCTTCCCCTGTGCGTGGATGACGGAATCCAAGTGTCTTGGCATGTAGTGCCTGACGTGGACAAATAGCAAAACAATTGCTTACAAACTTACGGTAGCTGGACGTGCGCTCTCCACGCAGTATCTCCATTCCTCCATATCTTTCGTCGGCAAACAGAGTGTGGCCGATATGTTTCATGTGCACACGTATCTGATGTGTGCGTCCAGTCTCAAGAATACACTCCACCAATGTGACATAACCGAACCTCTCCAACACTTTGTAATGTGTCACTGCATGTTTGGCAGACGGATTTTCTCCGTTTGGAAACGTAGTGAAGAGCATTCTGTCTTTAGGGTCACGTGCTATATCAGCGTCGATTGTCCCCTCGTCTTTCTCCACATTTCCCCATACAAGAGCGTTGTAGCGTCGACGGGTGGTCTTGTTGAAGAATTGCTTGCCGAGATCACTTTTCGCGTCGTCATTCTTGGCTATTATAAGCAATCCGGATGTGTCTTTGTCTATACGGTGCACGAGTCCAAGTCGTGGATCTGTGGTGTCGTAGTCTGGGTCATCCTTCAGATGCCATGCCAAAGCGTTTAGCAATGTCCCTTGGAAATTGCCGAATCCTGGATGCACCACCATACCTGCCGCCTTGTTGACAAGCACAACATCCTTATCCTCGTAGACGATATTGATTGGAATATCCTGGGGAATTATTGTGAAATCCGATGGCGGGTACGACAGCATGACGGAAATCTCGTCGTTCGGCTTCACTTTGTAGCTCGACTTTACCGGTTTGCCGTTGGCCAGGATAGTTTGGCAATCCGCCGCCATCTGTATACGGTTGCGGCTCACATGAGGCATCACACCGACAAGGAATTTGTCGATGCGTACCAATTTTTTGCCTTCTGGCACACTGAATCGGAAATGTTCGTGAAGTTGACCGTCATTGCCAAGCTCAGCCTCTGGAGCTTCGCCGTCTTTGAAAATCTCTATATCTTCGTTTTCGTCTTGCATTGCTATTATTTAGTATTCGATATTCAACAAATCTAGAAATTCACTAGAAGTTTCATATCTCCTTTTCTTTTGGCTTTTTCTTCCATCATTGCGTCATAGTCGATATCTTTCCCTGCAATACCCATATATTTGAGTATTTCAGGGGATACTTCTATTTTTCGTTTGCCTTTGTTTGTAGTTTTTGTTTTCTTTCTCTTATCTTCAGACTTAATGTCATTGATTAATTTCTCAGACAACCATTTTTTGCTGTCTGTACTCAATGACTTTATATATCCCCACAAGTATTCAATTGCTGTTGTTTCCATAATGTTTTTTTTTTTGTTAATGACTGTTGAAAAATCCTGTCTTTGCGGGGTTGTTTGAGAAAAATGCAAAACTCAGATTAATTCCAAAGTCCGTCATCGCTGTCTGGTACAGAATCCTGGACAGCATCATTTTTGAAGATCTCTTCTGGTTCCTCCATCTTTGTCTTGTCTGTCGTAAAATATAGATCGACGCGAGTGCCTGCAGGAACTGTCTTGCCTGTCACAGGAGTCTGTTTGTAGACGATGGCTTTGTCCTTGTCTTGATCTGATATGCCGTTGTCGTAATTGATAGAACCAATATTCAAATCTTTCTCATGAGCTTCGTTTCTTGCTCTATCAAGAGTAAGTCCACGGAAGCTTGTCACTTGTACCTCTTCGTTAGACAGACCGCGTCCGATAACCAAAGTCACAGCAGATCCCTCTATCAGTTTTGTGTTTGGAAGGATGATCTGGTCGTGGTATTTCACCTCGATCACGTTTCCGCTCTGCTCCGACGGTACATATTCCAAATTGTTGACTTTCAAACCTACGCTTGCCAACAGATTTTCTGCCTGACGCGCTGAACCTTCACGTACTTCTGGAAGAGACACTTTCTTTGCGCTGTATGCCTGTATCTTGAGGTAGATCTTACGTCCTTCTTTCACTTTCGCTCCAGCTTTTGGCACTTGATCGACGATAGCACCTGGCTTCATTCCGTTGACATACATTGAATCTATGACCTCATATGTTAATCCACGAAGGGCAAGGATATCACCACCTTCTTTTTCTGTCATACCGTTTAGGTCGGGAGTCTCTATCTCTATACCATGGTTGGTATAGCTGTTAAGCCAGCTTGATACCCATGCAAATCCGATCAAAACAATCACAATGCATGCAAGTATGCTGATCACCAAAGGATTTTTGACGAATCTTTTGAAAAATGGCTCTTTGTTTTTCTTAGCCGATGTCGACTTTGATTCTGTTTCTGCGCTCATTTGAAAATCTATTTCTTCTAAATTCTTCTATATGAATTACAAAAATAAATGAAGATGAGTATCTTTGCAACAATTTTAATATATAAAAGATGAAAACAGACTCTAAATCTGCGACAAAAAAACTTTTTATTGAGACTTATGGCTGTCAGATGAACGTGGCAGACACAGAAGTTGTGGCTGCGATCATGCAGACGGTGGGTTATGAAATCACTGAGGATTTGAAGGAGGCAGACGCTATTTTTGCCAACACTTGCTCGATCCGCGACAATGCGGAGCAGAAGATTCATTCCCGTATTCAGTATTTCCAGTCGTTGAAGCGTGATGCCAAGCGTCCGCTAATCATTGGTATTATCGGCTGTATGGCTGAGAGAATGAAGGAGGAACTGCTTCAGACAGGTGTCGTTGACCTTGTGTGCGGACCAGATTCGTATCTTGATCTGCCAAACTTGATCTCGAGTGTGGAGGCGGGAGAAAAAGCGATCAATGTGGATCTTTCCACTACGGAGACTTATCGCAACGTCATCCCGGCAAGACTTGGCCATAACCGCATTTCCGGATATGTGTCTATTATGCGAGGCTGCAACAATTTCTGCTCTTACTGTATCGTGCCATACACTCGTGGACGAGAGAGAAGCCGTGCTGTAGACAGTATCTTGAATGAAGTCAGGGATCTTAGTGAAAAGGGATTCAAAGAGGTAGTGTTGTTGGGTCAGAATGTCAATTCTTATCGTTTCGTCGACGAGAATGAGAATGTCACTACTTTTGCCCAGCTGCTTGAGATCATTGCGGAGAAATTCCCAAACATGCGTATCCGTTTCACTACGTCGCATCCTAAGGATATGACAGATGATATCCTTTATGCGATTGCCAAGTGGGACAATGTGTGCAAACACATACATCTTGCGGTACAGAGCGGAAGTTCAGCTGTGCTAAAGGCGATGAACAGAAAATACACGCGTGAATGGTTTTTGGAACGAATCGCCGCTATACGCCGTATAATTCCGGATTGCGGAATCACAACAGATATTTTCTGCGGATTCCATGGTGAGACGGAAGAGGATCACCAACAGACTCTGTCATTGATGAATGAGGTGGTGTTTGATTCAGCGTTCATGTTTAAGTATTCTGAGCGCCCTGGCACGTATGCGTCGAAATTTTTACCAGACAATATCTCAGAGGAGGTGAAGATACGTCGTTTGAACGAAATTATTGAAAATCAAACACGTCTGTCTGCAATCAGCAATGAAAGAGACCTTGGTAAAGTATTCGAGGTTTTGGTTGAAGGCCGAAGCAAGAGAAGCGCCGACCAACTTTTCGGACGCACACAGCAGAACAAGGTGGCAGTGTTCCCTAAGGGAGACGCGAAGGTTGGCGACATTGTCCACGTCAAAGTGTTGCAGACAACATCAGCCACATTGATTGGTGAGATTGTGGATTGATCAATAAAGCATAGAAATAGCGGAATTATGAATCTAATTCTGCTATTTCTGATAAATTTTCAAAAAAAGCTGTATAAATTTTGGTTTTAAGTTGAAAAGTTTATACTTTTGCATCGCTTTTGAAAGAAAGCAGTTAAGGTAGGTCGGGTAGCTCAGCTGGATAGAGCAACAGCCTTCTAAGCTGTGGGTCAAGGGTTCGAATCCCTTCCCGATCACCAACTCAGGAAAGACGCTTTTTCAAGCGTCTTTTTTGGTTTTAAAAAGGTCATTGTTTTCGAGTTTTAGTCAAAAACCACTTTTCCAAAAGCTATTTTTCGGCCAAAAACCACTTTTCCAAAAGCTATTTTGTATATTCGCAGATAAATTCAAATGTATATTATGATGGAACAACAGGATATAATAAAACTTATAAATGTCTATCATCGAAGGTTGGCTTTAGTGTCGATGGATTTTAAGCGATATCTTCATAAGGCTATAAATTGGGATGCAAGAATGATAGGAATCAAAGGAGCAAGAGGCGTTGGAAAAACGACTCTTGTTTTGCAACATATCAAGGAAACATTTGACAATGTTGATGACACTTTATGGGTATCGCTTGATAATCTTTGGTTTAAGACGCATGATGTAGATGACCTTGTTGAGCATTTGTATGTGAGGGGTATTAGAATTATTTTTTTCGATGAAGTTCATAAATGTAAGAATTGGGCGGAGCAACTAAAAAACTTTTATGATGAATATCCTGATTTAAAGATTGTATATACAGGATCGTCTATGCTTGAAATAGATAATTCAAAAGTGGATTTGGCTCGCCGTCAGATTCTATATACGTTGTCGTCTATGTCGTTTAGGGAGTATTTGGAATATATAGGAGAGGTTTCCATACCAGCGATTTCTATCGAACAGTTGTTGTCAAATCATGTTGAGATTGCGATGGATGTCACTGCAAAAACGATGGTGATGCGTCATTTTGAAGATTATATTAATCATGGATGCTATCCATTTTTCAAAGAGTCGGGTATTGATTTCCATCAACAATTAGCAGCTACAGTAAATCTTGTTATTGAATCGGATATGGTCGCTGTAACAGATGTCACATATGCTACTATAGAGAAGACAAAAAAATTATTGAGTATTATTGCCGGCAATGTGCCGTTTGTTCCAAATGTTGCTAAGTTATGCGCAGCGTTAGAGACCACGAGAGATAGTTGCTTGAGAATGTTATATGCATTAGAAAGAGCTAATATATTAAGCCTTCTTACTCGTGAACTGAAAAGCTACAAACATTTGGTTTCTCCGGAAAAGGTATACTTAAACAATACTAATTTGATGGAATCTCTTGCGTCAAAGTCTGAGATTGGCAATAAACGTGAAACTTTTTTTATGAATCAGGTTGAGCAGGTTGCTTCAATACAGTCGGCTCCCAAGGGAGATTTCCTAGTATCAGGCAAATATCTTTTTGAGGTCGGTGGCGCAGATAAGACATTTTTACAGATAAAGGACATTCCTGATAGTTATCTAGCAGTCGACGATACTGAAATAGGTCATGGTAATAGAGTTCCTCTCTGGATGTTTGGATTGCTGTATTAGAATTGTTTTGTTGAATGGAATGAGAAGTTGTTTACTTGTGCCAAATTGAATTTGTTAATTTATTGCACGTTTCCAGTTTCTCCAAATATTTCATTCTGTGAATTTATCTACGAAACGACATTTATATATATCAATTCCGTTATTTTATAGATGAAAATCACAAAAATGCTAAAAAACATATAGCGTATGTGTATATGTTATTCTATTTTTGATTTCCTTTGCAAGTGATATCTGTTTGTGTTGAATTTGATGTTGGTTTGTTTTCAGATGTCAGTGATAGATAGTTAAAGAGGACATTATTAAAAATTTGACTATTGTTTTGTGTAGAAGCTGATGAATTGAGGATGATGATGCGATGATGAACTGAAGAGGATGAATGTGTTGATGAACGACTGAAGCTGATGAATGTGATGGCATATTAGGATTGAAAAGTTGATAAAAAAATTAATTACATATTGTGTAATACTTGTTTTGAACATAGCTGTAGCTATAGCTCAGAAAAATGGCGGATTCAGCGATTATGTGGATTCCGCAAAAATCACTTTTTATTTCCATGTAGGCTCGGGAGCGATTGATCTTGATTATTCTACTAACAATGCTATGCTTAATAAATTGCGTGCATTGCAGGAGAAACAGGGCGCGGATTCTATATACGTGCCACGTGTAGATGTTTATGCTGGTGTCTCTCCAGAGGGTTCTGATGAGGCTAACTCTAGAGTGAGATGGAAACGTCTTGACAATTCCATCCATCTTATTGAAAGATATTTCAAACTTCCGAGATATAATGAGAACTATTTCGATGCAAAGGTGACTATCCCACAGATTTGGCAGAATCTTGCAGCGGAAGTTAGAAAATCTGATATTCCAAATAAGGAGAGGGTGTTGCAGTGTATTTTGTCTGGCGGCAACGTGCCTGCAAAAATCCAAGCTATTGATAGGAATGGTGCCACTTGGGATAGAATATCAAAACAGTTTTTCCCAGTCTTGCGTCGATGTGATGTGGTGATCTATTTCAAAAAGAAGAAGAAAGAGGAAAAGAAATTCCCGGAAATGGATAAGCTTTTGCCTGAGGATGAATCGTTCGTTTATGTGAAAAAGCCTAATGATGAGCTTTCTCCACATGATCCGATGCAGTTGCCAAAGGAAAAGAAGAGGAAGCCAAGGAAGACGACGGTCACAGAATACGAACCGATGTTTGCAGTCAACTCTAACTTGCTATACGACGCATTGTTAGCTCCAAACTTTGGTGTTGAGTTCCCAATCAAAAAGAAATTGAGTTTCAATGTATCTTATGTTTTCCCATGGTGGGTGGCAAAGGATGACTCGTGGTGTTACCAATTGCAGTATTGGGAGCTGGAAGGCAAATATTGGTTTGGCGACAGACGTTTCGAACCAGTGCTTACAGGTCATGCGGTAGGATTGTTTGGAGGCGTCGGATATTATGATTTCGAATTTGATTCGAAAGGCTATCAGGGAGAGATTTGCGTCAACGCAGGAATTTCTTACCATTATGCTAAGAGATTCGGTAAAAACAGACGATGGAGATTGCAGTTTGGAGCGGGAATAGGAATGATGCGCACCAACTACAGCTACTATGAGGGCAGATTGCAGAATAAATATCTGGTGTGGCAGCACGACGGTCGCTACACATGGATCGGTCCTACAAAACTTGACATTAATATTGGCTACCTAATCCACAGAAAAGTGGAGAGGCCGAGCAAATTAGTGAAGAAAGGAGGTGACGATGCTATTAAAGAATAGGTCGCGCTCTCAAGAACATTCACCTCAAAGACACGCATGCCCGTGCGTCTCTACGTGGTTGATGTTTATTCTGATTTTGTTCGCCACGTCTTGTGACAGACGCCAATTGTGGGATGAATGGGATGAGCTTGTGCCGGTGGATATCAAAGTTGATTGGAGAGGAAGCCGTTGGGCTGATTTCGATGAGGGCACCGCACCTACGGGAATGTCGGTTTACGCTTACGACCAGACGGGTAAACAGGATCCTGTGGTGGTTGTGACCAACAATATCGAGCATACTGAGGTGAAACTATACGATGGAGAATGGAACTTTTTTGTGTTCAACCAGTCGATTATGGAATACGCGTCGCTTAAATTCAGCGGAATGGATAAATACACGTCGGCACAGATTGAGACTATTCCGCAGACATCACGATGGTTCTCAGCCTCACGAGCTGAATGGGTGACACGTTCGAATTCTCCGTGGGCAGTGCAGACGCGAGCGACACGAGCAAATACTGAGACGCGAGCTGATGAATACTCGCTCACTACAAAACAGCCGATATGGTTTGCTAACGACTGTTATGAGGGCGTGATAATTGATGAAGACAAGATTATAAGAGAGTTTACACCACACACACGATTCTCCGACGGAACATTCTATACTAAGTCGGCGATTCTCAAGGTCGGTGTGAAAGCGCATTTCAAAGGATATGGAAACCTTTACACTGTAAGAGCTGTGATAAGCGGAGTGGCAAAGTCCTACAACATCAGTCAGATGCATGCACTGACAGAAATGACAGCGCATGAGTTGACAGGATGGAAAGGCGTTGCAGAAACAGACAGCACCGGATATGTGGAGACAACATTCCAGACATTCGGTTTGGTGAAGGGATATTCCTACAAGCCAGACGAGCTTTATTTACACTTGGATGTGATGCTCGTGGATGGCGAAACGATTATGACCTACGATCTGCCAGTGGGCAATCTGGTCAAAACGTCAAACGAGAACGATATAGATTTGATCATAGATGTTACGGATCCGTTGGAACTTCCTGATGTGAAGAAGACGGAGGAGGGAAATGGATTCGACATCACAGTGAGTGATTGGGAGGATGAGATCAATATCGATATCGATCTGTAAAACAAAAAGAAAAAAATAAATTAAAAATTTACTAACATGAAGAAAATTTTCTTTTTCGCGCTTGCAAGCTTAGCTCTTGCATCGTGCTCTCAGGACGAGGAGTTCGTTGCTGAGAAGACAAATGGATCTAACAGATCTAACAAAGGTGCTTTGAGTTTCTCTACTTACACAGCTGGTGGAACTCGTGCTACAGATGTGACTTCTGATGTCGTTAAGACAAAAGGTTTCATGGTCGCAGCTTGGTATGACGGTGGTCTTTATTTTAATGAAGGAGAGTCTGCCTCAGTTGCTGCTGACGAAATTTTTGATACTGATAATGAATTGTACTATTGGCCAAGTTTTTCAGCAGGAAACATTGGCTTCCGTGCTTTCAACAAGGAAGTTGGTGCTGCCTGGAACACAGAGTATGAGTCTCTAAAATTCACTGTCGCAGCAACAGCAGAAGCACAGAAAGACTTAGTAATTGCTTATGCTGAAGCTAGTGCAAAGCCAGATGAAGGTGTTCAGCCATTGAACTTTGTTCACGCTCTTTCAAAAGTTAATTTCTCATTCAAGGGTGCTACTTCTACTAATAAATACACAATCAATAAGATAGAGATTATCGCTGCTGGTCAGAATGATGCTGTCATGTCATTTGCTCAGACTACTGAACTTGCTTCAACTGGATCAGATGGAGATCAGCCTGGTGAAGGAAATCAAAACAGCAAGGTCTCATGGGAATTCACTGAAATAGATGGTGATGCTGCTTTGGTAGCAGGTAAGGCAGATAAGACAGGATCAGAGGCCGCACAGGGAACTCTATATACTTTCTATGAGGGAGCTGATGTGGTTGTTACAGGAGCTGAAGCAGTAGCTGTTAATTCAAATGCTATGCTTCTTCCTCAGGATGGAAAGATTGCTGTTCGTGTTTACTACAAAGTTGAGACACCTAAAAAGGTCGGTGAAGGTTGGAATATGATTGGTAACTGTGGTTATTCTATGACAGATAGTGAGGGTCGTCATGGCGCTACTACTGGTATCTTTGGATGCAAGACAGTTATTGTTGATCTTGGTACAGACAATGACGATTCGGCTACACCAGCAAAGATCCCTGCATGGGAGGCTGGAAAGGCATATCGTTTCACTATGACATTGCCTGATGACAACTTCATTGGTGATAAGGATGAAGATGGTGTGCCAGATATGCTTGATAATGATGTAGACTTGGATGGTGATAATGATGGAAATCCTAAGGAGTTTGATATGTTGACTCCAATCAGATTCTCTGTTACAGTTTCTGACTGGGAGGATGAAACAGCTTCTTCAAACATCGTAATCAAGTAAATGAATTTTTATTCGGCAGAGGTGCGAAAGTGCCTCTGCTGGATATTTTTTTTGAAAGGGCAAAAGCCAAAATGAACGTACGACAATATAACATATTAATCAAATGTGTGCTGGCAATACTCTTGTCCGCATTGTTTGCGTCGTGCAAAGATGAGGATGAGGAGTACAAAGAATCGTCTTCCGGAAATGGATGCAAAATAGGTTTCGATGCATTTCAGGATGGATTCCAGAAACCTACAACAAGAGCAGTCATTGAAGAAATAGTTGATCTTGACAATCTATATGTGTTGTCGATGAAAAACAATGGTACTGGATGGAACAGAGTTTTTCAAGAGGATGTCCTGACTCTTACAAATAACGGATATACAACAAACGGACAAATATGGGATTATTCTCCTACTGCGAATTGGGAGAATGAATATAATTATAAATTCAGAGCATTTTATCCTAATACATTTAACACATCTGCTGGTGAATCATGTACAAATGGATTTCAACATTCAGCCATTTCATCGGGTTCGACAGTTTTAACTTTGAATAATTACAGGTCTGCAACAGACCCACGAAATAATAGCGATCTCCTTGTGTCGCCAGAAGTCACAAGAGAATATTCAACCACACTCGGTAATGATGAACCAGTGCCATTAAATATGAAACATTTGTTGGCATGCGTTGGTTTTAAGATAAAATCAAAAAAAGGTAAAAAACTGAATATAACGAAGTTTACAATAAACGGATATTCTAAGGAAGGCAGTTGTGTTGTGAATCAGAATATTGTTTGGACTCCTATATGGAATGAGTCTCCTAAGATTAAAAGCGGAGATAATGTTAATGTCAACTTAACATATAATAATGGAACCATGACGGAAAACAATAATGATTTCGTGTTTAAGGACAAAGGCAGTAATATGGAGATATCTCCTAAAGATTTGTATATAGATAATAGTAATAACAATTATTTGTATAGTTGGTCTAACAAGTATAAAAATTTCTATGTCATTCTTAAAAGTGAGTATAACACAAATTCAGAATCTCTTGGTGCGGCAGTAATAGATGGAACAAAGGAGGAAACAGAATCGTATGAGTTTGAGAATTATGAACAATTGCTTTTTATACCTCAGGAATTGGATAGGGCAGGTGTAAATTTCAATATAAAATTCTCTGTCAAACGTCAGGACTGGGGTCATAATGACGACAATGTTAAAGAAATTAAAGATGTCGAGCTTAAGCATCAGACTTTTGCAGAAATTGAATTTTATTTTGGAGATACTGATCCAGGAGAAAACAACAGATCGATAGCCATTGTTGATTTGACTGCAAATGGTAAAGTAAAGAAGTGGGAAGCAGGAACGAAATATAGTTATACCATAGGCATGTATGAGTATCAGGCCACTGCAAATATCACTATAGAGGATTGGACTCATCACATATACGAGGAGGATTTGAGATGAAAAAACTTAAATATATATATGCTCTATTGAAATCCATACTGTTGGGATTCGTTATTTCTTCATGTGGGGATAGTGCTATTTACGAACTTGATTATGAAGACGCAGATGAACTATCCTATAGTGGAGAAACTGTCAAGACCACATTCACAATTGGAATATCGGCTCCGGATGTGAGTGCGGATTTTGATGCAGAAACGCGTGCGGTAAATGATAAAGATAATGCCAATATCGACTATGCCCAACCAGAGAATGGTGGAAGATTCAAGAATATTGTGGTGTTGTTGGTAGATCATAATGAAAGAGTTTATGGAATCCATTGCAAAGAGTTCGACAATGCATCTGGAGTGAAAGAATATAATGTTGTATTTTCTGATATAGAAATACCTAGTGAGGATGTTGCTCAAAAAAAACAATATAAGGTATATGCTTTTGGAAATATTTGTAAGGAGCACTACGATAATATTGTAAATAACGACGGTAATCGTGATTTCAGGAACAACCATGTGAATAGCACAAGTTTGAATTTATATACGTATTGTATAAAGTCTACGATAAGCATTGCTAATAGCAACAATATTTGGAACTCTTATTCTAGTTCCATCAATATGAAGGACATTCCAGAGTATAATATAAATTTCACTCCAGGGGTTAAATATTATGTAAAAAATAGTAACAATGAGACAAACGATGTGACATCAGTTGGTATGCCTGAAAACAGGAGTGTTACTGCGACGGTGGTGAAGGGAAACACACAGTTCAATGTCCAACTGAAACGAGTGTGTGCACGTGTGAAAATCACATTCAGAAATCTTACGGGACAATACATAGATTATAAAACAGGAAAACCCCAAAACAACAATGTGTATATAGACGAGTTTAAAACAACTAGTAATATATTTGCAAGAAGCACGAAGTATCTCTACGACGGAAATGAAACGTATAGCGCTGAAGCTCCTTTCGATATTCTTCAAATGCTTGATTGCAAGGTAAACAATAAAACAGCGAGCGATCATGACCATAATAAAATAGAAAATGGCGAAAGTCTTACCGTTTCAATGTATGTGTTTGCAGTAAACTTAGGAAATAACGGATTAAAATATAATCTTAAAGTGGATAGAGGCAAGAGTTTGGGAACAAACACGACAGTTATTGATCCTGAGAATGCATATGTGATTTGGAATAACACTAAGCATAATTCAATAGCATATAAAAATGGAAAAATTTGTGCGTCAGAAGAGCAGGATACAAAAGATAAAATACCTTTTAATGATCAAGTGTTTTGGAAATTGGAGAAAGCTCCAGATGCAAAATTGTCAGGAGAAAAAGTGTGTATGCTTCGCCATTTTCAAATAGATGTTGAAACAGACGCTCATGTTGATAATGGATCAGTTTATTTTAAGCAACAATCTGCACCAGATTGGAACGCATTGTCTGCAATATTTGGAAATATACCATATGAGGATATAAATGGAGATCCGACATCAAGTAAATCTTCAATTCAATATGTTCATTTTAAGCTTGACAATCCTGATGCAGAAGAGTCCAAGTATACGATGAATCTATTAAAATCGCATACTCAAACTAATGATTATTGGGAACGTGTGGGATTTATTATCTATAGTTATAGATATTGTTTGTTAACGGTAAGTGATGACAATAAATTATCAAAGCAACGTTCAGAGCCTCAATTAAATCAACGTCTTGGCAATTATGATTGGACTCTTTATGCCAAATATATCATCAAGGATATTAATACTGATATCACCCAAATCGAGCGTAACCACAGTTATGAGTTGGAATTCAATGTGATGCCTAATTACACAGATGAGGATGATTTGAAAGTGAGGTGTGTGAGAAAGCAGAATGAAATCAGCTGGAGTGAGACACAAAAGTAAAAAAGACAGTTATGAGGAATCTTATATATACACTGCATATAATTATAGCTATTTTTTTCTTCGCTTCTTGTGAAGATGGGAATACTATTATACTAAATGATAGTGAGTCATGTTGTGATAGTGAGCCATGTTATACTATTTTTGTATCCGCTCCTAACGTCTCTGACACTCGTGCTACATACGAGGACAGAGATTCTGAAATAGCCGTAAAGTGGGAGAAGGGAGATGTGATCACTCTGACAACAGGTGGACAAAATTATTTTTTCCTTTATCGTAAATCAGATGGAGACGTTGGAGAATTTTATCATTATGGTATTATTCCGAACAGTACGTCTTTGCTTGCTGGCTCAATCCTGTCGTTTGGCGAGATAGAAGATGGCCATAATAAGACAATCAGTCAAACGCAAAAGAAAAACAATGTTTGCAGGGAATATCTTACTGCGGATATGAAAGGAAAAAATTTGACGTCTAGTCCAATAATAGATTTATATCCTGATGCTGGATATAGTCTATTACACATCCAAACACAGTCGCCGGGAATGCTTCTTGAAGGCTCTAAACTAATGATAAAAGGGTTGGATCAGAATGATTTGTACAGTATAACATTGGGCTCTAATCCAAAATATGTGTTTGCGGATGCAGGAGATGATCTTGATATTTATGTAGTCGTTCCAGCAGGAAAAACAATTAGTAGTGGCACCACTCTGAAGTTTTATTTCTATGCCTATGATGAGTTTGCTCCAAATGGCAAGGATAAAACGACAAATGGAGACGAATACCACTACTATATGAAGTGTAATGGGACAATTGAGACGAAGAACAATGAGGTTGTGAAAATGTCGTTGCCTAACAAACCTACCCACACCGCCATCCAGTTGGGATTGAGTGTCAAGTGGGCGACAATGAATATCGGAGCAACGTCGGACCAACCGGGAGAAGCAAGCTTTGGAAAATATTTGCCATGGGGTATGACAGAGGAGCATTTCGAGTTTGCATGGGAAGATCCGAATTTAAGCATGTTGTATAGAAAGACAAATGGAGAGTTGAAGGCTGTTTTTGGAAATGGTTTTTCAGGCAGTATTCAAGGAATAACGCCTAGGGAATACATGGGAGATACTTATGGTGATCCAGCGACATGCCTTTGGGGTGATGATTGGGTTATTCCTACTAGGAATCAAATTAAGGAACTTATGGATCAGATGGAAATCACAAAAGTGCAAGGGGCAAAATTTACTAACTGGGTAGAGTGGGCAGATAATGTGGTTATACCTCACGTCAAAACCAATGGCTGCTATGTCTATGGAAAAGACTCATATTCTAATAAGAAGATTTGGTTTCCAGCCGCAGGTGGCATTCATTCTGAGAAACGGGGCACTCCTGAAAGTCCCGCAAGCAACGATGGCTGTAATGGAGTGTATATGACAGCGACAACTGCATCGACTAATCCGGGGGGAAAGCCTAGTTGTTATGTCTTTATGTTTAATGGACATAAAAAAAATGGTACTGTTGGCGATTATTCACTAGGATGCAGTGATAAAACTGTATATAATTTCGATATAAGAATTCATGGATGCAGTGTCCGTCCTATAAGAAAATAGTGGGGACAAATGTGAAAAAACAATAATTTTCTGGATTAAAACGGCATGTGGATTCTTTTTACGGAATCTTCAGTATTCTTTTTTGTATCTTTGCGACAAATATGTATAATATTGGTTTGCGAGTCTGCGAGGAGAGCAAACTGTTTGTGAAAAATTTAAAATATACGATATGAAAAAATATTTGTCGGTTTTGATTGCCTTGATGACATGTGCGTTCGCATCAGCACAGGATACAATCATGTTTCGTAATGGCAGGGTTGAGGCTGCGAAAGTGATGGAGGTAGGATTAGGTAAGGTCAAATATAAGAAGCTCAATAATCCTGATGGTCCATTGTTTTTGCTTGATGAGGCTGAGGTGGAGTCAATCAAATTTCAAAATGGTGTAGTGGAAACGTTCAACCATTCAGAAGAAGTAGTCCCAGTGCATGAAAAACATATGTTGCTGCAGGCAGGCCCGTTGGTTGTGGAGAGAAATAGCAATGTCAATTCAGATAGAAACGACACTGAAATCACTGTCTCTCGTCGTGTTAATCCGGCCAAATATCCGTTGAGATATCGTAAGGAGTCTCCATCCTTACTTGTTTTCGGCACTGAATATATTTCAGAACGTGAGGCGTATGAATTGCTGGGGCATAACTATGATGAGTTCCGTGAAAATGTACGTTGCTACCGTACAGGACGTGCCATGTGGATTGCAGGAATCGGATTGGTCGTTGCATCAGGACCTATCGCTATTGGAGCTGACATTAATAATTCCTATGCTGCCAGACACGTCGCATTGACGGCATTATGTTCTGGATCAGTATTGTTCTCCATAGGAATGGTAAGATTTGTGACAGGGAAAAGAGGATTTAAGAATGTTTTGATGGATTATAATTTCGACTATAATTCAAAAAGACAGAATGTCTCTGAATTGAAATTTGGTGTGACCGGCAATGGAATAGGTGTGAATCTGACTTTCTGAAATAAGACAAGGTCAAATGACATATAAAAAAAGACGTGATTACTCACGTCTTTTTTCATTTTTATTTGTTTCAAGAATATTTTTCAAGTATTTCAGTATTCCATTTTTTTCTCTCTTCATCGAAGATCCAGCCCCACTTGTTAAAATACTTGATCATATTTTTCATGTGGATCAGAAGCATTCTGTTGCTTTTGTATGACGCTGCGCAATGCTTGTGAGTCACCACAGCGCCTGGCCAGAACATTGTACGGAAATGTTTGTGCATGCGACGTGTGATGTCGATGTCTTCAGGATAGAGGAAGAATCTTTCGTCAAACAGTCCTACGGTGTCAAAACATTTCACACGGAAGAACATGAAACATCCGTGATGGTAAGGGATGTTCATCTCGTTCTTGTGGTCGTTGAATTTCAATAAGTATTTATAGTTCATCTTCTCTCCCCAACTATCAGGAAGGAAGCGACGGAATATCAGATTTGCAGGGGTTGGGAGCATACGCACAGTGTACTGCTGCTCACCGTTGGGATAAAGTACGTTTGGCTGCACCATAGCCACGTCTTCATTCTCCGACATATATTTTGTGATGGCAGGAATCACACCCGTATTAAAATATACGTCGGCATTGATTACGAGATGATAGTCTGAACCTTCAGCAATAGCTTTTTTGATAGCCACATTGTGACCTCCTCCGTAGCCAAGATTCTTGCCGTTGAAGAAGTATTCCACTTTTGAAAGCTTTTCGCAGAACGAACGTAGATCGTCAGATGGCGAATTGTCAGAAACGTACACATGATCAATGCCGTCAGCCAACATTGAATCTATGCACTTCTGCAATTCTTCGTGTTCAGTTATGTAGGTTACAATCGATGCTGTAATTTTCATTTCTAATCACTGCAATGTACGAAAGCAGTTAATATTACCTCCTTTTTTGAGCTACGTACTTTTTGCAAGACGCAAATATAACATAAAATTCCGATTTTCTAGTTACTTTGGCTTAAAACTACAAAGACAATTTGAATTTTCTGTCGACGAAAGTGTAGTCTAGCACTCCAAATCTCACTAGTTTTGCTATAAGTCTCTGCACATCACGTCTGTCAATGTTGTGTGCTTTTGCAAATTTATTGATAGAGAAAAGATTGTTTTCGATGTCTTTAAGAAGGTCTTTTTCTATATCCGTGAATTCTATTGTAACACCATATTGCATTCCACCTTGTTTCCACATTTCAAGATGTATTGCTGTAGCCTGGATATTTTCGTCCGCGATTCTAACATAGGCCCATTTCCTGTTTTCCTCATCGATGGCGAAGATCGGTTTGTCGTCCGACTCTGGAATAACCACTTCGAGTACCGTCTTCCCGTCTACTTTATGCGGAATGATCTCGAATTCGGGATGAGGAGTGCAGTAGACATTGGCTGCCGCTTCCGCCATATAAGCCTCCTCTTCTGAACTTACACCAGATATTTTGCCATTGTCTTTTACTCCGATGAGCAGACGTCCTCCCTCTGTGTTGGCGAATGCAGAGAAACTTTTAGCAATTTTTCTTGCGTCTGAAATCTCAAATTTGAAATCTTGGTTGACATGTTCACCCTCCTCAATCAACGAATGTATATAGTCTGCGGAATCTTGCACTTTCATCGGATAATTTCTTTAATCAATACAAAATTAGCCAAATCGGATGATTTTTACATTTTAATTCATAATTTTGTGTGACAACCTGTAAAAAACGGTGAGTATGGCGATTCCAAAAAATAGAAGTTTAATAAGGGAAAGACGTGTGGTTGTGTCTTTGAATGAGAAGGAGTATGAGGCTCTTTCCAGTTATTGCCGTAAACATAAGATTCAGAAATCGGATTTTGTCAGACGCATTGTCTTCTCTGAGATAATGGCAAAGCAGTATGCAGAATCACCTACTCTATTCGATTGATTTCTATGGCAGACAACGACGATAAATATATGCAGATGGCCTTAAAAGAGGCAAGAAAAGCATTGTCTGAAGGAGAGGTTCCGATTGGAGCTGTCATTGTATGTGCCGACAAGGTTATCGCTTCTGCCCATAATCTTACGGAGACATTGAATGATGTCACAGCTCATGCGGAGATGCAAGCAATCACAATGGCTGCCGATTACTTAGGAGGAAAATATCTGACAGACTGCACTCTCTACGTCACTGTTGAGCCATGTGTGATGTGCGCAGGGGCATTAGGATGGAGTCAGATCTCACGGGTGGTATATGGCAGTTCGGATGAGAAACGAGGATTTCAAAGGTTTGCTCCAAATGCGTTGCATCCCAAGACAACCGTCACATCAGGAGTGCTTGAAAATGAATGCACGACATTGATGACAGACTTTTTCAAAAAGAAAAGATAAAAACAGATAGAGACGCACGGTTGTGCGTCTCTTTTTATTTATATTTATTACATGTATTACACGCACGTCCGTGCGTCTCTACAACGTAATCAAAACCTTTTTGTTGCCGACAATATAGACGCCTTTTGACAGAGGCACAAACAGAGATGTATTTTGTTTTATTTCCACCGTTTTAATCAGACAGCCATTGACATTGAATATTGGCAATGACGGAATATCTACATCTGAAGATATCTGTATACCACCGTCGACAGCAATGATAAAGATACTGTTCGAAAGAATATTAAACGATGAATTCTCCCACAACAATCCCATGTAAGCATAGAAAGTGCCGTCTTCTTTGCAAAGACCTATATATTTAGGATTTTTTAGAGAGAAAAGATCACTCAGCCTGAATTTTATGGAAATAGATGAATCATCAGGATTAGGAGTGTATTTCCTTCTTTGGTATCCGTTGGTATCTTCTATTGAAGAAGTGACACCGATTATAATAGGTGGCATTATAGAGTCTATTATCGGTCTCAATTTAATGTGAATATACTTGTCTCCATTATCGATTGATTGAGAAATATTCCCATAGTATTTCAATGGAAACACATATCCTAATAGATTGTTCTCATTGTCGTAAAAGGCATATGGAACATAATCTAATGGTATGTAGTCGGTGTCACTTGCAATTACAGGAAGAGAATGGTTGAACTGGGCAATGGTTGACGGATCAACAGTTACCGTCTGGCTGGCAATGGTATCAGTATCGCTGACCAAAACGAATGTGTTGGAGTAATCTTTCTTTGTGCCGTTTAGAATCTGGAGAGAGAGGGTCGTTTCATCACCTCCATTTAAGGCATAGAACACATGGCTGAAAGTGTCTTTTGTAAATACCATTTCTGCGACGGCATCAAAGTTGTTATATATGGAGAATAGTCCATTAATATACCTTGTAAACAAAGGCATGTCACGTTCTATAATTCTTTTTGCTGTTCCACCAGCAGGTATGTCCATCATTATGCCAGTAGCTTCTTTATTGTTGATAAGAAAGTAAATATCGCTATAATACTCATATGGCGTTGGATTCGTGAATGTGATCTCAAAACTTTGTTTTGTCCCTTTTGTGGTATGTATAATGGTGTCCACCACCAATTCTTTTGAGAAAATTTTGCAATCTGACAACTTGAAAGTGATAGGCTTGAAGTTTTTACAGATACTCCAAATTTTTTTGTTGGGTTTGATATCTGAGGAATTATCGGTTTGCATCACTAACAAGGACATTTCACGATCCAGATCAGGATTTATGAAAGTCCTTTTGATGTATATTAGTTCTTCGCTTTCTGTAGAGAACGCATTCTTAGTGGTTTCAGATATTAGAGTGTCTCCATCCACGGCAATTGCCAAAGTGAGGTATTTCATACTTCCCTCTGGCTTTTCTGCTTGGAATTCAATGTTCAAAACAATGGAAGAGTCGATATATTCGCCAATAAAACTAACCTCTTTAGGCTCAATGATTTCATTGCTGTTTACGATTGAGTCTGGAACAGAAATAATGATTGTGTCAAACAGATTAGATGGATGCCACCATTTGTAGATGGTGTCTTGAACAAGATCCTCAGTCTCGTTATTTTCTGATTCCAATATGAGTAGTTTTATTTTTTTGCCAAGATACGACTTGTCAAATTCCTTATTTGCATTGATTTTTACAGTATTCGAACGAGGAAAATTAGGTTCTCCGTCCTTCATAAAGAAAGTATTACCAGTTTTGTCGATATAGCCCAAAGTGAATGGCTTTTCGTGATCTATGTCTGTTTTGTATGCATCGATGGATGCATACATCATAAAACCATTGTCTGTAGCTCTGAATTTTGCGTCGACGGAAAAACTGTCTTGTTTTGTCTGCACAATAGTTTTGGCTGATTGTGGTTTTGTGTATTCCGTTTTCCCTTCGCCAGGAACGATACCTATTATTACTGTTTCGAAGAACGAGTATCCGTTGTCTGGAGAAGTCTGTTCTTTGTTTTTATTGTGGCTGCAGTCTAGTATGTCGACGTCGAAATAGCCATCGTGTGAACCGTTCCATCCCCAGTTGATATGCAAGTATCCGTCGACGTATCCGTCGCAAACAAAGGCATGTCCGCCATGATCGTATGAGGTGCCAGACATGTAGATAGGACGTTTTTTACTCAATTCTTCATGTATTAAATCGAGCCATTCTTCACGATAATAAGTACTTCTTGATATTTTCTTTAGAGAGTCGCTATTGTATCCGAAATAGTGTATCAGGGAGTAAAAAAACATGTCGGTGAGTGCGGAACTTCCACTTTGAGCGAATGCTGTTTCTACACTTCTTGCACAGTCCCACATCAGTTTTGCGACTTCGTTGTTCAGCTCTTCAGTTGTGTCTTTTGGGTAATGGTTCAGGATGAGGTTCCAGTTGTAAGTACGACCTTCTGCTTTTTGACCTTCAATTTGGAAGATCGTATCAGTAGAAGTCGTTGAATAGTGAGAATAACCGGGAATGTCATTCATCAATTTTGATGGATGCTCATAATATTTGGCTATCTGGGCTAATGCCACAGGCACACAGCCGACAGGAGGACCGGAGCCATCGCGTTCAGGGATAAATTTATTGTATGGCGAACGAGTGCTGAACACGACATCCATGAAAGCCGGGATATTTTCTCTGTTTTTTGCACTTCTTAATGCAGGACGATTTTGATCTGACGCTGCATACATATCCAGTGCTGCTTGAAGTTGTGGAGGCAATTCATCAGAATAGTTGTCGCCGTAGCCAATCACTTTTTCTTCTTCTGCTGATACGATACAGAACATATCCGTCGCATCATCAGAGAAAATGAAATATGATGGAATTTCTTCTGAGGCAGAACGAAGTGTTGTGGAAGTCGGTTTTATTCCCGTCTTCTTTAAGGAAGGGTTCTGGCAATATTTTTTTGCCAAATCATGTGCTGCATCATAGGCCTTTTCCGATGCATGTACATGAAATGTAAACAGAAAAACGACCAACGCATGTAGGAAAAACTTCATAAGCATTAAATTTATTTCGTCAAATATGCGAAAAAAATTATTAATTTGGAAACTCTGGATGTCTATTTGTTAACTTAGGTTGCCAAGGAAGATAAATTTGATTAATTTTGTTGTCATAAAAATACTTCTAATGAAAAAACAGAAAACATTAAGTTATTGGCAGTATGTTTTATTGACACACTTGTCAGCTCTTTTGGCCTTTGCTATAATTCGAGGTATACAGATTGCTTATAGCTCTATCGCGCTGAAGGATAACACTCCTTTTTCCGAGTATCTGGAATGTTTTGGGCGTGGACTGGTTTATGACAACCACTGTTCGCTTCTTGCTCTTGTCCCTGTCACACTTGTGTTGGGTGTGCAAAGTATAATAGGGAAAGAGTCAAAGTTGGTGTCCAAGATAGGATTTGGAATAACTGCAGCGATTTACTTTGTTGAAGTTGCTGTCTGTACAGCCAATATAGTATATGTGAAGTATCAGCTTGCCAATATAAATTTCGAGGCGGTCAAGGCTCTTGGACAAGGAAAGGAAGTCTTGGATATGATGACATCTGGCACGTATATTGTGGCATTTCTTTTAGGAACCGTTTATTGTGTCGGATTTATCTACCTGTTGTGGCTGTTGTTTAAGAAATTTGTCAAAGAAGGTGAGCAATATCGTATTGTTTCCATTATTGTGTTCATTGTCCTGGCATTGCTTATGGCTGTTGGTATCAGAGGACGAAGTAATCCTAAAGAGAAGCATATAAAGAAGTACCAAAAGATTATAGGCATTCCGCTTAACACTTCGTTTGCAGAGTATAGCGAGCAATTGCTTCTCAATTTGTCGGCCATGAATGATTTTTTCTATGTGGAAAAATCGAGTGAGCAGTCTTCCAAAGGGAAAAAAACATTTAGGTTTATGTCATCTGGCAAGGCAAAGAAAATAGCGTTTAGATACCAGAATTATCCTCATGAGGTTGATGCCAACAGTATAAAGCAAAACAATCATATTTTTCTTGTGCTCATGGAAGGAATGAGTGCAAAGGTCATGAAGACGTTTGGATATCCAAAGGACATTACGCCATTCCTTGATTCTATATACGCTAAGTCATTGTCTTATTGTAATTTTTATAGTGCAGGAGTAATAACTCAAAAGGGAATGTGCGCCACTTTTAGCTCTGCCCCTACTTTCGCCCATTTCCATTCGATGGAAAAAATTCCGAGAAGAAGGACTGTGATATCTACAGCTTATCGTCATGAGGGTTATACAACACAATTGTTTATTCCTCATGCTCCGTCATTTGACAACGTGTTCGGATTCTTTGCGGCAAATCCGTTTGAATATAAATATTGTTTGGATGATTATCCTGAAAAGTATCAATCATTAAGTTGGGGAGCACCTGACGAATATTTGTATGAGTTTGTTGTCAATAAAACGGATTCTTTGATTTCTTCCGGAGCACATAAGACATTGAGTGTGGTATATGGTTGTTCGAACCATCCACCATACAATATTCCAGATGAGTATCATAAGAAAGGTTTTAGTGTAGAAGAGGCTGCGGTGTATTATGCCGATGCTCAGCTAAAAAAGTTATATAATTTGGTTAGAAACACAGAGTGGGGAAAAAATGCTTTGTTTGTATTTGTCGCCGACCATGGAAGACACTATGTGTCAAACATGTTGTCTAGTAATCATATTCCTCTTATCTTCAATCATCCTGAGCTTGAGCCTAGAGTTGATCCTACTTTGGGTGTACAATATGATGTTTTGCCAACAATGCTTGCTTTGACAGGTATAAACTACAAAGATTTTCTTGGTTATGGTATAGATCTGGCTCGGTCTAAGAGAGACACTGTCTTTTTTGCTTATGGAGAAAAATATGCCTTGAAGACAAAAGACAAACTTTACCTTTTTACTCCCGAGTCTGGTTATTCTGAAGTATGGAATGAAACGGCAGGCGGATTCAAACTTATTAGCAAAAAAGATGGTGCATTTGAAAAATACATGAAGGCAAACCTTCAGTATGGATGTAAGTTTGCGACATCATATTGATCATATGTTATTTCACAAAAGAAGATATAGATAGAAGTGAAAAGCAATGATAATTGTTTGAAATATAAAAATATAGTAGAGACGCAATTTTATTGCGTCTTTTTTTATTTTTTTTTACCTTTGCGACGAAATAGTAAAATTTAGATATGATTAAGAAAATATTAGTCCTGATTTGTTCTGTTGTGGCGATGTCGATATCGGCGCAGGAAGCTGAGCCGGAGATAATCGGCAAGTACAGTATGTCCGCTTATCCGAAATTAAAGATGTCACTAGGGAAAAAGGTCTATGCTTTGGTGGAGAACGGAGTATTGGCTGAAGACGGTACGTTCACTGCCGCTGTAGCCCAACTGCATAATGAATCGTTTATCCGTACTGATAATCCTGCCGAGGCTGATTTTTTGGTACGTTATTCCAGATTTGAAGCTCTTACGCCCTTGGCAATAGACAAATTCAATCCTATGCAGCGTAAACAGAAGATTAAGGTTGGTTCTTTCTGGGTGCCTACTCGCACAGATCCACCGGGAGCATCACAGATGAAACCGGGTCAGATACCTACACAGCTCAACAGCTCTAGTAAATACTTTTGCGCATATATGCATCTTGATTTTGCTTTTCATGTGGCGATCACCCTTCCTGATAAAAGTTCCATATACACAGAAGATGTGAAATGTGCAAAGAATTTTAATTCAGGCTGGATGCCAAACGAGGGAGCCGCAGTAGCCAAAGTACAAGAGGAAGCCTCTGTCATGTCATATGAGGCTGTGGTGAGTGAGTATAGCAATAAGAAGATCTCTGGTCTTGTGGGTGCCACATTCATGTTTAAGGACAAAGACATCACTTGCTATTTCGCAAGGCCAAAGAAACGCTCGTCAAATGGTGCGGAATATCTTGAGATCAATGATGCGGTCAACAAGTTGAAAAGCGGATTGGGTTATCTTAAAGAAGACGAATGGAATAAAGAGGCTTTCGCAATGGAGACAGAGGGAGTAGAGGAGGTACTGAAATCCGCCATCGACAGTGTAGGCTCGGAAAACTACGAACATATCAATAAAGAGGTTGAATCGGCAATCCACTACGATCTTGGAATCTACTATCTTTTCGCCAAAGAGTTTGGGAAAGCAGCTGCCCAGTTTAAGGCTGTGGAAACGGATCCAAAAGAGAAAGGAAAAGACAAAAAGTTTGCCGACGCTGCTGCTTTAGCAAAAGATTGTGAGAAGTGGCAGAAGGAAAAAGAGGCCTACGAAGATCTTTGGAAATAGATACAACTACGAGATTGATAGCTTCACATTCGAGATAGTTGAATGGCAGACACATAAAAAAACGCAGACACCTAAATGCCTGCGTTTTTTGTTTCTCATTTATTAATTAATTGTACGCTTTTGCTACCAAATTTACAATCTCTTCTGTAGCAAAGAAATCTAGTTTTTCCTTAAGACCCTGCTGAGATGCAGCATCCAACTTAGTTCCTTCCAAGAATCCCTTCTTCCAAGCTTCATCCTGAGACTTGTTAGACCATGCCACAAGGATGCTAATCATCTCTTTCTGCTGATTCTCAGGTAGAGAACTGAATACTCCAACCATTTGACTCAATCCCTCATTTGTAGCAGGGATAGAAGCAAGTTGCTCTTCATAAATTGCGTCAAACAAATCCTTGTGTGTTGCGCCCTGTGCGATACCGTCAGCCTCGCCCTCACCAAGTTGTTCTTTTCCTTCAAAAATCTCAGAGAAAGTATCCAGCAAATCCTTTGTTGTAATCTCGTCCATCACAACACCATAATCTACAAGTCCTGAGATAGCTTCATCCAACAACTCAGCAGCCTTCTTTGCATTATCTTCCGATCCTGCAGCATCAACGAATGATTGCATCCATGATGTATTATTCTTATTATTATTGTACTCAATAATAGTCTCGGCAAGATTCTGCAACTGATCCTTTGTCATAGAAGTAGCCTGAGCTAAAATATTGCTGCCTTTTTCCTCTGATTTTTCTACAATATCCTTCATTAGATCACCTGCCTCAGTAGGAGTCACAACATTATTAACTTCCTGTTTAGGTTCATCATCATCGTCGTCGCCACAAGAAGAAGTTCCCATCGAGAAAGCACAGCCAATTGCAAGTGCCACCCAAAAATTCCTTAGTTTAATCATATGCCCTATTACTTTAATTAATTTATTTATCATCATGACTTTATGTCATAATACTGGCAAATATATCCCTTTATATTCAAAAAACAAATTTCTTGTTGATTTTTAACTTTTTCCGAGCAATATTTTTTTTACTTCATGAAGTTTGTTCAAAGCTTCAATCGGCGTCAGATTGTCGATATCAATTGTCAGAATCTCATCACGCACTTGAGAAAGTGTAGGATCATCAAGTTGGAAAATACTCAGCTGTGTGCCGGCTGGAAGTTTAGGCTCCGTAGCTTTCTTTATTTTCTCAGTTGTGACGTCTGTATCCCTATGTTGTTCTTCAAGACGGTGCAGAATCTCGTTTGCTCTATCTACGACAGTAGACGGCATACCTGCAAGTTTAGCCACATGAATACCGAAACTGTGTTCACTTCCACCCTCTTTCAGTTTACGCAAGAATATCACCTTACCATCTGCCTCACGTACCGACACATTATAGTTTTTCACTCGATCAAACGTGTTTTCCATCTCGTTAAGCTCATGGTAGTGAGTGGCGAAGAGAGTTTTAGGATTAGCCTTTGGATTCTCATGAAGATACTCCACGATAGCCCATGCGATTGAGATTCCGTCATAAGTGGAAGTTCCACGGCCAAGCTCATCGAACAGCACAAGTGAACGGTCGGTGATATTGTTGATGATGCTCGACGCTTCCGTCATCTCCACCATAAACGTTGATTCGCCCATCGAGATATTGTCAGAAGCTCCCACACGTGTGAATATCTTATCAACGACTCCAATGTGGGCACTGTCAGCAGGTACGAAACATCCAATCTGAGCCAACACAACAATCAAAGCAGTCTGACGAAGCAATGCCGACTTACCAGCCATATTAGGACCGGTGATCATCATAATCTGCCTCTTCTCATTGTCAAGCTCCACACTGTTGGCGATATATGGGCTGTCTATTGGCAACTGACGTTCGATCACAGGATGACGTCCCTCACGAATATCAATCACAAGACTGTCGTCAACCACTGGTCTCACATACTTGTATTTTTCAGAAATTGACACAAAAGACATCAAACAATCAAGTTGCGCAATTATAGAAGTGTCAGTCTGGACAGGTGAGATATAATCGGCGAGCTCATCGATAAGCTCCATGAACAATCGCGTCTCCAACGGGATTATCATCTCCTCCGCCTTAGTGATTTTTGCTTCAAGTTCTTTCAATTCAGGAGTGATATAGCGTTCAGCTCCTGTAAGCGTCTGCTTACGGATCCACTCCTGAGGAACCTTATCCTTATGAGTGTTTCGCACCTCAAGATAATAGCCGAAGACATTATTGTAGCCCACTTTAAGGGATGTGATGCCTGTGCGAGCTGTCTCCTCATCCTGGATCTGCAAAAGCACATCCTTGCTGTTGGTAGAAATACGTCTCCAACTATCAAGATCCTCATTATATCCAGGAGCGATCACACCACCCTTCGACAATAAAGCAGGAGGATTCGGCACAATCATCGCGTCGATCTTAGAGCATATATGCTCACAAGGATTAAGACGCTCAGCCATTCCTTGAAGGTTGACGTTGCTGCTCTGGGAGCAAGCCATTTTAATAGGCCCCACCATCTTCAATGCCGAGCACAAAGCCAGCACATCACGTGGATTGGCACGTTTGGCAGCGATTTTAGAGACTATACGTTCCATATCGCCGATCTGAGGCAGACATTCGTTGAGGAGCTCACGCAATTGTTTCTCCTGGAACAACGTCTCGACAATCTCATGACGCTCTACGATTGGAGTGACCTCTTTAAGAGGTTGAGCCAGCCAACGCATCATCTGACGTGAACCCATAGGAGTCATCGTCTCATTGATAATGCCGAGAAGCGAACGTTGGTTTTCGTCCGACGTAGGGAAAAGTTCAAGGTTACGTACCGTGAAACGGTCCATCCAGACATATTTCTCCTCCTCGATACGACGGATTGAATTGACGTGGCTGATATTTTTATGTTGGGTATAGTCGAGATAATGAAGGATCGCGCCTGCGGCAACCTGCCCCACCTGAAGATTTTCCACACCAAATCCTTTCAGAGACGTAGTGTTGAAATGGGCAAGAAGTTTACCACGTGCGCTGTCAGGAGTGAAAGCCCAATCATCAAGTTCATTCACAAGATAATGTTTTGAGAAAGAATCCTCAAAATCACGTCTGCAGCCCCTTTCGATCAAGATCTCCTTAGGAGTGTAGACGGAAAGCAGTTTGTCGACGTAGTCCTGCTTACCCTGTGAAAGCAGATACTCACCCGTGGAGATGTCGAGGAACGACACTCCGTAGATGTCATTAGACTTTTTTTCTTTGCTACGGCAGACCGCGCACAAGAAATTATTCTCACGTGGATCAAGGATATTCTCACTCATCGTAACACCTGGAGTAGAAAGCTCCGTGATGCCACGTTTCACAAGACCTTTAGCCTGTTTAGGATCCTCAAGCTGGTCGCAAATCGCCACACGATAACCGTGGCGTACAAGTTTAGGCAGATAAGTGTCGAGAGCGTGATGGGGGAAACCGGCAAGAGGCATATCACCCGAGCCACCACCGTTGTTACGTTTAGTAAGTGTGATGCCAAGAGCCTCAGACGCTTTTATCGCGTCGTCGCCAAAAGTTTCATAGAAATCACCAACACGGAAAAGAAGGATCGCATCAGGATACTGCGATTTATACTCGGAATATTGCCTCATTAAAGGCGTTTCACTTTTTTCTGCCACGTCTCTTATATTTTAGGGGATATCTCCATACATCCCCGATTTTCACTCAGCCACAAAATTATCCAAAATCCGCCGATTTACACAGACGAGAGAAAAATAGATATTAACACAATAATAAAAAGAGACGATTGATGATGGAAGATTGATGATGGATGGTGGAAGATTGATGATTGATGGTTGATGATGGATGATTGATGGTGGAGGATTTTTCCGTCGCCGAAGGTGACACACCGTCCCTGGACGGCCGCAACCGGTTGTCGCCTGCGGAGCGGGCAACTGTCGGGGAAAGAGAGATTGATGGTTGATGATTGATGATGGAAGAGGAACGATTTGTATTGCCTTCCAGGCAAAGCGTGAGTGTTGTGGCTCTCATACCCCGGGACTTCATCCCGGGTTACTTACGCTTCGCTCGTGGCGTCTTCCAGACGCTCCTGTCGCCGAAGGTGACACATCGTCCACGGACGACCCTCACCGATTGTCGCCTGCGGAGCGGGCAACTGTCGGTGGAAGGAGGTTGCCAAAGCCCCGCCGCCGGCTTTTGCGCGCGGACGCGCACAAAAAAAGGAGTCAACCTCAATGAGATTGACTCCTGAAAGCG
>SUXE01000020.1:60021-61907 GCA_015061115.1 Bacteroidales bacterium | reverse complement strand
TTCCTCCGACAGTTTTCCGCTCTGCGGAAGACAATCGGTGAGGGTCGTCCGTGGACGATGTGTCACCTTCGGCGACAAGAGCGTCTGGAAGACGCCATGAGCGGAGCGTGGGTGTTCTGGGAAGAAGTCCTAGGGTATAACCACAGAGGCACGGAGAACCCTGAGAGAAGAATCTCCGATTCCTCTGCGACTCTGTGTTGAAAAGGACCATTGTTGTCTGACAGGAGCGTCTGGAAGACGCCACGAGCGGAGCGTGTAAAACTGTGAAGAAGTCCCGTGGGTCAGTGAAGAAGTCCAGGGGTATAACCACAAGAGGCACGGAGAACCCCGAGAAGAGAGTCTCTGAAGCCTCTGCGTCTCTGTGTTGAAAAGGACCATTGTTGTTTGACAGTAGCGTCTGGAAGACGCCACGAGCGGAGCGTAAGTAACCCGGGATGAAGTCCCGGGTTCAGGGACGAAGTCTCGGGGTATGGGAGCCACGACGCCCACACTTTGCCTGGAAGGCAATACAAATCATGCCTCTTCCACCATCCATCATCAACCATCACATCTTTACACCTCCATCCTCAATCTCTCGCACCCCGACAGTTGCCCGCTCCGCAGGCGACAATCGGTGAGGGTCGTTCGGGAACGATGTGTTACCTTCGGCGACGGAAAAATCATCCACCATCCACCATCCACCATCAATCCTCCACCATCCATCCTTCCGTCTTTCCATTTTATTTCCTACTTTTGTGACAATTTAATTATAATTAAGTCGCTATGTTGAAGGAACTACTTGTGTCGCTGTTGTCGGCATTGTTATGCATATCTGTTGTCGCAGAGCCTGAATCCCAATTGAATGGGAACCAGAATGAAACTGAGGTGAAAATTAATGAGAATGGAGACGTGTTTGTAGCTCCACTGAAGTATCATATCACTTCTGATAGTACGGCGGAGGTGATAAAGGATGGTTCTTATAAAAAACTTGAATCTGTTGTTATCCCTTCTGAAATACGAGTTGGTGGATATATTTATTCGGTCACGAGCATAGGGAATGCTGCGTTTGAGAAATGTCGTAGCTTGACAAGCATAGAGATTCCATCGAGTGTGACAAGTATAGGAGATAAAGCGTTTTTTGTATGTGACGGATTGATAGGAACATATAGAATTTGTTGCGGCTGGAGAAGCATAAAGATTCCATCGAGTGTGACAAGCATAGGGAATGAAGCGTTTGGTTATTGTAGTAGTTTGACAAGCATAGAGATTCCATCAAGCGTCACAAGCATAGGAGATAGAGCTTTTGATGGATGTTGGGTATTGAGAAACATAGAGATTCCAACGAGTGTGATAAGCATAGGAGATAGAGCTTTTTATGGATGTATTAGCTTGACAAACATACATGTAGCGACGGATAATACAATTTATACATCTGAAAATGGTGTGTTGTATGATAAAAATAAGACAAAACTTATTTGTGTCCCGAGAGGTAAAATTGCTAGATTGGTTGTTCCAACGAGTGTGACAAGTATAGGAGCGTATGCGTTTTCTGGATGTAGCGAATTGACGGACATAGAGATTCCATCTGGAGTCACCAGCATAGGAGAAGGAGCGTTTTCTCATTGCAGAGGCTTGACAAGTATTGAAATTCCATCGAGTGTTACAAGCATAGGAGAGGGTGCGTTTGATGGATGTAGCGGATTGAAAAGCATTGAGATTCCATCAAGTGTGACTAGTATAGGAAATAGAGCTTTTGATGGATGCGGCGGATTGACAAACATAATAATTTCATCTGGTCTCACAAGTATAGGAGATTGGACGTTTTCTGTTTGTAGCGGCTTGACAAGTATTGAAATTCCGTCAAGTGTCACAAGCATAGGAGCGTATGCGTTTTCTGGATGTAGCGG
>SUXE01000020.1:0-59921 GCA_015061115.1 Bacteroidales bacterium | reverse complement strand
TGTAGCGGCTTGACAAGTATTGAAATTCCGTCAAGTGTCACAAGCATAGGAGCGTATGCGTTTTCTGGATGTAGCGGATTGAAAAGCATTGAGATTCCATCAAGTGTCACAAACATAGGATATAAGACGTTTTCTAATTTCAAAGGATTAATAAATGTGGCGTTGGAGAATCCCATCTATTCTTCCGTTGATGGCATTTTGTATGATAAAAATAAGACAGAACTTATTTGTGTTCCGAGTGGTAAAATTGGTGGATTTGTAGTCCCATCCAGCGTAACAAGTATAGGAGATCATGCGTTTGAGGATTGTAGTGGCTTGACAAGTATAGAAATCCCATCAAGTGTGACAAGTATAGGGAATAAAGCGTTTTCTGAATGTAGCGGATTTACAAGTATAGAAATTCCATCAAGTGTGACAAGCATAGGATATGGAGCGTTTTCGGAGTGTAGCGGTTTGACAAGTATAAATGTGACGACGGACAATGCTGTTTATTCATCTGAAAATGGTGTGTTGTATGATAAAAAAAAGACGAAACTTATTTGCGTTCCTGGTGCAAAAAAAGGAAAATTTGAAATTCCATCAAGTGTGACAAGTATAGAAAGTTGGGCGTTTTCTGAATGTAGCGGATTGTCAAGAGTAAAGATTCCAACGAGTGTGACAAGTATAGGAGTGTGTGCGTTTACGGGTTGCAGTGGCTTGACAAGCATAAAGATACCGTCGAGTGTGACAAGTATAGGAAGTAGTGCGTTTAGGGGTTGCAGTGGTTTGACAAGTATAAAGATACCATCGAGTGTGACAAGTATTGGATATGGTGCGTTTGGAAGATGTAGTGGATTGACGGAAATATATATTCCGTCCAGTGTCACACACATAGAAGATTGGGCATTTGAGGATTGTAAAAATCTAGATGTCATCATCGATAATTCGAAAGAGAATGTGACGGTAGGAAGGACTGCTTTTAGGCATTGCAAGTCTGTGAAGTATTTGAAATGATTTGCTTTTTCTGACATTTCCCGGTTAGCAGGAAACAATCGGTGACGGTCGTCCGTGGACGATGTGTCACCTTCGGCGACGGAAAAATCATCAATCCTCCATCCTCAACCATCCATCCTCAATCTTCCACCCTCACAATCATCAACAAAAAAACCTGATGTCTTGACATCAGGTTTTTTATTCGAATAAAGCTTCAATTTACTTTACCTTAGCTACAACAGCCTTGAAAGCCTCTGGCTGGTTCATAGCCAAATCTGCTAGCACCTTACGGTTCATCTCGATACCTGCCTTGTGGATAGCACCCATAAGCTTTGAGTATGAAAGACCCTCTAGTCTTGCAGCAGCGTTAATTCTCTGGATCCATAGGCCACGGAAGTTACGCTTCTTGTTCTTACGGTCACGGTAAGCGTATGTCAAACCCTTCTCCCAAGTGTTCTTTGCTACCGTCCAAACGTTCTTTCTAGCTCCGTAGTAACCTCTTGTAAGCTTTAGAATTCTCTTTCTCTTTGCTCTTGAAGCAACGTGATTGACTGATCTTGGCATTTTTTTAAGTTTTGTGAGCAATAGCGTCTCTTTATGAGATCTTTTTGGCTATCAACTCTGTTTAATAAATTAAAAATTTTTGTTTAAGACAAATCTTCTTAGTTCACCTGATAACTCAGACTTATCTAAGATTTAGCAAATCTCTTACTTCCTTAAGATCACATGATGCTACGATTGCATCGTGAGTCAAATTAAGCTTCTGCTTCTTTGTCTTCTTTGTCAAAATGTGACGCTTGTAAGCGTGCTTTCTTTTGATCTTTCCTGTTCCGGTAAGAAGAAATCTTTTTTTGGCACCGGAATTAGTCTTAACTTTTGGCATTTTTTTAATTTTTAATTAACCTTTATACCTAGTATTTTTACTTGGTCTTTTTCTTTGGAGAAAGCGTGATGATCATTCTCTTTCCTTCAAGCAATGGCATCTGATCCACCTTTCCATACTCCTCCAAGTCGTTGGCAAAGCGAAGTAGCAACACTTCTCCCTGCTCCTTGAATAGGATGGAACGTCCCTTGAAGAATACGAATGCCTTGATCTTGGCTCCCTCTTTCAAGAACTCAATTGCATGGCGAAGTTTGAATTCGTAGTCGTGATCATCTGTCTGAGGACCGAATCTGATCTCTTTGACTACAACCTTCACCTGCTTTGACTTCAATTCCTTCTCACGCTTCTTCTGCTGATAAAGGAACTTCTGATAATCAATAACTTTACAAACAGGCGGCTCTGCATTTGGCGAAATCTCAACTAGGTCTAGCTCCAACTCGTCAGCAATCTGAAGTGCTTTTTCCAATGAAACCACTCCTTGCTCTACGTTGTCGCCTACCAAACGAACCTCTCTTGCACGAATCTCGTCGTTTATTTTATGTGCCTGCTCTTTCTGAGTACCCTTTGTCTCTTTCTGACTTGCTGCGGGTTTGTTGCCTGGCGCTGCTGCTTCAGCAGTCTTTGGCTTCTTGAAAAATGGTTGAGTTGCGATAGCAATATCCTCCTTAAATAGTTATTAATTATCTTGTTAAGCTCTTGAATTTTAGAATTCGCTCAACATTTGAGCCACTTCTGCATTCAAATTCTCGGCAAATGTAGTAAATTTAATTGAACCTTTATCACCTTCGCCCTGTTTTCTTACAGAAACTTCATCATTTTCTGCCTCTTTCTCTCCTACAATCAACATGTAAGGGATATGTTTGATCTCGTTGTCACGGATTTTTCTTCCGATCTTCTCGTTTCTGTCGTCGACGATGGCTCTGACATCTTTAGAGTCCAAGTATGCCTGTACCTTTCTTGCGTAGTCGTTGTACTTCTCGCTGATTGGTAGGATCGCTACCTGGTCTGGTGTCAACCACAATGGGAACTTACCTGCTGTGTGCTCGATCAATACGGCTACGAATCTCTCCATAGATCCGAATGGAGCACGGTGGATCATCACTGGACGGTGCTTCTGGTTGTCCTCACCTACATATTCTAGTCCGAATCTTTCTGGCAAGTTGTAGTCTACCTGGATTGTTCCAAGCTGCCAACGGCGTCCTAGTGCGTCTTTTACCATGAAGTCAAGCTTTGGTCCGTAGAACGCTGCCTCGCCATACTCTACGCGTGCTGGCATTCCCTTCTCCTTGCAAGCGTCGATGATTGCCTGCTCTGCTTTGTTCCAGTTCTCCTCTGTTCCTACATATTTAGTAGTGTTGTTTGGATCTCTCAATGAAATCTGAGCCTCGAAATTGTCGAAATTCAAAGCTTTGAAGATGATTCCGATGATATCCATCACACGCATGAACTCCTCTTTCACCTGGTCTGGACGTACGAACAAGTGAGCGTCATCCTGTGTGAACGAACGTACACGTGTCAATCCGTGAAGCTCACCGCTCTGCTCATATCTATATACAGTACCGAACTCAGCAAGACGCAAAGGAAGGTCACGGTATGAACGTGGCTGGTACTTGAAGATCATACAGTGGTGAGGGCAGTTCATTGGCTTAAGCATATAAACCTCTCCCTCTTCTGGAGTCTCGATAGGACGGAAACTGTCTTCTCCGTAGTGATCCCAGTGTCCTGAAGTCACGTATAGGTTCTTGTTTCCGATATGTGGAGTGATAACCTGCTGGTATCCGAATCTCTTCTGGATCTTCTTCAACATATCCTCAAGACGCAAGCGAAGGGCTGTACCCTTTGGCAACCACATTGGAAGTCCTTTGCCCACCATGTCTGTGAACATGAACAATTCCATCTCCTTACCGATCTTTCTGTGGTCACGCTTCTTAGCCTCCTCCAAAAGTTCAAGATACTCGTCAAGCATCTTCTTCTTAGGGAATGTGATGGCGTATAGACGAGTAAGCTGCTTTCTCTTCTCGTCGCCTCTCCAATATGCTCCTGCAAGAGAAGTGATCTTGACTGCCTTGATTGGAGACACATCCTTCAAGTGTGGTCCACGGCAAAGGTCTGTGAAGCTTCCCTGCTCGTATAGAGTGATCTTACCGTCTTCAAGCTCGCTGATCAACTCTGTCTTATATACTTCGCCTCTCTGCTCGAACATCTTCAAAGCGTCTGCTTTAGAGATGTCGACGCGAGTAAGAGTCTGCTTTGTAGCTACGATTTCCATCATCTTCTTCTCGATGGCTGCGAAATCTGACTCTTTCAATGTGATATCACCGAAATCGATATCGTAGTAGAATCCGTTTTCTATAGCTGGACCGATACCGAATTTTGCGTTTGGATAAAGCATCTGGATAGCCTGGGCCATCAAGTGGGCTGATGTATGCCAGAATGTGTGCTTACCCTCTTCGTCTTCAAATTTGAACAACTTGATCGCTGCGTCCTCGTTGATTGCACGATTCAAGTCTCTTGTCTCTCCGTTTACGCTGATCGCCAACACGTCCTGTGCTAGGCGGGAAGAGATGCTTTCTGCGATCTGATAACCTGTGACGCCGTTCTCATACTCACGAACGGAACCGTCTGGGAATGTAATTTTTACCATTTTTTTCTCTACTTACAAATGTAGTCTAATTTAAAACGTCGCAAAGATAACCTTTGTATGCCTAACTTACAATTAGTTTGTGGGAAAAAATATAGAATGATGGCATTTCGATCTTTTTATTCATATTATAAAGTTGAAATATTTACTATGCCGAATCGTTATTTTTGTCATAAAATCATTATGAAATTTAACAGAATTGTCATATCTTGCGGAAAATTTTAGTGGCTGAGGTATGTGTGATACGAAAAGATGAGCACTCTATACGTCGCTGAAAACTGAATTTTAATTCTTTTATTGGCTGAAAATGGCTCAAATGAATGTATTTATACGTGAATGGCTTTATATTTTTACATTTTTTCACAAATGGACAAAAAAAAATATTATAGCCTTTTGGCTTAATTTCGTAATGTCATAATTTTGTAATAGATATTTTACTATATGGAAGAGAATAAGGATTTCAAGGACAAAAACGATTTAGAAATTGTTTTTTCCAAAGCGGTGAAGGCGGGAAAGAGAATCTACTATTTTGACGTGAAGAAGAATCGTAGAGGAGAGTTGTTCCTTGCTATTACAGAGAGTAAGAAAAAGGTGGGTGATGATGAATCTCAGGTTTCGTTTGAGAAACACAAGATTTTCCTATATAAGGAGGATTTTGAGAAATTCGCGAACGGTCTGTCTGAGGTAACTTCGTTTATTGACAGAGTAAATAAAGAAAATGGTATAGAGAGGCGTCAGTCGGAAGAATGAAATAAAATAGAGCACTTAAATTAACATTATTTAATTTGAGTGCTCTTTCTTTTTTGCTATTGTGTATTGATTGCCTAATTTTGCAACGTGAACGGGCAATGTTGCCCCTACATTACGGAAAATATAATTATTTACGATTGTTACGACTATGCTGAACCCAACTGAAGCTGATGAACGACGTTATCTGAAGTCGGTGCTGGAATTTATTGATGATATGATCCTGGGTATTGATGCCTTTATCCACCAGCAGGTAAAGGATATGAAGGCATTCAAGGAGTATTTGTGGGAAAACCTCTCCGAGCTTGACCGCGCGGAAAAGAGCGCGACACGAAATTATGTGACGCAGGCGGCAATGAGTGCGGAGGAGATGGAGAATACGAAGCGACGCCTGAAAAGGATGAAGCTCGTGCCATATTTCGGACGAATAGATTTCCGTGTCGACGGTGAGGATGAAGCCTCTTCTTTGTATGTCGGCATCCATTCGTTGTATGATTCGAAAAGCAAGAAGAATCTTATCTACGATTGGCGAGCTCCGATATCAACAATGTTCTATGACTTTGATTTCGGCAAAGCGTATTATGAATCTCCAGTCGGTAGGATAGACGGAACAATTGAGTTCAAACGTCAGTTCAGAATCCGCAACTCTGTAATGGAGTTTATGATTCAGAACAGCATAAACATCGACGATGAGTTGCTCCAGAAAGAGTTGAGCACCACGTCGGATGAACGAATGAAGAATATTGTCGCGACAATCCAGCGTGAACAGAATGCAATCATCCGTGATGAGGAGTCGCACAATCTTATAATCCAGGGAGTCGCTGGTTCGGGAAAGACATCCATAGCGCTTCATCGAGTGGCATACATATTATATAGGTTCAAGGGTCAGATCACATCAGATGATATTTTGATCATCTCTCCTAACAAGGTGTTTGCCGACTATATTTCCAATGTGTTGCCGGAATTGGGTGAGGAGACAATCAAGGAGTGTGGAATGGAGGAACTGCTTTCCGAACTGTTGGACGGCAAAGTGAAATTCCAGACATTCTTTGAGCAGGTGAACGATCTGCTTGAAAACAAGAATGCCGCGACAATAGAACGTACAAAGTTCAAGGCTACATTCGAGTTTGTCCAACTGTTGGACAAATATCTGGTGCATCTTGAGAACACATGTTTCCAGCCAGAGGACATCGTAGTGGGAATCATTCCCGTCGCAAAGGAATGGATACTTGAAAAATTCCATTCTCATGACAGACTGCCGATCCGCCAGCGTCTGGAACTTATCGCAAACGATATCAAGAACGAGTTTAAGATATCATTCCGTCGAATACTGACGACGGAGGAGATGAGGAAGGTAAGGGCAGAATTGAAGAAAATGCTTCATCTTGGATCCGACGCTGCGGTATACAAAGATATGTTTGAGTGGCTAGGCAAACCCGAATATCTGAAGAAGACGAAGGACAAGAAGATGGAGTATGCCGACGTCGCCCCTATGATCTATCTGAAGATTTCATTAGAGGGAGTGAAAGCGAAGAGCAGTGTGAAACATCTGCTTGTGGATGAGATGCAAGACTATTCACCGGTGCAGTACCGTCTGCTTTCAAAGATATTCCCATGCAAGAAGACCATCCTTGGAGACGCTGCGCAGAATGTCAACCCATACAGCTCGACGACAGCCGACGATATACGTAAGGCATTGTATAAGGCCGAGATAATGAAACTCAACAAAAGCTATCGTTCGGGATATGAGATCACAGAGTTGGCAAAAAGTATTTCCGGGAATTCAGAGATAGACGTTGTAGAGCGTCATACAGAGAGACCGCAGCTGATAGAGGTCGCCAGCAGAGAAGCGGAGACACAGCTGATGCGCGACATGATCATGGAAGCAGATGTGAACAACCCGACGTCAACTGCATACATATTTAAATTAGAGAAAGATGCGATTGCGTTTTTCGAAACATTGGGAGAATTGCAGAAGAGAGCCACTTTGCTAGTGAGCGGATGTCAGGCATTCACCAACGGAATAGTGGTGACCACGTCGCATATGGCGAAAGGATTGGAGTTTGATGAAGTGGTGATACCGAATGTCACGAAGGCGAATTATAACGACGAGATGGATAAAAGTCTGCTATATATCGCATGTACACGAGCAATGCACCGTTTGAAAATGATTTTTAGTGGAGAACAGACGGAATTTATCAACAAAGCATTGTGTGACAGCAAAAAAAAATAAGTTTATATTGAAATGTACAAAATAAATTATAATTTTGCAGCGATATTACTATATATAATGTCTAACGACTAATTGTTTAATTTTAAAAATGAGTGATTTAACAAAGAATGTAGCTCCTATAGAGGATTTCGATTGGGATGGCTACAAGAATGGCGAGAGCTTGTCAGAAGCAGCACGTCAGGAGCAAGAGTCAAAGTACGACCAGACTCTTAACTCTATCAAGGACAACGAGGTTGTAATTGGTAAAGTAATCTCTTTGAACAAGAGAGAGGTCGTAGTGAACGTAGGTGGAAAGTCGGATGGTATCGTTTCTACTAATGAGTTCCGTTACAATCCAGACTTGAAGATTGGTGACGAGGTAGAGGTCTACATCGAAAACCAGGAGGACAAGAAGGGTCAGTTGAATCTTTCTCACCGCAAGGCTCGCGCAGCACGTTCATGGGATCGTGTTAACGAGGCATTGGAGAAGGACGAGATTATCAAGGGATATATCAAGTGCAGAACTAAGGGCGGTATGATCGTTGACGTATTTGGCATCGAGGCATTCTTGCCAGGTTCTCAGATTGACGTTAAGCCTATTCGCGATTACGATGTATTCGTAGGCAAGACAATGGAATTCAAGGTTGTAAAGATCAACCACGAGTTCAAGAACGTAGTAGTTTCACACAAGGCACTTATCGAGGCAGAGCTTGAGCAGCAGAAGTCTCAGATCATCTCTAAGTTGGAGAAGGGTCAGGTACTTGAGGGAACAGTTAAGAACATCACATCATACGGTGTATTCATCGATCTTGGTGGCGTAGATGGTCTTATCCACATCACAGACCTTTCATGGGGCCGTGTAAACGATCCTAAGGAGGTTGTAGAGCTAGATCAGAAGATCAATGTTGTTATCCTTGACTTCGATAACGACAAGAAGAGAATCGCTCTAGGTTTGAAGCAGCTTACTCCTCATCCATGGGATGGTTTGAAGGCTGATTTGAAGGTTGGCGACAAGGTAACTGGTAAGGTAGTCGTTATGACTGATTACGGTGCATTTGTTGAGATCGCTCCAGGTGTAGAGGGTCTAATCCACGTATCAGAGATGTCATGGAGCCAGCACTTGAGAAGCGCACAGGATTTCTTGTCAGTAGGTGATACAGTTGAGGCTGTAGTATTGACATTGGATCGTGAGCAGAGAAAGATGAGCTTGGGTGTTAAGCAGCTTAAGCCAGATCCATGGGAGGCTATCGATACTAAGTATGCAGTAGGAACAAAGCATACTGCAAAGGTACGTAACTTCACTAACTTCGGAGTATTTGTTGAGATCGAGGAGGGAGTTGATGGTTTGATCCACATCTCAGACCTATCTTGGACAAAGAAGGTAAAGCACCCATCAGAGTTCACAACTATCGGTGCAGATATCGAGGTTCAGGTATTGGAGATCGACAAGGAGAACCGTCGTTTGAGCCTAGGTCACAAGCAGCTTGAGGATAATCCTTGGGATGTATTTGAGACAATCTTCACAGAGGGTTCAGTACACGAGGGAACAATCACAGAGATCGTAGACAAGGGAGCAATCGTAATGTTGCCATACGGAGTTGAAGGTTTCTGTACTCCAAAGCACTTGACAAAGGAGGATGGTTCAGTAGCTAAGGTTGACGAGAAGCTTCCATTCAAGGTTCTTGAGTTCAACAAGGAGTCTAAGAGAATCATCGTTTCACACAGCAGAACATTCGAAGAGGGTGCAACTGAAGAGAAGAAGGATTTCAAGAAGAAGAAAGCTTCTAAGAAGAGTGAGGCAGCAGCCGCAACAACTTTGGAGAAGACAACTCTTGGAGATATCGAGCAGTTGGCAGCTTTGAAGAATCAACTAGGAAAGTAAATAATGTCTAATTTTAACTTATAAAAAATGTCAAAGAAATTTTTAGCTTTAGCAGCAGCCGCAACACTTGCTGGCAATGCTTTCGCTCAGGAGCAGGCAACTGCAGATACAGCTACAGCAAAGGGCATTTGCCATTGGTCAGCTGGTCTTAAGGGTGGTGTTAACTACTTGAGATGGGCTCCAGTTGCAGAGCCAGATCGTACTCTAAAAGGTACAATCAACGGACAGTTCGGTGTATTCACAGAGGCTACATTCAACCCTCGTTGGGGTCTTGGTTTGCAGTACATGTATGCAATGAACAATCAGGATACTTATGATGCAGTAAACCACGACATCATCCTTCATTCTTCATTCAACTTGTCTAATATCGTTGCTCCATACAGAAGCATGGGATTGCAGAAACTTAACGTTTATTTCAACCCAGGTGTTGTAGGAACAATTGGTGTTTGGGAGAACTCAAAGGTTATGGCTGACGACAGCAAGTTCGTTATGGGACTTTACTGCGCAGGTCAGGTTGAGTACAACGTAAGCAAGTACTTCGCTATCGGTTTGGAGGCAACAACAATGTACCGTTTGCGTCAGTGCTACCCTGCAGGTGGTCACCTAACTTTCGGTGCTAACCTTGAGGTACGTTACAAGTTCGGTGGAGATCGTAACATCCGCAACATCGCTTGGGTAGATTACGCACCTAAGTGTGAAGTTCCTGATTTGACTCCAATCCTAGAGGAGCAGAAGCGTCAGTGCGAGGAGCTTACATCTAAGCTTGAGGAGCAGATCGTTAACCAGAACGTAGCAATCAACAAGCTACAGCAGCAGATCAAGTTCACTCAGGATTCTCTTGATTCTCATATCAGAGCTACTCGTGAGCCAGTTCGTTACATCCCTACTAAGGAAGAGGACGAGATCATCAAGACAGCATTCGCTCAGCTTGAGTTCGAGTCAGCTAAGGCTATCATCAAGCAGTCTTCTTACTCTTCTCTAGATGGTCTTGCAATGTTGCTTAAGTCTCACCCAGAGTGGTCTGTAACTCTTAAGGGTTACACTGATAACTCAGGTAACGCAGCTAAGAACCTTCAGTTGTCTAAGGATCGTGCAGCATCAGTTAAGAACTACTTGATCAACAAGGGAGTTTCTGCAGCTAACATCCAGTCACAGGGTTATGGTTCAGCTAATCCAGTTGCTTCTAACTCTACACTTGCAGGTCGTGCTAAGAACCGTCGTGTAGAAATCGAGCTTTTCTCTAAGTAAGAATAAGTTTTGAAGCTATACTAATAGGAGGCACATCGTAAGGTGTGCCTCTTTTTATTTCAATTTCATGGAAGATAATTCTCTTAAAATATTAGGTTCGTGCGCAGCCTTGCCTTCGCTGAAGATGAATCAGTCGGCTTATGCTTTGAATATGAATTCAAAGACGTTCCTTATCGATTGTGGCGAAAATACCCAACAATCCTTACGCCACTATTGTGTGAACCATTCAAGAATGAATCATATCTTTATTTCTCATCTTCATGGCGACCATTGTTTCGGGCTGATCGGGCTTATCTCTACTCTTGATCTTCTTGGCAGACGCAGCGACATAACTATCCATTCACACAAAGGGTTGGAGGAGGCGATGCGTCCTCAACTAGACTTTTTCTGCAATTATCTTCATTTCAAGGTGTTGTTTGAGACATTCTCCCCTTTCGCAAGTGAAATCATTTATGAAAACGACAAAATGGAGGTGTCGTCAATTCCACTGAAACATTCGATCCCAACATCTGGATTCCTTTTCCGTGAGAAACCCCACCGTCGACATCTAAGAGCTGATAAAGCTAAATTCTATAATATTCCGATTGAACAGTATAAATTCATTCTTAACGGCGATGATTATGTGACAGCCGACGGAATGATTGTGCCAAACAGTAATTTGACGCTCCCTCCTTCTCCGCAGAAAAGTTTCGCATATCTTTCTGATACTGCCTACAATGAGAAGGTAGTTGACAAAATAAAAGGTGTGGATATTCTTTTCCATGAGTCGACATTTCTGGAGAAGGATAGGGTGAGAGCAAAACAGACTTTTCATTCCACTGCGTCAGATGCAGCTAAAATCGCGTCGCTCGCAGAAGCAAAAAAACTTGTGATCGGACATTTTTCGACAAGATACAGAGACCGGAAAACGTTTTTGGAGGAAGCAAAACCAATTTTTGAAAATACTTTTTTAGGCAATGACGGTAATGAATTTACCTTTTAATATATTTTGCATATATATAAAAATCATGTAATTTTGTAAGCATTAAATGATAATTAAATTATGGGCATAAAGAGAACTAAAATAGTAGACGCCTTAGGGTTGACAAACTATGGATCTGAAATAAATGTAAAGGGATGGGTCCGTACGAAGCGTGGCAATAAGAATGTAAGTTTCATCGCTTTGAACGACGGATCAACTATCAAGAATATTCAGCTTGTTGTAGACGCGGGTGCTATTGATGAGTCGATAATGAAAGATGTCACTACCGGTGCATGTATCAGTTGTGTCGGCACATTGGTTCAGTCGCAGGGTGCAGGACAGAGTGTTGAGATTCTTGCAAAAAGTATCGAGATCTATGGTAAGGCTGATGTGAATGAATACCCATTGCAGAAGAAGGGATGTTCGATGGAGTTCTTGCGTGAGATTGCTCACCTTCGTCCTCGTACAAACACTTTCGGAGCAGTGTTCCGTATCCGTCACAACATGGCGATCGCTATCCACAAGTTCTTCCACGATAGAGGATTCTTCTATTTCCACACTCCAATCATCACAGCTTCAGACTGTGAGGGTGCAGGACAGATGTTCCAGGTTACAACGAAGAATCTTTATGATTTGAAAAAAGATGAGAACGGTAGCATCATATACGATGATGATTTCTTCGGCAAGATGGCAAGTTTGACAGTTTCTGGTCAGCTTGAGGGTGAGCTTGCTGCTACTGCTCTTGGTTCTATCTATACTTTCGGCCCAACTTTCCGTGCAGAAAACTCAAACACTCCACGCCACTTGGCTGAGTTCTGGATGATCGAGCCAGAGGTTGCCTTCAACGATATTGAGGACAATATGGACTTGGCAGAGGAGTTTATCAAGTATTGTGTACAGTGGGCGTTGGACAATTGCCAGGATGATTTGGCATTCTTGAACCAGATGATCGACAAGGGCTTGATCGAGAGATTGCAGAGCGTGTTGAAGGCTCCTTTCACTCGTTTGCCTTACACTGAGGGAATCAAGATTCTTGAGGAGGCTGTGGCAAAAGGTAAGAAGTTCGAGTTCCCTGTTTATTGGGGTTGTGACCTTGCTTCTGAGCATGAGCGTTATTTGGTTGAGGAACACTTCAAGAATCCTGTGATTTTGACAGACTATCCTAAGGAGATCAAGGCATTCTACATGAAGCAGAATGAAGATGGCAAGACTGTTCGCGCAATGGATGTGCTATTCCCTACAATCGGTGAGATCATCGGTGGTTCTGAGCGTGAGGCAGACTACGACAAACTGCTTACAAGAATCCAGGAGCTAAATATCCCAATGAAGGATATGTGGTGGTATCTTGACACTCGTAAATTCGGTTCTTGTCCTCACTCTGGATTCGGACTTGGATTTGAGAGATTGCTGTTGTTCGTTACAGGTATGACAAATATCCGCGACGTGATTCCGTTCCCAAGAACTCCACGTTCGGCAGAATTCTAAAATTTGTATGGCCTGCAATTCAGATTTCTGTTTTGCAGGCTTTTATTTATATAGCCTATGAAAATCAAACAATTATTCATCGCAGTCGGTGCTTCATTAGGACTGGTATCATGTATGGATGTCCCTGCCGACTATTATACTCAGGTGAATGACATTTTCAATAATGTTGTTCACGAGACAACTAAGGTGGATGCCAAGATTCAGGCAAACGACACGACCGGTCTTGCTGAAATGGTTGAGAATCTGAAATTTGTCAAGAAGACACTTGTCGCTATTGGACCATTCCGTGAAGATTCTTCGTTGATAAACAACGTGGTTGAATTTGTGGATTTGTATTCCGACGAATTCATGAGCAATTGTTACGATCGTTTTGTAGAGTTGGCAACCGCAGATTCGTTGTCTGATGAGCAGAGAATAGAGTTGGATCTTATTAAATCCACTTTCGTTACAGCAGGACAATCTGCTCTTATTGAGGCCCAAAAAGCTCATAAGGATTTTCAAGTGAAATATGAATTGATGAACGGACATATGGTCGTAGAATAATTAGAAAATATGAAAGAATTAATAGATATCATAACAGAAAGAAGAAGCACTCGTAAGTTTACTGACCAGCCAATCGAGCAGGAAAAACTTGACTTGATTTTGAAAGCGGCTCTAATGGCACCGTCTTCAAAGAGATGCACTCCTTGGCATTTTGTGGTTGTGGAAGACGCGAATGATCTTCAGACAATCTCTGAGTCTCGTCAGATGGGTAGTGCGTTCGTCTCAGGCGCAAAGATGGCGATCGTAGTGCTTGCAGAGGAAGAGAAGAGCGACGTGTGGGTAGAGGATGCCTCTATCGCCGCTTCTTATATCCAGCTTATGGCAGAGAGCCTAGGAATAGGATCTTGCTGGGTGCAGGTGAGAAACAGAAAGAAAAACGACGAAGAGACAACTGAGAATGTCTTGAAGAAGTTGCTTAATATTCCAGACGGATTGCGTGCGGAGTGTGTTATCGCTCTTGGCTACAAGGGTGAGGAGAAGGCTCCATTCGATCAGTCGAAATTGAAATTAGACCGTATTCACAGAGGTCAATTCTAATTGAAGACGATGAAAATCGTTTTTCTGGGAAGCGGGAATGTGGCGACTCATTTGTCGCAGGCGTTAAACAATTCCGTGTCGAATGAGGTGGTGCAGGTGTACAGCCCTACTGTTGAAAATGCCAAAACACTTGCTGAGATATTGTCGTGTGGATATTGCACGGATGTCAATGAGGTCGACGTGAATGCGGACATCTACGTCTGCAGCGTTAAAGATTCAGTTCAGCAAAACGTGTGGCGAGCGTTGAAAAGCCATTTCGTCGGATCTGGCATCAATGTCGCGGATAAGATAGTTGTCCATACGGCTGGAGCGTTGGCGATGGATGGTGAGAACGGATTGTCGGAGTTTTTCCCTAATTGTGGAGTGGTCTATCCTGTGCAGAGTTTTTCGAAACAAAGAGCGGTGGATCTGTCGCATACACCGTTTCTGATAGAGGCGACAATCCCGTCGACATTGGAAAAACTAAGAAACCTTGTGGCAACAGTGTCGGACAGATGCTATGACGCCACAACCAAACAACGCAACGCTTTGCATCCGGCTGCTGTGTTCGCAAGCAATTTCGCAAACCACATGTATGCGATAGCCAACAGACTCATGGAGAAGAACGGATTGCCGTTTGAAATCCTGATTCCGTTGATTCAGGAGACAGCCCAGAAGGTGACGGAGGTTCATCCCGTCGCAGCTCAGACAGGACCGGCAGTGAGAGGTGACGAAGTGGTGATGAGCAAACAGGAGAAAGGACTAACGGCTGACGGATACGAGACAGAGTTGGAAATCTACCGTCTTATCAGCAAAAACATACAAACATATAGAGATGAATTTCAAAGAGAATCTTGATAAAATAAAAGCATTCGTTTTTGATGTGGACGGCGTTTTGTCCGCCACCACCGTGCCGCTTCACCCGAGTGGTGAACCGATGCGTATGGTGAACATCAAAGACGGATATGCCATGCAGTATGCAGTGAAGAAAGGTTATACCCTTGCGATTATCACTGGTGGCAAGACAGAGGCTGTAAGAAAAAGATTCGTAGGCTTGGGCCTCAAAGACGTATATATGTCATCGGCTGTGAAAATCCATGATTTCCATGATTTTCTTAAAAAAAATAACCTTTCTGCGGACGAGGTCATGTATATGGGCGACGACATTCCTGATTATGAGGTGATGAAGGAGTGTGGATTCCCATGCTGCCCTGCGGATGCGGCTGCTGAGATTAAAGAGATAAGTTGCTATGTGTCAGATAAAAAGGCAGGAGAAGGTTGTGGACGTGACGTGATCGAGCAGGTGATGAAGGCACAGGGCAAATGGATGGATGATAAAACAGCATTTGGTTGGTGATAATTTAGCTTTTGATGATATGATGATGATGATTTTTAAATTGGCTCTGCTTATTGTAGGCTTTGTTGTGCTTATTTATGGTGCAGATTTCTTTGTAGACGGATCGTCTAAGTTAGCAAAACGATTCAACATCCCGTCTTTCGTTATCGGATTGACAATTTGTGCGTTCGGCACAAGTGCTCCCGAACTTGCCGTGAGTGTCACAGCCTCCGTGACTGGAGCGAACGAGTTGGCTATTGCTAATGTGGTGGGATCAAATTTTTTCAATTTGATGTTTGTGCTTGGAGTTTGCTCAATTCTCAATCCTATCCCTGTGACAAAGAATCTGCTGCGACGTGATTATCCGGTGTCAATAGCAGCGATAACATTGTTGTCAGTATTCTTGATGTCAGGTTCGGACGTGAGTCGTTTAGAGGCACTCGTATTATTCTGCTGTTTGGTCGGATATATGATTTGGACGATTTTAGACACAAAGAAACATCCAGAGCTGGCAGATACTCAAGAGGAAGACAGTCAGAAGTTTGCGGCGTGGAAATGCACGCTCTACATCGTTGGTGGCTGTGCGGCGATTGTGCTCGGTGGTGACTTGGTTGTGGAGTCGGCAAAATATCTTGGCGGCACAATTGGAATGAGTGAAAAACTGATAGGATTCACGATCTGTGCGATCGGAACATCATTGCCAGAACTTGTCACTTCGTACACTGCGTCGAAGAAAGGGCAGAATGATATGGCTATGGGTAACGTGATCGGTTCGAACATTTTTAATATCTTTGGTATTCTGGGAATTTCTGGTCTGATCTCGCCAATATCCATCAGCGAGGCAAACTTAAACTCAACTTTGCTTGATTGTGGAATCAACGTGGGGGTATGTATTTTAGCCTACGTCTTCTGTATAACAGGTAAAAAAGTTGATCGTTGGGAAGGAGTTGGTCTTGTCAGCATCTATATGGCATACATGGTTTATAATATAATGAAAGATTTGTCCTGACATGAAAACCTTGACAAGTATAATGCCGGGATTTTTTGAAAGTGAATAATCATTCGGCTGTTGAGGTAGTGGGCGATGACATTATGGAGATTATTAAGGCAAAATGTAAAAGAGATAAAATAGCTTTTGGTTGGTGATATGATGACAGTGATTTTGAAATTGGTCCTACTTATCGTGGGATTTGTTGTACTTATTTATGGTGCAGATTTTTTTGTAGACGGTGCGTCGAAACTGGCTAAACGGTTTAATATCCCGTCTTTCGTTATCGGATTGACGATTTGTGCGTTTGGCACAAGTGCTCCAGAACTTGCGGTGAGCGTCACAGCCTCTGTTTCTGGGGCCAACTCGTTGGCGATCGGAAATGTGTTGGGTTCCAACTTCTTCAATCTTATGGTCGTACTTGGAGTATGTGCTGTAATCAACCCTATACCAGTCACAAAGAATCTGTTGCGTCGTGATTATCCAGTGTCGATTGCCGCTATCACACTTTTGTCAGTATTCTTGATGTCTGATTCTGACATCAGCAGATTTGAAGCACTGATATTGTTTTGCTGCTTAGTCGGATATATAACTTGGACGATTGTCGACACTAAAAAACATCCGGAACTGGCTGATACTCAGGAGGAAGATACTCAGGAGTTTGTGGCGTGGAAATGTGCACTTTATATAATCGGTGGTTGTGCGGCCATTGTCCTTGGTGGAGATTTGGTAGTGGAGTCGGCAAAAGTGCTAGGAGGAGCTATGGGAATGAGTGAGAAACTTATCGGTTTCACTATCTGTGCGATCGGAACATCATTGCCTGAGCTCGTCACTTCATACACTGCGTCGAAGAAAAACCAGAATGATATGGCGATGGGCAACGTGATCGGATCCAACATCTTCAATATCCTGTGTATCCTAGGACTTTCAGGTTTGATCTCTCCGATCGCTATTGGAGACGCGAATATAAACGCCACTTTGATAGATTGTGGAATCAACGTAGGAGTCTGCATCCTGGCTTATGTCTTCTGTATAACAGGCAAGAGGGTTGACCGTTGGGAAGGAATTGTCCTTATCGGAATCTATCTGGCTTATATGGCATACAATATAGTGAAAGACATGTTCTAACATGAAAATACTTAATAACATAATCAAACTTACACGATTGCCGCTTCTTTTGCTTGTGGTGGCAATACAACTTGTGACTCACTACTACATAGTTGAGCCGATGGTAAAACACGCTGATGGTGAGGTGCAGATGGGAACATTGCCGTTGACGTTGTGTGTGTTGGCTACAGTGTTTACTGCATTGGGTGGATTTTTTGTGAATGACTATTTCGATGTCAAGATCGACAGAATCAACAGACCTATCACACGTATAGTCGACCTGTTTGTCTCACGAGACACAATTTTCAACCTATACATTGGAGTCACTACTGTTGCGGTTGTCAGTGCAGGCGTGTTGAGTTACATCGCGTCGGCATTCGACTATTTCTTTATTTTCGTGGCGGTAGTCGGACTATTGTGGTTCTATTCGTCAAGTTACAAGCGCACACCATGGGGAAGCCTATTGCTTGCTGTCGCTGTGGCTATGATTCCAGTGATTGTATGCATGTACGACAACTGGTTCATACTTATGCATGAGGTGTCGATGCAGATTGGCCAGGAGAGTATGGTGGCATTGACCGCCTTCCTTAATAATATTCTCACTAAAGCAGTGATATTTGGAGTGTTGCTGGCTGCATGGATAATCGTCGTCGACATTATCAGAGCGATGATTGAGGAAAAGGGAGAGCGAGAGATGGAATGCCACTCTTTGCCAATCGTATACGGACATACAGTGGCTAAAGTGGTTTGTTATGTTGTGATATCTTTAGCCGCATTGGGTTGTGGAAAAGTGGCGTTAGAGTCGACGGCATATCTCTCAACGAAAGCGATCAACTACTTCCTGTTCACTATAGCACCGTTGTCTGTAGGCCTGTGTTTCCAGTTAAAAAAGAGCCAAATAAGATTGGATTACATGATTTGTACAGGAATAATTTATGCGGTTGCAATTTTTATGATTGCATTTGTCATGTTTTTAGGCTATTATTACGAATAAAAATGAATAAAAACATAGAATTGTTAATATATTATTGGAAAAAGATATAGAATTGTGACAATTTTTATGCATATTTGCATGTATATTGGCAAAACAAAATATAGTAATGAAGAAATTAGTATTATTAATAGTTGGGTCCTTCTTGCTAACGATGGTGTCGCATGCAAGAGTCAAGCGAGTATGTAATGCTCCTGAGGTGAATGCGGAATACAGCACCCTTGAGAATGCTTTGTTGGATTGTGCCGCTGGAGACACGATTTACCTTGAAGCTTCAGGTACAGAGTATGGTCCTGGTGATGCGTATGGATTTGATCCGATCCGAATCACAAAGCCAATAACAATCATTGGCCCTGGCTATTTGTATAAGGAAAATAAGATAGTGAACTACACTACGGGAGAGAGCTTCATAGCGAGTCCACTACGTATCTATAGCAATAACGTGACACTTTCAGGATTGTTGTTGAACAATGTGGAGGTATACGGAAATGAGTGTACAATTGCAAAATGCCAGATACTAGCTGGTTCACAGACTGCGATTGAGGTTGCGGATACAGTCAACGGATGTATCATCCGTCAGAATTTCATCGTAGGAAATGTTCAGGGTAACGGTTTTCCACAGAATGTCAACGTCTCTAACAATATCATCTGTGGTGTTGTAAGTAGTATGGAAAGAGCTCGTATTGAGCGCAACACATTTGGAAAGTTCAACAGATTCGGTGGCGTCTACAACCTAAGATTCTGTACATTGATTGAGAATGTGATGAATTATGACCTTAAGAAGTCGAGAACAAATACATGTTCGTTCTTGAATAATTTCAATGGTGATTTCCGTCAGGATATGACAAATCCAGATTTTTCATTAGACTGCAATTATAAGATAAAGGAGTCAAGTAAACTTTACGATATGGCGTCTGATGGAGATCAGCTTGGAGCATACGGAGGTGCTATGCCATACGTGACAAGTGGTTTGCAGGATACTCCTGTGATTGAAAGTTATGTCGCTGCAAATGAGGCAAACCAAAGTGTTGGCCTTGAGGTTACAATCAAATATAAAATGGAGAAATAATCATGAAAAAGATTTTTGCATCTATATATGCTGTTGCGATTGCAATGTCAAGTGCTTTTGCAGAGGTAATCACTACAGAGTATTTCTTTGACGAGGATCCTGGTTTTGGTAAGGGCTACAAGGCTGGTGTTACTACTAACGGAACTATCAAATTCAAGGCAAAAGTAAGAAACTTGAACAATGGTTTCCACACTCTATATGTAAGAGGTAAGAACTATGATGGCTGGTCACATTGTGTAGCTATCCCTGTTACAATGTTTGAGAAAAGTTCGGAAATCGTAGGATCGGAATATTTCTTTGATGTTGATCCGGGAGAGGGAAAAGGAAAGTTTGTTGAAACTTCAGCTGAAGCAACAGCTGCAATCTCTATCAATGAGGAGGATTTGTCTAAGTTGAAGCCCGGTTTCCATGAGTTGTATTCAAGAGCATTGTCTAATTCTAACACATGGACTACTCCATTCAGCACTCCATATGTTTATCTTCCTGTTGTAAGTCAGGTGAAGCGTGCGGAGTTTTATATCGACAAGGATCCAGGTGAGGGTAATGGTAAACCAGCTGCTAGTTTCGGATCTAGTGTTGCTTTCCAGATCAATACAGGTACAATGAAGGAGGGAAACCACACTCTGTATATCCGTACTTTGGATCAAAAAGGTAATTGGAATGTAGATTACGGTATTCCGTTCGTTTTCAGTTATGCGACTGGTAATGTGCATTGGAGAGACAATGTGTCTATATCTCCAAACCCAACAATGTTCAACTTTGATGTGAACATCGACGACAAGACTGGTTCAAGAGCTAATATCTCTATTGTCGCTCGTTCTGGTAAGGTTGTGGCTGAAGAGGTTCAGCAGTCAACTCAGACAGGCAAAATCAACATCAATGTCAAGGATTTGGCTCCTGGTGATTATCAGGTGATTGTTGAGTGCGCAGGTGAAACTTCTGTTCGTCACCTTGTTATCAAACGATAGTTTTTTGCAGAAATGCACTGTAAAATATAAAAAGGATAAAAGGTGGACTTTACGGTCCGCCTTTTGTGTTAATACAAAACTTCGTAGATTGTACTGTTTCTCCAATATGAAACTTGCTTTTCTGCGAAAATGATGGAATCCAATAATCAAACAAAACTAAGAATTCCAGACAAAATGAAGAACTTGATTTATAAATTGCTGAATGTCATTTTGCTGACACTCCTTTCCAGTTCAGCGGTAGGACAGGAAGGTTTGAATGATATTTTTATTCAGTTGAAAGGAGACTCTGTTGCGGATGCTCAGAAACTGGCTTTGACAAAAAAAGCAGAGAAAATCTTGTCGGACAGTATAAAAAAGGCAAAATCTTTCGCACCGTCTTTCAACCATCCTGAAATAGGACGTGTGTTGTCTGACGACAATAAAGTATGCATCTATTCGTGGGCTTTCCAACTGTCTGACAAAAGCTATTTTTATAGTTCGATTGTGCAGACTAAACTGAGGAAAGGCACTCGTGTTGAGACTCTCACCATAAAGAAAATGCCTTTCTTACCTCAGCCGACGGAAAGAGTCCAGCGCCACAACTGGTATGGAGCTCTCTACTATAAGATCGCCCATGTGAAATACCGTCGCGACAGCTACTATATTTTGCTTGGCTGGGCTGGATATTCCGCAATCACACATTATAAACTGATTGATGTCCTTCGTGTGGATAAATCAGGAAGACCTTCGTTTGGAAAGCAGGTGTTGAAGAAGAAAGGCAGACAGACATGGAGTCGCCACGTCTTCGAATATAATGCGGAAGGAAAGATTGTGTTGAATTACGATGATGCCGCTAAAATGATCGTGTTCGACCATCTTGTGCCGGAAAGTATGATGTTCACGGATATACCTTCATATTATGGACCGGATTTCACTTATGACACCTATAATCTTCATGAAGGCAAATGGTTTTACAACAATAATGTTGATGTAAGAAACAAGGAGTAATGAAAAAAATAATTTTAAGTATTATCGCATCTGCTGCTTTGACAGCATGCGGAAATAAAGAAGAAAACAAATTGTCTGGTATGGAAATGAATTTCAAATATGACGTGGAGAAATTCTACGATCTTCAGATTTTGCGTTATCAAGTGCCTGAGTTCGAGACTCTGTCATTGAATCAAAAACTGCTGATTTATCATCTTTCGCTTGCTGCGGAGGAGGGTCGTGATATATTATTCGATCAAAACTGCAAATTCAATCTTCCGATCCGTCGCGTGTTGGAAACAATCTACACTGAGAAAATCGGTGCGGACAATGCGTCTGAGTTTGCTTCGTTGGAGAAATACTTGAAGCGTGTATGGTTTTCTAACGGTATTCACCACCACTATTCATGTGATAAGTTCCTTCCAGATTTCTCAAAAGCATTCTTCAATACTTGTCTTGAGAAGATTGGAGATGATAAGTTGACTGGATTGCTGGCAAATGTCGCTGGCGACAGTCTTGCTGAAAAGAAGGCTTTGCTTGTCGACGTGATGTTTGAACCTGCGTTGTATGCAAAACGTGTCAACCAGGCTGACGGTCAGGATCTGATCGCTACGTCTGCCAATCATTATTATGATGGCGTGACTCAGACAGAGGTTGAGAAATTCTACGATGCTATGCGAGACACGACAGACAAGTCTCCGATCTCATACGGCTTGAATTCATTGTTGACGAAAGATGAGGCAGGAAAACTTGTGGAGAAGGTCTGGAAGTCGGGTGGCATGTATGGCAAGGCGATCGACAAGATTGTCGGACATTTGAAGGATGCCCTTCCGTATGCTGAGAATGACAGACAGAAGAAAGTGATTGAACTTTTGATTGAGTTCTACAACACTGGAGATTTGAAGAAATTCGATGAATACAGCATCGCTTGGGTGGCAGACTCTACTTCCCGAGTGGATTTTGTCAACGGATTCATCGAGACATACGGAGATCCGCTTGGCTTGAAAGCAAGTTGGGAGTCGATTGTCAACTTCAAGAATGTTGCAGCAACCAAGCGTACTGAGGTTTTGAGCGAAAACGCGCAATGGTTTGAGGATAACTCTCCCGTCGACGCAAGATTCAAGAAGAAAGAGTGCAGGGGTGTGACGGCAAAGGTGATCACAACTGCTATCTTGGCAGGTGATTGTTATCCTGCGACACCTATTGGCATCAATCTTCCTAATGCCAACTGGATCCGTGAGACTTACGGTTCAAAGTCGGTTACAATTGAGAATATCACATACGCTTACGACCAGGCTGCAAAGGGCAACGGATTCAAAGAGGAGTTTGTCGACAGCGATGCAGACAGAGAGATGATAGAGAAATACGGTTACATCACCGACAATATCCATACAGATTTGCACGAATGTTTAGGACATGGCAGCGGACAGTTGTTGCCAGGTGTGAGCCAGGATGCGTTGAAAGCGTATGGAGCGACGGTAGAGGAGGCGAGAGCTGATTTGTTTGGACTTTATTATGCTGCAGACCCTAAGATGGTGGAATTAGGTTTGTTGCCAACTGCTGACGCATACAAGGCAGAATACTACACTTACCTTATGAATGGATTGATGACGCAGCTTGTCCGTATCAATCTTGGCGACCAAATAGAGGAAGCACACATGCGTAACCGTGCGTTGATCGCTCATTGGGTATATGAGAAAGGCTCTGCTGACAAGGTGGTGGAATTGGAGAAAAGAGATGGAAAGACCTACGTCAGAATCAACGACTACAACAAGTTGAGAACCCTTTTCGGAAACCTGCTTGCGGAGATCCAGCGAATCAAGTCGGAGGGCGATTTCGAGGCTGCAAGAAAATTGGTTGAGAATTATGCCGTCAATATAGATCCTGAACTTCACAAAGAGATCAAGGACAGATATGCAAAACTTAACATCTCTCCATACAAAGGCTTCATCAACCCTACATACGAGTTGGTTGAGAAAGATGGAAAGGTAGTCGACGTGAAGGTAAACTACAAAGAGGGTTACGCAGAGCAGATGCTACGCTACTCAAAGATGAATAATAATGTGGATTGACGCTGCATAAGGGCAGGAAAATATGAAGTCAAGAGTAGCGGAGAAGTGAAAAAAGTGGGATCCTGCGAGTTTGTACGGACAAGCAGGAAAAAAACTTTGTCTTTTGTTGCTTATTGTTAAAAAAACTTTGTGTAAAATGAGCGATAAAGCAAATAATTCACTATTTTTGCTCGTGACTTTGTATAAAAGGTAGAATATTAACGAAATTTATAAATAGAATATGGAAGTAAAAAAATCCGCTAGCGCGAGCCTAGAGAATAAGTCGCACGACTTTCTTTTGATGGGTCTCGTTGTTGCTTTGGGTTTCCTATTCATCATCTTCGAATGGACTACTACAGACGTTAAGAAGATTGAGACAGAGGATTCTCAGGCCATCTTTGAAGAGGAGGAGATGATGGAGGTGACTGTCCAGAAAGACGTTCCGCCACCACCACCAGCAGCTGTAGCTCCACCGCCAGTAGTCGCACCAGAGATCAAGGTGGTAGAAAACACAGTAGAGACAAAAGACATTGAGATTAAATCATCAGAGGAAACAGGTGAGGCTGTTGAGGCTGCTCCAATAGACAATGGTCCAGAAGAGGTAGAAGAGGAGGAAATCTTCATGCGTGTGGAGAAGGCTCCTTCATTCCCAGGAGGACAGAAGGCGATGATGGAGTATTTGATGAAGAACATCAAGTATCCAGCAGCTTGTCAGGAGGCAGGTATTCAGGGTCGTGTTATCGTATCATTCGTCGTTAACAAGGACGGTACAATCCAGAATGTAGAGGTTATCCGTGGTGTACACGAGAAACTAGACGCTGAGGCTGTACGTGTGGTTAAGTCGATGCCAGCATGGTCTCCAGGAGAACAGCAGGGTAGAAAGGTTCGTTCAAAGTTCCAGCTTCCTGTATTCTTCCGTCTTGCAAGCTAATTATAAATAGCCAAGATATTTAGAGGGTGTATCAATTTGATACACCCTCTTTTTTGTCGGTAAAAACGTCCACAACGAATTAATAATTGTTGGGAACCTCCACACATCTGGTGAATCCAATCCTCGTAGAGACACACGGACATGTGTGTTATGGTCAATTCGTAATTCATAATTCATAATGCGTAATTGTTGGGAAATACGCCCGAAGAATTGTTTTTTTCCATAGGGGCGATCCCTTGTGGTCGCCCAGATTCGGATCCCTAGTGTCCGTCACAATTACGCCGTCAGGCGTTATATGTTGGTAGAATTGTATGCGAGAAAATCTACCGTGTTTTTTATTTTTCATGGGATTGTGTGAAAAAAATGTTAAAAAAGAGCGAAAAAATGAGAAGAAAATGCAGTAATGCAAATATTTAATTATATTAGCCAGTGAGATAGATATAATAATATATTAACCTTAAATTTAATAGCTTATGGAAGTGAAAAAAAATTCAAGTGCGAGCTTGGAGAATAAGTCGCACGATTTCCTTTTGATGGGTCTTGTAGTTGCTTTGGGCTTCCTTTTCATTGTCTTCGAGTGGTCGACAGTAGATGTTAAGAAAACAGTACCAATAGTGCCAGATGATAATTTTGATACGGAAGTATTGGTTCCAGTCACTATACAGAAACCGAATCTTCCACCTCCAGCAGTAGCAGCACCACCACGTGTGATTGCTCCTGTGATTACACCGGTAGATAATGATAAGCCAGTTGATCCTGTTGATGTGGTAGTGCCAACAGATGAACCTATTACTTATGACCCTGTAGTTACAGGACCAGAGGTAATAGAAGAGGATCCGATTATTTCGTTTGCAGAAAAAGCTCCGGTTTTCCCAGGCGGACCTAAAGCAATGATGGAGTATTTGATGAAAAACATCAAATATCCAGCAATTTGTCAGGAAATGGGAATTCAGGGACGAGTTGTGGTTGGTTTTGTCGTTAATAAAGATGGCTCTATCCAGGATGTGACTGTATTAAGTAGCGTAAATGAAAAACTAGACGCTGAGGCTATACGTGTGGTAAAGTCAATGCCAGCATGGACTCCTGGAGAGATGCAGGGCCAAAAGGTACGTACAAGATTCCAGTTGCCTGTGACATTCCGTCTTGCAAATTAAGAATCAATAATTAAGGTTGTGAAAGGACGATGAGAAATCATCGCCCTTTTTTGTGGACATAAGAAATGAATCGCATCCTTTATGTCGATATATTTTTATTCAATCAAAATCTTTTTTGAATACACTCCATTTTCTGTTTGCACAACAACAATCAGAAGATTTTTTTGAATTTTGCTTATATCAATATTGTGAATGTATCCAGAGCAATTTTCTTGAGCAACACACATTCCAGAAATCGAATAAACTGAAATTTTTGTAAGTGGCTCTATGCTGCTTATTTCTAACAAGTCAGAAAAATTCATTATTTTAATGATATTTTCGCTCGATAATATATTGGATGATTCACTTAGTTCACCACATTTTGAATTGTCGTAGAAAATAGTGAAATAAGCAGTCGTAGAAGAGCTACAGTTGCAGCCACCTTCCAAATCTAGTTTCAATGTATAAAGGTAGGATCCATCATCTCCCAAATATGGTTTTATTTTGATGATACGGTTCTTTGTGTCGACGGTGCCACTTCCTGACCATGTCGCGATGTTGTTGCCTGCATTATAAATGGAAGCGGAATAACGTCTAGCGTTGTCTGTTTTGATTTCAATTGCGTCGTTGATGCCATCCTGACAGTTTGGAGAATAATCGCTGTTCAGCAGTTCGGCTTCTATACGTTCAACTCTATGATCTCTGACATAGGAAATGTGAGTCGTAAATGATTCGTAGGCCCCATTGCTATTTTTAAAGATGATGTCCATCCAATAGTCATCTTGTGGTAAAGCTCTTGGTGCCCATCCGTCCCATATTGTCGCTATTCCATCTTTCACTGCACCTCCTCGTCTACAAAAGACGGTGCCAACTCTATCAAAAACAATACATTCCCAAGAATCTGCATTTTCCACTTTATATTGGACGGTTCCAAAATAAGAAGCAGGACAATCTGCAATAATGAATTTTCTTTCTAAAGAGTATGAAATCTTCGGTGCATTCCCCACTTTAGGATATATACCGTAGAAAATCTCTCGGTCGTCAGTGTATTTATAGTTTCTAATATCCATAAATGAACCTCCATTATTATGTCCGGGATTGATATGAAACAAATATGGATCATTGGCAGAATATCCATCAATCACAAAGTAATGGGAATTGAACACATTGCCATCCTTACCAAACATTATGACAGGACGACCGCAATCGATTTCATTCGTGATCAAGTCATACCAGTTTTCTAATGTGTTGTATTTAAGCCAATCTTTTTCTGTGCAGGTCGATACATAGTATCCCATTTTCTCAATTCCATCCCTTAGATCGTGGCGTGTAGTCCACGAACCGTCTACGTTGAATCCTACCGCTGTGTAATGGGTGCCGCAGGCCCTACCTACATCCTTGATAAGCAACGGACAATCTTCGGAATCTCCATTTAACAAGCGAGGTGGAATTTTGTCCCAGTTATAAGTGCGGTAGCTTGATTTTGTAGGAAACTGCCACATCGCCATTATCTGGCCGAAAGCTATAGCAGCACATCCAGCCACAAGATGGTGACAGTCTTCTCCCTCCGACGCATAATCGGATATATGTTGGTTGTAAGATGGATGACAGTCATCATGGTAATTTCTGCTTTGTCCCCAACTGATTTCTTCTGGAGTTGTAGATCCTTCCCTGCATTTCATAAGAAGGATGTCTCCTGGTGTGTAAGCCATAACATTCCTTGCCACTCCTAAAAGAAGTAGCAAAACAAACAATTTACATTTCATAGTGATTATATTTATTTTATTCTTGTCAATCTATCGAATTCCTTGTTTCTGATGATATTTCTCAGCTTTTTCTTGTCCTGCTTGCCATCATCGTCGTATTCGTAGATTTCTTTGAAAGGGTCATCGTCAATGATGGAATCTGTAGATTGCAAATAAGTTTTTCCTGACTCTACCTCTTTACCTAATCTTGAGGTGAATACGATTTCTTCACAAGCTGAGCTTGACCAACCGACTATATAAAAAGAATCAGAAACGTACTCAATTGACCAATCACATACTTTAGATAAACTGTGCTTTGGGTCGCATTTCATGTAATAGGCGTATTCAGAATAATCACGATCCATCTTAGCTACAGTAAGAGGACCTTGGTCATCCTGAATTCCCGGACAACCGCATAGCATAACACTCATTGATGCTGCGGTAAGCATTTGGACTAAATGATTTTTTCTTTTCATTTTTGTACTTTTTTTGTTAAAGAGTTCTCTAAATAAATTATCTTTCCCTTCGATAGAACTCAAAAATCAATAGAAAAAGAGATGTCTAGCATTAAAATACCTTGCAAAATAAAACAAAAGAATGGAATAATAAAGTTTTTTTTGAAAATTTTTAATGATTGTGTTTTTGTGACGGTTAATTTACTTGATTCTTGTCAATCTATTGAATTCCTTGTTTCTGATGATATTTCTCAGCTTTTTCTTGTCCTGCTTGCCATCATCGTCGTACTCATATATTTCCTTGAAAGGTTCATCATCAATGATTGAATCTGTAGATAAGAAAATAGATTCTCCTGAAACAATCTCGCATCCTAGTCTAGATGTGAATACGATTTTGTCAAAGGCTGCACTTCCAAAACCGATTAAATAAAAAGAATCTAACAATGGCTCTATAGCACCTTCATTTACTTTTCTTAAAACATGTACACTGTCTTCTGGATAGTTCCAATAATAGGCATACTCCGAATAATCACGATCCATCTTAGCTACAGTAAGAGGACCTTGGTCATCCTGAATTCCCGGACAACCGCATAGCATAACACTCATTGATGCTGCGGTAAGCATTTGGACTAAATGATTTTTTCTTTTCATTTTTGTACTTTTTTTGTTAAAGAGTTCTCTAAATAAATTATCTTTCCCTTCGTCAGAACTCAAAAATCAATAGAAAAAGAGATGTCTAGCATTAAAATACTTGCAAAAATAAAACAAAAGAATAAAATAATAAAGTTTTTTTTGAAAATTTATGATTTTAACTTATTCAGACTGATTTTTTGTCGTATGGTTCATTCCTCCCTTTGCAATCCTCAAATACAATGGCTTATTTAATTAAATAGGACACAGCCAAAATTTTTAATTAAATTTAAGCAGCTTCTTAGCATTTGGCATTTATAATTTCTAATTTTGCATAATAATTAAAAACAATGGCGGCAGAAAAGAAAAAATTGGAGTGGGCTCAATCGTTGAGAGGTGTTGGAGCACTTTTGGTGGTGTTCTGTCATCTTTGGCTCGCTATTCAGGAGGTATATGGAGTGGAAAACTCCTTTTGCAGTTTCATGACGGTGGATTTCCTCGACGCTGGTAAGATCGGTGTGAGCATATTTTTTTTCTTGTGTGGCTATTTTGTCGTGAGTGTGAAAAAGAGGTCTCCGAAGGATTTCTGGTGGGGACGCTGCAAACGTCTATACCCTACATATTGGTTTTCCATCATCTGTGCGATCGTATTCCTCGCAAGTTCCTACTCGTTTGAGGCGACGCAGATTCTGAAGGATACTTTCTCGTGGAAGGCAATTGCCGCAAACTTCTCTATGTTGCAGATGTTCTTCCGTCAACAGGATATTCTTGGATGCTATTGGACGTTGCCTATTGAATTGCTTATTTGCGCGATGTTCACCGTCTTCAGGAAACGATTGGATAATGAGAAAGTTGTGATAGGATTGTTCTTGGCTGTGGTAGCTGCCACGATCCTGATGGCTGCCGCACGTGGTTATGCCCATGTGAAACTGCCTGTTGCTCTTCCTTTGCTGACAATCACGTCGCTTTTAGGCTATTATACAAGAATGTGCGACGACGGAATTTTCTCTAGAAAAACGCAGTGGTATCTCTACGCAACATTCATAATCGCTCTGCTTCCTATCACTCTGTTGGCTTACAATTTTGCGACAGAGCATCAGGAGACATGGTACCGCTACTTCTTCACATATTGCGTCGGCACAATCCTGTTTGTGGGATTCAACCGTATGAATACGGCTTTGCGTCCGCTTACGGTTGTCGGCAATTATAGCTATTCCGTCTACCTCCTTCATGCAGTAGGTTTCAATTTCGCACTGAGATTGTGGGGCGGAGAGCTTGGAGCTCCGTTGATGACGGTTGTCTGTCTGATTTTTATAGCGTTGTTCAGCATAGTGGCTTATCAATGTGTTGAGAAAAAAATAAGATAATGGAAAGCAAAGTATTCAGTTCGTTCGTCAACTTTATGACGAAACACACGTCGGCATTCATCATTTTGATTGCCATCATCACAATTATCGATCCCGATTTATTCTCTTGGGTCAGAGGAAATATCCAGACTTGTATTCTTGGATTCATCATGTTGACGATGGGATTGACGTTGTCGTTGAATGATTTCAAAATCCTTTTGTCCCGTCCTGTTGATATCCTGATAGGAACGTGTGCCCAGTTCACAGTCATGCCGTTGCTGGCATATTCACTTTGCAAAGTTTTCGGTTTGGACAATCAGCTTGCTATCGGAATCATACTTGTGGGATGTTGTCCTGGAGGAGTCTCGTCCAATATCATGAGTTATCTGTGTAAAGGCGACGTTGCATTCTCTGTGGGTATGACAACCGTTTCGACGTTGCTGGCTCCAATCGCCACTCCATTTTTGGTGTTGGCTTTGGCAGGGGAGAGAGTAGATGTGGATGCTCCAAGCATGTTCCTGAATATATTGTATGTCACTATTCTTCCGGTCGCAATCGGATTTGCTGTCAACCATTTCTACGGTGGAAACGAGAAGTTTGAGGAGACGAAGAAGTCGATGCCGTTGTTCTCAGTTTTGGGATTGGCATGTATTGTGGGAGGTGTGATTTCAGCCGTGCATCCACATATTATCAATGGTGGAGCTAAGTTGTTGCTGTTGACCTGTTCTGTGGTGTTCTGCCACAACACATTTGGATATATCATCGGCTATTTGGTCGGCACACTGTTCAAGTTCTCCACAGCCAAGAAACGCACCGTCTCCATCGAGATAGGAATGCAGAATGCAGGATTGGCAACAGTATTGTCGTCGACATTCTTCATGGCTACAAACCCGTTGAGCATCGTGCCATGTGCGATTTCATGTGTATGGCATTCTATATCAGGCACAATCTTGGCAAACCTGTTTGCCAGAAGAGATGAGAAAAATTCATAATTCGTAATTCATAATGCATAATTGTTGGGAAATCCATCAGTTTGGGGATATCCATAAAGAGAAATTACAAACAATAGAATTTCTCCTTTTTTTAGAGTATTGGTCGTAGGGGCAGGTTTCAAACCTGCCCGTTGTATGTGTAGAGTCGTCTGAAAGACAATGCAATAATTCTTAATTTTTAATTTGGATGGAAATCCCATCAGTTGGATGTCGTCCACTAATTACGCATTATGAATTATGCATTACGCATTGACATTGTAAATCGTCTGTGATGGGAATGCAAAATTCAGACCAGCCTCATTGAATCTGCGTAGGATTTCCATGTTCATGTCGCTCTGCACCTGCAGTTTGTCGGCATCGTTTTTGATGTAATAGATGAAACGAATGCCGAGAGAAAAGTCGCCGAAAGTAAGGAAGTAAGTGGCATAGTTGTCATTCACGTCTACATTCTCTTTTGCAATCTCTTTCAGGATTTTTTGAGCCTCTTCCATTTTAGCTGGAGGAGTGTCGTATGTCAATCCCAACTCAAGGACTATCTTTTTGGCAGGAGCTCTTGATATATTCTCGATGATACTGTTTGTCACTTGGGAGTTAGGAATCACGATTTCAGTTCCTTCAAGAGTTTTAAGACGGAAGGAACGCATTCCGATTTCGTAGACGGTGCCTGAATATCCATTGATATTGATCTTGTCTCCCACTTTGAAAGGATGGTCGGTGAAGATAGTGAATCCACCGAAGAAATTGGAGACGGAATCCTGAGCCGCCATAGCAAGAGCCAAACCTCCGATTCCGAGACCTGCGATCATAGCGGTGATGTCGTATCCTGCATTGTTGAGAGCCATGACGACGCCAATGCCCCAGATGATTGTTGCCATCATCTTATATAGGATAGGGTACACCTGTTTGTCCATTGTGTTGGACTGCTGCATCTTAGGACGCAGATAATTGTCCATCAGGGAAGTGACAGTTCTGGCAATAAACCAAGTGGCGTTGATTATGACCAGGAAGGTGTATATTTTGGATATCCACGCAGTTATAACATCAGGCAGTGTCAGATGTCTTATGGCAAGGTAGCCGCCAAACAGCATGATAGCAAACACAAAAGGCTCTTCAAACATGTTGACAAGGATGTCGTCGAGTCGGGTCTTTGTCTTGCTCGCCAACCTTTTCATGAATTTTCTGATGAACCAATATGCGGTTTTGGCAATAGCAAACGCTCCCACCAAATATAGAATAGCGACACCCCATTGGCATAAAGTGTTGCCGTAAACCGTCGTGTCGAAAAAATTATTCATTGTCCCATCATTTTTCAATTGTCAAACAAAAACGTAATCCTACATCGTAATATCTGTTTCCTGGCAGGGAGTGGTGAGAAGATCGACAGTAATATGGCATAAAATCCCATCCTCCTCCTTTGAAGATGTGAGAGGATCCGTCGGACACAAGAGGGTCGGTTTGTGGAGAATCGGTATATTTGCTGAACATGTCTTCACACCATTCCCATACGTTCCCGCTCATGTCATAAAATCCAAGTTCGTTTGGCTGTTTCATTCCGACGGAATGAGTGCCATATGCCGGATTTTTTGTGTCAAATACAGCATTTTTTGCATTCCATGCTACGTCGCCCAAGCTATCGCTTCCTGCATAGAGGTAGCCATTAGATTTATTGCCACCCTTGGCTGCAAATTCCCATTCTGCTTCTGTAGGCAGACGGAATTGTTCGCCAGTGATTTCATTCAGTCTATCTAAGAAGGCCTTTGCGTCTTCCCATTCTATGTTGTCCACCGGTTTCATCTTGTCTTTGAATCGGCTTGGGTTTGTCCCCATGACAGCTGTCCACAATTCCTGGGTGCATTCCGTCTCCGCGAGATAGAAATCTTTGGTCAGAGTCACTTCATGTTGTATTTCATTGAAGCTCTCACCATATTCGTCTCCGTCTATCATGCCCATAGTGAATGTCCCTGCGTCGACCTTTTTCATTTTGAACGAGATCCCGTTGACTATAAAAATTCTCGTTTCTGGAGCGCTGAAATTGATTTCAGTTATCCTGCTGATATCGAAAGCCACAGTTGTGCCATCCGTTTGGTGGACATATATTTTGCTTTGAGCCACGGCACTGACCGCAACTGCCAAGCATATTAGTTGTAAAAATACTCTTCTCATGTTTGTCTGCGTTAGTTTGTAGTGCAAAGGTAGTGAAATTTGGCGATTTTGGATGTCTGTCTGTTGAATGAGTGTTATATGGAGGAAAAAGTGTAAGATTTGCATATCAAAATTAAAAATTAGGTAATGAAAAGGATGTTATGCATGAGTTGTTGCACAGAAAAGACTTTTGTTGCTTGTTTGTTTATTTGCCTTTGATAAAATGTATTGTGATTTTGTTTTGTCGGGAAACAAATTGTATTTTTGCAAATGATATATTCTAACAGTTTTGTTTTAATCAATAATAAAATGAAAAAAATCATATTTTCTTTTGTTTCCGCAGTGTCGCTGGTGTTTGTGGCTGAATCGGTGACATATATGCGAGTGAATACCACAGACGGTAAGACCGTACTTTATGAAGTGAATAATGTAGAAACGGTTGATTTTTTTGAAGCTCCGAATGATACTGTTGTAGATGGAGTATCGGTGAGTGGTTATCTAGACAACTATGCATACGTCGACCTTGGATTGAAAAGTGGTGCTAAATGGGCCACTTACAATGTAGGAGCGACAAAGCCTATAGAGAAAGGTGATTATTATGCATGGGGAGAAATTGAGACCAAAGATTATTACTATTGGAATACGTACAAGTGGAGTGATGAAGGTGATTATCATAAGATGAAAAAGTATTGTATCTATAGTGATTATGGAGTGGTCGATGGCAACAAAGTTTTGGATGCGGAAGATGATGTTGTGACTGTGACTTGGGGAAAAGAATGGAGAATGCCAACTCATGAGGAGCAGGTAGAATTGACTGAATCTTGTGATTGGAAATGGACTGACAATTTTAATGGTTCAGGTATTAGTGGAAATGTGGGAACTAGTAAGATAAATGGCAACACAATTTTTTTCCCTACTACAGGTTATTGTTATGACAAGATGAAGAGCTACACTTCAGGCTATTATTGGTCGTCTACTGTTTATGAATCATATGGCGATGCTGCATATACATTGGAATTTACGACTGATGTAGTTAAAAGTGACGCAGCAAACAGTCGCTACTATGGTATGGTAGTCCGTGCGGTATCTGGGCCTCTTGTTGAAAAGAAACTCTATAAAGTAAGTTTTTATAGAGCAGACAGTTCTCTCATTCTATGCAAGAGTGTAGAAGATGGGGAATCTGCAGGTAATATTCACGCACCATCGTTGGCTGGCTATGATTTTGTTGGCTGGAGCGACTCTTCATTTACTGAAGTACATTCCGATTTGGATATCTATGCAAAATATGCACCAGAATACATTCCTGATAGTGTGACGGTCAGTGGAAAGGTTGCTGGTTATGATTATGTAGATTTGGGTCTTGAAAGCGGGACTTTATGGGCAACATATAATGTTGGTGCGAAAGTCCCAACAGAGTATGGAGATTTTTATGCATGGGGAGAGACTGAGGTCAAGGAAAAATATGTTATGAGCAATTATAAAGCTAAAGAAAGATATTCAAAAACATCAGGTGATACGGTATTGGTGGCATCAGATGATGCAGTTACTGTCAATTGGGGAGACAATTGGCGTTTGCCAACGCGTGAGGAGTTTTTGGAGTTGGCGAGAGAATGTGAGTGGAAAATAGCGTCCGACTTTGGTGGTTCTGGTGTCGCAGGTTTGGTGGGAATAAGCAAAAAGAATAAAAATGTTATTTTCTTACCTTTCTGCGGATATGCTAAAGCAACTGTTGAGGCAGAAGGAACAGCAGCAACTTATTGGACAAGTACTTACGGATATGATGGTACTTCTGCATATGATGCGACATCGTACCATGCAAGAATTTCAAACTCTATCCGTATGGTTCAAGTTAACAAGGCTGCCCAAGAAATGGGACGAAATGTTCGAGGCGTAGTTAATAAGTAAAGGTTAGATATAGATTTGTCCTATTGTATTATAAAACAAGCCGTTTTGGAGATCTCCTCTAAAATGGCTTGTTTGTTATCAGATGATACTTTTGTCGTAGCTTTATCATGATTAGTCTTTTCCTATTCTGTGATTATGTTTGAAAATCCCTTTTGATATTTTATCCACAATCCTCCCGTTTCCCTTGTTGATAATTTCTTATGCTGAAAAACACAATTTTTCGCAAAAAGTGACGGAAAAAAGAACATCCAATCCAAAAAAGCAGTAATTTTGTGGCAACAACAAAAACAAACTAAAAAACAACAATGGAGAACAGACCTTTTAAAGTTTTCTCTGGTACTAATAGCAAATATTTGGCAGAGGAGATTTGCGCACAATTGGGTTGTCCGCTTGGTAAGTGCAATGTGCAGCACTTCGCTGACGGTGAATTTGGAGTAAGCTACGAAGAGAGTATTCGTGGTAACTATGTGTTTATCGTTCAGTCTACATTCCCAAATGCTGATAATTTGATGGAGCTTCTTCTTATGGTAGACGCTGCTAAGCGTGCTTCTGCTTATAAGATTGTTGCAGTAATCCCTTACTTCGGTTGGGCACGTCAGGACAGAAAGGATAAGCCAAGAGTTGCTATCGGTGCAAAGCTTGTTGCTGATATGCTTGCTACAGCTGGTATCGATCGCCTTATCACTATGGACCTTCACGCAGATCAGATCCAAGGTTTCTTCAATATTCCAGTTGACCATCTATACGCATCTTCTATCTTCTTGCCTTACATCCAGAGCATGAAGATTGAGAACTTGACTATCGCATCTCCAGATGTTGGTGGTAGTAAGAGAGCTAACTCTTACGCTAAGTATCTTGGTGTGCCAATGGTACTTTGCCACAAGAGCCGTGAGAAGGCTAACGTTGTAAGCGAGATGACTATCATCGGTGATGTTAAGGATAGAAACGTGATCATCCTTGACGATATGGTCGACACAGCTGGTACTCTTACAAAGGCTGCTGACCTTATGGCTAACGGCGGTGCTAAGAGTGTACGCGCTATCGTTACTCACCCAGTGATGAGCGACCCTGCGTCTACTCGTGTTATGGAGTCAAGCTTGCAGGAGTTGATCTTCACTAACTCAATTCCTTTCAACAAGTCTTGCAAGAAGGCTAAGGCATTGAGCGTTGCTCCATTGTTCGCCGACACTATCCGTCGTGTGCTTGACAATGAGTCAATCAGCGAGAATTACCTAGTGTAATATCAGAACGATCATTTTGCAAAATATCTTTTAGATATATAGGGACGCGAAAAACATTCGCGTCTCTTTTTTTAATAATACTCCACATGAAAATTCTTCTCATCACACCACCGCTTACTCAGCTCAATACTCCGTATCCTGCAACAATGGTGCTGAAGGGCTTTCTCAAAACCCTCGGTCATCAGGTGGAGCAGATGGATCTCGGTATTGAACTCGTCGACCGCATCTACAGCAAAAAGGGTCTGACTGAGATTTTCCGTCATAGCGAGAAAAAGCCTAAGAATGAGGCGATGCAGTTTATTTTCGACGGACGTGATGATTATGTCAATTGTGTGGAGACGGTGATGCGTTTCCTCCGTGGTAAGGACCAGACCATAGCCGGAAGAATTGCCAGCCATACGTTGTTGCCTGAAGGCCCACGTTTTGAGAATCTGATCGACACAGAGATGGCGTTCGGTCTCGCTGGAAAGAGTGATGAGGCTAGGTATCTTGCCACCAGATATATTGAAGACATCGCTGATTATATACGTGAGATGGTCTCTCCTCACTTCGACCTTGTGCGTTATGCGGAACATCTGGGCAGTTACGCTCCGAAGTTTGACAAGGTGGACAAGTCGTTGAAGGCTCCTTTGTTTCTCACTGATGAGTGGATGCTCCAGTTGCTTGACGAAAAAATAAAGTCGTGCTCGCCTCAGTTGGTCGGACTTTCCATTCCGTTCCCTGGATGCTTGTATGCGGCTCTACGTTGTGCGCAATATATCAAGCAAAACTATCCAGGAGTTGTGGTGACGGCAGGTGGCGGCTATCCGAATACGGAGCTTCGTCAGATCTCGGATGTCAGGTTTTTCAATTACGTCGACTATCTTACTCTTGACGACGGGGAACTTCCGTTGAAACGTCTTTGTGAATATCTTGAGGGGAAGACAGAATCCGATAAATTGGTCAGAACATATTATCTTGATTCCGACAGGAAAAAGATCATCTATAGTGGCAATGATTCGGAAAATGTCCGCTTTGCCGATACCGGGACTCCTGATTTCAGCGGTCTTAAACTTGATCTATATATTTCCACGACGGAGGGAAGCAATCCCATGCACACGTTGTGGCAGAGCGGACGCTGGAATAAGTTGGTGATGGCCCACGGCTGTTATTGGGCAAAGTGTGCTTTCTGCGACGTCACGCTTGATTATATCCGTCGTTATGATGCACCGAGTGCGGATATCGTTGTCGACCGTATGGAGAGTGTGATGAATCAGACGGGAGAGAGTGGATTCCATTTCACAGATGAGGCTATGCCCCCACGTCTGCTCAAAGATGTGGCATTGGAGATAAAGAAGAGGAGGCTTACGGTCAGCTATTGGGGCAATATCCGATTCGACAAAACTTACACTGCTGAGTTGTGTGAACTGCTTTCTGAGAGCGGAATGATAGCAGCCAGCGGAGGATTGGAGGTGGCAAGCGACCGACTGTTGAAACTGATGCGTAAAGGAGTGACGATAGAGCAGACCACATTGGCATGCAAGCATCTTACTGACGCAGGGATAATGGTCCACACCTATCTGATGTATGGATTCCCGACGGAGACATTCCAGGAGTGTATAGATGCTCTTGAGGTGGTGCGACAGCTCTTTGCTAATGGGTTGGTGCATTCCGCATTCTGGCATCGTTATGCGATGACGGTGCATAGCCCAAGTGGACAGAATCCTAAGGAGTTTGGAGTGAATAAGGTCAAATGCGCATGCAATTCATTTTGTAATAATGAGATTCCATTTGAGGAGGAGATAGACTACGACAGTGAGTTGATGGGAGAGGGACTTCGTTTCGCTACCTACAATTATATGCATGGCATAGGTTTGGATTTCCCATTGAGCCGTTGGTTTAAGATGAAGATTCCTCGCACAACAGTACCGTCGAATCTTATTGAGAAGATAATCAGGAATGACAGATAAACCAAGGTTATGGGACTTGTTGTTTCCATAGGGCAGGAGAAATTTCAAGTTTTTTGTTGGTTTTTTTTCTGATTTTTTGACGTGAATGCTTGGTAAAAGTCACTTTTGTGGCGTAATAATTTGGATATTCAAAAAAAAGCATTACTTTTGCACTCGGTTTTTGAGACCGATGGTTCGCTAGCTCAGCTGGTAGAGCACATCCCTTTTAAGGATGGGGTCTTGGGTTCGAGCCCCAAGCGAGCCACAAAATATAAAGGCAGTTGTTTTTCAGCTGCCTTTTTTGTTGTCTGGAATAATCAGGAGGACGAGACTGTCATGCTCGGAATCTCTGTGGAATAAATGGATAATTATTCTAGCGTATAAGAATTAAGAATGAAGAGAGAAGTCAACCCGAAAGATACGACTCGAGGATCACAGTTTGAGATTTGGAAAAACGCTCCGAATCCCATGCTCGTTTTTGTGAAAAAACTCGATGTCACCAATCTTGTCAGAATAAGCAAAAGGAAACGGTTGAAGTTTAATATGCTTATGGATTTTTGTATTGGTAAGACGGCAGTAGCCCAGAAAGAGTTTTATCTGTTGCCTGAAGGTGATAAACTGATGAAGTACGACAGTATTGCCATAAATACGATTGTAAAGAATCGTACAGGTGAAGTCAGTTCTTGCGACATCGAGTTCACAGGTGATTTTGATTCCTACAACCGTGATTATTTGAAGTACACGGCGGAAGTCGCGGAAAGTTGTGTCGACAGGGATTTGTCTGGAGAGTGTATGGTGATCGGCACGTCTGCCATCATCGACACGGAGTTGGAATTTGCTGGAGGAATGTATAGTGGCATCTTCAATAATCCGTTCATTATTTGGGGACGTTATTCGAGACATTTCTTCAGATATTATATGAATCTTTCGTTTCAGTTCCACCACACACAGATGGATGGGGCGCACGCTGGAAAGTTTCTTGCCAACTTGCAGAAAACGATTGACAATCTAAAATGTTAAAATAAATGGGAATGGATACGATCACAATAGCCACAAGGGAAGATGTGCCAGCTTTGTTGGAGTTGCAACATAAAGCGTTTGGGCAACAATGTAAGGATCTTGGTTGCGTGGATGCTCTTCCAATGACGGAGACGTTGGAGCATGCGTATGAAGAGTTCGCTCAAAATCTGACATTGAAAATCCAGACTGAAGATGGACGAATCATAGGTTCGGTACGAGGAAATGTAGAGGATGGCTCACTCTACATAGGTCGTCTTATGGTGGATCCGGAGTATCAGCGTCGAGGATTAGGCAAAATGCTGTTTCATGAAATACAATCCCGTCTTCCTCATACACGAACGTGGCTTTGCACATGTCAGGAAGTGAAACACACATATGAATTCTATCTGCGTGAAGGATTCAAAACGTATAAAAGCGAAGAGATGGAACCCAATCTGACGTGGGTGTATATGGAGAAGAATTAATTGGTGAACCTTAAGAAAGGTTTCTATATTATCGGCAAAAAGAAAATTTATGTGAGTGAATAATAAAAAATGTGGAGACGTGCGGATGTGCGTCTCCATTTATTTATCATATTTATGTTTGACAATATAATTAGGCTATTTTTATGCCTGTTATATTTGCATTTTCCAATTAAGTGGATTAGCTTTGTTGAAGACGATTGGGGGAAAACAATCGTACGAGATAAGTGTAGCAAAAAGGAGTTGTTTAATTAACGGGTGTAAAAAAGTATTAGTATCCCGTGCAAAAAGATAATTAAGTAGTTTAACTTTTAATTTGGCTTAAAGCCGCTATTGTCTAAAACCAAAATTCTAGACTAAAACAACTAATAACATATATATACAAACGTAGACCAGCAAGGGGAATTATAGAATTCTCTGGTGATTTGCATTTATTTTCAGTTGAATATTACAGTCGTTGGTGATCAAAAAACTATATAAGTTCTTTGGTCTACCTAATACATAATTTTATCATAATATTAATCCATAATAAAATCTCTATAAAGAGGCTACCGAGTGATCAGTGGCCTCTTTGCGTATGTAAAAATGTCATCTGAAAAAATGTATTTTATATTTAGCGGGTTTATTAGAAATCTGATTTGCAAGAATTTATTATCTTTGCATTAAGTTTACTAATTGATGTTAGTCTAACAAATAAAAAATATGCGAAACAAGGATATTAAGAGTCGATTGACAATGTTGTCGGCTTATGTTGCGAAAAAGGTGGTGATTTCTCTTTTTATGATAGGAAGTGTGGCTTCTGCTCAGATGAATTCATCATATCCACAGGTTTATTTCAATAATGGCACTGACTTTACTCCAACAGGGGTGGACACATCGAAGCTTGAATTAAAGGTGATTGACACATTTGATAGTGAGTCTGTTTCATTCACAAAAAATGATACTTCGTATTTTATAAGTGATATACAGGGTACTTTTGACGATTACATTCCAAGCTGTGATCTTGAACAAATGTCGTATGATTCAAAATACCAGAATTATTATTTGAATCTTACTGATCCCAATGGAAAAATAGTAGATTTTAAGATTTCGTCTAGTTGTAAAGGCAAGCTGTTCCGTTTTACTATGAGAGCATACGTACAGCCCGCTTGTATTATGGATACGTCCGCTGGTTTCTCTTTTGACTTAGTTGAAGCAGGCAAGAATGTGGATTGTAATTTAAGTGTTTATGTTTTCGATGATGCCAAGAATGTGTTGTTGGATATGGTGTCGTATGATTCTGTCTCAAGATTTCGATTTAGTGACATTCCAAAAGTGAAGGAGGCCTTTAAAAGAGAAGAGAATTATCAGTGGCTATGCTTTGTGGTGAATTACACAGGTTATTTGCCTGATACAGATGATGGTATGCCTTATTTTATGGTTTCTCCAGAGTTCACTCGGATGTCTTGTTCTAAAGTGTCAATTGACAATATGTATTTAGATATTGTAGATGCCTACTCGAGATGTAAGGGAGAAACGGCTATCGCTCACGCAGCGGGTTTTAGAATGAATGCTGAGTATAACTGGTATTTGAAAAATGCAGATGGTTGGCAGGCGTTGACGGAAGAGTCTGGAAAAAACCGTGTGAATTTGGACATTCTGGTAGATTTCATAGGTGAGAGGAGATACAAAGTCGTTGTTGATAGTGTAACGGTATTTTTAAATATCAATGGCGAAGATTGTGGTTACGTAAATCCAAATGATTCTCTTTCTAGTTCGCCTAATGTTTATTCGTTTGATGCCGCAGATAGCATTATAAATGTTTATTCTGTCGACGGTACGATAATAAAACAAAATGTCAGATTGTCTGACGCATTGAAGAATCTGAAACGTGGCTTCTATATTGTCGGTGATAAGAAAATTTATGTGGCCGAATAATTTTACATAAAGATGCACTGATGTGCGTCTCTTAAACAGGACGTGCGTGTCATACAGGGATTCTGTATAACACGCACGTCCGTTTATTTCTACAATATACGTTTGTGTGACGGTATAACACGCACGTCTCTACGTGTCTTTACGCCATCCTACTCTTATAATCGGCGTAGGTGTATTTCCTTAACAGTTCAAGCTCGCCGTTCATTTTGCGTAGGGCAATAGACGGATGTGTGATTCCATTGAACATCGTTGTTTTCACTGTCGTGTAGTGGTTCATATCCATAAACACGATTTTCTCGCCGACCTTCAACTCATGGTCGAATGTCCAGTCGGAATAGAAATCTCCGCTCAGACAGCTGTTGCCTCCCATGCGGTAGACGTATGGAGTGCTTCTGTCTTCCACCTCTCCTAATATCGCTGGCTTGTATGGCATCTCCAGACAGTCTGGCATGTGGCATGCAAACGACACGTCGAGTATGGCTGTGCGGATGCCTCCGTTCTCAACAATATCCTGCACCTCAGCTACAAGTTCACCCGTCTGCCAAGCGAATGCACTTCCAGGTTCAAGGATGATATGCAGATGTGGATGACGGCTCTTGAACGCTTTCAACACAGAGATAAGATGGTCGGTATCATAGTCGGCACGGGTCATAAGATGGCCGCCTCCCATGTTGAGCCATTTGATTTTTGGAAGAAACTCTCCAAATCTCTCCTCTATGATTTTCAATGTTTTCTCCAGCTCATACGATGTGCTTTCACATAGTGTGTGGCAGTGGAATCCATCTATTCCTGTGAGGTCGGCTTTCTTCAGATTGTCAAGCGTCACTCCCAGACGGCTGCCTGGTGCACAAGGGTTGTAGAGGTCTGTCTCCACTGCCGAATACTCTGGATTGATACGTAGTCCAGCAGAGATTTTCCTTCCGTCTACAACAAGACGGTCCTTATATTTCTGAAATTGTGAAATGCTGTTGAAAGTGATGTGCGACGAGAGTTTGGCTATCTCATCAAACTCTTTATCCGTGTAGACGGGAGCGTAGGTATGGGCAAGGTTTTTCATCTCATCGACGGCAAGGTTAGCCTCCGACAACGAACTTGCTGTGGAGCAACTGATGTATTCACGCACGATCGGGAAAACCTTCCACAATGCGAATGCCTTGAATGCCATGATGATTTCCACTCCTGCACTCTCCGCCACTGATTTGATGAGGCTTAAATTGGCACGAAGATGTTTCTCGCTTACCACATAACATGGCGATTCCACATCTGTATAGTCTGATATGTTGTAATTCTTTTCTATCATTTTTTGTTATTTATGAAGACTTAAAACGAAGACGGATGAACGTCGCCGAAGGTGACGCATCGTCCCTGACGACCGTTACCGATTGTTTTCCGTATTGCGGAACACTGTCGGATGAAACTCAGTCCATATACTTATTCAAAAACTCTCTCGTCTTCTCAATATATTCATCTTTGTGGTCGAAGTAAGAAAGGGCATGCTCAGAATCTTTACCTATCCACAACTCCTTGTCACCTTTTGTTTTGGCATCATAGAGCGTGTATACCATGCTAGTTGGCACGAATGTGTCGGAACCACCATGGATGAACAATGTCGGTATCGAACTGCTTTTAACAGCTTCCAACGGAGATGCGTCGTGGAAGCACCAACCGTTTTTGATGTCGCAAGCCAAGTCTGCCACGTAGAGTAGTGGGAATGGTGGAATGCCGTAGGAGTTGGTAATCTCCTGAGAAAACTCATCCCAGCAGGATGTGTAACTGCAATCTGCCACCGCACACTTGATATTCAACTCTTTGTCTACAGCATCGTCGCCGACAGTCATTAATGTTGTGGCGGCTCCCATTGAGATGCCATGGACTGCGATCTCCACTTTTGTGGTGTCGTTGCCGAATATATTCTGAGCCGACGCTGCAAGTTTTCTTGCGATCTGACTTTCATAGTATCCCATACTGATGTGGTTTGGCTCACTGTAGCCAGCATGAGGCATGTCTGGCACGATGATATTGTAGCCGTACACTTGATTGTAGATTCGTGCGATCATGAACATACGTATCGCGTTATCGGTGTAGCCGTGGCAGATGACAGCAGTTTTGCCAGTCGGCTGTGGCGCGTATGCGTAGTAATAGTGGACTTTTGTGTCGCCCTCACGCAGCAATGTGGAATCTTTCAATCCTCCAGTCGCCTGCATTGAGTCGAGCCATGGAATCATCTCAGGATATTTCTCTTTCATCTCCTTGTACGACCCCTCTATGTCCTGTCCACGATGCTCCATCGCAAGATTGGTGTTTATGATGTAGAACCCTGCGACGACTAATGCCACCAATATGATTCCGAGTGCTACCCCGATGATAATCAGTGCTTTCTTCATTATCCCAAAACTTTATTCTTTGCCACCGTCGCCACAAACTCTTTCACATACTCAGGTTCGAAATATGCTACGTCTTCAAACTTCTGCTCCGCATATTTCTTTTCACTCAACTCCACCATGTTCTCTGCAAGAGGGATGATGTCTGAGATGAAATTCGCGTTTGCTCCGGTCAGCACGCTTTTGCATTTGTCTGATCCGTTTCCGCAAAAATATACCTTTTTGCCACCAAGATATTCAGAGTATGAGTTTTCATCGATGATATCTGCCGACGTTGCTCTCACCTGGTTGAGATTGGAATCGAAGAACGACGCGTATACTTCCATTCTTCTGGCATCGATCATCGGGCAGACAAGAGCGTCCGACTCCACCGCACCCGATTTGATCGCAGTGTGGGCGATCAGTGCGAGAGTGTCTACAGCTATTAGTTTAGCGTCAGCTCCGAAACATAAACCTTTGGCCATCGAAACACCAATTCTCAGACCTGTGTAGGATCCCGGACCTTTGCTCACGCATACCGCGTCGAGATGCAAATTTTTCTCTTTCAACACATTTTCAGCCTCTTTCGCATATCCTCCAAGCAGTTTCGCATGGTTCATTCCAGTAGGGTCACATGCCGAGAACAAAATCTTTCCGTCCGACGCCAAAGAGAGCGAACAAGACGATGTGGAGGTCTCGATATTTATGATTGTTGCCATAATTCCGTATATTTTTTTAACAAAAGTACACTTTATACACAAATTAGTTCACTTAAAGAATTTAAAAAGTTATTTTTGCCTTAATTTTAGTGTAAAAATTGAGATTATGGTATTGTCGATGACCGGGTTTGGCCGAGCAATCGGTGAATATGGCAAAAAAAGATTCATCGTCGAGATCAAGTCGCTCAACAGCAAACAGCTTGATCTTTCGGTTCGGATGCCCTCTGTATACAAAGAGAAAGAGATTGAATTACGCACAATGATTGGAAATGCACTTTCGAGAGGTAAAGTGGATTTCATGATGTTTGTAGAGACTAAAGAGACAGAATCGTCTAACAAGATCAACAAGTCGGTACTTGCGTCTTACAAGAATCAGATTTCAGAGGCTGCAAGCGAATTAGGCGTTGCTGAACCAGCTGATTGGATGACTCTTCTTCTTCGTATGCCTGACGTGATGCAGAATGAGCTTACGGAGATTGACGAGGAGGAATGGGAGGCAGCAAAGAAGGTTGTCGAAGAGGCATTGCAGAAAATCGTAGATTACCGTAAGTCGGAAGGTGTGTCTTTGAAGAATGTGTTTGTTAAGAATCTTGAGGCAATATCAGGTTTGCTTGAAAGTGTTGAACCATTCGAGAAGAGCCGTGTTGAGAATATCAAGAGCCGAATCAGAGAGAGCCTTGCATCGTTGAATGTGGAGGTAGACAAGAACCGTTTCGAGCAGGAGATGATTTTCTACATCGAGAAGTTGGATGTGAGCGAGGAGAAAAACCGTCTGCGCCACCATATCAACGCATACTACGAGACTATGGCTATGAAAGATGAGGCTATAGGCAAGAAACTTGGATTCATCGCTCAGGAGATGGGCCGTGAAATCAACACTCTTGGATCAAAGTCGAATCAGGCTGAGATGCAGATGATCGTGGTGAAGATGAAGGATGAACTTGAGCAGATCAAGGAGCAGGTGCTTAACGTACTATAATATATGAGTATGAATAAAGACAAAATCATCATATTTTCCGCACCGTCGGGTTCGGGCAAGAGCACTCTCATCAACCATTTGATGAGCAAGATGGATGTGTTTGAGTTTTCTATCTCAGCCACAAGCCGTGCTCCTAGAGGCACAGAGCAGAATGGAGTGGAGTACTATTTCCTTACACCGGAGGAGTTCAAACAGAAAATTGCGAACGACGAATTCCTTGAGTATGAGGAGGTATACACAGATAAATTCTACGGAACTTTGAAGAGTGAGGTGGAGCGAATCATAAAGGCAGGCAAGGTCGCTATTTTTGATGTCGACGTGAAGGGCGGAATGAACATCAAGAAATTCTATGGCGACAGAGCGATGTCCGTATTCATCCAGCCACCAAGCATCGAGACTTTGCGTGCCCGTTTGGTCGGACGCGCGACAGATGCTCCAGAGGTGATTGAGAAGAGAATTGAGCGTGCAGCTTTTGAGTTGTCTTTTGCCGACAAGTTCGACAAGGTTGTCGTTAACGACGATTTGGAGACAGCCAAGGCAGAGATCGAGAGAGTTATCAAGGATTATCTGGAGGCATAAATCATAAAAAGTAAAGACGCGGATGAAGATTGCATTGTTTTTCGGCTCGTTCAACCCAGTTCATATCGGACACGTTGCATTGGCGAATTATGTGGCTGAGTATGGAGGTGTGGATAAGGTGGTGATGGTAGTGTCGCCATTGAACCCGTTGAAGGCAGGCAACACATTGCTTCCAAACGAAGTGAGGCTGAACCTGCTTCGTAAAGCCGTGGAAGGATACAGCAAGATTGAGGTTTCAGATGTTGAGTTTGGACTTCCAATCCCGTCTTACACATACGACACTTTGGAATATCTGAGACATGAGCATCCTGAGCACGAGTATATCCTGCTTATGGGAGCCGACAACGTGGAAGTTTTCTCAAAGTGGCGAAACTACGATAAGATTCTTGAAAAGTATCACATCATGGTATATCCACGTCGAGGATACACAGATGAACTGCCATATGAAAATATGAGCAGGATAGAGACACCGATAATAGAAGTGTCGTCTACATTCATCAGAGAATCAATAGAGAAGGGCAGGGATGTGAGATTCTTTCTGCCATGTGGCATCTACGACGATGTCTGCACTGAAATAAGAAAAATGAAAAAATTAGAATAAAATGAGAGATAGAATAAGTGAACTTCTTGAAGAAGTTTCCAAGCTTTCAGCAGAGAATGCAGAACAGTTGGAGGCTCTTAGAATCAAATATTTGAGCAAGAAAGGAGAGATTTCTTCATTGTTCAACGACTTCAAGAATGTAGCGGCAGACCAGAAGAGAGAGATAGGAGGTCTATTGAACGAGTTGAAGACAAAAGCAACAGAGCGTATCGCAGAGATGAAGGCAGAGTTTGAGGCTAAACAGGCTCAGGCAGACGCTCCAGATGTGACTCGTACACCAGATCCGATTGAAGTAGGAACACGTCATCCGCTATCACTGGTAAAGAATGAGATTGTGGATATCTTCTCACGTATCGGTTTCTCTATCGCAGAGGGTCCAGAGGTTGAGGACGACTGGCATGTGTTCTCAGCTCTTAATTTCCCACCAGAGCATCCGGCACGTGATATGCAGGACACATTCTTCATCACACGTGATCCAGACGTATTGCTACGTACACACACATCATCAGTGCAGTCGCGCGTGATGACTAGCCAGAAGCCGCCAATCCGTGTGCTATGCCCAGGACGAGTATACCGTAATGAGGCTATCTCATACCGTGCACACTGTTTCTTCCATCAGGTAGAGGGATTGTATATCGACAAGAATATTTCGTTTGCGGATCTAAAGCAGGCATTGCTTTATTTTGCCAAGGAGATGTTTGGAGAGCAGACACAGATCCGTTTGCGTCCGTCATATTTCCCATTCACAGAGCCAAGCGCAGAGATGGATATCTCATGCAACATCTGTGGAGGTGTAGGTTGTGCGTTCTGTAAGAACACAGGATGGGTAGAGATTCTTGGATGTGGTATGGTGGATCCAGCCGTTTTGGAGGCGTGCGGTATCGACAGCAAAGTATATTCAGGTTATGCGTTCGGACTAGGAGTAGAGCGAATCACAAACTTGAAGTACAGAGTCAAGGATTTGCGTATGTTCTCAGAGAACGACGTGAGATTCCTTGAACAGTTCAAATCAGCTTATTAATGAAAGTTTAACATAAACAGCAAATTTATGTCAAAAGAAAACGAAACACAGAGCTCGCAGTATAATATTATTGCAGCCGGAACAAAGATGACGGGTGATATCACATCTGATACAAATTTCCGTTTGGATGGACAGATCAACGGAACATTGAAGTGTAGAGGAAAGGTCATCATCGGTCAGAATGGAGCCATGGAAGGCACATTGGAGTGCATAAATGCGGAAATCTTAGGTAAGTTCACAGGAAAACTTGTAGTGACAGAAGCTCTACATTTGAAGGCAACTTCAAGAGTTGAGGGAGAGATCAAGACAAAGATTTTGTCTGTTGAGCCTAACGCTAAATTCACTGGTAACTGTGATATGAGCCAGGCAAATGGACCTCAGCCACAGAACCCACAGCTTAAAAAATAATTCGTTTTAACGACGGTTGTTTTTTTTCAGAGACGTTGCGATGCAACGTCTCTTTTTTTGTGTGTATGGAAATGCAAAGCCTTAGTATGTGTGATAGCCGTGGATGCCGTGCACTACTTTGTAGCACACTTCTCTTATTTGTTTCGTTAGGAAATGTAGAGTCTCGGTATGCGTGATAACCGAGGATGCCAGTGCACTACTTCGTAGCACACTTCGGCATCCCCGGTTACAGAAATAGCGTCTTCCAGACGCGAGAAATGCGACCTCTATGTTTGTTGCCTGGAAGGCAATACAGAGCGAAGCGAGAGTAACCCGGGACAAAGTCTCGGGTGTAGAAGAGTGTGGAAGAATCTGTCTGGAAGACAGTACTGATTTTTTGTTTGTGGAAACGTTAAATTTTGGAATGAGCATTTATAATAACACGAATGCCCATTAATTATCCATGAATTATTTCTTGCATTCCCATCGTGAGCTAACGCACACGTCTACCAATCTGCCACTACTACGTGGCTGATTGGGATGCAATCAGATCTAAACCTACCTGAGGGGGTAATCGAAGAGAGGAATGATTATTTGGAGAATGAATAATAATTATTTTATTATATCCTTTATCCAGTCTAAAGCTTCTGCATTTGGCGTAAATACAAATTCTTGTCCTTTATCTGCTGATTTGAATCCATAATCCTTCCATGAATTTTGAGAATGATATGTCATTTCAATTTCTTTGAAAAAATCAGGCAAATCCCATATTGTACGTGAACATCCAGTTTTTGTAAGAACTCTCTTTGGGTCGAATTTTAGAAGTCCTGCTCCTGGAGTCTCATTCATGAACGTAAGATTTTGTGTTGGTGTATAGATGCAGTTTTTCTTTTTCCAATGATTGTCGTCTGCATGTGGATGATTTTTGAGCCATGATGGCACATCTTCATTTGATTCAATCATTTCACCAACTTGCATGTAACCAAATATGATATGTATATCAGGTGCATTCTTGCGATATCTTAGTTGGCCATTAAAGGATTCTGTTTCTCTAAACCATCCGAAGAATAGGAAAAGATCTTCTAATCCAAAGCCTTGTTTATTTAGATGAGATAAAGCGGCTCCTGTTTGACCAAAAGAAGGTTTCCAACCTAGTTCTCTGGATTTACAATTCGAAAAAAGGTCTGGATCCAAATGACAGTTATCTTGAGGCTTTATCTTAGTGTTTGGTGATAATTCCTTTATGATATCATAGTATGATTTGCCTTGATATACTAAACTTTCATACGAGTTTTGAATTGCTCCAGAATCGGGGATTGGCATTGTTAAAAGCGTCCCGTCTGGTAAAATTGGACTGGGAATTTTTCCGTAACCAGAATCAAAACCTTTTCTACTTAGACTAACTTTCATATACTCCGTTGTTTTTTAGATCCTTTAGATGTTGTTTGTTATTTCTAACAAATTCAATTAACTCTTTTATAAGTGTTTGGTCATGGATGTCTTTATGCCGGTGTTTAGGATGCAAGTAGTTTTTGATTTGTGGTATATCTAATGCATTATCAGCACCGAAATAATAGAACTCATCACAAATTAAAACGTTTTCTCCTTTTTTGTCATATTCCCAACCTCCATTATGATTCCAGATGTCAAGATTCTTTACTGGTTTAGTTTGAATCTTTTTTCCTCCTCCGCAACCACTTTTTTTAATTGTTGTCATTTCCGTATTTTCATCAATTCCAGTCCATATGTTATCGCCACAAATCTCTTGATAAGAAAGGTCAGTTATGTCTATGAAATTTTTTCCTAATTTTTCTTTTATTTCTTTTATGCTCTTTGGATGGTATTTCTTTTCAAATGCTTCTTCTGACAACGGCTTTTTACATTGAAATTTAGGGGCATTCCAATATGTTTTGTAATCAACATATTTTGTTACCTTGGCTAAATAAATCAATTTTTGGACATTATCCTTTTGTCCTTTGCATACTTTTTGGCTTAGGTCTATTCCACAAAAGCCAGCTATCCAAACTTCATTATTGCTTTTTATCAGTGTTGGTGTGGATTTCCTAATTTTTTTCATACAGTTTGCTAATGTAAGAAATCCATGGCAAGGGTTGGGAGCAAAGCCTGTATCATGTGTCTGAAAATATGTCCTACACAATAAATTCTTTTCCATTTCTGTTAGATATTAATTATTATTAAGATATTATATTCTTTCGGTTTGCCTAATGCCAAATTTATCACACAAATCTTTTAATCGCAAGACAATTTGTGTGTTATTTAGCATTTTACATTTTTCTTCAAGAAATCTTTTGTTTGTTTGCTTCATCAATTCCGTAATAAATTCAAAATAAATCGATATCCGTCGCTTCCTATAACCCCTAAAGGGGTAATGAATGAAATCCATTATCATATTTTTTACCAATATATAACGTCTGACAACGTAATTTTTTTGGATTTATGGTCAGGGCGACCCCAAGGAATCGCCCCTACGGACAAATCCCATCAGATGCATTTCCCCACAATTACGCATTATGAATTATGAATTCGGAATGCCTCCACACATATAATCCAATGTGTCTTCTGTCACTAACCATATTGAAATCCACGATGGTAGCACGACGTTGGTGATGTTGTATTGACGAAGGGGACTGAACAACTTCGCTACTTCTCGTTTCTCGCTCTCATTGAGAAATAGCGACTTGGCAAAGTCGCAGATGATGAATTTTGTCTCAGGATGACGGTGCGCATAGATCATGAATTCATTTAATGAATCTTTGAGTCGGTCTGCTACACTGTCGGCTTCTTCGTTGAGACGGATGTTACGTATCTCACCTTCGTAGTCGTCTGGAATGTTGTCGGCATACAGTGTGCTGCATGGACCTTCGTGGTCGTCGATAAACTCATCTCCGTCTACACATACAAGCTGGAAATTTCCGTGCATGGCGTTGTTGATGTCGGAGTAAAGGGTTTTGTTGCCTCTGTTTTTGATTGGTTCACAACCTTCTAGGAAACTTGGGGCATTCTTAGCTGTCGCGGCTCTTTTTATGACTTCTTCTGTTGACATTCCATTCATATAGAATTGCGACGTGGGCCAGAATACAAAATGAGAATCGAAGAAATCAAACATTTCTCTATTCATCTCGCTGTATGCTGTGCCTACGACGTGGATTCCGTGTTTGCACATTGAAAACATTACGTCGAAGTTGTCGCAGATCAAACTTGGTTCCGACGCAAATGGTAGATATCTCACTACGGAAGTGAATTCATGTTTCCCGTCTTCTTCGTTTACAGACACGATATCTCCAGTGTAAATTTCCCTACCAGTATCATCTCGATAACCGGTCTGCACCCCTGCGAATATGACAGGCACCGTCGACCACAGATAATTTTCCATTTGATCGCATTGATGGTATCTGGTATAGGCACGATTATTTGTCACCAACATCATTCTTTCCATTGACTTGAAATAGAAATCACCGAAATATGCGTAATCGAATTTCCCTTCTGGATTGATGAAACGAACTTTGCGGCGATTAAGGACCTGCTTTAAATCCTTACGCTCATAAATATCGTTGCGATATTGTTGACATAAATCAAATATCCCCTCCAAACTGAATTTGTTATGCTCCATAATTGATTCCTCCTTGTTGATGTTTTTACTTTTCTAATGCAAAGTAAAACCCAACCTACGCCGACTGGTTGCGGAGGTTTTAAAAAAAATGAAGAGACGTTGATTCCTAAGAAAAAAATAGGAATATTTAATTAGTCAAACATGATTTCAAGTCTATACTCACGAAGCATATTATACAAGTGCCATATTTTACGATTTCTCAGGTCAGAGATATCATGAATTGTACCATTGAAATCTTGCGAAACAAAAAAACGGTTGTGATTTCTAGTATTCACATATATACCTTTCTTTAGCCAGCCCTTAACATTATCGTTTTTTAGCCTTAAACAAGAATTGGGATCGTCCGGATTAATTTTCTCAAATTCCCAATCGAAATCTTCATATTCGATCCATGATTTATCCAGCATGTCGAGCAATTTGATTGCTAATTTAGCGGTATTTGCTAGATATCTATCGCGATCTTTGGTAGATACAGTATTTTTACCTTCATTATATATATTGTACCAGTCCTGCCAAATAGCTTTTTCGAACTGTAACATAAATCCATAGTCCCACCATCGGTAATTGGTGAATGCACGTTTTAAGTTTGAGGTATAATTTTTCTTTCTCATGACAATTCTAGTTTATCGAATATTTTATGGTCTTCGGGAGTGTTTGCTTTTGATTCTACTGAAGATTGGGATAAAGCTATTTCCATATATTATTCTTCCCAATTTTCTGGAATGAGGTGCAAAGATCTTTTTTTGATATATTCCGTTAGGGAATCAGCAACAAGTGACAGTTCTTTTCCTGGGGCATACATATAAATTTTGCCATTAGACTTTTGAACCATGACAAAATTCCAAAGACCAAAGGACTCAATGACATAGCAATCCATTGGAAAGTCGGGATATGCATCACGCAAATCTTTAGTTCGGTCAAAAATGCAATAATTTGGGTCGTCGTCAATTCCAAAGATATCCAAATCAAATTCAAAAATTTGAATCATGCCAAATTTTTGTGTGAATTCCACAAAATCTTTTGCTAGTTCGACATTCATGGATTCAGCGACACGAGCTATTTTAGATGGTTCGACTTCGCCACCAATATAAAAATCGTAAGATTTTTTTATTAAGGAATTGATTACATCGATAAGATTCTCTTTCATTATTTCTTTCTTTAATGGTTTTGTGTTGTTAAATTCTAACAGATTTGCAAAAAAAACAATAATTGTAAATTGCACTCATCTTAATATTTCTGAAAATGGGCGGGATTTGTGTGCCCCTTCATTTAAGTTTAATGTACTGTTTTTGATTCTGATACCTGTTGTTTTTTTTACAGTATGACAATTGTGATGATCAATTGTCACTTCTTTTGATTTTGTACTGAGCTCTTGTAAGAACTTCACAAATGTAGAATTTTCTAATTTTTCCATAGTTTTATCTTGTTACTAATTTTACGATTGCAAAAATACAAAATTCTTACATGTTTGCAAAAACAGAAATGTGTGTGTTAATACTCAAATTACGAAACCTCCTTTTCATATGAAACGAACTATCGGTATGATTTGAGAAGATCTAATCTTCTGAAATGTCGTAATTTGATGTCCACAATGGAGACCCTTTATTTATCGGTTATTATATGTTGTTAAGAGATTTAAGACAATGCACTATTTTCTCGTGTTCTTCACTTCCATTTGTTGAAAGTCTTAATAATGGTAATCCATATAATTCAAGGATATGGTTTTTCATCATATCTCTATTGTATTGTTTCGAACCGATTTGATGATAATTGAATCCGTCTGTCTCTATCGCTAAAATAGGTTTCTTTGTGACATGATTGATCAATAGAAAATCAAGATGAGTCGCATAGTGAGAAACGTAGCGTTTTTCATCCTCATTCATTAGAGACCGGTCTTGTATTATATTTCTTATGGGAGTATGACACAATATACCTAGATGGCTAAATTCCGTAAATTCGCCAATTATATTTTTGAGAAGTTGGTAAGTTAAATTCTCAGAGTCATATTTTGATATGTTTTCTGTATTTTTCATGTATGAGATTCGTTGTTCAGTGTAATGACTATATAGATAATCAAATACAGAACTGATTTTACTATCTGATACAGAACAGTTGTTGTAGCTTATATAATCAACAAGTTCACTTATATTACCTTTTAAATTCTGATTGTTGCCGGATAAGACGATACAGAAATTCTTTTTAGCTCGTGAAATTGCCACATTGAGAAGACTTTTATCATCACTGAATTCTGAGATTTGATCATCCACTACACTTATAATAATAGAGTCTTTTTCTCGTCCTTGATATTTATGTACAGTTGCTGTTTCAATTTCTGGAATTTGACGCTTGAAAGCTGCAACTTGAGAGTTATATGGAGAAATGATTCCGATTTCGGATTTGTCGGAAATATTAGGTAATACCTCTTTTTTTATAACATCAATTTCTCTTTGATTATAATGACCTCGGCAATGTTCGCCAGGAACTGTTTTGATGGCGGATAAAACATTTTCTTCATTATTGTCTTTAGTCATAATGAGTAATTTGCCTCCATAGAACTTTTGGTTGCAAAAATTTATGATTTTTGGATGACATCGGTAATGTTCACGTAAAAGTGTTTGTGTTACATCTGGAATGACTTTACAGACAGACTCCAGAAAACTGTATTTGGATGAATTGTATCCTTCTTTGACATTGTAATTGTTGAATATTGCGTCTAATTTTATTTTATCCTCTTCTGTAACTACATTGGGTAATTGAAGCGAATCTCCAACAATGACAGCGTTCTTTGCACATGTCATGGCTAAGGCTCCTGTTTCTACAGATACCTGTGACGCTTCGTCCATAATGAGATAATCATAGGTCGTATTTGCTAAACTGATCTTAGCTGAAAAGGTTGTACTTAAAATTACCGGATATTGGTTAATAACATCTCCTGACTTATCTCGTAAGTCTTTAGTATCGATAAAGGTGATTCTATTTTTACCATAATATTTGTCGTATAGAATCCCTTTCAATAGCTCCATTGATGTCGATTCTAACTCCTTTTTTAAAATTGTGTCATCTAATAAAGCTAATTCAGATTCTATTTTGCTAATTCTTTTTTTGAGCTCGTCAAGCCTAGCGATATAATATAATGACTGTAATTCAAGAACGGTGGCTTGGAGATTGTTTGTCTCAAATGAAGCGTTTATGCCTAGAATATGTTTACGAGTCAGGTTTATCCAGATCCATTTTATCTTTTCTTTGATTTTGGCAAAGAACCCTGAAGGAGCGATGTAATCATCTTCTATGTATGCTTGGTAGTGCAACCAAAGATTCATGTATTTAGAAGAGTTGATTCCTGGCTTGGTTTTATATATGGTCTCATCGATGTTATTGTCTTGTTTGAAGTGTTCCCATTCAAGTTCAATCTCTTTTCTTTCTTGTTTGGATTGAGCCAGTTCTTCTTGAAGTGCAAAAACATTCTTGAGTTTATATAGAATGGTTGATATTTGGTGCCTTTTTTGTTTTTGACTAATCGTATCAACGTTCCAAGTTATGAGGTCATCGGGAATTGATGGCTGATTTTTTATGAATGCCTCTTTATTATCTTTATTGCCTAATGCGGCAACAATAAAACCAATTCCATATTTATATAATTTTTCTTGTACATTTGTAGTGGCAGAATTGTTGTTAGACACAACAATGACTGTCTTGCCTTGTAAAAGAATGTTTGCAATTATGTTTAGAATTGTCTGAGTCTTACCTGTGCCAGGAGGACCTTGTATTACACTGATTTGGTTTTCGAATGCTGCTGTTACAGCTTTTTCTTGACTTGCATTACAACCAAATGGAAATATTAAAGATGGCGATTTTGTTTTGCGTATCTTGTGTTTGTCTGGATCTAAATATGGTGCTATAGATAGAGATTCCTCTATAAAATGTATGTTTTCATATATTGCAGGAAGTATTCCTCCATGATTCTCGTCTTTTCCTAGTTCGTTGGTTAGAGCAACTCGTTTTAGATATTCAAATGAGTTTTTTGCAATTTCATCAGCAAGACAAGACTCAACAACGCGGATAGTGCCATCCTTGTAGTCCTGAATATAACCATTGCTATAGGTTATTCGCCAATGAGTAAGATTGCCTTGTTGGAAAGAACGTATGTCTGAAACATTTTTTCTTTCAATGCCATCTATATATACCTTACATTGTAAGTTATTATGCCAAACTGCATCTTTCAACCATATGACATCATTAGCACGATAGTGAAAAGTAGTTGGAGAAGATTTGAATTTTATATTATACACCCCGTTCTCTCCTATTGCAATTTTCTCTATTTGGAGAGCTTTGGGCTCTCCTTTAATTATTATGAAAGAACGTGGTGTAGTCATTTGTTTTTTGTTTATGATAATATTTTTGAGGAATTATATATTTATCGATTTCAGTAATGAATTGTTCATTTCGAATTGGAAAAACACGCAAGTCCTCTCTATGAGGATCGGATTCACCAGCTGCATGGATTTCCCAACAATTATGCATTACGCATTATGAATTATGAATTATTCTCAGCTTCTCTCCACACTCTTCACTCCCTTGATCGCCTTGATCTTCTTGATCACATTGTCTACCTGCTGAAGATCGTTGACGAGCAATGAGATGTGGCCCTGGAACAATCCTGCTACACTGTCGACGGAGATGGAACGCATAGAGATATTGCTCTCCTTCTGGATCAGTGATGTGATGTTTGTGACGATTCCCAAATCATCGTTTCCGATAACACGCAGTGTGCAGACGTATTGTGTGCCTTGCTTGCCGCTCCAACGTGCTTTGACGTAGCGGTAGCCGAATCGTTGGATCATCATCGGCGCGTTCGGACAATCTTTGCGGTGGATTTTTATACCGCCCTGCGAAAGAATGAATCCGAAGATGTCGTCACCGTAGATCGGATTACAACATTTGGCGAGTGTGTAGTCGATTCCTTTGACATTGTCGTCGATGGTGAGCACGTCATCTTTTGAACTGTCTTCTGTAGAGGTAGGGTGGTGCTCGAAATCCTCCGCACTCTTCACCTCATAATCCAATCCAGGATGCTGCTCTTTCTCTTGAATCTCTGTGTAGATGTCACGGACTTTGGCGACGTCAAGTTCCTCCTCCACAATGTCATTGTAGAATTCCGTCGCCATCTTATAGCACAATCTCTTGATCGTCTTTGCCAATATCGACTCCTCGAGGTCTATCTTCCAGTTCTTGAAGCGACGGTTGAGAAGCTCTTTTCCAAGGGATGCGTTGGAGTTGGCCTCCTCACGCAGGAATAATCTGATGCGGCTTTTCGCTTTACTTGTCTTGACGATGTTGAGCCACTCCTTTTTAGGTTTCTGAGTGGCGCTCGTGATCACTTCAAGCTGGTCGCCATTGTTGACCTCATATCTTAATGAGACATTCTTGCCTCCGATTTTTCCGCCGACGCAATGGTTTCCAAGGTTGCTGTGGATCAGATAGGCGAAGTCTAGCAGCGTCGCTCCCTTAGGAAGATGCACAAGATCACCGTTCGGAGTGAATATGAACACCTCCTTGTCGTACAGGTTCATCTTGAATTCGGAGATGCATTCATCATTGGCGACGTCGGGATTCTCCAGAATCTCACGGACGTTGGCCATCCATGTGTCGAGCATATTCTCACTCTTCACACCTTTATATTTGAAGTGGGCAGCGAAACCTTTTTCCGCTATTTCATCCATACGTTCAGTACGGATCTGCACCTCTACCCATTTTCCCTGAGGTCCCATCACAGTGGTGTGTAGACTCTCGTATCCGTTTGTCTTTGGAATGGAAAGCCAGTCTCTCAGACGTTTAGGGTTTGGCTGGTACTCATCCGTGACGATAGAGTAGACTCTCCAGCAGTCGCTCTTCTCCTCAGACAATTCGCTGTCGAGGATGATACGGATGGCAAACAGGTCGTAGACATGCTCAAACGTAGTGTTCTGCTTGCGCATCTTGTTCCAGATGGAATAGATGCTCTTTGTTCGGCCTTTGATTGTGAATTTGAAACCAGCGTCTTCAAGTTTCTTCTTCAGCGGACTGATGAAGTCTGCTATATATTTGTCTCGGCTACGTTTAGTCTCATTCAGTTTATGGGCGATCTCCTTATATGTCTCACGGTGCAGACGCTTCATCGACAGATCTTCCAGCTCGCTCTTCACTTTGTAAAGACCAAGTCGGTGAGCCAAAGGAGCGAACAGGTAGCTCGCCTCTCTTGCCACTCTGTCACCGTCTTCCGACTCTTCGATCGGATTATATTTCCTGATAAGGTAAAGCACCTCGCAAATAAGGATGATGATGACGCGGATGTCTTCCGCCAAACTCATCAGCAGTTTTCTGAAATTCTCATTCTCCACGCCCACACGTCGACGATAGAACTCATCCACTTTCTGCTCTCCATGGACAAGTGCGACGATACTGTCTGGGAATGATTTGGCAATCTCCTCCTCTGTGATTAATCCGCACTGTATCATCTCAAAAAGAATCTTGGCGACGCTCGGACCACCACCCAGACTGACCTCGTCAGCAAGGATCAATGCCGTCTGCACACCACGTTCTATATGATCAATATCGTCTTCGGATACATTATTTGATTTAACCTTCTCCTCAAACTTATTCATCGCATCACGCACTGGATTAAGTGCTCCAATCGGTAATTTCTCTTCCGCTATCGACACATATTTGTCGAATCCTATTTTAATCTCGTCCCATTTCAAATTCGTATCCATGCTAATCTATTTTTGTTTTCCTACAAATTTAATCATATTCTCATATTTCTCTATATATAATAGGAGATTTGTTTTCGTTTTTCTTCATCATAATTGCTACTTTTGCGATATGGCAAATATAGAAAAGAGGTATAGACACGACAAGTTGGGCATAATCACAGTCGTATGGAAAAGCAATATGCGGAGTGTGAGGATGGGATTCAAGAACGAAAGTTTCACGATCTCAGCTCCCCAAGGTTATCCCATGGAGTCTATAATCCGTCTGATCAATGAAAATGAGCAGAGGATGCTCTCTTTCATAAAGCGTCATGAGTCGCGACGGGAGAAAGTCAGCATCGACGCGAATTTCACGTTGGACACCCATTTTGCCATTATGCGAATCGCCCTCACCAAAACCACCATACCCAGATTAAAAAAGGTAGGGGCAATCCCGTCTGATTCGTCTACACCGGTAGAGAAAGACAATCTCGTCCTTGAGATGCCTTATGACACAGATTTTGAAACGGAAGAGACCATCAGGATTGTGAAAGAGTCGGCGATAGCGATGCTCAGATACGAAGCAAAGAAACGACTGCCGTCAATTGTCAAGGAGATAGCCGACGCGAATGGTTTTAAATACAGCACCGTCAAAATCAATTCAGCACAGACAAGATGGGGCAGTTGCTCATCCAAAGGATCACTCAATTTCTCATTATTCGTGATGTTGATGCCGTTGCATCTGATCCGCAGTGTCATTGTTCATGAGTTGTGCCACACGAAGCACATGAATCATGGAGAAAGTTTCTGGGCTCTCTTCGACAAGGTTTACGGAGTGTCGCATAAGATTGTGGATAAAGAGATAAATAATCTGAAACTGCCTGCTTTCTTGAAATCGGCATGAGTTAATTCATAATTCATAATGCGTAATGCATAATTGTTGGGAAAATCCACGCATCTGGTGAATCAAACCCTCGTAGAGACGCACGGACGTGCGTCTCTTGGTCAATTCATAATTCGTAATGCATAATTCGTAATGCATAATTGTTGGGATATTATCCATCGGTCGGAATTTCAACAGAGATGATGAATCCCCCAAATACGCCGTCAGGCGTTAAATGTTGGTAGAAAAAATATGAAGACGGATTCCATCCATTTACCTCTTTAGGGGTTATATGATATGCCGAGGACCGATTTGTTTCGCATTTTCGTTTATTATTTCGCATTGATGGGAGGATTTAATTCGCAATTTGTAATGCATATGGTATGATATTCCATAAAATTCCACTTGTTTCATGCGTGCTAAAAAAATAAATTCCACGTCCAGATGTCGGAGACTATGTAATACGACGTGTCCACCGCAAAAATCCCTCAAAAATTATCTTCCGTAGAATCAGCTATTTATAAAGAAACTTGAAAAATAATTCCCGAAACGCTTGCGCAGTACGGAAATCTGCTATACTTTTGCACTCGCTTTCGGGAAGGAACGACACTGAAGCCGAAACGG
>SUXE01000028.1 GCA_015061115.1 Bacteroidales bacterium | reverse complement strand
TCCCGTCCATACCGCAAGAGGGAGTTCAAAATGAACTCCTTTTTTTATTTAATTTTTTAAGTATGGAAGAGTATATTTTTATTGCAATTGGAGTATTGTTGGTATTTATTGTGTTAGTTCTTGCGTCACTGACTTTATATGTCATTTATAAGTACGCTTTGCCAAACATAAAGAATGTGAAATACAAATATTTGATTGGAGTTGTTTGTGTACTCCTGTTTGTTTTTGCTGTTGCTCCTTGTCTTGTGTTAGGAGTCAACTTGATTTTTTGAAAATCGTCTTGAAAATTCGACTTTTTGCAATATCTTTGCACTCAAATTTTAAAATACTTTCCTGATGAAAGAAATGGAATTGAAATATGGTTGTAATCCCAACCAGAACCCTTCCCGTATTTTTATGGAGGAGGGTGAGTTGCCAATTGAGGTGTTGTGTGGTCGTCCTGGCTATATCAACCTTCTTGATGCATTCAACTCTTGGCAGCTTGTAACAGAACTAAAGGCTGCTACTGGTCTTCCTGCCGCAGCGTCGTTCAAGCATGTAAGTCCTGCTGGTGCGGCTGTCGCTGTGCCTATGTCGGACACTTTGAAGAAGATCTATTTTGTCGATGATAAGGAGCTTAGCCCATTGGCTACTGCATACGCTCGTGCTCGTGGTGCAGACCGTATGTCATCATTCGGAGATTTCATAGCATTGTCAGACACTTGTGACAAGCAGACTGCAGATTTGATTTCTCGTGAGGTGAGTGACGGTGTTATCGCTCCAGACTATACTCCAGAGGCTCTTGAGATTTTGAAGGCAAAACGTAAGGGTACTTACTGCATCATTAAGATGGACACTAACTACCGTCCAAATCCAATTGAGAGAAAGCAGGTGTTCGGTGTTACTTTTGAGCAGGGTAGAAACGAGTTGAAGATAGATGAGTCGTTGTTCAAGGAGTTCCCTACAAAATTGAAGACTCTTCCAGAGTCGGCTAAGCGTGACCTTTTGATCGCACTTATCACTCTTAAATATACACAGTCGAATTCAGTTTGCTACGCAAAGGATGGCCAGGCAATCGGTATCGGAGCTGGTCAGCAGAGCCGTATCCACTGTACTCGTCTTGCTGGTAACAAGGCTGATATCTGGTATCTTCGCCAGAATCCAAAGGTGATGGCTCTTCCATTCAAGCCAGGTATCAAACGTGCTGATCGTGACAACACAATCGACGTTTATATTTCTGATGATTATATGGATGTCCTTGCTGATGGCGTTTGGGAAAACTTCTTTACAGAGAAGCCAGAGCCTATCACTCGTGAGGAGAAGCGTGCTTGGTTGGACACTATGACTGATGTCGCACTAGGTTCGGACGCATTCTTCCCATTCGGTGATAATATCGAAAGAGCAAACAAGAGTGGTGTTAAGTATATCGCACAACCAGGTGGCTCAGTACGTGACGATAATGTTATTGAGTGTTGTGACCGTCTTGGCATCACAATGACATTTACAGGCATTCGTCTATTCCACCATTAATAATATGGTTTCATAATATACGAAGGCAGGAGAGTAATCTCCTGCCTTTTGTCGTTTATTCAGATGTTGTATGCTGAAGATCCCATATATTCCTATATATATGTATAAAAAAGTTAAAAATGGACGGTACACTTAGAAAAATTGCATGTTGAATTTTTGACTTTTTTGCTTAAATATGTATTTTTGAGAAATTTTTTAGACATAGTGCGATTTTTGCATTATATGAATAATTAATATGGGACTTTTTAAAGGAATAAAAAACTTGTTGTTTGAGGAGGTCGATGAGCATGGACGTCCGATAAAGCGTGAGGAGAAGAAAACAGCCCCTGCGGCAGAACCTGCAAACTCGGCTTCGGCTCAGGGAATGCCTGCTGATGACGCTAATTCACAATCAACGTCTATGGGAATTGATTTCAAATCAGACGACAATTCTGAACCAGCAGAGATAGACGAAGGAGTATTGGACAATATCATTGCGATGCTTGATGAGAAGAATCTTCCCGGACCAGATTACCTTGAATTGAAAAAGGCTGCTAACGACGAAGTGCTTCTTCAGAGCATTCCAGATGAAAAAATGCGTTTCACTGTGAGCTATGCTACGTTGAAAGCAGCGTCGCCATCACTTTCAAAAAAACAGATTTTGCAGAGTATCCTTACATATATCCAATATATAGAAGACGAGAGGGGGCGTGGCATTGAGCAATTCAACAAACTTTGGCAAGAGCAGGTTGTCGCTCGTGAAGAGGCGGTCGAAAAAGCCAAGGCTGAAATTGCTGAACTTGAGGCGAAGTTGGAAAAATTGAAGACTTTCGCACAGGAGCAGGAAGGACAGGTGGTGGCGGTCAAAGCAGACTGTGGAAAGAAAAAGAAAGAGTTTAATGCTACTGTCGACTATATGATCGGAAAATTGAGAATGGACGGGGCTAAACTAGAAGAAGCATTGAAAGAATAATTGAAAATATAAGTTAATAATATGGAATTTAATAACTTACCACCAATGAATGAGGAGCACAAGGTATCTCCTTGGGAAAAACCAGGTGGCACATTAGGAAAAATTATAGCGGCTGTAGCGGCTGTTGGTGGCTGTATGCTATTGTATTCGGTACTTCCGTTTTTGATCACACTAGCGTCGAATATCATTACATTGGCTGCTTTGGTCGGTGTGATAGCCGGAATAGGATTCTTGTTGACTAACAAAAAGTTTCAGGAACTATGCTCAAACGCATATTTCATGTTGATGAGAAAACTTACTGGTCTGATCATTGAGATCGATCCAATTGCTATTGTGCGTAAGAAGATTTTGGAGATGAAGAAAAAAATTCAGGAAATCCAGAAGCACATGGGCACAATGCGTGGTTTGATGATGCAGTCAGAAAAGGAGTTGGCTGCTAAGAAAGAGGAGTTGATGACAAACTTCCGTCGTCTTGAGGTTTATAACAAACAGGGAGACAAGGGTAGTGCGGCTGTAGCAGAGCGTCAGATCGTTCGTTTGAAGGAGGCTGTTGAGCGTCGTACTGCAAGATTGGAAGAGTCTAAGAAATGGTATGCAATCCTACAGCAGTTGAAGCGTGCCGCTGATCTTACAGTGGAGGATACTGAGAATGAAGTGAAGGAGAGAGAGGATGAGTATCGTTCGATAAAGGAGCAGCATAAGGCATTCTCTTCGATGATGTCTATTTTGAAGGGCGATCCTGATCAGATGGAGACTTTTACACGTGCTATGGATTATATGGCGGATGATATTTCTCAGCGTTTGGGAGAGATGACGACAGTCATTGAGGAGACTGGAGGAATCTTGAGCCAGATCAATGTAGACAACGCAGTCGCATCAGCTCGTGCGGATGAATTGTTGAAGCGTTACGAGACATATGGAATTGATGGATTGTTCAGTTCTTCAAAGAAAGAGTCTGCTTCATCGTCAAAATTTGGATCGTCAGCATCAGATGCAGTTTTCTCAGAAGGTCCAGAGCCAGAGAAAGCAAGTAGTTCATCTAATTCATCTTCGTCTGAGCGCAGATATTTTTAATTGTCAATTAGTTAAAGATTAGGTTATGAGTTCAAGATTAAAGCCAGGAGTTAGATATTTCCTTGTTGTATTATTCGCCGTAGGTTTTGGAGCATTAATGTATGTTTTGAACCAGAACGGAGTAGACAAGCAGTTGATGTCATTGTCTGAAATTTATGATGCAATTAAATCATTGATTGGAAAATAAAGACCAATAAAAGGTTATATGTATTTTAGAGACGTCGCAATGCGGCGTCTCTTTTTTTGTTTCCCCATCGTCGACGGTGGGTCTTTATAATTCGTAATTCATAATGCATAATTCGTAATTGTTGGGAAAATCCACGCATCTGGTGAATCAAACCCTCGTAGAGACGCACGGATGTGCGTGTCTTGGTCAATTCATAATTCGTAATTCACAATTCATAATTGTTGGGAAATACATCTGAGAAATTGGATTTGCCCGTAGGGGCGGACCCTTGTGGTCGCCCGGAATAATTCGTAATTCATAATTCGTAATGCATAATTGTTGGGATATGTTTCGCATTTTCGTTTATTATTTCGCATTGATGGGAGGATTTAATTCACAATTTGTAATGCATATGGTATGATATTCCATAAAATTCCGCTTATTTCATGCGTGCTAAAAAATAAAATCCACGTCCAGATGTCGGAGACTATGCAATACGACGTCATCACGGAAAAAATCCCTCAAAAATTATCTTCCGTAGAATCAGCTATTTATAAAGAAACTTGAAAAATAATTCCTAAAACGCTTGCACAGTACGGAAATCTGCTATACTTTTGCACTCGCTTTCGGGAAGGAACGACACTGAAGCCGAAACG
>SUXE01000003.1 GCA_015061115.1 Bacteroidales bacterium | reverse complement strand
CGTGCTTTTGTCTTTTTTCCTTTTCTGACATAAATATACCCCTAAAGTTTTTTGTCTAACTTTAGGGGTTCATATCAAAATGGATGCGGTCTTATTATTTAGATGTTATTCTTTCGAATTACATACCAAGACGCTGCTTCAAGATAGCCAAACGATCGCTTAGCTCCTTTGGAAGGTGTCCAGCGAACTTAGCGTAGTGCTCTTCGATACGACCAACCTCTTCCTTCCACTCGTCAACGTTAACAGCTAGAACAGCCTTCATTGTCTCCTCGTTGTAGCAGCTCTTCAAGCCCTCGATGTTGATCTGGCCTGGAGCAGGAACCTTTCCGATTGGAGTATCAACTGTCTTACCCTCACCGTTGCAACGATCGAAGATGTAAGCCAATACACGGCTGTTGTCACCGTAACCTGGCCACAAGAATCCGTGCTCAGACTTAAGAGCTGGGTTCTCCTTATCACGACGGAACCAGTTAACGAAGAAGATCTTAGGCATGTTCTTACCACCCTTAGCCTGTGGCAATTTCTCCATGTCGATCCAGTGCTGGAAGTAGTCACCCATGTTGTAACCACAGAATGGCAACATAGCGAATGGGTCACGACGAACACCAGCCTTCAAACCGATAGCAGCAGCTGTAACCTCAGAACCTACGATAGATCCCATGAACACACCGTGTGCCCAATCCTCAGCCTCGTGTACCAATGGAACTGTGTTAGGACGACGACCACCGAATAGGATAGCATCAACCTTAACACCCTTTGGTGACTCCCAGTCTGAAGCGATACCTGGACAGTTAGCAGCAGGAGCAGCGAAACGAGAGTTCTTGTGAGCAACTGGATTCTTATCCTCGTCACGAGACTCAGGATCGTTTACAACGTTACCCTTCCAGTCGATTGTACCCTTAGGACATGGGTAACCGATACCTTCCCACCAAATATCACCGTCAGGAGTGTATCCTACGTTTGTGAAGATAGTGTTCTTGCTGCAAGAGTCAAGAGCGTTCTTGTTTGTCTTAGCTGAAGTATAAGGAGCAACACCGAAGAAACCAGCCTCTGGGTTGATTGCGCGAAGGTTACCCTCCTCGTCGAACTTCATCCAAGCGATATCGTCTCCGATTGTCTCAACCTTCCAACCTGGAATAGTTGGGATAAGCATAGCCAAGTTTGTCTTACCACAAGCTGATGGGAATGCAGCACATACACACTTAGTCTCCTTTGTAGCCTCCTTAGTAAGCTTAAGGATAAGCATGTGCTCTGCCAACCAACCCTCTTCCTGAGCCATCTTAGATGCGATACGAAGAGCGAAACACTTCTTACCAAGCAATGCGTTACCACCGTAACCTGAACCGTATGTCCAAATCTCGTGCTCCTCAGGGAACTGAACGATGTACTTGTCGTCGATTGGAGCGCAAGCCCACTTAGCATCCTTAAGACCATCTGGCAATGGCTTACCTACTGAGTGGATACAAGGGATAAAGTCATTCTTCTCCTCGATTAGCTTAAGAGCACCAGCACCCATACGAGTCATGATCTTCATTGAACCAACTACGTAAGCTGAATCTGTGATCTCAACACCTAGCTGAGAGATAGGACCACCTAGAGGACCCATTGAGAATGGGATAACGTACATTGTACGACCCTTCATACAACCAGTGTACTTTCCGATAAGGATTCTCTTCATCTCCTTTGGATCCATCCAGTTGTTTGTAGGACCAGCATCCTCCTGCTTGCGTGAGCAGATGAATGTACGACCCTCTACACGAGCAACGTCTGAAGGATCAGACTGGAAATAGTAGCTGTTTGGACGCTTCTTCTCGTCTAGCTTCTTTGCCAAACCCTCTGCAACACACTCATCCATTAGGCGAGTGAACTCTGCATCAGAACCATCACATAGAACGACGTTCTCTGGCTGCATGATGTCAGCCCACATCTTAACCCATGTGTTAAGTTTTGCACAATTTGTTTTAATCATGACTTATTTTAATTGAATTAAATTTTCGATTTGGTCGCAAAATTAGCAAAATTCAGTCGATTTTATGTTATACAATCAATTTTTTTTGCTTTTGTTCACAAAAAACAAACCTGTTTTCTTCCGACACTTTCCCCTTTTTTTGTCTGCCATATCTTCTATATAACTTTACTTTCCGTTAACCGCGGACTTGTGAGGATATTGGAGCCGGTGTTTTAATATTCCAAAATTCTTGACTCCGTGCAGAGTATTTCAGCTGTTTTGTTTGAATCAATGTTGTTTCTTTATGAAGAAATAATCCACAACACACATAGTAATATAGAAAAGGATTGTTGCGAATGCTGCCGCAAATGGTATTCCATACATACCTAATATTACTAACGACACAATTGCAAACAAAATAAGTATATACTTCTTCTCGTTTCCAACCCATCCAAAATGTTTGACCTTCAAAGAAAACATTGGAAATTCAGACACCAAAAGCAAAGACGTTACTACTACGATCGCAACCATAGCAATTGGATTACAACAGAAATCAGTAAACCAATTTTGTGTGCCATCCTTCAACAGAATATCCGCCGTCGACACCAACGACGAAAGAAACATTGCATTAGCAGGAGTTGGCAAGCCAATGAAACTGCTGGTCTGTCTTTCGTCGATATTGAATTTTGCTAATCTTAAAGCTGAAAATGCAGGAACTAAAAAAGCAATATATGGAAGAAATTCGCAACACGAGCAGTCGACATAACCTTTCATCCAAAAATAAATCGCAAATCCAGGAGCCACACCAAAACTCACCTGATCCGCCAACGAATCCAACTCTTTTCCAATTGCAGAACTCGCCTTCAACGCTCTGGCAGCGAAGCCATCACTGAAATCAAAAACAGAACCTATCAGTATGCAGATAACTGCATACAGAAAATTTTCCTCCATCGAACAGAGTACTGATAGACAACCAAAAAAAAGGCTGATACAAGTCAGCGTGTTTGGGATGCTTTTGATTATTTTATTCATAGATTGGCTTTTTTACTTTTGCTATGACAGTCTGGTTACCAGTCACTTTCTGACCGACACCGACTAAAACTTCACTGTCCATAGGCAAATAAAGATCTACACGAGAACCGAATTTTATGAATCCTAATTGCTGATTTTCATCACAGACATCACCTTCTCGTGAATATGTGACAATACGGCGAGCAAGTGCACCTGCCACCTGTCTTAACAAAATCTGAACTTTGTTTTCAAGTTCAATAACTATAGTTGATCGTTCGTTTTCTGTGCTTGATTTTGGAAGATTGGCAGCCATAAACCTACCATCATTGTGAGTGTAATAGACTACCTTACCTCTCGTAGGATACCAATTCGCATGTACATTAAGCACTGACATGAAAATTGACACCTGAATTCTCTTATCCTTAAAGTAAAATGGCTCTTCTGAAGGCTCTGCAATAACAACAGTACCATCAGCAGGAGCTATTATCATTCCTTCCTCAAACCCAACAAATTCACGTTTTGGATTACGAAAGAAATTTAAGAAAAACAAAAAGATACCTATACAAAGTACGGAAATCACGACACTGGCAACATTCGTCCCAAAATAAACGAATGATGCCAAAACAACCAACGCCAGCATTACGAGCAGCGTCAACAGCATTCCTTTTCCTTCTCTATGTATAGTCATCCTTTTTATTGCCTCTAATTTTATCGGCGAGCAAATTTAGCTAAAAAAAACTATTTTGCCCTACTTTTTACCAAAAATTTATATTCCTGGAATCTCGCTAACCAATTTGATTATTTTCTTACTAATCTTTTGTCCCTCCATTTGCTGCCATCTTTTTACTCTATGAGTATCCGTACCAACAGCATTATAAAAGCCCTCAGAAAGCAACTTTTCTGCCTTTTCTTTCACTGCCGGACCATATAGTCCAAGCAGAGAAGTGAGATTTAGTTGAAATCTGATCTTCATTTCCTTAAGTTCCGAATAATCCTTTAATTCAAGGAAACGATACCTCTCCGGATGAGCAAGCAGAACATAATGTCCCTTGCGCATCAATTCTTTCAAGACACTCTTAAAATTATATGGAGCAGAAATAGTGGATGATTCTACTAACACATGATTGTTTGCATGCAAAAGCAAATCATCTTTTTCTAATCTTTCTTGAAACAGACTGTCAATCATATATTCGGCAGCAAGATAAAGCTGTATATCACCTTTATAAAGTGATTTAAGCTTTTCAAAATGCATTTTCAAAAAATCTGTCCTATTAGGGATATCCTCCATAACATGAGGAGTGCACCATACTGTTTTCACACCAGCAGCTTCCATTATGTCTAGTAGTTCAAGAGCATCATCCATAGACTGTATGCCATCATCTACCCCAGGAAGAAGGTGGATATGATTGTCACAAAAACCATCCAATATTCCAGTACGGTTTAATGATTTTTTTCCACTGAATATATCAAACAAATCCATTGCTAGTTTTCTTTATCCTTTCCAGAATCCGTGCCGTAAGCATAGCCATAACTATGACCATAACCATAGCCATAGCCGTAGCCATAACCATAGCCGTAACCGTAGCCATACTTATAATGACTTTGATTTGTGCCATTAAGCACAAGACTCATTGCCGGATATTTCTTCTCTTCATAGAACTCATCAACAAGATGTAAGAAACTTTTCTCCATCAAGCCTGCCCTAATCACAAACAATGTCATATCGGCATATTTTGATACGATTCCTGCGTCTGCGACGATATCGACTGGCGGGCAGTCAATGAAAATATAATCATATTGATTGCGCAATTCCCCGATCATATCAGATAGATATGTTTTGTTAAGCAGAAGTTCGGTAGGATTTGGAGGCATTGTACCAACAGCCAATACATCCAAATTCTTATTATCCTCTGATTTTGTGACTATTTCTTTCCAATTCTTCACTTTGCCATTAAAATAGTCAGCCAAACCAAGTTTTGGAGAATCCACAATCTTTGATAAAGTCGCGCGACGTAGGTCTAAATCCATCACCACAACTTTTTTGTCTCTTAACGCCACACACGAAGCCAAATTTGCCGAAATGAAACTTTTTCCACTACCCTGGTTCATAGATGTCACCATCACAACCTTTTTGCTGTCATTTCCAAGAATAAAGTCGACATTAGTTCGAAGTACACGGAAAGACTCGTTGATTAGATTTCTATTATCTTGCTCAACAGCCAGTCTTTTTTCTCCTACATTTGGCTGTTCTGGTATTTCTCCAGCAAACGGAACCAACATTCCTTCCAAGTCTTTTCTGTTTCGAACCTTAGTGTTCATGCTTTCCAATATGTAAAAGACACTTGCAGGGACCACCAATCCAATAGCTAAAGCAGCCAAGATTATAATAGCCTTACGTGGTGAAATCGGAGCATCGGCACCTCGTGGTTCTGTAATCATCTTCGACTTATATACATTATAAGCCTTCGACAATTCATTTTCTTCTCTTTTTTGCAACAAGAATAGATATAGGCCTTCCATGACCTTCTGTTGACGTTCCTCCGACAACAGATATTTAGCTTGATTCGGATTTCTTGCCAATTTACTGATAGTGCTTGACTCCTGACCTTTAATCTGTTGTATTTGCATATTAAGAGCAGTGATTTCACTCTTAACACTCTGAAGAATCACTTTTTGCATCTCTTTCAATGCCTCAGTCATATCTGTCACTAATGGATTGTTTCCACTACTGTTAGCAATCAACCGATTTCTTTCTAATAATTTTTCATTATACTTATGTACCTGTTGCTGAATGCTTCCATTTGACAATGCAGAAGATGACGGGAGCGGTTCCTCAAATGTTTGGCTGTTAAGCATTTCATTGATATAATTAAGAGTCATCAACTGTCCATTTAAAGAAAGCAATTGTTTTACGCTTTCAGAATTTTGCTCCAAATATATCTGAGATACAGCCTTAATATCAGGCAATAAGTTTTCTCCCTTGAAATTTGCGATATTTTTGTCGATACCCGTCAAATCCTGAAGGATCACCTGCAATCGCTCTGTAATAAATTCAGAGGTTTTTGTAGCTAATTTATTGCGGTCTTGAATCCAATTCTCATTATAATTGTGGATCAAAGAGTTCAGAATATCTTCTGCTCTCACAGGCGACGGGTCATTGATTGACAAGTTTAACACAGATGAATTTTTATCAGCCAAACTGATTGTCAAGTTACTGCAATATCCATCAGTCACTGATTTTAATTTGCTGTGGATATAACTTATTTCTGCGTCTCCTGTAAAATATTCCGTCGAAACAATGACAACTCTACCGACCTCCGTAGAAGTAGATATCGTGTCTCCTATCTTTCCCGTCTTAATTAGCCCATCAAATTCCTTACCATTGAATTTGATTTCACTAAGAGTAACAGTTTTTTTGTTGTAATCAGCATTGATCTTAAACGAAATGTTGTCAATCACATTATTTAAATCGATCAAATCAACTTTCACAGGAGAATTCTTGTAAAGTGCGGTTTTCATTAATCCTCCTATTCCTTTTCTAATCACATACTTGTTTGTCAAATCCAAATCATTGACAACTTGAGTCATCAATGAAGGTGACTTCAATGCTAACAACTCGTTGTTGATATTGGTTGTGTTGGAAAACAAACCCAAATCCTGGAAATCATTAGTCATACTTATCGCCGACGTTCCTTTTTTATCATCTTCAATAAGTAATGTTGCTGTACGTGTGTATATTGGAGATGTTGACATCAAATACAAAACAGCAATGATCAAACATAAAAAGGTTGAAAGAACAAACCATTTCCAATTATACAGGCATAATTGAAGAAGGTCTGAAACATTTATTCCTTCCTCCTCCTGATTGTTTGGTATGTTTCTATTTTGTGGTTGTTGTGGCATTATTGAATTATCTATTTATTAGTTAAAGCACTGGTCAATCACATTATCCTTTCATAATTAGGCAGTATTTACCAGCAATCTTCACTCTCCAAATACAATTAAACCAAACTATTAATCTTTAGAATTTCTAGCAATAGTGTAAACAAGGTTGAATACAGTGAAGAACACATTAACACTACTGAACACTATACCTGTCGCACTACCAATACGAGAATTCTTTGTTTTTGTCTTATTTGGCTCAACGTAAATGACATCATTTTGCTTCAAAAAATATGCAGGAGAAGCAAATAGATTCTTAGAACGGATATCTGTTTTATACGTGATACGCTGTCCATTCTCTTCTCTAATCACATAGATTCCATCTCTGATACCGTAGATAGTCAAATCTCCAGCCATACTTAATGCCTCAAGCAATGTGATCTGATCCTTTGTGATCATATATTTTCCTGGTCCGCCAACCTCTCCCAATACTGTCACATAAAGATTCATAAACTCAACAGTCACCACCGGATCATTAATTAGGTTTGCCTCCATCAATGATGTCTTAACATGTTCTGCGACTTCACTCTTTGTCATTCCGGAAATCTTGATTTTACCCAAAACAGGAAAATCTATCTCTCCCTTATCGTCCAATGTATAACCAGATATTTTCGATGAACCACCACCGCCACCAGCAGAACCTACTTGATTACTTGATGTAGCAAGGTTGAATAGTGCGGCAAGCTGAGGATCCTTACTATTGACGATGATTGAAATCTGATCCTTCGGCTGCAAACGAATATCTCGAGACCCAACGACAGGTTCACTCTTGTTCAACTGAACATCCTGAAAATACAAGATTTTTTCTTGAGTTTTACAAGAAGAAAGCAATACAGCACAAATGGCTATCACCAAAAGTTTTAATGTTTTTTTCACGTCAATAAGTTTTAAAAATCCTTTAATCATACAATTGCGGTTAAAAAGCAACAGAAACAGTCTTCACAATATGAAGATTCTGTTACAAAAATATACAAATTCAACAAAAAATAATCATTCAACGGAAAAAAAGAAGCAAAATTGCATACGCGAATGGTGCGGAAATAATAGCACTATCGAATCTGTCAAGGAATCCTCCATGTCCAGGCAGCATATTGCTCGAGTCTTTCACCTTGAAATATCTCTTGAAAAGGCTTTCAACCAAATCACCCAACGTTCCCAAAACAGATATCAACGCAAAAAACACAGCCCACTGCCAATCATACAACTGGTGTCCGTTGATCTCAGGCAGATTAGGAAAGTACTTTCCAAAGAAATATCCGGCTGTCGTAGCCAAGACAAAGCCTCCCCAAAAGCCTTCCCACGACTTCTTAGGCGAGACTCTTTCATATAATTTATGTCTGCCTATCGCACGTCCCACTAAATATGCTCCCGTATCAGACACCCAAATGGCGATGAAGAAGGCCAACACAAACGCTCCTCCCTGCCAATTGCCCCCATCTGCACTCACGTCGCCACTGGCACCCAGGCTTTCAATCATACATAAACATGAGAATGGCAACGCAACGTATATGTGCCCAAGCAAAGACATCGCCACATTCAATATCGGGGATCCATTATTTCTAAACAGTTCAACAACAAATGTGCCGGTGAAAAATGGAACATACAACAGAGGAATAATATATGGAGCCTGATACAATTCTGCTAAAAAAACTGACAGGAACAACATTCCTCCACCGACCATAGCCCAACGTGATATCGGTTTTGCCTGTTCCACTTTGTAGCATAATCCATAAAACTCATATAGACACAGCATCATCAAAGCGAAAAATACCACTCCAAACAAATATGGCGGCATCAATATAGCAGTAATCATCACTCCAAGGAGCACAGCTCCCGTCAACGCTCTTATAACTAAGTTTTTCAAAATATCAGATTTTAAAATTCACAAATTGGGGCAAATATACTACCGGTATGTCGTTTTAACAAATATTGTCTGCTTTTTTCGCTCTTTTTAGCCGAAACGCAGGATTTTTCATAATTTTGCGACTTAATAAAGAAATTGTCATTTTGATGAAAGACGGTAATAATAAACGACTGATTGCTGGCCACCTTGCGGCTTGTGGCGCTTATCTTATTTTTGGGTTCAATATTGTGTTGACAAAAGATTTGACCAATTCACATATATTCACTCCTCTTTCCCTCTTCACTCTGCGTTCAGTCGGAGCCGGGCTTCTATTTTGGATCCTTTCATTTTTTTATCCTAAGGAGACGGTGGAGAAAAAAGACTTGGTCAAGATCTTCTTCGCCAGTCTGCTTGGCTACTATGGAACACAACTGACTTTTCTTGTCGGCATCAACTACACTACCCCACTGGATTGTTCAATTATCGCGACTTTCTCTCCCGTCTTCACAATGCTCGTCGCCGCCATTGTGCTTAAAGAGCCTATCACAACAAAAAAAGCTTTGGGTGTGGCAATAAGTTTTGCCGGAATCATTCTTCTAATTTATAATAGTAGCATCGCCACAGCGGAAACTGTCAGAACCACCACGCCCCTGGGCATCATTCTTATCCTGCTCAACAGTTTATTGTTCGCATCCTACCTTGGTATCTTTCGACCAGTAATTCAGAAATATTCCGTCGTCACCTTCATGAAATGGATATTTCTGTTTTCATTTGCGATGTCGGCTCCATTCTCATTTTCTGATTTGATGGATGTAGACTATGCGTCCGTGCCGACAGCTTGTTTCCTTGAACTTGCTTATCTGGTCTTTTTTGCAACATTCATAGCCTACTTCCTGATTCCTATAGGACAAAAGGAACTTCGCCCGACATTGGTCAGTCTGTATTCCTATATGCAACCTATCGTCGCCACTTCTTTGGGCATATACCTTGGAATGGACCATTTGTCTCTGATGAAAATCATTTCTTGCGTTGCTGTCGTGATAGGTGTGGTACTTGTCAACAAATCAAAATCTAAAAAATAAACGGCATAGTTTCAGGTATCGACCACGCACATTAGAAAATCGAAACGCATCCATAATTTAATGACACACGCAAAATAAATTAATTGACACACACGTCCGTGCGTCCCTACAATTTTGGTTGCCAAATTTCAGGAAAAGCTTTACATTTGTAATCAAAAGCATGTGATAATGGATTCTTTTGCAACACTTATATCAGATTTCAGTTCATTTTTGTGGAATGGACCAATGATAATCTGTCTTCTTTTCACCCATATATTTTTGACAATCCGTCTTAAATTTCCACAACGGCATATATTCAAGGCGATCCGTCTAAGTATAAAGAAGGAGGAAGGCAGCCAAGGAGACGTTTCTTCGTTCGGAGCACTTGCGACAAGTCTTGCGGCGACCATCGGCACAGGAAACATCGTCGGAGTGGGCACAGCAATTGCATTGGGAGGCCCTGGCTCCGTATTCTGGTGCTGGATCACAGGTGTACTTGGAATCGCCACAAAATACGCGGAAGGAATGTTGTCCGTCAAATACCGTGTGAAGACATCACAACAGAAGATGATAGGTGGACCTATGTTTGCGTTAAGCCGTGGACTTGGAATGAAGAAATTAGCAATTCTTTTCTGCATCTTCACTGCATTGGCAGCGTTTGGCATAGGCAACACTGTTCAGGCGAATGCGATCAGCACCTTATTACATGAAAGCTATGCCATCGACACTTGGATAAGCGGTCTTGTGATTGCCTCACTCGTCGCCGCAGTCCTTATATTTGGAGTAAACGGCATCTCCAACGTATGTTCTTTACTTGTACCTGTGATGGCTCTTTTATATGTTTGCGGATGTTTCTTTATCCTATGCTGCAACTTTGAATATCTAGGACAAACTCTGACTCTGATAATTTCGTCTGCATTCGATGGTGAAGCGGCAATAGGTGGAGCCGCCGGTAGTGGAATCATGATCGCAGCCCGCTACGGTATCGCACGAGGTTTGTTCAGCAATGAGAGTGGTATGGGATCAGCCCCTATTGTGGCAGCCGCGGCAAAAAGCAATTCTCCTGTGAAACAAGGATTAATCTCAAGTAGTGGAACATTTTGGGACACTGTTGTGATATGTGCAATGACAGGATTGGTACTAGTCAGCACACAACTTGCCAACCCAGACATCGCAGCCAAAGAAGGTGCTATTCTAACAAAACGTGCGTTTGAATGCATTCCCGTCGCCGGACCTCTTATTTTAAGTTTCGGACTTCTTACATTCACCTTTTCGACAATCCTTGGTTGGAGTTACTACGCAGAGCGTGCGATTGAATATCTGTTCAGTGGCAAATGGCAGAAAAGAAGCAGGCTGAAGTACTTCATAAGTGCATATAGGATCATCTGGGTGATCGCCATATTCATAGGATCGATAGTCAGTCTGCAAGTGGTTTGGGATTTTGCTGACTGCATGAATGCTTTAATGGCATTGCCAAATCTTCTTTCCTTGATATTACTTTCGAAAATCATTGCAAAAGAAAGCGACTTCAACATCTGATTTTTTGACAGGATTCAACGTCAATCCATAAATTTTTATTTATCTTTGCGGTCGATACATGTCCATTTTGTCGGCATAAATCTGTTTTACCTACCAAAATGTAGGCAAAATCAACAAAATACGAATATTTAGAAAAAGGTTAATTAGAACAAAAATACGAATTATGAGTAGCTGCTACGGATTTGATGGTGAGAAATACATCAAGATGCAGAGTGAGCGCATCAAAGAGAGAATAAGCAAATTTGGAGACAAGTTGTATCTCGAGTTTGGAGGTAAGTTGTTCGACGATTTCCATGCGTCGCGCGTGCTTCCTGGATTCCAACCAGATTCAAAGATCCGTATGCTTTGTTCTATGAAAGACGAAGCGGAAATCATCATTGTGATTAATGCTCAGGATATAGAGCGCAATAAAGTGCGTGGCGACTTGGGTATCACTTATGATCAGGACTTGCTTCGTTTGGTGGATGCTTTCCGTGCTTACGGTCTTTACGTTTCAAGTGTTGTGTTGACTCGTTTCAGCGGACATCCTAACCAGATAGCCTATCAGGAGAAGTTGGAGAAACTTGGCTTGAAGGTTTACCGTCACTATCCTATCGAAGGTTATCCATCAGATATCCATCACATCGCAAGTGAAGAGGGATTCGGAAAATGTGAATATGTTAAGACGGAGCGTCGTTTGGTTGTTGTGACAGCTCCTGGACCAGGTTCAGGCAAGATGGCGACATGTCTTTCTCAGCTTTATCATGAGAACAAACGTGGAGTGAAAGCCGGATACGCCAAATTCGAGACATTCCCAATCTGGAATCTTCCATTGTCGCACCCAGTAAACGTCGCTTATGAAGCAGCCACTGCCGATTTGGCCGACGTGAATATGATCGACCCTTGGCATCTCGACGCATACGGTGAGACTACCGTAAACTACAACCGTGACATTGAGATTTTCCCAGTGTTGAAAGGTATGCTTTCCGCTGTGCTTGGTTCTTCTCCATACAACAGTCCTACAGACATGGGTGTCAATATGGCCGGGTTCTGCATCGTCGACGATGAAGCGACAAGAAAAGCAGCTAAAGAAGAGATTGTCCGCCGATACTATACAGCATTGACCAACCAGAGAAAGACAGGTGGAGAGGAGCAGACAATTGAGAAACTAAAGATGATCATGGAGAAGGTCGGTGTCACTCCAGAAGACAGACTTGTGGTGAAAGCCGCACGTCAACGTGCTGAAGAGACAAACGGTCCTGCTGCGGCAATCCAACTAAATGACGCCAACCATACAATCATCACAGGCAAAACATCAGAATTGCTTGGTGCAAGTTCAGCCCTACTGCTCAACGCATTGAAGCACCTTGCTGGAATAGCCGACGACGTACGTATGATCTCGCCAACAGTGTTGGAGCCAGTTTGCAAATTGAAGACTGGAGCACTTGGTCACCGCAACCCACGTCTACATACAGATGAAGTCCTAGTTGCCCTTTCAATATGTGCAATCACCGATGAAAACGCCCAAAAGGCATTGGACAAGTTGCCTGAATTGAAGAATTGTGAGGTTCACACAAGTGTCATCCTTTCTCAGACAGATGAGAGAGTATTCCGCAGACTTGGTGTTAATCTTACACAAGAGGCAAAATACCAGACATCAAAATTGTATCATCAATAAATACGTAGAGACAGAGACGCACGGACGTGCGTATCAATCTTTGATTATAGACAAACAAAAAAATCCTCGATTAATTCGAGGATTTTTTATTCAATATATATTAGTCAATCAAAAATAATCATCTTCATCTTCCGATTCCTCATCTACCTCAACTTCACTCGACACTCCATTGGAGACACCCAAAACATCACATAACGTATCCCTCCCACTCGTCTTTGCCAATATGCTATTGCATTCTTCCACAAACGGACACGTTTGATCACACTCTTCTTTACTGTATTCATTGTTAAAGAAGTCTAATATATCATCTTTTGTCAAAATCATAGTCGGTCTATTCTTCAAATAAAAAGGCAGGTATAAAGCCTGCCTCATAAAATGTTTCAACTAAATCTAAATCAATAGCTCTCGTTTTCATCGGGGAATTTGCCATTCTTCACATCTGAACAATAATTGCTTACCGCATTTGTTATTATCTCGTCAAGATTGGCATATTTTCTCACGAATTTAGGAAGTTTCATCTGAGTCATACCAAGCATATCCTGCACCACAAGCACCTGTCCGTCTGCCTCAACACCGGCACCGATACCGATGATCGGCATAGAGATCTCGTTTCTCACTTTAGTAGTGAGCGACGCTGGTATTTTCTCAAGAACAATAGCATAGCAACCAGCCTCATCCAGCAACTTAGCGTCAGAGATTAGTTTGGCAGCCTCTGCCTCTTCCTTTGCTCTCACACCATATCCACCAAACTTATTGACAGACTGAGGAGTCAGACCTAGATGAGCCATCACAGGGATTCCCGCATTAATTATAGCTTTGATAGTGTCGAGATACTCGAGTCCTCCCTCAATTTTCACAGAGTCAGCCCCCGTCTCCTTCATTAATCTGCAAGCATTACGGACACCCTCTTCTTTACTGATCTGATAGCTTCCGAAAGGCATATCAATCACCACATGTGCACGTTTGACCGCATTCACAACACTTTTTCCAAAAACAATCATTTCTTCGATTGTGATCGGAAGCGTAGTCTTATTGCCTATCATTGTGTTAGACGCAGAATCGCCCACAAGAATCACATCAACTCCTGCCTTGTCAACAAGTTGAGCCATAGTGAAGTCGTATGAAGTAAGCATGGAAATCTTTTCTCCAGTCGACTTCATTGATTTGATAACTGTCGCGGTTACTTTTTTCACCGCACTACCTGTAACTTCTGCCATTTCTATAAGTTTTACGTTTAACCACTGCAAAGTTACCTAAAAATTGATACTTTTGTCAATACAAGAAGATTGAATTGTTATGGGAATTAATCATAAATTAACATTTTGGAAACAGAGGCTATTGATTTATCTCCGTAATCTTGTGTTATTCTTTTTCGCATCTTCACTGATTATGGTAGTTGTATACCGTTTCGTGCCCGTCTACATAACACCTTTGATGCTTATCAGGTGTGTGGAATACGCATGGAAAGGAGAAGACGTGCGTGTACTAAAAAAATGGACTCCAATCGAAGACATGCCTGAATACCTTGTCAAATCCGCGATTGCGTCAGAAGACCATTATTTTGTAACACATTCTGGACTTGATATAGAGGCAATCAGGAAAGCATACAAATACAATCAGACACATAAGAAAATCATCGGAGGAAGTACGATATCACAACAAACTGCCAAAAACACCTTTCTATACCCTCGTCGCTCATATTTCAGAAAAGCGGTAGAGGCATACTTTACTGTCTTGATCGAATTCATTTGGGGGAAGAAACGAATAATGGAAGTATATTTAAATGTCGCAGAGACAGGACATGGAATATATGGAATGCCCATGGCTGCAGAAATATATTTCGGCAAAAAGCTAAAAAACTTGTCTAAACAAGAAATCGCAACACTTATAGCACTCTTGCCTTCACCTCTTACATTCAACCCATCAAAACAATCATCCCGATTCGCAAGAAAAAAAAGATTTATAATGCGAGAAGCTGACCGAATCATCCAGTTGGATTTCGATGAAAAAATATGCAAAAGAAAGCCATACAAACGTAACAAATGAAAATATTTGCATTTTGTTGAAAACCTAAATCCTTTTTTTCATGTCATAAATGTTAAAAAATGCTAATTTTGTAACAGAATTGTAAAATTTTATTAAAATTTGATGAGTAGTAAAATTGGGAACATATCCAAACTACTATCTGCAAACATAATTGCACAGGTGGTTGGCATGCTGATATATCCGCTGTTGACGCGAATGTATCAGCCTGACGACTTCACCTTGCTGTCTCTATTTCTAACGATCGCCAACGCGCTCATTATTATTTCTACGGGAGACCTCCAATACGCGATTCCACTACCAAAAAAAGAAGAAGGTGCGTATGCCTTGGTTGGTGTAATGGTTATTTCCTTGTCATCCACCGTCATTATAAGCATGGCTGCAAGTTTTTTTTACGACAAGATAGCTCTGTTTTTTGGTATGCAAAATTTGGAATGGGCCTTGTGGTATTTACCCATATATATATCAGCAGTAGGAGTATGGCAAGTATTGGCATATCTTTTCAATCGCGACAAACAATATGGAAGAATCGCTTCATACCAAGTCATACAAAGTTTATCCAACGCTGGACTTAAAGTGACATTCGGTATTTTTTCAGTAGGAGGCATAGCCCTTATAGACGCATCTGTAATCGGGCCTCTCATTGCCATGGCTATTATAGGACCATCAAAAATAAAGGAAGCCATTTCACATTTACGACATATTCCTACGCATTTGGCAAAAGAGTATTTAAGTATTTACCGCAGTTTTCCTCTTTACTCCATGCCAAAAAATTTGGTATGTCATCTAAGCAACGGATTGCCAGTGTTGATGCTCACTTCAGTATATGGAGCAACAAATGTCGGTTATTTTTCACTGGCGATCACCATCGGTTATCTTCCGTTGGCAATGATTGCGAGCTCGATATATCAGGTCTTGTTGAGAAACACTTCAGAAAAGGTGAACGAAAGAAAACCTATATTTCCAGAAATCCACCAGTTTTTTATCTATTCGTCAACGATATTGTGTTTTGTGTTCAGCATTTTATATTTCATCCTGCCAAGTATAACAGAGTTTCTTTTTGGTCCAGGATGGGGTATGACCGGTGAAATATTAGGAATCCTACTACCTTGGTTCGCCACTGGCTTTATCGCAAATGCTTTGGTCTTTGTACCTGAGGTCTTGTTGAGATTGAAAAACAACCTTATTATAGAGCTTTCTTTTATTGTTTTGCGTATTATCGCCTTAGCTTACGGAATATCCAACTTAAGTTTTATCGCTACAATAAAGTTGTTCTGCGTCATCTCATTCGCAATCAAATTATTCCAAGCAGTATGGTTCTTATGGATTGCAAAACAGCATGACAAAGCTCTAAGTCAAAAGGTGTCAAACGAGTAGGAAGAAAACAAATTGATGTAAAAATTAATAATCAACACATCAAAATTCCATGTGTCTTTTTACTTTTTCCTCGTACATGTCAGCGGTAGTGACAAGTAAACCAGTCTCGTAAACATTGCCAAATTCCACATTTAATGCAGAGTCAAACACTCTCATAGATGGAGAGACATTCATATAAGAATTGACCAGTGGAGGTATGTTACGATTAAGTTTCTTCAACTCCCGTTTTAGCACAACATAGTCATTTTTATAATTGTTTCCACTAAACATTGATCTTATGTTCTCCGAAACAGTCGTTTTTATCGGATTTTTCGCATAAACGAGACGATATTTATCCGAGAAATACAAATCAAGGAAATAACGTATTATAGCAAACGATTCGTCTCCAAAATGCGAATATATTGAAGCCTTACCGAAAAGATATTTTGCATTATACCTGACTATCAAAGCTCCTATACCATCCCACAAATTATCAAGAGCGTACATACTTTTTGTCGAAGATGCTCCCGACTGATATTTCGGGCAAATAAAACTTCTTCCTAGCTCGATAGTATGAGGTAAGAAATCAGCGATGAATTCATCGGAGTAATCAAACAGGCAACCACTTGTCAGCCATGGTTTGCCATCGACAAATTTGACATCAGAACCATAAATAAACCTGTATCCTCCGATTATTTCTCTCTCATCCGGGTTCCACAACACAAGTTGTTTGCAACCGCTACTACCATCTATATCGAACTTGTCAAGATCACAAGCCTTACCCGTTCCTCCACCTGCATCACGGAAAGTCAGTTCTCTCAATCTTCCGATTTCAGCAAGAGTATTTGGAGATGAAAAATAGTCGACAATGTACAATTCATTGCCTGATTTGTTCGTTTTACGGAGCAAACCTGCATCTTTCAATTCAATCTCAATCAAATCCGTATCAATCTGTTTTATCAATGGTCTCATGCTAATTTCTCTTTGCTAAATTGTAGCATTTTTCCCGAATTACCCGAGTTTTTTCGATTGCTGGTATATCTTCGAATGAGTCATAGCCAACAATCTCACCGACAGTAATATTAAAATGGGCAGATCTGTTTTTATACATTTCATCCGCCAGATAAAGCATCTCGACATTCTGTCGTATTCCTATTTTCATGCGCCAATATGCGAGATTATAGAAAAAACTCGAATTTCTTCCGTCAAAATAGATAGGTACAATATCCCTTTTATGCTCAATACTTTTGGTCACAAAATTCTTTTTCCATTCCAAATCTGCTATATTTCCACTTTTATCTCTACGAGACACTTTACCAGCCGGGAAATAAAGGATTGGAGTATTGCCAGACATACACTCATCAATCAGATTCACGCTCTCTTTATTCTGTATGTTATTCACGACATTTACAGGGATAAAAAGCGATTTCATCGGAGATATGTGCATAAGGATGTCGTTGACAACAACTTTAGCCTCTCCATATTTGTCAGAAAGCATTTTCAACAAGACAATACCATCAAGTCCTCCCAACGGATGATTGCAGACAAACGTATATCTTCCACTTTCCGGAAGTCTATCCTCCCCGTTTATGTTATAAGAGATCCCCAATTCAGTGAGAAGATTGCCGACGAATGTGATTCCGTCTTCATTCCAATGCTTTGACAGGAAATCATTAAGCTCATCTTCATGAACAATATGTTTGAGATAGGAAATCATAAAGCCTGGCATCTTCTTTTTCAAAGATGGTGCCTTCGCCTCAAGAACAGCTTCTATATCAATATATTTGTCTGTCATTTTGCAACCTTCACTCATACATCATATGGCAAATATACATTTTTTATCTATAAATGAGATATAAGTGATGGATAATGCCGATAAGTTTAATTACTTTTTTCTATTTTTGCCTAAAATTAAACTGATTGTAATATGTCTGATTTTAAATGTGAGGAAGTAATGCCCTTTGAAACCTCTGCGAGTGGCAAGACACAGCAGATAGAGCAGATGTTTGATGACATCGCCCCACACTACGATACAATGAACCGTCTCATGTCACTTGGACAGGACAAAAGTTGGCGTCAGAAGGCGATCAAACGTTTGAAGCAGACTAATCCCAATACCATTCTCGACGTCGCTACCGGAACTGCAGATTTCGCACTTTCCGCATACGATGCTATCCAGCCGGCACGCATCGTTGGAGTGGACATTTCAGAAGAGATGATCCGCGTCGGAGAAAAGAAAGTAAAAGCCGCAAAAAAGAGCGATTTCATCGACCTTATGCGTGCAGATTCAATGAATCTTCCTTTCGACAGCCAGAGTTTTGACGCCGCAACAATCGCCTTTGGAATACGCAACTTCGAAAGCTTAGAAAAAGGATTGACCGAAATTTGCAGAGTTATAAGAGACGGAGGTTCACTTGCGATTCTTGAATTAAGCGTTCCAACAAATCCTTTTTACAGATTTGGCTATCGCATCTTCACAAAAATATTTATTCCCATAATGGCAAAAATATTGAAGACTAATAGCACCGCATATTCATATTTGCCCGAATCCATCGATGCTTTTCCTCAGGGAGAAGTTATGAAGGAACTGCTTTTGAAAGTTGGATTCAAAAGTGTGGAAATAAGAAAATATACGATGCAGACATGCACTTTCTATTTCGCAACCAAATAAAAAAGATTACAAACAACTTAAACAAAATAAAAAATGGCAATAGTAAAACCATTTAAGGGTATCCGTCCACCTAAAGAATTGGTGGAGCAGGTAGAGAGCCGTCCATACGACGTGCTAAACAGCGAAGAGGCACGTGAGGAAGCTAAAGGTAACGAGAAATCTCTTTACCACATCATCAAACCAGAAATCGACTTTCCAGAGGGCACAAGCGAGTACGACCCTCGCGTTTACGAGAAAGCCGCACAGAACTTCCAGATGTTCCAGGACAAAGGATGGTTGGTACAAGACGACAAAGAGCAATACTACATCTATGCCCAGACAATGAACGGCAAGACTCAGTATGGTCTTGTGGTTTGCGCATACGTAGACGATTATATGACAGGTGTGATCAAGAAGCATGAGCTTACACGTCGCGACAAGGAGGAAGACAGAATGAAGCACGTTCGCGTCAACAACGCAAACATCGAGCCTGTATTCTTCGCATATCCAGACAATGCTATCCTTGACAAACTTGTAGCTAAATATGCCGCTTCAACTCCTGTTTACGACTTCATCGCTCCTATCGATGGTTTCGGACATAAGTTCTGGATCATCAGCGACGACGCAGATATCAAGACAGTGACTGAAGAATTTGGCAAGATGAAGAATCTTTACATCGCAGACGGACACCACCGTTCAGCAGCCGCAGCGCTTGTAGGCGATGAGAAGAGAAAGCAGAATCCTAATCATAAAGGCGACGAGGAGTACAACTACTTCATGGCTGTCTGTTTCCCTGCAAGCCAGCTTACAATTCTCGACTACAACCGTGTGATCCGTGACCTTAACGGTTTGACAGACGAGCAGTTCCTTGACGCATTGAAGAAAAACTTCGACGTTGAGTGCAAAGGAGAGGACATGTACAAGCCAAACGCGCTACACAACTTCTCTCTTTACCTATCAGGCAAATGGTACAGTTTGACAGCAAAGAAGGGCACATACGATGACAATGATCCAATCGGAGTGCTTGACGTAAGTATCTCGTCAAAACTTATCGTAGATGAGATTTTGAACATCAAAGACCTTCGTTCTTCAGACAGAATCGACTTCGTAGGAGGACTACGTGGTTTGAAGGAGTTGAAGAAGAGAGTTGATTCTGGTGAGATGAAGACAGCACTTGCTCTTTACCCAGTGTCAATGAAGCAGATCATGGATATCGCAGACAGCGGCAACATCATGCCACCAAAAGCAACTTGGTTTGAGCCAAAGCTACGTAGCGGACTATGCATCCACAAGTTGGTGTAATTAAAAAAGTTGAACTACAAACACGTCTACAAAAAGAAAATTTATTATTTTTGCTGACGGATAATAACGAAAAATATTTAATTTTTTCATAAAATGGTAAATTACAAAGAGTTAGGCTTGGTAAACACTAAGGAGATGTTTGCTAAGGCACTTAAGGGCGGTTACGCTGTTCCAGCTTTCAACTTCAACAATCTTGAGCAGCTTCAGGCTATCGTAACAGCAGCAGCAACAGAGAAGTCACCAGTTATCCTTCAGGTTTCTAAGGGTGCACGTAACTACGCTAACGGAACTATCCTTCGTTACCTAGGTATGGCAGCAGTAGAGTACGCTAAGGAGCTAGGTTGGGAGAAGCCACAGATCGTTCTTCACCTTGACCACGGTGATTCTTTCGAACTTTGCAAGGACTGTATCGACAACGGTTTTTCTTCAGTTATGATCGATGGTTCACACCTTCCATACGAGGAGAACGTTGCTCTAACAAAGAAGGTTTGTGACTACGCACACCAGTTCGATGTTACAGTTGAGGGTGAGCTTGGTGTATTGGCTGGTGTTGAGGATGAGGTTTCTGCAGACCACCACACATACACTAACCCTGAGGAGGTAGTAGATTTCGCTACTCGTACAGGTTGTGACTCTCTAGCTATTTCAATCGGTACATCTCACGGTGCTTACAAGTTCACTCCTGAGCAGTGTACACGCGATCCAAAAACTGGAAAGCTTGTTCCTCCACCATTGGCATTCGACGTTCTTGAGGGCGTAATGAAGAAGTTTGAGAAGCAGGGTGGTTTCCCTATCGTTCTTCACGGTTCTTCTTCAGTTCCTGAGGAGTACGTTGAGATGTGCAACACTTACGGTGGTAAGTTGCCTAACGCAATCGGTATTCCTGAGTCAGAGTTGACTAAGGCTTCTAAGTCAGCTGTATGTAAGATCAACATCGACTCAGACTCTCGTCTTGCTTTCACAGGTGCTGTTCGTAAGCACTTCGCTGAGCACCCAGATCACTTCGACCCACGTCAGTACTGTGGTGACGCTCGTAAGGAGATGATTAAGATGTACACTCACAAGATCGTTAACGTTCTTGGTTCTAAGGGTAAGGCTGAATAATCTATTCAAACGATACAACATGAGGGATGCTGAAATCAGCATCCCTTTTTTATTTCATTCAAAGCAATCAGAAAAAAATGAGCAAAAACAGTCTGACATTATCAAAGAGCAACGCAACAGTTAAGAATATGATTTACACTATTTTCACCACATTATTTCTATTCTTGACAAGTCCACTCTATGCCTCTGATTCTGATTACATCCAGACATATAAGCTTAAACCTGTAAATGAAGGAATCCAAATCGGACTTGGCACAGCACTTAGCGGATCCGCTCTGATTTGCAATCAAATCCTACATTTAAAAAGAAACGAATACAACCCACAAGATTGGGATAAAAGCCGTCTTCCCAAGATTGACCAAATATTCATGAGACCATACAACAAGAAACTCCACATCGTCGGAACAGCCACTCTAGGAGTAGCCATGGCAACCCCTTTTATTCTGACAACGGCACCGAATAGTGAATGGGCAACCATCGGGACAATGTACGCTGAAACGATGCTTCTTACAAATGGCATACTACAATGGACAAAGTTTCTTGTACATCGAGCACGTCCATACATGTATTTCGACGGATATTCACAAGCCAAAGTCGACGCAGGGGATTGGAACTGTTCTTTTCCATCCGGACATACTGGGATGTCATTTTCTGGAGTAGCATTTACGACATCTGTTTTTTGTCACAGTTTTCCAAATTCGAAATGGAAAGCTGCAGTAGCAGGCTTTTCCTTTGGTATTGCCACATTAACAGGAGGACTACGTATGGCAAGTGGAAACCATTTTTTCACTGACGTCCTCGCAGGAGCATCAATTGGCACCGCCTGTGGATTTATAATTCCAGCTCTGCATCATCAAAAATCCAGATCAGAAAAAGATTTCGACATTACAACTGCAGACGCGATTCCGCCCATAATCAGTTTCAAGATAGGATTTTAAAAGTTTGTAGTGATTGTCTACCATACAGAAAATTTCAATATTTTTGTTTTCGGTAGTCATGGTGTTGTTTTTCGTTTTGTCTATTTTCACTTTACAATCACAAAAGAGCAACACTATTTGCAAATAACCAATCAGTTAAATTCATCGAATTGACATCAAACAAATGAACACTGTAACAAAATAGCAAATAAATGAACAGGAAAAAATTTTGTTGTGATAATGATATATACTTCTTTATGATGTGTATATATGAAATTATATTGATGATTGCATATTTTATTGCTAGAGGTTGGGATGATTCGGATTTTGGAAGTATTGAAAATATCAAAGGGTATTTTTTTCAATTCCTTTTTTTGTTTGCACCATTTATTATTGTGTCTTTTTGCATCAAAAAGACTACAAATTCTGATATAAGGATTCCTTATGTGGTGATTACACTTCTACAATACTTCATAATTTCGTGGGGCTTTACTATAATTAGTTATAGATATCCAAAATATTGGGATGTTTATGTGTATTTTAGTGGATTGTTTCTTGGTCTAATGTATTTTTGTCTATATTCAGAAATTGTAAAAAAATGGTTGATGACCTTTTTGAATTAATTTTGAAGAATTAAAAAAAATTGATATCCTGCAAAATTGTTGTTGAATTTTAGCAAACTAACAATTAATAATTTAAACTAAAAAGAGCAAAGGAAATTCAACTCCTTTGCTCTTTCATATTTCAGTAAGCACTATTTATTATAGTGATATTCAGTCAATTTATTTTGGCTACAGATTAATTTTTATTGAACATGTCCAATCCGAATGAGATCAGTCGCCAACCACAATAAACACCCAAAGCGAACTTTACCGTCGTCGCCACAATAAACCCTATGAGATTGCCCATACCTGATTTTACCGCGACATCATTACTTTGACCTGCAATATACTCTCCGATAACAGCACCAAGGAACATACAAATAATCGTAGCTGTGCCTGGAGGTAAAGGTACAGGCAAAAACAAGCCTACCAATAGTCCGACAATACTACCATATACTCCCGCTTTCGTTCCTCCAAACTTTTTCGTCGTCCACATCGGCAGGAAGAAATCAACCGCAAAAGTAGCCGCAACCAATATAAAGATGACAAACAACTCCAAATTGGACATCTCCACGTCGCCACAAAAACGGGCGATCAGCATCGCAACTAGATACAAAGGAGTGCCAGGCAATCCTGGAACCACACTTCCGATAAGACCTGCAACAACCAAAATCAAACACACTATCAAAACCACACCAATCTCCATAAGCTCTTCTTTTTATTTGATTATAATGCAAAGTTGGCAAAAAATCATCGACTAACCCTAAAACTAACCCACTAATTTTATTACTTTTGCAAAAATATGTAAAACGACTCTATGGATAATATAGTAGATAAAGTTACTAACGAAGATTACAAGTACGGTTTTACCACCAATATTGAGACCGAAGTTATTCCCAAAGGCCTCAACGAGGACATAATCCGTCTTATCTCAAAAAAGAAAAACGAACCGGAATGGCTGCTTGAATTCAGATTAGAAGCCTTTCGTCATTGGCAAACACTTACAGTGCCAACATGGCCTCATCTTTCAATCCCAGAAATTGATTTTCAAGACATTTACTACTACGCCGCTCCTAAAGCAGAAGTCGAAGGCAGTGAAAATAAGGAAATAGATCCTGAACTACTGAAAACATTCGACAAGCTCGGAATTCCTCTTCATGAGCAGAAAGCTCTAGCAGGAATGGCTGTAGACGCGGTGATGGACAGCGTCTCTGTAAAGACGACCCAACAAGAGGCTCTTGCTGAACTTGGCATTATTTTCTGTTCAATCGGAGAAGCGGTCCACAACTATCCAGAACTAGTACGCAAATATCTTGGCTCTGTAGTCAGCCATACAGATAATTTCTATGCGGCTCTCAATTCAGCCGTTTTCAGCGACGGAACATTTGTATATATTCCTAAGGGTGTTCGTTGTCCGATGGAACTTTCCACATATTTCCGAATCAACGCAAAAGGATCAGGTCAGTTTGAGCGCACTTTGATTGTTGTAGACGACGATAGCTACGTCTCTTACCTTGAAGGATGCTCCGCTCCAATGCGTGATGAGAACCAGCTTCATGCGGCAATCGTTGAGCTTGTGGCAATGGAACACTCTGAAATCAAATATTCGACGGTGCAGAACTGGTATCCAGGCGACAAAGACGGCAAAGGTGGAATCTACAACTTTGTCACAAAACGTGCTTTGTGCAAAGGCAACGGTTCAAAAGTATCATGGACACAGGTGGAGACAGGTAGTGCGATCACATGGAAATATCCAAGTTGTGTATTGCTAGGAGACAATTCAGTCGGAGAATTCTATTCTGTTGCTGTGACAAACAACTACCAACAGGCAGACACAGGAACAAAGATGATACATATCGGTAAGAATACCCACTCTCATATTGTATCGAAGGGTATTTCTGCCGGACATAGTCAGAACAGCTACCGTGGTTTGGTGAAAGTGGTGGAAAATGCTTCAAACGCAAGAAACTTCTCTCAATGTGACAGTCTTTTGCTTGGCGACAAATGTGGAGCCCACACATTCCCATACATGGAGGTAAGAAACGAGACTGCAATAGTTGAACACGAAGCCACAACATCAAAAATCAGTGAAGACCAAGTGTTCTACTGCAATCAGAGAGGAATCAAAACAGAAGACGCGATCGCACTAATCGTAGGCGGATACGCAAAAGAGGTAATCAGCAAACTGCCAATGGAATTTGCAGTAGAAGCAAAAAATCTTTTGAGCATATCATTGGAAGGAAGCGTCGGATAATCAATAAAACAAAAAAGAACTATGTTACTAGAAATAAAAAACTTACACGCTATAATCAAGAGCAACGGCAAAGAGATTCTAAAAGGTATCGATTTGTCTATCAACGCAGGAGAAGTTCACGCTATCATGGGACCTAACGGTTCAGGCAAAAGCACATTGTCATCAGTGTTGGCAGGAAATCCAAGTTACGAAGTCACTGAGGGAGAGGTGATCTTCAATGGCAAGAATCTTCTTGAGCTTTCCCCAGAAGACAGAAGTCACGAAGGACTGTTCTTGAGTTTCCAATATCCAGTAGAGATTCCAGGAGTCAGCATGTCCAACTTCATGCGTGCAGCGATCAATGAGCACCGCAAGTACAAAGGACTTGAACCATTGTCTGCATCTGATTTCTTGAAACTAATGCGTGAGAAGCAGGAATATGTCGAGTTAAACAACAAACTTGCAGGACGTTCAGTAAACGAAGGATTCTCAGGAGGAGAAAAGAAGCGTAATGAGATATTCCAGATGGCAATGTTGGAGCCAAAACTTTCTATCCTCGACGAGACAGACTCTGGTCTTGACATCGACGCACTACGTATCGTCGCAGGAGGTGTCAACAAGTTGAAGAGCAGTGAGAATGCGAGCATCGTCATCACTCACTATCAGCGTCTACTCGACTACATCGTGCCAGATTTCGTACATGTACTTTACAAAGGTAAGATCGTGAAGAGTGCAGGCAAGGAATTGGCTCTTGAGCTTGAGGAGAAAGGTTACGACTGGATTAAAAAAGAGTTAGGAGAATAATCTATGGTAGAAGAATCATACATAAACATCTACAATAAGCATAGAGAGCTGTTGCAGACAACATCTGCCACCCCACTCGATGCGATCCGTGATGAAGCATTTGATGTGTTCTGCCGTATGGGATTCCCTACAGACGAGCAGGAACGTTACAAACGCAGCAATATATCAGACGTATTCGCCACTGAATATGGAATGAATATCCGTCGCGTTGAAATAGCCAGCACAAATGCACCGTACAAATGCGATGTGCCCGGACTAAAAACACACAACTTCTATGTTGTGAACGACATTTTCGCAGAGGCTATCGCGAAAGACGAAATAGCAGAATTGGCGAAATCAGGTGTCATTGCCGGTTCACTCAGCACCGTCGCAAAAGAGCATCCTGAAATCATCAGCAAATATTATGGCAAGATTGCGCCTCACGCATCAGATGTGATGGTGGCATTCAACACAGCCTTCGCTCAAGACGGATTCGTGCTATTTGTACCAAAGAATGTACAGATAGAGCGTCCTATCCAGTTAATCAACATGATGCATGCCGACTTCGATCTATTGGCAACAAGCCGTAACCTCATCATTTTGGAGGAGAATGCATCCGCAAAAGTGATTATCTGCAACCACAGCGAATCTGGCCACAAATTTTTAGCGAACAGAGTGACTGAAGTCAGTTTGGCTGAAAACTCAAACTACAGCCACTACGAATTATCCGATTCAGAACGTCAGACCACAAACATCAGTTCTCTATATGTGGAGCAGGCGAAGTCATCGGATGCAAAAATCAACAATATAACTTTACGCACAGGATACTCCCGCAACAATATCCGCATCAACCTTAGCGGAGAGCATGCAGAGACAACATTGTGCGGAATCGCGATAGGTGACGAGCACGACCACATCGACAACGACACATATATAAATCACAAAGTGTCGCACTGCAAAAGCACAGAGCTATTCAAATATGTCATGGACGACTGCTCATACGGCTCATTCGCAGGTCGTATACTTGTTGAAAAAAACGCGCAGAAGACAGAGGCATACCAAAGCAACAAGAATATTTGTGCAAAGGCAACGGCGAAAATGTACACAAAGCCGCAGCTTGAGATCTATGCTGACGACGTGAAATGTTCACATGGAGCGACGGTAGGTCAGATTGAAGATGAGGCTCTGTTCTATCTTCGTACACGAGGCATTTCAGAGAAAGAGGCAAGAATGTTGCTGCTTCTTGCGTTCACCAATGACATTGTGGAGAAGATAGATATTGAGGCATTAAGAAACAGAATCAGAGTTCTGATCGAAAAACGTTTCCGTAGGGAGACTCACAAATGTGCGACATGCAATTCATGTCACAATTAACAAAGCATAAAAACAAAGAGTCATGGTGCTAAACTACATCTGGATAGGCTGTTTCATAATCGCATTCATCGTTGCCATCCTGCAATGCGTGATATTCCAGGATTACATGGTGTTTGAGCGAATCGTACGCAGCACATTCCACATGTCAGAGTTTGCCGTGATGAAGATTGCCCTTCCACTTGGAGGAGTGATGATTCTATGGCTTGGGTTGATGAATATTGGAGAGAAAGCAGGAGCTATAAACTTTTTGTCTAAGATAATTGGACCATTCTTCAACAAACTTTTTCCAGAAGTGCCCAAAAACCATCCCGTCAACGGGCAGCTTCTCATGAATTTTTCTGCCAACATGCTGGGGTTGGATAATGCAGCCACACCGCTAGGATTAAAAGCGATGAAAGGGTTGCAGGAACTTAATCCGAACAAAAAAGAGGCAAGCAACGCACAAATCATGTTTCTTGCTCTCAACACATCCGGATTAACACTCATACCGATCACCATTCTTGCACAAAGAAGCGTACTCGGAGCCGCCGACCCGACAGATATCTTCATTCCGCTGTTGCTTTCCACCTTCATTTCGACGGTAGCTGCGATCATCTATGTCGGAATCAAACAACATCTAAATCTTCTGAACAAAGTAGTCATCAGTTGGCTGGTCGGAATCAGCACCGTCATCGGACTGATGATGTATGGATTCTCCCGTCTCAACCAGGAAGAAATGATCTTGACATCAAAAATTGTCAGTAATGCCCTACTCTTCACAATCATCGTCACATTCATAGCTGGTGCAGCCTATAAAAAGGTAAACGTATATGAATGTTTCATAGAGGGAGCCAAACAAGGATTTGAGACAAGTATCAAAGTAATGCCATATTTAGTAGGAATGTTGGTGGCGATTGGCGTGTTCAGAGCATCCGGAGCTATGGATTATCTTATGTATGGAGCAAAATGGCTATGGAGTTGGACAAACCTCAACACTGATTTTGTAGATGCATTGCCTGTAGCGATAATGAAACCTTTATCAGGAAGCGGGGCAAAAGCGATGATGGTGGAGACGATGCAAACGTTCGGAGTAGACAGCTTCACAGGCAAACTTTCATGTCTGTTCCAAGGAGCTGCAGACACCACTTTCTATATTGTAGCACTGTATTTCGGTTCGGTCGGCATACGCAAGACAAGATATGCTGTCACAGCGGGACTTGTGGCAGACACAGTTGGAGCGATAGCAGCAATTTTCATTGCATATTACTTTTTCAGGTAATTTATTCTATTTTAAGGATATTTAAGACTAATTCAAGTGTATCCTATAGAATATATTTTAACTTTGCATAAACAAAACATAACAAATAAAAACGGATAGTTATGAAGATAGGATATTTTGGAATAGCATTGTGCGCCACAGCATTGTCAGCGACAATAGCGAATGCACAAGACATTAACGCATACAAATTACTTAACCTCAGTTTGGAAGACCCGACACTAGGATCTGCTCGCTACGCAGGTATGGGTGGAGCCATGGGTGCTATCGGAGGTGTCACTAGTGCGTTGAAAGACAATGCGGCTAGCATTGCAGCAGGAACAAAATCAGACATCGGCTTGACATTTGACCTTTACTCGAACAATGACGGTCAGTGTTCATTCGCAGTAAGTGATGCATCCCTACTTTTCAACATTGAACACAACAGTAGTGGTTACGTATCGTCGGCTCTTGCTATATCTTACAACCGCAACCGCACATACGACAGTGATATGTTCCTAAAAGACAGAACATACAATTCAACAACAAACGACCACGAAGAAGGAGGAACAGATGTTGTCAACTTTGCATACGCAGGCAACATCAACAACCAATTCTATTTCGGTGTCGCAGTAGGAATCACAGACATGCGCTTTGAGAAGTCTAACATCTACAAAGATGATCAATACACAGATAATTTTTTCTCAGAGGCAAACGGAGCAGGCTGTAACTTCAATGTCGGTTTGCTTTATCAACCAACTGATTTCATGCGCGTAGGTGTTGGTCTCCAGACTCCAACCCTTTACAACATTGACGAGACATGGTCATTCAACAAGACACGTGATGACTACCCTTATAAAATCCACACTCCAATGAAATTCTCCGCTCAATTGGGATTCATGGTTGGAGACAGAGCTAATATCGGACTCGACTACTCAATGAGAAACTACACAAGAATGTGGGGTGAGTTTGCAAACTTGAAGATGAGATTGCTTGAAGAGAACATCAAAGAAATATGCAAAACTCAGCATACTTTGAAAGTCGGTGCTGAAGTCAATATCATCGGTGGATTGGATCTACGTGCAGGATATGCAGTTTGCTCAGCACCTGTGCTTGAAGCAAAAGAGGCATGCGACAAGATTGAGATGTTAGGAGGTGCATATTCTGGCGATTATTGGGATGAGGACGAGGAAGGTGAGTATTACTACGGACCATTTTATTCGTTCACTTCTCCTAAATTACGTCAGTACATCAGTGCAGGTTTTGGATACAGTGGAAGAGTCGCATACATTGATTTCGCATATATCCGCAAACTTTCAACTGTACAATATATGCTTCAGCAACCAATCGATGAGGAAAGAACCAATCTTGTTTCTACATATGCAAACGAAATTGGTGATCTAAAGCACGGAAGCAACCATTTCATGCTTTCATTCGGTTTCCACTTCTAATCATAGATTTATTAATAAAAATATATTTTAGAGACGTGATGAAAATCGCGTCTCTTTTTATTTTATTTCATTTACATCATGCTATCTGACACATAATGTTTTCATCTCTACTTTTAACAAAAATTAACGACAATAATGAGCTATGGCTAGAATCAAAACTTATTTTTGCACAACAAATATTTCATCCAACATCGAATTGTGACATTCTGTCTTTATGACTGTTGTGTTTCAAGATGTTACACATAAAATGTATAATATAACCAAAACATATGGAATTAAAAAAACTACTTCTTTCAAGTTCGGTATTACTTGCAGGCATTTCACAAGCCACAACAATGCCTATAAGTGGAGGATCAGCGACTAGTGTTGCCCTCTGCAAGGACAACAAAGTTTACGCATGGGGAGGAAAAAATGTAAACAAATTAGACTCTACCATCATCAATTTTCTTGGACTTGACACAACCGCTGCAGGATATGTCAATAAAAGCTATTACTCCATACCAATGCTAGTAGATACTAAAGGCATAAAATTAACACAAGTTGATGCAGGCTCTGGAACAACATTCTTGGGTATCTCAGACAAAGGAGTACTTTACTATTGGGGAATGACATCAACAGATTCTCTCCTATATTCAAAAATAGCTCCCATTGAATGCGAACAAACTAAAGGATACAACGAAGACGGCACCCTTGGTGGAAAATATTTAGGAAATGTAAAAAAAGTTGCAGGTGCCACCTATGGATTCATTGCTCTACAAAACGATGGCAACGTTGTCATGTCAAAAGATTTCATCCATATAGACACCGCCATAATAGGACAAGAGAACCTACAAAAAAAGGTTATTGATATTTGTGCAGGAGATAATTCCTTTTTCGCCTTAACTGCCGACGGAATGTTATATAGTGCAGGCAATTGGGATGGGCATGGTTCAGATGGGACAGAAGAATACACAAATAAACTGAACCCAGTCTTGTTAGAAAAGACAATGGTGCCATTAAAAGATGTCGTAGCCATAGGTTCCGGAAACAATTCTTCATTCGCTGTCACAAAGGACGGTAAAGCATACGGATGGGGAAGAGGAGCCTGGAACGGATGTGCCGGCACTGGGGTGCTACGAGAGTCAATGTATGCTAATCCAATTGTAGCAGGAGACTACGCAAAAATAAGTGGGTTGGACTACCTTAGCAATGTAAAGCAAATCGATGGAGGTAGAGGATATGGAGCCGCTGTAACATTCGACGGATATCTTCTTTACTGGGGAAGCAACGATGAAAAAAACGGAGTAGCAGGAGCAGACACATTAAGCCTAAGTTTAATCATGCCTATCTTCCTCACATACGAAGACGGATCTATAGTTAATGATGCCGTGGCAATTGAATGTGGAGGCAATTTCGGTTACGTCGTCAATAACAAAAACCAATATTTTGCATTCGGACTTAACGATCTTGGACAATGTGGTGTAGGATCAGACTCTACAACTATACGCTACCTTCACCCAATGTCTTTCGATTGCGAATTAGCAACACTTTGCCCTAACGTTCGCTTGTTAGAAGACACAGTTACGACATGTGGAGATGGAAGCACTGCAGTATCAGCTCTTACTTCATCAGTGCTCGGTAACAAAGATTTTTCATTAAATTGGTATTTCAACGGCGATAAGTTGGCAGACACAACTATCATTTGCAATGTCGACAAAGAGGGAGAATACAAAGTTGTAATGTCTCCTTATGATAGTTTATGTTCTTCTATATCAGATTACGTTTATGTAAAACAGAACAAATTCACTTTTGAAAATATAGACAACGACATTTTGTTGACAGATACAACAAACATAAAAGATCTTGATTTTTCATTTAGAATTTTAACTGAAGAAGAAACAAACGTCATCTTGTATGGAGACGAAGATTGCACAAAACCAATAGATACGTTGGCTATCAATATAGGAGAAAACATAATCTCTGTTCCTGGCTCATTGGTTTCAATCGAAGAGAAGAAAGTAAATGTATGGGCAAAAGAGGTAAAGCAGACAACATTATTTTCACAGGAAGACTTCAACAAAGCCCAAACGGATGCTTTCATGAGTAATGGAATGATTGTCACGTCAGTTAATACTGCAACCCTTAGTTCATTCAAGGTTAAATTCAAGAGTTATATAGGCGAAACACAAATCAGCATAACTCCTGCATTATACCGTGCAAGACTTGACAATACAACTCAAGCTATAGATATGGAACTAATCTCAAAAGGAAAAGCACAAGGTTTTACAGTGGACGACAAAGGCACAGAATGCACAGTGGAATGCGAATTTGAGATTCCAAACAACGGGTTCTACGTCATAGGTATGAACGTAGATGGCAATTTACAAATATTCACACAGAGTTGTCCTGAGCAAAATTCTAATAGTCCACTATTTAAAAAGCCTATTATAGATATAAATAATACAGGCATAGAATGGGTGGGTTGCACAGCCAATTCTTATGATATGTCACATGAAGGCAACAAAAATTGCTACTATGATTTGATATTTACAAACATTGAAACATCCAAGTGTGCTGTAAAATTGACAACAAACATAGAAACAGAAAACACACCTTGCAGAACGATTCCAAGTGGAAATGAGACTGTTGATGGAGACAAGTTTGATATCTTTGGACGGAAGATTGTAAATGTACAGCCAAAGACAATCTATATCAAAGATGGAAAGAAGTACATTTTAAGCAAATAAAAGAAGGTATTTCCTCATTTATTTAAGACTTTCTAAATATTCTTCTTTGTCTGATAAGAAAAGCCATTTCAGAGTCAAACTTAATGAAATCTCTGAAATGGCTTTTTATTTAATTATTCTACATTCTTTTGTCTATGTCAACACAGAATAAAAACAAAATTTTACTCAATAAACAGAAGAATTATTTTTTTATCGGTTTTAACAAAAACTGCATTTTAGGAGATTTAAATAACAACACAAGGAAGTATTCTACAATAGCTAATGTTGCAAACAACCCTAATATTCTCACTTTGCCATTCATATCAAATGGTTCTGTAATAACATAATATAGTCGTATCACCATAAAATGAGTCAAATATAATATCATTGAATTCTTTCCTACCCAAGAAAAAAACTTGAACTTATAAGGGATTTTTTCAAAAATTGAATTGAAAGTAATACAGCCTGCAATAGCAAATATAAACCAAAGCAAATAAATTCCTTGTTCCAAAGTATTAGGAAACATATCCACGAATGTGATTCCGAAAACAGCAAATAATAGATATATTACAATAGACGTCACACTAACAAATGACATGAATTGTATGTTTCGTAAAACGTAACCCAATGTGTAAAACACCAATCCTGAACTTATATTTCCAAAATATCTTGGCAATGGATTATCATGCAAATACAATATGTAAACAAAAATGACAGCTGGAATTATAATTAGCATAGGATATTTCAGATTGTTTTCCACAATCGAAAAAAATCACTTGGACAACAAAAAAAGAAAATAAAAACCATAAAGGTTTATTTCCATACACAGATCCATCAAAAAATAATTCTTTTAACGGGATAACAAAGTAATCGGTCCAATCATGATTTCCTTCCATCAAAAAAATTATAACATAAACCAAATATCCTAAAATTGTAAAAGTGAAGAACGGATACAAAAGTTTATTTGCAGACTTTTTAATACAATCCTTAATACATTGACGTTTATAAAACATTCCTGATTTGAAAAAGAACCATGGCATAAAAAAACTCAAATAAACATGAAAAGGTAAAGAATAGCAATGATATGAAATCATATCTAAAATCATAATACCAGCAACCGCATCTATTCCTTTCAATCTAGGAGACCCCTCTTTTTCGTTATTGTTCATATTTTAACGCAATTTATTATATCTTTCTTTTATATGAAGGCTACATATATTCTAAATACAGCTATTAATTTTCTCACAAAGATACTCAAATTTGCAAAAAAAGCATCCTATTATTTTTGATTCACTAATATTCCATCTTTTCATAAGCAGATTAATAAATATAACATATACCGTCTAAAGTACATAATATGCATGACAAATATATTTTCTATCTACGACCTCATAGGAAGAATATAAAATTTAGTATTATAAATACATTAGTAGATATAAAAAAAAGGACGGTCCGTCTAAAAAAGAAAAAATGTTAAGCATTGCACGTTTTTTTACACATCAAAGGAAAAATGTTTCTATATCTTTGCTCTATCTAACACAACAATCTAATACTAATATTTTTTGTCATGAAAAAAATCATTACTTCTTTTCTGGCTATTCTTGCCAGTTGTACAATGACCTTCGGACAATTTGGAGGCATCGACTTTGGTGGAGGTGGAGGTGCTGGTTCGGGCACTCTATCAAGTTACACAAGTAAAACAGACATCGACTATGTAGGAGACAACCATGTCGGCCATAAACTGGACATCTACTATCCTAACGACGGCAAGGCTACTCACAACGTCATCATCCATATCTATGGTAGTGCATGGGGAAGCAACAACAGCAAGGGTTCAGCAGACCACGGAACTGTCGGCAAGGCTGCGTTGGATGCAGGTTATATCTTCGTCACTCCTAACCACAGAACATACAACGACGCTTTGTGGCCAGCTCAGATCAACGATATCAAAGCTGTTGTACGTTATCTTCGTGGAAACAAGGAGGATCTTAAAATCGACGACTCTTTCATCGGCATCTCAGGATTCTCTTCAGGTGGTCACTTGGCTTCTATGATGGGTGTCACTAACGGTGAAAAAATGGTGAATGTTGGTAGCGTATCAATTGACATCGAAGGAAACCTTGGAAAATTCACAAGCGAGAGCAGTAGAGTCGACGCTGTCTGCGACTGGTCTGGTCCTGTCGACTGTAGAGACAAATCATGTGGCAATCCTATCAATATGTCTCCAGAGAACGATATGGTCGGCGGATGCGGTCCACAGCAGTGTCCTGACAAGCATGCGTCTCTTGCTACTAACACATACGTCGACTCAAAAGACGCACCTCACATGATATGCCATGGTACTACAGATAATATCGTGCCAAGCTGTGAGGGTGAGAAGTATGCCAACAAACTTAAGGCAGCTGGCGTTTACGTTGAGTGGTACAACCCAGGTCATGGTCATCAGGTGAACGGCGACTACACAGATGAGATGATCAAGTTCTTCAACAAAATCCGTTCGGAGAAAGGCGAACAAGGCGGAGGTGACGAACCAGGCGGAGGTGATGAACCAGGTAGCGGTGACGCAAAAGAGGCCCTTCAAGTATACATTGCAATCGGTCAGTCTAACATGTGGGGAAATGCACAGGTTCAGTCTTCAGACAAAGTTGCTAACGACCGTATAAAGATGATGAGTACAGCCAATAGCCGTGGTAATGTAGGAACATGGATTCCAGCAGTGCCTCCTATGTGTGCTCCAAGTGCAGGTTATTCACTTGCCGACAACTTCGTTCGTACAATGGCTGACGGAGTTCCTGAATGCATATCTATTGGTATCATTCCTGTTGCGATTGCAGGAGCTAGTTTCAAGGTGTTCGATCCAAACCAGTGCAAAAGCTACATCAGTGGAGAGGCTGACTGGTTCAAGAATATGGCGAAAGAGTATGACAACAACCCATACGAGAGAATCGTGAAATGTGCAAAGATCGCTCAGGAGACGGGAGTGATCAAAGGTATCATCGTACATCAGGGAGAGACAGACAACGGCAAGCAGGAGTGGTTGACCATGGTTCAGACTTTCTACGACAACCTTTGCAATGAGCTTAATCTTGACCCTAAGAAGACACCTATCCTTGTTGGACAGATGCTTGATGGCGGTTCTTGTGCAGGACACAACAGTGTGATCGCACAGCTTCCAAGCAAGATTTCCAATTGCGCAGTAGTCAGCTCAAGCAACATTCCAGGAGAGAGCGACCGTCTACACTTCACTCACGACGGTTACAAGGAATTTGGAAAACGTTACGCAGAGAAGATGCTTACAATGATTGATTTCGACGGTAAATGTCCTGATGGCATTTCAATTGAGCCAAAGGTATCTACTCCATACAAGGGAGTGGCCGCAAAACTACCTGGAACAATTGAAGCTGAGAACTACGACGAAGGAGGCAGCAATGTGGCTTGGTATGATCTATCATCAGGCAATAGCTGCGACGACTATACAAACGAATATCGTTCAGATGATGTGGATATCAAGAAAGACGGCAATGCATACATCATAGGTAACTGTCAGAGCGGCGAGTGGATGAAGTATACTGTAGATGTTGAAGTAGATGGCGAATATGAATTGACAGTCCGTGTAGGAGAAGGTGGGTCAAGTGGAAAATTCTCTCTTTCTATGGACGACAACTCGATCGACTACACGGTTAATGTAGAGAAAACAGGAAGCTGGGGCACATACGCCGAGCAGGTACAGAGCAAGAAATTCAATTTGAAGAAAGGCACACACGTGTTGAAACTTACAATCGATTCTGATTGGGTAGACATCGACTGGTTGAAATTCACGACAGAGAATGCCGACGTCGAGACTATCGCAAAGAAGGATTTTGCGATTGTGCCTAACCCAGCGTCTACTGCAATCTATATCTACAGCGAAGGCGAGATAGAGGATGTTGCCATCTTCAACGCAATTGGAGACAAAGTAGCTAAATCTGACGAATCCAAAGTTGATGTATCGGCTCTTCCAACAGGCATCTACTTTGTAAAAGCTACTATCGACGGAGAATCTGCAATCAAGAAATTGGTTGTGACAAAATAAATGATAAATCTTATACTATTTCAAAAGGGAGAGTCGGAAGCTATGCTTTCGGCTCTTTTCTTTCTTTTCTTCCCTTACGACAAAGATATCGCAAGAAAGGCACTTTAAGTGAAATGGGAATTTACCTTTTTGCCCGAAAGCTTCACTTTTTTCCTCAAAATGAATAAAGGAACCGATGGCTATTTGTGATTTTTAAGATGCCAAGAAGGCCATTTCACTCATTTTTTCACATAAGTAAAACAAAGCAAAAACATATTTTGTATTTCAAATACAAATGTCGATAGATAAAAAAAGGCATTCCGTCTAAAAAGAAAAAAATCGTTAAGTGTTGCCCGTTTTTTCATACATCAAAGAATTTATGTTCTCTATCTTTGCTATCGTTCAACAAGGAACATCTAACACAATAACAAATCTAATACTAATTAATTTGTCATGAAAAAACACATTATTACATTGCTTGCAACGTCTCTTTGTTGCTCAATGACCTTCGCTCAATTCGGAGGTTTCGATTTCGGAGGTGGTGGAGGTGCTGGTTCAGGCTCTCTATCAAGCTACACAAACAAACAAAACATCGACTATGTCGGTGACAATCACGTGGGTCATAAATTGGATATCTACTATCCTAACGATGGAAAGGCAACCCATAACGTCATCATCCATATCTATGGTAGTGCGTGGGGAAGCAACGACAGCAAGGGATCAGCAGACCACGGAACTGTAGGTAAGGCTGCGTTGGAGGCTGGATATATCTTCGTCACTCCTAACCACAGAACTTACAACGACGCTTTGTGGCCAGCTCAGATCAATGATATCAAGGCTGTTGTCCGCTATCTTCGTGGAAATAAAGAGGAACTTAAAATCGACGATTCGTTCATCGGTATCTCAGGATTCTCTTCAGGTGGTCACTTGGCTTCTATGATGGGTGTCACTAACGGTGAGAAAGTGGTGAATATTGGAAGCGTATCAATTGACATCGAGGGCAATCTTGGAAAGTTCACAAACGAAAGCAGTAGCGTCGACGCCGTTTGTGACTGGTCTGGTCCAGTAGACTGTAGAGACAAGACATGCGGTAACCCTATCAACATGTCACCAGAAAACGACATGGTCGGTGGATGCGGTCCACAGCAGTGTCCTGACAAGCATGCGTCTCTTGGTACTAACACATACGTCGACTCAAAAGACGTACCTCACATGATATGCCACGGTACTACAGATAATATCGTGCCAAGCTGTGAGGGTGAGAAGTATGCCAACAAACTTAAGGCAGCTGGCGTTTACGTTGAGTGGTACAACCCAGGTCATGGTCATCAGGTGAACGGCGACTACACAGATGAGATGATCAAGTTCTTCAACAAAATCCGTTCGGAGAAAGGCGAACAAGGCGGAGGTCAGCAAGGCGGCGGTGAAGAACAAGGTGGCGGCCAGCAGGGTGGCGGTGAAGAACAAGGCGGTTCAACCACTACGTCTCCATACGATGGCACAGCAGCAAGCGTTCCTGGCAAAATCGAGTGTGAGCTATACGACGAAGGAGGTTCGGGCAAGGCATATAATGATGCAGACACTAAGAATCAGGGAGATGTCTCTTTCAGATCTACAGAAGAAGTTGATCTAGTAAAGGCAGGCGACGGAATTGCCGTTGGATACACAACAACAGACGAGTGGCTAGTATACACTATCGATGTAAAGGAAGATGGCGATTACTACGTCGGTGCAAACATGTCTAACGGTTCAGGCAATCCAGTCATAACACTCTTTGTCGACGATAAGAAGGCAGCATCCATCACAGGTAGCGGAGTAAGCAACGATTGGGACACTTACGCAATGGGCGTAGCGTCAAGCAAAATCACACTCTCCGCCGGCACACACGTGATGAAGATGGAAGTCGGAGCAAAAAACACAAACATCGACTATATCCTAATCTCAAAAGAGGAAATAAAAGCCTCTAATCCAGGAGGTGGCAGTCAAGGTGGCGGTCATCCAGCAGATAATGCATGCGGCGACTTCCCTGCTCTTTCTGGCAATGGAACAGCCATCTCTGGAAACACAATCAAGAATATCGGCAAAAACGGATTCAATGTAGAGCAATGGTATCAGGGAGGAAACAACTCGATGACAGTATATCCTGATCAAGATTGTGCATTCAAGTGCAGCTGGAACGGAACAAGCGACTATCTTGCACGTGTCGGCTATATGTGGGGACAGAATAGTGGCAAGACATATAAGAGTCTTGACGGCGACATCCACGCTGAATTCAACTTCACAATGTCAGGTTCAGGCGGTGGCTACTCATACATCGGTATCTACGGATGGACAGTTGCGACAATGGTTGAATACTATATCGTTGAGAATTCATTCGCATACGGCCAGGGAGGCATGTACTACGGTGCGAACAAAGTAGGAACATATACAGTGGACGGCGACACATACACGCTATATAAAGGTATGCGTTACAACGCTCCTAACATCACAGGTAAAGATCAGGACTTCCCTCAGATATTCGCGGCAAGAGGCGACGGTGGTAGAGGTGGAGCAAGAAATTGCGGACACATCAACGTCAGCGAGCACTTCCGTCAGTGGGCAAGATTGGGAGTAAAAGAGATCGAGACAGGTCAGCTTTACGACTGTAAGCTTCTTTGTGAAGCAGGTGGCGGACAGGGATCGTTCGAAATGAGATACGGCACAATGTGGATCGGAGAACTGGCTAACGTAGAAGAGTTCAACAATGAAAAAGTCAACAACATTGTCTTGACTCCAAATCCAGCAGAGAGTTTCGTAACTATCAGATGTAACGAGGATATCGAGAAAGTGGAATTAATCAACGCAATTGGTCAGGTTGTATCTTCACAAAACAACACTAACCTACTTGAGTTGTCAGTGCCATCTGGAATATACTTCGTAAAGGTCTGCACAGCGTCAGGCGAGGTATACGTGGAAAGATTGGCTGTAAAATAAAAAGCTAGTTTTAGAAACGCAACTATTTTGAGGAAAGAGTCGAAGGCAATGCTTTCGGCTCTTTTTTTATGAATCATATAAAGTTGAGGATTGTTAAGGGCGGAACGCCCTAACCTCTCCCCAAATGCGAGCCGTAAGGCGAGCACATAAATTTAATAAAACCACAGAGAGAAAAAGTTTACAGAGAAAGACTTCGTCTTTTTATGAGAAAAAGAGATAAGGATTCAATCAGAAAGTGGAAAAAAGCCTTTCTTTTTATGATTGCTCGTTATTGCGAATTTGAAGATTACAATTCGTCGGAGTCACGTTAAATTAATTTGAACAGTCACTAACTCAAATAAAAATGTCTTAAAAATCAATCAATTCTTTTGAAAAAACAAATAAAACTAGGTGGAACGTGCCCAAAAGAAAAAATCGTTATGCATTGCCCGTTTTTTCATACTTTGAAAAAAACAGTTTCTCTATTTTTGTTATGCCTTAAAAATAAATTAATGCTTTTATCATGAAAAAACACATTATCACTACCTTGTTTACGGCTGCAATCAGTTGTACAACAGCATTCGCCCAAACGGATGGCGAAATTGGCGTCAACGGTGATGAAGGTGCATCATCTAGTTCTATTTTTAGTTATCCAAAGGAGGCTGACATAGATTATGTGGGCGACGGTCTTATCGGCCACAAACTTGACATCTATTATCCTGACGATGGCAAGGAGACTCACAATGTGATCATCCATATATATGGAAGTGCTTGGAGAAGCGACAACAGTAAAGGTTCTGCAGACCTGGGAACGGTGGGACTGGCCGCACTAAAGGCAGGATATATCTTCGTCACTCCGAACCACAGATCTCTCAATGATGCGTTGTGGCCAGCTCAGATCAACGACATCAAAGCAGTTGTCCGCTATCTACGTGGAAACAAAAAGGCTTTAAAGATTGACGATTCATTCATAGCCATCTCCGGATACTCTTCTGGAGGTCACTTGGCTTCTATGATGGGAGTCACTAACGACGAAAAAGTGGTGTATGTTGGCAAAGAGTCGATTGATATCGAAGGCTCCCTTGGAAATTTCAGAGCGGAAAGCAGTAGAGTCGACGCTGTATGTGACTGGTCTGGTCCAGTCGACAGCAGAGACAAGACATGCGGCAATCCCATCAACATATCACCAGAAAACGAGATACTAGGCGGTTGTACACCTGAGGAGTGTCCTGACCAACACGCGTCACTCGCTGCCACCACATATCTTGATGCCAAAGATGTGCCTCACATGATCTGTCATGGCACAAACGACAACATCGTTCCCGTCTGCGAGGCAGAGAAATATAGGGACAATCTCATAAAAGCAGGCGTCTATGTTGAGTGGTACAACTCAGATTACGGACATGAAGTGGTCGAAGACTACACAGACGAGATGATCAGTTTCTTCAACAAAGTTCGTTCCGGAGAAGTAGGACAAGGTGGCTCTTCAGACAGTTTCGATCCATGCTCAAACACAACAGCTTATTCTGACGGATCAATCATCGCAGACAACGCTGTAAAGGATCTAGGCAATGGCTATAATGCAGAATTATGGAGAGAAACAAATTCAGGTAGCATGACAGTGTTCGGAGGCAAAGCAGACTGTGCTTTCAAGGCAAACTGGGACAACTCTGGAGACTTTTTGGCACGTGTAGGTTATTACGATGGAAAGGCATCAAAGGAATATACAGATTTAGGTGAGATCTATGCCGTCTACAACTATTCTAAGAAAGGAGACGGTGGAGGAAAATATTCTTACATCGGTGTATACGGCTGGACCAAGAATCCAACGATTGAATACTATATTGTGGACGATTCCTTCACTCCTGACGGCGACGGCATGTTCTGGGACACAGAGACTAAAGGAACATACAAGGTTGACGGCGTAGAGTATACATTGAAGGTAGGAATAAGAAACAATTACCCATCCATTCTTGGAAACACAAGTTTCAAACAAGTGTTCGCAGTCCGCTCATCATATCAAACCTGCGGTTCTATCAACGTGACTGAACATTTCAAGAATTGGGAGAATCTAGGTATCAAGATGGGCAACATCTACGACTGTAAGATACATTGTGAAGTTGGCGGAGGCACAGGTTCTATCGAATACACATGTGCAAGTATGTCGTGGAAGGGTCAGAACAGTTCGTTCGGCAAACCGAATAGTAACGGCAGTGTTGATCCTGGCACTCCTTCTGATTGCGTCGACCCAAGCACATACACAACAAAATATTCTGGCGGAACAACCATCACTAGCAACTGTATACGTTCTGTCGGAAATGGCTACACTGTTGAAAAGTGGAGTGAAATGAATAATGGAAGCACGACGGTATTCGGAGACGGTGCCGACTGTGCTTTCAAAGCTAATTGGGAGAATTCCGGCGACTTCTTGGCTCAAGTAGGTTACTATGATGGATCAGCCACTAAGGAATACACTGATTTAGGCGAAATCCATGCCGTCTACAACTACTCTAAGACAGGCACAGGCGGTGGAACCTATTCTTATATCGGCATTTATGGATGGACTAAGAATCCTTTGATTGAATACTATATTGTGGACGACACTTTCACTCCTGACAGCGACAAATTGTTCTATGGCACGGAAGAAATAGGAACATACACAGTTGATGGAGTAATGTACACATTGAGAGTAGGCACAAGGGTCAATGCTCCATGTATTGAAGGAACCGCCAATTTCAAACAGATATTTGCTGTCCGCTCTTCTTATCAGACTTGCGGAAAGATCAACGTGAGTGAGCATTTCATGAATTGGGAAAAGCTCGGTGTCAAGATGGGAGGTCTCTACTCATGTAAATTCCTATGTGAAGTAGGTGGAGGCACTGGATCTATCGAATACACTTGCGCTAGTATGTCTTGGAAGGGTCAGAAAAGTTCACTCGGCAAGTTGAACTGTAACGGCAGTGTTGATCCTGGCACTCCTTCTGATTGCGTCGACCCAAGCACATACACAACAAAATATTCTGGCGGAACAACCATCACTAGCAACTGTATACGTTCTGTCGGAAATGGCTACACTGTTGAAAAGTGGAGCGAGATGAATAATGGAAGCACGACAGTATTCGGAAACAAAGCTGACTGTGCTTTCAAAGCTGATTGGGATAATGCTGGCGACTTCTTGGTTCAAGTCGGTTACTATGACGCTCCTGCCTCTAAGAAATACACTGACTTAGGCGAAATCTATGCCGTCTACAACTACTCTAAGACAGGCACAGGCGGTGGAACCTATTCTTATATCGGCATCTATGGATGGACAAAAAATCCTTTGATTGAGTACTATATTGTAGACGACTCATTCACTCCAGACGGAAGCGGCATGTTCTATGGTGCAGAAGAAATTGGAACTTACACAGTTGATGGAGTAAAGTATACTTTGATGGAAGGTCAAAGATTCGGTGCCGCATGTATTGAAGGAATGGCTGATTTCAAACAGATCTTCGCAGTACGTTCATCTTATCAGACTTGCGGAAAAATTAACGTGACTGAGCATTTCAAGAATTGGGAAAAACTCGGTGTCAAGATGGGAGGTTTATACTCATGTAAGATCCAATGTGAAGTTGGTGGAGGCACAGGTTCTATCGAATACACTTGTGCTAGCATGTCGTGGGATGGACAGAACAGTTCACTCGGCAAGTTGAATTGTAGCAGTGCCGTCGAGGAAGAAGAAGAGGAAGAGGCAGAAAGCGATTCCATTAACATCAACCCTTGTTCATACACAACTAATTATTCTGGTGGAACGACCATCACTAGCAACTGTCTGAGGGATGTCGGCAATGGTTATAACGCAGAGATGTGGGGAGAAAGAAACAATGGTAGCATGACGTTGTTCGGAGGCGAAGCAGGTTGTGCATTCAAAGCAGAATGGGACAACACAGGTGACTTCTTGGCTCGCGTAGGTTACTACGATGCGAAGGCATCAAAGAAATATACCGATTTAGGTCAGATATACGCCATCTACAACTATATTAAGAGTGGCGACGGAGGTGGAAGCTATTCATACATCGGCGTCTACGGATGGACTAAGAGCCCTATGATTGAGTACTATATCGTCGACGACACTTTCACTCCTGACAGTGAAGATTTGTTCTGGGGCACCAATAAAATAGGAACATACAAAGTTGATGGCGTAGAATACACATTGATGGTAGGACAAAGAATCAACGCTCCTTGTATCGAAGGATCCGCTAGTTTCAAACAGATCTTCGCAGTACGTTCATCTTATCAGACTTGTGGAATTATAAACGTGAGTGAACACTTCAAGAATTGGGAAAAGCTCGGTGTCAAGATGGGTTACATCTACGACTGCAAACTACTTTGTGAAGTAGGTGGAGGTACAGGATCTATCGAATACACTTGCGCTAGTATGTCGTGGAAAGGACAGAAACTCACGCTTGGCAATTTGAGAAACGGCGATGGCGACGACGCAGAAATTACAAACGTGGCTACATACAGTGATACAGAGGCATTCACAATTATGCCAAACCCAGCGTCGACAGAAATCTATATAATCAGTGAAGGCGAGGTAGAAAATGTTATGATCTTCAACACTATTGGAGATGTGGTAGCAAAAGCCAACGAGTCTAGAGTAGACGTATCGTCTCTACCTACAGGAGTCTACTTTGTTAAGGCAACTATCGATGGTGAGACTGTCGTCAAGAAATTGATCATAACAAAATAAGTGATAAAAATTATTCATTTCCCCTAGAGAGAAGAGTCGAAGGCAATGCTTTCGGCTCTTTTTTTGTCGCAGTAACCGTCATTTTATTACAAAATCTTCCAATTTTTACCGTCATTTTATTACAAATTTGTCGAATTTTTACCGTCATTTTATTACATTTGCAGAGTCAAATCATTGAAAGATAAAGATTTAATAAATTATATCAAAGATGACCAATACATGTGACAGTGCACATTATCTGATTCATTATACTATGTCGGGTCATTTGGAGAAAATATTGGGGAAAATTCTAGTATAATACCGTTCCCCCCAGCCTCCCCCCTCAAATCCACTTCATTTCTCCGTTTCCTTTGCATTCCTAAAATCAAGCATTTTGGTTCAACTTGTTTTTTATTTGTCACTTAATGAGTAACTTTGCAAAAGTTTACAACAAATGGAAATGGGAAAAATCGACTATATCTCTTTAAATGACATTGAAAATATCCTCTACAAAGGTGAGCAACTTTCGTTCGCTTCCAACGTATGGGACAGAATAAACAGAAGCCACGACTTCTTGAAATCTTTCTCCGTAGACAGAATCATCTACGGAATCAACACTGGATTCGGACCTATGGCCCAGTGGCGTATCTCAGATGAAGACCGTGAGGCTTTACAATACAACATCATCCGCAGCCACTCAACAGGTGCAGGTGAACCTTTGCCTGACGTCTATGTGAAAGCAGCCATGATCGCTCGCGTCGGCACATTCACACAGGGAAAGAGCGGAATTCACAAGAGCATAGTCGAACTTCTTATTAATTTCATCAACAAAGGCATCACACCATTCATTCCTGAACACGGAAGTGTAGGAGCCAGCGGTGACCTTGTTCAGCTCGCTCATCTTGCTCTCACAATGATTGGAGAAGGTGAGGTGTTCTACAAAGGAGAGAAACGTCCCGCAGGCGAAGTCATGAAAGAGTGCGGACTTGAGCCTATCAAGATGTTTATACGTGAAGGATTGTCGCTTACAAACGGCACTTCATTCATGACAGGTATCGGCTTAGTCAACCTTATAAACGCAAAAAAACTTCTACGTTTCGCCACAATCGCAAGCGTGATGATGAATGAGATCGCAAGTTCTTACGACGATTTCATGTCGGAGCCGATAAATGCAGTCCGTCGTCAACGTGGACAAGGCATCATCGCTGAGCAGATGCGTGAGATCGCGAAAGGAAGCAAATGTATGCTCGACAGAAAAAGCGAGATGTACGACAAGAAACACACAGAAAATGTGTTCACCCATAAAGTGCAGCCTTACTATTCGCTAAGATGCATTCCGCAGATTCTTGGACCTGTATTGGAGACGGTGGAAAATGTGGAGAGAGTGCTTATCAACGAAGTCAACTCTGCTTGCGACAATCCAATCGTCGACCCAGAGACAGAAGAGGTTTACCACGGTGGTAATTTCCATGGCGACTATGTCTCTTTCGAGATGGACAAACTAAAAATCGCCGTCACAAAGATGACGATGCTGTGCGAGCGTCAGATGAACTACCTGTTCCACGACAGAATCAACGGCATTCTTCCTCCATTCGTGAATCTTGGCAAACTTGGTTTGAACTACGGTCTGCAGGCATCTCAGTTTACAGCCTGCTCTACTACAGCAGAATGTCAGACACTATCCAACCCAATGTACGTGCATTCGATTCCTAACAACAATGATAATCAAGACATTGTGTCGATGGGAACAAATTCAGCCTTGATTGCAAGACGAGTGATAGACAACTCATTCCAAGTGATCGCGATCCACTTTATGGCAATCGTGCAAGCCGTGGATGCGCTCGGATACGCAGACAAGTTGTCGCCGCTGACAAACCGCGTCTACAAAGACATCAGAGCCTTTTTTCCACGCTTCGAGGACGACACTCCTAAATATAAAGATATTGAAAAGATGATAATTTTCTTGAAAGAGCAAAGTTATTAACAATTATTGCATATATTTGCAGAAACATTGTTTATCGGTAACGACACAAGATATGAAAAACACGTTTTTTATAGGTTTGGCACTTTCGCTTTTTGTATGCTTCAACGCATCCGCAAAAAAGTCGAGTGATGCGAAAAAAGCAGAGACTACACAAAAAGCGCCTCTAGAAGAAGCTTTTGATGAAGCTACTGCAAAGGAAAGGAATCCAGAGTTGAAAAAAGAGGACTGTTTGTATGAGCCACGTGAGGTCATGTTGGAAGCGCATGCAGGTTTGAACATGTCAGATTATTCATCAGACTATCATCAGACAGACTATAGATTTGGACCATTCATAGGTATTGGTGCGGATTTCCCGATCAAGAACATATTCTCTATAGCTCCAGAGCTTAACATAAGCGTGATTGGTGCAAAGGTCAACTATACCGACACAATAAGAGCTAAAGAGCGTCTGACATATCTAGAGATTCCTCTCTACGCAAGATGGCAGTTCTCTCACAACCAGTCAAAACCGTTTGTGGCTATTGCGCCAACAGTCGGAATCGGATTGGGTGGCAAAAGATGCTATGAGACTGACACACGTCTGATGGATCAGTCAGAGCAGGAGAAAGTGCCTTTGTTCGCTCCAAACCAGGAGACAGAGGAGACTAACGCAATCTATAAGAAAGCAGACTTTGGATTCAAAATCAAAGCAGGTGTATATGTAAAGACAAAGTGGGCAGTAACAATTGGTTACCAGTTTGGTCTTGTAAACATCTGTAACAACAAATACTTCGATGAAATTATTCCGGGTTATTACAATGACAGAGTCATCGTCAATGCCCCAAGCGTAAAGAACTCTAACATCTTTGCAGCTTACTCATACTACTGGTAATAAAACAGCATGACATTAAGGGTAGTCACATTGCTCATAATCAGCATATTAACATTGGAAAACTGTTTAGCAGAACAGTTTTCCAAATTCTTTGTTGACTTTTTCGTAGACACAAAGACGCAGGCTGATAAGGTGACATACCCATATTTTAACAATGGAGACAGGACTCTTGTCAAGAGTGGTTGGCAACCCATAAATCTAAAAAACAAGAACCGTATTGTTATTGTTTGTGTCGACTCACTCGAATCCGTAACAAAAGAAGATGCCATCGACGTCACCATTACCAACGGAGCAAAGTTGAGCGGTGTGAAACACATTTTCAGCAGACAAGGGCATACATGGAAGCTCAACAACAGCCGTGGTGTTTCGTCAACAGAATACTCCGATAAAAGTTTCATGGCTTTCATTGAACGATTCTCCACCGACGTCGATTTCCAAAAGAAAAATATCATTTTCCCATTACCCGAGAAGACGGTGCAAATTTCAGCCGAGGGGAAAGAATCACAGACTGGCAGCAAACTACACATGCCACGCACATGGGCACCTGTAGGATTCATAGGTCAGACAACACAGATATGCAGTTTCGTACAACCAGAAGAGGATGCCAACAATCGTCGAATAGTGATATTCGAAAATGGCGAAAAAAGCCTCAGCTACAACTTCATCAACATCCGAGGCAACTGGTTTTTGATTGAGATTGAGAAATATGTGAAGTAAAATTCTTTGCTTCTGTCTCATTTTGCAACTGACCTTCGAGGATTGTTAAGGTCGGAACGCCCTAACCACCTTCCCAAGTGCGAGCCGTAGGCGAACACATAGGAAACTCATTTTAATTACGTAATTTTTCACATATATCCCCTAAAGGGGAATTCTCGTCATCATAATAATATTTACACCTACCGGAATAAAACACCTAAAGGTGTATTTAGTGTGTTTCAAAAAATATACGTATATGAATATTTATATCACGTAGTGATTGCATATAGGTAGCCAAATAAGTATCAAATCACATTTTCCCCATAGGGAAACAATCTATTTATGTCAATTTTGGCTAATACACAAGCCAATATTAAAATTTGTCAAATTTCGGCTAACGAATTAGCCAAAATTAAAACATATTGAATTTTGGTCAATCTATTAGCCAATATTTAAAGAGCAGGAAGATTTTTATAATTTCTGAGAGGTCTAAGATCACATGGTTTGGGTTAATGTACTCGTTCTCTGTTTCTCATTGATTTATCCTACAGCCCAGTAGAATTTCAGTTCTTCTCCACACTCCTCCCCCACGTCTCCACAAATTGCTACAAAAATTTTCATTTACACTTTAAAAAAACTAATTTTGCAAACAAATTGCGATTCTACACGAAAAAATATAAAAAAGTTTTAAAATAAAAATGAAGCAATACAAGCTACTTAACAATGTCGTAGGCGGAGTTGTATTTCTGATCTCTTTGGTCACTTACCTACTCACTATCGAACCGACAGCAAGTTTCTGGGATTGCGGTGAGTTTATCAGTACCGCATATAAGTTAGAAATCGGACATCCACCGGGAGCTCCATTCTTTATGTTGATGGCGAGATTCTTTACTCTATTCGCCTCTGATGTCCACGAAGTAGCTAAAATGGTCAATATATTCTCGGCATTCATGTCGGCATTGACTATCCTATTCCTTTTCTGGACAATCACTCATTTGGCAAGACGTTTGGTCATCAAATCTGAGTCTGACTTCACACTTGGCAATATTATTGCTATTCTTGGCGCAGGCACAGTAGGAGCATTGGCTTACACATTCTCCGACACATTCTGGTTTTCAGCTGTGGAGGCGGAGGTTTACGCATCATCTTCAATGTTCACAGCCGTTGTCTTCTGGGCAATGTTGAAATGGGAAGACGTTGCAGACCGTCCATACGCCAACAGATGGTTGGTATTGATCGCATACTTGATGGGACTTTCAATAGCAGTCCACCTATTGAACCTGCTTTCTATCCCTGTGCTTGTACTTGTTTACTACTTCAGAAAATTCAAGTTCAGCTGGAAGGGCGTTGGAATCTCACTTGCAGTATCAGTAGTTCTTTTGGCTGTGATACTATATGGTATCATACCAGGATTCGTGACTGTGGCAGGATGGTTTGAATTGTTGTTTGTCAATGTATTAGGTTTCTCATTCAACACTGGAGTAATCATCTACAGCATCGCTTTGATCTCTTGTTTGGTTGGAGGAATCTACACTTCATACTCTGAAAAATTTGAGGATTCTAAACTACCAACTATCCTATTCATCGCATCAGTAGCACTTCTTGGCATTCCATTCTTCGGAAGTCATATTGTTTTAGGCATAGTGATTATCGCCGCTTTGGCTGGTTACTTCTTCTTCACAGAGAAGGGTAGCAAAACAGACATGTCATTGTTGAACACAATGCTTACATGTTTGACTGTGATTCTTCTTGGTTACTCGTCATACGCGACATTGGTGATCCGAAGCAACGCTAATCCTCCAATGGATCAGAACTCACCAGATGATGTGTTCACTTTGAAGAGCTATTTGAACCGTGAGCAGTATGGCGACACTCCTCTTCTTTACGGAGAGAGCTTTGCATCTGAGTTCAAATACGACAGAAACGGATCTGTTGCAAAAGAACTTGGAGAGGATCTTTGGGCAAAGAAGATCAAAAACAACGAGAACGAGCCTGATGAATATTACGTGTACGACCAAAAGACAAAGTACGTTTATCAGAACCAGTTCTTGATGTTCTTCCCTCGTATGTACTCACGTCAGGGAAGCCATATATCAGCTTATAAGAGTTGGTCAAACTTCACAGGTCAGAAGATAAAGGCAGACGATGGCAAGCGAGTAGAAGCTCCTACATTCGGCGACAACATGACATATTTCCTTAGATATCAGGTAGGTTTCATGTACTGGAGATACTTCATGTGGAACTTCGTCGGACGTCAGAACGACATTCAGGGACACGGTGAGATCACTCACGGAAACTGGATATCAGGTATTGATTTCTTAGATGAGCTTCGTCTTGGCGACCAATCATCGCTACCAGATGATCTGAAGAACAACAAGGGTAGAAACTGCTACTACTTCTTGCCTTTGATCCTTGGTTTGCTTGGTATTCTTTACCAATTCAACAAAGAGAGAAAAGGAACAGAAAGTTTCTTGCTTGTAAGTGTATTGTTCTTCATGACAGGTTTGGCTATCGTGGTATATTTGAACCAGTATCCATTCCAGCCACGTGAGCGTGACTACGCATACGCAGGTAGTTTCTATGCGTTCTGTATATGGATCGGACTAGGTGTGCTTTGGATATTCGATTTGGTCAAGAACTACATTGACAAACGAATCGCAGCAGCATTAGCAACACTGTTGTCATTGAGTGTTCCTACAATCATGGCAGTTGAGAACTGGGATGACCATGACCGCAGCGGCAGATATACTTGTCGTGACTATGGTGCAAACTACCTAAAGACAATCCCAACAAACGGTATCATCTTCACAAACGGAGATAACGATACATTCCCATTGTGGTACAATCAGGAAGTAGAAGGTGTCGGAACCGATTGTCGCGTCGCCAACCTTTCATACTTGCAGATGGCATGGTATATCGACCAAATGCAGAAAGATGCATACGATTCGAAGGCTATCCCTATGTCGATGAAGAGCAAAGATTATTCTAACGGCAAGTTAGACGTTGCATATATCGACAAACGTATCGACAAGGAAATGACTATTGACGAAGGTTTCAAATACCTACTTGACAAGCGTACAGCTAAGCAGCTTGGATACAGAGAAGGTATTGATGTCCTACCAACAACAAAACTTGTTCAGCATGTCGACAAAGATGCTGTGGTGGCTGCCGGACTTGCTACGGCTGACGACACTGTCCGCATTTTGAAAGATACAGTGATGATGGTCAACGAGGCAAATCCGAATAACGGAGGAAAGGTAGAGCCTCATTTGAAGAAAGTCATAATGGATATGACTGAGAAGAGAATCGAGGACATCAAGATCGACTTGAGCAAGAAGAGCTACCTTGGCAAACAAGATTTGTTCATTCTCGACATCATCCGTTCAAACAAAGATTGGAAGACACCTATTTACTTCGCTGTCACAGTCGGCAGAGACAGTTATCTTGGTCTTGACCAATATCTTGAGCTTGAGGGTATGGCATACCGTTTGGTTCCATACAAGACTCAGGGCGGTGTCAACACAGAGGTGATGTACGACAACATGATGAATAAGTTTGAGTGGGGTAACGTGAGCCAGCCAGGCATCTACATGGATGAGAACAACTGCCGTATGGCTAGAACATTCCGTCACATGTTCGTACGTCTTGCATCAGAGCTTGCTGAAGAGGGCAAGAAAAGCAAGGCAATCGAAGTGCTTGACAAGTGTATGAAGGAGATTCCAACATACAACGTGCCTACCGACCTTACTTCATGCAACATCGCACATCTGTATGCGAGCCTTGGAGAGAAGGAGAAAGCAGAAGTCCTCATCGACGAGATCTTCGAAATCTGCAAGCAGTATAGAGTTTGGAACAAGAACCTTACAAAAGAGCAGAGAAAATCGGCTTCTGAGGATATCAACGAACGTTTCGACATGATGAGATACGTTGCTGCCACTGCCGTGAAAGCATGCAGCAAAGAGAAAGCGGATGAGATTCGTAAAGAGGCAGAAGATTTCTATCAGGAGGTAGAGCAATAAAAGTTCAAGATGATTATAGAACAACCGCCACGTCTGTTCAGGGCATTTTTCCCCTGCACAACGTGGCGAATAAAAAAAGAAAAGGAGAAAACCGTATATCTGACATTCGACGACGGTCCTATCCCAGAGGTGACGGAATGGGTGCTTGACACACTTGACCGCTATAATGTCAAAGCGACTTTTTTCTGTGTTGGAGATAACGTCCGCAAATATCCAGACATTTTCAAGAAAGTGTTGGAGAGAGGGCACAATGTCGGCAACCACACCTATAATCATCTCCGTTCGTGGGGCACTTCAGCAAAATGCTATTGCGAGAATGTGGAGAAAGCAAACCAATTTATTCAATCTCCGCTGTTTCGCCCACCACACGGGATCATTCGTCCGACCACTATCTTCTATCTCAGAAAGAGATACAGAATAGTGATGTGGGATGTAGTGACAAGAGACTACAACAAAGATCTCTCACCAGATGACATCTTCAACAAAGTGAAGCAATACACCAGAAACGGATCAATCATTGTCTTTCACGATTCACTGAAGGCAAGGAAAAACATTGAAGGAGCATTGCAAAAAAGTATTGAATGGCTTCTTGAAGAGGGCTATTCATTCAAAAAAATAGAATATTAAATCACTCGCAGAGAATATCCGTCGAGTTAAAAAAGAAAATAGATGAACGTACTAATATTGGGAAGCGGAGGTAGAGAGAACGCCTTAGCTTGGAAGATTAGAGAAAGCAAGAAAGTTGACAATCTTTTCGTCGCACCTGGTAATGCTGGAACAGAACTTCTAACAAGAGAGGTGAATGGAAAGACTGTAGGTTGTAAGAACGTGGCTATCAAAGCCGACGATTTCGACGCAATCAAAAAATTCGTGCTTGAAAACGACATCGAAATGGTTGTTGTAGGTCCAGAGGATCCACTTGTAAAAGGTATCTACGACTACTTCAAAAATGACGCTGCTCTTAAGAGCATCAAAGTGATCGGTCCTTCTAAGGAGGGAGCAAGATTGGAAGGAAGCAAAGACTTCGCCAAAGCATTCATGATGCGTCACAATATACCAACTGCAAGATACAAGAGTTTCACTAATGAGACTATCGAGGATGCGTTTGCATTCCTTGCAGAGTTGGAGGCTCCATACGTGCTTAAAGCGGATGGTTTGGCAGCCGGTAAAGGTGTGCTTATCCTCAACACATTGGAAGAGGCTAAGGCAGAACTAAAGACAATGTTGACTGGTAAGTTTGGTGATGCCAGCAAGACAGTTGTCATTGAGGAATTCTTGTCGGGAATCGAATGTTCTGTATTCGTACTTTCAGATGGAAAGAACTACAAAGTGCTTCCAGTAGCAAAAGATTACAAGCGTATCGGAGAGGGAGACAAAGGCCTTAACACTGGAGGTATGGGAGCAGTTTCACCAGTTCCATTTGCAGACAAGACATTCATGAAGAAAGTTGAGGAGAGAATCATCATCCCAACTGTAGAAGGATTGGCAAAAGAAAACATCACATACAAAGGTTTCATCTTCCTTGGTTTGATCAACGTCAAGAACGAGCCAATGGTAATCGAATACAACGTACGTATGGGAGACCCAGAAACAGAGGCTGTCATGCTTCGTGTCAAGGGCGACTTGGTTGACGCATTCGAAGGTGTAGCCGCAGGAGATTTGGACAAGCGTACACTTGAAGAAGACGAGCGTACTGCAGTCACAGTGATGTTGGTTTCAGGTGGTTATCCAGAAGAGTATGAGAAAAACAAAGTCATCACAGGACTTGACAAAGTAAAAGACTCTATTGCATTCCACGCAGGAACAAAAATGGTCGATGGCAAAGTTTTGACAAACGGAGGACGAGTAATCTCAATCAGTTCATACGGTGCAACAAAGGCAGAAGCTCTAGCAAAGTCTTTCGCCAACGCACAAGTAATCGACTTCGAGAAGAAATACTTCCGTCGCGATATTGGATTCGATCTATAAATTAGAATCATGATCAATAAGGGCGGGGTCAAACCCGCCCAATAAAAATAAAAAGAGAGCAGATGTACAACGGTAGTTTTCAAGACAAAGTCAAACCATCGGTGGTCGCATATATTGTAACTGTATGCGTGGCTCTCCTTTTGTGGCTAATTCCATTCGACTCGACATTCATTCTGAAGGCAGGCACGCTCAGATTCATGTCGTTAATGGATAAACTGATAGAGTTTCCTAGTGCGTTAACCTATTGGGTTAATTTTGCATGTATTCTTCTGATTGGCTTTATATTAACTCTTATCAACAATACATTTTCTCTATTAAGAGCGCCAACGATTCTTCCGATGGTGTTATGTATTTTTGTTTTGATTATATCGCTTGAAAAAGATGGCGTCAACTATGGCTATTTCCTTACACTGATCGAGTTGGCAATCATCGCGTCAGCATTCGCATTGTCAGAAAGCTATAATGAGCTGCATTCCTTCAATATCGGCGGACTAATCACGATAGGATCAATTGTGTACACACCTTTCTCACTCAATGTCATACCAGTTGTGACGTTTCTATACTTCAGCAACCGTATGCAGTTGAAAAGTATATTAAGCATCATAATTGGAGGATTAACGATAGCCATTTATGCAGTAGCTGGAATCTATCAATTAGGATACTTTGAAGGAATGTCATGGACTGCGACTCCAAGTTTCAGTCTCAACGATTTTTCTGAATTTGAAAATTTCGGAAGATTCAGCAAACTATTCTACGGATATTTTCTGCTCTTTGTCTTTGTCTGCACAATGCGATTATCCGCTCACTACAGCAACAAGAGCATCCAGCAGCGAGGAAAATTTTCATTGTTAGCGGTGATCATCATGCTTGCCATATTCTTCGCTGTAGCGATGAATTACGGATTTGAAACGATGTTGAGTACAATTATCACACTCGGCACGTTCTGCATAGGTGGTGCTGTGACCTTGTTCTACAAACGAGAACTAATCATCACATGGATGTACCGCTTGTTTGTATTTTTTGCGATAGGTTACTTAATCGTGAAACTGATCGGACTCGAATAATATGGATTTGTCTTGGCTTGCAGAATACGGATGTTGGGGACTGTTTTTAGCAGCGTTTTTAGCGGCGACAGTTCTTCCGTTACCTTCTGAAGCCGTGTTCTCAATAGTTTGGGCGTCAGGAGCAAACACATACAGCGTACTGACAGCGGCAATACTAGGCAATACACTCGGAGCGATGACCTGCTATGCGTTAGGTTATCTCGGAAAGACAGAATGGCTGACCAAATATTGTGGCCTTGACGAAGCAAAAGTAGAAAAGGCAAAGAAATGGGTTCAGCAGCGTGGTATCTGGCTCGGATTTTTTTCCTTCACACCCGGCATTGGTGATTTCATTGTCATGGCACTCGGATTGATGCGTTCTCCGTTTTGGGGCGTGTTATTCTGGGTTTTATTCGGAAAGACGGTGAGATACTTGGTTTGGCTGGCAATTACGTACGGAACATTTAGTTTAATCAATTAATATATGAAATTACACAATTTATTACTATACATCACTGCTTTCACATTGGCAACAATAAACTCAAGTTGTAAGGATGATGAAGAGACAGATACGCCAGACCCAAGAATCCGTCGCGTCATCTTCTCACAGTTAGGATCCAGTGTTGAGTTTAATGTCAATGACGTCGAAACAAAGATCTTCAACTATGATTCTTTGGCGTATGGCACAAAAGTGGATTCTCTATATCCAAGCATCTATGGATATTCCGATAATAAGATAGCTATTCAATACTCATACGATGGAATCAACTACATTGATTTCAGAAACACAGTGGCAATGGATTTTTCCAAACCAGTGAAAATCATTTCCACCAACACTAAAAACAATTCCAAAAAAGAATACACTCTGGAGGTCCGAGTGCACAAATATGATGTGGACGCTTTTCAATGGACAAATATAGGAGCCGTCACTGATTTGGATGAGACTATCCTTTCTCAAAAATCGATAGGGCATAACGATCTGATGTGGCAATTCTTCCAAACAAGCAACGCATGTAAAGTAGTGGCATCTAAAGATGGAACACAGTGGCAGAGCAGTACCGTCGAAGCTCCAGAGATACTAGAATTATCCACTCTATGCAACATTGATGACTCTCTATTTGTTCAAGGCAAATCAGGAGCAATCTATGCGGCAGATTTCACTAGTCTGCAATTCAGCAAGTTCGACGCGATAGCTAGCGGTCAATTGCTTTACACGCTTAACAAGCAAATTTGGACACTTGACGGTGGTGAAATCAAATCATACAGCAAAAATGGAGAGGCAAAAATATCTCAACCCATCCATGAGGATTTTGATGTCGACACTGTTCGTTCATTCACAGCACCAAGCGGAAACACTGTCCTTGGCTATCTCTACGTAAAGAAAGGCGACAAAGCCGAAATATGGGGTGCTGACAGATACGGCAACATGGAGTGTCTGACAAACACATCCGCAGGACTTCCATATATGGATAAAGCTATCACCTTCGCATTCAACAATAGCACTCTTGGCATTCTTGGAGGAATCTCTACAGATGGCTCTTATTCAACGACATGCTATTCATCAAGCAACAGTGGTTTGTCGTGGACTATTGACCAACACAAAGACCTTTCCAACACAGTAGGTGCATTGGCAGATGCAGGATTATTCCAAACAGGTGATAAAGGAGAATTTATTCTGATTGGCGGACAAACAGCCAATGGTCAAAGCAATAAGGTTTGGGCACTTCGTCTTAAAAAACTGCTTTTGGATGAGGCGTTCCTTAACAAGATAAAATAAAATGAAATTCAATTTCGATGTCATAGTTATCGGTGCCGGTCACGCAGGTTGCGAGGCGGCATCTGCAGCAGCCAACCTTGGTTCGCAGACACTTCTCATCACGATGGATATGCACTCTATCGCACAGATGAGCTGCAACCCTGCAGTGGGAGGTATCGCAAAAGGACAGATTGTAAGAGAGATTGACGCGATGGGCGGACAAATGGGTATCGTCACAGACCTTACCGCCATCCAATATCGTATGCTCAACAAATCAAAAGGTCCTGCGATGTGGAGTCCACGTAGCCAGTCGGACCGTCAGCGTTTCTCTGAAAAGTGGAGAAGTCTGCTTGAGAACACCGACAACCTCTGTATCTGGCAAGACATGGCAAATGAATTATTGTTTGAAGGCAAATCTGTATGCGGTGTACGCACTGCACTCGGTGCTGAATTCAAAGCTAAAGCGATCGTAATCACTGCCGGCACTTTCCTTAGCGGATTGATGCACTGCGGCAGACAGCAGATAAAGGGAGGTCGTATCTCAGAACCAGCGTCTTACGGTATAAGCGAGCAATTGAGAGAAAAAGGAATAAACGTAGGACGTATGAAGACAGGAACTCCTGTCAGAATCGACGGCCGTACAATCAACTTCGATGAACTTGCCCCACAAGACGGAGACAACGACTTTCACAAATTCTCATACCTTGATTTCAAGCCACGTCCGCTAAAACAGCGTCCGTGCTTCATCACATACACAAATGAGCAAACCCACGAAATCCTTCGTGCAGGATTGCCAGAATCTCCACTATACAATGGCCAGATCCAAAGTATAGGTCCTCGCTACTGTCCAAGTATCGAGACAAAGATTGTGACATTTGCGGATAAAAACCAGCACCAGCTGTTTCTTGAGCCAGAAGGTGAGACAACCCAAGAATACTATCTAAACGGTTTTTCATCTTCACTACCGCTCCATGTGCAGCTAAACGCGCTACGCACCATCAAAGGTTTGGAGAATGTACAGGTGTACCGACCTGGTTACGCAATCGAATACGACTATTTCGATCCTACCCAGCTCAACCCAACTTTGGAAAGCAAGCTCGTAGACGGACTTTTCCTTGCCGGACAGGTAAATGGCACGACAGGATACGAAGAGGCCGCAGGACAGGGTTTAATGGCCGGAATAAACGCACATTTGAAGTGCAATGGCAACAAGGAATTTGTGTTGTCGAGAAACGAGGCTTATATCGGAGTACTTATCGACGATTTGATCACCAAAGGAGTGGACGAGCCATACCGTATGTTCACGTCGAGAGCAGAATACAGAATATTGCTCCGTCAAGACGATGCAGATAGCCGACTTACTCGCAAATCATACGAAATCGGTCTTGCACGTAAGGAGCGCGTCGACCTGCTGGCACAAAAAGAGGATGAGATCAACAGATTGAGAGAATTCACGTCGACATTCTCTATCAAACCAGCTTTGATAAATCCTTTCCTTGAGACACAGGGCACTTCCCCACTCCGTGAAGGATGCAAACTGGTGGATTTGGTCAACCGCCCACAACTCTCATTCGACTCACTACGTCAGGCTATTCCTGCACTACAGGAGGCTATCGACAAGATTCCAAACAGACAAGAGGAGATTGTGGAAGCTGCTGAGATCCAAATCAAATACAGTGGCTATATCACCCGTGAGCAGCAGATCGCAGACAAGCTCACTCGTCTTGAGAATATCAAGATAAAAGGCAAATTCGATTATATGTCGATCAAGACGATCTCAACAGAGGCTCGCCAGAAACTAACACGTATTGATCCAGAGACAATCGGTCAGGCAAGCAGAATATCAGGGATCAGTCCGAGCGACATCAACATACTATTAGTTCTTTTGGGAAGATGACAGACGAAAACCTAATTCAGATACAGCAAGTCAGCAAAAACTTCGGTGACTTGGCACTTTTTGAGAATGTGACATTCACAATCAATGTGGGTGAGAAGATCGCATTGATTGGACGCAACGGTTGCGGAAAGAGTACGCTGATGAAAATCATTTTGGGTGAGGAGCCTGCAGATTCAGGCAATATCACTCGAAGACGCGATCTGAAAATTAGTTTTCTTGACCAAGATCCAAAATTCAATGATGGGGAAAGCATCCTCGACGGTGCGCTTCGTCACGTATCAGGAGAAATCACATCTGTAATCAAAGAGTATGAGAACGCCATCAACAGTGGTGCTGATGCCGACGTGATATCTGAATTATCACACAAGATGGACGCTCTGAATGCGTGGAATCTGGAGACGACGGTAATATCAACACTTTCCCGTCTTGGGCTACGCGACATCAATCAAAAGATCAGCACACTGTCGGGAGGTGCACGTAAAAGAGTGGCTTTGGCGTCAGCAATCATTTCCGACCACGATTTGCTAGTGCTCGATGAGCCTACCAACCATCTTGACCTTGGAATGGTGGAATGGCTAGAGGAGATGCTTGTAAAAGAGAAAAAGGCACTATTGCTTGTCACACACGACAGATATTTCCTCGACAACGTCTGCAACAAGATTCTTGAGATCGCAGACACCCAGATCTACACATACCAAGGTAATTACAGCTACTATCTGGAAGAGAAAGAGCATCGTGAGGAAGTGGAGCAACGCACTATCGCCCACCTACGCAACACATACCGACGTGAGTTGGAGTGGATACGTCGCCAACCTCAGGCACGCGGTGGAAAATCACGCAGCCGTATAGATAGGTTCGACGTCATTGAGAAACGTCTGAAGAGTGTCCGTTCAGAAGCGGATCTCACTCTTGCCTCTAAATCCAACCATATCGGAAGCAAAATCATTGAACTTTGCTATATTTCTAAAAAGTACGATGAAAAGGTTCTTTTAAAAGAATTCTACTACAATTTTGCGAAAGGGGAAAAAGTCGGAATCGTCGGTCAGAACGGATCAGGAAAAACCACTCTGCTAAAAATGATTCTCAACGAAGTACGCCCAGATAGCGGAGAAATAAATATCGGTCAGACGGTACGTTTCGGATACTACAGTCAGGAGCTTCCTAAATTTAAGGAGACCTTAAAAGTAGTCGATTATATTTCAGAGATTGCAGACCAAGTGGAGGTGCAGCTGGGAGTGAAACTGTCGGCCACTAATCTGTTGAGCAGATTCTTGTTTGCCCCAAGCAGGCAACATGATTACATCTACAAACTATCAGGTGGAGAGAAACGTCGTCTTCAGCTATGCAGAGTGTTGATGGAGAATCCGAATTTCCTAATTCTCGACGAGCCTACCAATGACCTTGACATCGCGACACTTTCTGTTCTTGAAGAATACCTGATGGAGTTTAAGGGCAACGTGCTCATAGTGAGCCACGACAGATATTTCATGGACAGAATCGTGGACCATCTGTTTGTGTTCAATCCAGACCATACAGTCAAAGACTTCCCTGGTAACTATACAGACTACCGCATCTGGAAAGAAATGTCCGATGAAAAGGAGAAAGCGGAGAAAGAAAAAACCGCTAAACCAGCAGAGACCGCTCCTAAAAGAGAGCGCAATACGTCGATGAACAAGCCAAAACTGAGCTACAAGGAGCAACGTCTACTTGAACAAACAGAGATCGACATTGACAATCTTAGCAAAGAGAAAAAAGAGATTGAAGAGAGACTCGGAAGCGGCGAGCAGATGAGCAACGACGAGATCATGAAACTTTCGAGCAGAATGCAGGAAGTGATTGAAGAACTCGATGAAAAGGAGATGATTTGGCTTGAATTGAACGAAAAGATATCGTAATAACCGAATATAATAACCTAAATAAAACAATATGCTAAATCTAATTTTTCTACGTGTAAGTGCAAATGCACTTTCAAATCCAGGCATGATAATTGTCGTGCTTATCTTACTGTCTCCATTCTTTGTATACGGATACAGTCTCACTAACAAGTTAGCTGAGATTTTGAAAACAGACTATCCTAAAGTATTTATGGAATACGAAGACGAATTAACCGGATTTAAACGCGACCTAAAAGTTGTATTATTCGCGAGCGAGATCAGAAATCTCGATGACAAAAGAGTTCAAGACATAAGAAAAAAAATAATGATAATGATTGGTGTAATGTTTGTGTACATCATTCTTATCATATTCCTGTTGGCAAAATTCCAACTTTTTTAGCAATTCAATAAGGACATACATGAGACGCCGTAATACGACGTCTCTACTTCTTTATTTATACGCTAATCTTTCTTCACTTTAGCCTTCAACAGAGCGATGACCGCATTCTTATCCTCTTCGGAGTCGAATCCATTCAAATCAATCGTTATTTGCTGATACTTGGAGACATAGAGCACTAGATAATTCTTTACGAATTCCCATCCAGTTAAACTACTATAGGGATAGATGGCATGAGCTTCAGGCGTCACTTCATTGCACACATGGCATTCCACTTCTTCATCCTTAAAAAGAAAAGAGTGACGTGATTCCCCTTCTCCAATAATTTTTTTGTATGTTTTCTTCAATCTCTTCGGAGTAGTAATCTTTGATAGCAACCGATAGAAAGCTAAGAATATTCCACCCAACAATAAATTAACCCACCACGGGAAAGCTCCGCTAGGCCAAATAGTCATTTCAATTATGAACACGCAAAAAAAAGAGATAGACCATGAAGTGATAATGAACTTTTTCTTTGATATCATCACATCTGTCAAAATCTCATAAGTCAGGCGAGTTTCATTCTTTATCTCCATAAAGCTGTTAAATTTTATATTCTAAGGTCTTCTTAACAAACCACATTAAATACAGTCAAAAAAACAGAACATACTTTTTCCTGTTTGTTTACAAAAATAAAAAAAGGATTAATACCTAAAGAATAACAGATGTGATTTTTAATCATAATATTCTATCTCATCCAAATAGCTGAAGATCAAAATTCCGTTTTTATATTTTTTTGTGCCACAGAAGCTACCTCTTTCATCATATATAGAGACATGTTTATGTGTCAGATTCCCCAATCCATCATATATACGGCATTCTGTTTCTTTTCCTTGTTGGTTATAAGAATAAGTCCATTTTCCCACAACATCAGATCCTTCATAAGTCAAAATTTCTGATAGTTTGCCATCTGTATCATAGCAATATAAATCACGAGATATAATCTCTCCCGTCTCAATGTCAATATTCTGAATCTCTTTCAGATCTCCGTTTTTATTGTAAAAGTAAACTTCTTTTTCCGTTTCCCCTGTCAATCCTTCGTATTTAATTCTCTCTATCTCTCTATCATCAAACACACTCACATTACGAGTCTTGACAACTATTCCATCTAATCTATAATCATCGGTGTTAACTTCAATACAATTACCGTTTTCATCGTATTTATAGCAAGTATCATAATCGATTTGACCATCATCAAAATATTTTGTCTCTACATGCTGTCCCTTATCATTATAGATATAGCAGTCTACAACTCCCTTTTCTCCTTTTTTATTAAGATCCTTTACAAAAATAAGATTCCCATTTTTATCATATTCATAAATGAGATGTTTTATTTCTTTACCTTTACGATCAAATTCCAACAAGTCTTCTGTTTTACGATTTTTATTATAATTGATGACGTAGCATATTCCCGCTTTTGTGACAGTTTCTTCTTTTATATCTGTATAATATCTAGTGATTTTTTTCACTTTCCCTTCATATTTTTTTGCATCGTTTAAGTTAAGTAATGAAAATTTCAGATGGGCATATTCATCATTAAAAGACATTTTTTCATGTGCTTCTTCGTTTTTGTAAAATTCCCAACGTTTCCATATTGTTGGGATTAAAAACTTCAATAAATCCTTGACAATCCCCATAATTATATTTCCCATAATCATATTTTTCGGACATAATTTAGACGATAAGAATGTAAAACGAAGGGTATTTCCCTACAGATATGCCGTAATACGACGTCTCTACTTCTTTATTTATACGCTAATCTTTCTTCACTTTAGTCTTCAACATAGCAAGTACTGTTTCCTTATCTTCTTCGGAGTCGAATCCATTCAAATCAATCATCAGTAGCTGATACTTGGAAATATAGAGTATTACATAATTCTTCACGAATTCCAATCCTGTAAAACTAGTGTAGGGATAGTTGGCATGTGCTTCAGGCGTTACTTCATTGCTTTCGTGATTTTCCAATTCATCGTCCTTAAAAAGAAAAGAGTAACGGGCTTCCCCTTCGCCAATATACGCTTTGAATACTTTCTTTAATTTCTTCGGAGATATAACACGAAAGTAACCTAAAACTACCACACCTAACAACAAAACCACCCACCAATCGAGAAAACCACTATTCCCAAGAGCAATAAAAAAGAGCACCGTAAAAAAATCAATAATCCTTGATACGATGATAAACTTTTTCGTTGACAACGTCACGTCTGTCAAAATCTCATACGTCAAACGAGTTTCATTCTTTATTTCCATAAAGCTGTTAAATTTTATATTCTAAGGTCTTCTTAACAAACCGCATTAAATACAAAGATAAGGTTTCCTTTTTTATCATATTCATAAATGAGATGTTTTATTTCTTTACCTTTACGATCAAATTCCAACAAGTCTTCTGTTTTACGATTTTTATTGTAATTGATGACGTAGCATATTCCCGCTTTTATGACATTTTCACCGTCTATATCTGTATAATATCTGGTGATTTTTTTCACCTTTCTTTCATAATTATCAGCACCGTTTAAGTCAAGCAATGAAGACTCCATATAGATATCTTCATCATTATGGACAGTCGGTTCTTCTGCCTCTTCAACGATTTTGGGAAAGATCCATCGTTTAATCAATTTAGTCAAAAGGACAATTATTATCATCAAAAGAACGATTATCCCCATTGGAACTAAAAAATCACCAATATCTCTTTGAGATTTTCCATAATCACATCTTATTTATTTCTTACATAATTTTAGCAATATCCCCCTACAGAGACGCCGTAATACGACGGTCCCTACTCCTTCCTCTTTCTACAAATCTGCAAAAATGCACAGAAATCGCAGAATTTATCAGGCTCCTCGGTTTGCGTGAAATTGATGTCGACATTGAAGATATCAGACAATGCATTTTTCATTTTTTTATCGAATTCATCGCAGAATTCATCATTCACAACGATAGGTTCATCCACTTTTTTTGGTTTACCTTTATCCCCGACAACCTCTTTCGACATTTTTAAGACGCATTCCACAAACTCACTTTTCTGATTCACAAAATTCAAGACGGGAGTGACGTCGACTTTCTTGTCTTTGTGGATAAGCGACGAGTATATCAAAATCTGCAATTGATAATGGACCTTTTTCCTGTTTTCATAAGCGAACAATTCATCGATGGATTTAATCGAAGATGGCACATCACCACCTGTCTTATAATCCACTATTCTTCTCTTTCCACCGTCTACTGAATCCTGACGATCGACGATTCCACCGACAAAAATCTGTTGTGTTTTTCCATTCACATCTATATCAATCGGCACGACTACTTTTTCCTCTGATGACAGATAAACAAGATCCTTCAATCGTGAATCCACAGCAAGCTGCTTGCGAACAAACTCCAAAAGAAGGTTTCGTGCCAAAAGTAAATGGCCATGGAATTGAGATACAGATTTAGGAGCAGTCTTAAACTGATCTATCTTATAATAATGGATATTGATGAAATAGTCGATCAACGTATAGATTTCCTCATCCTTTAAAGAATTCAGATCTTGTGGAGAGATCATTGCGTCTCCTTTTTTACGTACCAGACCTGCATAAATCTCCTCCATGACAGCATGGAAGATCGTTCCCAAATCAGTGGAAGAAATTCCGTCTTCATCAGCATTGGATTCTTTCAATCCCAAAACATATTTGAAATAGAACTTCAATGGGCATTCGAAATAGGTGTTGATAGCCGACGGAGATAACGGTTTCTCTGAATCAGAAGAGAACCTATCCACCATTTTTTTGACGATTTCATCGTTCTTTTCCACAGTCAAAGATTCTGTCGTGATCGACGGTACAAGATTTTGGATGTCGTATTTTTTAATCTCAAAATTCTTGTTCTCCACCAACATCTGAAGCATATACCTGCTCATCTGGCCATCTGTATTTTGGCTGTCGCAAGTAGAATTGTAGACGAGGGTGACATCATCCGCACGTTGCACCAAACGGTAGAAATAGTATGCAAACAGAGCATTCTTCTGCTCCACAGATGTCATATTGAATCCAGTACGGATTGAAAGAGGAATAAAAGATGAAATTTCCGCAGACGGAGGCAATTGTTTATTAGACGCAGATAGCAGACAAACATGGGAGAAGTCCAGTCCACGCGTCTCCAAAAAGCCCATCACCTGAAGTCCTTCGATCGGTTCACCATGGAAAGGAACCTTTGATTGCGAAAGCACCTTCATCAAAAGATGTGCCGTCAAGCCAACGCTCATAGACAAATCCTCTGAACATACCTCATCAGCAAATCTCACAAGTATATTGTAGGCACGGAATAAAGACTCGTTATACAAGTCGGAATATAAAGAGGAAAGTGGATTATGAGACGATACTCTCACAACTATTTTCTTCAATCTGTCTACAAAATCAGACGAATTCACCGAAGGTTTTAGGAGCAATGATAGATCCTCACTTCCAGATTCAAACTCTGATATACAAGGGAAGATATTTTTCTCCGCCTTCATCCGAGCTATCGTCTGTGTCACCTCAGGAAAGACGACTTTTATATAGGCATGATTGGTTATAGATTCTACCAACGACAAAGCCACCGTCTTCGGTTTACGTTCGTCGAGATACATATTGTAATTGACAAGGGCAAGCAGCAAACTGTATATTGGAGTTTGCGGCACTGGGAATCCCATCGTCACATTCAAAGCAATACCCTTATCATTCGGAATAGAATGCAGAACAGGAAGGAGAAGAGTCTCATCACAAAGGACAATAGCCGTCCTTCTATCAACAGTCTCCTTTTCACCGCTGTTTTCATCTTTTACTATCTCAGAAGTATCCTTCAAAAATTTAGAAACATAAGCAGCCTGAGCACTATCCGACGAAGTACTGACGAACGTAATCTTCTTTTTCTTCGAATAATTGTCAAAGAATGATTTTTCTTTTAGCGACGACGGGAAATCTATAATATTCTGTCGCATAAACAGACCTGCTTCCTGAAGAGAGTCCTGTGCGGAATAATATATATCATAGTCCCAATAAAATTCAGCACGTTGGGAATCCCTATATCTCTTAAAGAATGCGTATTCAGTTCTGCTCAACACGTTAAACCCGATGAATACGAGTTTTTTATACTTAGAATCATCGATTTCTCCACTTTTAAGGCCTTCTACAACATCAAGCATCAGCATTCCTTCATACGCAATTCCCTTTGCCTGCAAACGGGCTTTAAACGCAAGATAGATAGAATACAAGTTTTCCCAGAGCCTTGCGAAAAGCTGAACTTTCTCATTTTGCACCTCCACTGAGAACGTTTGAAAGAAATGTTCCAGAGTCTTAATCTGCGAATCGGAAAGATATGAAAAATCCTTTATGTTCTGGAAGTCCGCCACATTTGAAAACAAAGCCTGAGCATTCACGCAATTCTTATCTATATCGTCAAAATCAGAGAGCAATGTCTGACCCCAGAAATAGAATTTGTCAAAAGAGGGTTCAGTGCCTAAAATCTCAGGATGTATTTCTTTTATGGTGTGGAAAAGTTCGATTAAAAGGGCTATTTCGTCTGGAACTGTATAAGGAGAAAAAGAGCGGAACAGATCCTGTATAGTAGTGGATTCAAGAGCAAAAACAGGTTTGTCGTACTCCTCAGCCCAACATTCGTTAAAGAATAAAATAGAACGACGGTTGGGGAAGACCAACAACGCATCTTCCACATCCGCCAAACGCCTCAAATCATCAGCTACCAAATTCAAAAATGGCTTAGATTCCGCTACCATAATACGACAGTGTTAATTCATTATTTCTGTTTTCACCACAAAGATAAGATCAAGGCATGCAGAATTCAAGCATAGACAAAAACAAAAAGAGAAAAATCACATATATGCAAGAGTCTACTTGCAGGATTTCTCTTCTGTTTGGTCTTTATCCATCGAATCTTCAATATTTTTAGGGATATTGAACAATTCGCTGATATTTAGCTTAGGAAGGACAGCAGGAGCAAACTTTGTGACTGGCCCACATAAAATAGACCCTTCCGAATGTTTGCCATCCATTATCTTAAGTTTTTCGTTGATTGGGCCAAGCACATTAAACACGACACTGATCACCAACGTATATTTGACTGCAGATATCAATGCTCCCAGCAAACTGTTAAGCCAGCCAAGGCTTATCGCCTTAATCAGTCTCTGAGCACACATTGCCAACACCTTAACCAATATCAACGAGACGATGAATGCCATAATCATACCCAAAGCTGGACAATAATCCTTCCCTACATTGAAAAAACTATGTATAAACTCCGCAAATGGAGAGCTATGGTATCTTGACACATATACGGCAATGATAAGTCCTATCAATCCCGAAAGCTCAAATATAAGTCCTTTTGAAAAACCTCTTACCATACCTGCAACCACAAGCAAAAGGATCAAAAAATCAAGCCAATTCAATTTGATTAATATTTAATGATTAATATTAACGATCAAAACGTAGAGATACACGGACGTGTGTGTCATTTCTAAATATACAGCCGTAATTACAAGTTCTCCAAAGGTAACAATGTATCTCTAAACAAAATTAAGAATCAGACGTATGCCCGATTCTTAATTTTATATTATGATCTTCAATTGTCAAAATTACAGTTTACGAGCGACCTCGATTGTCTCGAAGCCTTCGATAATATCACCTACCTGAATCTCGTTGTATCCAGCAAGAGCGATACCACAATCGAATCCGTTTGCAACTTCCTTAACGTCATCCTTATAACGCTTCAACGACTGCAAATCTCCAGTGAATACGACAATTCCGTCGCGAATCAAACGAACCTTATTTGAACGTTTGATCTTACCATCGCGGACAATTGAACCAGCGATAACACCGACCTTACCAATCTTGAAGATCTCAAGGACTTCAGCAGTACCAGTAACCTGTTCCTTCAACTCTGGAGCCAACATACCGGCCATCGCATCCTTCAACTGCTCAATTGCATCGTAGATGATAGAGTGTAGACGGATATCAACACCCTCTTTCTCTGCAAGTTTACGTGCAGACTGCGATGGACGAACCTGGAATCCGATGATGATCGCATTTGAAGCGGATGCCAACATAACATCTGTTTCTGAGATCTGACCCACAGCTTTGTGGATAACATTGATCTGGAATTGCTCTGTAGAACAGTTCTGCAAAGAGTCTGACAATGCCTCCACAGATCCATCCACGTCTCCCTTGACGATGATATTCATCTCCTGGAAGTTTCCAAGAGCACGACGACGTGCAATCTCATCAAGAGTAATGATTCCGTTACCAGCACGCAAACCTTGCTCACGCTGAAGCTGTTCACGCTTGTTTGCTATTTCACGAGCCTCCTGCTCTGAACCAAGTACGTTAAAATTATCACCTGCCTGAGGAGCACCGTCAAGACCAAGGATCAAAGCTGGCTCAGAAGGACCTGCCTCTGTGATACGCTGGTTACGCTCATTGAACATAGCCTTAACCTTACCATAGTGAGTTCCTGCGATAACAACGTCTCCGATCTTCAAAGTACCGTTGCTTACAAGCACTGTAGCCACATAACCACGTCCCTTATCCAACTGGCTCTCAATTACAGAACCACTTGCCTTACGATTAGGATTAGCCTTCAAATCAAGCATTTCTGCCTCAAGAAGCACCTTATCCATCAACTCGTCTACACCGATACCCTTTTTAGCAGCGATATCCTGTGACTGATACTTACCACCCCACTCTTCTACCAAGTAGTTCATCTGTGCCAACGACTCCTTGATTTTGTCTGGGTTAGCAGTAGGTTTATCTATCTTATTGATTGCAAACACGATAGGCACACCAGCGATACTTGCATGGTTGATAGCCTCTTTTGTCTGCGGCATCACATCATCATCAGCAGCGACGATGATGATCGCGATATCTGTCACCTTGGCACCACGGGCACGCATGGCAGTAAATGCCTCATGACCTGGAGTATCCAAGAATGTGATATGCTGACCGTTCTTCAATGTGACATTGTAAGCACCGATATGCTGAGTGATACCTCCGGCCTCACCGGCGATCACGTTAGTCTGGCGGATATAGTCAAGCAATGAAGTCTTACCGTGGTCAACGTGACCCATCACAGTAACGATTGGAGGACGGTTGATCAAATCCTCTTCCTTATCCTCTTCCTCCTGGATAGCCTCACTTACCTCAGCAGACACATATTCAGTTTCAAAACCGAACTCACTTGCCACGATATTGATAGTATCAGCATCAAGACGCTGGTTGATAGACACCATCAAACCGAAGTTCATACAAGTAGTGATAACCTCAGTGATTGTCACATCCATCATCTTAGCCAAGTCGCTGACAGTCACAAACTCAGTGATCTTTAGTTTGCCCTGTGCCTCACGCTCCTGAGCCTCACGCTCTTCAGCACGCTGACGGATAGACTCACGTTTATCATGACGGTGCTTAGCACCACTCTTATTCTGGTTTTTATTAGAAGTCAAGCGAGCAAGAGTATCCTTGATCTGCTTCTGTACATCTTCCTCAGAAATCTCCTGTTTCTGATTCTTCTGCTTATTGAACTTCTTATTGTTTCCACCGTTGGCTTCACGATTCTCATTTCTGTCTCTGTCACCTTTGTGACGATCGTTCTTGCCACCTTGTTTACCTTCTTTGTATTCAGAAATATCAATCTTTTCCTTGCCCTGGATACGATTTCTCTGCTTCTTCTGACCACCCTGGCCCTGCTCAGCCTTTTGAAGCTGGATTTGTTTTTGATGATCTTTCTTTCTCTCCTCCTTAGTTTTCTTCTTAGGTCTGGTTTGAGAGTTGATGGAAGACAAATCGATTTTACCCAACACTGTTGGTCCAGTGACCTGAGTGGTAGGATTCAATCTGAATACATCATCATCAGTTTCGTTTTGTGATTTTGACATATTATCCTGTTTAGCCTCATCTACTGGAGCAGCAGACGGAGCTGTGGTTTCTGGTTTTGGAGTTTGTGGTTTTGGAGCGTCAGAGATTTTGCCTACAACCTTAAGTTTTGGAGTCTGCACCTCTACCTTGATATCAACCTCGTCTTTCTTTCCAAATCCTGGAATCTCAACGACTTTCTCCTTCTTGTTCTTTTTTCTATCTTTCATGTCGTCAAACTCTGCTTTCGCATCAGACTTGAACGACTTGTCCTTGTCATATTCCTGACGAAGGATATTTTCTTCTTTTTCAGACAATTTGTAGTTGGGGTTTGCATCCTCGATTGCAAATCCTTTCTTTTTTAATAGTTCGGTAGCAGTAGCGATACCTACATTTAATTCTTTAGCTAATTGACCTAATCTCGACATATAATTTTAATTACCACACTTAAAAAAACAACACACTTAAACTCATCATAGTATGCTGTTTTTTCTCTTCCCACAAAATTAAAAAACAGCAACCACAAATTGCACCTTGTCCATAATGTTTTTTCTTTTCCCGAAACAAAATACCTTTGGGTGCAAAATCCGAACGCACCCAAAAGCATCTTATATTTCAGAGAAACTCATTCCCAACACAGGGTTAGGAATTACTTTCATCATTGTTGTCAGCGCCAGCCTCATCGAAATCCTCAAACTCAGATTTCAAGATTGCCAACACATCATCGATAGTCTCTTCCTCGAGATCAGTACGGCGAAGAAGTTCATCTCTTGAAACGTTCAATACGCTTAATGCTGTATCAAATCCGTTCTTCTTGAACTCATCGATAACCCACATATCAATCTCATCAGCAAACTCATCAAGATAGATATCTCCGTCATCATAACTGTCTGAGTTTCTGAACACTTCAATCTGATATCCTGTAAGCTGAGTGGCAAGTTTGATGTTCATACCTCCCTTACCGATAGCCAAAGATACCTCCTGAGGATCCAAATAAACCTCAGCCTTCTTCTCCTCCTCAATAATTCTGATAGATGAGATTCTTGCTGGATTCAAAGCTCTCTGGATATATAGAGAAACATTTGATGTATAGTTGATTACATCAATATTTTCATTACGCAATTCTCTTACGATTCCATGGATACGAGCACCCTTCATACCTACACATGCTCCAACTGGATCGATTCTCTCGTCGTAGCTCTCAACAGCGACTTTAGCTCTTTCTCCAGGGATACGTGCGATTCCCTTGATTGTGATCAAGCCATCAGCGATTTCAGGAACTTCCTGCTCAAACAAACGCTGAAGGAACATTGGTGATGTACGAGAAAGGATAATCTTTGGATTATTGTTCTCATTATCAACCTTTGCCACGATAGCTCTCAATGTATCCTGCTTGCGGTAGTTGTCAGATGGGATCTGCTCTGCCTTAGGCAAAATCATCTCGTTACCCTCCTCATCAAGAAGAAGAACCTCCTTCTTCCAAGTCTGGTAAATCTCACCTACTACAATCTTACCGACCTTTTCCTTATATTTGTTGAACAATGTATCTTTCTGAAGCTCAAGGATCTTCGACGCAAGTGTCTGGCGAAGGTTCAACACTGCACGACGTCCGAATGATGCGAAATCTACCTTTTCAGAGAAGTTCTCGCCAACCTCGTATGACGAATCAATTTTCTTTACATCTGCCAACGCAACCTGTGAGTTTTCGTCGTCAACAGTACCGTCTTCAACTACGACTCTATTGTGATATATCTCGAAATCACCTTTGTCTGGATTGATGATAACGGCATAGTTCTCATCAGTACCATACATCTTAGTGATGACACTTCTAAAAGACTCTTCCAAGACACTGATCATTGTGCCTCTATCGATGTTCTTAAGTTCCTTAAACTCCGAAAATGAATCTATTAAGCTGAGTGTTTCTTGCTTAGCCATAATAATATTATTTGAATCTAATTGAATATTTCGTGTATTTTACCTCATCATACTTGAACGAGTACTCTTTTTCAACATCTACCTTTCTCTTCGCTCCCTCTGGCTTCTCTTTCACAGTGACAACCACTGTAAACTCTTCCTCAGTAGCACTCTTCAACACACCTACAAGTTTCTGTCCTGCCTTTGTAAGCACTTCCACTTCCTTTCCAACATATTTCTGATATTGGCGAAGCACAACAAACGGCGAGCTCAAACCTGCCGAGCCTACCTCCAACTCGTAGTCTTCCTGCTCACGGTCGAACTTGGATTCTATATGACGAGAAAGCGAGACGCAAGTGTCGATATCAATAGAGTCTTCGCTGTCAATTGTAACGACAATTTCATTGGCAGGGCTCACCTTCACCTCTACAAGGAAAAGGCTTGTTCCGTCAATATATTCGTTGATCGCTTGTGTAAGTTCTTGTTTATCTATCATTATATTAAAAAAACGAAGGAGAACAATTCGCTCCCCTCCTCATTCCAAATGCAAATATACATTTTTTTGCATTAAACGCAAAAAGAAAACGGTTTTTATTATTGGCGAACTATAAATTTATGGACGACGACAATGAATCAGGCAACAACAACCGTCAACCATCAACCGTTCCCGAAGGGAACACATAACCTCAGGTTACTTACAAACCGATTGTATTTTGCAGAGCAAAACACTGTCGGTTTTTACGAATCTGGGCAACCACAAGGGTTTGCCACCACCATCAACCCTTTCTGTCTTTCTCCCAACAGTCGCGCAACAAGTCATGCAACAACCGGATAAGGTTGAATTATTCAATGTGTCCACCTCGGGGACAAAACCTCCGATGCTTGATTTATTACGGTTTTCTCATCAGAATCAAAAAATCAATGAGGAATCAACTCATGATACAATACATCTGGTGGTGGAATTAAAGAATCTATACTTAAATAATAATCATAATCAATAAATCGATTATCGTCGAATGATGGATTTAAAAATTTAATAAAAATGCCTTTCTTGAATACAAAAAAATATGGATAACCATAAACTCCGTCTTTGATTTTATATACGTCATCACAATCTATAGTTTTTAATTCAGGATAAATCCACGCGCAATCAGATTTTTCCAGTTTTTCAAAATGTGATGTGCCATGACTGACAAAAAAAGTTTGGAAATCAGAAAGAGTTGCTTTATGTTCCTTCACTAAATAAACGATAAAAGAAACTAAATAATTGAAACAATTTTCTGGTTCTCTCTCCATAACCTCATCTTCTGCTATCAATTCTATGTCAGAAGGTTTTTCGTCAAAAAAATCGTATAAAAAAAAGCCCAATGTCATGGAAACTGCAAAGACAATAATATACTTAAAAAAACTCAAATTCATCATTCATTCTGTTTTTAATTTTACAATCTATATCGTATTCGCATACATAAAGAATCTTATTCTTCATACACTCTAAATATCTTATCAGAAAATGATGGATTAAGAAATTTAATAAACAATCCATCCTTAAAAACAAAAAAATATGGATAGTATGAATCCTTACTTTTGATTTTATATATAACATCAAATTCTATATGTTCTATTTCCGGATAAAACAACTTACAATCAGATTTTTCACATTTGTCAAGTTGCAACCTGCCATGACTAGTAAAAAAGTTCTGGAAATCAGAAAGAGTTGTTTTATGTTCTCTTGCAAGGTAATAGATAAAAGAGATTAATGAGCGAAAACAATCAACGGGTGCCTGTTCCCCTCTACTTGATCTTGTTTTTTTCACTATAATTACATTTTCTTTTTCTCTTTCTTTTGAAGAAGTATACATACCCAAGAGAATACCAGCAGACATACCAGCTAATGCAATAATAGAATATTTTACATATGTTTTCATCATTCTACAACCTACAATGTGATTTCTAAAAATTTAACTTGTTTATTTCTTCTAAGTAAAATTGCCGTTCTTCCTTATGTAGTCCATTATGTTGTCGGTCTGTGCCTTCTTTTCCGCCAATCCGACGTAATCGAAGGTATGCTGAAGGTTGTACACTCCATGTCCTATCTCATGGGCGACGAGAGGATTTTCACACAGACTACATTTAGACGAAGATATTACCGTCTTCACCCTATATTCATCTTTGGTCAATGATCTTTTGTATGTCGTCCTCACTTTGTTCATTTCCAAACTTTTGAGGCTGTAAAATTAGTGCTTTTCCACGCACTTCAAAATACAGGCTATGCTTTTTCTGCGTCGGCTGACTACATATCATCCATCCCAGCTTATGGATCCGAATTGACATTACCTTACTCTATCAACCATCAACCGTTCCCGAAGGGAACACATAACCTCAGGTTATCTACAAACCGATTGTATTTTGCAGAGCAAAACACTGTCGGTTTTTATGTATCCAGTCAACCAAAAGGAATTGCCACTACCATCAACCCTTTCTGTCTTTCTCCCGACAGTCGCACAACAAGTCATGCAACAATCGGATAAGGTTGAAGTCTTCAATGTGTCCACCTCGGGGACAAGACATCATCAACCATTCCCTTCTGGAAAGCATAACTTCTGGTTGTCATCAAACCAACAAAGTCTGATGTAATACATTAAGACAATCGGTTAGAAATTGACGGAAGGGATTCTATTTTAATTTTACATCCTCCTTCTTAGCATAGCCAACAAATATTTTTCCATCCAAAGATTCATACTTGATTTTATAGAATTTTCTATTTTTTCCAATAATCGAGAACAAAATATCACTTGCATCAAACTCCAAATTTGGATTAAAATTCAAATCATAAACAGACTTATCTGGTAACAAAGAACAAACATCATGGTCTTCATATTCAACACCAAAATATTTCAAATCATCTTTTCTATAAGCGATCATATAATCAACAATATAAGAGGGAAGACTTGCCCTTTGCATAAACATTCTGCACGAAATATTCAAATAGTCTGTTCCACAGTCAAAACAATCTACCTTACCCCAAAAATCGCCATCCAGTTTTTCATAAAAAATCAATGAATCTTGTTTTACAGAATATTTATAGTCTACATACATATAACCAGTATTAGATTCCAAGAATGACTTTGTTTCGACAAATGTAGGTTTATCTTTTTCTTGAAATAGGAAAAATCCAAAAGTAGAATAATCAAATGATAATTTCTTTCCTGATGGATAAACATAAATTGTCAAAAGAGTATGGTCTTTATACACTCTATATTCTGATTCACAAGTATTTTCATCATATTTTATTTTCCAAATTCCTTGAACACAATTCAAATCAGTCGCCATAGTCAATTCTATGTCAATTAAGAATAACGACAAATAAATAATCAAAAATTTAAGTTTCATCTTTCTATAAATTTATTCGAACCACACTTTAATAACCTTATAACTATCATTAGTTCTATCAGTTCTAAATTTCAAACTATCTATCAATCCTTCTGATGATTTAGAAAAATGATAAAAACCTGACGGCATTATAACACTATTTTTTATTTGAGTTTTATACAAATCATTTCCAGAAGAATATGATTCACCCAACAAAAAGAAAAACTGAACCACAATGGCAATTACAAGACCAATTCGTTTCATTAAATGAAATTATTTTGGGAAGGTTGATTTTTTAAATTTATATATTGATGCATATGAAGAAACTCATCCACATAAGATTTCAACAAATTATATACATCTACACTTGAACTATACATCAAAAACCATGACAAAATAAATCACATTCAAAATTAAAGATTTATTACAGTCGCATTATACCTAAATTATCTGCATAAACTTAAAATTTTCTTAATATCTATTAGCAACTTATTTTTATTAGTGATTAGTTCTGCTAAAAAATCTACAGAATCCAATGCTTTACTTACGGATTCTTTGTCTTCGACTGATCCAGAACTTGATTTTTCATGTCACTTTCCACAACACCATCACTTTATTCCAATTGTTCGAAACACTTTGCCGTCACGGATGAAAAAACCAAGATTACGAGTCGTTTCAACACCCGAAGCATTGATATACGTGAACTTTGCACGGACATACCACTCACTGGCTACTGCAGTAACAGCAGACCATTCCAAGTATTTCACGTTTGAAGTGTCATTTGCGATGCCATTCACATAGTCACAAACTATCTTCACATTACCTGTTGACAAATCTTGTTCAGGCTTTGGGGCTAACGGAGCGCTCTCAAAAGAAAAATACTTCTGGCAATATGCCTCCAGTCCGTCTTTCTCAAAAGATCTTCGTCCCGAATGAAAGAAATCACAAAGTCCCAAACGTCCTACGTTCTTGAATTCCCTAACCTCATTGGTTTTAGTACATATCTTCTTCAATGTTCTTGCTCTCTTATCATAGACAAGCTTCATTGGTTTGGTTGAGCCATTGGATTTCATAACCCATGACACCTCTACCACATCTACGGTATCATTCCTTATCAAATTGAGAAGTTCTGTTCTCTCATTAATTTGTTCTACGGAATTGCCATACTTATCAAGAGTCAAAGCACCTAGTTTAGACTCTGCCTTGACAACAGGAGGCAACTCCTCTTTCAATTCGGGATTTGCACATGCCACGCAAACTGAAAAACATAAAAAAACAAACAAAATTAACTTTTTCATAGTTTCAAGAAAATATTTGATAATCAATGCATATATCAAAAAAGAGACGCGAATTAATCACGTCTCTTTCCCATCTAATCAACCTATTTCTTACAAATGTTCACGAAATCATCCCAAGTTACAATGTCGTATTTGCTGCGGTCGACATTCTTGCAATTCTTTCCGTCTATACACGTGAATTGAAGTCCTGCACCTAACGCACCTCCGTCGGAATCAACCTTGTCGCCCACCATCAACGTCGTCGAGCATTCCAATCCGTTTTCCTGGCAAATTTGAGCGAACGGACGTGTTTGCGGTTTCAATGCTCCAAATTCCTCAGCGCAATAAAATTTCTCAAACACTGAGCTGTCGATGCCTAACGACTCGATCTTCTCTTTCGACATTGTATAATCAGAATATACCAGAAGACGTATACCCTTTTTCTTCAACGACTCCAGCACTTCATTTATCTGTGGACGAGGCTTACAATACTTGCCGATCTGTCTGACCATCAACGGCATATAACGTGAGAAATACCAATCTCTCATCACACTCTCCTCCTTACCTGTCTTTTGCGATAATGTTGAGAAGAAGGTATTATAATAAATTTCAGCAGTCATGTAGTCGCGACTCTTCATCGCTTTTCTTGTCTGCCTTTCCCTCAATGCCCACATGCATCGCCAGATATCACCCAATATAAGATGTTTAGCGATACCGCCTGTATAGAGAGTACCGTCGACATCAAAAATGACAGCTTTGATATTGTCTAAAGTCATTGCGTTTTCATGAAGAAAGAACGCAAGTGTGGCTTGCGTCCTTTCTAAATATTCTAATTATTTATTATTTCTTTACAAGATCCTTGAACTTGGCGTGACGGTTCTCATCCTGAAGAAGGATGTTAAGCTTGAACTGTCCGTCTCTTGCACCCTCGTCGATGCAACGAGCCTTGAACTTCTCGAATGAGTTCTCCACAAGGATGTGTGCGATAGGATCCTTCACACGGAAAGAGGCTCTCTTCGCGTCATACTCGATGTTGACCTTCTTCAAATTCTCGTCTACCAACTTGTTGAACTCGTCTGCCTCAGCCTGAGTGGTGTTCTGATCCTCAAACTCATAGTAGAAATGATATGCAGAGATCTCTATATCAGCAAATCCGATATAGAACTTAAGTTTCTTGCCAGTAGCCTTAGAAGCATCCTCTACAGCAGAGATGAACTGACGCTCATGAAGTTTCTCTCCTGTCATTGTGACGATACCGTTGATCTTCTGAACCATGTGGATAGTTGGGATTGAATTGAACTTTCCATCCACCTCTAGAAGGTCGCTCATTGTATAACGGTAAAGACCTGCCCATGTAGTTACGTATGGACAATATTTCTTTCCGAACTCAAGTTCGTGAAGCTGAAGGAACTTAGGGTTCTCGCTATCAATATCGTGCTCCTCAACGAACTCAAAATAGTGCATGTGAGGGAACACTACTGTTCCGTTTGTATCCTTTGTCTCTGGCATTACAAGTCCGGCACGACACTCTGATGAGAAGTAGCTGAACTCCTGGTGCAAGCAGCAGTCAGGGAAAGAGTTCTTAAACTTGTCAAGATACATACGAGTGTTACCACACTTCCAAGTGTTAAGGATCTGAAGGTTTGGCCAGTAGTGCTTAGGAAGCACTGTGCCATATTTAGCCTTCAAAGCACGTAGCTCTGCAGCACGCTTTGGATTAGGTTTGATATTCTTCTCTGCCAACATCTTCTGACGAAGCTCGTCTGAGATATTGATCTTAGAGCTGATTGTTCCCTTTTCGATATCATCAGCATAATCATCAAAGAACTCATTCACATTGTTCTGCATCTCAACGATTGTTGACGGATTGGCAGTCACAATAAGAGTGACATCCTGCTCAATACCGAAACGCATAATGCAGTAGTAGCGAGCTTTGTAGTCAGCAATTGTGAAGACATCTGCAGGAGCAGTGTATAGCTTCTTCACAAATCCTGGACAGTCTCTCTGTGTCACACCAGACACAGATCCATATAGTGTGCCATCTGGAGCTGTACCCTCGATAGCCTTACCTACGATAGAAACGATTTTGCCATTGAATACCTCTGGACGGTTCTCTATGAAAGAGTATAGCCATACCTTCGTCATCTTTGAATAGATGTTGCTATAGTATTCATTAGTGATAGGAATCCACTTTGGCTCACTTGTAGTACCAGAAGTAGTGGCATACATTTTTGGTTTACCTGGGAATAGGACATTTTCCTCTCCATTCTTGTGTCTCTCCACGTATGGACGGAAATCCTCATAATCATTTGGCTTCACATTCTGACGGTAGGCCTCGAACAAAGCGTCATCAGATGTAGCCTCCAAAATCTTCGCAAAATTATGCTCTTTTCCGTAAACAGAATCCTTTGCATAATCTAGAATTGCTCTAAGTGTTTCAGCCTGCGACTTCTTACAGTCTATCGAAGCCTTAACCAATTTCTTCTTGTTTATCGAACCAGCGACACTAAGAAGGAACTTTGCAAGTACTGAGTTAAATGATTTTGCCATATATTACCCCTTAATTAATTTCATTAATTGTCTACAAGTGGCAAAATTAACATTTTTTTAAGATATACGAATGTTCGTTCAAAAAAAATTGAATGTTCGTTCAAAAAGCTCACTGTTTATAGGGATTCTTCCTTCGTTTTCTTCACCCATTCCCATAATTTTCTATAAAACGCATGATGCGACAATGTCTCTACATTTCCAATAATCATAAGTTTCATTCTGGCACGTGTCATCGCCACATTCATTCTACGCAACTCCTTCAAAAAACCTATTTCTCCCGTCTCATTGGATCTGACGAGGCTGATAATCACAACATCACGCTCCTGTCCTTGGAATCCGTCCACCGAGTTGACCGTGATGAATTTCTTGAATGGCTTTAAGAATTTCGACTCTTTAATAAGATGACGTAGGAAATATACCTGCTCTTTATATGGAGAGATGATTCCAAAATCAATCTGCTCTTCTTTCACTCTATCGGGACCGATCTTCTCTATAAACTGACTCAGCAACGCAATTGTAAGTTCTCCCTCCATACGGTTGACTCGTCCAGCCGACTGTGACAAATAATCCTCCTTAAACGAGAATTCTTCAGTGTTGATCCATTCCAACGGGTTCTCAAAATCCAGCACGCCTCGACACTTGACTTCATCCGCCGCCTTTAGTTTCCCGTCGTAAAACCAATCCGAAGAGAACCTCATAATGCTTTCATGCATACGGTACTGCACATTCAAAAGTGAGACCGCCATCGGCTTGGTTTCAGCCAGTTTTTCCATCAGAGTGTGGGAAAGTCCAGCACGTTCTGCCTCAAAACATTTGATAGTAGGAGGCAACTGTTTGTGGTCGCCCGCAAAAATCACTCGATGCGACTTAGTGATTGGAATCCAACAAGCAGCTTCCAAAGCTTGCGCAGCCTCATCTATAAATAGAGATTGGAAATTCCTTCCATATAATATAGGGTTGGCAGCTCCGACCAAGGTGCATGCCACAACACGTGAATCAGAAAAAAGGCTTTCACGAATCTCATATTCCAATGCTTCCGCCTTTTCTTTTACAGCACGAGCCTTATCCTTATTTGTGCGGTAAAGCTCACGCACCGTCTTTCGCATACTCCAAAGAGTATCGTACATAGGATGTGATTCAAACCTACGCTCATATGTGGAGGAGAGCATTTTATCGTCGACGCGGGACGGATTGCCAATACGCAATACACTTATTCCACGATCCTGCAATTGTTCTGAGATCCAATCCACAGCCATATTACTCTGTGCGCACACCAACACCTGACATTCACGTCGCAACGTCTCATATATAGCCTCGACAAGGGTTGTCGTTTTACCTGTTCCAGGAGGTCCATGGACGATAGCGACATCTTTGGCACGTAGGATCTTATTGATTGCTGATTCCTGAGGACTGTTGAGCCAAGGGAAACGTATCGGAGAAAAATCAAGGAATTTCGGTTCCACACTACCCAATAGGATTTCACGTAAGTCGAAGAGTCTGCCATCCTTCACACTCATTACCTTATCCATGGCATCAAACATCGCCTTATAACTGCTCTCGTCAAAACCCAGTTGCACACCCAGTCGGTTGACCGACTCCAAAGCAGGCAGGGCATCCCTACCCGACAAAACAACCACCAGCATTGTAGGTGTAGCATAACTGACCTGAGCATTGGTCTTCACCACACGGATTTCTTCATTGTATGAGACGCTGAAAAACTGGACTGCCTTGCCATATTCAAAATGATCGTCGTCTTCCAATGGGGCATGGTTGATCTCCACAACAAACTGATTAAGCGAGTTGTAATACGACTTGCCCAACGACACAGGATAACGACAGATTCCGGCAGAAATCTTTTTGGGAATAGAGACATGAGAAGACTGTACATCAAAACTCTTCTTATCGTACTCATATTCCATCTTCAGCAAATCACGATGACGCTGCAAAGACAAAAGAGATGTTATATTGTTTGCCATAATAGTGGCAAAGTTAACTATAAAAGAAGACTCTTTTAGGAATATTCATCCAAAAAGTGAGAAGAAGCAGTAAGTGCAAAGTAGAATTATTCATCATACAAATTCATTTTCGTCCTGAAAGATGATACTTTTTTCCATCCTCAAGCATCTCCATAGCGAAGCTGTTTATGTATCGCCATACAAGTAATCTTTGACACAAATTTTATTCAAAAAGATACGAAAATGGAAAGCAAGGTGACGTTTTGATGCAAAAATGAGGCAAAAGAGCCTTCCTCTCCATATTAAAAGTGTAAACGCCCCTCTATTTGGATTATTTTAGTGTAACTTTGCACTTATGCAATGTGTGCATGACAAACAATCATGTACACACTTTGGCAAATGGTCCAAACTGCAAATAGACAAAACAATATATGGAAATTCCTCACAGTGTTGCATAAAGCGGTGGTAGTCTGTCGAGACACTGGCTTGGATTTCTGATTTAGAAGAATCACTTGAAAGGAAATGCCATATAGAAAAGCACACTCGTAGAAAATACGAATTGCATCAACAGATTCAGAAATTAAAAGCACAACTATAAATATGGAAGACCATAACAAGCAGGTCATAAACAATGAAGATATACTTCTACGCGATGTGCGTAGCATCATCGAGTCTGCACGCAGCAATGCGGTACGCAGTGTCGATTTCTGCCGTGTGCAGATGTACTGGCAGTTAGGTCAACGCATTTTTGAGGAAGAGCAACAGGGCAAAGAGCGTGCCGACTATGGCAAGTATTTAACTCGTAACCTAGCCAAACGATTAGAACCAGAATTCGGAAGTGGATTTGGAGTCCGCCAACTTGAGCAGGCACGTCAATTCTATCGTACATATCCAATTGCGAACACACTGCGTTCGCAATTAAACTGGTCTCAATACAGAAGGCTGATTCAAATTGACGACCCCGACAAACGCGAGTACTATGAACTGGAGGCTGTTAACAACTGTTGGACGGCTCGAGAAACGGAGCGTCAAATCAATTCAATGCTCTACGAACGTCTCTTGCTGAGCAATGACAAAGAAAGTGTGCTTGCAGTAGCACGCAAGGAGCGGATACCGGAAAGCCCACAAGAGATAATAAAAGACCCGATGGTGCTGGAGTTTCTCGGACTTCACCGTGAAGCCAGTTACTATGAGAAGGATCTGGAGTCAACTATTATCACCCACCTGACAGAGTTTCTGTTGGAGATGGGAAAAGGATTCTCCTTTGTAGCTCGGCAGAAGCGTTTGTTGCTCGAAGATGACGAATTCTTTGCCGATCTAGTGTTGTATAATCGACTGTTGCGTTGCCATGTGGTTATAGAGCTGAAGACTGGCGAACTGACACATCAGGATTTGGGACAGTTGCAGATGTATGTTAATTACTACGACCGAAACGAAAAACTGCCCGATGAGAATCCTACTATAGGCATCTTGCTTTGTACTGCAAAAAATGATACGGTAGTCCGAATGACATTACCGGAGGACAACCAAACCATTCTTGCCAGTCAGTACCAATTATATCTGCCGACAACAGAACAACTTGTCAAGGAGATAGAAGAGGTGAAGAAAATGGCACAACGTGAAATTGAATAACATAAAAAATAGATAAGGGAGAAAATGAATATGCAGACCACTAACGTGGTGAATGAAAATGAGTGTGGACTTTGACTACACGCAGAATCTCTATATTGAGGTTTCAACCTCGAATGTGCCATACGACTTGGTAGGTGATATAGCTCGTGGTGCGACGCTGACGGGCGGTGTGAGTTCATAGGAGATGATGATGAACATACCACTTACATTGGGAAAGATGTAACTGCTTTCTATGGCAAAAGTCAAAACCCAGTGAAGTATATCAATATGTGATATCACATCGATTTAATATTTTGTCTGTTTTGGCATAATTTAATCGGTGATGATTTCACAGTTATCTCTGCCAAAATTTCAGTTTCTAAGTAATTTTGTCACAAATGCAGTCATTTTGCCATACGGGAAGCAGTAAAAAACATGTTGGCACGCTATTTGATTCTTCCATTGTGACTGCTTATAACAACAGCCAGATAAATAAAATATTAACAATTTAACTGGAGGACAAAATTATGTTATTAGCAAGAAAATCGCAGGATTTCTTTCCTACACTATTCAATGACTTGTTTGATTTCAACTGGAACAACAACTACGCAGTCAACGCAGCTCCTCAAATGAACATCAAGGAAAACAAGGCTTCTTACGAGATGGAATTCAGTGTCCCAGGTTTGACCAAGGATGACTTGAACATTTCAATTGACAAAGAAGACAACTTGGTGGTTGAAATGACAAAGAAAACTGAGAAAGAGGATAAAGGCAACAAAGATGAGCATTATCTACGTCATGAGTTCACTTCCTCTCAATTCAAAGAGATAATGGCTTTGCCAGACAATATCTACAAAGACAAAATCGATGCGAAAGTGGAGAACGGTATTTTGAAAATATCATTGCCTAAGCGAGAAATCGAAGCGGCTCAACCTTCAATAAAACAAATCGAGATTCACTAAAAGAACTGTCCAGCTATCTTTTTTCATAACTGAGCGATTCTATTTTATATGTTTAACATTTAAATAGTAAAAAAGATGAAAGGTTCAGAGAAGAAACCGAAAACGGTTCACAAGGAAGGCAAACACATTCCTGCCTACCTAGCAGCAGAAAGCAAAGATTGCAATGCTACTACTATTTCTAAAAAGAAATAGAGCGATGGAGTAAGTTCTTAACAGGGCGGCCGTTCTTCACGAGCGGTCGCTTTTTTTTGACATTCCCGCCCGACGGTTAATAAAAATGTTGATAACTTGTTGCTATTAATGTTAGAAACTTCAACATTGTTTCTTTTGAACAAAAAGTTCAATAGGATAACTTTGCGAATAGTAAAAAAACACTTATCAATTAAATTTTAACGCTTATGATATGGGACATGATGATCAGCACAGTGCTTGCAATCGGCGCCGTCGTGGCTATTTCGTCGGTGTTGCTGGCACAGGTATGAGTCCGATGGCTCTTTTCCTCGCAGGAAAGGGCGACGAGGTTTATGGAAGCGACAGAGCTTTCGCTCAAAAAGAGAAAAACCAGGACTACAAAGAACTTTCTCGCCATGGAATCAATTGTGTGATGCAGGATGGTGAGCATTTGCCAACAGATTTGGACTTCGCTGTTGTGAGCACGGCCGTGGAGGATACAAATCCGGATATTAAAGAAATAAAAAGACGTAATGTTAAGATTATGCACCGCAGTGAGTTGCTCGCAGAAATCGCAAGCAACCATTGTGGAGGTGCAATTTGTGTGGGAGGCACTGCAGGAAAGAGCACTACCACCCACCTTATCTACCAACTTCTGCACGGAGCTGGCAAACAACCATGCATGATTGCAGGTGCTGCCGACAACAATGTGAAAAGAGGTGGAGAACCTGGCAATTTCGACAATTCAGGCAACGGACCGCTCGTCTTTGAAGGAGACGAGAGTGATAAGAGCATAGTAAGATACAATCCTACTATGAGTGTGATCACCAACGTAGGCCACGACCACCATGAAATTGATGTCACAGTGGGGCTGTTCCAAACAGTCGCCGACAACACAGCCGACACCGTGGTCCTCAATTCAGGAGACGAAAATCTCCGCCGTTTGAATTGCAAAAAACGTGTCACTTTCGCTCTTGCAGAAAAAGACAACAACGCAGATTTTAAGGTCACAGACCTAAAACATACCAGCGAAGGTATTACATTCTCCATCAATGGAGTGCCATTCGCATATCATTCTATCGGACTTCACAATGCGTTGAACATTGCCGCAGCTGTGGCTATGGCAAGTGTATATGGTGTGAATGTTGAAGAGTGTGCCAAAATATTGAGCAAGTTTGGCGGCGTCTACCGTCGCGGAAACATAATCGGTAAAAATGCCAATGGTTCATTGTTGGTGGACGATTTCGCCCACACTCCCGAAGAGGTGGCAGAGACAATCCGCACACTAGCTTCTTTTTCAGACAAAGTGTATGCCGTCTACCAGCCTCATGGATTCGGTCCGCTTCGCAAAACATACGAGCAGATGGCTATTCTTCTAAAGGAGGTTATGAGAACGCAGGATGTGTTCTATCTTGCCGACGTCTACTACGAAGGCGGAACGACCGACATGAGCATCGGATCAAAGTTTGTGGCGGACTATTTCATGTCGCAGGGCATCAATTGCGTCTACGTGCAGGATAGAAATGAGATACCAGCGATGATAAAGAAAGAGAGCAAAGCAAATGATTCAATTGTGATCATGGGAGCGCGTGACAAATCTCTGGCAGATTATGCCTGCTCTTTTAAGGGATAATCCGAAAAATATTGATAATTTTGCAAGGAGACGTGAATATTCACGTCTCCTTTGTGATATAAGCTAATTAAGAAACTATGCAGATTAAAGAACTTGGAGAATTTGGATTGATCGACAGACTTACGAAGGAGTTTCCTATCGTGAACAAGTCGACGGAATTGGCTGTTGGCGACGACTGTGCCATACTCGACTATACAGGCAAGAAAACATTGGTGACGAAGGATTTGCTGCTTGAAGGTGTGCATTTCGACCTCACCTACTGCCCTCTCCTACATTTGGGCTACAAATCAGCGATCGTCAATTTCTCCGACGTCTACGCAATGAACGGCAAACCAAAACAGATGGTCGTAGGACTTGGAGTGAGTTCCAAACTTTGTGTGGAGGATCTTGACGAACTATATGCCGGAATGAAGATCGCATGCGAGGAACACGGTGTGGATCTGATCGGCGGCGACATAACAGCATCGTTGACCGGACTTACCATAAGCATCACATGCATCGGTGAAGGAGAAGAGGGCAAGATTGTAAAACGTAGCGGTGCAAAAGACACTGATTTGATTTGTGTGACAGGAGATCTTGGTGCCGCATATATGGGTCTGCTTCTTCTTGAAAGAGAAAAAGAAGTATTCAACTCAGGCAAGGGTTCCGATCCAGATTTCGCAGGCAAAGAATATTTGATAGAGCGTCAGTTGAAACCAAGAGCGAGAAAGGATATCATAGAATCGTTGGAGCGTATCAACGTCGTGCCGACATCAATGATGGACATTTCCGACGGATTGTCGTCTGAACTGCTTCACATCTGCAAAGCGAGCCACGTAGGTTGCCGAATCTATGAAGATCGTATTCCTATCGACTACCTGACAGCTCAGATGGCTGAGGAGATGAATATGAACATGACAATGGCAGCGATGAACGGCGGTGAGGATTATGAACTTCTGTTCACTATTCCGCTTTCAATGCACGACACATTCAAAGCATTGACTGAAGTCACTCTTCCTGGTGTGCCACGCCCTGACATCAAAATCATCGGACATATCACTGCCGAAAACCTTGGTGCACGAATGATCACACGTGGAGGCGGAGAGATCGACATCCAGGCTCAAGGATGGAATTCGCTAAAAGAATGAGAAATTATAAATGCGAAATGCTGAATTAGACGGGGCAATGCTCCGTCTTTTTTTGTTTATTTCCATCCATTTTCATCAATTACTAAATATATCCCCTAAAGGGGAATGTTCCTATGTTATCATTAAGGATATCACGTAGTGATTAATATAGGTAGATAGGATAATATGCCGATGACATCACGTTTTCCCGTAGGGAATAAATATTTCATGTTGTTGTCATACGTTTTTTATTTTAAAATCACATAAAATGATTTTAATTATCAAATAATCAATTTGTTAAATTCTTCAAACTCACGTTAAATTATATGTGCTCGCCTTACGGCTCGCATTTGGGAAGGGGTTAGGGTGTTCCGCCCTTAACAATCCTCAAATCTAAATCCTTAAATTAAATCTAATGAACCCATAGAATACCATCTTTGTCAGAGGAAATAAGATTCGTCGTCATTCTCTATTATGAATTATGAATTAAAAAAAGCACCGTCATTCATTCCTGAACGATGGTGCTTTTTCATCAGCAAAACAACAATTTATGTCAGAATCAGCAGACACAGGGGTTAGCCCCAGTCTGACAGATCAGATAAACATTCTCGTCTGTTTTAATTGTTTTTTACGTATTCCGCAGCCTTCTCCAACGCGATGTTGATATTAGCGCAGATGTATTCCTCTCCGATAATCTTGTCCACACCTGCCTTATGAAGAGTTGCATGGACATGGTTGTTTACTCCAGATAGGATCACCTGAATACCAGCCTTGTGTGATTGCTGGCATAGCTCAGAAAGGTTGTGCATACCTGTCGAGTCGATGAATGGAACTTTTCTCATACGGATGATTCTCACCTTTGGTGTCTCCGCTACAGCACTCATCACATCATCAAACTTAGTAGCGACACCGAAGAAGTATGGTCCGTCGATTTCATAAACTCCCACTCCGTCTGGCACCACAAGTTTCTCCTCATGAAGCTGCAGGTCTGTATTGTCGCTTGGGTCGATCTCCTTACCAAATACTCTTACAACTGAAGATTCGTTTGTACGACGTAGGAACAAAACCAATGCAAGCAGCAAACCAATCTCGATTGCGATTGTAAGGTCGAAGATAACTGTCAAGAAGAATGTAGTAAGAAGTACAGAGAAATCCGACTTCGGATTCTTCGACAATGAAACGAATGTCTTCCATCCACTCATGTTGTAGGATACCATCACTAAGACAGCCGCCAAACATGGCATTGGAATCAACTTAACCAAGTCGCCCAAGAAAAGCAAAACCAATGTGAGGATCACGCAATGAATCACACCTGCAACCGGTGTCTTACCTCCATTGTTAATGTTTGTCATTGTACGGGCGATGGCTCCTGTTGCAGGAATACCTCCGAAGAAAGGAACAACAATATTAGCCACACCCTGGCCGATAAGCTCTGTGTTGGAATTATGTTTGTCGCCAATCACACCGTCTGCAACAATCGCAGAAAGCAAACTTTCGATCGCGCCCAACATTGCGATTGTGAATGCGGCTGGGAACAAATTCTGGATTACGCTAAGCCATGTCTGACCTTCAGCCAAAGCAAAATCTGGGAATCTTGGAGCAGGGAATCCTGCAGGCATTTCGTAAAGATCACCGATAGTCTTGATTCCTGTATTGTCGACATGATCCTTGATGAAATACACGGCAATTGTAGCGATGATGATAGCGACCAATGAACCAGGCACCTTCTTTGAAATCTTTGGAGAGAAGATGATGATAAGCAAACTTACCGCTGCCACTCCGAATGCCCACCAGTTGCAGTTGTTGTCACGGATGTTGTCACGGAATTTCTCGAAATAGCAAATCCATTTGTGGACGAAATCAGCTGGTACATTCTCGATACCAAGACCGAAGAAATCATTCATCTGTGTAGAGAAAATTGTAAGCGCGATACCAGCTGTGAATCCCACAGTGACAGGATAAGGAACAAACTTGATGATGTTTCCAAGCTTGAACACTCCCAACAACACCAGAATTACACCAGCCATAATCGTGGCGATCATCAATCCCGCCAATCCATGTTGCTGGATGATTCCATACACAATCACAATAAACGCGCCTGTAGGGCCTCCAATCTGAACCTTGGATCCTCCCAACACCGCAATAAAGAATCCTGCGATGATCGCAGTGATAAGACCCTCTGCCGGACCTACGCCGGATGCGATACCAAATGCAATAGCCAACGGTATTGCCACGATGCCCACAACGATACCGGCCATCAGGTCAGCAGTGAACACTCCACTGTTGTAACCCTTAAGACAGTCGAAAAATTTAGGAGCAAAAATCTTTTCCTTTAGACTCATCTTTTCTATCTATTCTTAAAAAAACGGTGCAAAATTATTAAAAAAAGATAAAATTATATGTTTTACGGCAATATTTTTAACCAAAAATCACCCAAAAATGAAACTTATTACACACTTGTCTGAAAATTTATGCAAAGCCATCCCTTATTTTCTAAAATTTGGAAGGATTTTGGGCACTTAAAACAAATGAGATTTATTAATTGTGACGACATCGACATACTTGATTTGCACATCTAAAAATTTCTTTATAACTTGCCGAATATTATTTAAATATTTGTTACGGGAATAAGAACGCGATGAAAAAAGGTTTGGTGCTAGAGGGTGGCGGAATGAGAGCCCTTTTTACCGCAGGAGTGATGGACGAAATGATGGAGAATGGCATCGAATTCGACGGTGCTGTAGGAGTTTCAGCTGGAGCAAGTTTCGGATGCAACTACAAGTCGAAGCAGATTGGCAGAGCTCTGCGTTACAATATAGACTTTAAGGATGAGCCACGTTATATGGGCATTCGATCTCTGTTGAAGACCGGCGACTGGGTAGGGGCTGAATTCAGCTACCACATCATGCCAGTCGATTTGGATCCCGTCGACTTCGACACCTACGAAAACAATCCAATGGAGTTTCATGTGGTCTGCACAGACGTCGACACAGGGGAAGCGGTCTACCACAAATTGCCTAAGATCGACCACGAAGCCCTGGATTGGGTTCGTGCCTCAGCCTCATTGCCAATCATTTCTAGACCAGTCTGTATAAATGGGAAAAGATTGTTAGACGGTGGAATGGCAGATTCCATACCTTTGGAATATTTCCAACAGCAAGGATACGGCCGCAACGTCGTCATCCTCACCCAACCAAAAGGATTCAAGAAAAAGAGTCCGAAAGGAATGTCCCTTTTCCGTTGGCTACTACGGGAAACGCCAGCTATCGCAAATGCCCTTGCCACACGCCATCATATGTATAACAGAGAATTGGATTACCTTTCAGAGCAGGAACGACTAGGAAATACATTTCTAATCTACCCGGAAGAAGAGTTGCCGATCGGACGCATCGAACAAGATGAGACAAAAATGAGGCATGTCTACCAAATGGGAAGGGAAGCGGCAAAGGAGAAGATGGAGGAGTTGAAGAAATTCCTAGAAATGTAAAGCCAAGGCAATAGAGATAGCGGTTGTAGTTGAGCCAGTTGCCTTCGTCGGCTATTCATCAGCCATCAATCTTTTCCGCTCGCCCTTGCGGGCTCGCGGAAGGGCTAGGAGCAAGGGCCTCTCCCTTGGAATCCAACAAAGGAAGCGTTAACTTACTGAGGAAATAATTCCGAAACCAGGATGATTATGGAAATCGGAATCAATATGCTTCCGATAAAATATCCCCATACCTTGATGGTTCCTTTTTTTCTTTCCTCTTTTGATTCATTTTCAAATTCTTTAAAATATTCGTCCCATTTTTCTTTGTTATAGAAAAGAATGTAATGAAGTCCAAGAAAAATAATAGCGTAAATATATTTTTCTATTTTTCCTAAGTCAATTAGATTTACACATAATATTCGAGAAAGGAAAAAAACATAACAAAGTAAATGAGAAGCATGCATAAAACTCAAATACCCCAATACTCTTATAACTGGGATGTCATTGTTTAAATGATAAATACGGTATATAAAATACCTATAAAATTTACATAGTTTCATCATAATATTTTTTATTGTTCAATACCCCATACATAGTTCCAGCCTCCAGCCATGTCTATTACAAAATATGCACCTCCAGCTATCCAAAGTATAGGACCTCCAAAATAAAGACATGCGGCAGGAACAGCTATATCAACTAATGATTTCACCAATATCTTATATCTATCTGAATGTTGAGTGTAAAAAGCATAAGTTATTGAAGAAAGAGAAACCAAACCTTGTACAATTACAGCTATTCCTCCTAACAATTCCATTCCTCTAGTAAAATTGCCTACTCCTTTGCCATATACGAAATCTGTTTTTGGCATATTTCCACCTTCTTTCAAAACTACATTTTTTTTCAAATCATCTAACAAATATCCTTTTTCAGCAACTATACGTTCTGCACCATAGACAAAAGATTCTGAAAATGCACTTGCAAAAGAAACGGCACCTTGGAATATACTATTACCGATATTCACTCCCTCCATCGCCTTTGCACTTGCATTAGCAATCTGCCAGTCAATCGCATTTTTGTGGTCGGCGGTGACAGAAGAAGCATAAGCTGCGTTGCCTGATAATGCATAGTTTATGAAATAGTCATTTGAGTTGTTGGCACCATTATACACACCTTCCACGACAAGCCAAACTGGATTGCATGAATTGGATGGGTCGTATTCCCAATATGTGTTGACTACTCCGAAATTTCCTCCTCCATTTTGTGGTACGACTCCTGTCTTTCCTGTGAGAGGTGCATTCCATGGCCCTGCCACTTCCATTCCCGTCGGATCCGCAAACTTCACAGGATTGCCTAGGCAATAGAGGTAGCGGTTGTAGTTGAGCCAGTTGCCTTCGTCTGCGATGAGCGGATCGGGACTTAGGAAACTGCATGTGGCTGGCTCATAGATGTTTCCTCATATTTTCCGCTCGCCCTTGCGGGCTCGCGGAAGGGCTAGGACAAGGGCTTCGCCTTTGGGAATCCTTATGATTTACCAATCACAACATTACCCAAACTGATTTATCAGCCCTTTTACTATAAACAAGAATTAAACATAGAGTCACAAAAGCCTAATTCATAATAATCCAAAATGGCGTCTCAAACTGGTGATTATAACATGAATTGTCAAAATGGCAATGCTTGCCCAGATATAAATCACAGTATTTCTATACCTTTTCTTGATTTCCTCAGAATCCCTTTCTTTGTCAATTTGTTTAAATATATCTTTCCATCTATCTTTACGATACAAGAACAAATAATTCAATAATAAAACAGGAAAATATGGCATAATACATAAATACTTGTTGTTTTCCATTATTGTTGACAAAATTTGGCAGTCAAATAAATCATCCAAAAGAAAAATAATTTCCATAAAATTAAACAACACCCATCCAGGGGCGTAAATCAAACCACGAATTTGAGGATCTGATTCTTTCCAAAAACGTTCATAAAATTTATAGAATACATAATTGAGCATCACCCAATAATCTATAAACCAATCTAAAAATCGAAATATCATAATTACCAAAATTTATATCCAGCTTCTTCTAAAATATATTTTCCTCCAAAATAAGCGGCTGATGCAGCTATTCCATAAGGTCCAAGATATCCTACAACTCCCATGATTAAATCAAGGCCACCTTCTCCAAACCAATTTTTGTTGCCATTCTGAATTTCTGCATAAGTCATGACCATACCAACCATTCCTAACGCTCCTCCAATAACCTTAAATGTAGTAGATACCGCTCTTACAACCCCTATTTTCTGAGTGTATACATCGAAAAGAGAAAATTTCCATCCTTTGATTTCTATATCAGGGATTTTGAAATGGATATCTTTGGTCGTTAATACACCTTCTGTAAAATATTCCAGAGACTTATTCAACGATTTGCTCACATATTCAAATGCCGATGAAGACACAAATGCCATACCATTATTGATATTGCCAAAGGTGCTCCATCCTTTGCCTCCTACATTCACTCCCTCCATCGCCTTTGCACTTGCATTAGCAATCTGCCAATCAATCGCATTTTTGTGGTCGGCTGTGACAGAAGAAGCATAAGCTGCGTTGCCTGATAATGCATAGTTTACGAAATAATCGTTGGAATTGTTAGTGCCATTCACGACGAAATCAGAAAAGCCATACGACATGATATAACTCTGACTGTAATCGTCGTATGTCCAATTCATGTTCACAATTCCGAACCCTCCTCCATTTTGCGGCACTACTCCTGTCTTTCCTGTAAGAGGTGCATTCCATGGCCCTGCCACTTCCATTCCCGTCGGATCGGCAAACTTCACAGGATTGCCAAGGCAATAGAGATAGCGGTTGTAATTCCTATAATTTATTGATTGAGAGAATCAACATAAAAATAGAAAATAAAACAGCAATAATGCAAACTACAAAAATACCGATAAATTTATATTGCATCATATCCTTTTCTTTAGCACTATTATAAGCACTTTTTCCCATTAACCCGAAAATCGCAATACCGATTATTGCACAAAAAACATTTTCCATTATTTTTTGTAATTGAGAGAATGATGAATTCAAAGTGTAAAATTATTTGTCAAGAGCTACACATAACCCACTAAGGCATAAGAAAACAAAATTGTTTTCTTATTTTAAGCAACCGTCCATTAATCGGTACTTTTTCTCTTTTGGACATTCGAATTGCTTCACTTCAACAAATTAATTGTAAAATCAACCGTATTAGCATACAAGTACATAATATTACCATAATAATGCAAAAAACAAATACACCATATAGTTGAATTTGCATCATGTCCTTCTTTTGGGCTTGATTGTAGGAATACTTTCCTATTAAAATAGAAAATATAATTCCAAGTAACAAACAAATAATATCTTTTGTCATCTTTATCTATATTGATCTGTAAATCATACGGATTAATGCAAAAATTAACATGATTATCATACCAATGCAACATGCTAAAATCGCATAAAATCTGGGCTGCATCATGCCCTTTTCTTTAGCACTATTATAGGCACCTTTGCCCATAAAACTAAAGACTGCAATACCAATTAGAATAAAAATAATGTCTTTCATCGTTTTTTTATTTAACAATTGTTGGAATGTATGAATTCAGAGTGTCAAAATATTTGTCAAGAGCTGCTCCTAGACCATTAATGACATAATTGAAACTTTGTACTTGACTGTTTATATATGGCGTATATACTTCCATAGAAGTTTTGAATTTTTTTACATTCTTTTCTGCAATATTTATTAATTCGTTTTTGTATGCGTTTGGAGCATTATACATTAATAAAGAAAATCCAGCAGAAACTCCAAATGTTATAATGGATCCAGATACGTTGTCATCATAGTAGAGCAAAATGCCCGAATTTATAAAATCACTAATCAGTCCAGATACTGTCCCAGCTGTATAGAAAATTGCAGACAACGGCAAAGAAGCTCCTTCCGTGAAAGGAGCCGCAATCAAACAAACCGTTCCCCATGTATCCAAACCATAACTTAATGTCTGCAATCCATTCACTCCTGCTTGCCAGATGTCTCGCCAACTACTTTCACTCGCCTTTGCACTTGCATTAGCAATCTGCCAATCAATCGCATTTTTGTGGTCAGCCATAACAGATGCTACATAAATGGAGTTTCCTGATGTCGCATAGTTTACGAAATAGTCATTTGAGTTGTTGGCTCCATTCACGACGAAATCAGAAAAGCCATACGACATTATATAGCTCTGGCTGTCATAATCGTATGTCCATGCTTTGTCCACAATTCCAAAGCCTCCTCCATTTTGCGGCACTACTCCAGTCGGACCAGTGAGAGGCAAATCTGATGGGGTGACGATCTGCATTCCCGTCGGATCTGCAAACTTTACTGGATTGCCGAGGCAATAGAGATAGCGGTTGTAGTTGAGCCAGTTGCCTTCGTCGGCGATGAGCGGATCGGGACTTAGGAAACTGCATGTGGCTGGCTCATAGATGATTCCTCATATGTTTCGCTCGCCCTTGCGGGCTCGCGGAAGAGGTAGAGCAAGGGCTTCGCCCTTGGAAACTCTTTAATTTACTGTGGAAACAATTCCGAAACTACAACCATCATCAATATTGGAATTAATATGTTTCCAATATAATATCCCATTACTTTGATAGTACCTTTTCTTCTTTCCTCATTCGTCTCATTTTCAAATTCTTTGAAATATTCTTCCCATTTTTCTTTATTATAGAAAAGAACATAATGAAGAGCCAAAAAAAAGATAGCAAAAATGACTAATTCAATCTTAGTCGGCACAATCATTTTTTGACAGAATATGCGAGATGTCAAAAACATTAAATTAAAAAAATGAAATATATGGACAATGCATAAACTGGCTAATACTCTTATTACAGGAACGTCATTTTTGTTGTTATGATAAATTCTATATATGAAATATCTATAAAACTTACAAAGCTTCAACATGATCTTATATATTTTATTGTTCAATACCCCAAACATAGTTCCAGCCTCCGGCAATATCTATTACAAAATATGCACCACCTATTATCCATGCTCCAGGTCCTCCTACTGCAATACAAATAGCAGGAACCGCTATGTCAACTAACGATTTTCCTATAATTCTACCTTTTTGATAGCTATTTGAATCTAAAGCATCCAATATGTTGCCCCCAGAGACTACCACTTGAGCAAAAAGTGCAAAATAACCCGTATATTTCACTGCAGTAGTGAAATTTCCTACACCTTTACCATATACGAAATCAGTTTTTGGCATTTCTCCACCATTCTTCAAAATAACATTTTTTGTAAATTCATTTACCAAATATCCTTTCTCCTTGACTACGCGTTCTGCACCATAGACAAAAGATTCTGAAAATGCACTTGCAAAAGAAACGGCACCTTGGAATATACTATTACCGATATTCACTCCCTCCATCGCCTTTGCACTTGCATTAGCAATCTGCCAGTCAATCGCATTTTTGTGGTCGGCGGTGACAGAAGAAGCATAAGCTGCGTTGCCTGATAATGCATAGTTTATGAAATAGTCATTTGAGTTGTTGGCACCATTATACACACCTTCCACGACAAGCCAAACTGGATTGCATGAATTGGATGGGTCGTATTCCCAATATGTGTTGACTACTCCGAAATTTCCTCCTCCATTTTGTGGTACAACTCCTGTCTTTCCAGTGAGAGGTGCATTCCATGGTCCTGCCACTTCCATTCCCGTCGGATCCGCAAACTTCACCGGATTGCCAAGGCAATAGAGATAGCGGTTGTAGTTGAGCCAGTTGCCTTCGTCGGCTATGAGCGGATCGGGACTTAGGAAACTGCATGTGGCTGGCTCATAGATGCGGGCGTTCATGTTGATGAGTCCTAAGCAATCGATATGCTCATGCATGGAATAGCCTCGTGCCAACAGATGGCTCGCTGTGTCTGGCTTTGTCCAGTCGCCCGGATTACGTCTTGCTCCCCACGGATCGTAGGCAAGCCTCTCCACTATGTTTTTATCGCCGTCCACAAGCATCACAAGGTTTCCAAACCTGTCGGTGAAGGCATAGAGTAGCGTATCCACTCCGTTGGTGGAGATGTTCACTCCAATCAGACCCGTCGGACCGGTGATGTAGTCGATCTTTCTCACCCTGCCGTCGGCATAATGCTCCTCCTCATAGTCCGAGAAGTAATAGCGTGTCAAAATTAGTGAATCTTTTCGGAATATCTCCATTTTCCTACGCTGGAAATCCACTCCGTAGGTGATATGGATGGAATCCACTCCGTTCGTCGCACTCTCAAGCATCTTGAAATCGGTGTAGGTGTAGCTGTTCTCTCGCTCATGTCCGCGTATCGGTGCGTCTATCGATGTCAGGGCATGGGGCGACAGTCCGAACTCTCCGTAGTTGAATACAAAATCGGAGTCGGAACGCGATGTTATGTTGCCGAAAATGTCGTCGTAGGTGGCTGTGATCTCCTTACGCAGAGTGTCCTTCTCGAATGTCCGCCAGATGTTCAGACGGTTGTGCTGGTCGAAAAGATAGACCTCCTCCTGTTTGGAATAGGTCTCCTTCTTCTGGAGCATATCGCCGTTGGTGTCGAAAAGATATTCGTAATGCATCAGCTTCGCCACGTCGTCAAGGATCGGCAGTCCACGGTTGTCGTACTTGGTGGTTCTGACGATTCCGCCATACGTCTCTTTCGTCGGTTTGCCGCTCTCATCTGTGTCGGTGAGTCGCCAGAACTCTTTTCCGTCGCATTGTATTGCGTCGACGTTGCTGTATGGGTCATAGTTCAGACGGATGTTCAATCCTGTGGGCGACGTGGTTGATTCCGGTCTGCCTTTCTTGTCGTAGGTGATTGACTTGGCGAAAGTCAATCCGTCGATCTGCTCGGTCACAGAAGCGATGTTTCCAACCTTGTCGTATGCAACGGTCTGTCCATGATGCTCATTCTCTCTTGAGATAAGTCTGCCGATCTCATCGTAAACGAATTTTATCGTCTGAGTGCCGATCTGCGATTCCACAAGCTGACCAACCTCATTGTAGGTCTGTCTGGAGACGATTGTGTCGCCAGCCTTGTGCACACACTGGCTGGATTGTAGCAAATATCCAAAGCCGTTATATTCGGATGTGATTTCCCCACCACTCGGGTCGTTGATCTTCGTACGCAAAGAAAGAGAGTTGTATTCCAAAGTCACGGGTTCACCATCCTGCGGAGTAGCTGAGAGCATGTTGCCCATAGCGTCGTAGACGAAATCCACTCTTTTTCCGTTCTTTGTGACAGAGATTGTCCTGCCAGCGTCGTCGATCTCGCTGACGATAGTGTCCGCTCCATAAATCTTGGTTGTGAAACGCTCGTCGTAGATATATCTCACGGAATCAACAGGAGTTCCGATGAATTTGTATTTTCCAAAGATATCCGTGTTTTCGGACGTTTTTAGGGAGTCGACATAGTTCTTTTGAAGCACCACACGTCCTGCCTTGTCATAAACAGTATGGCTGAATCTCTTAGGTTTTTTATCTCCATAAATGTTAAGCACAAAAGACTGTCTGCCATTTTCATAAAAATATTCACGTGTGAATACTCTTCCTCCAAAACCAGTAGCAGATTCTTTCTCCAATATTCCTTCATTGGTGACGGTTTGCTTGACCATTCCGAGAGAAGAAGAATCTACCTGAGAAAGGCAAATATCTCCATGAAACTTGGTATACGAATATTTTCTATTCATGCTTGATCCGTTTGGATAAATAATGCCGACGACATCACCAAAGCCGTTTCGTTCATACGAAGTTCTGCCCAAAGGGGAGCGTTCAGCAATGATATTTCCATCCGAATACTCATATTGCACCGTCACACCAAGCGGATTTGTCAATGAAGAGAGATTGACACCGCTCCTGTCGAATTCAAACGAATACTTTTTTGAAATACCAGAGGAAGATGAATCCAATTGGACGACATTTCCAAAGGAGTCATATTTCATGGTCACTTTCATCTCATCCATCCCTGTCGGCTTTGAGAACGTCTCCACCAAGCGGTCTTTCTCATCGTATGAGAAATAGGCCTCATGCTTCAGGTTAACAGAAGAGGAATCCTCCCTGTCGGACCAATATGTGGAAACTTTCTTTTTAAGCAAACCAGACCCTCCGTCCACATCGTCGTACACGATTTTCTCAGTCTTAGTCGGTCCACCCTCTATACCTTTCTTAGTCACTATTGTCTGTGGCATAAAAGCCGAGTTCATGTCTTTGTAAGAAGTAGTCGTTAGCGTATTGTTGAGATAGTTTTTCTCTTTCAAATAAGACAGAGACACACGATAAATCTTTTTGCCGTCTCTTTTTTCCAGACGGTATGATTTATCTATTAACGACAATTCATTTCCATCTTCGTCAAAAGCTCTTTCCCTGTAGGAAAATGGTATGAATGAAGGTTTGGAATAACTCCATTCCTTTTCTGTGACTATCTTTGATGTTTCATCAGTCACCGTCTCATTTAGGAAACCGATAAATCCTTTTCCTGTCTTTTCATAATACAACGAGCCATATTTGTAGGAATAGACACGTTGTCCGGTAAACGAGAGCCTTGACACTACAACTTTATTTCCTTTATATAGAGATGCGGGCATACTGTATACGACAGGAGTCGAATATATACCTTCCTCGGAAAGACGCTCATAAGAAAGCACGAAATAATCGACCATACTGTTCATGACTCTCTGTTCAATCGTCCTCAGATATGGTTTCAGTTTTTCCTTGCTAAACTCAGTAAAATATCCGCTTCTGCCCGACTCCTTCAATGTAAGTAAATCATAACCCATGAAATGGACGGCTTCAGAAATGCCATTATTGTTTAAATCATGTATTTGTATGCTGCTCTTTAGGAAACAGTCCCTTTCTTCAGAAATTGTCTTTTTCGATTCCAATCTGAAGGATTCTCCTGTCGACGTGTAGAAAGCGATTGTAGCGTCTTTCCATTCACCCCAGACTCCATCATTGCTGGATATACGACTTAAATCCTTTTCCATTTTATAGTTAGCACAAAGGAAAAGCAAATCTGCTTTACCGTCGCCGTTGAAATCACCGACCTTGACGTCATTTTTGTTGTCCTCTCTGTTTGTATAGGGATAATACAAGCTATAAGACGTCTCTAACTTTTTGTCCTCAAATTCTAGTCCGCCTCTGTTGTAAAGAATTCCCTGTTTGTTTTCGTAACAATAAATAAATTTTGTTTTCCCCACTTCAATTTTTCCATCTATAATGCCATATAGAATGTCTGGTAGTCCGTCTCCATTGAAATCAGCCACTGCATGAAAATCCATTAGATTATCGAATTTTATGACCTTTGTCCTTTCAAACGTCATCTTTCCTCCTCCAGTCAATGCGGATTTTGATTTAACTCCGGTATTAGTGAAAATTTCAAGATAAGACCACTGTTTTATATTAAACCATTCTTCATCACCTGTTTGAGGCAATACCCATGAGTCTACATACTCATAACTTACAGCTATATCTAACAATCCATCTCCGTTATAATCGGAAACAAAAAGTTTGCAATTTCTTGGGATATTCTTTTTTACACTTATGGGAAAACTAAGCAATCCAAAATAATTTTCATTCCAATCCAAAATGCTGACATCTGCACAATGATCGTCTATATTTTTCCTGTATCTTATAACCTCATCGCATCCATCATTATCTAAATCCGCGACAATATGTAAGAAATCGTCAGTAGGGTTATCCATCAACGCTTTTTTCGTTGACAAATCACCAATATTAACTTTACTTTCTATTATTTCCGCTCCTTCTTTAATGGTTTTCTTTACGAATTTCACCAACACGTCCGTCTTATGAGGATCGAAAAAGCATCCGAATATCGGCTGAATGATCTTCCAATCATCTGGAGCATTCATTTGATGTTTGTATACATACTTTCCGTCTTTATTTTTTGCGTAGAATTTTACATAAGTATCGCCCCACGAAACCAGTTCCTTCTCTCCGTCGTCATCATAATCTGCAAAAGTCCAGTTTGTGCTGTTTTTGTCGATAAGATAATCAAGGGATGTGCTGAACGTATTTTTAAATTGATAAATGGTTGGTTCTGTCTCCCATTGAAACGTATATGGTGGCAACGTGTTTCCATCCACACCTGTCTCAACCACCTGCTTCAAAACACTTTGGTTCTCTTTAATATCATAGACAAGAGCATATTGGCGATATAGATTTCCTCCAAGTGTCACTTTTATTTCCGACAACAGATAATTCGTCTTCACCAATCTCTTCGCATATAAAGAAGAGAAGGAATCTGTTCGTTTTGTGTAGGAAAACGATACTGAGACCTTTTGGTCGTTGGCTCCCTTTTGATTGTAACTGATCTCTGAAATCCTAGGTGTTTCTCCATCTTGACATGCCCAGGAATAAAGTATCTCATTGGAATTTTTGTCTTTTTCCGACTGCAATAGCCAACAATAGGAGCTGGGTAGCGATTCTACGTATGTCTGAACATTGCCGTTAGGGAAACGCACTCTGAATTTGTCATCATACTTTGCTATTATAGTGTTGTCGTCGACAACTTTCTTGTAGAAAATCGTGTCACGCTCTTTTTTTTCTTCTATGATTCTCTCCCCGTTCAATAAAAAGGCACTTCCTATTGGTTCGATGGTGTTGTCATAGAAAATTGTCTTGCCTGTTGTTGTTATTTTGGGCAATGGAGAAATCATCCAACCCATTCCAAGCAGACCGTTTGCAGCGTCGGAATTATAGAAAAATCTTAAATCTGGTTTGAATCCTCCAGCTCCGGAAGGTGTCGCTATTGGAAGATCCACTAATGCAGCTCCTTGTGAGACACGCACATTATAATTTGTCATTGGACGTGCGATTTCATCTGCCGACACAAACAGACAACTTACAAAAGCCAGTAAAACTGCTATTCTAACCCTTAAACTCATAATTATATTCTTCGCTTTTCCCATAACTCATTAACAATTCTTGATGATTTTCACTGTTCCTAAAATTTCACTTCCCTTGTATACCGTAATCAAGTAGATTCCAAAACTCAAATCAGACATGTTTATCTCGACCGTATTATTGTTTACAATTTCTTTAGTAAGAAGTCCAGCTGATTTCAGATTGAATAGTCGGATGGTGTAATCACCCACTTCTGGCATTTCTACAATCACATCTCCCTTGGTAGGATTGGGATAAACATTAAAGCCAGGATGCTTTTCTCCTTCATCAATAATGATTTGTGGAATTTCCTTCTCTTTCTCTTCTACCTCTTCTTTTTTCTCTTCCACATAAATCACTTTGCTTGCTAATTTAATTCTGTTTCCTGAATTGTCGTAGCTATAAGCCAACACTTTTTTCATCCGAACCGTCATGTTTTCTTTCAAAGGCGACGGTGACGCATACCTAAAATTGGAAGAGACAACGCCAAATGTCTCATCCACCAACACTTTATTTCTCTCCGTACATCCAAACACCTTGTCGTTGATAAAAAACGTGTCACAAGTTTCTGCACTATCAAGTTTCATCAATAACATGTCGTAAATCTTCAAACTTGATTTTGACAAAATCCGTTGAGTACTGTCATTTTCTATGCTGTCTGATGGAACAAAATCAGGAAATAGCACGATTTTGATCTCATAAGGTGCAAAAGTGACGGTATCATTCACGTAAACAGAAGCATTGCCATTAGAAAGCTCTAATCTGTTTACCGTCTGATCTTTATTGTTGATATTTGTAAGCTCAACATATTGAAGATTCTTTGTCGTAGTGTCGACAAAAACTTCTGACACAACCACCGCTGAAAATGCTGTGGAGAATAAACATGATGCGTAAGCTGCAAAACACAAAATCAAACATTTAAGAATGGAATGTCTAAACAATCTATTCCTTACTTTTTCAAAGTTACTGTTATCTTTACCTTCTGTCATAGTTAAATATTTTTTCCGATTTCACTAATCGAATTATTTCTGTCGTAAGTTTATTTTGCAAAAATAAACAAATTCAGCAAACAAATGTTTGCTTTAACATTTTTTAATATAGAATTTCATTCTCAGTAACATCGGCAGTTTTTTCATCACAAAAAATTGGGGAGACTCTGCACGAACCTCCCCTAAACATTTTAATTAAAACATACTTTGTTTACAATGCCAATCTGTAGATATTCTCCACATCTTTGCTCGTGAGCTGCACAAATCCTCCCGTCTTGCCTGTCTCTCCAAGACCAAACGTCTTCACAAGATATGGAATATCGCTCTCTTTTGCTCCAAGTTCAGAGAAATTAATAGGCATACCTATCGACTTCAAGAAACTGCGGAACGCTGCTATACCCTCAAGTGCCGTCTTCTTTGGATTCTGGAAATCCATCTTGCAATTCCACACTCTGCATGCCATCTGCGCGAATCGCATCACGTCGTGGTCTACAACATATGTCATCCACGCTGGCATGATAACAGCCAAACCTGCTCCGTGAGCGCAATCATACAATGCTGAAAGTTCATGCTCAATTCCATGGCTGTTCCAATCCTGCTCTCTGCCCACTCCAACAATATTGTTGTGAGCCACCATACCTGCCCACATGATATTGGCGCGCGCTTGATAATCATTAGGGTCTTTGATCACCTTAGGTGTCTCTTCAATCATAGAAAGGAGCACTGCCTCACACAGACGGTCTGTTGTCTGGACATCTGTAGTGTTAGTGAAATATCTTTCGAAGACGTGAGCCATGATATCAGTCGCACCACAAGCAGTCTGATATGCAGGCAAAGTTGTTGTCAACTGTGGATTAAGGATAGAAAACCTAGGTCGGATACATTCTCCGCTTGCCCCACGCTTTAGCATTCCATTCTCGTGTGTTATCACAGAGTCGCCAGAGCCTTCACTTCCTGCTGCGGCAATAGTCAACACTGTGCCGACAGGCAAAGCCTTCTTCGGACGTTCTTTTCCGCTGTAAAAATCCCAGAAATCACCATCGTAACATACTCCCATAGCGATTGCTTTGGCAGAATCGATAGACGAGCCTCCTCCGACAGCAAGAATAAAATCAACATTCTCTTTTTTGCATAGCTCTATGCCTTCATACACCTTTCCCGAACGTGGATTCGGAGTGACACCACCAAGTTCGCAAAACTGCACTCCTACCTCTGTAAGTGATTTTTTCACGCGGTCGAGCAAGCCAGAACGCACAACAGAACCTCCTCCATAGTGGATAAGGACTTTTGAACCTCCAAATTCTTTTACAAGTGCTCCACACCTGCGCTCTGTCTCTTTACCAAACACGAATTTGGTAGGACTGTAAAATGAGAAATTCTCCATAATAGTATAAATAATATAAATGCGAAATGAAAAAATAAAAATGGAGACGCAGAAATCCACGTCTCCAAATATATGAGTAATATTACTCTTTAATCAACTTGAATGTCTTCTGACCACCGTCGAAATTAACCTTCAACACATAGATGCCACGTGGCAACGAAGATGTATAGATCACAATAGGAGTGAAGCCAATCATACTTTCAGCAGCGACTGTCTGTCCATTGATGTTGACGATGCTGATCTCCGCTCTGCCGTCGTAACCGATCTCAATAGGATCCACAATCACATAATCATCAATTACAGTCGGATAAACGCTGAAACTAGTGTTTCTAACCTCTTCCACTCCTGTCGGAATCGGATCCAACTTTTCTGCGATACTTGCGATTGCCGCAATAAACGGTGCGTTATAGTCACATCCTCCCTCTGTCTCTGTGTATGAAGCTCCTCCTTCTACCACATTCTCAAATATTCCTGTGCCGGAAGGTCCTCCTATCACACCACCGCTGGCAAACATATATTCACATGAGTTTTTCACATTTGAAGGTGGATTGTCATTTCTTCCCATAGCATTTCTATGGTGTAAACGGAAATGCATATCTCCTTTGAATCCATGCAAAAATGTGTGGTTGAACTCGTTCTTTCCCATCACATAATCAACAATTCTATCACGGAATCCTTTTGCTTCTTCGATATTTTTAGAGGATGTAATAACTCCGTCCTCCACAAGTTTCACATACAAAGCTGCAACAGTGGCTCCTCCAAGTGCCAACTTGTTTGTACCCCAACGGCTTGCGTAGTAAGGGAATCCATTCTTATCTCCTTTTGCCTTATCCAAATGTAATCCAAATACATTCTTTTCAAGGAAACTTACATAAGTTCCTCCCTGTCCATTGTTAAGACTCTTGTCGATTTTTGCAAGATAGTAGTAAACATAATCCGACATTGTATCCCATGCCAAAGGAGAATTAGACTCCCACTTTCCTGCAAGATAAGACTTGGCGTCTGCCAAATAGCTGTCCTCGCCTGTCAGATTATAAAGCATGACAGCTGCAAGCGACAACTCATCTGTCCACTCTGGATTTGGAGATCCATAGAATTCTGGGATTGGTGCTTGAGCCGACTTGTTCTTCTTTGCAAACTCATATCCATCAATTGCAGCTTTCTTACATTTAGCCGCATAATCAGCGTCTGGATAATGTTTAGCCATCAGGCAAAGAGCCGACACATAGTTTGCTGCCTGAGGTCCTCCTATAGATGAAGATGTCCAAACTGGACGTGGATCACCACCGTTATCTACAGACTGCTCACTCTGCTTTGACGAAGTCATCCATACTCTGTGGTCGCTTCCATCTCCTACATAATAGCAGAACTCACCGTTCGACAAGAAACACTTCATGAAATAATCAGTAGCAATCTTTGCCTCATCCAACACATCTGGAATGCCATTCTTTGGTCCGTACTCGGCATCGTAGTTGTCCTGGAACGCTTTTGGCCAGATATCGTATGCTGCAAGCAATGAGAATGCCGCATAACCCATAGTCGTGCCGACTTTGATATGGTCGCCACAGTCGTGCCAACCTCCAGTCAGGTCGTAATTGCCATTACCGCCGCCATTCACCTTGCCCTGACCATCTTTCATATGGCAATATTTTTTTGAGACTTCATTGTTCTCATGAAGCATCCAGTTGTGAGTGTCGCCACATCGCTGACCACCGAAAAACTTCAATCCCATGTTGATTGCCTCTCTATAATCTGAAGCCTGATATCCATATGAATAAGATGAGAAATCGTAAGCAAAAGATGTTGCCGACAATGCTGTTAGAAGCGAAAGTGTAAATAGTTTCTTCATACGCATTTATGTTATTAAAGGGGAATCCTATGAATTCCCCCGATTATTACTTAGTAGCCTCGCCGGGAATCGAACCCGGATCTAAAGTTTAGGAAACTCGTATTCTATCCGTTGAACTACGAAGCCATCGCTAAATTAGCAACGCAAAGTTAATATTTTTTATCGCACCACCAAAACAAATATGTGTTTTGTAAAGGCAATGATTACATCCAATCATTCCTAAAATAGCGAAAATAAACGAAGATACAATTTATTGATAAAATAACGTGAGTCCGAATTGTAATCTGCGAATCATTTTCCACTTTATGATTGAATTCTCATCTCTTTTTTCTCATAAAAAGACGTAGCCTTTCTCTGTAAACTTTGTGCCTCTGTGGTTTTATTAAATTTGTGCTCGCCTACGGCTCGCACGTGTGGAGGAGTTAGGACGTTCCGTCCTTAACAATCCTCATTTATGACACTTCAACTATCATTTTCTTCTATTTTTATTTCGTCTCGAATTGACGTTAAAATAAAAATGGGGAGCATCTCCATTTATTTTGATGCTCCCCCATAAATAAATTTTATATTATCTTATTTAGTGGTTACAGGACGGACAACCATTCCGTCATGACGGCCCTGATACATGATTGTAAATCCTTCTGATGTGAACTTAGTCAAATATGCTGTGCCATTATCTTTCTGATTCAAATCAGACGACCAGTAATATCCACTATAACTTGCACTCAAACCGTATCTTGAACGGTATCCTGAAGACGGAAGGAAAATGATATTTCCATTTGTCTTTGAGACTCCTACTCTTCCTGAGATTCCTGTATTATTGACATTTTCTACATATGTCCAAGTACAGCCATCTATCAATTCCTTCTGATCTGCTGAAGATGGAGTGCGCCATTCTGAACCTATATTCTGTGTCGCGGCGTCGTCCTCTGGCAAAAGTACAGTATTATTATCGACTGTTCCCCAATTAGTGAGAGTAACATATTTTTTCTGACTATACAATCCGCCCCACTTATACTGCGACCAACTGTAGCAATCCGACAATATTGTATCGTCTGGAACGGTTTCTGCCCATGAGAAATGTGTACCTATTTCCTCTGGTTTTGTTGCACCCACATTACAAGTAGCCCACTTTGTGCCGCTTGGCAATCCTAAGTCGACGTAGGTGTTTCCACCGATAGAGTCTGTGACAGTAACTTCCAGAATATATGGCTTTATTTCTATCTTTTCTTCGGCATTCGTAACAGGACGTATCATCATTCCGTCGTGACGGCCCTGATACATGATTGTGAATCCTTCTGAAGTGAACTTTGCCAAGTATGCTGTACCATTATCCTCCTGATTCAAATCAGACGACCAATAATATCCATTAGATTTTGCACCCCAACCATATTTTGCACGATATCCTGAAGATGGAAGGAAGATGATATTTCCATTTGCTTTTGACATACCTACCATTCCAGAAACGCCTGTATTATTGACATTCTCAACATACGTCCAGATACATCCGTCTATCAACTCTTTCTGCTCTACCGACGATGGTGTACGCCATTCTGAACTGAAATTCTGAGTTGCGGCATCGTCTTCTGGAAGTAGTTCTGTGATATTATCCACTGTTCCCCAATTTGCGAGAGTCACATATTTTTTCTGGCTATGATAGCCACCCCACTTATATTGCGACCAGCTATAGCAATCCGACAATGTTGTGTCATCTGGTGTGATTTCCGCCCAAGAGAAATGAGTGCCAATACCTTCAGGCTTATCTGCACCGACATTATATGTAGCCCACTTTGTGCCACTTGGCAATCCTAAGTCGACGTAGGTATTTTCGCCTACAGTACCACTTACAGTGACATGCAGAACATAAGATTCTATATCTTTTGCATTCGACACAGGACGTACAACCATTCCGTCGTGACGGCCCTGATACATGATAGTAAAGCCTTCTGATGAAAAATTAGTCAAATATGCTGTGCCATTATCCTCCTGATTTAAGTCAGATGACCAGTAATATCCACAATAGCTTGCACTCAAACCGTATTTTGAACGATATCCTGAAGATGGAAGGAATATGGTGTTTCCATTTTTCTTTGACACTCCATATTCTCCTGAAACTCCTGTGTTGTTGAAATTTTCGACGTGTGTCCATGTACAGCCATCTATCAATTCCTTCTGTTCAGCTGAAGATGGAGTGCGCCACTCCGAACTGAAATTCACTGTTGCAGCGTCATCTTCTGGAAGCAGTACAGTGATACTATCCACTGTGCCCCATTCCTCAATAGTCACATATTTTTTCTGTGAATAATAGCCACCCCACTTATATTGCGACCAGCTATAGCAATCCGACAATGTTATATCATCGGGAGTGGTTTCTGCCCAAGAAAAATAGGTGCCGATACCCTCAGGCTTTTTTGCGCCCACATTATATGTAGCCCACTTTGTTCCGCTTGGCAATCCTAAATCGACGTATGTGTCCTTGCCGATTGTTCCACTGACAGTGACTTGCAAAAGTTCAGTCTCTTGAGTATCTTCCTCAAAATTCACTTCTGTCACATGCTTTACATCGTAACGTACAACTTTGCCATCATCTGTTTTTACTTGCATATAAGTCACAGCATTCACAATAAATGCAAACGATGCGATCATTGATGTCGATAACAGTAATAATTTTTTCATATATTCTATTTTTATTGAGTACCTACATAAAATATATTGCTATACGAAAATTCTATTTAAGTCATTCAAATATAGATTTTTCACACAACAAGCACAAAATTATAACAAAACATTAATTTGTTAAAAACAATATTAAACTTTTTTATCATCCATAATTATGTTCTTTATACCATACTTGTCTATCTTGAATTCTCTCCTCTTTTTTTCATAAAAAGCAGCACTTCTCTTTGAACTTAGTGTCTCTGTGGTTTTATTAAATTTATGTGTTCGCCTACAGCTCGCACTTGTGAAGAAGAAAATCCTTAATTCTTAACTCTTCATTCTTAATCCAATAAAAAAGGGCGACGGAATTCCGTCGCCCAATAAAATCATTTTTCTTTTCTTACTGCATGATAGCAATAGTGCGAGAGTACACTCCGATCTGCTGCTTGCCATCAGCTTTGATGTTTGGCATCTTCAAGAACTTGTTCACTTGACGAAGATCGTAAGGGACTTCTGAAGCCACCAACACAAGATTGTCCGTGCCAAGAGGATAAGTCAACTCGATTGGATAATCCTCAAGGTCGATGACACAATTCGCAGGGATCAACAAGTGAGACAATGTCTGAGCATCGTCGATAGGCAAACATTCTGCCATCTCTCCGTTAGACGCAACGTCGATCACATTCACATAAAGAATCTTCGAGCTGTTGTTCTTCACTCTAAAATAGACCTCTCTACCTGCCTTTGCAGCGACAACGATCTCTCCTGTCTTTGGATCCACAAGATCAAACGACACTCCGAAATCACTCTTTTCGTTGCTGACATTAAACTGTGCCTCACTGTTCTTTTTTGCCAAAATCGACTTTGCGATGTCGCTCTCAATGATGTCGCCACGATATGTACATCCAGCTGCGGAATGGCTGATATTGTCTGTGCCATTTCCGTTGAACAAAGACTTCACCGCATGAGCTACAAACTGAGTGGATGCAGACGATGCACTACCCTGCTCTTTGATAATTGTGCCGACAGACTTACCGTCGACAGCTCCTGTAGCGTATATTTTCTGTGCCGACTTGTCGATGATAGATAAGCTAGCACCATCTTTCACACGTACAACATCAGACTCCTGAAGCTCAGCACGCTTTGTAAGCGTCTGCCATGCATTTCCTGCCTTTCTCTCAACACTTCCCGTCACTGAGTAGACGAAAAGATTTCCTGCGTATGTTGCCACCGCCATAATAAGCATGCTGGCAACTGATAACATTCTCTTCATAACTTTGTCCTCCTATTCGTTGATTAGTTTCTTTTTGGGAACAATATATAGTTTCCTTGTTTATTCTCAAATATAGGCATCTGCTTGCCGTTTGTAGAAGTACGTACCTGCTGACGGATATATTTCTCCAAACCGTCGATTGTGATATTGCCCTCTTCGTCTACAGCCTTTCCATTGATACCTTCAATCAAAGCCTTCGTGAAGATTCCGTTCTTCCACTCTTCACTCTCGTTAGACTTCTGGCTAGCTGTGCTAGAGTAGAAACCGATGATGCCTGGATCAGCAAGTGAGAATGGCTCTGCCACTGACTTCTGACCGTACATTGCTCCTGAGTGGCAAGCATCCATAAAGATGATGATCTTACATCTCTTGTCCTTCAAACGTTTTGTCGCGCTTCTGATGACATCAAAGTTAACGGCTGTTGAGAACAAGTCCTCACTCTCCGCATTAGCCGACAAGAAATATGTTTCATCGCCCTCCTTAGCTCCATGTCCGGAGAAGTATAGCAGAATCACGTCGCCCTGCTCCACCTTGTTCACAAGCTGAGAAAGCTGCTTCTTGATTGTGCGGTCGTTTGCGTTCTTGTCTGTGACGAGCGCTGCTGTAGCCAAATTCTTGTAATAAGTCAAATTGCTGTTCTGCACCGCGCTCAAGAAATCAGCCGCATCCTTCGACGCATGCTGAAGTTTCAAATCAGCCTGGTCATAATCACTCACACCAATTGAGACAACATGCAATGCTGGTTTGTTAGAGTCAGCCTTATAATACAATCTTACAACAGCAGGATCACTGCTTAATCCCTTGCTGTCTTTTGCGATCAACTGCACTCTGCAGACATCCTCCTTACGTGGAAGAGTAAGAGTGATCTGGTCCGACAACTGCTTCACACCCTTTGTAGTAGGCTGAAGTTCACCATTGATATAAGCCGCGATAGTTGGTTTGCTACCATCAGCTGTCTTTGCCTGATATACGAATGTCATCTCCGGATTAGTGTACTGGGCACCATCCTTAGGAGAGACGATTGTGATGGTAGGAGCACCTGCAGCCACTGGCTGTGATGGTTTCTGCGGAGTCACAGCTGGAGTAGAAGGTGTTGACGGAGTCGACGGTGCTGCTGGAGCACTTGCGAACAATGAGTTCTTGAATTTTCCGTCGTCAATATTATGAGCCTCAGACGGACGTGTGCCTGCCTTCGGATTCTTCAACTGCCATGCGAAACCTGCCTTCTTAGCCTCAGCTGCAGTAGCGTATGAAGGCTGAACGATCCATTTTTCACCACGGTCCAAACATCCCCATTTGCCACCACGTTTTACAACAGCGAAATTACGATCCGGAGTGAACATACAAGTCTTATCATAATCGTCAAGGAAAGGCTTAACAATCCAGTTTCCCAAATAGTTAGCAAATCCCTTCTTTCTTGTCTGAGAATCCATAGCCTCGTATGAAGTCAAACCAAGCGGAGCATACTCACCCCACTCCTTGGCAGCCTGAAGGATCGACTCTTTTGTAGTCATCACCGGTTTGATGATATATTTCGCGTCGGCATCAATGGCACCCCAAAGACCTTTATGCTTCACAATAGCGTATTCCGAAGCTCCAGACAATGTATAAGTGTCATCAATCTCGTCAAACACAGGAGAAATCACCCAATCACCATAGTAGTTGGCGTAACCGAATTTGCCATTAGCGTCGGCTGCATCATAAATATAATCCTCGATACGTGCCTTTCTCCACTGAGCGTGAGCAGCCTTGAACGCGATATTCTTGTTCTTGAATACCATCTTTCCGATCACATCTCCCTCTGTATTGATCACACCCCAATACTTACCCTGACGAACTACAGCGTAATCCTTAGAGCCGATAAAAGAATGAGCTGGGTCAACCTCATCATAAACATGTTTGATCACAGTTCGAAGTGTCTTAGGATCCTGGAATCCCCACTTGTTTGTTTTGTTGTTCTTCACCGCTTTAAGTGCCGCGAACGTAGGCAAGCAAAGCAGCAATGTCAAAATCGCTAAACCTATTCGTTTCATATTATTTTTCATCTTCTATATCAATTTTGCAAATTTCCAAATCTAGTATTTTGTATGCGAATGGCAGATTTCAAGTTTAAGAACAGGCATTCGCACTTAAATTTCGTATCAAGCAGACGGTACTACAAACTTAACCATTTCCATTTTTTCGCCAGCCATTGGTAAGGGGCAAGAGACTCAAACCACAACCAAAGTTCACTGCTGAATCCACCCAATCCCACACCGATCATAGCGTAAGTATAGTTGAGATTATATCTGAAATTGATGAATGTCAAACCACCTAGCAACATCATTCCGAGAAGGAATCCGAGCTGAGTGAAGTTGATGATCATACCATTTGTTTTTTCGTAAGCCTCATAAGCCCAGCAACAGAAATAGTTGAAAGCAAGGGTGATCAGCAATCCCCAGATTATAGCCCATTCGTCGCTCATATTTGTGATGAGACGGTGCTCCTTTGTTGCTGTAGCGATGCTATAAGCGTGAATCAAAGTTCCGTTGATACGACGCATACCATAAAGTTCAGTTGCGATCGTATGGTAGTCTCGCAAGTCGTCGATATCACCCACGAGGATGATTCGATCATTCACGTCGAAACTATCAAGGAAAAGCTCCATATCGAGAATCTTACGCATATCAAACACGTCGACCTGCATCTTCTTATAATTGATCAACTCCTCATCATTTCCTCGTTCCTGAAGCATCTTATATTTGTCAGGATAACCAAGACGAAGGATCTCGCCTACGAAAGAAGGAAGAGTCAGTGAGCATCCATTTTCTCCTCCAGTGGAGATAGTCACCGAGTCAGGCGAGAAATGGCGGACAATTCCGTCTTCAATATTCACGCTGGCATTGTGACACACATCGTGATAGAAAGATTGTTCGACAGCCAATGAGTCGCCCATCTTCACGATACGTTGAGCAGAAACGAAATTTGGTATTCTTGCGATGACGTTGCGCAAACTGTCATTTTCAATAGAATCAGATGAGATATTGTGGCTGAAGATGCAATCCATCGCAACCACTCTAGGACCAAACTTAGCAATATAATCAAGACCTTCAGCAATCTCAAGTCTTGAATGGACTCCAGACATGTTGACAAAAGCAACATCCTGACAATAATCCAAATCACCTTCCTTTAAGTTCTCCGTATATAAATAATTGTCTGTGAATGCGATAGCATCCAAAGCACGAGCAATCGGATTCAAAAAAGCCCACGAAAAAGTGAGAACAGCCACCAACACACACACACCAATTGTCACCAATAGGGTGCCCACGCTCTGTCTCATGTAGCGGCAAAATTTCACCATTTTATCACTCATACGTTTCAAATATTCGTAAGGAAAAACTAAATTTTCCGCAATTTAATAAAAATATTCGCAATGCAATAAAGTTGACGCAAATTTTGTAAATAATTATGCCATACAATTATTAGGATGCAACCCTGACAGTCGCACAGCAAGCTTTGTGACTTCCTTCTCAGACAGTAGCATAACACGCCTTTTGTCTCCTCCCCGACAGTCGCATAACAAGTTGTGCAGCAATCGGATACGGTTGAATTCTTCAATGTGTTTCCCCTCAGGGACAAAGCGTCAACCATCAACCCTCCACCATCGATCATCAGCCGTTCCTGAAGGGAACACATAACCTCAGGTTATCTACAAACCGATTGTATTTTGCAAAGCAAAACACTGTCGGTTTATGCAAGAGACCAGACAGCCACAAGGGTTTGCCCCCACCCTCAACCTTTTGTAACATCTGCATAGGCGGAGGCTATGTTCCCCCTCAATTGCATGACACGCTTTACGACTCCTTCCCCGACAGTTGCATAACACGTTGTGCAACAATCGGATACGGTTGAAGTCTTCAATGTGTCCCCCTCGGGGACAAAGCGTCAATCATCAACCATCGATCATCAGCCGTTCCTGAAAGGAACACATAACCTCAGGTTATCTACAAACCAATTGTATTTTGCAAAGCAAAAAACTGTCGGTTTGTATAGATCGGACAACCACAAAGGTTGCACACTACATTCCAGCATCAATTAGGGAACCTGGCAAATTATAGGAAAAAGGAGGGCAAGGATTTGAGTGCTTACATTAATAGCGTTCTACTCTTCCTCTTCTTCAATCTTTCCGTTTACATACGACTTAAACTTACGAGGAACTTTGTTGCATCAATACAACCTAGTAAGCAAAAATACTATCGTTGCGATCATAATTGTACTTCATGTCTAGACTTATTTTATATAGTTTGTGTTGTGCCTCACTTATATAAAAACATTTGTTCTTTCTAGAATAAATTCCTTTATAATACCCATCTTGTGCAATAACAGCAAACTTATTTATCTTTATATTCCAAATAACAAAAGGAAATGACTTTTTAACGTTTGGCATTTTCATTTTTTTCGGATAGAATGACCCAATCACATAATTTCCATCATCAGAAATCGCAGAAAATCTAAATTTTTCATCAACACAAAACTCTCTATTTAGGTCATCAAAATTTCTGTAATAAAAGCCATAATCACCCAAACAATCAGCACCGACATCATTATACTTGGAATAATAGATACGATCTCCAATTATACGCAAATGGGCACAAAGATCACATGGTATTTTTCGAACATTTTTCTTCCCTTTTTCCAAATCTCTTAAATTAAAAAGATGAATAAAATCCATATCAGAAGATCCTTCAATAAAATTATTAGAAGCTATACTTATTGCAAGTACATTATATTTTTCTGAAATTGCAACTGAACCTATTGAGGTTTCTTCTACATCAAACAACTCTACTAGATTTTTTCCATCGCTAAAACAACACCTAAATATAGACAAATCATCATCAATAGCTTTTGTAAAAACCATTATAGAATCATCTATATACCAAAGTGATTTACTTGAGTTTTCAAAAGTGTTGTTTTTCACAACAACTCCTTTCTCCTCATCAAAATACCCTCCTTGCTTTGTCGCAGGAAAATCATTAATATAGCCAGACTCCAACAGCCAAATATTTTCAGAAAAATCCAACGTTTCAAATTCACCAACAAAATTTTTATTTTCACCAAGCGAACAAGATGAGAACAACACCAGTAATAAAAGCAGTTTAATTTTCATGGGATATACTTAAAAAAATTAGACATTACCATTCGTTTTGCATCCAGCAACAATCGGATACGGTTGAATTCTTCAATGTGTCCCCCTCGGGGACAAAGCGTCGATCATCAGCCGTTCCTGAAAGGAACACATAACCTCAGGTTATCTACAAACCGATTGTTTTTTGCAAAGCAAAACACTGTCGGTTTGTATAGATCGGACAACCACAAAGGTTGCACACTACATTCCAGCATCAAACATCCAAGAAATCCTCGACACCTGCTTCGCAGGAATCACCAAGAAATCAAATATGACAATGACTGCGTCAATACAAGTCCGCTGAACTCATGATTCTTCAATAATATCAGATTCTCAATTAATAGTCTAATTCTTTTTCATTAAACATTGACTCGTTAATGTGACTTCCAAAATCTTTCACAATCCGATTTATAAAGAGAAAATTCTTCCAACGGATCATAAATGAATTCATTATCAACAGAAAATGTTTCAATTTTATTTCCCCAATCATATGAAAAAGACTTTTTAGCAACATCGTAGTAGAAGTATCGACTAACATATTTTTCGCCCAACAAATAAATACATTTGTTCTTTGTTAGATCTATAATCACATGGATTTCCTTTCCATATAATTTTTTCTTTGCCAACATATATAGTCCATCATCAGATAACATTAACAAATCTGCGTCTTTTGCAATAATACGATCTACTCCTTTTTCATTTCTACAATGAATATCCATGGTACTATACTCATTTCTTTCATCATCAAAAAAATATTTCTTTAATTTTGAATAGTATATTTTATTGCTGAACGGAATGACATTTAAGCTAGAATCTATTTTCGTGATTTTTTTACTTTCTCCAAATTTTACTGTAATCAAATTAGAATCAACATCTCCATATTCATGCCATGGATTAAAAAAACTTTTTAGGCATATAGATTTTCCTCCATCATAAAATCTCGAATAAAAAACTTTGTATTCATACGAGTAAGGGAATGTATGCTCAAACAATAATTTATTCCCGTCATAACAAACAAATTTCTGACTATTTACACTATTTGATAACGCCTTCCATATTACTTTATTATCATAAATGCCTTCTAACATTACATAATCATAATTATTAAATTTGGGGACTTCCAAATTGAAAGATCTATAGTTATTGTCTTTCATCAAAAAGAATTTCTGAGTTTCTCTACAATAGAAAACTAGATTGTCATTTTTTGAACCGACACAAATCATTTGGCTCTCATTCATTGATTTCTTTTCGACAGAATAAGAAATAGGGATTGAAAAATCCTGTCCAATCAGATCGGGAAAAAATAACTCAAAAAAAATAAATAAAATCAATTTATGTTTCATGCTCGTAATTTTGGCTTTTAGAATTCTTGCAAAAATAAAAGTTTATTTATTTTCAGCACAGTTCATTCAGTAATTTTCAATATATTTGCATCCGAAATTGTTTGGCCAGTTTATGATTAGACATAGTACAAAAAATATTAACAAAAAACAATGGGGAAATGCATTGATTTGCGATGTGATTTCGGATTCAAATATTGTTTGTCCGACGAAATCATAATGAAATCCTTTCTAAACGCTATCCTGGAAAGAGACGAGGACACAATCACAAGTGTACAGTTTGAAAATGAGGAGATGCCAGCCTCATTAAAGAGCAAGAGGAGTGTGACGTTCGACCGTCTCTGCACCACTGACAAAGGAGACCCAATCCTGATTGAGATGCAGAACTCATGCCAGAAATATTTCAAGACACGTGCCAACTTCTACGTCTACAAACTCATGGACAACAAGATCAGCAAGGGTCTGAAGTGGATAAAAATGGAAGAGGACATTTCAAAAGTCATCGGAATCTATATTCTGCCGACGGGTTGGCTGGTCTCGACAAAGTGATCACACGCACTGCAAATAAATAGAAAATCTTTAGGAGATCATATATCTTCTTAAAACACAAACAAATCGGGAATGTGCAGATACACATTCCCGATTTGTTTTTATATTTCGTGTCATTGTTTCGGAGGCATGGAAACGCCCAGGAATCGGGCGGCCACAATGGGCTCCTTCAATCTTCCATATACTCTATTTATTTTTTCTCACGAAGACAGATACTTAGAGACTGACAAATTAATAAAGAAAAAGGATACATATTGTCCATTATTAGTTTATCAACCTTGATTTTTTATTTATGGATAAACTGAGTCTAACTCAATTTTAGGAATAATGTACTCTCGATACCTACTTCCAAATAGATCCGTAATCGTAATATTATCTGATGTTTTTTCTATTTCAATTTTTATCAACTTTGACTCTAATCGATATGTATCTGAGCAAGAAGCACTTAAGTCATCATTTAATGAAACCCCATCTTTATTCAAGCACGTATTATACTCTTCTTTCGTTGGTTTTTCCTTATAAATATTAAAATAAGCCACATTTTCAGTAGAAAATTTAATCAAAACTGAATCGCCTTCATGAAGTCTACTGTTATAACTTGCCCAAATATACCTGTCTGATTGAAGTGCTTCATAAAAACATATATTATCCAATTCTTTCACCACAACACAAGAAATAAATCTTGTATTATTCCAAGCATTTTTATCCGAAATTATTCCGAGAAACCCTTTTTCTACAACTTTAAGGTTGTTTATTTTGTTTAATTTAGAATAAGGGACACCATCAAAGCAATATAATTCCTGTAAATAAGAAGGATAATCTTCTATTGTTTCTCCTGTATTACTATAAATTTCATTAATTTTCAAAAGATGACATGAATTCTCATAATTATTATGAATAGTATATTGGTAATAATGTCTCTTTTCCCCGTTAAGAAAATATTCAACAATATGTCCTCGTTTCTTATTCGTAACATAACCAGAACAAATATGAGTTGGCTCATTCAATTCTTTTTGCCGATTTATATCCATTCCTCTAGGAATGAGAAACAAAAAAGATAAGGCCAAATTTGCAAAAACCAAAAACGTTATCACATCACATAAATTAAGATACAATTTGTTTTTAATTTTTTTTTCGAAGCGAAGAATTACAATCACAACAAAAAACAAGAGGATTGTAACCCATGGAACAATCCAAAATAGATACCCCCCATTAATCGAAAAATAAAAAGTATTTACAATATCACATAACGCAAATATTATTATGCACACCAACAAAGTAATATATAATATCTTTTTTATCATTCTCGATTTTATTTTAATATCACCTCTTTTATTTCCTCAACAAGACCAGAAAAGTTTTCTATTTCTTTTGCCTCATTTGCCTCTTCAATCTGATCATCTAAGGCCTAGAATACTTTTCCTGCTTTTATACATACAGCCCTAAATATTTGATCCTGAGTGAAATCCACCACAAAGCCTACACCTACTTTAGATTCGGAATATTTGACAGCAAAACATATGACATAGAAATCCTTACAAAGATAGAAGAATATTAAATTTGGACGCATGACATTAAATAAATCTTAATATAGATTGGTGCGACGTGGGGGAAAGAATCGTCGTGGAGTGATATACGACATGCTCTGCACCACTGACAAAGGAGACCCAATCTTGATTGAGATGCAGAACTCATGCCAGAAATATTTCAAGACACGTGCCAACTTCTACGTCTACAAACTCATGGACAACAAGATCAGCAAGGGGCTGAAGTGGATAAAAATGGAAGAGGACATTTCAAAGGTCATCGGAATCTTCATCATGGGTGAGACGATGGCAGGCATCGACAAGGTCGTGACTCGCACAGGAGAGTGTGATCTCGACACAGGGGATTTATTTTGGGACAGACATCGAAAATATTTTGTATCTTTGCCCAAGTTCTCTTTGGATGCCAACAACATAACCACAAGAGACATTTGGTTTGACTTCTTCAAAAATTTAGGACGTATGGAAAATATCGACCCATCAGTATACGACCGAGCAGACGAAGGACTTCTCCGGCTTATCGAAAAGGCAAAGATCGGTGCCCTTTCTGAGGAAGAATACAAAGTTTACGAAGCCAGCATGAAGATTCTTGCCGACGAAATGGACATGGAGGAGCATGGATATGAAAGAGGTGTTGAGGTAGGCAGAAAAGAAGGAATTGAAGAAGGCAAGAAAGAGGGAATCAAGGAAGGTATGGAGAAAGGAGAGCATAACAAATCCATCCAAATTGCAAAAAGCATGAAAGACAAAGGATTTGACATCGCCACCATCTCTGAGTTGACAGAACTCTCTTTGGATGAAATAGAAAATCTTTAGGAGATCATATATCTTCTTAAAACATAATCAAATCGGGAATGTACAAATGCACATTCCCGATTTGATTTTTTATTTCGTGTCTTTGTTTCGGAGGCATGGAAACGCTCAGGAATCGGGCGGCCACAATGGTTACGCCATACATTCAACGATCAATCTTCCAAAATTTCATATATGAATGTCTTAGAAAAAATCTAGAAACATCCGTGATTCACAGACACTCCAAATTCACCTGTCATAGGATCAAAACGGAACAATTCCCAATAAGGATCAGTACGGCCACGAAGTTCTATCCACATAATAAAATCATCTTTAGGATTTTTCACCCATGCAATATCTGCAATAACAGAAGGCGAATTTGGCGCACGTAATGCTCTTTCTTGTATATTGAAATCTGTTCTTTGAGGTATATCAATCTCCATATATATACTTCCATCTGCATTAAAAATAGAAGATTGAAACATATTGTTCCTATCATAAGAGACTATCACGCTATTCATATTTGGAGTCGGACAACATCCTCTAAAATCAACATCCGGCATATCTATTAGTTTCTCCTCAAATTTCCATCTAACTCCAATAGATCTAAATTCATTTATTTCAGAATTTAAATAAAAATCGACAGGGAATTCTATACTTTTCCCTAAACATGAAGTTTCCGTGAAACGAATAGTTTCTCCCAAATCATTATACCATTCAAAATCTTTAATTTTTCCCATATTTTGCACGACAACTTTTTTACGAAACATTGACAAGTCAATACCTAAAGAATATAACAAATCGTTCCTTTCTGTAATTTACTTTTGCAAAACTGTTATCAACAAAATGTTTATTCTATTTTCTCTTCACAAATTTTATATTCTTTCATAGTACAAAGAATATCAAAATTAGGGTTATTTACATTCAGTTCTAATTTATCAAATTCTCCAGTATAATAACCTGGCAACCTTTCTATGTTTGACGCATCTCTATAACGACGATACAAAATTATTTTATCTAAATACTTCTTTGGAACATAATCAAATGACACATAATAATCGCTACCATGATTTTCCTCTCTATGGGAAATCTCGTTTACCGGAATATGCTTTATTTCTTCTTTAGAACTACCGATTATAGCAATAAAATCTGGCATAATACGTCCAGATGGTTCTAACCAGGCATCTTTATAGGCACCATCACTCCATTCTTTATATTCTATTCCAGACATTACAATAGTTACGGATAAATCATAACACGATTCTACTTCTGAATCACGAATAACGTGAAATGGAGCAAACCAATAATTCAACTGATTATGCTTTTTCAATTCATACGTTTCCGCATTTCCCAGCAAATACTTTATTCTCGCAAAATAGTCTTCACTAGATATTTTATAGAAAAAATTTCCTTTGGTGTAAACTCCATCTATAAAATTGTCATTTGATAATACATTATAGAAATCAGTCACGTCTTTTTCATTAAAAATATCATATCCTAAAAAATCATCATCCTTAAGCAAAACTTTTTTTTTTGAATTCAAAAAATTCATTATACACATATTCTACACCTTTTATTTTGACGAAAAGTGTATTTCTTTTTTGGAATCGATAATGATTCATGATATTATTTATAGCAACTCCCATGTTCTTTTGTCTTTATCATATTTATAAACAGCCTTAATTATTCCATCTGAACCTATTGAGGTCTCTTCTACATCAAACAACTCTACTAGATTTTCCATCGCTAAAACAACACCTAAATATAGACAAATCATCATCAATAGCTTTTGCAAAAACCATTATAGAATCATCTATACACCAAAGTGATTTACTTGAGTTTTCAGAAGTGTTGTTTTTCACAACAACTCCTTTGCCTCTATTTAGGAGCGAACATAACTACTTACGAATTGCTTGTATATTCCAAGATTTTTTTAAATTTGCGATGAAATTTCACGATTTATTTTACTAAAATACTAAAAATCAAGAAAAATACGCAACCTTTATTTGTTTTTTATTATAAAATAAATTCAACCAATAAGTCATCCTTCAAAAATTTAGAAAAATGAGGAAAATTGTATTCATCTTTTTACTGTCCATCATCTACACATCCATGGCAACTAGTGCCTCATATATATTTTACAAAAACGGGGAAGCAAGTGCATTCGACGATATAGAAACCGCAGATACCATAGCTGGGTGGGATTCTCTCTCCATAGTAGGAGATTTAGACGATTGGAGTGGATGGGAATATATAAAACCGTCTATTAAATCGATACAATTGCTCGATTTTTCAAAAGCAGAATTCACCCAAAGGGAATATTGGCTTTTTGTTGCATCACCAAACTTGGAAAATTTAAAGACCGTCAGATTTCCAACAGACACAATCAACGCAAGGATTAAGCTAGATTTTACGGGCTGTAAAAATTTAACCACAATTGAAAATCTCGAAATGCTCCAAAATGCCAATCTAACCTACTCATTTGAGCATTGCGAAAGTCTGAAAAAAATTCACTTTGGAAAATGCTATTTAACAGGTGGTGGCGGTTTGGACTACTCCTTCAAAGGTTGCAAAAATCTGGAAGAATTCGAAGCAGATGTATTAGACGTGCAAGACAACAGAAACTTATTTCTACTGCATAACGGTTTTTTCGGAGGATGCGAAAAATTGCAAACGATTCACATAGGGGAAGTTAGAAATGGTAATTTAACCACGTCATTCGAAAGTTGCAAACAAATAAAAACGATTCGCATCGACAAAATAACAAACTCACGCTTAAGCAAAACATTCGCAGAATGTGAAACCTTAGAAGACATTTACATCGGTTCAATCTCTGATTCCGAATACAATAACGACAATGCATTTGACGGATGTAACGCACAAGTGCACTTCTCACGAGAGAACAACTATTTCTGCGACGCTTGGAAAAAAAACTTTCGTATATTTCTATGGCATATCGATTCATCTTCCGTTCACGCATCAGTCCAAAACGGACACATAAAAATACTGAATGCCATCGCATATCCTCAATGCATGATAGCGCAAGATACAATATGGAAAGTAGGCGACACCTTTGAGGCATCAGAAATTATAGAATCCACCGACTCGCTAAATAAAATCACCAACTTCGAGAATAAAAACATTTGGGTCGGACTGAAAAACGAATCAATGGATGACTACGTATGGAGCGCGCCATTCCACCTTCAACAAGAAAAAGATGCCATGGCATATATCGTAGATGTTAATGGCGAATATTACATCAAATTAGACACAATAAACAACCACAAAGTCGTAAAGCCAAAAACCATCCGCATCGTAGGCACAATGGACGACAACTTATTAAGGAAAGCCAAAAACCATTTTCATTCAAATGCGAAATGGTACAAAAGCATCGATTTGTCAGAAGCCACATTCGCATTTAGCAATGAGAACTTGGATTCCATAGCATTCGGAATGGAAAATATCCAACATTTTGCATTCCCAGAAAAAGACCCAAAAGGAACATATGGTTTAACCTCCTCCTTTGAAGGATGTTTAAGTTTGGAAGAGATAAAGAATTTAGAGAACATTCATGGCATCAACAGTTTGGAACAAGCATTTGTGAAATGCGAGTCGTTAAAAGAATTAACCTTCAGCCAAGAAGCCGACACAAACAAAATCAGTCTAAAGAAAACATTTGAAGGGTGTTGGAGATTAGAGCAGATAAATAATCTGGACCGTTTCAAAAATATCACAAACATTTCATATACATTTAACGGATGCAAGGCCCTCCAAACTGTGGCATTCTCGTCAGAAGAGAAAGCAGACGAAATCAGGCTTGAACATACATTTTATCAATGCAACAATCTCAAATCAATCTCAGGACTTGAATCTTTCATTAACTATCAGTGGGCAAACTTCGCTTTTGTGAACTGCTATTCACTAGATACACTACGTTTAGGACACCCTAAAGATAATTATATATCCGGGAATAGAGCATTCGAGAATTGCCATGCGTTTATATATTTCCCTAAATCCATGACCACTTATGATGAAAGTCGGGTCACATCGATAATCTTACACAACGTAGTTTTACCTATAGTAGACTTCTACGCAGACATAAATTCCATTGATTCAATATCTATTATACCGCAACCACAATATGTAGCCATACAAGACACGCTGTGGAAATACAAAATAGAGGACTCTATTCACTCCTCAAAAGAGTTGACAGCGGAGATTAAAGCAAATGCATCCATGATTTGGTGTGGCATAAAAAATGATGCGATGTCAGAATACATCTGGTCATTACCAATATACACGAAGAAACCGGACATGCCATACTTGTCATTGGGTATATCACCTCAATCATACAAAATGGAAGAGATGTACCACCATATAGTTACGATTGACAGTTTGTACCCTGGCAGCATCCACAAATACGCTTCAAATTACAAATATTGTTCAATACAGTTATATGGCAACTACAACGATAGCAATATCATAAGAGTAAAAAATGCCATGAGGGAAAACAACAGCGCCCTGGACAATCTAACATCTTTCGATTTCAGCAATGCGACATTAAACATAACAAATGGATTAAAAGGATTTTTCCAAGGCACAACGAAATTAGGTCAGGTGACATTTCCCCAAGAGCGGAACGAATCTCCTGTCAATCTTGATAGTACATTTTACGGAAGTGGCATTTATGAAGTCAATCTAAGCTATTTCGAAAATATAACATGTATGGATTTCGCCTTCACCTCTAGTAGTCTAAAAAAAGTGACATTCTCCGAAAAGGAAAACAACAACGAAGTAAGCTTTATCCAAACATTCTTAGGATGTCCGATTGATTCCATTGATTTATCATCTTTCTCCAAAATCTCATGTCTGACGCAAACATTCTTCTCGGCAGGAGCGTTTGATCATATACATTTCATGAAATTCTCGGATAAAGAAAATTCTCTTCCCGTTTCCATGTTTCAGACATTTGCAGGCATGGAATGCAATATGGACGAAATAATCAACTTGGACAAATTCACCAACGTGAATAATTACATAGCAACATTTCAGTCCATAAACAACTTTAGAAACACTCGACTAGATACTGTTCGATTGGGGACAGATCCAAACACGATAGCACCAGATTCTCTGACCTGGACATTCGCCATGTCTGGCAAAGTGATAAAATATCTACCCGACGGAGTGGACACAATACCTGAGAAATGGTGCAAATATCACAATTTTGTGGTTCCTATCACCGTGGATTCTTCCAATTGGTCTATTGATTCTTTGTTTAAGAATTCCCAGTCATTCTCCGATTTCATCTATTCACTACCTGACTTAGGTCCATCGTATGCCTATATTGCCGACACCACATGGTATTTGGTTTTAAATGACTATTTGCAAACATGGATAAATTCGTTTGGATTCAGCAGTTCCCTGCGTGCGGCATCGGCAGAACAACCGATATCGACAGAAAAATATATGGTATTTGACCCACAAGCCATGGACATTGCCGACTACATGGAGGATTACTCTTTGGTCTGCGTGGCATCCAACCCTAAACATAAGGCATTGGCATATCAGGTGAAATTGAAGGATCTTCTGGAAATTGTTCAAATTCCAGAGGTCATAACCGACACGGATTGTAAGATATACACAGATCAGGGAACAATTGTCGTATCAGCCTCAATTGACTCCGATGTGGAAATATACGACACAACGGGCAAACTCATTCACATAGGTCATATCGGAAAAGATAAAGAGTTAAAAGTCAATGTACCCAATGGCGTTTACCTTGTAAAATGCGGCAAGCATTCGAGAGGGAAAGTCACAGTCAAAAACAGCAAAGAATAACAATGCCTCGATAAATCTTGCAAATATAAAAGTTTATTTATTTTTGCCACAAGACATTAAATAAATAAACTTTTATATATTTGCATCCGAATTTGTTTAGTCAGTTTATGATTAGACATAGTACAAAAAACATTAACAAAAAACAATGGGAAAATACATCGATTTGAGGTGTGATTTCGGATTCAAATATTGTTTGTCAGACGAAATCATCATGAAATCCTTTCTAAACGCTATCCTGGAAGGAGACGAGGACACAATCATTAGTGTGAAGTTTGAAAATGTGGAGATGCCAGCTTCATTAAAGAGCAAGAGGGGCGTGACGTTCGACCTTCTCTGCACCACTGACAAAGGGGACACAATTATGATCGAGATGCAAAACTCCTGCCAGAAATTTTTCAAAACACGTGCCAACTTCTACGTCTACAAACTCATGGACAACAAGATCAGCAAGGGGCTGAAGTGGATAAAAATGGAAGAGGACATTTCAAAGGTCATCGGAATCTTCATCATGGGTGAGACGATGGCAGGCATCGACAAGGTCGTGACTCGCACAGGAGAGTGTGATCTCGACACAGGGGATTTATTTTGGGACAGACATCGAAAATATTTTGTATCTTTGCCCAAGTTCTCTTTGGATGCCAACAACATAACCACAAGAGACATTTGGTTTGACTTCTTCAAAAATTTAGGACGTATGGAAAATATCGACCCATCAGTATACGACCGAGCAGACGAAGGACTTCTCCGGCTTATCGAAAAGGCAAAGATCGGTGCCCTTTCTGAGGAAGAATACAAAGTTTACGAAGCCAGCATGAAGATTCTTGCCGACGAAATGGACATGGAGGAGCATGGATATGAAAGAGGTGTTGAGGTAGGCAGAAAAGAAGGAATTGAAGAAGGCAGAAAAGAGGGGATGATTTCAACAATCAAAATGTTTGCTGAGGGAGGAATGCCTATTTCAGAAATAGCGAGACTTCTACATCTTTCAGAAGAGGAAATCAACATCATGCTTGCATAACCCATAGAGAATTCTTCGAAAGAAATAAACCAAAAGCGAGAACGTGCATTTGCATATTCTCGCTTTTGGTTTGTTACTGACGCTTCCCCGACAGTTGCACAACACGCCTTTTGTCTCACTCCCAACAGTTACATAACAAGTTATACAACAATCGGATACGGTTGAATTCTTCAATGTGTTCCCCTCGGGGACAAAGCGTCAATCATCAACCATCATCCCTCCACCATCGATCATCAGCCATTCCTGAAGGGAACACATAACCTCAGGTTATCTACAAACCGATTGTCTTTTGCGAAGCAAAACACTGTCGGTTTAAGCAAAGTCAATGTCGGAGTTTTCTTTTACCAAATGAACACAGTCATAACCTTTCAAAAATAATTATAAATGGGAAGATATCATCTAATAGGATTTGCTCTAAATCACGTTAATGAGATTCCCAAAATTTATCACAATCAGATTTATATATTGAAAACTCTACTTTAGGATCGTAAATAAACTTTTTACTATCACAAGGAAAGCACTGAATCTTATCTCCCATATCATAACAGAAAGCATTTTTCTCTACATCATAATAAAAGTATCTACTACGATACTTTTGACCCAACAAATAAACACATTTGTTTTTATCCAAATCAATTATAATAGGGACACTCTTTCCAAATAGTTTTTTCTCAGCTAAAAGATATTTTCCATCACAAGAAACCATCAATAATTCTGAATCCTTCGCTATTATCTGTTCTTTTCCACCCTCATTAATACAATATATATCCATTGTTTCATATTCAATTCCAAGATCTTTATAAACAATACTCTTGTACTTTGAATAAAAAATTTTTTCCCCTAAAGGAAACACCATTAGACTATTTTTTATAATTCGTTTTTTTAAAGGCAATCCTAAATCAGTATAAAAGAAAACAGAATCTCTATCTCTTCCATATTCAAGCCAAGGATTACAAAAACTTTTAAAAAACAGAGACTTACCAGCGTTAAAAAAACCAGATTTATAAAACTTATCTTCATACGAATACGGGAAAGTGTGATCAAATATTATATCATCACCTTTAAAGCAAACAAATCTTTGACTATCAACACTAATTGAAAATCCCCTCCATAAGGTCATATCATCAAATATTTCATCCATACAAGCATACTCATAGCCTTTTAATTTACGTTCTTTAATATCTAAAGGAATCAGAGAATTCTTCTTTTTCAAAAAATATTTTTGGATTTCATTACAATAAAAAACTAAATTGCCATTAATAGACCCAGTGCATTCCATCGGATACATATATTCTGTTTTTTTTTCAGAAATATAAGAATCCGGAATCACAAAATCCTGTGCATTCAAGTTTATAACAAAAAACAAAAGCAATAAAAATAAATAACCTTTCTGTTTCATATTAATCTAAATATTAAAAATTAATTTTACCTAACCGGTTTAAGAGGTTTCTTATATTTATAAAATCTATTTTTTATATCCTTTCCAATCCATTCCTGCGTATACAGGAGCATCATCACTTTTCACATTTGTTCCACATTCCAAAATACGGTTCACACATTTATGATTTCTTCCATTCTGGGCAAAGGAATGTCCGGATCTATCTCCTGCACTTATATCAGGATCATCTTTATACTCCTGTAATATATAACCACTTTTATCCATATGATTTTCATTATCAACAACATCATATAATCCACCAGGAACAATAAGAAACACATGATTGTCACTATAGGCTCCTACAATAACGGATCCTTCATCAGCCAGACAAACCATCAACCCTCCACCATCAATCATCAGCCGTTCCTGAAAGGAACACATAACCTCAGGTTATCTACAAGCCGATTGTATTTTGCGAAGCAAAACACTGTCGGTTTGTATAGATCATACGACCTCATGGATTGTCTCTAACATATCTCTTAGCCGCCAGTATCCAATCCATAACTTCACGACACTAAAGTAGCATTCACAATCATTAGAACTTGCTCCAAACCAACATTTACTAACTCAGAAGGAATTTCTAAAGGTTTCAATATATTCATTTATGAACATATCAAAAAACTACTCTTTGCAAATTTCATCTAATTTTCCTTTCATTAAATTCTCATTAATCCAATTTAGAAGCTTCTGAACTTTTTGAATTTGTTTTAGTTGAGATTCAATCTCTTCTGTTTTATTTTTAACTTGCAATAACACATCTCTCTCCTTAAGCTTTCCTCTCCAATATAGAATGATAGAATCAATTAAATTTTGTGAATATATCCAATCTTGCTTAAATGGGTTATCTTTATCTTCTGAAATCCAATCAATTGTCGGTAATATAGCATTATAAAAAACATCAATTGTCGGATTACGTCTTAGACACAAGGTAAAACTTCTGTCTAAGACATCATATAAATTTCTCTCGCTTATTAATTTTGCTCGAACACAATTCTCCATTTTCGTAACAGAATCAACATAAAAATGCTCTCCCTTATCCTCATATCCCCAATAAGGTGTACGAGGGCATGGCAAAAAATATTCACCTTTTCCTAAAAAATAAGGAATGATTTCATCTCGTTCAACAGCTCTCAAAAACAAATTTTGTTCCATAATTATATTTATTTTTTTCTTCCACCGTTCTCTTCGGAGAATAACATAACCTCTGAACCAAAAAAGATTATCTTTTGCAATGCGACTCTCTGTCGGCAAATAATAAAGGAGACGCGATTGCTCACGTCTCCTATACTTAACTTATACGATTTTAATTATTTGTATGCGTTTGCAATCTGAGAGATCAACGATACAAGTGGAGCATTCCAGTTGATTGCGATCTCATTAGTAGAGTAGCTGCACGACATATCAAGATATGCTTTTGCAGGATACTTGACTGTAGGATATGCACTGTTTCCACAGTCTGATGTCTGGTCAAGAGAAGGTCCACCTACCAAATATCCCGGAATTGGAGTATTGATACCGTCTGCGACACTTCTACGGTCGTGGATATTCGCTGGAGATTTTGATCCAAATCCAGTGACAAAGCAGTATCCAGTAGCGTTGGCACCTAGAATATAGTCAAGACAATACTGTGCTGCTGACAAATACTTCTCTGAATTCAATCTCTTGCATGCCATCGCAAGCACCATACCTGAGTTTGCGACCTGTCCGTTTGAACCCCAGAAATACTCTCTCATTGGCACACGTCCTACACTTTCGTTATAGATTGAAAGAAGGTCGTCGGCTAGCTCCTTGAACTTCTTTTCCACCACCTTGACGTCTACCTTCTCCTGCAATGCATCCTCATTGTGCATCAACGAAATCAATCCAAGTGTACTCACGTCGCCCCAGAAAGGAACAGTGAAATACTGAGAGAACTTAAGTACAGACGCATACTTCGCATCACCTGTTGAAATCAAAAGTTCAGATGCCGCCCAGAACTGCTCATCTTTCACCTCACTTGAAGCGTAAGAACCTGTGTTACAATCAGAAGGGTTCTGGAACATCACGTAATGACGCTGTGACACTGCCCAATCGTAGGCCCTCTTCGCAGCCGCCAATGCCTTATCTGAGAAATCAGGATAATCAGTGCTGCCTTTGTAGATACGTGATGCCAAAGCCATTGTCGCAGCAAAATCATAAGCGCAATCCGCTGTCTTACCGATCAAGAAACGTTCTTTCTTTTCATCGGCAGGCATGATCATGTCTGGGAACTTAAGTGTAGTGACTTTGTTGAAGACACTTCCGTCTGCCTCATCCTGCATCGAGAGCATCCATTTCAACTCATACATACATTCGTCAAGGATATCAGCTGTATGGTTGCCACTCTCCGGAATATTCAAGTCTAACTTGTCAAAATATTTCGGATTCAACTGATATGCGGTAAGCAGAGTATGAAGCGTAATTGCCGCATTCACAGTATACTTTCCGTAATCACCCGCGTCGTACCATCCACCGCTCGCATTACGATGCACTTTTGATCCTTTTGCGTTTGTGTAGACGGTAACCTTGTCGTCTGGATGTCCAGCCGCACGTGAATAATCCACACCTTTGAATTTAGCGAACTTGCTTTCAATAGGAGAACTGCATCGCCAGAAGTAAAAACCCTTAATCGTCTGCGTCAACAATTCATCATAAACATGTCCGTCTTTCTGAACCTTGAATGGTTCTGACTCTTTTGTTCCGATTTTCAATTTATACTCTCCAGGAATAGAGAATTTTGTGAAGTCCGCCCAAGTGACATTGTCACCTGACGCTCTCCACGATTTTGCCTTTGGAAGTGAATCTTTATAAACTACAGTACCACTTTTAGCATCAACAATTGAGTATTCAGAAACAGTAGAATTACAAATCATAGCCTGCTTGACTGCTTGTGCAGGATATCCAATCTGGTTTGCTTGCAATGTGACATCGGCAGCCATTGAGCAGACAGGCATTGCCAATGAAGCAAGAAATATACTTTTCTTCAAGTCCATAATATAACCCTATAATAAACATGGTTCACTCATTCATAAGCATCAATATGGGGAACCAATTAACCAATTCATGCACTTACAAAATAAAATTATCTGCAACAACATTCAAAATAAAAACAAGAAAAAAATATCAACTTCAATCATTTTAATCAATTATTATATTATCCAACATATTTTTAAACAGACAAATCCGTTTTCAAAGAAAAGACATTTCAAAAAAATCTGTCTCACGCAACAATCTTTTCTCTCAACAGTACGTTATAGACAAAAATACAGGTCTGAAAATGATTATATTTCCATACAAAAACCCTAATTTTTTTATTTTATGTCTATTAGATTATGAATTTCACTAATTTTGTAACATATTTTCTTAACTACGTATAATTCAAGATGAAAAAGAGACTCTGGAGTATCTTTGCAATACTTTTCGCAATATCAGCACAAGTGTTTGCTGTGCTAAACGAACAAAACCTAGACAACACAGTCAGTGTGCTTAAAGCAGAACTGGAAAAAACATACAAAGAAGAGACTGAAATGATGGCTAGATACGATAGTATCAACGTCCAACAGCACAGAGAAGCTTTGAAAACAATTCAAGAGAGTGAGAAAATCGCCTTGATGCTATACAGCCAAAAGCAAGACTATATTTTCGATATGGCATACGCATGTCATGAGGCAACCATGCAATATCACAATTTCAAAAAGAAAAGAATGCCTTTCGACATCAGCATCAAAAAACTTGACAATGAGATCAAACGCTATACTCTCTTGATTGAGTCGTTGGAAAGCATATCCCCAAGAAAAAAGAAATTCAACATCGACAGCATTAGAGTAGCCAAGATGAAAGAAGACTCTATCAAAAAGGCTGTTGAGCAGGCAACCGCAGCATACGAGGCTCAGAAATATGGCAAGCAACAAATCGACTCAACAACCAAAGGTATGGGAATCAATATCTTTGGCAAACAGCTTGGCGGCGACACATCAGCCACATCCGCTGAGGAGATAAAGAAAGCGATGGAGGCCAAGCAAGATAGCTTTATGCTGGAAAAGGCAAGAGAAATCGCAAAAGAGGTGACAGACTCCGCAAACAATACAAACAACATAAACGATACATTCAGAATCCCGTCGATTCCAAAATCTGCAAGCAGATTGTTTATGACGGAGCTAAAAGACTTCAGATTGTCTGAAGCCAGCCAGATAGAAAGAGATTCTTGCGTGGCTTTATCTAAAAAAATCCTTGCCAATCTCATTTCTGTAAGAGACCATATCATCAAAGATAAAAAACTGTACGAGCACGTTGAGTCTCGTCTGAAAAACGTCAATGATTATGCACTTGGCAGATATGAAGCTATACAGCAGAGTATCTTCACCAACGGAGGAAACAACTATCTCTCTGTAATCCGCAACTTTTCTACATATTGCAGCAATGCATCCCATGACATAAAAGACAAATACACTAGCAACGACACTGAAGACTCTGATTGGAAAGGCACCACTATAATTGGTCTGGTGCTATCGGTTTTTGGACTCATATTACTAGCGGCAGGAATTGCCATCTTCTTCCTGAAACAATATGGCAAACGAAAAAAGCTCAAATCTGAATTTATTCCATACTACGCGATCTCACTGACATGTTTTCTATTCACGATATTGTGCACATTGCCTCAGATATTCGCAAGTCAGAATTTCCTGACAATGGCATGTTCACGATTGATAGAGTATGTGCTTTTAATTGCAGCCATAACCCTTTCACTTGTCTATCGCACAAAAGGAGATCAGATAAAGAGTGCGTTTTCATGCTACTTCCCTATTTTGATGATGGGTCTTGTTATCATCATATTCCGCATTCTGTTCGTGCCAAACAATCTGGTTGTGATTCTCTTCCCTCCAATGCTTATATTGTTCACAATCTGGGGTTTCCGTTCAGTGAAGAAACATCACGCGAACATCCCTAAATACGACGAGATATACGCATGGATATCACTCACCATCATGACAGTTGCCTGTGTCATGGCATGGCTCGGTTATGCTCTTTTGGCCGTGGAAGTTTTCATCTGGTGGCTCGTCCAGCTTACATGCGTACAGGCATTGACATTCGCGTCGGAATATATGAAGGCGTTTGAAAAAGACAAGGTTGCCAAGCATATTCTAAACAAAAACGGAATTCTTGAGTCGTCAATGACAAAAGAAGAATACAACAATATTCTCAACAAAAAGATCATCGAGTTGCAAAACAACCAAGGCGACAATATCACTTACACTTGGTTCCTGGATCTCGTCACAATGTGTCTGATTCCTGTGGCAGCAGTGCTATCATTCCTTCTCTGCATCTATATCGCCACAGATATCTTCGATCTTACAGCCATGTGTAAAGACATCTTCTTCACAAACTTCCTCGACATTGAGGATTTGTGTCAGTTGTCATTGTTCAAACTTGTTGTTGTATTGGAGTTCTACTTTATCTTCAGATTCATATCATATCTTTTCCGTTCTGTCTACAAGCATTGGAAACTGAAAAACAAACAGGTGCATGAGATTGAGAGATCCAATATCACTCTTGTAAACAATCTTATCTCTATTGTTGTATGGAGCATCTACTTCATCTTCATCCTGTTTTTACTACAGGTGCCAAAAAGCGGAATCTCAATCGTAACAGCAGGTCTTGCTACTGGTCTCGGATTCGCAATGCGTGATATGATCAACAATTTCTTCTATGGAATCACATTGATGACAGGACGTGTGAGAGTCGGAGATTTCATCGAGTGCGACGGAGTAAGAGGTAAAGTGGAGTCGATAACTTATCAAAGCACCCAGCTTATCACCTTAGACGGTTGCGTTGTCGCATTCCTGAATTCAACTCTTTTCACAAAGACATTCAAAAACCTGACCCGCAACCATGGATATGAACTCGTGAAGTTGCCGGTCGGTGTGGCATACGGAACAGATGTTGAAAAAGTCAGAAAAATCCTAGAGGAAAAATTAAGTCTCTTAAGATCTGAGAAGACGGGAGTAAAACCGAACGTGGATCCAAGCAAACAGATCAGTGTACACTTCAACGATTTCGGAGACAGTTCCGTTAATCTTTACGCTGTAATGTGGATTCTAGTAGAGAATAAGTTTGTGATTGTATCAAGAGCGAAAGAGCTTATTTACAACGCATTGAATGAAAACAATATTGTAATTCCTTTTCCTCAACGCGATCTTCATATCATTACAACTCCATCTGATAATAAATGAAGTTGAATCATCTGCTTGCCACAATCATGATCCTCGTCGTTCCATTTATTGGAATGGCCCAGACTGAAATTGCGGAAACTGAAGCAGATCTGACAATCAACAACGATTCCAGCACCAACATTCCAAGAATAGAAGCCGAGCGGGATACTGACCTGTACAGAAGCAGTCAGCATTCCGAAGACGAATATATATATGTCACCGAGTATGAAGAGGAAAAGAAATGGTTTGACAGAGTTATAACCCGTCTGCTGAAGACGTCGGTGGATTCCAATTATATAACGACCAACGACTACGGACTCCAGGTGAAATTAAGTTTGAACACATTAAACACCCAGACTAATTTCAGATGGACCCCAATATCGGACACGCTGCCAAACTTTTGTTCCATCACGTCGGACCAGATATCCAAATTAGGATTATGGATCGGATACCGTAATTTCGGACTCGGATACAGTTTTGATCTAGGATCTTTCACCAAAGAATACAACTCTGAATTCAGCATCAGCTATTATGGCGACGCTTGGGGAATAGACCTGTTTATCAACACCACCCTGGGCAACAACCTTTATTTCAATGAGACATATACCGACATCTCTGACGTAAACATTTCAATCTTCCGCTGGAGAATCAACAGCTATTATGCCCCACTCTACAAAAAATTCTCCTATAATGCCGCATTTTCCCATAGTATGCGACAAGAGAAGAGTGCAGGCAGTCCACTATTCGGTCTGTCAACCACTAGTTTTTATCTGATCAAAAGCAAATATGACAAAACCAAAGATTTACCAATAGACACCAAAGGGAAATGGCAATTTCCAGATGAGATATACTTTTTCGGACTGAATCTAAACGCTGGCTACGCTCACAACTTCGTGACTCCGAAAAAGACACTACTTCATATATCCGCACTCCCATATATAACCTTATTCAGGATAGCGGGAGTAAATCCGTCAGATGCCATAGGCGATCATGATCCGAAATTCCAATATGGATTGGTGGGAAAAGCCAGTTGGATATGGCAACGTGAACATCACCTGATAAGTCTGTTCGGATCCGTAAATTTCAACAATATCATCAGATCTCCGATCAAAGTGAACGACACTTCATACAGCATCGGAACATGTTACGGATTCAGAGCATACAAACATTGCAAGCCGCACAAGAAGAAACGAATCAAAAGAAATCGTGCCACTAGCCCAACAATAACGCAATAAATCACATTTTTCTATTACCAAAATAGAATGTTGCCTCATTAGTTTCTAACTTTTGGGTAAATGTTTTCAAACAGAAAACTGCATATATAGAATGCTTGGAAAACCCACAAACCAGTTTGTTTTAGAAAACCCATAACGAAAAAAACAAACAGTAGAAAACTATGTTTTTTTTAAGTTTTGTTTTCTGCGTTAGGCTGTTTTCGATGTCATTTATGACATATTTTCCTGCACCAACAACAGAGTTGTTTTTTTACAAAGGTGCGTTTTCTGTTAACTTTATTTTTTCGGGACGTGAAATACTCGCTTAATAACAAAATAAAACTCTTTGTAAATTGCGTTTTGATAAAGCATCTTTGAAATCATCGTGACATATTGAGGATTCCTTTGCAAAATAGAGTCATTTATTGTTAATAATTAATAAAAACTTAAACATTTTCTTAATAGGAATAACAACAAAACTATTATATTTGCATCATTACAATGACAATTATATGAGAAAAGGAATACTTACATTAACAATTGCCTCCCTATTCTGTCATTCTGGTTTCGCACAGAATGAGAACGAAGTGGCATCACAAAACGAACGATACAATCTTACGCTCGAGCAGTGTATTGAGTATGCATTCGGAAACAGTCTTGAGCGTCAAAGCTTGAAACTATCAGAAAAGGTTAGCGAATATTCCTACGAGCAAGCAAAGAACAATCGTAAGCCTCAAGTAAGCGGTTCTATATCTGAGTCACTTTCCCATACCGGACGTGAAAGCGACGTCAGCCTTGGAGGAAGCGTCGGCATCAATGCAGGTGCTACTCTCTATCAAGGTAGAGCGATAAAAAACAATATTGAGAAGACACGTATTGAAGCAGAGAATGCAGTGGTAAGAACCGATCAATACGACCATAACCTTATCATTAAAATTCTTCAGTATTTCCTTAACGCTCTTTCTTCAGAAGAATTGCTACGTTTCCAGAAAGTGATACTTGAGACTAGCGAGGAGCAGCTACGTCAAGGAGAAGAGAAATACAAAGTGGGAACTATCCTGGAGAGCGACTATCTTATCCTTCAGGCTCAATATGCCAACGATGAATGCAACCTGCTAAACAGCCAGATCAACCGTGACAACGCTTTGCTTAATCTGAAGCTTGCCCTTTCTATGGATCCGAACGCAGAGCTCACACTCGTCTACCCAGACACAACAGATATGGATGCGATGGCAGAGTTGCCAAGCGTCGAGACTGCTATTCAACGTACACTTGACACTCACCCTGATATGATTCTGGCAAAATCAAATATTGAAATTGCGAAAATCAATGAAGAGATCACACGTGCAGGCAGACGTCCTACAATCTCAGCAAGCGCAGGTTTGAGTTCCGGACACAGAAACTTTGATGATATCGGCAACCAATTCGTTGACCGTTTCAGCCAAAGCCTAGGTGTGTCAATGTCTATTCCTATCTACGACAGAGGCAAGACAAAGACATCCCTAAAGATGAATGAGGCTCAGACAAAGATGGCTGAAGTAGATTTGCAGGAGGCAGAGTTGAAGCTTCGTCAGACTGTAGCCGTTGAATGCGCTAACGTGGATCTTGCATACCGTCAGTACAAGACAAACGAAAAAAGAGCAAAAGCATATAAGTCTGTATACGATGTCTACAATATGAAGTTCAAATATGGGACTGTCACTAGCGTGGATCTGTTGCAGCAGCAGAACAACTACATCAACTATCTTACAGATTATGTAAGATCTAAATATTCATTCATCCTCGAGCGCAAGATTTTGGATGTCTACATGGATTATCCGATCAAGTATGAGGCTGTACGTATCAATAAGTAAAAAATAAAACATAATACAATGGCAAAAAAAATAGGCATAGGCATTGCGATAGCGGTAGTCATAGGACTGTTGCTATACTTCTTCTGGCCGTCTAAGAAAGAGGTCACTTTCAAGACGCAAGTGATCGAGGAAGGTACAATTTCCAAATCGATTTCAGCCACTGGTTATCTGCAGCCTGCAGACAAAGTGGAGGTCGGAACACAGGTGTCAGGTAAAGTGGAAAAACTTTATGTGACTTACAACTCCAAAGTGAAAAAAGGTCAGGTATTGGCTGAATTGGATAAGTCGACGCTGCTTGAACGTTTGTCGCAGGCAAAATCATCAAAATCCAGCGCAGAGAGCACACTTAATCTTGCGACTCAGAACTACAACCGTACAAAGGCATTGTTTGAGGCTGGTGCGGCGACACAACAAGCATTTGATGAGGCTACAAACACATATATCCAGGCTCAGAACACACTTAACAACGCCAACACTAACGTGCGTGAGGCTCAGGTGAACCTAAGCTATGCGGTCATCACATCACCAATCGACGGTGTGATCTTGGCTAAACAGGTAGAGCAGGGACAGACAGTAGCGTCTTCTTTCTCAACTCCTACTTTGTTCGTGATCGCAAAAGATTTGAAGAGCATGACAGTAGAGGCTAATATCGACGAGGCTGACATAGGCCAGGTGAAAGTCGGACAGAAAGTAGAGTTCACAGTAGACTCTTATACAGGTGAGACATTCTATGGTGAAGTGCAGGAGATTCGTCTTGAACCAAATGTCACTAGCAACGTCGTCACTTATACTGTGATCGTCAAGGCTGAGAATCCAGAGGAGAAACTATATCCAGGCATGACAGCAAGTGTAACCATCTACACAAACGCACAGAGTGGCAAGCTTGTCCCTACCGCAGCCATGTCGTTCTCTCCATCTGAAGAGTTGTTCACAGCTCTTGACAAACCAGAACGACCATCAAAAGATGGACATAGAGACGGAAAGAAGCCAGAAGGATTCGACGGTGAGAAGAGAGAGCGTCCAAGCCGTGAGAAGATGGAAGGAATGAGACAGAATGGACAGAAAGTCTGGATCAAAAACGGAAATTCCATCAGACCACGTTTCATCGAGACTGGATTGAACGACGGTGTGAACGCAATCGTCAAAGAGGGTCTTGCTGTTGGCGACACAGTAGTGATATCGGCACAGGTAGGTGAGAAAGTCAAGAAGGCTAAAGGAGGAATGTCCAACAACCCGTTGACTCCTACTCCTCCACGCGGTAAACGAATGAGATAAAAATATGGCAAATTCCATAATCAGAATCAACGATCTCAAACGTAATTTCATCGTCGGAAGTGAGACGGTGCGAGCTTTGCGTGGAGTGTCGTTTGAGATACAGGCAGGTGAGTTTGTGGCAATCATGGGAACCAGCGGTAGCGGAAAGAGTACGATGCTGAACATCCTTGGTTGTTTGGATAAACCTACGTCCGGAGAATACTACATCGACGAGATTGAAGTGTCGAAATTCTCCAACGACAAATTGTCGGAAATACGCAACAAGAAGATCGGATTCGTTTTCCAGAGTTACAATCTTCTTCCACGTACTGCGGCTATTGAGCAGGTGGAATTGCCATTGCTCTACAACCCTAGCGTAGGTGCGAAGGAGCGAAGAGAAAGGGCAGAAGAAGCCCTTCGCCTTGTCGGATTGGAAGAAAGAATGTATCACCTTCCAAGCCAGATGTCTGGAGGTCAGCAGCAACGTGTAGCGATCGCACGCGCCATTGTCAACGACCCGGTCATCATTCTTGCCGACGAAGCGACAGGTAATCTCGACACACGTACATCCTACGAAATCATGAGCCTTTTCCAGCGTCTCAACGAATCAGGAAAGACAATCGCATTCGTGACACACGAACCAGATATCGCCGCCTTCACTTCAAGAGTGGTGATGCTCCGCGACGGAAAAGTGACCAAGGACGAACCAGTGCAAACAGCAAGTGCACAGGCAGCTCTTGACGCACTTCCTGCAAGCGATGACTATTAAAATTGGCAATTATATGGTTGCTGTCCAAGTTTGAGGATTGCAAAGGACGGAACGTCCTTGCCCCACCCAAACCGCGAGCCCGTAGGGCGAGCGATCAAAAAGAATGAATTTTTGGGTGACTTGTATATGTTTGGACAAGTCGTATAAATGTCTTAAAAAATTATGGTATGAATTTCTCGAATCTAATAAAAATAGCATACACAGCTTTGCTCCGCAACACAACAAGAGCGTTGCTGACAATGCTCGGTATCATCATCGGTATCGCATCTGTGATCGCCATGGTCAACATGGGTCAGAGTTCACAAGCTCAAATCGAGGAGAATATTTCTTCGATGGGTACGAACCTTATCATGGTGATGCGCGCTCATCAGCGTGGAGGCGGTGTGAACCTTGGAAACGCCAACTCCCAGTCGCTTAAACTTGCAGACGTGGAGGCGATAAAAGCCCAGGCAAAATACGTAGACGCTGTTTCACCATCAGTCAACGCTTCCGGACAGCTCGTGAATGGATCAAAAAACTGGCCAGGATCGATGCAGGGAGGAAGTGTGGAGTATCTTGCCATCAAAAAGTATGAGATCGCATACGGCACGAATTTCACGGAGCAGGACATCGCATCATACGCGAAAGTCTGTCTGATTGGAAAAACAATCGTCGACAACCTATTTGAAGAGGGAGAGAATCCAATTGGAAAAGAGATCAGATTCGGCAAGATTCCGATGAAAATCATCGGTGTGCTTGAGGAAAAAGGACAGAACAGCATGGGACAGGATCAGGATGATATCCTTATCGCTCCATATTCGACGGTGCAGAAACGAATTCTTGCACAAAACCACCTCAATATGATTTACGCATCAGCGAAAAATGAGGATGTCTGCCAACTTGCGACAGAGGAGATAGAAAAGATTCTCCGTACAAGCCACAACCTATCTCCAGACGCGACAAATGACTTTGAGGTACGTACACAGGCGGAAATGTTGGAAATGATGTCGAGTGTGGTTGGAACAATCACGTCGCTACTTACAGCCACTGCCATCATCTCACTTATCGTGGGAGGTATAGGAATCATGAACATCATGTATGTCACTGTGACAGAGCGCACAAAAGAGATCGGACTTAGAATGGCTATCGGAGCCAAGGCTAAAGACGTGTTGTGGCAGTTCCTTATCGAGAGCGGAATGTTGAGTGTCGTTGGAGGAATCATCGGTATAATTGTAGGCATAATCGCCTCCTACGTCATAGCCCAAATCATGATGTCTCCGTTTGTAGTGAGTGTGGGAGCGGTGTTCATGGCATTCTTCGTGAGTGCGTTCATCGGAATCTTCTTCGGTTGGCTACCTGCCAAGAAAGCCGCCAAACTCGATCCTATCACTGCTTTGAGATACGAGTAAAAGCAATGCGAAATTAGGAATGCGAAATGCAAAATGATAAATGAGGAATGACAAATTCATTCTCACTATAAATTTAGGGGACATCTGATTGTCCCCTATTTTGTTGGATATGTAGGGGCGGAGCCTTGTGCCCGCCCTGATTTCGGTGCCTTGTGCCTGCCAATTTGCAAAACGAGCAACCATAAGGGTTTGCAAACGGGGCAACCACAAGGGTTTGCCCCTACCAAATTCCTAAATTTTGGTAATTATTACCTAAATTCAGATATGAAGCAATGACAAAAAAGCAAATACTTTTGTATCAGATAAATCAAATGAGATAAACATGAAAAAAATAGTTGTAATAACTGCGTGCTTGGCTACATTCTTTAGCTGTTCGCAACAAAAAAAAGAATCTGATATGGAGAACAAACAAGAAATAACATTCGTACAGGAGTGGGACAAAGTTTTTCCACAAAGCGACAAAGTGGACCACTCGAAAATCACTTTCCACAACCGTTATGGCATCACATTGGTGGCTGATCTATACAAGCCAAAGAATGCTGACGGAAAGATGGCTGCGATAGCGGTTTCAGGACCTTTCGGAGCAGTAAAAGAACAAACTTCTGGCCTGTATGCCCAGACAATGGCAGAACGAGGGTTCCTCACTATCGCCTTCGACCCTTCGTTTACAGGAGAATCTGGTGGAGAACCACGTCGTATGGCATCTCCTGACATTAATACAGAAGACTTTCTGGCGGCTGTCGATTATCTGTCAAACCGTGAAGATGTAGACGCTGAACGTATTGGAATCATCGGAATTTGTGGTTGGGGAGGAATGGCGATAAACGCTGCCGCTATCGACCCACGTATCAAAGCGACCGTGACTTCTACAATGTACGATATGAGCCGCGTCACATCCAATGGCTATTTTGATTCCGACAACTCGAAAGGAAAACGTGATGCCATGCGTCTTGCCATCGCCAAACAACGTACTGAGGATTACAAAGCAGAGACCTACAAACGTGCAGGTGGAGTCGTCGACCCTCTTCCTGACGATGCACCGTGGTTTGTGAAAGATTATTACGATTACTACAAAACGTCTCGTGGATATCATAAACGTAGCGGAAACTCAAACGACGGTTGGAATGTGATAGGTTGTCAGTCGTTCCTCAATCAACCTTTGCTATGTTATGCCAACGAAATTGACTCACCGGTATTGCTAATACACGGTGAAAAGGCTCACAGCCGCTACTTCAGCGAAGGGGCTTTCGAGAAGATGACCGGAGTGAAACCAGAATCTGGAAAAACGACCAAAGTTGGAAACAAAGAGCTGATGATCATTCCTAATGCTGTTCATACAGACCTTTACGACAACAAGGCTGGCGTCATCCCGTACGACAAGATGGAAGCTTTCTTCAAAGAGAATCTGAAATAAATACATTTCCGCAGATATGGACGATATACATTTTGATTCTATCCAGCAATTCAACGATTATTACGGATTCGAAACCCTACATCCGCTGGTCAGCGTGGTTCGCTACGACAAGCAAATGCCTATTGAGGAATGCATGGTGCATTATGGTGTATATGCCTTATTTCTGAAAGAGAACAAAGGCTGTAAACTATCGTATGGCCGCACAAAATATGATTTTGACGAAATGACTGTCACTTCGTTTGCTCCGGGGCAAAACATCCATGTGGAACCAAATCCTGACGTGCCGAATCCAAAATGGACCGCCTTGCTATTTCATCCTGATTTTCTTGCCCGCACTCAATTGGGACGACAAATCTCACGATACGAGTTTTTCTCTTATTCAAGCAATGAAGCACTTCATCTGTCTACAGGAGAAATCGAGATTTTCCGCAGTGTCCTTGCAATGATCCAACAGGAGCTACAGCATGCCATCGACAAGCACAGCCGAGAACTGATTGTCTCAAACATCGAATTATTGCTTAACTATTGCCTGCGATTCTACGACCGTCAGTTCATCACACGAGAAGAGATCAACCATGTGACGGTGCAGAAATTCGAGTCGCTTTTGAACGACTACATCGACAACCATGCCGAGACAGAAGGTATTCCCACCGTCGCCTACTTTGCAGAAAAATGCAGTCTGACAGCTGGATATTTCGGTGAACTGGTGAAAGTGGAGACAGGCAAAACAGCTCAGGAATTCATTGCGGATCACATTGTTCGCCATGCGAAAGAGTTGCTCAGCAATCACACTCTCAGCATCGCACAGATCAGCGACCGTCTTGGATTCGGTTATCCTCAGCATTTCGTCCGCTTTTTCAAACGTAAAACAGGCAAAACTCCGTCTGAATACAGGGCAGCGTAAGTTTAAACTTTTATGACGATCGTGCTGGTGTGATTCCGTATGATAAACCAGAACGATTCCTTAAAAAACAATTTAAAATGAAAAAAATAGTCGTTATCTCAACTAGTCTTCGCCCTGGTTCGAATAGCAATGCCTTGGCAGAACAATTCGCTCAAGGTGCCAAGGACGCTGGTCACGAAGTGGAGCTTATACCCCTGCGTGGCAAGGAAATTAAGTTTTGTATCGGTTGTCTGTCATGTCAGAAAACTGGTGCGTGCGTGTTCAAAGACGATGTACCTGCAATCATGGAGAGCGTGCTTAACGCCGACGTGGTTTGCTGGGCAACGCCAATCTATTACTACGAAATGTCAGGGCAAATGAAGACGCTTATCGACCGACTCAATCCGATGTATCCGAAAGACTACAAGTTTCGCGATATATATCTGCTGACCACTGCTGCTGAGGACGAGGAGTACACTTCCAAACGCACAGAGAGTGGTTTGCAAGGGTGGATTGATTGCTTTGAGAAGGCAACGCTTAAAGCCCATCTTTTCTGTGGTGGTGTGAATGATCCGAAGGAAATCGACGGGAACTCACGACTGAAGGACGCTTTTGAGTTGGGTAAGAACGTTTAATGAATATGAAAATCGAACACTTTGCCATAGTGGTCTCAGACTTGCAGCGAGCAAAGGATTTCTTCTGCACGTATTTCGGTGGTGTTGTGCCTGCAACCGACTATCATAACCCGCATACGGGTCTACACTCGTGCTTTGTGTCGTTTGATAGCGAAGCACGGTTAGAGTTGATGCAATGGGAAAACATTCCGTTTTCTTCGCCACACCTGCAAGAAAAGTCCTATTTTCATCTTTCGATGAGTGTGGGCAACAAGGAACAGGTGGATGCCCTTACCGCACGTCTGCAAACCGATGGTTATCTGGTGAAATCCGCTCCTCGCACTACTGGCGACGGCTATTACGAAAGTGTGATTGTTCCATTTGATGGTATTGAAGTAGAAATAACAATATGATGACCGAAAAAGAAAAAATGTTAGCGGGCGAGTTGTATGATGCGAACTACAACCCCGATTTGATAGAAGAGCGAAAAGTCGCTAAAGACTTGTGTTACGATTTTAACCACCTGCGGCCGTCGGACACGGAAGCACAGCAACAAATCATGCGGAAGCTGCTTGGCAAAACAGGCAATCGTTTTGAGATTATTGCACCGTTTTATTGCGATTACGGCTATAATATTGAGGTAGGTGAAAACTTTTTTGCCAACCACAACACGGTTATTCTTGATGGTGCGAAAGTCAGGTTCGGAGACAACGTGTTTGTTGCACCTAATTGCGGTTTCTACACAGCCGGTCACCCGCTTGATGCCGAGCGTCGCAATCAAGGACTTGAATATGCCAAGCCCATTACGATAGGCAACGACGTGTGGATTGGTGCAGGTGTGCACGTTATGCCAGGTGTGACCATTGGCAACAATGTCGTAATTGGAGCAGGAAGCATCGTCGTTAAGGACATACCCGATAACTCAGTTGCTGTCGGTAATCCGTGTAGGATACCGAAACACATCGAACAATAAGAATTACAATATCATGAGAATCAAATTATTATTCATTGCATTGCTGACGCTCGTATTGTTTTCTGGCTGCAATGCACAAACCAATCAAAATCAGAACAAAATGAAAGCAATTGTAATCTTTTTCTCGCATGCTGGCGACAATTACGCAGTGGGCAATATTGAGGTGGGCAACACAAAAATCGTGGCCGACTACATCTCGGAAATAACTGGAGCAAAGCAATTTGAAATCGTCACGCACAAATACGATGGAATAGCTTACAATCCTCTAATCCAGTTGGCCAAACAAGAGACTGCTAAGGGAGAATTGCCTCCATACGAAGGCAAAATGCCCGACCTTTCGCAGTACGACGTGGTGTTCATCGGCGGATCCGTCTGGTGGGGAACCTATCCGCAGGTGATGTTCACGGCATTCAAAGACATGAACCTTGATGGAAAGACAGTCTATCCTTTCACCACTCATGAAGGCAGCGGTCTGGCAAACTGTGAGAATGACGTAAAAAAATCATTTCCCAAAGCTAATGTGCAGAAGGGTTGGAGTATATATGGCCATGAGGTGCGCACGAACAAAGCCAAGGTGGAGAAGTGGATTAAGGGATTAGGATATTAAGCCACGGATACGATGGCTCCATAGCATCATATTGGTACGATTTACAATGTCTTAAAATAATCACTATAAATGAAAAGAATCGTAACGTTTCTATTGACATTATTGACAATGGCAAATATACAAGCGCAGACACTGACGGATTATCACTGCCACCTTATTACGCCGGAATATCGAGCGGCGTTAGCTAAACATAACATGTTGCTTGATGAGGGATTCCCGTTGCCTCAATGGTCGGCAGAGACGCATTTACAGCTGATGGATGAGGCGGGTATATCACAAAGCATCCTCACGCATCCTGCACCGCATCCTTTCTTCGGTGATCAGGAGGAATGCAATCATCTTTGTCGTCAGTTCAACGAACAGGCGGCCGCCATCTGCCGAGGTAACAGTGCCCGCTTTGCTTTTGCCGCTTTATTGCCACTGCCCGATGTTCAGGCTGCCATTCGAGAGGCGCAGTATGCCCTTGATACGCTGGGCACCGTGGGCGTGAAACTGGCCACCAATGTCTATGGTCAGTATCTTGGCGACGAGACGCTTGACCCTCTGATGGAGTACCTTGCCAGTCGCCATGCACTCGTCATCTTGCATCCCCACAAGCCATCGCCAGTCAACAATACCCTCATGCAGCAAACCCCATTGGCCATGCAGGGCTACCTCTCGGAAACCACCAACGCCGTGTGCAACATGATTAGTCGCAACGTGTTGGCACGCTACCCAGGAATGCGTGTTGTGGTGCCACATTGTAGCGCTTATTTGCCCATCGCCATCCCGCGCATGAAAGCCCTCTACCCCGTGATGCGACAAAATGGGCTGGTTGGAGAGATAGACTTTGACCGAAACATCGCGAGCCTCTGGTTCGACCTTGCCGGTTCACCCACAGAAAGTACCATCAATGCTCTGCTGACACTCACCTCGCACGACCATCTGCTATACGGCTCCGACTATCCCTACGTGGCTCCTGTAGCTGTGAAGAACATCCTCGCTGACCTGCGTGGGCGCGGCCTTGTGGGCACACAGGAGGCTTCCACAGGCGGCAATCGCATCGTCCGCATCGCCGAGATAGAAGTCTATCCGCAGTACCTCAACGAATACCTTGTAGCCGCTGCCGAGATTCAGAAGGCCAGCCTCGCTGAGGAACCAGGCGTCGTCTGCCTCTTCCCCATGCAGACCAAGGAGGACAGCTGCCAAATCCGCATCCTCGAAATCTACGCCTCGCAGCAGGCCTACCAGCACCACATACAGACAGCCCACTTCCTGAAGTACAAACAAAGCACGCTACACATGGTGAAGTATCTGAAGCTGCAAGATTTTCAGTCGCTTACACCAGAAACAATGAATGAAATATTTAAAATATGAACAGAATCACAACATTTTTAACAGCTATACTAACGATGACAACATTATATGGACAGACATATGAATCACTGAACAGTCCTTGGCCGAAAGGCGAGCCAAATACTGGCTATGCGCAGTATTTCATCGGAAATAGTTATCTGGCCAATGTGGGTGGCGGTTTGCATAACGTTACCTTTGAGCCTCGCTGTCGCAACAATTGGCACATCCACCACAAACAAGTACAAGTGTTAATCTGCGTCGCAGGTCGTGGCTGGTATCAGGAGTGGGACAAGAAACCAGTGGAACTGAAACCGGGTATGGTGATTGAAATTCCTGAAGGCGTAAAGCACTGGCATGGCGCTGCCAAAGATTCATGGTTTCAACATCTGACATATCACAAAGATGTGCAGGAAGGAGCCTCGAACGAGTGGTTGGAGCCTGTGACGGATGATATATACAACAAACTGAAATAATATCTTCCGTAATTTAGGCAAATCTCTTCAGATTTTTGGTAGTTTCAAAATAAAAAAATGCTGTATCTTTGTAAATAACAAAAGGTTATCGAAATCAAATTAAAAAAAATTATGCAAGGAAACTTTTCTTACTATAACCCCACCAAATTGTATTTTGGTGATGAGTCCTTGAACTTTCTCAAAGACGAGTTGAAGAACTATGGTCCCGTGGTGTTACTGAACTATGGCAGTGGCAGTGTTAAACGTAATGGTATCTACGACCAAGTGTTGTCCATTCTGAAAAAGGCTGGCAAAATCATCGTGGAGAACCCAGGTGTGATGACCAATCCTACGCTGGAGAAACTGAACGAGGGTGTGAAAATTGCTCGAGAGAACAACGTGGACCTGATTCTCGCCCTAGGTGGTGGCAGTGTGTGCGACTACTCAAAAGCGGTGGCAGCCTCGGTTTACTACGAAGGTGATTACTGGGATAGGTTCTGGTTGAAACAGAAACAGCCCGATGCTGATCAGAAATTGTTGCCTGTAGGTTGCGTGCTGACGATGGCTGGCACAGGCTCGGAGATGAATGCAGGCACGGTGATTACCGATGCAGAGCATACATTCAAGGTGGGTCACGTGTTCGACAGCCGTCTGATGCCAAAGTTTTCTATCCTGAACCCGAAATTCACAATGACAGTGCCTGAAAACCAGATGAAGGCGGGCATCTACGACATTATGAACCACATCATGGAACAGTACTTCTCTGATTTCGACGACAATACCAGCGACTATCTGTCAGAGGGTCTAATGCGTTCTGTGATTCACAGCAGCCGTATCGCCGTTAAGAATCCGCAAGACTACGAAGCCCGCTCTAACATCATGTGGACGGCTACTTGGGCACTGAACACGCTCATCGGACTGGGCAAAAAGGAAGACTGGATGGTACACATGATTGGACACAGTGTGGGAGCTTGGACGCATGCCCCTCATGGCTATGCATTGGCGTCTGTCTCAATGGCATACTACCGTCGAGCCATGAAGAATGGTTTGCCTAAGTTTGTTCGCTTCGCTAAAAATGTGTGGAATATATCTGCCGATGGTCTGACTGATGAGCAGTTGGCAGAAAAGGGCTTACAAGCCCTAAGAGATTGGATGTTGGAGATTGGGTTACCACTCACCATCAGCGAATTGGGGGCCACCAACGAGATGATTCAGGGCATTACAAAAACCACTGTGATTTATCCAGCTGGATATCTGAATCTCAGCAAAGACGATGTGACGGAGATATTAAAAGAAAGTATGTGATGTGACAAACAAAAAAACATATTAATATGCAAAAATTAACAATGATTTTGGTAGCACTCTTGACTATGAGTCTCAGTGTCTATTCACAAAGTACTAATTCTAAAGGTAATACAAAAATGGAAAAAACATTAGTAGCCTATTTTTCGGCTTCAGGAACAACAGAAAAAGTTGCAAAGAGTCTTGCAAAAGTTGCAGAGGCAGATCTTCACGAGATCAAACCAGCTCAGAAATATTCCGATGCCGACCTTAACTGGCACGACAAGCAGAGTCGCTCATCAGTGGAGATGGCGGACAAATCGTCACGTCCTGCCATCACCGACAAACTTTCCAACATGGGTGACTATCAGACAATCTTTGTGGGATTCCCTATCTGGTGGTACACTTGCCCAACCATCATCAACACATTCTTCGAAAGCTACGACTTTAGTGGCAAGACGGTATTTTTGTTCGCCACAAGTGGAGGCAGCACCGTTGACAAGGCACTCAAAGACCTAAAGGCATCCTACCCTAATATCAATATCAAAAACGGAAAGCTTCTCAACTACGCAAGTGAGAAAGAACTGAAGGCTTTTTGCGGAAAATAATCAAACAGATTAAGGATTAATTTGAATTCCGCAGACTTACAGTTCTTCCCATGTCAAATAGATGTGCTGGAATAAAGAGGAACAACATCAAAAAAGATTTACAGTCATGAAGAAGATCCTTTTTTCATTATTCAGTTTCCTGATCATAAACATGCTTACAGCACAGGGCAAAACTCTTGTGACATACTACAGCTACACAGGCAACGTCAAAAGCATCGTTGATGAGTTAATCAAAACACAAAATGCGGATGTCGTTGAGATTCTGCCAGCAGAAGAAGGACTGAAATATGAAGCAAACAACTATGCCATAGGCAGTGCTTTGATATCTGCCATACGCAACAATCCCGACGTCGCTGAAAGCTACCCTTCCATAAAACCTACAAATATTGATTTCGACAAATACGACAATATCATCATTGCCACTCCTCTATGGTGGAGCAATATGGCTGCTCCGATGCAATCGTTTCTATTTGAAAACGGTAAATATATGGAAGGTAAAAATATCGGTTTGATTGTGTCAAGTTCAAGCAGTGGCATTCAATCCGTAATAGCAGATGCAAAGCGACTCGTGCCTGAAGGAAAATTCAGCAATGAATCTCTTTGGATTAACGACAAGAACCGTAGCGACATGGCATCTCTACTTGACGACTGGATAACCACATTAAATTTCACAAATTATATGGCTGAAAAATTGTTGATCACCATCGACGACAAGACACTCACTGCTTCGTTGCTTGATAACAGTTCCTCACAAGCCATCGTTGCCTCTTTGAAAAAGAGTCCGATCTCTTATGAAGCACACGATTATGGGAATTTTGAGAAAGTAGGATCTATGGGACAAACATTCCCCACAAACGACGAGCAGATCACCACAGAGCCTGGCGACTTGATTTTGTATCAAGGAGAGAATCTATGTATCTATTATGACGTCAATTCTTGGAATTTCACGAGAATAGGAAAGATCGACAATATCACACAATCAGAATTGAAAGACTTTTTAGGCAATGGCAACTGCACTATAACGATCTCTCTATCATCTGATTCCAAAATAAATGACATCCCGTCTTCAAAAAGCACCGACCTGACATACGACATGCTAGGTCGGAAGGCCAGATATCTGTCAGATGACAAAATTTATGTTATAGGAGGCAAGAAACTAATAAAACATTGAATGTCATCCGTTTTTTAACTCATGACATTATAGTATGAATCCATATACAATAATGACAGATACAGAATTATACAAAAGTCTCGGAACTTTGACGAAAAATAAAGAGGCATGGGAAGAGAATATTCCATACGTAGAATCATTACTCACGTCGGAATCGGTGAAAATAAAGTCGAAAGCATTGTGGATGCTCGGTGAGATGGGACTCGCATTCCCTTCGTCGATCAAAAGCAGCGTCGCGACGATTGCTTCTTTCCGCGACAGTACTGAGTCTCTTCTACGTGAACGTGCCATCAACGCACTCGGCAGAATCGGACGGGGATGTTTCAATTCCGTCGAGCCATATTGGAATGATCTATTCCGTTTTGCCCACGACGAGGATGCGAGCGTCAGACTGGCTTTCATCTGGGCGTCGGAAAATATCGCCACCAACACACCTGATCCCTACAAGGATCACATGCCACTGTTTGCTGAATTGCTTCACGACAGCGACGACCGAGTAAGGATGGAGGCTCCAGAAATATTCCGTGTCCTCGGGAAACGCAAACCTGATTTTGTCAAATCATACATTGAGCGACTACGAAACATCGCCGAAACCGACAGCAACCGTGTGGTGAAGATCCATTGCCAGGGAGCGATACGTGCAGCAAAATAGAGTTTTTAGAAGTCGTTCAAAATTTTTCAATAAAATTGAACATATTCTTAGAATTTGTCGCATTTTCTTGGTTCGTTGATTTTTTTGAACTATTTTTCAGCGTCTAGCTTGACAAAGCTCTAAATATAACATAATGACACATTTTATTACAAAAATCACAACTGCAGGACACCGGCTCATGATCCTGTTTCTTCTTGCAGTCGGCATCACATCCGTGCAAGCCCAGATAGAACTCAATTTCAATCTCAACAACCGTGGAGATCTCGTCACGGAAGATCATTATGGCATTTTCTATGAAGAGATAAATCATGCAGGAGACGGTGGGCTCTACGCCGAGCTGGTTCGCAACCGTTCTTTCGAAGAAGACATGGATAAGCCTATGAGTTGGAGCACTGTGGGCAATGCAGAGATGAGTCTGACGGCAGACAAAATGCTCAACGCTGTTCAGTTGCGATCACTGAAAGTCAACATGAAATCCGCCAATACAGGTGTACGCAACGAAGGTTACTGGGGAATCAATATCGTCGCCGGACGCGAATACGATCTTTCTTTCTGGCTCCGTGCCGAAGATAGCTACGACGGCAATATCGTCGCAGAGCTGCAAAATGCCAATGGACAAAATTTAGGAAGCACTACCATCAACGTCAAGGCCACACAAGAATGGAAGAAATACACTGTCAAATTCAAAGCAACAGGTGCGGATGCCCATGGTTATCTGGCTTTGAAAGGCGACAAAAAAGGAATAATTTATTTGGACGTTGTCAGTCTGTTTCCTCCCACATTCAAAGGACGCAAAAACGGTTGTCGTCCCGACTTGGCTCAGATGTTAGCCGACATGCATCCCCGTTTCATGCGTTTCCCAGGAGGCTGCTACATAGAAGGATCATGGGGCGACGGATTCACCAACCGTTTTGAATGGAAGAAGACTGTCGGACCAATCGAGGAACGTCCGGGACATATCAACCGCAACTGGAAGTACAAAGTGACTGACGGACAGGGCTACCACGAATATCTCGAACTAGCGGAAGACCTCGGTGCCAACGCCATGTTTGTGGTGAACATCGGTATCGGACACGATTGGAAGGTAGATGAAAACGATATTGATCCGTTCATTCAGGAGGCACTCGACGCCATCGAGTATGCCAACGGAGGCACAGAGACATTCTATGGACGTATGCGTGCACAGAACGGCCATCCCGAACCTTTCAACCTGAAATACTTGGAGATCGGCAACGAGCAGGAGTTTATGCTCAACCGAGACGACTACATGAAACGCTACATGCAGTTCTACAATGCCATCAAAACTCGTTGGCCCGACCTGCATCTCATCGCTAACAGCTATTGGTTCGACGACATCACAGAGCCCGTGGAACTGAAAGACGAGCACTACTACGACTCTCCAGAATTCTTCATCAGTCAGTACGACCGTTACGACAACCAGTCCAAATCCACCACACATATATACGTGGGAGAATATGCCGTGACAAAAGACTATGGAACTCTCGGAAACATGAACGCAGCCATAGGCGAAGCAGTGTTTATGCAGGGGTGCGAGAACAACAGTGAAGCAGTCAGAATGATGAGCTACGCACCTATTTTCACCCACGAAGACGACTTCAACTGGCGTCCAGACATGATCCGATTCAACAGTTCGATGAGCTACGGAACACCTTCATACTACGTCCAGAAAATGTTCTCAAACAATATAGGAAAACAAAACATCAACTGGACTGAGAAGGGCAACGGTGTCAACCTCGACTCCAATAAGAGTGCAATCGGCATCGGCACATGGTCTACCGCCGCCACATTCACCAATTTTCAGGCGAAGATTACAAACGGCACCGTCATCTCAGGCAACAAGACTGCTTCCACCGACTGGAAAACATCAAATGGATCATGGAACATCAGCACTTCTGCTGGCTCCTTCACGCAAACCAACGCATCACAAACAGATGTCCGTTGCGTGACGAGAAACTTATATGACCTGACAAATCTCGACATGACTGTTCATGCCACGAAACAAAGCGGTTCGGAAGGGTTCCTCATCATCTTCAACTACATCGACGAAAACAACTATGCATGGCTCAATCTTGGAGGATGGGGCAATACCAAACACGCCGTGGAGCAATGCCAAAACGGATTTAAAAGCGTCCTTGGAGAAAAAGCAGGATCACTCACCACTGGCAAGGAATATACAATCCGTATCTTAAAGGAAGGTCAAAATGTGCGCTGCTATCTCAACGGTGAAGTCATCATCAACGCCAAACTCCGTGCATACGGAAACCGCACCGTCTACACATCAGCCAGCATCGACGATGAGACCGGCATGATGTACATAAAAGTTGTCAACCCAACAAATTCATCTAAGGATGTAGCCCTTGTCCTATCAGGCGGTCAAGCCAAGACAGCTGAAGCAGAGATACTCTCCGCAGCCAAAGGCACAGATGAGAACACAACGGCAAAACCAAAATATATCGTGCCACGCACTCAGCAACTGACCGTCAAGGATGATGGCACGATAGCTTACGAATGTCCAGCCTATTCTGTAGGTGTGATACGTGTGCATGTCGACAATGTCACGCCACCTCAACCAGAACCACTGCCTAATCCTGTCCTCAGCTTTAGCTTTGAAGATGGGAAACCGACAGACGATAGCGGCACATATACCGGCGACCTTGCTGGAAAGGCATCCATCATCACCCTTGATGACGGCAACCATGTGCTCGCCACAGGTCTAAAGGGTGAAGGCAGTTATTTGAATATACCTCTATCTGCAGCCAAACATGCTCTTGGCACCGCAGAAGATTACACCGTGAGCATCAATATGCTGCAACGTATAGGAAACAACACCGGCAAATTCTGCTGGGCTTACTCATTAGAACATGGCACCGACCAGTATATAGGGCTCGTCAACACTGGAGGCAACAGCGACTGGTACTACGAGATCAAGAATGAAACCACAGAAGGTGTGCACTCCTACTCTGGCCTCAGCGTCGGCGATTGGCACAACGTCACCTACACACAGCAGGGCAACGTCGGACGCATCTATGTTGACGGTCACCTCAAAAACGAGATAAACGTGAAACAGAAGCCATCGTCGTTTATCAACGACATCACACGTTTCACCATCGGACACTCTCCATTCACCTCCGACGCCATCATGGAGAACGCACTGTTCGACGACTTCCTCATCTTCGACACCGCTCTCTCTCCCGATCAAGTGATGGAGATAGGACGACGTGCGACAGCAATGCAGTACACCGACCGTTTAGAAAATCCGGATGCAGAACGTCAGGCATTAAAGAACTTAGTGAAGGAAGTAAAAAACTACGTCAACGAGACCAAGGACAATGAGCTCAAGCAAGCCTATACCACAGCGACTCGTGCTCTCAACGCATCAAGTACAACTACCGTCAGCAGTGCATACGCAGCTTTGACAGAAGCTGTCGCAAATTATAAGCAGAGCCAGTTGAGACTTGCGCAGAACGGTCAGCCAGCCGACCTCACTTGCCTTATCACTAACAGCTCTTTCACACGCTACAACGTGGGATGGCAGGGCGCTGATCTCAGTGTCGCCTACAATGCTTATGCCAACGAGACAGCGGAACAGTTTTCACGTCCATTTGACATTTGGCAGGAGATCACTGGACTTCCAGCAGGCGTCTACACCATCAGATGTAAAGCTTTCTACAGAGCAGGATCAATCAGTGCGGGCTATCAAGCATGGCAGGACAACGCAACGTCGACTCGCAACGCGCAACTATATGCAAACGATGTCGCCACTCCGCTGCCAAACCTGTTCAGTTCGTCCGCCTATACATACAACCCATACACATACCCTGATAATCTCACCCAGGCATCCTCCGCGCTCAACGACGCGAACGCATACACTCCCGTCTCTGTAAGCATTAAAATCGACGAGGGGGAGACGTTGCGACTGGGAATACGCAAACAGTCCACTATATCCGCAGACTGGGTGGCATACGACAATTTCCAACTCTTCTACGTGGAAAATCTTACAGACGTCAAAAATATCAGCGTCGAGCATACCAGCGACGACGTCTATGATATTCAAGGTCGTCTCGTCCGCAAGAAATCCAATCTGACTGATATGCCAAAAGGAGTGTATATCATCAACGGAAACAAAATACTGGTAAAATAATTCTAGTTTAGCACATAAAAAACATAGAGGATAGATCGTAGGGGCAGGTTTGAAACCTGCCCGCAATAAAATCAAATCATAATCAAACAGAAAACAGCGTCAGTTATCTGACACTTGGAAAACTCACAAACAAGTTTGTTTTGGAAAACTCTTAACAAAGAAAACATAAACAGTAGAAAACCGACACGTTTTCTTTTGTTTTTGTTTTTTGCGTTGGGCTGTTTTCTATGTCATCTATGACATGTTTTCCAGCACCGACAACGGAGTTGTACTTGTGGTGTGCGTTTTCTGTTTTAATTTCACTTTGATGTATTCAAGCGGTTGATTCTCTATCCATTTCCAAAGAAATAGCATATCTTTGTAGTCAGAGACAAAAACTGAATTTGATTATGAAACAGACTGAACGTATCACGCAGATGGAAAACCTCTTCGACAAGAGTAACGAGGTTATCCGACAATTGCACAAAGCAGTTGATGATTTTTACGCTTTACAACCTGTCATCTCCGAATTGGAAGATTATTACAAAACCAATTGGCATGCCGACTTCGAAGCTGACGAAGAGGGCAAACTGCCTGCTGACCTCAAACGTGGTGTGCTTAGCGAAGATGGTCTGTGGGATTTGTTGGAGGAATACCAACGTCTGAAAGAGTGCTTTGAAGAAAACGAGTGATCAGAACGGCAAAAATCGTCCTGTTCGACTACAGTAGTTTTCGTATTCCTCTCCAAAATCACGACGGAGTCTATTCTCTTCTGTACGGACCTGCACCAGCATTATCACAACAAAGATGACAAACACCACCAATGCTTGCCATGTCCACAACCATGTACATATGCCTATCAAATAGACGAATGTTCCGCTCAACATCGGATTTCGGCTCAATCGATAAGGTCCATCCGTCATCAGATGCTGTGTGCGTGGTGCAACCTCATGTCCAAACGCATCCATTGGGTTGCCATTTCCCTTCCGTCGCATATAAACAATAGACCACACGCTTATAACCAGTCCAACAACAGCCAAGACTGCTCCTGCCACAAGCCTCAACATATCTGTTGGGATCAACTCTGGTCTGCCAGACGCGATCCACATGATGGATGGTATCAAACCCACAAACAGGACACCTCCCAAAAGGTAACCGAAAATCTCCTTTAATGTTTTCATAACAATCCTCAAATTATATTCTTCACTTGTTAAATATAGTCATCTATAAAAGCAATCGTTATCCCATCTTATAGGATTGGTTTCAATGTATTCGGCAATGCGATTCATTTCATCCTGATTGCGAACAATATGATCGTGATAACGTGATTGCCAGCCAAACGGAATATTGTTTTCATTAGCAAAACGTGTGACAGCCGATTTGATGCCACGAATCACCGAACCCAAATTCTTCGATTGCGGGCCGAACCCCTGCCCCTGCTGTATTCTATCCATTCCGTCGGTCTCCTGCCCCTGCCCTTGTACGGACGCACCGCGTGCGTCCATTTTTGCACCGGACGCATGCGATGCACCGGACGCATGCGATGCACCGGACGCATGCGATGCGTCCCTACAGGATACGACGACAATCAGATGTACATGGTTAGGCATGATCACATACAATGGAATTGAAACATCACCACCACGAATCTTTTCCGTATTTTCTATCTCTTGTTTCAACATTTCCCCAATCGACGTCAACTGCATCTCTCCACCACACACCTCGCCGAAATAGTGGACACGATCCTTAGTGCATATAGTTACAAAATATTCTCCACCCTTATAGTCATGCCATTGGGCACGAGGTGTTTTGCGATCACGAAGTAGCATAATTTTGAAGAATCTGTTTTATTATATTTTTTCTTACCGCTCATCCCTACGGGCTCGCGATATGATGGGATTGGCAAGAACGTTTCGCCCTTACCAATCCTCTTTTAAATTCAAATCACATCAACGAAGGAAGATGATCTTCTTACCATCTTTTATGTAGATGTTGGCAGGTTGTAATGAATAAACCCTTCTGCCAAACAAATCGTAGATGTATCCATCTTTAGGAGTTGTTTGTGAAATCACTTCGATATCTTTAACCTCAGTCAAATCACATTCCTCAAGATCTCCTACCAATGTGCCAAACTCTGCCCATCCAGAGGCCTCATAATCAGCAAGTGCACTGGCATATACATGAATGGTTGGTTTAGACGAGAAGAGATAACCAGCGATTGATGGAGGAGTAGTTGGCTTAACATACACATCCTTCACCGTCGACTCATAAAACGCTCCTTGCTGTATATCCTCCACGTCGGGACCTATAATCACTTTCGACAATTGGGCACAATAAGCGAACGCATCAAATCCAATAGAAGTGACACCTTCCGGAATCTCTACATTCTGCAAACCTGTATGTGAAAATGCCTGATGTCCGATAGTGTTGACAGATTGAGGAAGTATAACAGATCCAAGTTTCGCGCAATTATAGAAGAAGTCGCCTCCTATCGCATCCGGATAAGTCGTGTTATTCTCATAATAAGCGTCTCCTCCACCTACAATCGTAGCACCAGAAAGATCTATCGACTGTAGTTTTTCCTCATTTGTCAATCTGCGAAGATATTTTATGTCTGTTCCATTAAGAGGTCCTGTAATTATAGCCTTCACAGCTTGGGTTGTGAGTGAATCTGACAAATTGCCAGGCTCAGTCATATGGACGATCTCCAATCCACCCTCTTGTTTTCTCACCTCATGCAAAGTGCCATCCACGTCGACGGAATAGATAGTGAAATCATTGCCTATACATGAAGGTATACAGAAGCCTAACGTATTAGAAGCGTATAGCATCTTTCCTTCTGTGTTTAGAACCAAGAAACCAATACCGCCCTTACCTGTCATCGCATAGAAGGAGTCGGCCTGCATATATGTATATTCAGAAGGTTCAGTCGAAGCAGAAAGGAAATCCGAGAACTGACCCAAGTTAGCATACAGTCCAACGGTCTCACACTCCAGACGTTTCTCTCCTCCTGTGGTAATGAAGTCTGTAGTCAACACATAGTCAGCACGATCCTCCACAAAAAGGATCTCCCTATTTTTCTTCGTATATTGGGAAATCTCCGCCAATGTGCGGTCGATATCCTCTTGCGACACTGTCAGATTACGCACACCATAATCATCGATAACCAACTGACAAGGTTCAAAGAATCCCCATGCCGTAAAGAAATCAGTCAAGTCTTCCTGTGCCACCTCACACACTTTCCTTACAAATTTCAGAGAGCTATTGTCTGTGTTGTCCCAAAGAGCCAAAGGATCCTCACGTAACTTCTGGAAAAGAGTCGGGTAAAACGACGTGTTCTTCTGTGCCTGATGATAATACAGATACAACTGGTAGTACATTCTCATCATGCTAGAGACGTTTCTGACGAAGTATGGAGTATGGTGGACGTAGTCGTTCATCGTAGTCGAAAGCGACAATCCTTTGGAAGTGGTACGTCCATCAAGGAAACAGATCACATTTGAGAACAAGTTGTTTGACACCTCTGTGCATCCCTCCAAGTTGATAGTCTGCTGGTTGTTGTGTCCACACTCATGTCCGGCACACCAATCGTCATGGTCTTTTCTGCTCACGTCAAAAGATTTGGAAATACATCCGAATGAATTATAAGAAGTACGGTACGGAGTTGAATTAGCATATCCGTCATCCGTAGAATCACCCTCGATAGCAAAGTTTGGATTATTGTAATATATTGGGAAATAAGACTCACCACCAGTCAGATTGTAAGGTGGATTGGCACGTCGACCTGAGACTACCGACTCACATATACCCATCAATTCCTTCTCCCATACAGTAAGGCTATCAAACCAGATGAGGTTTTTATCAATAGTCGAAGGGAATGCTTTTTTATAAGATGACGTTCTGAAGTTGAGCAACGTCTCAGCTCCCCTCACTGTAAATAGTTCATAAGTAGCGTTTGCAAGCAATTCCACATATTCAGCGTCATTATGGCGAGACAAATCATAATAGCCATTCACTACTCCACCCTCCACATGGATCTTGATGGCTGGCCACTCACTCAACTTCTTTGTCATCGAACGAGTGTCAGCAGTATAGACAATATAATACAGAGCGTTTTTCTCTCCGTCGACGATATTCAAACCTCTAGAAAGTCTTGTACCAGATTTCGCATTTGATATAAGGTTATTGCCGACACATCCTGCAAAATATAAAGAAGCGTCGCTCGGAATATCCTGATCCACAAACACATATATTGGAGCATTATCAGTAGAATAAATTCCTGTAGGATTACCCATGTATGATCCTCCTGTACTCATCAGAAGAGTGTTCCAATAATTAGCGTCACTATACGCTGAATATTCATGTATTCTGAAATCCTTTTCATACTTTGCCCAATCATCATTCTTGACTTTCACGGCGATAGCAATAAGATCATCAGATATCTCATCATTACGCATAGCCGCAGAAAGGTCGCTATCACTCATCGCTTTATAATCATCCTTCAACACAGTGCAAGCGTCATCCTTAAAGTAGACTCCAAACTTAGCACGCAGAATAGTTGCAGGATCCTGTACCTGCGTATAGTATTCTTCCAAACCGCCCTTGACAGTTCCGAATTGTGACCAATCAGATTCTCCATAATCCTTTTCCATCTCCGAATAAACCATAATCTCCGGATCAGAAGAGAAAAGATAGTACGTAATCTGCGGAATAGCCATCGGCATGACGTATGCCACCTTGACAGAAGATCCATAAAAAACTCCCTGTCCTAAGTTTTTCACCTTTCTTCCAACCACGACAGTGTCCAAAGAGTAGCAATAAGCAAACGCATCCATACCTACCTCCTTAACATTGTCTGGAATCACAACCTTTTTCAATCCAGATTGTGAGAATGAGTTAGAAGCTATATATACCACTGATTTAGGCAAGTCGACATATTTCAGCGAAGAAAACTCGGAGAACATACCAGTCCCTATAGTATCATTCGCCGTACGATTTGTTCCATCGTATGCGTCACCGCCACCCACAATAGATGCGTCAGACAAGTTGAGCGAAGATATATTTCCGTCGGCTATCTGCTCACGAAGATACTTGATATCCGATCCATTGATAGATCCTGTCAACCTGACATCCTTTTCCATAGATGTCAATAGAGAAGAAAGAGTTCCAGGCTGTTGCACATCGACAACCGTTTCTGCCCATAAGGAAGAAACTCCCGTCGTAACGAAAGAAAACGCAATCGCCAAAGTTTTTATAATATGTAGTTTTGTTCTCATGATTTAATCCTTTTGGTTGCACTTAATTATTTTTCAGACACGCAAATTAGACTTTTTCCAAAACAAAACAAAAGGAAACAACCGTTTATTGTCAAAATCATGCTGACAAACATTTTGCTTTTTTGTGATCCAAACAGTATTTTTGGAAATGAATCAAGATTCAAGCGAAAAGGATTTAATAAATATGTCTTCTTTGAATAGGTGAGATTGATTTGCGGAAAACTGAATTCGACGGAATTCTATCAGGCTAAAATTCACGAGAGGACCAAAAACGGATGATTATGAATAAAATTTTACTTTTGGCATCAGCGTTTTTGCCAGCGGTCGGTTCGCTGGCCGCAGAAAATTCGATTGTCGACAGCGTACTGACCATCGCTAACGGAACGACTGAAATAAAAAATCAAGCCTACTATGGCAAGAATGATTTCAACAAAGTTGTGATTCCAAACACAGTCACAAAAATCGGCATTTCAGCGTTTCAGAATTGTACAAAGCTCAAAGAGATAGACATTCCTTCATCCGTGAAAGAGATAGGCGGTGCTGCCTTTCTAAACGATTCCTTGCTCACTAATGTCACATTACACGAAGGTCTGACAAGCCTCGGCAACAAAGCATTCAAAAAGACTGCGATAAAAGAGATCACAATCCCGTCTACAGTAACCGAATTTGGAACTGAGATTTTGTCCTTGTGCGACAGTCTGACATCAATCAAAGTGGACAGATACACCGATGCACACGCATATTTCAACACCGATTCATTATTAAGTTTCACTGACAAAGAACCCGTTCAGACAAAAGAGGAATGGATTGCGTCGACGAAATACAACATCATTGTAGACAGCGTGCTCTACATAGGTAACGGGCAGAAAGTAACAACCTACGGACAATACCAAAACAATGACATAATCACAGACATCCGATTTCCAGAATCCTTGGATACAATTGGATACCTGTCATTCAGGAACAATTCCGGAATCAGAAAAATTGTGATTCCTGGGACTGTCAAAAAAATATCAGGATGGGCTTTTGCTCAATGTGCTAATCTTGAGGAGGTTGTCATAGAAGAAGGAGTTGAGGAAATTTATGAGTGTGCTTTCTATAATTGTACAAGTTTGAATTCGGTCACTGTGCCAAAATCTCTACGCACAATCGCAAATGAGAATTGTATGTTCTGGAGTAATAACGCAACAAAAGTTTTCCATTGCTACGCAGGTAGCGAAGCATACCGAATTGCCAAGAAGAATGGATATAAAATTGACATTCTGGGATATGACGAACAGGCTTCCGACACAGTCACTCATCTAGATTTTTCAGTTAATCAGACCATCTTATCCGGAGCTTTCCAAAGCTATCCTGCAGAAATGGTAGATTTGGGACCAAACATTATCGAGATTGGCGAAGATGCCTTCAACGAAAAAACTAAACTTCGTGTAAGGAGAAACACATATGCCGATACATGGGCAAAAGAAAATGGCTATTATTTATGCGGTGTGCTTGCCGACTTGAATATCTACACAAAAGACAGTTCCAAAGAGATAGAGGAAGATTTCACACGTATTCTGTGTGACGATGATTCATATATAAACTGGACTTCGTACATATTCCAAGTACAGCAACCACTTAAAATTGAAGAAGTTGACGGGAATATCGTCCTGACATCATTTTTGTTAGAGCCATGTGAGAATGTCACAGTCAGCCAAAACGGGAAAACATTCTTCAGCAACAAAACCATTCAACCACTGACAAGGACTGTGTTGTGTGAGGCCAACAGCTTTTCTGATCCAGAAAGTTTTGAGATTCTGTCTGATGATAGTCTATACAATGTATTCAGATTTCTTTCTGCAGTCATAGACTGGACGGTCACTTTTAATGGTGATTTTATCAGGAAGACACAAAGCGGACATGATGATATGCCATACCTACCTATGTATCCTGTTTTTTGTCGTGAATGGATAGCAACAGTCAGCAACAATGCCTACGTGATAGCCAACGACCAATACAAAGAGTTGTGTTACAAAGGTGTTGACGAGAAATGGTTTGTCACAAACGAAGAGCAAACGGATTTTCTTACAAAAGAGCAGATGGACACTCTTTTGTCGAAAGCATACACACATACATTCAAATTAGGACGTTGCAATGGAGGCGGACTCGGCACTGTGGGCGGAATAAATTTATATTTAACCGACACTTGGCTACGCAATTTGGGTAGCAAAGAACCTCATGGATTTTTCCACGAATTTTCCCACAATATGGGCTGGAACCATGTAGATGGCAACATGTGTAATTTGGGTGCGGCTAACGGTTATGGAGAAAAGTGTTGGCCTATGATGGCAGCTACTATTTACAAGCAGTTTTATACGGCAGGTGAATTGCCATACAACGACATATACATTCTTAATTCTGACTGTTTTTCGTACGACGAACTTCATAAAGAAGATCCAGCTGAAGATGTCGTGATAGATAGCATATTGTATATTACAGATGGTGTCCCTTGCATAACCAACACTCATAAGAACCAGAAAGATTTCGCAAAAGCCATTATTCCTTCTTCGGTCGAAGTGATAAAAAATTCTGCTTTTTATGGCACAAAAATCAAAGAAATAGAAATTCCTTCAAGCATTGTAAAAATTGAGAATCTTGCATTTCATTCCTGCACAGATTTGGATTCAATAAATATTCCAGATAATGTAAAAGTTATTGGAGACGCTGCGTTCCAGAACGATTCTTCTCTCACGTCTGTGAAAATAGGCAGTGGACTGAAAGAGCTGAGCTACAGAATTTTCAAAAGTTCAGGACTTACAGAGATCAATATTCCTGCAAACATCAAAGTTATCGGAAAAGAAGCGTTTGCTGATTGTAAAAATCTAAAAACAGTCGTGATTGCCGACGGAGTTCAGAAGATAGACAACAATGCCTTCTATAACACTGGAATAGAAAAGATAGAAGTGCCGGCAAGTGTGACAGAATTCGGCAAGAACATCACGTCTAAAAAAGTTGTATGGATTGTGAAACGAGGTAGTGCCGCCTACTATTACGCTCTAGGCAACAATTATCCAATAGAGCTTTTGCCAGAGCCAGAGGATGAGGTTGTGGCTCAGATCATAGCAGAAAGCGAGTCGGCAGAGTACGCTCCAACAGAAGGCTGGCAAACAGGAGACTACACAAGCGGTTATGAGCGCCGACGTTGGGATTTCTCAAACGAGTTGAAAGGAGCTGGCAAATATACTATCACATTCAAATATACTAAGGGAGCATGTATGCTATGTCTTGCAGATGCTCTCTTTGTGGCTGACGGAAATGCGATTGGACATTTCTTTGATATGCGTTCAGCAGGATCTAATCCACGTCAGATAGTCTACGAGATTACCGTCCCTGCAGGAACAGAGAATTTGGAGTTGCTTGCTCTTGCCAAAACAAGTGGAGGTATTGAATCAAATGGAACTATAAAAGTTGAGTATTTAGGTGGTGAGACATCAAATATTCTAACCAACTCCACCGTCAACGAAATTAAGATCTACAATCAAAACCGCATCATCATCGTAGAAAACGCCACTGACGAGATCTGCGTTTACGATATTCTTGGACAATTGATTTGTAGGTATGCGATGCCAACCATCAACACGGAAATCCCAGTCAACAAAGAAGGATTATATATCGTGAAAACTGGCAATAGCATTGGAAAACTATACATCAAATAAGAAATTGTACTTGATCAACAATAATAGGATGGGCAAATCACCCATCCTATTTTTCTGGAATTTTGTGAAATTTCACTTCAAAATAGTCAGAATTTTGTGAAAACTTAAGCAAAAACAGTCGGAATTTTGTGAAAACTAAGATAATTTTGTATTGGAATTTTGTGAAATACATTTGGTATATAATTGAAAGAAAGATAGATACATTTATAAAAAACCTGTCATAAGAAATTAGAAGACTTGGACACCATGATAAAAAAGACAATTATATTAATTGCGACATTCGTGCTCATTGATGTATTGGTGGTTTGTCTGACCAAAATGATAAAAAACGAACAAACCCCACTAGGTACTTCCAATAATAATGCGATAGTGGTTGATGCATCCAACACCCCACTGAAATTTAGAATTTTACCTGATTCTACAGCAGAAGTAATTGAAAGTGATTCTATTAGACGTGCACTAATAAATTCAGCATGTCCCGATCTTATCAAACCGTCGTATAGAGATCTTGACTCCATCGACATTCCGACTAACGTGAAAATCAATGGAAAGACATATTTAGTTTCTAGCATTGGTGAATACGCATTTTTTCACAGTTATAATATAAAACACATCACCTTACCCGCAAGTATAACCAATATCGGCAACAACGCTTTTTGGGGATGCCGTTTTGCTCATATAGAAATTCCAGCTAGCGTCAAAAGCATCGGAACTGGGGCATTCTCATATTGTTCTCTGACAAGTATAAAAATCCCATCTGGTGTCACCAGCATACCAGATCATACATTTTTAAGATGTACTAACCTAAAAGAGGTGATTTTACCTGCGAGTATAAAGGTTATCGGGAATGAGGCTTTTAACGGATGCGACAGTTTGAAAAGTGTAACGCTACCTGCAAGTGTAAAAGATATCAGGGATTATGCATTTGCAAGAAGCGGACTGACAAGTATAGAAATTCCAAGAAGTGTAAAAGATATTGGCGACGGAGCATTTTATTATTGTACTAATTTGGAAAATGTAAAGATTCCTTCCAGACTCAAAAGTATCGGAGATAACGCTTTTGCTGAATGTCCAGTTTTAAAAAGCATTAGAATCCCTGCAAGTGTCACAAAAATAGGATATGGTTTTTTTGATGGAAATCAAATAGAATTAGATCCAAGAAACCGGAACTATTCAATAGTCAATGGAATTTTATATAACAAAAAACAGACAGAAATCGTTTTATTTCCACGCAAATTCAAAGGAGATTATTCAATACCTTCTAATGTCACTAGTATCGCAGAAGATGCTTTTGCCAGATGTAAAGGATTAAGAAGTGTAAAAATTTCAGCAAATGTAAAAGCTATCGGAATTAATGCCTTTGCAGAAAGCGGATTGACAAGTATAGAAGTTCCAGCAAATGTTACGAATATTGGAGACGGAGCATTTTGCGGTTGCGATAATTTGAAAAGTGTAAAGATTTCTGCAAATGTAAAAGTCATCGGGGATTGGACCTTTGCTGGATGCAGTGGATTGACAAGCATAGAAATTCCAGAAGGTGTCAAAAACATTGGATGCGAAGCTTTTTTGTATTGCTCAAAATTGACAAACATAAAATTACCTCCAAATATCACTTGTATTGAAAGCAAAGCCTTTTATAGATGTGAAAGTTTGACAAGTATCGAGATTCCTGAAAAAGTCACAAAAATAGGGCATTCCGCATTTTACAAGTGTGGTAATTTGTCTAGTATAAATCTGTCGTCTGCACTCACCAATATTGAAAACAAAGCCTTTTATAACTGTTGGAATTTGGATATCATAAAGAACTCAGAGCATGTCACTTACATTGGTGATTCCGCATTTTTTAATTGTAAATTTAAAAATATAGATATGTTTTCAAATGTCATTCACATTGGCGATTTTGCGTTTGCTTTCTGTGAACTGACAAACATAAACATTCCATCCAGTGTCACTCACATCGGAGAAAATGCATTCTTAAATCACGATTATTTATTAAAATGCAATTATTTAACATCTATCAATGTAGATGAAGAAAATCCAAACTATTCGTCTACGGATGGAATATTATACAACAAAGACAAAACCGAAATAATTTGTGTTCCTGCAGAATTAAAAGGGACGTTCATAATTCCAGACGGTGTAAAAAAGATTGCGAATTCCGCATTTAAATTAAGCAAGCTTACAAGCATAAAAATTCCGTCAAGCGTCTCAATAATAGGGGATGGTGCATTTGGCTTCTCTTTTTTGACTCACATTGAAATACCATCAAGTGTAACCGTAATCGGTGATTTTGCTTTTTGTAAGTGTAGCATGTTATCAAGTGTAAAGATTCATGCAAACAATGTAAACATAGGCAAATTTGCATTCGCAGAATGTGACGAATTGGAAAAACTAGAGATTCCTACAAGTGTCACAACTATCGGTGATGGTGCTTTTACTTGGTGTGATAAGTTGGCAAACATGAATTTTCCTCCAAATGTCACGTCTTCCGCTAATATCCCTATTGGAAGCGATATAGACGATTGACGTTTCTTAACATAAAAATAAAAATCCGCACCATCCATAAGGACAATGCGGATTCACACGCTAAAAATAAGTTTATAGAAATTTATTCGTGGAAGAAGTATGGTAGTCCATCATACACATAGTGTCTCACATAACCCCACCAGTGAGTCAAACCTGGGGCTACCATAAAGTATAGATTACCCTTTGAGAAATCAGAAGTATAGACGAAGTTGCTGCTGTTCTTCATCGCCTGAATCTGTGGATTCTCGTTAGGGTATGCGATATCATCAGAACCAGTTGCCGCGAAAATGAAATAGTCACGGGTTGTAAAACCTGATTTGGCGATAGCATCGTCGATTGTACGTGCCTTGTCCTGACCGGAGTTACAGCCATTACACCAAAGGTCTCCACTTAGAGGCATGAAATATGCGCAGATATCCAAGCAATACAAGAAGACATTCCATGTGGATACACATCCCATAGAGAATCCTCCGTATGCACGGTGACGACGGGATGCCTTAATGTCGGCTTCCGAAGTAGACTCCGCATAAGTGGAGTATTTGCCCTCCACGAAAGGAATCACACTTGCACGGAACTCCTCATAGAAGTTTTGAGCCTCGCTACCGTTTCCATTGAAAGTAGGAGTAACCACAATAAGAGGTTCCAATTCACCGTTCATGATCATGTGGTCGAGGATATTCTGTAGCATGACATCATTACCAAAGATAGTGTTCTCATTCTCACTTCCACCATGCATCAGATAAAGGATATTGTACTTTTTGTTCTCGTCGTAACCATAAGGCACATACACCTTCAAAGTCTTGTTACCTCTGATACCATTGTAATATTCAGTGATAACACGTCCTGCCTGCTGGCAACCGTTCAGATACTCATTTGGCGCAGCATGGTATTGCAAGTTAGCGTCATAATTATAAGGCACCTTTGGCTCCTCAACTGGTTCCTGTACTGCTGGTGCATGGAAGACAACGCTGTCCGGAGTCTCATCCATAGAGAAGCGTAACTGACCATCTTTGTAGATATATAGTTGAGCACTGGCAAACAGACCGCAAGCCAATAATGCTGCAGTGAATAGAATCTTTTTCATAGTTATTTCTTAATAAGTTTGATGATTGAATTTCCTGCGACGACGAGATACTGACCGACGGCAAGATGACTGACATTGATTACGGAAGATTGGCTGACAAGCACGAGTGTTCCCACCATATTGTAGATTTTGACAGATTCTCCATCTGCCAAACCTACAATCTTAATGGTTTCTTCCGCAGGATTAGGAAAGATTTGAATTGAAGACCCCGATGACCGGTCATCAACCTTTGTTAATACTCCTTCGGAAAAAATAATCTTTTGTGTGTTTGAGAGGATTCCGAAGTCCTTGGATTCTCCATTGTTGTAAACGAATGTCATATTGCCACTGTTGTCGAAAGCGATTTTGGAGAGTTTCTCCATCTGTTCTTTCGCATCCTTACCGTCAAGATACTCCACGGTCAGAATAGTGTCAGCATTGGCAAAATAACAAGACAACAAGGAAAACACGCCAATTAGTGTTTTTCTCATAGTACAAAATGTAATGGTAACTCTCCTGTGTAAGAGACGTTACAGAGTTTTAAGTAAATTAAGTTTTCACCGCAATCTTACAACTTTTAATTTGTTGCGACTATGACTCGAATTGGAAATTTCTTGCACAGATGAGATAATCCATAAGTATGACGAGATTTTCGTTATCACTTAAAAATGGAGCAGAGATTATTTATTCTTTTTGGTTCGATATCAAAGACTCCAATTCATTCTTGAATTTATTCCATGACATTCTATCATAAGGGCCACAACCATCAAAACATTTGTTTTTAATGATACTACCATTTTTATGCATCAAATGAATTTTGTTTTCGTTTGTCCACTTAAATTCTCTATCTCCATATGTGAACCGAATGTTTTTACCCCAGCAAATCTTGTTTTTTCTATGAGAGTTCATTGTTTCATCATAAAAAGAGATTTCATTATGTGAACAAAGTAACTCATTTCTAAAATGCAAATAATATATTTTCCATTCTGCTTTTGCATTATATGGATATAATGTCCAAACTCCATTACACCAATCGTCTCTTTTGTGTAAGTAACAGTCCTCAACCAAGGTATCTAGCATGGTTGTTTTAACTATATAATTCTGTATATAATAGTAATATGGATTGTTGTCATCGAAATTTGAGGAATATGTTTTAAAATCACAAATAGCCCCATTTAGCAACATAGCCACAGGTTTCAGCAGTTTTGCATTCAATAAATTTATCCTCCAATGATCTTTTTGATTATCAAAGTATATCTCTAAAAAATGATTTTCCCAGTCATCGAACAATGATATAAATGTACGAAGAAGATTCTTATTGCCTGTTGCTTCACCATCTCTCGTAAAATACTTTTTAGTCTGTTTAAACTTGTCATCAAATTTGCACCAGTCCTCATCTCCTTTTTCATCACAATACAAAAATCTAATGGCCCCACGGAAAAACAATACATTTTCAGCATCTATAATTTTCCTCTTCCAATTTGCGTCATTATGAATCTTTTTGGCTTTTACAATTTCTTCTTGTACTTGTTCCTTGATACCATCAAACATAAAAATTGGATCATTATCATCAACACTACTCAAAAAAGAAATAATGTTGTGAGAGTTTTGCTTCAAGTTCTGAATTTGGCGTAATTCATTTACAAAAACGCTAACACTGTAGTGACTATTTATATTTTCTATAAAGTTCCATACAATTCGCATCCAATCCTTAAACGATTCCTCATCAAAATCTCCTTGTTCCAAATAAACACAAACCGCATAAAAAGCTATTCTTTCTTGCATTGTTATATCGTTTACCCTATAGACTTGATGCCCATTCTCTTCTGTTTTATAATACTTGGGAATAAAATAGAATTGGGGAATTAAATTACCTTTATCTTTTATGGGATTCCTACTAAGATCCTCCCACTGAGGGTTACATAGATTTTGTATTGTTTCAAGATGGGTTATGTTTTTTGACACACAATCAAGACAATTCTCCAATGCCTGTATTTTTACTTCGTCTATTTCTTTCTCATACAATTCAAAATCATCAAAGGATAGTTCCTCTCTGTACAATTTCTTGCCTAGATTTTTTGCGGCTTTCTCTTGAAGTTTGTTGTCCCATTTGTCTGCTGATACCGCATAGTCTGATACAATTAAACAATTCAGTATAAATCGGTTTATAAAAGCAAGATAAATGTCATCTATTACATCATCATCAGATCTGAAATTCCAAAAAATGTCAGTCCAGGCATTGTCCATTTTCGATGCGAACTCAACCTTACGTGAGCTTGCTTTTATTTCCAACTCATCCTCTTCAACAGAACTGTTGTATTCTTTAAATCTCTTTTTAACCAAATCGAGAAAATCTGCCTTGAAATTCTCAAAATCGGTCAATGCCTTTCCTCTTGCATTCATTTTGATATACAAGTCATCTGTCAATTTATATTTCTCCAACGGGAAATAATAGAACGCTATTGGTGGCTGCTCATTGTTGTCATATTCACAAGTTAAATTATCCCAATATGTCTTCAACTCTGTTACTTCGGCTGATTTCAATATTTCATCAATACCATCTTCCTCGCCAGTGCCTTTTAGCATTCTAAGCATTGCCGATATTGTGGGCTCATTTGTGTAATTTGAGTAGAACCAGATTTTTCTCTCAATATCGTGGACACTGGATATAGGCTCGTTGCATAAGGATTCGCAAAAGTCGGAAGAAGACACTCTTGTTTCGTAAGAGAATTTCAAAAGAGTTTTCTTTATCTCATTATCTTGTTGAATAAGATTCAATCTCATTGCCAGATACCAATGCAGCAGCCATAACGTAGTCAATCGTTGCTGACCGTCAAGAGGGGTGATATTCTCATTTTCCTGATTCCCATACACGTAATCAAGAAGAACGGTTTTCTCTCCTTTAAGGGCGCTCAACAAGCTTTTCAAAAACCTCTTTCTTACTATGACTTGTTCCTTTCTTCCCTGTGCATAATCGCGTTGCACAATAGGTATGGTTATTCTATTGTTCTTTAACAAAGACCAAAATGTTGTAACTTCCATAACAATATTTTAAATAAAACCTTCTTCCTTAAACAATCTCTCCATATTTTGTTTGTAACTATCAAAATCTTCTTTACACCACGACAAATAATCGTTAGGTGCCGCAGTGTAGTATTTCAGAAAAACTTGTTTTGTTACAGGTGGAACAAACGCAATTTCTCCTTTTGTTTCATTGATACTGTACCCTTTGTCGTATTTATCACCGTATTCTACAATATATTTTATCCCTTGGTCCTTTCCGATAATCCATCTGCGCTTAGTTGGAAACAACGCATTACCATACCCGCTGTTGGTCTTTGAATCGAGTAAAGCGAAATTGCCGATTTGATTTTTTACACTTTCATTGTGTAATCCTTCACTTTTAATAACCTGTTCCAAAATTTTATCCTTTAATGCTGAAAACATAGGATTGAATACATCTTCTTTTGTTTTGTCATCTAAGCAAACAAATTTTTTCACATCTTTTTTTAAGGATTCATATTTGTCAACTGACGGGGTTATTTCTTCAAAAGAATAAGCTATCCATTCCTTTTGGTCTTTTAATTTATCCAAAGGATTCTCAGTATTAGAATCGATATGCTCTACATCCCAATCTTCCTTTTTGAATAAATGAAACGGGAATTTATAGAACACACGTTCGTCATATTCCTCCTTGTTCTTTAGCTGACGATTCTGATTTATTATGGTTAAAATATTATGAAGCAAAAAAATAGGTCTTGCATTTGTCTTTTTAGGATACCGTTTGACATTTCCTTCACTATCCGCATATTCGATATCATACAGCTGCTCCAAGTTAATTGTCTTGGTGATATTTTTCTTTATATATGTTTTCAATTCCTTAACAAAGTCTTCTGTTTGTTCGCATTGATTCCATAGGGATATTAAATCGGGTATAACCTTTGATTTTTTTATTTCAGTAATATATCCAACATAATGATACACCTCAAGGTTATTGAACCACTCCTCAAAAATTTGAAAGTATTTTTTCACCTTCTTCCAATTCTCTTTTATGGTGACTGAAAAATCGCTGTTATCATTTTTTGTTTGCGAAAAAAACTCGCTGAAGTATCGGAATGTGCGATTTTCATCGTTCCCCAAATTTGCCTTTGAAAGGTCAATGCTTAAGGCATTACACTGCACTATCAAATCAAAAATAAAGTCAATTCTATTGGGTTTGTTATAATCAATCTCGTGAATAAACAACCAAAACTCGTCATTACAAAGCGTGTTCTCTATTCTGTCCCATTCGGCGGCAATTTTTATCTGCTCCAGTCTTATCTCATTAACACTTGTCTCATCGTTCTTAAAATTTGAACTGTTCAGGAACAAAGCCTTGATTAGTTCCGCATTAGTCAATGGAATCTTTCCAAGATTCAATCTGGTAAACGATTCCGTTTCATCTTCGCCATCAGGAAGTTCATACCATATAACTCTTGTGTTATGCAGAAATATTTCCTGAAATTTATTCCGATTAAACGACCGACCTTTCTCTATAAACCATTTGTTTATAGCAGCAAAAGCACGAGACATATACTTGAAATCTATATTCTCATTATAGTGAATCAACTTGTTTTCTGAATCATAACATTCAGGTTCAGCTTCGGGATTTTTGGTGTCAATTTCCAATCCGTTTAAGTAAACTTCACTTTTTTCCCTTGTTTCATACTCTATCTGAGGTAATTCTTCATTACTGCCCATACTGTTGAAAAATTTGATAACAAGGGAAATTGAAGTCATTCGTTGTTGACCGTCAATTAAATTCCATTTTCCTTTTTCATAGTTCCATTTGACTACAATAGGCTGAAGACTATAGAAATCATCTGTCCCTATTCCTTTGCCATTGAATGAATCAATGAAATTTTGAATGTCGTTCAATAGGTCGTTGATATGAGTTTCCGTCCACCTATAACCTCGCTGATATGTTGGAATATTAAACTTCAAATCCAACAATGCTACAATTGGAACAGGTTTGCTCCAATCGAATTCATTTGATAAAACTGGTTTTGTATTTTTCATAACATTATATCCTCTAAAAAAATTTTCTTTTGCTTACATTTTTTATGGTATTAAACTCCAAATTTACCAATAGATCCTTCAAATGTATTATATTATGAAAAAATTTAACCAATCTCACATTTTAAATAAAGAAAATTTCATAAAAACGTAGCAATACCACATTTCTACAAATATTTGTGTAACCGAGGATTTAATCCTCATCAAAAAATAAGACGGGAGGATATCCCGTCTTACCATTAAATCTATTTATATCCCCTTTTCATCGGGATTTTATCTCATATAATGTCTGAACCAGATTTCAGGAACTTCTCTGTTTGTCATTGCCACATAATCAGATTCTTTACATGAGACGATGCGAGGTCCATCATAACCAGGTATCTCCACCCACCATCTTCCATTCAATGGGTTAGTGTAGAATTTAACCTCTGTATTTGTGCGAGTGTCAAAAACTATCGACTTGCGATAATTGTTTATATTGTTCACCGGATAATCATTGTATCGATGATCCACACCATGAAGATAATGCCATACAATCTGGGCAGAAAGGGCAAGTGAAGACTCATTTTGGGCGTATACATCGGAGATATAGAACACAGAGGATCTATCGCTCAGTCCCGCAAGTTTCGCCAAATGACATGCTTCTTCTCCATACAATCCGTTTGGCATAGCAATACATGACGGCATATCGGCGTTGCGAACAGCACGTGCCGAAATAGAGAAAAGATCGTTGTCACGATGCAACGGCTCTATATTCTGCACATTATCCTGTACATCCGCCAAACGAGTGAAGCATATATGCTGGTCGTCAGCCCTCGATATTTTATCTTCTGAACACAGGTATGTCTGATAGCCTAACACATCTATACAATCAACCTGCTCAATCTTTTCTATCTCATCAAAAGAAGACAACACTCCTCCACTCTTTTCCAGTTCATCAATACCACTTAACGTAAGCAACGAGTCGACCTTGACAATATTGATTTTCCCGATGGATTGGCTCATTCCTTTCACAATTGGCAGGTTGCAATAATCGCCACCTCCAATAATTACAACCTTCTTTCCAGCTTCGACAAGTATCGAGACAACGTCTGCGACAGCAGCCATTGGCGACTGATCATCTTTAACATTGACATTGCCCAAATCAGCGATTCTCACATTGTGGAAATCTCCACACAGACGGTAAAGATACTTTCTTACGCCATCTGGAGCATCAGCTGTCGACGGATTATATTTTTGTGATCCCCATGCTGACGGTATGCCCACAATGGCCACATCATAATCGTCGGAACATGCTGAAATGAACGATGAAAAGTCATTCGCATCGTCGAAATAATGAAGAGGGATATTCTCCACTTCTGGCTTTCTGAAATATGCTTTTATATCCTCCATTTCTTACTTCATTACAGTATAGAAGATTCGAGGAACTGGCGATTCAAACGAAATTATCTTCCCATTCATCGGGTTTTTTATCGCCAAGTACGTTGCATGAAGGCACAGACGTTTCACACTTGTGACAGGTGCTCCATACTTCACGTCGCCGACAATAGGATGTCCGATCGACTGCATATGGACACGTATCTGATTCTTTCTTCCTGTAGGGATCTCACACTTAAGAAGAGTACGTCCGTTTCCTCTCTGTATGACCTTGTATTTTGTGACAGCATACATTCCTCCATTATCGTAATTATAAGAATGGACAATGTATGTCTTTGGATCTTCTTTAAGCCAGCTTTCCACTGTATCCTCATCCTTCTCCACAATTCCCTCTACCAAAGCGTAATACACTTTTCTGTGGTCGCTGTCGTGCCAGTGGGCTTTCACTGCCTGCTGCACTTCAGGTGTCTTTGTGAACATAAGCACACCGCTTGTGTCGCGGTCGATTCTATGCACAGTATATAATGCATTCTGACGGTTCTGTCGTTTAACGTAGCCGACCATCACTTTCAATACAGTATCCTCAGCGGCATGGTTTGGTGCTGGCACAGAAAGAATTCCCTCCTTCTTATCCACAACAAGGAAAGCGTCGTCCTCATATATGATGGAAATTTTAGGATGAGCGAATGTGTTTTTCTTACCAGTGAAGCATACACTTATCTTCTGCCCCTTGCTCAACTCATAATCATAACGAGTCTCAATAGCACCGTCTACTGATACCAATCTTTTCGCCAAAAGGCTTTTTATATTGTTACGGCTTGAGCCTATCTTCTGTTGCAAAAAATCAAACAATTTCGCAGGTTCGTTGACAACGAAATCAGTCGAACGCTCACGGATAAAGTTTTTTCTACTAGTTGGTTTTATCATTGCAAAATAAGTTTTAATCAAATAATGTAAGTTGTGCGCCATCACGTTTTCTGCCAAGATGGTTGTAAGCCAACTCTGTAGCCTCTCTTCCGCGTGGTGTACGTTTCAAGAATCCCTCCTTGATAAGGAATGGCTCATACACTTCTTCGATCGTGCCGGCATCCTCTCCGATTGCGGTGGCGATAGTGGAAAGTCCGACAGGTCCACCCTTAAATTTGTCGATGAGAATGGCAAGAATCTTAGTATCTGTCTCATCCAATCCATATTGATCGATATTAAGTGCACGCAATGCCTCACTTGCGATTCTAGTGTCGATCACACCATTTCCTTTCACCTGAGCGAAGTCTCGCACACGTCGCAAAATAGCATTCGCGATACGTGGAGTGCCACGGCTGCGGCTTGCTATCTCTCCTGCCGCCTCCACATCACAAGGAGTATAGAGTTTCGAAGCTGAACGGCATATAATCTTAGTAAGGACATCCTTATCGTAGTATTCAAGATGGCAGTTGATACCGAAACGTGCTCTCAACGGACTTGTAAGCAATCCGCTTCTTGTTGTCGCTCCGACGAGGGTGAATGGATTCAACGGTATCTGCAATGCTCTTGCATTCGGTCCTTTGTCTATCATAAGGTCGATGCGGAAATCTTCCATCGCAGAATAAAGGAATTCCTCAATCACAGGCTTCAAACGATGAATTTCGTCGATGAAAAGGACCTGATTTGGCTCCAACCCCGTCAAAAGTCCAGCCAGATCCAATGGTTTGTCTAGCACAGGGGCAGAGATAAGTTTGAACCCTACACCCATCTCATTGGCAAGGATATTGGCAAGAGTTGTCTTACCCAAACCAGGAGGGCCATAAAGCAACGTATGATCGAGCGGTTCGCCACGCATCTTAGCTGCCGCCACAAACACCTTCAGATTCTCAAGAATCTTCTGTTGTCCAGTAAAATCCTCGAAAGAAAGGGGGCGTAACGCGATCTCATAGTCCTGTTCACGCTCTTCAGCAGCATTATGTATGTCTAGTTCTTCGATATCTTCCATTGCTTAAATAGACGGTACAATTTGTCTTAAAATCTCTACCACTTTATCTGCGGCCTTACCCTTGCCTGCGATAGTCTGTATTCTCGATTTCACATACTGGAATCTCCATTTGTATCTCACTAGGAAATTAAACGAGAATGGCAGTGACAATAGCCAACAAACAGTGAAAACTATAAACGACAATGTATCCGCAAAATAACCTGGCATGAAGATCGCATACAATATTATATATAGCAGATATATAAACGGAAGGATCAAATATACGAATCCAAGCAACAAGCTGGCTTCAAATCCTGTATTGTGTGCCAGTTTGTATGCCACACCCTTAAACAACAAATATGGGAATCCATTGAAAGCGGCAGCATAAAGAGCAAGAGGCGAAGATCCTATCAAATATAAAATAGACGTGATCAATTTGGAATCAACCTTATGTGGTTCCTCGTAAGCACGTGCATAAAGCTCCACCATATTGCTGTCTCCAAGCCAATTCTTCACAGCCGACTCCAATTCAGGTATAAGAGGATGGTTGTTTACCACAGCCTCGTCAAGTTGAGTAGAGATTCTCTGACGCACCTCCAGACGGTTAGTCTCATTGTCATCCCAATCCTTAGATTCAAGCATCTCCTCTGCGTATGCATAAGATGATGCGTAAATAGTGTCGTAGTATTTCTCTGAAACGATATGGTGAATCAACGGCTTCATACGGCTGTACAATTCGTCTCTCACCTTATTCTGAGTCACAGCCTCGTTGGCAAGATAATCCTGATAATAGTCTGCAATACGGATCGGTTTACCAAAGTTGATCACCAAATGATAACCGCTGTGGTCATAGTGTCCATAATCGATTCCCGTCGGCACAATAAGTATCGACTCTCCTTCTGGCTTTTGCTTTTGAGCGGCGAAAGCGATACGGAACATACCTTTTACCAATGGGCGGAGACGACGGTGTTCATCCTGGCCTCCCTCTGGCATCAGGCAAAAATATTCATTGTGGGCAAGAACTTTGACCGCCTGCTCAAAACTTTCCTCATTCTTCTTAAGATTGCTATAACCGTCGCGCATACGGTAAGCAGGCATGATTTTGAAGAAATTCAACGCCTTGGCAACCAACTTATTGCCGAAGATAGAAGCCTTGGCCAAAAAAACAATAGGTGCAGGCGACGACCACAACAATGCCATCGCATCAATAAACGCGTTCTGATGGTTTGGCGCAAAAATCACCGACGCGTTTTCAGGAATAACCTTCTCGTTATTCACCTCCGTCGACGAAAACCATCTGCTGTATATTGTGTTACTGTAGACTCTCAAAAATTTATAGAAAAAGGGAGTCTGATACATCTCTGCCATAATCTATCCTAATAATTAAGAAATTTCCTTATCCGCAGGCGACGAGAATTGCTCCGGATAAAGTATGATAAAACTATTGTCTGCAAAATAACGGCCTAATTGCTGCGGTAATTTTTCAAACGCAGGCAAGTAGGAATCATTGTTCTTTCTTGACGACACAATCACCAAAAGGTTGTCTGCCTCCAATTCACGTGTGAGGATCAGGAACTCATCCCAATCGTCAAGAACCTCATATTGAGTCGGCACTCCAAACTTATTTCTGCTTGCAAGCTCCTTGATCTGTACAAGAGTGTCATTAGAAGCGAAGAACTTGGCTGAAGCTCCGATCTGTTTACATATATTCTTCACTCTGTCGTACCACTTCACAAATCCGATCTCAAACTCTGCTTTCGGAGGAACAGCCACAACCACTCTACGAATTGTGCTCAACGGTTGCACCGCCTTGACTACCATAACCATCTTGTTGGTCATCTGAAGCAGTTTCTCCGTCTTCTCGCCAAAGAAAGAATCGGTGAATGTATTTTTATGATGAAGTCCTAATACGATATCAGTGATATTATTTTCTTTTATTGTATGAATCATACCCATCGCCACATTCGCGTCATATCTGGAAATCATCTTCACAGAGTTGTCTGTAGCAGATGCGATACGTGCCGCTCTTTCTAGCAGTTTACGGCCATAATCCATTCCATTGTTTGGTGAATCATTTGCGACGTGAAGGGCATATAGTGGTTCCTTTGATTTTTTTGCTTTTAGAATCACAGCAAGTTCCATCAGTCTAACCAAATTATCAGGATGATAAAGAGGAACCAAAATTCGGTCTGCCTGCTGAGCCTTTGCGATCTTCTCATCAATAGTTTCCGACTCAGTTGATATCTTCTTCGACATACGTTCTGTCACTGTTGATGAAATGACACAGGTGACAAGGATCATAATGACCGTACCATTAAGAATATCATTACTGAAAATACGGATCAACGAACCATCGTCAGCGAACCTGATAACTGTATCGTAACCGATTTTCACTGCTGCCAACGTTGCCGCTGCTTGAGCTGTACTCAATCCGAAAATAAGGTTTCCCTCCACCTTTTTAAGATTAAATGTTCGCTGCGTGATCATGGCTGCCAAATATTTCGACAAATTCGAAACAATACACATCACTACAGCCACGATAAGAGTGTTAGGTCCGGCAAACACCGCCCTTAAATCGATAAGCATTCCCACTCCTATCAAAAAGAACGGAATGAAAATCGCATTACCCACAAACTCCAATCTGTTCATCAAAGGTGAGATTCTCGGAATAAGAGAGCTTATCGCTATTCCCACCAAGAAAGCTCCGATAATTGCCTCAAGGCCAGCAAGTTGAGCGATATATCCTCCTAAGAAGACAAGAGCCAGCACAAAAATGTACTGACCTACACTGTCACTTACACGTTTGAAAAACAGACTTGCAAGGCGAGGGAAAATGAATACTATAATAAAAAGGAATATACATATAGCTATTCCCATGCGAACCCAGAAGAAACTGTTGATCTGACCCTTCGCCATACCGACAATCACCGCCAACACCAACAAAGACAAAGTAGTGGCGATCATCGTTCCTCCGATAGTTATACTTATACTACGGTTCTTATTGACTCCGTATTTGCTGACAATCGGATAGGAGATCAACGTATGCGACGCATACATACTGGCAAGCAAAAGTGATGCCACCAACAGATAGTATTGCGACGTCATTTCCGACGCTTCTGTGACAGTAGCGTCGTACGGAACCTCATGATGAGGAATGTATTGAAGCAAAAAATAGCTGCTCAACGTACCGATCACCATCGGCAAAATAAAGGTTATTCCGCCAAAGAAAACTCCCGCCTTACGGTTTTTCTTAAAGTCGGTAATATCCATTTCAATACCAGCCAAGAACATGATGTACACCATGCCGACGGTGCCATAAAGTTCAAAACTGGAATCTCGAGTCAACACTCCTATTCCATGTTCACCCAAGATTATTCCTGCCAGAATCATGACAATGATGTTCGGCAGTTTTAGCTTCTCCGATACAAACGGAGCAAGAAGAATCACGAAAAGTACGAGCGAGAATATGAGTACCGGATTGGTTACCGGCAAACTCATACCTATATGACTGAATATTGTATCCATCACTCGCTCCTCTTAAATTACTAGTTTTTCAAACAATATCCATAAACAGTGACACCACTAAGTGCGAATCCCAATTTTCTTGGATCTTTGTTTTCTGGATTATACTTGCCTGGTTGAGCCGCATTCTCGAATATAAACATCAAACGGGCAGATCCGTCAGCTCCAATGTTTTCCTTCGGCACATTCACATAAACAGAACTGTTGCCAAACACGGAATAATGCGAAACTTTCTCTCCATTGACCTCCACATTCATCTCTAAAGCGACATTCTCCGGACACATCACTCTATTGACATCCAATTTCACTGTGATTTCTGCCTTAGGAGCTACCATCAACTCTATTGTAGCTGTATCAGTGCACGACCAACGTCCAAAACTCTCTTTGTCAGAAAAACCAGAAAAACCACATCCTGGATCATCACTACAAAAATCAAAAAACGAATACAAATGGTTGACACCTGTATCACTTTTTGCTTCAGATGAAGCGGAAGACTGTGTGTTTTCTTCTTTTGTGGAGCAGCAGCATAATGCTAAAGCCATTCCCAATGCATATATGACACTTTTCATTGTTATAGTTTTTCAAAGGACATTAATTTCCCCATTTATAAAATATTTAATTGAGAGCTCTTCAAAACTGTCTATAAAAGTTTCAAAGGCATCATTCAGCTTCAATTTCCTCTTCCTCTTCTTCCAAAGAATAACCGTAAAGAGTTATATTAGCCACTGCCAGACCCAACAGACGTGAATCGTATATGCTAGGGTTTATGTCAATAGGTCTTTTAGGATTCTTTATTTTCAATCCTATAGAAAGATTTTCATTGTCACCTACTTTATCTGCAGGAATATTGACATAAACAGATCCTGGATAAGTTTCTCCGGAACAAATATAACTGCCATTGGCATAAGCGTCATACTTAGTAGCCTCACCAGAAGGACATGTCATTACGACTCCTATTTTTACTGTCAATTCAGAATTAGGAACGATATTGTCAAACCAAATTGTACAAGAGTCCTCACTTGTCCATCTTCCGAAATTCTCTAATTGAGAGAATCCAGAAAATTCACAACCAGGATCTTCCTCTTTAAAGTCATAATAAGATGCTGACATTACCACATTTCCTAATCCACCAACTAATCCAGTTGCAGTCATGTGATTTCCATCTTCTTCAACTGAACCAGAAGAACAGCCACATAGCATAGCTGCCATTCCTAACGCATAGAAAAAATTTTTTTTCATGTTATTGTTGTTATTGTTGTTTTTATTTTTTCATCTCCTTTGCCCAACTGTCTTTAAGGCCGACGGTGCGGTTGAACACCAAATGATCTGCTGTAGATGTCTTATCCACAGTAAAATAGCCGATACGTTGGAACTGCAAGTAGTCAAGTGGTTTGCTATCCGCCAAGTACTTCTCGACATAACAGTTAGTCAACACCTTCAATGAATCAGGGTTAAGAATCTCACGCATTGCGTCGATAGCCTCACACTGTTTCTCTTCCTTGATACGAGCCAACTCGTCACGAGGATTCTCAACCTTCCAAAGTCTGTCGTACAGACGGACCTCTGCTTTGATCGCATGTGCGCAGCTCACCCAATGGATTGTCTTTCCCTTGATCTTCATATTGCAGTTTGCCTCTCCTGTCTTTGTCTCAGGAATAAACTCTGCATGAATCTCTACGATATTTCCATCAGCATCCTTCACAATGCACTCCTCAGGATTCTCACTACATTTGATAATGTAGGCATTCTTCAAACGGACCTCCTTGCCAGGGCCAAGACGGAAGAATTTTGCAGGAGCATCCTCCATAAAATCGTCACGCTCAATCCATAGTTCACGACTGAATTCAACCTTATGTGTGGCAGAATTCTCGTCTTCCGGATTATTGATAGCATCAAGTTCCTCAACCTTTCCTTCTGGATAGTTGGTGATGACCAACTTGATCGGATCAAGCACTGCAGCCACACGTGTAGCACGTTTGTTCAAATCGTCACGTACCGCGCTCTCAAGCAATGAAAACTCATTAAGAGCGTCATAAGTTGTGTAGCCAATCTTATTGATAAAATTATGGATACTCTCTGGTGAATAGCCACGTCTTCTGAATCCACATATTGTTGGCATACGAGGATCGTCCCAATCCTCAACGACATGCTCCTTTACCAATGTCAAAAGATTACGCTTCGACATCAAAGTGTAGTTCAGATTAAGTTTGTTGAACTCATACTGACGAGGACGGTTATCGTCAAGATCCTTTCCCTCTTTCAACCAATCAATAAACAAATCATATAGTGGACGGTGAGGTACAAACTCGAGTGTACACAACGAATGAGTCACACCTTCAAAATAGTCGCTCTGTCCATGGGCGAAATCATACATAGGATAAACCTTCCACTTCCAACCTGTACGATGATGCGGATGAGTTGTGATGATACGATAGATAATCGGATCACGGAAATGCATGTTTGAGCTAGCCATGTCGATCTTAGCTCGAAGAACCATTTTTCCATCCTCAATCTTTCCGTCTGTCATATCCTGGAAAAGGCGAAGGTTTTCCTCAATTGGTCGGTTTCTGTATGGACTTTCTGTTCCTGCTACTGTAGGGGTTCCCTTCTGTGCGGCAATCTCCTCAGGTGTCTGCTCATCAACATAAGCCTTTCCCTCCTTGATCAACGTCACAGCAAGATCCCAAAGTTGCTGGAAATAGTCGGATGCGTAGAAGACGTTGCCCCACTCGAATCCCAACCATTTGATATCCTCCTTGATTGCCTCAACATATTCGTTGTCTTCCTTCACAGGATTTGTATCGTCGAAACGGAGGTTACATACGCCATTGTATTTCTTGGCGATACCGAAATCCATGCAAATAGCTTTTGCATGTCCTATATGGAGATAGCCGTTTGGTTCAGGCGGGAAACGAGTCTGTACTTTTCCACCGTTTTTGCCGTTCGCCAAATCTTCCACCACCTTCTGCTCAATGAAATTAAGCACCTCTTTGGCTTCGTTTTTTTCTATCTCTTGGTTTTCTGCCATATCATTAAATTTATTCTACTTCAAAATTAGCCTATTTGGTGCAAAAATAGTTTTATTTTCTCAATAAATCTATATTTTTTTTGCGAAAAGGAAGACTTAAAACACAAAGTTGGATTTTTAATTACAACAGTTGGGAGTTAATATAAAAAAGATGTATCTTTGCAAAATGAGCGTGTTGTATGACGACACGTATAGACACACAAGTATGTGTCTAAAATAAACGAAGTGTTTGACATTTTTTGAATGATAAGGATAATGAATCCACAAGTAAGTATCATAATGGGCAGCACATCAGACCTGCCTATAATGGAGAAAGCAGCAAAAATACTCGACGAGTTTGAGATTCCGTTCGAGATAAACGCACTTTCTGCACACCGTACACCATCTGAAGTAGAAAGTTTCGCGACTAACGCTGAATCACGTGGCATTAAGGTTATTATCGCAGCAGCTGGTATGGCAGCAGCATTGCCAGGTGTGATCGCTGCCCAGACATCTGTCCCAGTGATCGGTGTTCCTATCGCGTCTACTCTTGAGGGTATGGACGCTCTTCTTTCTATCGTACAGATGCCTCCAGGCATTCCAGTTGCGACAGTGGGTATCAACGGTGCGATGAACGCAGGAATCCTTGCGGCTCAGATGATCGCATTGAGCGACAAGGCCGTAGCAGAGAAGGTCAAAGCTCACAAAGCCGGATTGAAGAGTAAGATTGTAAAGGCTAACGAAGAGTTGGCAAAAGTGCAATTCAAATTCAAAACAAATTAATCAGACACACGTAGAGACACACGGACGTGTGTCATTCTATAACATACCTGTAATAATTAAGACGTATGTGCATTCTATCCAGCGTGTGACAAGATTAATTAAAACATCAAAAGAATTAAAGATTTTTCAGATATGGCAATTTTAGACAGTATTATTGCTCGCGCTAAGCAGAACAAGCAGCGCATCGTTCTTCCTGAGGGTACAGAAGAGCGTACTTTGAAGGCTGCCGACCAAATTTTGGCAGAGGGTATCGCAAACATCATCTTGTTAGGCAACCCTAATGAGATCAACAAGTTGGCTTCTGAGTTCGGACTTAAGAACATCTCAAAGGCCACTATCATCGACCCAGAAAATAATCCAAACAGCCAGAAATATATCGACCTGTTGCTTCAGCTTCGTCAACGCAAGGGATTGCAGCCTGAGCAGGCAGTTGAGCTTGTAAAGGATCCTCTATATTTGGCTTGTCTTCTTGTCAAGGCTGGCGACGCAGATGGTGAGGTGGCTGGTGCTAAGAACTACACTGGTAACGTGCTTCGTCCTGCATTCCAGATCATCAAGACTCGTCAGGGCGCTAAATGTGTGAGCGGTGCTTTCCTTATGATTTTCAAGGATAAGACATACGGACACGATGGTATGTTGCTATTCGCCGACTGTGCAGCTACACCAGTGCCAACAGCTGAGGAGCTTGGAAGCATCGCTGTTGTCAGCGCAGGTACTGCTAAATCTATCTTCGGTTTCGATGATCCTAAGGTGGCTATCATGAGCTTCTCTACAAAGGGTTCAGCTAAGCATGAGACTGTAGACAAGGTTATCGAGGCTGGTAATTTCGCAAAACAGTATGCTCCAGACTTGAAGATCGACGCAGAGCTTCAGGCAGACGCAGCTCTTGTACCTAGCGTCGCTAAGAGCAAAGCTCCAGGCAGCGAGGTTGCAGGCCAGGCAAACGTATTGGTATTCCCTTCTCTTGAAGCTGGAAACATCGGCTACAAACTTGTTCAGCGTCTTGCTGGTGCAGAGGCTCTTGGACCAATCCTTCAGGGTCTTGCAGCTCCAGTAAACGACCTTTCTCGTGGATGCTCAGTAGAGGACGTTGTAAAGATGATTGCAATTACAGCAAACCAAGCAATTGCTGCGAAACAATAAATAATCTAATGTTGCAGGCGTACCAACGTCTGCAACATTTCATATATAACTAAAAAATTTCATGAAAATATTAGTACTAAACTGCGGCAGCTCTTCTATCAAATACAAATTGATAGACATGCCAAAGAACGACACATTGGCGTCGGGAGGAGTTGAAAAAATCGGCTTGAAAGATTCATTCTTGAAGTACAAGACTCCATCAGGTGAGAAAAAGCAAATTGACTGCGAAATTCCAGAACACACAGCAGGAATCGAATTGATCCTTAAGGTTCTTCAATCAAAGGAAGACGGTGCAATCAAGAGTCTGTCTGAAATCGAGGCTGTAGGTCATCGTGTTGTACACGGAGGTGAGAAATTCAACAAATCTGTACTAATTACTAAGGAGGTTATCGATAATATCAAGGAGTGTGCTCCTCTTGCGCCTCTTCACAACCCTGCCAACCTAAAAGGTATCGAGGCAATCACTCTTGAGTTGCCAAATGTGCCTCAGGTAGCAGTGTTCGATACAGCATTCCACCAGACTATGCCATCTAAGGCATACATGTACGCTCTTCCTTATGAATATTACAAAAAGGATGGCGTTCGTAGATATGGTTTCCACGGAACAAGCCACAGATACGTATCTGCCCGCACTTTGGAGATCCTTGGAATGAAGCCAGAAGGCACAAAGATGATCACTTGCCACATCGGTAACGGTGGTTCAATCTCTGCAATCAAGGATGGTAAGAGCGTCGACACTTCAATGGGTCTTACTCCACTTGAAGGTCTTGTAATGGGTACTCGTTGCGGTGATATCGACACAGGTGCTATCACATACTTGATGGACCGTGAAAAGCTTGACATCAAAGCAATCAACAATATCCTTAATAAGGAGAGTGGATTGAAGGGAGTATCTGGTATTTCTCAGGATATGCGCGACGTGGAGGCTGGCATCAAAGACGGCAACGAGCGTGCTACTCTTGCAAGAGATATGTTCGTTTACCGTGTACGCAAGTTCATCGGCTCATATACAGCTGTTCTTGGCGGTCTTGATATTTTGGTCTTCACAGGAGGAATCGGTGAAAACCAGAGAACAATCCGTCAGCTTTGTTGCGAAGATTTCGGTTACCTAGGAATTGAGATCGACGAAGCCGCTAACAACGCTGCGTCAGGAGTAGAGAAGATCATCTCAACTCCATCGTCTAAGGTAAAGGTTCTTGTGGTTCCTACTGACGAGGAGTATATGATCGCAAAAGATACTCTTGATCTTGTAAAGTAACATTGTAGAGACGCAATATCATCGCGTCTTCACCTATAAGAAATAGACGTTGCAAATGATGCAACGTCTATTTTTTTGATATAAGTTTCTTCGTATTATTCCAGACCTGTCTCTATGCTACAACACCATATTCATAGATACAGTCGCTAGCGAGGTCAATTTCTTCATTCCAAAAAAGACATGTGCGACTAGAATCTAACTGGACTTGCTTAAATAAGCCACAAATATCCAACAGAGGGAGAAATGAAGGTAACGTCCTAATGTCATCCATAACGTCATACATGACTTTATATCCATCATCAAACTCTACATAGAGCATATAATTGTCAAGAGATCTATAGTTCTTAATTCTTGGAATCATAATATTATTCTTTCAATCCTTGTTCATAATACCACGAATCGTGTCCTTCACCGATCTTCAACACTCGTTCGATCAGTTCAGCATACGCATCATCCGTCAACACAAGATCTTTCAACAACGGTATCAATCCTTTTCCGTCTTCCCCTTCATAAAAAAATAGTGAATTGCTGATTCTCGCACGCTGGCTCGCACGCGGTTCACGGCTGAATCCGTCTCTGTGGCACTTCTTTCCTGTCTGGCTGATCTCTGTATCCAGACACTCAAAAATCGGGTCTATCTCCACGTCTATCGCATCAAACAAGGCTACGACTTTCTCCTCCGGCACAGAAAACATTAATGGATAACGAAAACTTGTCTTTGCCCCACGTCTGCCTATCTCCTTTGCAAACATACGGGGATGAAGCGAATCCTTAGGGTTTGCCAAAACCGCAAAAAACAGATTCTGTAGGATCGCATTATAATAAGAGCAATCCTGCACATCATAGGGCTTGAAATTTTTCAGGATTTTATCGAGGAACTCCATGTCAAATATTTCTGTCGGCACTTCACCACGCTGCATCAGACGTCTGACCTTGAGCATCCTGACAAACAACAACCTCACAAGGAAAATCAACTCTTTCCTCTCCACGTAATCCTTTTCGGACACTGTCGCTACCGTATAGCGAGAATCAACTAAACTTGGGAACTGGAACACGACCCTTCCCTTCTCAATTGCGGCTAGGATATTTTCAAATCCTGCCATAGTCTCATTTATCATATTTTTGTACTTTAAAAATCCTTGTTTATGGAGGCTGTGACAGGGCAGGCATAAAACCTGCCCCTACAGTCTAATTATTTTCTTGAACGGCCAGTGATTCTATCGATCAACTCCTGCTGTTCTCTCTTCTTTCTCTCCTCTTCGGTCTCCTCATGTGGAGTTTCTGGAGCTTCCGACACCTCTTCAGGAGCTACTTCCTCCTCCTGTTTTTTTCTTCTGGAACGTTTGCTCTCTTTTGGTTCAGCTTCGTCCTCGCTCATTGATGCAGGAGTCTCTTCAGAAGTCACTTCTTCTTTCTTTCTCCTTGATCGCTTGGACTCTTTTGGCTCTTCCGTATCATTTGTAGACGCTGGAGCCGCCACCTCTTCCTGTTGCTGAGGTTTTGATTTACGTCCAGTGATTCGTTCGATCAATTCCTGCTGCTCTCTCTTCTTTTTCTCCTCTTCAGTCTCTTCACGTGGAGTGGCAGATACTACAGGAGCCACTTCAGGAGCTGGTTCTTCTTTAACTGGCTCTTCCTTCTTTTTCCTTGAGCGACGACTCTCTTGAGGCTCATTCTGTTCTGCATCCTCACTTACTGAGACAGGTTGCTCTTCCGAAGAAGTCTCCTCTTTCTTCCTTCTGGAGCGTTTATGTTCCTTGGGTTCAGTCTGCTCAACCTGTTCCTGCTCAACCTGCGGTTCAGATTGTTCCTCACTTGTTGCTGCCGGAGGTTCAGTAGAAGCCTTTTCCTCCTGCTTAGCCTTCGAAGTACGTCCAGTGATTCTGTCGATCAAAGCCTGACGTTCAGCCTCCTCCTGACGACGTTGCAATTCTTCTTCAGACAACGCCTCATTTACAGGGGTCTCTTCTTTCTTATTCTTTCTAGAACGTTTCTTCTCTTTTACTTCTGATCCATCACCATCAAGTGGAGTCTCTTCTGCATCATCTTTCTTCCTAAAGAAGTGTCTCTTCGACTTTGTTCCAGGTTGTTCTTCCTCACTTATCACACCCAAAGAATCAGAAGGTGCGACATTATCTGTCTTCTTCTTTTTACGTCCTGTGATTCTATCGATCAAAGCCTGACGGTCGGCCTGTTTCTGCAGACTGTCAAGCACGACAGAAGATGCCTCGGCCGCAGTACGAAGTTTTTCCAAAGAGTCCGTCATCTTCACCATATCCTCGTCGACAGTGTCCTCCTTAGCCAACAATATAGAATCCCATGGAGAAGCATCAAGCTCCTCAATCACCTTACGTCTGTTGCGTGTATAGAATTTAATATGGCCAAGCGGCTTGTTGTCTGGAGCCGACGGCAGATATTTAGCACGTATCTTCTTCTGGCGGCGTTTCTTGTAATAGATTTTAATCTCTCCCGTCGCAAGATATTCGAGATTAAGTTCTGTCATAACTGAGTCGACGAGGGTGTCGATCGCCGAGTATTCAGGCAACAGAACCATTACAGAATCTACGACATCGTTAAGCAACACACGTCTGTACTGTGTGTTACCAACCAGATCCATGATCTTCTTGGCGATCACTCTGCCTGAATCAACACGGTTGTAGAAACGTTTCTTATAGAAGTAGCGTTGATGCCAGTAATACATGAAGAAATCATAATCGTAGATAAACTTGAATTTACCTCGATCGTAGTGTACCTCGTTAAGATAGCGACATTTCGGGATCTTGATCTTTGCGACAATCTCTTCACTCTTTCCCTCTTTCTGAGCCTTTTCCGCCTCTTTCAATTCTTCCATATTTCGCATTTCCTCCTCAAGTTCAGCCAATTGCTGGGCAAGAAGCGAACTGTCGAGAGCGGCATATTCCTTTAGCATCTCGACATCTATATCTTCCGCCAAAGAATCCAGATTCAGGGAATCAGGGACAGATTCTTCTACAGCGAAAGTGGAATCATTTTGTTGAGTAGAGTCTCTAGCAGCTATCGCAGCGGCGGCAGCCTCACGTTTTTTCTTGATGATAGCCTCGATAGTACGGCGAGTCTGCAACTCTTTTTCATCAATAGGTTCCTCAATGGTAGGTTCCGGCTCAAGTTCACCATTAAGCATCTCATCCTTCAGAATGACAACAGGAAGTTTTCTTCCTCGTCTATTCTTATTCGCATATTCTATTGCCGCGCTATCTCCAGCAGCGACAAGTTCGGCAAGTTCAAACAAATCAGCATTCTCTTCTTCCTCCTCTTCAAGTTTTTCGAGGCGTTTTCTTTCCCTTTCTTCAGCTCTCTTCTGGGCTTTTCTTACTTTGTTTTTGCCCTTCATGATTCTTTCCGCCTCTTTACGGGCTCTTGCAATAGCCTCCTGCTGTTGTTTCTCAATCAAGGCCTGTTTCTCTTCCTCTTTGAGTTTTTCATTTTCCTGGATCTTACGTAGTTCTTCAGCCTCTCTACGTTTAGCCACCTGCTCTGCATGTAACAGACGCTTTTCCGCCAATTCCTCACGTCTTGCGGCCTCAGCCTCACGTTTTGCGGCACGGGCTCTCATTTCCTCTTCACGGCGTTCACGTTCTCGCTCTCTTGCTTGAGCTCTTCTCTCAAGTTCCTTGGCTTTCATCTCACGCTTTTTCTGGGCCTTTTCCAAACGTTTCTGCTGTCTTTTTGCTCGTTCTTTAGCCTCACGTTCACGTTGTGCTTTCTTGATTTCTTGAGTTCGTCTCATTTGTTCGGCACGTTGTTCAGCCGCCTTTTGTTTGGCAGCCATAACAGCCTGACGATGGACAGCTTCTTGTTCCTGCTCCTTCTGTTTGGCCTCCAGAGCCTTTTGTTTGGCAGCTGCTTTAGCTTCCGCTTCTTGGCGTTTCTTAGCCTGCCAATTTTCACGTTGACGTTGCTTTTTTTCCAGTTCTTTCTGACGAAGTCTCTCTCGTTCAGCTTTTTGACGTGCGATTTTTTCTTCAGCCAACTGTTTCTGGCGGGCAGCACGTTCAGCATCACGTTCACGTGCCAAACGCTGACGTTCAGCTACAGCTTCAGCGCGACGTTTCTGCTCTTCACGTACTTGTTGTAGACGGATTTCTCTTTCTGCACGAATCCTTTCAGCTTCAGAAGCATATACTGGTCCTTCTTCCGCAGCTTTTCTTTCAGCCTCCTCAGCTTCTTTTCTTTTTTCTTCTGCTTCTCGAAGCTCACGGGCACGCTGGATACTCTTCATCTGTTCCTTGCGTCGTGCCTCCTCTTGAAGATGCCTTTTCTGCTCTTCCTCTTTTCTTTCAGCTTCCTCTTTTTCTTCCCTTAACTTGCGTTCCTTCGCTTCTTTTCTCTTTCTTTCTTTACGAGATAGTTTCTTCTCCTTATGATGAGAAGATTCCTCCTCATTGTCTGTTTCATCCTCATTCTCAACAGTTTGCACATCATTATCCTGAGCGTTCACCAATTGTGGCAGACACCCCATGCTAAACAGCACAAACAGTATGAGTATTATTTTTTTCAAAACTATCCTTCTATTTTCTATGATATCGAGCACGCAATCTTCATGCAAGTTATCACTAAACTGCAAATATAAACAAAATCACATAAAAACCTTAAAAATAATTCAAGAATTAACAAGACGGGATACATTCAAATTCTGCAATTTCAACTATTATGTCATACTGTGTCGAAAGATTTGCATGAGAAAAAAGGAAAAATCAAAGAAAAAAATAATAGCCGTTCAACGAAAAGATGTCGAACGGCTATTTTGCTTATAGAAAAAGAATTACTCTTTATTCCGCATTTTGATGATGTCTAAACTTCATGTTCTTCTTGAAGAACGGGATGTGGTTTCTCTGATCAAGAAGCTCTTTTTGTTCTTCAACAGATAGTTTGTCGAAATTAGCCCATTTTTCATCCATCTCCGCTTTCTTCGCCTTTCTCTCAGCCTCACGTGCATCAATCTCTGCCTTTCTCTCAGCAATTAGAGCTTTCTGTTCCTCAACAGTAAGACTGTCGAAATTCATCCACTTTTCCATCTTCTCAGCCATCTCAGGATTCATATGATGGTGACGTGGACCTCCACGATGACCTTCTCCTGGACGTGGGCCGAACTCATGGTCGCCTGGATGATGTGGTCTCTCTCCTCTTTCACATGGTCTGTCGCACTTCTGCTCACACTTAGCTCCATCCTGATTGCACTTGCAATTACATTTACAACATGATGTCGCGAATAACATGCTTACTAGTGCAACAATAGAAAATACTTTTTTCATATCTAATAAATTTTGTTATATAAAAATTAATCGCAATTCTAATGAAAAAAAAATCACACATTAACGCTAATAAGTCCGAATTTTAAACTTTTTTAAGATTTTTTCATATCTTTGTGCAGATCCGTAAAAAAATTGGGAAATATTTTACCATCAATGTAATTATAAATTTGGGTTTTATCATATAATGCCACTCACCATTATTTATGGAATTGCGGCAAGCGCAGGAATAAGATCCAAGAGTTGCACTCCTGTCTGGTAAAAACCAGAACTATATTTCCTAAATTACAATTGGACTTGGATTTGTGTTGAATCAAATTTGTGAAGACTATGGAGCAACTTTACACATCATTTTCAGAAAAGCTTGACCAGTTGATGCTTAGTCAGGAATTAATGGACGATCTTCCTCGTATCTATATTCCTTTGGCCAATATCATCAATGTCGGCTTTGGTTCACGTATGCAAGTTATCGGCGTGAATGGAGCACAAGGAGCAGGGAAAAGTACATTCTGTGAGCTTCTCAAATTGGTGTTGGAAGAGAAATTCGGCAAGAAGGTGGCATCCTGGAGCATCGACGACTTGTATCTAAGCAGAAAAGAACGCATGCGACTTTCCCAAGAGATTCATCCATTGTTGATGACGCGAGGTGTACCAGGCACTCACGATGTGAAGATGGGGCTTGAGATCATCAATTCTCTACGTAACGCTGATGAGAATACAGTCACGATGATTCCACGATTCAACAAAGCCATTGACGATGTATATCCAAAGTCTGAATGGACTAAATTCGTAGGCAAACCAGATGTAGTCTTGTTCGACGGATGGTGTATGGACGCTACCGCTCAAGACGATTCAGAACTCACGACGCCGATCAACGAATTGGAAGCGACTGAAGACAAAGACTGTGTATGGAGACGCTACGTCAACGACCAACTGAAAACAGACTACAAGGATTTGTTTGACACTATCAATTTTCTAGTGATGCTGCAGATACCTTCCTACGACAAAGTGTTTGAGTGGAGAAATCTTCAGGAAGAAAAGTTACGAATCGCAAACCAAGGGAAAGAGGCGACGCACATCATGACTCCAGACCAGGTGAGACGTTTCATCGCTCATTACGAACGAATAACACGTCATATCCTTGCAGAGATGCCTGAACGAGCAGACATGCTTTTCAAAGTAAACGACAATCATAGACTATACATTTAAGTTCACATCCAAATGTTGAAGCAGAGTGTGTCGGTTGTGATACCGATGATTAACGAAAACAAAAGCATTGAAAAGGTGATAGACACTGTCATCTCTTCGTTGGAGAGCTCGTCTCTGGTTCAAGAAAAAGAAATAATTGTGGTCGGTCGGGATGCATTAAGTAAACAAACAGAAGAATTACGTGCGAATTACCCAAACATCCAAATATTCATTGCCAATTCGCACGCTTCATATCCAGAAGTTGCAAATAAAGGTTTATTCAAAGCATCAGGAGATATAATCGTACTATTGACTGAAGACACGCTCCTTTCCACAGACTATTTCGATGTTGTGATACCCCAGTTTGAGAAGAACAATATGTTTGCCGCAGGAGTCGTGGCAAGATATCCAACGACGGGAGAATCGACACAATGTTACGTTCCAATTCTAACACCACGCCATGTCAACTACAAGACAAGCGAAGTCACTTCCTCTTGTTACACATTGACATTCGACCGCAGCAACGTCGCAATATCAAGAGAAAAACTTCTTCAACTTGGAGGATTCAATCTTTTATTTGCTCCAGACTGCAGCGGTGATGTCGATTTGTTTTTGCGCGGATGGTTACGTTGTTGGAAATCATGTTTCCTAACAAGCACACACTGCGACTTACTCCGTCCCGTAGCCAGTCCCCTTTCAAGAGGAGAGGATATAAAAAGCCAAATAGAGAAAGAATACAACGACATACTGTTACGACGTCTGTTTCTTCCTCGCAAACAACAAGGTATACTGTTCATTCATAACCTGTTGTTATTCGTGATGTCATTGATTCTGCCACTTGACATTTTCAAGCCAACAAGAAAGGCAGGATTTATGTTCATCAGCAATTTTAAGAAAATACTTTCATCAAAAAGATGGAGATATTCTTCATTTGACATTGATTTACAGATGTTAAGACAAAGATACTTTTAGAAACCCCAAAATCATATCACCAATTTCAATACTTAAATAAAAAAATCAATATCTTTATAGAAAATTTGAACATTATTAATTAAGGGCCATGAAGAGAGACATGAAAATTTTAGGAATTTGCGGCATGCTGTCAATATCACTTTTGACTGGATGTTCAGGAGGGGCGCAGCGAGTTGAAGCCGTAGACATTGATGTGCCTCAGATTTTTGGTATGAAATCTGAGTTTGTTCCTGCAGGTGGTGAGGCTGTAATCTATGGTTCAAGTCTTGCCGGTGCCAAAGTATACTTTGACACTCAGTTCTATAACGATTCAGTTCCAGCAGAGGTAATATCTTCACAAGACGATATGATTGTGGTGAGAGTGCCAGACAAAGCATGGACAGGAAAGATAAAGATAAAAAATCTTGCTGGTGTAACAACGTCTAATTTCTTATTCAGAGACGAGCGTAACATCATCATGGATTTCGATACACACCACCAGACGTGGGGAGGAATTGTCCCATTTGACCATAACGGCAATCTGGTCCAGGGGCAGATTGAAAACGATTCCATCCTACCATATAGTGGAAAACTCTCAGAGGGATGCTCTGGCAAGTTCGGTTTGCTACACGGCACATACCCTGCTAAGCACCCATACATTTATGTTAACGACCTATGGTTCCAATACATGCACGGAGCCGAGGAAGGTGGACGAGGAGCCGTATCTATCGCTGGACTTCCTTTCTACGAACAAAAAATCGAAGATTTGGTGTTGAAATTTGAGTGCAACATCCCTAAAGAAGCCGCTTACAAAGGCATAGCAACCGAGTTTATCGCTGGATACGCATCAAAAGAGCCAGATAAAATCGGACGCACAATATCTCCTATCTGTCGTTGGGAACCATACAAAAATGACAGCAACTACTTTATCGCTGGACAAAACAAAGGTAAAGATCTGACAAACGGATTCTACACTGATGGTTGGGAGACAATAACAATTCCGTTGACGGCTTTCAAATACGTATACAATGAAGATCAGCCAAAAGAGAATTTGAAACTGGACTTGGCAAAGGCCATCAACTTCTCAGTATTGGTATTTGGAAAGCCTGAGACAGACACTCATGTGATGATTGCGTTCGACAATTTCCGTATTGTACCAAAGTCAGAATAAACTGTTAAATTAAAGAACACAAAACCTGTAAGTATGAAACTTACAGGTTTTGTGCTTTTAAATGAAGTTTTCCTCCCATTATTTTCTGCGACATATACGTCGTCTACACTCATAACCAACACAATTGGCATTTTCATTTTGGAATATGTAACCGATTCACCAAATTTCAATAATCATCCGTCTCTCTGTATAAATTTCTATATTCTTTCGCATCAAATATCAAATTATATATTTAACTTGCAGCCTTAAACACCGAAAATTATAAAGATCTAATCATGAAAATTAAAAGGTATATATATTTTACACTTATTCTACTATCAACAACTGTCCTTCAAGGATTCGGGCAACAATTCCCCAAAGCCATTGCACATGCACTCGGTTCTATTGATGGATATGCATATACAAATAGCAGAGAGGCGATGATCAACTCAATTGAAAAAGGATATAAATACCTCGAAGTAGATATAGTCTCTACATCAGATAGCATTATGATCGCGGCACATGACTGGAAACAATTCAATGAAATGACAGGCCATAGAGAACTTAAAGACAGTGTGATATCTTTCGATGAGTTCAAGAAGAGAAAAATATACAACACATATACACCCGTCACAATACAAGAGGTGATAGACACTTTGATGAATCATCCTGACATCTCAATTGTGACAGATAAAATTTCGGACCCTGTCATCATAGAAAAACTTTTTTCAAAACTCAAAAATAGAGTCTACGTTGAATGTTTTTCAGAAGACGATTATTTTGATCTAAAAAAGAAAGGGTATCATGTCATGTACTCTACATATTACACAGAAACCACTTTAATTTATATCGTCAAAAATTTGTTGATTGGCAATGGCAGAATAGACTTTATCACAACAAGTACAGATCAAGATTTCAAAGAATTAAGGGGAATCAAATGTGCAATGCCACTTCAAGTATCAATGTATACAATCAATTCAGAAGAAGAACTTGAAGAACATATGGACGAAATAGAGTTTTTCTATTCAGATTTCTACAATCCTTCAACAGGTGCTTTTAATAACCGATGAGAATGAGAAAATTAATTTTTATTATAATCTCCCTAAATTTACTATGTGTTTATTCCCACAGCAGTAACTGGGAAGGTAGTGGGACAAAAGAAGATCCTTATCAGATCAGAACAGCACAACAACTTGCTGATTTAGCAAATGAGGTAAATAATGGTATCGATTTTCTTGACGAGTACTTTAGTCTCACAAACAATATTGATCTGTCAGAAATATGTGATGAGACAATAGGGAATTGGACACCAATAGGATCCTCAAACAATTATTTTGAAGGCACTCTGTTTGGCAACAACCACACTATTTCCGACTTATATATCAATATAAATAACAATAGCATTTATTATGGACTGTTTGGACATATCGGAGGACATGGAGCCGTCTATGACCTTACTTTGAAAAACGGTTATGTATATTCTACCTTTTGGAGTGGAGGTATCGCTGCCGCAAACAATGGATTGATTTCAAATTGCAAAAATATTAATTGTGTCGTTGAAAGCTGGTGTTATTCCGGCGGCATTTGCGGCATTAATTTTAACACTATAACAAACTGTTCGAACCAAGCGGAGGTGAGCAGTGTCCTATGCAGTGGAGGTATATGCTCTTATAACTACGGCACCATCACCAACAGCGCTAACAAAAGTGCCATAACAGCAAATGAAGGTTGCGGCGGAATCTGCGGATACAATGGTGGTTTTGCTAATATTGACAATTGCTATAATGTAAGGATCGGATTCATCGACAACTGCAGCAACACATCTTCCATCATGGCGAATGAAAAAATAGGCGGCATAGCGGGAAGAAACGACGGCTTTATTGTGAATTCAATGAATAATGGGGATATCAATGGCGTGCAACATGTTGGTGGCATCACGGGATATAACGGCGGATTCGACGGAGTCACTGGCAATATCTCCAATTCGTCTAATATTGGCAACGTAATCGGACGTGACACCTTGACAGGAGGCATCGTCGGCTATGGCAACCATGCGAGTGAAATCTACAATGTCTACACAGACAACAATGTATATTGTCTCAATTCTTCCACGTCAAAATATATTGGAGAAGAAATTGGGCAGAAAGACAATTGCTTCATAATCATCCAACCCGACAACTCAGAAGCATTATATTCAATAGCCGATCAATTAAACCAATGGATTGATATGCAGTCAGATCCAGATTCATATCTAAAGTGGAAAGTAATGGACAACTACATTTATACCATTAATAAATACTCCTTATCGTCACTTAAAGACTCCATCTCATCCCCAATAAGCCAGGATGACATAAAGATTTACAGCGTCAACGGCCATTTATACATCATTTCCCCAACAAGACAATCGGTTGACGTTTATAGTGTAGACGGAAAAGCCATTCGCAAAATCGACCTTCTGTCCAATGCTATGACAAGAATCAGACTTGAAAAAGGTGTGTATATTGTCAACGGGCACAAAGTGGTGGTTTACTAACACTTATCTCCCTTATTTCTTGTTTACTTGAGAAGAAACTGTAAATTTGCCAAAGATTACATAACACATTAGCATCTATGAAAATAAAAATCGATACGGATGAACTGGTAAAGAAACAAGTGATTACGCAGCAAACCGCTGACGAGATCATCAACTATTATGATTCATCTAAGAATACATCCACCAGCAAATATGCGTTGAGCGTCGTCGCAGCCATATTCGTCATGACAGGATCTGCCATCCTGATAAACGACTGTTGGAATGACGTCGGGACAAACGCTCATATTCTGTTCAGTCTGCTTCCGATCATTGTAGGGTCTTTGGCATGCTATGCTGTAGAGACAAAGCTATCCGACAAAAAAGTCTTTACAGAAGGTGTAGCCATATTGCAGGGTGTAGCCATATTCACTACATTTTACATGTTGAAATATGGAACGTTCAAGCTTGAGCTTGATGCTCCTGTTTTCTTCATCTTTGCCATTTTAGTGAGTTACCCCATCGTCATCTTTTTCAAGGCGACAATAGCTGCAACAATATTGATAGTCATAGCCTCCATCACACTTCTTTTCGACTATAATAGTCAAAATGTCAATTTCACCCTTGGTTGCATGGTGTTTATGATGGACATCTTGTTTTTCTACAACACATATCTATTGGCTAAAGAACGTTTGTGTTTGAATATCCGTTTCTTCATATCCGCATTCGTCATTACGGCATTCTCATTTCACATAAAAAACATATTTTTCGTTGAGAACAGTGCTCTTGTTTATTTTATTCTCGCACTCATCGCTCCATGCTACACTTTCTCATTCCTGACTTGGAACAAAGAAAAACAGTGGCTGGATACAGACGCCAAATGGCTGGAATTGGGATCATTCCTGGCAACTTTTATCGCATTGACAATTGGCGTAGCGAAAAATCATTATTCTTCTACAGATACAGTCGGTTGGGCAATTATTATTCCATTCGCCGCGCCTCTGCTTCTGCTTTGGTTTATCCAAAAGAAAAACAGCATCAAAATAGAGTTTAGACAATATTTCTCTCTGTTGGCAGCCATCGTCGTCGCCATAGGGACACCTATATTTGAGAGACATACAACATATATCTATGCATTACTATTGATCATTCACTTGGCTTTCCACACCTACCTATGGAGAAAATCCTATAATGTCATATTCTTCAATATCGCTATGTTCTGCTGGATTATAGCCATCTACAACATATCCGATATAAACGACCTTGGTCGGGCGGGAGTTGCTGTAAGCATTTTCGTATGCGGAGCCATTCTATTGGCTCTAAACTATTATCTAATCAAAAAAAAGAAAGATCATGAACTTCAAAATAAATAGGACAAATTACTTGTTGGGAGTCATCACACTCCTTTTCGTAGTAGCTTTGGGTATGATTGCTTGGCTGAAAGGAGCAAATGCAATACACAAAGATATAAGGCTAAGAATCGACACGTTAGATTTAAACCAATCATCTTATTATTATGATGTCATTAGATTCAATTTTAAAGACTCCTTTCTGCTCAATGAAGAATATTATTCCTGCCAGGGCAAATATCTTGTATTTGAAGAGACTAGAGAGGGCTATCATGTACCGTCGTCTCTCAGCTATATTCCCAGCTTTTTACATCCGAGTGCCGCTTGTCTAGAAACATACAGGAGGTATAATCATGGCGACACTGGCAATGTCAACATCAACAGCATAATGAAACCTTCTTCAATAAGTGTAGATCCCGATATGAAATTTGTCTACAGACAAATCATAAAAAAAGCACAAGCAAGGGGAGCCTCTTTCGTTGCTCTAATGCCATCTTATACCGACTCAAAATACATTTTAAAAGGTGAAGAATACTACTCGCCAGGAGACTTTACTGACATTGAGATAAACGGACAATTACTGTCTGAATTGGCACAAAAAGTGACGACGGAAGAGCCAGAAGAGATCGTGGATTCATTGATGAACAGCATCTACCGTGAATTATCGCAATATTGTGCAAAAGAACATTGCAACGTAGGCAACAACTATGCCGCTATTGTAAGCAACGCTATAAATTCAGAAAAGACAAACGCACTTGAATATCTCTTTTCTGAGAAAAAGGACAAGGCAAAAAAGTGCATCAAGACATGGCTGGAGAATCACACAGAGCAGATCAGACGATTGGCAAAAGAGTGTCCGGAGGTGTACAACGCCGCTCACCAGCTTTCTGACTCATATCATTATGTAGATAGCAAAAACCACATTAAACTTGATTCGTTGTTTACGTCAAGCAACTACAAGAATTGGAATACAAATATAATGGTGTCAAAAACAGTAGAAAAGGCAGAGACATCAGCGATAGAGGAAGTGATAGTAGCTGATACCATTTTATACGAATCCAATGAAGTGAATGAAGTCCTAAAATTAATTGGTCACGACGGGAAAGAGAAAGATTTAAGACTTCTGCTTTTCAATATAAACTTTTGGAGTCATATTTGGAAAGAAGGAGAAGCAGAGTGGACTAATAAATGGATGAAGAAGATAATGGAATAAAGTATCTTCTTAAAACCTGCCATAAAACGATTTTACTATGATAAAAAGGACAATTTCAATCGTAACATTGCTCTGCACTCTAGTCAGCTGTAATGCCCAAGACTCTGCAAAAAACATCGGAGAGAACGAGGTTGCAAAAACAGATCAAGAAACAGTGGACAGTTTCACCACATCTGAAGGTACATCCATAAAAATGTATTGCATCAAACATGGATCAGTCAGGATGCAAATCGAGCAAACCGAAGAGAAATGGATATACGTGGATCCAGTCACCAGCGCTGTACAACCAGCCACTGATTTCACGACCCTGCCCAAAGCTGATTATATATTCGTCACTCATGAACATTTCGACCATCTCGATTCTGTGGCTATCCGTCAACTTACTAAAGAAGGGACTACACTTATCACCAATCCTCGCAGCAGCGAAATATTGGGTAGCAAAGGCAGCGTGATGAAGAATGGCGACGTGATACTCTTGTGGCTAGGGAAAGGATTTTCTGGGACGTGGAGAGTCGACGCTGTTCCTGCCTACAACACCTCATCAGACAAACAGCAGTTTCACCCTAAGGGTCGAGACAACGGCTATGTGCTTACGATTGACGGATTTCGTATTTATATAGCAGGCGACACAGAGGATATCGAGGAGATGAAGGACATTAAGGATGTCGACGTCGCTTTTTTGCCATGCAACCTCCCCTACACTATGTCTCCTGAACAATTGGCAAAAGCAGCAAAGATGATAAATCCTAAAGTTCTTTTCCCTTACCACTACGGACAGACAGATATCCAACAAGTGGTGAAACTTTTGGAAGGAAGTGGTATTGATGTAAGGATCAGACAATATCAATAAAAAAGGCTAAATTAAGGAGGAAAATTTCTCGCACTATATTTTTCCAAACAAAAAGAGGGCATATCGTCTTGATATGCCCTCTTTCGTGTCTAAAATTAACAATTATCTTGTTTTATTACTTTCCGTTGATCTGAGCATCGATAACTGCGATAGTCACGATATTCATGATGTCACGTACAGAAGCCTCAGGCTCGCATACATAGATAGGCTTCTTCAATCCCATCTGAACAGGACCAACATTCTCAGCAAGACCCATAGAAAGAAGAGTCTTGTATGTGATGTTAGCTGAGCTTAGGTTAGGGAAGATCAAAGTATTGACATCCTTACCCTCTAGCTTAGAGAATGGGTATGTAGCTGAACGAAGATCCTTGTCAAGAGCGAAGTTAACCTGCATCTCACCGTCTACCAAGATCTCTGGGTGGTTCTTGTGTAGGTTCTCAACTGCCTTATGTACAGTGACTGGGCTGCCAGTGTTGTCAGCGCCAAAGTTGCTGTAAGAAAGCATTGCGATAACTGGATCAACATTGAAGATCTTAACACTGTCGTTAGTCAACTTAACGATCTCCTCAAGAGTCTCAACACTTGGGTGGTTGTTAACCAATGTGTCTGCCAAGAAGAATGTTCCCTTAGCTGTGTTAACGATGTTAAGAGCAGCGATGTGGTTGATACCCTCACGAGTTCCTACGATCTCAAGAGCTGGCTTGATAGCGTCAGTATACTTAGTGTAAACACCGCATACCATAGCGTCTGCATCACCCATCTCAACCATCATTGTAGCGAAGTAGCTACGGTTGAACATCAACTCTAGACTCTCTGCGTATGTGTAACCATTACGTGCGTTCTTCTCAGACAAGTATCTTGCGTAGCGATCACGACGTGAGCCCTGATTCTCAGCACGGTTGTTGATGATTTCGATACCAGAGATATTGATATTGTTCTCATCAGCGATACGAGCGATATTAGTCTCGTTACCAACTAGAACTGGGATACAGATTCCGTCAGCCTTAGCAGCAACTGCAGCAGAAAGTACGCTTACATTGTTTGGTTCAGAGAATACAACCTTCTTAGGAGCCTTCTTAGCACGAACACGTAGACCGTCGATAAGCTTGTTGTTCAAGCCCATACGGTGACGTAGCTGATCGCGGTATAGATCCCAATCTTTGATCTCATGACGAGCGACACCACTCTCAATAGCAGCCTTAGCTACTGCTGGAGCAACTGTCTCAAGTAGACGTGGATCAAGAGCTGTAGGGATAAGATATTCCTTACCGAAAGACATTGCCTTACCACCGTAAGCCTTGCTAACGATCTCTGGAACTGGCTTCTTAGCCAACTCTGCAAGAGCACGTACAGCAGCAAGCTTCATCTCCTCGTTGATTGCCTTTGAGTGAGTATCAAGAGCACCACGGAAGATATAAGGGAATCCAAGTACGTTGTTGATCTGGTTAGGATAATCCGAACGACCTGTTCCGAAGATGATATCAGGACGAGATGCCATTGCATCCTCGTAAGTGATTTCTGGATTAGGGTTTGCAAGAGCGAACACGATTGGGTTGCTAGCCATTGAGCGAACCATATCCTGAGACAATACGTTACCCTTAGACAATCCCAAGAATACGTCAGCATCCTTTACAGCCTCTGCAAGAGTGTTGATGTCACGATCTGTCTTAAACTCCTCCTTACGTGGGTTAAGGTCAGTTCTCTTAGAATTGATAACACCCTTTGAGTCGCACATTACGATGTTCTTCTTCTGAGCACCTAGAGCGACATATAGACGAGTACATGAGTTAGCAGCGGCACCTGCACCGTTTACAACGATCTTAGCATCCTCAATCTTCTTGCCTGCAACCTCAAGAGCATTCAAAAGGGCAGCAGAAGAGATGATAGCTGTACCGTGCTGGTCGTCGTGCATCAAAGGAATGTCAAGCTCTGCCTTTAGTCTGTCCTCGATCTCGAAACACTCAGGAGCCTTGATGTCCTCAAGGTTGATACCACCGAATGTAGGAGCGATAGCCTTTACAGTCTCAACAAACTTATCAATGTTCTTCTCGTTTACTTCGATATCAAATACGTCAACATCTGCGAAAATCTTGAACAACAAACCCTTACCTTCCATAACTGGTTTTCCTGCAAGTGCACCTATGTCTCCAAGACCAAGCACTGCTGTTCCGTTAGAGATTACGGCTACAAGATTACCCTTTGCTGTGTAGTTGTAAGCAAGGTTCTCATCTTTCTGGATTTCCAAACATGGTTCGGCAACTCCTGGAGAATATGCCAAAGAAAGGTCTCTCTGAGTTGCTGTTGGCTTTGTTGGGACCACCTGAACCTTACCAGGACGTCCCTCTGCGTGATACTTTAGAGCATCGCTCAACTTTTTGTTGTCCATTGTATTATTTTCTAAAAATGTTCTTATTTTCAATAATTCACAATTATGACGCAAAGATACGCATTTTGTCAAGAAAATGCAAAAAATATATGTTTTATAACTTATTTGACGCAAATTTTGTATAATTCCGACATTATATGTTATTCTTTTTAGTGCTATTTGCAAAAAAATAAATAATGTCAGCAATGCCTTATTTTTCTTTTGCCATATGTATATTATAAATTAGGATTATTAATGACAAACAATCTATAACCTCCATTCTGTCTACATTTCCACCAACTGAACTGTTATAAATATTTAAAATAATGTATATACCATTCTTCTTTACTTTGATGAGTTTCATCATTTGTGTATTTTTGCATCCGAATTAATGCTATGCGAAATACAGGCGAAAATAAACAAATAAAATACAAAGAATATGAAAATAGTAAGATCAATTCTGTTTTTTGCCACTTCACTATGCACAATTGTAGCTAACGCGCAAGATGTGGTTATTTTCCGAAATGGTGAAGAGACAGAAGTAAAAGTAGAGGAGATTACTCCTAATGAGGTCAAATACAAGAAAACCTCAAATCCTGACGGTCCATCTTATATCTTCAACAAGGATGATATCTTCATGATCAAGTATAAGAATGGAGAGAAAGACGTGTTTGCACCAGAAGCAGAGGTTCAGGTTCAGCAGGCTGAGTCTCAATCAAAACCAGTTATAGTCAAAGATGTCACAGTGAAAAGAAAATCTCCATCAGGATTGGCAAGCACATACAACGGAGCATTCCTTACAGAACACGAAGCGATGAATTACCTTGCCGATGACTACAACGAATTTTCTGAGCAATCCGACAGAATGAAGAAAGGTTTCAACCTTATGTTGACGGGAGCCATCCTTTCAGCTGCATCAGCGACACTTTGTGTTGCAAGCATTGCAGCCGGTCATTGGGAAGATGGATATGATGATTATTGGTATGATCACTACGGAAACCGTCATTATTATAATTGCGATTATGATGATTGCGAACATTTTCATCCAAACGTTCCTTTTATGGTAACAAGTATAGCATGCGGTGTCGCATCTTCTATCACATTGCCTATCGGTATTGTGAAATTTGCAACAGGAAAAGCAAGATGTCATAAAATGTTGAAACGTCATTATAAAACGACACTTAACAATGACGATAAGATCAGTTCTTACGACAACAGCATGACATTTAAGATGAATGCTAAGCCAAATGGATTCTCATTGTCGTTGACATTCTAAAAAGATTGTTTCAAACCTTGATTTGGAACAATTTAATTTAATACAAGAAAGACGTGGAAACACGTCTTTTTTTATCATAATTCATAATGCGTAATTGTAGGTGGAGAATCCACACGTAGGGGCGATCCCTTGTGGTCGTCCAAACAATTCGTAATTCATAATGCGTAATGCGTAATTGTGGAGAGAATCCACACGTAGGGGCGATCCCTTGCGGTCAATGCGTAATTCATAATTCATAATGCGTAATTGTGGATGGAGAATCCACACGTAGGGGCTCATTCTACCCATATTAAACGCCTACGGCGTATTTGTGCATTTCAATAATACTCATATATTCCACCCGCATTAAACGCCTAACGGCGTAAATATGCATCTCAATAATCCCTGTCACATATTAAATGCCTAACGGCATAATTGGGAACATTGCCATCAGATGTATTTCCCAACAATTATGAATTATGAATTATGAATTAAAAAGAGAGCGTATCAATGATACGCTCTCTTTATAAATCCTTTCTGTAATTTCTTACTTTAAACCTACTGTTGGATCACAGTTTGTTTCCTGAGTTCCGATACCACAGTACTCCTTCAAAGAATCGAATGCCTTGTAGAAGTCAAGTGAAGCAGCACGTTCCCAGTCAAGAGCAGCAGCCTCTACATCACCACCTTTGTAACGAAGGTGACCACGATTGTAGTATGCCTTTGCGAACTGAGGAGTAAGGGCGATTGCTTTGTTGTAATCTTTCATTGCAGCCTTCTCATCACCAAGCTCTGCGTATGAGTTACCTCTGTTGAAGTATGCCTCAGCAAACTTAGGATTGATCTTGATTGCAGCATTGTTATCGTCAATAGAACCCTTAACATCTCCTAGCTCCTTTCTTGCAGTTGCACGGTTGTAGAATGTCAAAGCATCATTTGGGTTAGACTCAAGAACGATATCGTAATCAGCCTTAGCTCCCTTATAGTCACCCAAACGGAACTTAGCGTTACCCATGTTACCATAAGCCTCAATGAACTTAGGGTTAAGCTCAAGTACCTTGTTGAAGCTCTGAATTGCAGCCTTGTACTCAGCGTTACGGTATCTCTGGATACCCTCATTGAAATACTCAGTTACACTCTTCTGAGCTTGTGCTGTCAATGCAAAACAAACTGTTGACACTAATAGAAATAAAAATTTTCTCATTTTTTTAATCGTTTAGTCCGTTATCTTTTGACAACTGACATTTCTAGTATTTATTAACCTAATATTTGTATAACCGTGATCACATATACGAGTTAACCAACGTATATACGAATGCAAAATTACAATTTTTGAAATATAAAACTAACATATTCGCCTTTTTTTTATGTTAAATTTTCTTATTTGGCCCTTTTTATGTTGTATATCATTTCGCGACATTTTTTCGCATCCTTTTCTTTTGCCATTACAAAAATTGGCTTTAATTTAGTGTTAAGATATTTGAACATATAATATTTCTCAGTCATGGAAAAGAAAGTGAAAATCTATTGCGTAAACAGCAATATTACAAATTCATATCCCGCTGGCATCTCTTTGGAGGAGATCTGTCCGAAAGATGTCAAAGCGATTGTGGCGAAGGTCAACGGAAAAATCAAAGATTTGAAGTTCTGCGTCTACAAGCCTAAATGTGTGGAATTTCTAGGATTGGATTCTCTCCACGGTGTCAGAGCTTATCTACGTAGTATCTCTTTCCTACTATATGAGGCTGTCACACATATAAATAAAGAGGCTTGTCTTCGTATAGAGCACCCTATCTCTGGCGGATACTTATGCCAGATCGCAGGTCTTGGCGACGTGAATGAGGATCTATGCCGTCGACTTTCAGAAAGAATGCGTGAAAAAATAGCGGAAAAAGCTGAATTTGTGCAGGAGATCGTCCCTACTTCATGGACGATACAATATTTTGAAGACAATGCGGCATTCGACAAAGTCAACATATTAAAAAGCCGTGGCGAAATGTACACTGAATTGTACCGTCTCGACGATATTTACGACTTCTACTATGGTGCTCTTGTACCAAACGCCGGCTATCTCGACAAATTCGCACTCACTCCTTATCATGGAGCCATCCTGCTTACTGTACCGTCGGCAGATAAACCGAATGAGCTTGCTCCAGTGCGTCAGGAGCCTCAACTTTTGAAAGCGTTCTCTGAGCATACGACTTTCAACCAGCTTCTTGGCATTGAAAATGTCGGCGACCTTAATATCGGTCTGCTTGAGAAAAACAACGCAAGCAATCTGATCAAGGTAGCGGAGGCTCTCCAGGAGAAAAAGATCGCTCTTATAGCCGACGAGATTGCTAAACGTCCAAAAGTTCGCGTCGTTCTGCTTGCAGGCCCATCTTCTTCGGGTAAGACAACTTCCAGCAAACGTCTATCTGTGCAACTTGCGGTCTGTGGCTTGAAACCGTTGGCGGTATCTCTCGACGACTATTTTGTGCCACGTCGACTTACTCCGAAAGATGAGAATGGAAACTATGATTTCGAGAGTCTGTACGCTTTGGATCTCGATTTGTTCAACAGCGATCTTAACAAACTTATCTCTGGTGAAAAAGTGACTCTTCCTCGCTACAATTTTGAGACTGGAGAGCGTGAGGAGGGCGAAACAATCCAGATCCACAACAACGAGGTCTTGATTTTTGAGGGAATCCACGCTTTGAATCCGAAACTTACAGAGAAGATCCCTGCAGAAAACAAGTTTAAGATCTTCGTGTCTGCGTTGACTTCCATCTCGCTTGACAACCACAACTGTATTCCAAATACAGACAACCGTCTGATCCGCCGTATCGTGCGTGATTTCAAATATCGTGGTTACTCTGCGGAAGATACAATCAAACGTTGGCCAGATGTGATGAAGGGAGAAGAGAAGTGGATTGTGCCGTTCCAAGAGGAGGCAGACGCAATGTTCAACTCTGCGATGATCTTCGAGCTTTGTGTGCTTAAACATCATGCTATCGCTCCATTGTCGATGGTGCCTCAGACGTCGCCTATCTACTCTGAAGCCCACCGTCTGCTCAACTTCCTTTCTTACTTCGCTGATATCCAGGAGAACGAAATCCCTACTACATCATTGTTGAGAGAGTTTGTGGGAGGAAGCAGTTTTAAGTACTAATGCTAAATTATAAATGCACAATGCACAATGCTGAATTTAGCATTTCGCATTTTTAATTTTTAATTTTTTGAGACATGATGGTTTGTAGGGCCGTTGCTCATCGATCCCTCTCAATCGCTCTGGGTTTCGCCCCTACACCATCAACAGGAAAAAGGCGTGATTTTGACAAATCACGCCTTTTTTTTGAAACAAGATCCGTAGGGTCAATTCGTAATTAATTTGAGGTAATTGCCAACGAAAAAAGGGATGAACCGTCGTCCATCCCTTCTGTGATTTCATTTGCAAATGATTATTCTTTTGACCATGTCACAGATTTACAATTTAGGAATGCGTCGATTCCTACCTCTACATTACCTTCTGAATTGTCAATCACGACATCAAGATTTATACAATTTCCAAAAGCTCTATCACCGATAGAAGTGACACTATTAGGAATTTTGATGCTGGTCAAACCACTACATAACCAAAAAGCATTATTGCCAATAGAAGTGACATTCTCTGGAATCACGACCTCTGTGCATTTTTTCAAATCCCCAATCCAGCCATAACATTTTGTGCCTTTATCATAGACCAATAACTTTGGATTTAAACCGCTACATTCCGAAAAAGCACCATCACCGATAGAAGTGACACTATTAGGAATATCGATGCTGGTCAAACCGCTACATTCCGAAAAAGCACCATCACCGATAGAAGTGACACCCTCAGGAATGCTGATGCTGGTCAGACTGCTACAGAATTCAAAAGCACGAGAACCGATAGAAGTGACACTATTAGGGATTTTGATGCTGGTCAAACCGTTACAGCCCTCAAAAGCACGAACACCGATAGAAGTGACACTATTAGGGATTTCAATGCTGGTCATATCGATACACCAAGAAAAAGCACGAAAACCAATAGATGTGACATCATATACCTTGCCATCAATTCGTACTTTGGCTGGAATTGTGACAGAACTTAACTTAGAATATGAATCGTCTCTGATAACCTCTACGGTGTTTTCTGATAGGATTTTGAATTTCAAAGGTGTATCGGATTCATCCACCACAGTCGAATTTTCAGGAATGGTCTCTTCAAAAATAACCTCTTCCACATTTTTCACGTCAAATCTTAATGCATCTCCGTTTTTCTGCTTCACAATCATGTCTGTCGCAAAAGTCATGACACACGACACAAATGTCATTGTTAATACAAGTAGTTTTTTTGTCATATCTCTTTCAAATTATATTTCAAAATTATTGTTGCCGTTATGATAACAGTGCGAAATTAAAAATATTTAATTGGATGTGGAAAAAATCAATGTTAAATATGATTAACGATTGTTTTGAAAATAATCAAAACATGCGGGCAGGTTTGAAACCTGCCCCTACGGACGGATTCCCCAACAATTATGCATTTTATTCACAGCGACCACAAGGGATCGCCCCTACACACCTGTCGATAATGCACGTATATAATGAGACGCACGACCGTGCGTCTCTACGTGATTTTGCCACCCCCAATCCGATTCCATAATTGGATATAACGATTAATGATCATTCATTCCGCATTTCGCATTTTTAATTTTACTATGCGAATAGTATATTTTTAATTTCAAATTTGCCATTCGCATAGAAAATACGTTATATTCGTAAAATCTGCCCATGTTGTGAAAGCGAATTTCATAATCCTCTCATTCCATCGGTCGAAAAAACTCGATTAAATGAGGTTTAAATGCAAAAAAGGCCAGGAATTTTCATTCCTGACCTTTTTATTTTAGGTATATCCGAAAGATTATCCCATGATAACCTCTACATTGCATCCGTTAGACAGCATGTCTGCTGGCACAACATTACCTGTAACAGCCTTGCCATCAACAGTGATGCTCTTTACTCCCTTCTCAACCTTGTTAGGGTTCTTGACAACAATATTGATGATATTGCCACGGAAGCGACGTGATGCCTTGAATCCTTCCCAAGCTGGGATACATGGATCAATTAGCAATCCGTTGTAGTCTGGACGGATACCAAGGATGTACTGAGCTGCTGTGAAGTATGCCCAAGATGCTGTACCCGACAACCATGGACAACGGCTCTGACCTGCACGCATGTTGTAAGTTGAGCATGTTGTCTGCGCATATACGTATGGCTCAATCTGACGAACCTCAGCACGTGTGTTGTAGTTTGCAGGAAGATAGTTCTTGTAGTTCTTGAATGCACGCTTACCGTGACCTAGAATACAGTCTGCCATGATTCCCCAACCCTGTGTGTGCTGGAATACCGCAGCGTTCTCCTTCATACCCTTGATGAACAATGGAGCCTTGATTACGCTAGCCTCTGTCTTCTCGAAAGGTGGATCACAAAGTACTAGACCGTACTCAATTGCAAGATGCTTCTCCACTGAGTTCATTACTGTCTCCGCTCTCTCGCCAGTAGCCTGACCTGAGATGATAGCCCACGACTGTGGGTTAAGCCAGATATTACCCTCCTTGATTGGGTTCTTGCTTGTTCCGAATACATATCCGTCTTCCTTGATAGCACGTACGTACCACTCTCCATCCCAAGCTGCCTTGTCGATGTTAGCAGAAAGAGTTGTCAAATGACCCTCTGCCCACTTAACCTCATCAAGCTTAGACAAACGAGTACAGATATCGATATAAACAGTAAGAGCGTAACGAAGCTGCATAGCCACGAATACTGTCTCTCCCTTAGCTCCAAGCACTAGACAGTCGTTCCAGTCTGCCTTCAAACCGCATGGAAGACCGTTCTTTCCAAGACGATCAAGGTTGAACTGGATAGCGCGACGAAGGTGATCAAGCACTGTGCCCTCTCCCTTGTCTGAGTATGGAAGCACCTTGTTGTAGTAATCAATATTACCGATCTCCTTTACGTATGTTGGTACTGTGTTGAACAACCACATACAGTCGTCTGAACGGAACTCGTTCTCTGGAGTAGGAGCCTCATGACCAGGATTGTGTGCGAAAGGCTTAACGACTGGCATCGCACCACCGTTAGAGTTCTGACCTGTCAACATAAGTTCAAGTCTCTCCACGACCTCTTCTGGAATATTGTGAATAACACCAAGCATATCCTGGATTGTATCACGGTAACCCATACCATCACGCTCACCACGGTAGATCAATGAAGCGGCACGGCTCCATGCGTATGTGATAAGGTTGTTGAATGGATTCCACATATTGATCATAGAGTTGAAATCAGCATCTGGTGTCTCAGCTGAAAGTCCCTCGATACGGCCATGCCAGTAGTCAACGACTTTCTTGTACTCAGCCTCAACCTTTGCTGGAGACGCTACTATTTCAGCAGCCTTCTTACCCTCAACCCAAGCCTTACCGATACCAAGAACTACTGTGAACTCCTTAGTCTCGCCAGCCTCAAGTGTCAAGTCTACCTGAAGTGTACCACAACCGTTGTCTCCCTCAGTCACTGTGTTGCCACACTGACCCTTTACAACTGACTCTGGATTAGCGTACGTGTGGTAAAGACCGATGAACTTGTCACGGTCTGAATCATAACCAGTAACAGGCTGACCTACAACTCCGATGAAAGAGTGACGAGCCTGGTCCTTATTCTGGAAATTATCTGGCTCCTCTGGCATGTAAAGGTTGTTACCGTGATCGATAAAACCATCAGCGTAAGAAGTCTTTATGATATACTGAGTGTACTGCAAGTTGTTGCTGTCATCGTGCATGTTCCAGTTTGAAGCGAACTCTGCGTATGTGAACGCACGTAGGTTTCTCTTCTTGCCTGAATTGTTAGTCACCTTCACTCTCCAAACCTCAAACTCCTGGCCAAGTGGCACGAAGTAAAGAGTCTCAGTCTTGATTCCCTCATACTCAGAAGAGATGATAGTGTAGGCTGAACCGTGACGGCACTCGCTCTTATACTTGTCAAGAGGCTTACCTACTGGCTGCCAGCTACCACTCCAGAAATCCTTAGAATCAAGGTCGTGAAGATAGATGTATCGACCTGGCTGGTCGTTAGGAACTGTATTAAACTTTAGGCGAAGGAAACAACCCTGCACTGATGAACGGTAGAAAGAGTATCCACCTGCGTTGTTTGTGATAATTGCACCGTAACGAGTGTCACCAAGATAGTTGCTCCATGACTTAGGAGTAGCCGGATTGGTTACTACATACTCTTTACGCTTGTCATCAAAATGTCCGAACTGCATAAATTATTATTGTTTTTATTATTTCTTACTATCTCAAAAAGATACTAGTGGCAAAAATAAACAATAAAATGAAGATTTGGGAAGACGTGGATATGTTTTTTAACTCAAATACATATCTTCTGCGTTGATTTCAGCAATTTATCCGCAAATACAGGTGTTTGCCTCAGAAGGTGTTTAAATCCAATGTCTTTATATTGTCGCTCGCACTTACGTGCTCGCGAGTAAGATAGGGACAAGGGCGTTCCGCCCTTAACAATCCTCAAAATATAAAATCCACCTTTAACAGTTTTCCCAACTGCCGTTAATGAAAGTTAAATAAATGGAAATGTTGAGTGCCACAAACATTATTTTCTACATTTGCAAAAACAATATATCGTTGAAAAAGATTAATGACTAATCAAAATTCAAAATTATGGAAGATAATAGTGCGGTTAATTCGCCATCTATAAAAAGGGCAGATGGTCAGAAATGGCTGAAATTCTCAGAAATATTGACGCTCACACTTGGAGCAGGATTCCTATTAAGCGGAATCATATTCTTCTTTGCATACAACTGGGATGGACTACACCGCTTCGCAAAGATGGGTGTTGTGCTGGGACTTCTATTAGCGACCTTCGTCGCCGTAGTGAAAGTGCCGATGCGAGACTGGGTACGCAACATCACCATTTTCGCGATGTGCATATTAGTTGGGGCTTTCTTAGCAGTGTATGGTCAGGTGTATCAGACTGGTGCAGACAGTTATCTGCTATTTTTAAGTTGGGCATTGTGCATTGTCGTTTGGGTGGCGGTGGCAGATTTCTATCCATTGTGGATTTTCTTTATAGATTTGATCCTGCTTACCTACGGATTGCATCCTTCTGTCGATTTTGCCCTCACCGACTATTTGGTGATTCTTACCGTCGTCACGGCATTTTTTGAATTTTCTCCAAGATTTATTCCAAACAAAAGCGTTGCTCCAAAATGGTTCATGACTTTGTTTGTTTGCATATTATCTATTCTTGCTGTGATAGAGATATCCATTTTCATCTTTGAAAGAAGTGACAAATATGTAGGTGTGTTGGGTTTATTAGTCAGCATTGTGGTGTACGCACTTTCATGTATATACTCCCTGCAAAAGAAAAATCTGGCTACTTACTCTATATTTTGCACTGGTATTCTAGTGTTGGTATACGAATTATTCATCAAAATAATAGATGATTTTGAATCTATGATTCTCATTACGCTTCCTTTCATGGCAGGCATTTACTTCTTAGGTAAACATATCATCAACAAAAAGAAAGAATGGGAATCTGAGACTCTAAACAAAGAGTTTCAAGATGCCACTGAGAATCATATTGACGAATAGGAATTTTCAAAAAAGAATATTATGGAATTTACAGATAAAATCGATTTTACAGAAGGCACAAAACTTACATGGCCTCTTAAAATACTTTTCTTTTTCGGTGGGCTAATAACAATGAGCACAATGCTTGGATTCTTTGCCCTACTGTTTAAGAATGCGGATGAAAGCGTTATCACCTGCTTTGGGATATGTATGACAGCGGGTGCCATTTATTTGACAAGGGTGATTGACAGTGAAAAATTTATTCTTTCAGTTGCTTACCCTCTGTGTCTTATCGGTATATTTCTTATAAACATTGGCCTTAAGGAAATAGATAGTATCGAAGTTATATTTTTCTTAAACATCCTTGTCCTGGCAATAGCATGGATTTTTTGTCGCAATCATCTTATGAGACAAATTTTTCTGCTTGCTATTTTTGCTCTTATTCCACTTGTTTTCATAGACTTAAAGCATATTTCTCACTCTATATTTATTCATTATATTTTCTTTTTTTATGCTGTCATCCTTCTTGCGGTATATGGACTTACCATTATGTATGATGCGGATAAGTTCGACAAAGAGAACATCTACGCACAATATATCCCGACAATTCGCTTTTGTACAGTAGTGACAGCCATAGGTTATGCGCGTACCTCTGCCATGATCGGCTACATAGACACCGTATTAGGAAGTGATTTATTTTCCTTTAACGGTATAGTAGGATCTATAATCTGTGCGACATTCACATTTGTGGTGGCATATAAGCTATTGTCAAAACAGGTGAAAGACACTCAAAAATTTGCCTGGAGCATTGGACTAATCTTCTTAGGTTGCGTCGCATCTTGTATCTCACCAGAGATGGCACTTGCGACGTTAGGGCTTGTTCTTACATACACAGTTTTGGACTATTTCGGCGTGGCCATCTGCGGTCTTTTCATGATTTATGCTCTTAGCATATTCTACTATGATTTGAACATCACGTTGATTTATAAATCCTACCTGCTGATGGCAAGTGGCATCGTCTTCATATCTTTATTCTATTTCATTAAAAAATTGGCAAAATGAGCAAATTGAAATTATATATCATATCAGCCAACATGTTGTTGGTTTTAGGATTCTTTTTCTTCAATATCATAAAAAACGAAAGCATCCTCAATGATGGAAAAACGGTTTTGCTGGAGCTTCGTCCCGTCGATCCACGCTCTATAATGCAGGGCGACTATATGGCACTGCGATTCAGTCTGGGAGATCAAATAGGGCATAGGACTCGTTGGGATATGGCCAAAGATTTTGAAGATATAATTAGCAACGACGGAGAGACGGGCAAATATTGTGTGGCACGTTTGGATGATAACAATGTAGGACATTTTGTAAGACTGACTGATTCAGTAAACGGATTACATGAGAACGAAATACTTCTTCGCTACGAAATAGGCAAAAGTACATGGGAGAAATACGTCTACTTCGGAAGCGACAGCTATTTCTTCCAGGAAGGCACGGGAGATAAATATGCCCACGCACGATATGGCATGTTCAAAGTTGCGACAAAAGGAGGATTGATCGGCACATGTAATCTTGTGGGATTATGTGGGGAAGACAAGCAATTGATAAAATGAAATATATTCCGCCATTTCCTATGAAAAACCTTTCTCTGATAGTCCTACTGCTAATCTCTTCCCTTTCCGCTTTTGCGAAAGAACAGGAAGAAGCTCCAGATGAAATAAGTGTTGACGAGGCATTAAGAAATTGCATCGGATGTCCACCTACTTCAAAAGCTCCTGGCCAAAAAGAAGGGGATTTTAAATATGTCTTAGACGGAATGGTTATAGATAAAAATGATTTTGGTGATATTGCTATCAACATCGATGTCAACGACATAAAATACATGGAACTCATAATAACAAATACATACTATGACTATATTTTTATCGGAACAAAGAAAGGATCCCGTCTATCCAAACAGATTCCCAAAACGATGAAAGAACTTGGTATATCTGAATATAAATATAGAGGATATAAATATACAATAGACGAAAAAGGTTGTAAATATAGAAGGGAAAGAATGTATAAAATTAAATGAATGGACCAAAATATATGGCATTAACAAACATCATACCATCAAAGAGATTTTTTCTACTTTTTCTTGCCATCTTCCTAATTGTCTTTTCGAGTATCGCATTTAGCCGGACAAAGAAAGCGTATAATACTGCCGATACTTCGTGTCCATGCTTAAATATATATGGCAATCACAAAATAGATTATTATGTCGTTGACGGATCCTTAATCGAGGGGGGAAAAGTGGATACCGTTCTATCAAAGATATCTCCAAAGAAATTGGAAGTTATAAAATATGCGGATGCTAATTGCAACTGTATATACTTACTATTCGTACAAACCAAGAAAGGCAAGAAATTGAAGAAACAGATTCCAATAACATTGAGGGAATTGGGAAATCGGTTGAATGAGAAATGAAAAAAGATGTTGTATCAAAACGCAATTTACAAAGAGTTTTTATTTTTGTTATTAATGCGTGTGATTCACGTTCCGAAAAAATAAGGTTAACAGAAAACGCACTTATATAAAAACAACTCCGTTGTTGGTGCAGGAAAATATGTCATAAATGACATTGAAAACAGCCCAACGCTGAAAACAAAACATAAAAAACATGGTTTTCTATTGTTTTATCCCGTTATGGGTTTTCTAAAACAAACTGGTTTGTTGGTTTTCCAAGCATATCAAAATATATGCTGTTTTTTGTTTAAAATCATTTAACTAAGAAATAGATTTTACATTTTGAAACACCACTCCTACTGTTTCCTATATTTCTCCCACTTTACGAATCCACATTTTGCAATCAGTAACGTCGCATTATCGTCTGCATATTCTGCAATAAACGTCTTTTTTAAGTTTTCCCAAGATTCCAACTCGGTTTCACATGCTCCATACACACAATAAATGCTCTTGCTGTTGAATATCATTACCATAGGAGGAGTCTTAACCCCACCGTCTACCATATACTTTAATCCATCTAGTCTTTCGACTGAAAAGAATCTTTCGACTGCCTGCTTGCAGTCAGCAGTGTCATTAAACAAATAATAGCTTAGGAAATATTGCAAATAGCTCTTCTGACCATAAATATTCTTGTATAATGCCTTTGATTTTAGTTTATACATGTCATGTCCTGCTCTATATTCTTTACTTAAAAAAGCAGGTCTAAAATCATCTGGAGCAGGATTAGACACACAAGTGTAGGCCACATCCAATTTCTTGACAAAACCATCAAAATGGTTTTGTGCCGACACTGTCATTGACATTAATGCGATCAACAAACAAAATATTTTCATATCCTATTCTCCCCTTTCTTCTTGTAAACGGAATTCCAAAAAATACTGACTTCTTTCTCTAAAATAGTCGATCTCACTATCTGGCAACACCTTTAATTTTTGTATAGAATCCAAATCATCAAAAAAAGACCTTACATTTTCTCTGTTAAAACAATCTGTCTTCACAGTACACCAATCTTCTAATTCCTTATATCCAGGATTTTTTCGGAACTGCTCTTTTACATAAGCAATTGCGATATCATATTGCCTACGCATTCCTATAGAGTCTCCCTTTGCCAAATAGAGTTCACCTCTATATATGGCTTCGTCCTTTATAGTGTAATCATAAATATAATCTAAGCAACCAAATCCTCGTAACACACTATCTTCTATAATTGCATACTTTCCTAATGAATCTATATCCGCTATCATCGCTTCCTTGTCATGAAAGTATCTGCGAAGCTTAAATAACATCAACAAAACACTCTTATCGTCATACTTTTTGAAATTATCCCATACACACATGCCAGCTTCAGCATAATGCTTATCATAGCCTAGTGTATCACCATTCAGAAGACTATTTTTTGCTTTATACATCGACGTGAACATTTGTTTTTCAAATGGGAAATAAAACAGACTGTCATCTCTATTTTGCACCAAGCTTATGCACTTTTCATAATCCTCCAAATCACTGTTTGTCATAAGCATATACATAAATGCGTCAGGATTCATTTTGTCTCCCAACATGCTGTATGCAGAATCAAACATAACTTGAGCTTTCATCAACGTCTTCATCTCAGGAGGTCCCATCCATACATTATAAGCACGATAATACAAATTTATAGCTTCCTCTTCCTCTTTTGTAGTCTCATATTTATATTCTTTCTTCTGCGTTGTGTCTACTCTGCTTTTTCCGGAACACCCAATCAGCAATATCAGCATAAACACAATGGATAATAAATTAATTTTCATTTTAATTCTGATTTTAAATGCCACATACGAGACTCTTTTGATCTATCCATATATTATCCAACCTACTTAAAACTATCTTCATGCAAAGAAATCTCAAAAGCAAATATAAAGAAAAAGGGTGACGCATCACTGCATCACCCCCAAGAAACAAATTATTATGCTGCCTATCTTTTTACTTATAAGCCTGATTATGTACGCTCTTAACAGCTCTACCTGAAGGATCGTTCATGTTTTTGAACGCCTCATCCCACTCAAGCGCGATTGCAGTCGAACAAGCTACGCTCTTCTCGCTTGGCACTGTCTGCGCCGCTGTCTGACTTGGGAAATGCTCCTCGAAGATAGTTCTGTAGTAGTATTCCTCCTTAGTCATAGGTGGGTTGATAGGGAATCTCTCAGCCGCATGAGACATCTGCTCATCTGTAACCTTCTGTGATGTCAATTCCTTCAATGTGTCAATCCAGCTGTAGCCGACACCATCAGAGAACTGCTCTTTCTGTCGCCAAGCGACCTCTTCTGGCAAATAGTCCTCGAATGCCTTACGAAGGATCCATTTCTCTATCTTGCCGACGGTGCCGCTCAACTTATCTTTCGGATTCAAACGCATTGCGACATCCATAAACTCTTTATCCAAGAATGGAACACGTCCCTCAACACCCCATGCAGAAAGGCTCTTGTTTGCACGCAAGCAGTCGTACATATGAAGTTTTGAAAGTTTACGTACCGTCTCCTTATGCAATTCCTCTGCATTTGGAGCCTTGTGGAAATATAGATATCCGCCAAAAATCTCGTCAGCTCCCTCTCCAGAAAGTACCATCTTGATTCCCATGCTCTTGATGACGCGGGCAAGAAGATACATCGGAGTACTTGCTCTCACTGTCGTCACATCGTATGTCTCGATATGATAGATGACGTCGCGTACGGCATCAAGACCTTCCTGAACTGTGAAATTGATCTCGTGATGCACAGTTCCGATATGATCGGCAACCTTCTTTGCGGCAAGCAAATCAGGTGCACCCTTCAAACCAACTGCGAATGAGTGCAACTGTGGCCACCATGCACCAAGTTTGTCTCCACTCTCCACACGCTGAGAAGCAAATTTCTTCGCAACCGCAGAAACGATCGATGAGTCAAGACCTCCAGAAAGAAGCACTCCGTATGGAACATCTGTCATCAACTGACGCTTAACGGCATTCTCAAGTGCATTACGAAGTTCTTCTATACTTGATGTGTTGTCTTTGACAGCATCATATTCCATCCAGTCACGCTTGTACCACGTCTTCAATTCTCCATCTTTTGAATAGAAATATTGTCCTGGAGGGAATGACTTGATTGTCTCACAATAACCTTCAAGGGCCTTCATCTCAGAAGCCACATAGAATGTGCCATTCTTATCCCAACCCATATATAGAGGAATGATACCCTCGTGATCACGGGCAATCAGGTAGACATCTTTCTCAATATCGTATAGAGCAAAAGCGAAAATTCCGTTTAGATCCTCAATAAAATTGATTCCTTTCTCACGGTAAAGTGAAAGGATGACCTCACAATCACTCTTAGTAAGAAACTCGTATGAGCCAGCCTGACGGTCGCGGATGCTTTGATGATTGTAGATTTCTCCGTTTACAGCAAGCACAAGTTTGCCGTCTTTGCTATACAATGGCTGTTGGCCACTCTGTGGGTCAACGATAGCAAGTCTCTCGTGAGCAAGTATTGCCTTGTCGCCACAATAAATTCCAGACCAATCTGGTCCACGATGACGAATTCTCTTTGACATTTCAAGGAGTTGAGGACGCAACTCCTGCGCCGACTTCTTTAGATCGAACGCACAAACTATACCACACATATTCAGTTCGGATTAAGAATTAATAATGAAGAGTTAGAATTGAAGAATTAATGAATAAAACGGCTTTTCCAACTTGGAGGAATGTCTCCTCCAAGTTGTGCCATCTTTTATTCTTAACTTTTACTTCTTAACTCCATTAACATATGCGTCAATCTGCTCTGCCACCTTACGTCCAGAAGCGATCGCACGCACAACAAGGCTAGCACCTGATGCTGCATCACCTACCAAGAATACATTATCCGCATACTTTGGATGCTCTGGCTTGATGAATCCCATAGCAAGAAGCACCATATCGCAATCGATAATCTCTTTCTTTCCGTCAAGTTTCATGATTGGGCGGCCACCATCTGGATTTGGCTCCCAAATGACTCCTTCAACCTCTACACCAACAAGTTTTCCATCTTTTCCGATGAATCTGTTTGAGTTTAGAAGCCATCTTCTCTCGCATCCTTCTTTATGTGAAGACGTTGTCTTCTTGATATTTGGCCAATTAGGCCAAGGAGTTGCTGGATTGTAACCTACAGGTGGCTCTGGCATGATCTCAATCTGAGTCACACTTACAGCACCCTGACGATTAGCAGTACCGATACAATCGGAACCTGTATCACCACCACCGATAACAAGCACCTTCTTACCTTTTGCGTTGACAAGTTCTGAATCCTTGAACTTCATACCTGCAAGCACTCTGTTCTGCTGAGAAAGCATCTCAAGAGCAAGGTAAATTCCCTTCAACTCACGTCCCTCAATCTTTAGGTCACGAGCAGTCGGTGTTCCTGTACAGATTGCGTATGCGTCGAAACCAGCAGGAAGTTTTGTGCAGTCGATATTCTGATTGTATAGGAATTTGATTCCTTCCTTCTCCATGATCTCTATTCTGCGGTCGATCACAGACTTGTTGAGCTTGAAGTTTGGAATACCATAACGAAGAAGTCCACCTGCAGCCTCATTCTTCTCAAAGACTGTAACCTCGTAGCCCTTCTTATTCAACTGTGCAGCTACAGAAAGTCCAGCAGGACCTGAACCGATCACAGCAACTTTCTTTCCATTGCGAGCGTATGTATGGACAGGAACATAACCCTCCAAGAAAGCACGCTCAATGATTGCGCACTCATTCTCACGACATGTTGTAGGCTCACCGATTGTAAGGTTGAGCACACAACTCTTCTCGCAAAGTGCAGGACAGATACGGCCTGTAAACTCAGGGAAGTCGTTTGTAGTGGAAAGGATTTTGTAAGCCTCTTCCCATTTGCCTTTATATAGTGCGTCTTGCCATTCAGGCTGTTTGTTGCCAAGCGGACAAGCCCAGTGACAGAAAGGCACTCCACAATCCATGCATCGAGAAGCCTGCTCTTGTCTGTCTTTTGAATTCAATGTCTGTTCCACCTCTCCAAAATCACGAATACGATCCTGAACGGGGCGATATCCGGCCTCCTTACGAGGCACTGTTAGGAATGCTTTAGGATTTCCCATATTATTCAATTCTTAATTCATAATGCATAATTCATAATTGTGAACCACACATTACTACATTGATAAATAATTTAGCACTTAGCATTTAGCATTATGCATTTTTTATTCTGCTTTAATGTCAGCTATCTTGTTCTGAAGCTTCTTCAACTGCTCCTCCTGAAGTACTCTCTTGTACTCGATTGGAACAACCTGGATGAACTGTTCAACGTAGTGATTCCAGTCGTCAAGCATTGTACGCGCAAGGTTAGAACCTGTGTACAACCAATGTTTGCGAATCAACTCATGAAGTTCCTTACGGTAGCTAGCCTCCTCAATCAAGCTCAACTCTACCATATCCATATTACAGAAGTAGTCGAAATTATGGTTCTTATCCCATACGTAAGCGACACCTCCTGACATACCAGCAGCGAAGTTTCTTCCCGTCTCACCAAGGACAACCACACGACCGCCTGTCATATACTCACAGCAGTGGTCGCCTGCTCCCTCGATTACTGCGATAGCTCCTGAGTTACGAACTGCAAAACGCTCGCCTACACGACCATTGACATAAAGTTCTCCCGTCGTCGCACCATACAAACCTGTGTTACCAGCGATGATGTTCTTGTCTGCCTCAAAACTGCTTCGTACTGGAGGAAGGATTGCGATGCGTCCTCCTGAAAGTCCCTTACCGAAGTAGTCGTTTGTCTCTCCCTCAAGCTTGAAGTTTACTCCCTTAGCAAGGAATGCTCCAAACGACTGACCGGCAGAACCCTTGAACTTGATATTGATTGTAGAATCAGCAAGACCAGCCTCGCCATACTTCTGTGCGATCGCGCCAGAAAGCATCGTACCTACGGCACGGTCTGTATTCTTGATAGCGAAATCGAGGTTGACCTCCTGCTTCTTCTCAATAGCGTCCTTAGCCTGAGCAAGAATCTCGAAATCCTTAACACCCTCAACTTTAGTGAATGCTCTGTGATCCCAGCACAAAGACTCTTTGCTGTCAACTCGTGCAAGTAGACGAGAGAAATCCAAAGTCTTGTGTTTATCGTTATCCATTGGTTTGATCTCAATCAACTCGGTATGTCCGATGATATCCTCAAACTTCTTGAATCCCATCTCTGCAAGATACTCACGAACCTCCTGGGCCAAGAAAGTGAAGTAGTTGACAAGATACTCTGAACGACCTCTGAATCTTTCACGAAGTTTAGGATCCTGAGTAGCGACTCCTACAGGACATGTATTTGTGTTACACTTTCTCATCATCACACATCCTAATACAATCAAAGGAAGTGTTCCGAAGCTGAACTCGTCAGCACCAAGAAGCGCAGTTAGAATCACATCACGACCAGTCTTCAACTGACCATCTGTCTGCAAACGTACACGACCACGTAGACCATTCAAAACCAATGTCTGCTGAGTCTCTGCAAGACCGATTTCTGGAGAGATACCAGCGAATCTCATTGAAGAGGCTGGAGATGCTCCCGTACCACCTTCTGCACCAGAGATGACAATCAAATCAGCGTTAGCCTTAGCCACACCAGCTGCGATTGTACCTACACCGCTCTCAGCAACAAGCTTGACTGAAACAGCAGCAGTAGGATTGATATTCTTCAAGTCGAAGATCAACTGTGCAAGGTCCTCGATTGAGTAGATATCGTGATGAGGTGGAGGAGAAATAAGTGAGATTCCAGGAATTGAGTTACGAGTCTTGGCAATGACCTCATTTACCTTGAATCCTGGCAACTGACCACCCTCTCCTGGTTTAGCTCCCTGAGCCACCTTGATCTGAATCTCCTCTGCGTTCACAAGATACTCAGCTGTGACACCGAAACGACCAGAAGCGATCTGCTTTGTCTTTGATGACAAGCTCACTCCGTCTACACTTGAGTGGTAACGTGCGTTGTCCTCACCACCTTCACCTGTGTTTGAACGAGTTCCAAGTTTATTCATCGCAAGAGCGATAGCCTCGTGAGCCTCAATAGAGATAGCTCCGAACGACATGGCACCTGTGACAAAATGCTTTACAATGCTCTCAACTGGTTCAACCTCGTCGACAGAGATTGGCTTGGCAGCTTTCTTGAAATTGAAGAAGTCACGGATGAAAATCTGCTTCTCCTTATTATCTACGTAATTTGTATACTCTTTATACTTCTTGTAAGAACCCATACGAGTCGCAATCTGTAGAGTTGAGATTGTCTCTGGATTCCAAGCGTGTGCGATACCATCTTTTCTGTAAGCGAACAAACCAGAATCTGGAACCATATCCTCGTCTGTAGCCTTCATCGCAATATCATGAAGTTTGATTGCGTCGTCTGCGATCTGTTTCAAACCGATACCACCGATAGTAGAAATTTCTGTTCCGAAGTAAGATCTCAACAAACTCTCGCTCAAACCGATGCTCTCAAAGATCTTAGCACCACGGTAAGAACGGATAGTTGAGATACCCATCTTAGACATGATCTTGTAAAGACCCTTGCATACAGCCTTGATATAATTGTGCTCTGCTGTAGCGAAATCCTCCTGAATCTCCTTGTTCTTCACAAGTTCTTCAAGAACAGCGAATGTCATATATGGATTCAATGCTGAAGCACCATAACCAAGAAGCAATGCCGCATGCATCACCTCACGGATCTCACCAGACTCAACGATCAAAGCCGTCTGAACTCGCTTGCCGACGCTGATCAAATAGTGGTGAACGGCTGAGACTGCAAGCAAACATGGGATAACCGCATGTTTCTCATCAACGTCTCTATCTGAAAGGATGATATAATTAATACCCTTATCTACGCTCTCCTCTGCACTCTTACAAAGATCGTCTAGAGCCTCTTTAAGTCCTTCCTCTCCCTTGCTAGCTTCGAACAACATAGGAAGTTTGGTAGTGACGAATCCCTTGTAACGGATATTGCAAAGAATATCAAGTTCAGCATTTGAAAGGATTGGATGAGGAAGACGCACCATCTTACAGTTGCTCTCATCTGGATTCAAAATACCAGGTCCTACCTTACCGATATACTCAGTCAAACTCATCACAAGTTCCTCACGGATAGGGTCGATGGCAGGGTTTGTAACCTGAGCGAACTGCTGGCGGAAGTAGTTGAAGAAGATCTGTGGACGATCTGAGATGACAGCAAGTGGAGTATCATTACCCATCGCTGCGACTGGCTCAGCACCGTTGACTGCCATAGGAATGATTGTCTTTTCGATATCTTCCTTAGCGAATCCGAAGTTCAAAAGTTTGCTCTTATAGTTTGCGACGGAATTGGTAACCTTACGTCCGCTCTTCAACTTCTCAAGCTGGATACGGTTAGTGTGCAACCAATCTCTATATGGGTGTTCAGCAGCAAGCTGTGCCTTCAAATCACCATCGTAGTAAATCTTACCCTCTTCTGTATCGATCATCAAGATCTTACCAGGCTGAAGTCTTCCTTTCTGCTTGATCTCGCTTGGATCAAAATCAAGAACACCGACTTCCGAAGCGACAACCATCATGTCGTTGTTGGTGATCAAATATCTTGATGGACGAAGACCATTTCTGTCGAGCATACCTCCTGCATAACGTCCATCCGAGAACATCAAGGCTGCAGGGCCATCCCATGGCTCCATCAAAATTGAATGGTATTCATAGAATGCCTTTAGGTCGTCGCTGATAGGATTCTTGTCGTTGAAGCTCTCTGGCACAAGCAAAGCCATTGCGTGTGGCAAAGAAAGACCGCTCATCACGAAGAACTCGAACACATTATCCAAAGATGCAGAGTCACTCATATTTGGCTGCACGATTGGACGGATGCCTGAGATATCACCAAGAAGACCTGAGTTAAGGACCGACTCACGAGCTTTCATCCAGTTTCTGTTTCCTCTCACTGTGTTGATCTCACCGTTGTGACATAGCAAACGGAATGGCTGAGCAAGAGACCATGTAGGGAATGTGTTTGTAGAGAAACGTGAGTGTACCAAAGCAAGACCAGAAGTGAAGTATGTATCACGAAGGTCGTCGAAATAATCGCGTACCTGCATTGATGAAAGCATACCCTTATAGATGATATTCTTGCTTGACAATGATACGATATAGAAATCTTTGTGATTTACCTGATTCTCTATCTTTTTACGGATGACGTAGAGTTTTCTCTCAAGGTTTGGAGCATCCTCGTTAGAGACGCCAGTGATGAACACCTGCTTGATATCTGGCTCACTCTCTAGAGCCACCTTACCTAGGCATGCAGGATTTGTAGGCACATCACGAAGCTTCATAAGGTTCAAACCTTCAGCCTCGATCACCTCGATCATCACCTTTAGAATCTTGTCTTGCTCAGTCTTATCTTTTGGCAAGAAAACAAGTCCTGTACCATACTTACCCTTCTCTGGAACTGGGATACCTTTCAACAAAATAAACTCGTGAGGTATCTGGACCATAATACCGGCACCATCACCACTCTTTCCGTCTGCACCTTCAGCACCACGATGCATCATGTTCTCCAAGACTTTAAGAGCGGAATCCACAAGTTCATGACTCTTGTTTCCATGTATGTTTACAACCATACCGACACCACAAGCATCATGCTCATTCGCTGGAGTATAAAGTCCTTTAGTGAAATTGTTTTGCATAACTTTGTTTCTTTTCGTCGTTTTATATCTAATTATCCAAGTCGGTAATCCCGTTCGGAATACCAATGCAAAATTACTCACTATACTGCTTTATAACAGAAAACGATATCATTTTTACGCAAATAAGTTTTATATGATTACAATACGCAACAAAACAACACTTAATAGTATCAAATTGTAAGGTTTGGAACTTTCAACGCTTACAGTTTAAAACATAGCAAAATTCAAATCATATTTTCGTATTACAAAATGCGACTTAACAAGGCGTTTCTCTTACTAAAAGATGCTGTTTCTTGTAGTTTAATTTCACACTTTGATAGTTTAATTCTTTTTTTTGACATTTTGATATTACATAAATTCTTACAAAATGAACAAAACTGAAAATCTAAACAATAATAAATCAATATGTCCGTTTTATAATTGAATCAAGTTGACATAAGTGAGTTTGATATTAAAGTTAGCATAAAAAGAAGATTGTTAATGGGCGGAACACCTTATCCCCCCTTTACAAAAATGCTCCGATTACCCTTCGCGGAGCCCGGACAAAACAAAGGTTTTCCGCTCTTAACGATCTTCATCCCCCCGCACTGATACACTTTAAAACACTTATGAAACTTGAGTTATTGAATTAAACAAAAGGAACCTTAATAATACGTCAATGAAATTATTTTTGTCAGCAATGCTATCAGTGTTGGCCATATTCCCGGCATTTTCTGGAAAACACAGAGCCACAGAGATCGACAAAGTGGATAAATTTAGAATTGAAGGCGGAATGGGGATACCAATCCGCAATTATAACGCAGATGATGACAAAGAATATTGTACGGACGATATCTTACGATTGAACATCGGGTGCAATTGGAAACTTGCCAGTGGAATCCTGCACACAAAACATTTTGGCCGTAATGGAGGAATAGATTTCGGATTCCAATATAACGTTGGTTACCATTACGGTTACAAGTTCGACACCGATATCTGGAAGGAACACGTCGTCATGAAAGATTTAGGAAATATGATCACTGATTATGATGTTTCCGAACCATGTTTCACAAGACATAGATTCGTCACCCGTATCAATTTCCACTTTCAGTTTCTTAAAAGGATGGATACATACGCAGGCATGTTCGGTGGTTTTGGTATCGTAAGGCCCGATATGGATGAAGAATATGTGGTATCTGCCAAAACATACACGGAGAGAAGCTGGGGATGTCATGCAGGCGTGACATGGTACTTCACCCCACATTTCGGAGCAGGAATCGAATGGGAAAACGACATGGAGGGAATCTATGGCATCAACGGTTCCGGCAATACATTGAATTTGAAATTCAACTACCTTTTCAATGAAAAAAGTGAAAAAGAAAGAGCGATGAGAAAGAAGAAAAGAGTAAAGGAAAGAAATATAAAAAGATTGATGAAAGAACAGCGAGAATTGGAGGAATGGATTCTAAATGAATAAAAAAGGATGCATCTCACATACGGGATACATCCTTTGAATTTTATAGAATTACTCTACTATTTCACAATTACCTTAGCGACGTTGCCGTCAACCACCACTACATACACTCCGTCAGCAAGAGAACCGTTGCTGGCAGTCACATCGTGGCCAAGCATGTTGAAGATGCGGAAAGAATCGACACCAATGACAATCACCTGACGATTTACCACTAATGTCACTAATGAATTTGTTTCGGCATCATGAATGCCTGACAAAGAACCATTACTTTGATCCAACCTAGGATATTTATCCATGCCTATAGTCTGATACCATACATTAGAGTCGAAACTCCAATCGAAATTTTTATATGTAACTTGATACGCACTTTGGTGATTATGATTTGGAATATAAGTATTCAAAAGATTAAAAACTTCACCATTTTCAAAGCTTACCAAAGGCATTGCCACCGCATTAGAGTCTGGAATGTTTTCTTTTGTTATCATAGCTGGATTTACTGACTCTACAGAATAAAAACAGTTCTGCATATCGTCAGGAGAACAACCATCTACTAAAATCTCCGCTTTATTTGGAGAAACTAGCGTTCCCAGATTATAACAGTTTTGAGTAAGCGAACATTCGCAAGAAGAATATACTATTCCACTAGCCGAATGCGAGCCCGTTATTTTACCGATATTGTAGCAATTGAATGTATTTCCACATGCCCATGCATTGATTCCACATGCATTTTTTCCAGTTATGCTACCCTCATTCCAACATCTATCGATTACGCCATATCCATATGCAATTATTCCAGCCGCCAATCTCTCATCATGACCATCATTCAAAGAAATGATGTCTGCTTGATTATAACTGTTAGAAATCAACCCGCTTCCAGATCTACAAAATCCAGCATATGAATATACCTTCCCTTTCAAATGGCAATTATCAATAATTCCATCATTATTTTCTACAAAAGCAGGTGCCGAGAAAACGCCTTCCAATCCCAAATTCTTTATTACTGAACTATTCGCATACTTAATAAGACTGCCTCCACGCATTCCGGAAATTTCATGTCCTTGTCCGTCAAATAATCCATTGTAATAATTATAGTCTTTTCCGTTAGGACCAGATTCTCCCGTTCCAAACGGGATATTCTCTGCAGGTTTGGTTTTGCTGTCTGCACTGTTTACAAGAATATCGTTCATGATTTTTGCGTTAGTATTCCTATGTTCGTAAGATTTCGCATAACGCATGAACGCAAACAGATCTCCTGCACTATATATATAAGCAGTATCGTTTTCTATAGTCAACTTATTCTCTGAGCCAAGACACCCATGACAAAGACCATTCTCATAAAAGTGAACGCCTGTTGCTGGCTCATTATCAATAGTCTTGCTCCATTTGGTTCCACATCTTTCACAAGTGTAAGCCATAGTTCCAGGGTTAGTGCAGTCGGCATCATAATGCACAAAATGTGTAGAATCATGGCCTAAAGCTGGCTCTGATTCCAACATCACCTCCTTTAACGTTGCTTTGCAGCGTAAACATGATGGTTGCATATATCCATTATGGGTACAAGTTGCAGCAACATGGTATTCTGTCGTATCATGACCAAGTGCCGGCTCTGTTTTGCTATTAACTACCAAGAAATATTTATTGCATCGTGAGCAATTATAGTGAGATCTGCCAGCATCTGTACAAGTTGGGTCATTGTGTCTTGTAAATACAGAGTCATGTCCAAGAGGATCGCCAACATATTCTCTTAATATAGATGGGCATCGTGAGCAGATCGAACTGTAATATCCAGCAAGTGTACATGTGGCTTCAATAAATAATGATCTCTTGATTGTGTCATGTCCAAGTGCAGGCACAGTATCATAATTATAATGTTTCAAACCACACATACTACATTTTGCTGTACTGTATCCAACTTTTGTGCAAGTCGGGTTTGTCACAACTATCGTTGTATCATGACCAAGAGCCGGAACCGTATCATTATTATAATGTTTCAAGCCACACTTACTACATTTTGCTGTACTGTATCCAACTTTTGTGCAAGTCGGTTTTTTCACAACTATCGTTGTGTCATGACCGAGCACCGGAACTGTATCATAATCATAAAGTTTCAAACCACACCTATCACATTTTGCTGTACTGTATCCCAATGCTGTGCATGTTGGTTTTGTCACTTCTATTGTTGTGTCGTGAGGTAAGGATGGTACTGTATCGAATAATTTATCACATTTAGTACAATATAACAAACCACAAGACGTACATGTTGGATCAACATATGTACTATCTCCATGTTCACATATTGATAGCGACACATTATAATATTTATCTTCATCTTTTACAACAATTTCATTTCCATTCAACACTGGATATTTATCAACACCAATAGACTGAAAAAACACGGGGGATATACTATCTGCATTCAACAAATAGCAGATTTCTCCGCTCGCAAATTGATATGAAGTAAGAATATTATCCGAGTTGTTAATATAGCAGCGGGATGTAGAAGAAGAATTGTTATATCCAATCAACGGAACTGAACTATTATAAGAAAATGAATTTTTTACCAAAGATCCTTTTTCATGACTTCCAACCAAAGACCCCTCTCTACTATAGCCCGTGATTTCCCCTATATTGTAACAATAGCTCAATGTGGCACCATAAGTAGCGCCACAAATCCCTCCACAACCGAAATCAGAAAACAATTTAATTCTTCCTTCATTGTGACATTTACTAATATAAGAACTGTTGGCATATCCTACTATTCCACCAGTGAATTTTCCTCCTGTAACAGATATATAATTATGGCAATTTGTGATTGTCGATTGGTATCCATTTCCTACTACACCTCCAATATTAACTCCTTTCGAACTAACAGAACCAGACAAAATCGACAAATTGGATATAGTTGCCGAATTTGTAACGCCAAAGAATCCTTGTCCGATAATCTCTGTAGATGTCTCTTCCAGATATAGATTTTTGATGCCATATCCTTTTCCATCAAAAATTCCTGCATATGAGTTATTTACAATTCCTATCGGGTGCCAACTGCCAATTTCCTCACCACAAACTTCTGACAGGTCAATATCATCAGTAAGTTCAGCACATGCAGCCACATTTTTTTCCTCTCCTTCAAGCGTGCCATTCACTTTTCCGGCAAACCATAGCAATTCCTGTGCATTGCCAATCTGATAAGGATTTTCCTTACTTCCGTCGCCAGCACTTGGCTTTGTTTGCTGTGCAAAAAGATTTAGGCAGAACAAAACCGCCAACAACAATGTCAAACTTTTTCTCATTACCATTCGAATTTCAAATAATCACTCCAAACTTTATTTTTAAAAACCAATTTTTTTGCAAAGATACATTTCTTTGATTAAGCTATTGGATATACAGACAATTAAATTTGATTTATCCGCTAATTAATTCATAATTGCTGGGAATTCCATCCATAGAGGCGATCCCTTGTGGTCGCCCTGGCTGGATAAAAATAGAGACGCCGTATCACGGCGTCTCTACAGATAGTCATCCCTATTTACGCCGTCAGGCGTTACATATTGGTAGAAAAAAAATTTAGATGGATTTCTCTCTATACCTCGTTAGAGGTTATAGTTTTACAAATGCTCGTCCTTACGGACTCGCATAGGGAAAGAGGGGTTAGGGCGTTCCGCCCTTAACAATCCTCAAAAAAACTAACCAAATTTCATTTCATTTTCTTCACCATCTCACGGAACAAGACCTTCAGATTGTCTTTTGCGATATTGGTGTTGCGCTGTACCTCTTCATGATTTGTCTCTATACCATTCAATGCGTCGCCAAGTGCATTCGATACGATTGAAACTCCGAAACATTTGATGCCTGCCCAGTGTGCCACGATGATCTCCGGCACTGTGCTCATTCCACATGTGTCTCCACCTATCAAACGGAAATATTTGTATTCCGCCACAGTCTCGAATGTTGGGCCCTGTGTGCCGACATACACTCCTTTCTTATATGGTATGTTGTTAGACGCTGCAACTTTCTCCGCCAACGCGATCAAATCACGGTTGTATGCGTTGTTCATGTCTGGGAAACGAGTACCTATTGAATCCTCATTCTTGCCTCTCAACGGATGTTCTGGGAAGAGGTTGATATGGTCTGTGATCAACATGATATCTCCTGCCTTAAACTCTGGGTTCAATCCTCCTGCAGCATTGCTCACCATCAAATATTTGATTCCCATCCCTTTCATCACCACCTCGGGATATGTGACGTCTTTCATAGGATATCCCTCATAGAAATGGAATCTTCCCTGCATCGCCATCACAGGAACTCCTGCAATCGTTCCGAATATCAGTTTTCCAGAGTGTCCCGCCACTGTGCTCTGCACGAATCCTGGAATCTGTGAATATGGTATCTCTTTCTCAACGCTGATCTCTTCTGTCAGACCGCCCAAACCTGTGCCAAGGATGATGGCGATTTCTGGACGCAATTCCGTCTGGCTCTTAAGATAAGCGCATGTAGCTTCTATTCTTTGTAACATAATTGATGATTAAATTGTTGAACGACTCTTCATCTTTCAGAAGTTTTATATTCATCGGAATATAATAGATGTATTTCTTCAATGCCGACGGGAATGTCTCATCATTCATCATCTTCACAGCATCCTTCTCCGTAGTAAGGATAATCTTTTTGCTGTTGTCGATCTCCGCGAACATCTCCGTCACCTTATTATAATCCTTCAATGTCAGTTTGTGATGGTCGGCAAAATTGACTGCCTTGATTCCGTTTGTCAGACTTCTCACATGCTCTTCAAATGTTGCTGGCGATGCGATTCCCGTAAGCGACAATACCGTTGTCTCCTTCAACAGATCCGGATCCACCGTCGCCTTTGCGCATGGGAACACAGGCTGCAAATCGCCATACTCCATATATGAGAAGAACAACGTCTGATATGGATACAACTTCAGATTCATCGTGATCACACGCAATTCCATCGGAGTGATATCCTTCGGACACTTTGTCACAATCACGATCGAAGCCTTATCTTTTGCCTTTAATGGTTCTCTCAATCTGCCCAACGGCAACAAACGGTCGTTGTAGATAAGATTGTTATAGTCTACAAGAAGAATAGAGATATCCGGTGTGACATAACGGTGCTGGTACGCATCGTCTAGCACGAACACCTCCGGACGGTATGAACCTTCGTTGCTCAACTTCTCTATCGCCCTCACTCGCTTCTCATCCACTGCCAAAACCACCTCTGGAAACTTGCGTTTGATCTGATACGGTTCGTCGCCGATCTGATCAGGTGTGCTCTTTTCATCCGATAGAACGAATCCTTTCGTCTTACGCTTATAGCCACGGCTCACCACAGCTGTGCGGAACTTTTCTGAAAGTAGCTTCACAAGATACTCAGTGACAGGAGTTTTTCCCGTACCTCCAGCAGTGATATTGCCTACAACAATCACAGGGATATCAAATTTTGTGGATTTCAACAAGCCAACGTCAAACATGAAATTTCGTATGACAACCACAAGTCCGTAAATCCAGGACAAAGGTGCCATGAGAATATCTTTGAAAAGTGATTTTGTAGTCATAGTTTTCCTTAATTTCCTTTTTTTTGTTCCTCTAATACCAAACAGACATATAACCATGCCCATACGCTTACAGATGATGGAAATATTGGAAGCCACTACCATCCATAAACATCACAAATATAAATTCTTGCGATTTAAAAAGCAAATAAAACCAACCAACTTGCCGCCCTTATTACTATATTTGTGTTGTCAAATATAAAAAAGTGTCAGAAAATGATGGATTGGAATAAACTGATTTGCACTATTCGCTTGGGATTGGAAAACTATCACGACCCCAAAGAGCAAGACCGTACGGAGTTTCAACGCGACTACGACCGTCTTGTTTTTTCAGCTCCATTCAGACGTCTGCAAAACAAGACCCAGGTTTTTCCACTGCCAAATACCATTTTCGTGCACAACCGTCTTACCCACTCATTGGAGGTGAGCTGTGTGGGACGCTCCATTGGCAACCGTGTCTCAAAATTCCTGAAAGAGAAATACGGAGATAAGATCTCCAACCACGTCGAAGACCTTGGATCCATCGTTTCTGCAGCCTGTCTTGCCCACGATATGGGCAACCCTCCGTTCGGACACAGCGGAGAAACCGCCATTTCATCGTATTTTTCCGAAGGTGCCGGAATGGAATTGAAAGTGAAATACGGCATCACGGACGAGCAATGGGCTGATTTCACCCATTTCGACGGCAACGCCAACGCATTCCGTCTGCTCACACACCGTTTCGAGGGACGACGTGAGGGCGGATTCGTGCTCACATACCCGACTCTGCTTTCGATTGTGAAATATCCGTATCTATCCGCTGAGGTGAAAGGCAAGAAAAACAAGTTCGGATTCTTCCAATCCGATTTCGAGACCTATAGGAAAATCGCCGACTATTTAGGGATAGAAAAGAAAGCCGACGGGAAATACTCTCGTCATCCCCTCGTCTACCTGGTGGAGGCAGCCGACGATATCTGCTATGAGATAATGGATATTGAAGACGCGTTGAAGATGCGTCTGCTCGATAAAGATGAGACATTCAATCTGCTTCTCGGATTCTTCTCGGAGGAGAAGCAGGCACGACGTCGGGAAAGGATGTCGTTTGTAGACGACGTGAATGAACAGGTGGCCTATCTGCGTTCCAGCGTCATCGGAGTGCTGATAGAAGAGTGTGCCGACGTCTTCATAAAAAATGAGGAGAAGATTTTGGCAGGAGAGTTTGAAGGCTCGCTGATCGACTATGTGTCGGAGAGAGTGAGCAACGCCTACAAAGAGTGCCAGAAAGTGTCGGCGAAGAAAATATACAAAAGCAAGGAGGTGGTCGACATCGAGATCGCCGGCTACAACATCATCTACACACTGATTGAGAAGGAGATCGACGCAGTGTTCAACGCCGATAAAGCATATTCAAAACAGCTTCTCGCCCGTATCCCGTCGCAATTCGCAGTGTCGAGCGAGTCGCCATACGAAAGGATATTAGCCGTGCTCGACCATGTGTCCGGCATGACCGACGTCTACGCCCTCGACCTTTACAGAAAGATCAAAGGCATCTCATTGCCAACGCTGTGATAATTCGTAATTCATAATTCATAATGCATAATTGTTGGGGAATACATCCGCTGGGATAATTCATAATGCGAAATGCATAATGCATAACTGTGGAATGTGTAATCCATAATTTGTAATGCATGCCATTTGGGGTGGTTGTCGTTGCCGTTGCCGTAGGGGCAGGTTTCAAACCTGCCCGCATATTTGCCCGCATTATTTGTCCAAATCATTCGCCCGCATTATTATTCCCCGCATTTTTGTCCTCATCATTTATATTTTACCCACATCACACAAATAAAAAATACGAAAATATTTACATGGAAATTTTTAATTTCTGTAATTTATTCCTTGTTTTGCAATGATATTGTCATAATAGTAACAACGATTTTTTGAAAATGTGAAAAATATAAATTGGATAGAAATATGAAAAAAGGATTACTTGCATTAGGAGCTTTGCTAATTATATGCATGTCGATAATAGCAATCTTCATGGTCATGAAACAGGAAAACAAAAAAGAATGTAAAATTAACGTAGAGAATGTGGAAGATGTCACAATTGAATTTGAAGAGTCAATCCCAGAAGATCCAGCAATCGTTGATGAATCTGAAACCTTTCTGCAATTCAATATTTTATCAGATTCCACAGCAGAGATAAAAACAGGATACGATGGAGATAATAATTCGTACATAGAATGTGATTTTATCATTATTCCTCAAAAGATCCGAATTGACGGAAATGTATATAATGTAACAAGCATCGAAGCAAATGCTTTTTATGGTTGTAGATATTTGGAAAGCGTAGATATTCCAGAAGGAGTCACAAGCATCGGAAAAGAAACATTTTTTAATTGTGAATTTTTGACAGGCATAAGTATTCCAGAGAGTGTAACAAATATCGGAGCAATGGCTTTTTATGGTTGTAGACATTTGGAAAGCATAGATATACCAGAGGGTGTGACAAACATCGGAGCAGGGGTTTTTGGGGGTTGTAGCAAATTGTCCAGTGTAAATATCCCAATGAGTGTGACAAGCATCGAAGAAAATACATTTGTTCAATGTGAAAATTTGACAAGCATAGGGAAAAGTGCTTTTTATGATTGTTCAAACTTGACAAACATAGAGATTCCAGAGGGAGTGACAAGCATCGGAGACGGGGCTTTTAAGGGCTGTAGAAGTTTGACAAACATAAACATTCCTGAGGGTGTGACCAGCATCGGAGAATTGGCTTTTTGGGAATGCAGCAGTTTGACTAGCATAAACATTCCAGAGGGAGTGACAAGCATCGGAAAATTGGCTTTTTGGGAATGCAACAGTTTGACCAACATAAATATCCCAGAAAGTTTGACGAGCATCGGAGACGGGGCTTTTGAGCTATGTAAAAGTTTGACCAACGTAAATATCCCAGAAAGTTTGACGAGCATCGGAGACGAGGCTTTTGAGCTATGCAAAAGTTTGGAAAGTATAGATATCCCAGAGAGTGTCACAAGCATCGGACGTTATGCATTTAGAAACTGCACAAATCTTAATGTAGTAATTGACAATTCCGAAGGCAATGTAAATATTGGAGAAGATGCTTTCAAAAATTGCAAATCTGTGAAATGGTTAAAAGATTAATCTATTGCATATCCATGACCATAGGTGCAGGTTTCAAACCTCCCTGCAATAGGACAAATTATTCAAATTTTACAAGTCCCAAAGGGACGGTATATTATAGGCAGGGGTGATAACCCCTGTTTAACGGGCATTTGGCGATGATTAAAAGCCTCGAAGAGGCGACACCTCCATTATAATGTCACCATTTTGTTTCACCCCTTCGGGGTTGCCGTCGTGTGCACCGTCCACAAAACAGGGGTTGAAACCCTGCCTAAGAGGTGACGCCCATTCTGGGCTACAATTTCCATGATTGTAGGGGCAGGTTTCAAACATGTCCGCATATTTGCCCGCATTATTTGCCCGCATTATTTGACGTGATTTCGACGAATTGACAATCTTTTAGATGTATTTTCAAAAACGAAAGACACGTCGCTAGACGTATAATATCGGTAGGAAAAGATATTACAATTTTTTTCAACCAAAGCTCCATTTTCAGTCTATAAGGAGGTCAAAAAATGGAAAAGGCAACCAAAAAATTGCATATTAGGAGTTTTATGTTTTAATTTGCAAACATATTCTAAAATTGCAGAATTATTTTTATAACATGAGAATTATCGGAACCGGCAGTGCATTGCCAAAATTCGTTGCTACGAACCAGATGTTGTCCGAAGTGATGGATACAAGCGATGAGTGGATTTCCACTCGCACTGGAATTAAGCGCCGTCATCTCTTGGTAAATCAGGAGTTGGAGGAAATCGGCGTTGAGGCGATCGAGAATGCCCTAAAAGATGCAGGCATAACAGCAAAGGATTTAGACTACATCATCTGCTCTAACACTGTGAATGAATTTATCACTCCAGGTTTGGGCTGTGTATTGCAGGGTCACATTGGAGCCACTTGCCCAAGCATTGATATCAATGCTGCGTGTGCAGGTTTTTTATATGGAATGCAAATAGCAGAGTCTTTCATTAAGACAGGTGTTGCGAAAAAGATTTTGATTGTAGCGGCAGAAGAGCCTTCAAGAATCCCGACATGGACAGACAGAAGCACAAGCGTCTTGTTTGGAGACGGTGCTGGAGCTGTTGTTGTCAGTGCTGATGGCGACGACGTGCTTGCTATGCGTTCAACCACTACTTCCGCTCCTATAGTGCTATATAGCAAGAGAGCGATGGAGAAGACTCCATTCGTTGGCGAGATTGAAGGAAATGTTCCGTTGGTTATGAACGGACGTGAGGTGTTCAGAATGGCAGTGTCAAACTCACAGGACGATATCAAAGCTGTGATGGAGGATGCCAACATCACGTCTAACCAGGTGAAATATTTCGTGCTTCACCAGGCTAACATAAGAATCATCGAAGCAATCCGCCATTTCTTGGATGAGCCAGAAGAGAAATTCCCTACTACAATTGAAAATACAGGTAATATGTCGTCGGCATGTATTCCTATCCTGCTTGACAGATTGAACAAGGAAGGCAAATTGTCGAAGAATGACATTTTGGTGTTCAGCGCATTCGGTGCCGGATTCCAGACATCTGCATGTGTAGTTCGTTGGAACAAGTAAAATCAGTTTAGAATTTATTAGAAAATTACATACAACATGATAAAAAGTAAGATTTGCGACCTATTGGGTATCAAATATCCAATTATTCAGGGTGGTATGGCATGGGTTGCCGACGCTAGTTTGGCAGCCGCTGTAAGTAATGCAGGCGGTTTGGGAATCATCACAGGTGCTTGTCCTCCAGACATCGTAAGAGAAGAAATCAGAAAGTGCAAGCAGATGACAGACAAACCTTTCGGCGTTAACATCATGCTTCAGGCTCCAGAGGTGGAGAAAATCGCGCAGATCGTTGTTGAAGAAGGAGTTAAGATCCTTACTACAGGAGCTGGCTCTCCTGCTCCATTCATGGAGATGTGGAAAGCAGCAGGAATCAAGGTTATTCCAGTTGTAGCAAGTGTAGCGTTGGCTCTTCGTATCGAGAGAATGGGAGTAGACGCTATTATCGCTGAGGGTGCAGAGAGTGGTGGTCACACAGGTGAGGCCAACACATTGCCACTTGTTCCTCAGATTGTAGACGCAGTAAACGTGCCAGTGATCGCTGCCGGTGGTATTGGCGACGGACGTGGTATGGCAGCAGCATTCATGTTGGGTGCAGAGGCTGTTCAGTGTGGAACATGCTTCTTGGTAGCAGACGAATGTACTGTACACGAGGTATATAAAGAAAAGGTATTGAAGGCTGGTGACAACGACACAATCGTAACAGGTAAGAAACTTGGTCACCCAGTTCGTACTGTACGTACTCCATTCTCTAAGAGCTTCGCAAAGATGGAGAACGATCCAAACGTGACATCAGAGGAATTGCTTCAGTTCGGAGCCGGATCTCTTCGCAAGGCCGTTAAGGACGGAAACTTGAAAGAAGGTAGCTTCATGGCTGGAGAGATCGCTGGTATGATCAACGAGAAGAAGTCATGCAAAGAGATCGTTGAGGGAATGGCAAGCAAGTGTGAAGAACTACTTAAGGCGGCAAACAGTCGTCTGGCTTAATTATAAAACCAGAATTGAAATGAAAAGAGTCGTAATTACAGGTATGGGCGTGATTTCGCCTATCGGTAACAATATTGACGCATATTGGGATAGTCTAGTTAAAGGTGTTTGCGGAATCGGTGCAATCACTCAATACGAGACAGGAGATCATCCCGTAAAACTTGCCGCTGAGGTAAAAGATTTCAAGGCAGAGGATTTCGGTGTAGACAAGGGTATGGCCCGCAAGTCTGACCGTTTCGCACAGTTCGCTCTTGCCGCAGCCAACCAGGCTATCGAAGATTCAGGATTGAAGAGCGGCGAGAACATCGCAGCCGACAGATTCGGTACATACATCGGTTCAGGTATCGGTGGTATGCACGTCTTCACAACAGAATGTGAGAAACTAATCAATGAGGGAATGAACCGTATTTCCCCTCTATTCATCCCTATGTTGATTGCTAACATGGCATCAGGTCAGGTTGCTATCGCGCATCACCTTGAGGGACCATGTATTCCCGTTGTAACAGCATGTGCAACATCTACTCACGCAGTAGGTGAGGCATTCCACGCTATCAAGCACGGTTATGCAGACGCTATCGTGGCAGGAGGTAGTGAGGCAGCTGTCAACCCACTTGCAATCGGTGGCTTTGCTAACTCAAAAGCTCTTTCAAAGGCTACTGATCCTAACGAGGCATCACTTCCATTCGACAAGCGTCGTGCAGGATTCGTGATGGGTGAAGGATGTGGTATTCTTGTTCTTGAGGAGTATGAGCACGCAAAAGCACGTGGCGCTAAGATCTATGCTGAGGTGACTGGTTACGGTAACACTTGTGACGCATACCACTACACAGCTCCAAAACCAGACGGAGTGCCAGCAAGCAAGGCAATCAAGTTGGCTCTTGAGGAGTCTAATTTCGACGCTTCAAAGGATCTTCTATACATCAACGCACACGGTACAGGAACACCTCTTAACGATAAGGGTGAGACTGCAGCATTCAAGCTTGCGTTAGGTGAGGAGGCAGCACGCAAGGCACACATCTCATCTAGCAAGTCGATGATGGGACACTGCTTGGGAGCAGCTGGAGCATTGGAGTTGATCGTTTCTGCACTTACATTGAAGAACGGAATCATCCCTCCAACAATCAACCTTAAGGAGGCTGATCCAGAGTGTGATCTTAACTACACTCCAAACGTAGCTGTAAAAGCAGACGTCAACATCGCATTCTCAACATCATTGGGATTCGGTGGACACAACGGTTGCGTAGCTTTGAGAAAGATGTAATCATCTCTTAAAAGATACTTGATAAAGGCAGGCTTTAGAGTCTGCCTTTTTTTGTCGACATAGGTATCTGACACGCACCGTCGACACGCATTCCCGACACTTGCTTCGCAAGAATCGGATACGGTCGGCAGTGCCGATGTGTCGCCGCTGACGACATAAGCCAGAACAAAATCATTTTTTATTCATATATTTTTGACATGCTAATTTTCTTGCTTAATTTAGCACAATTTTAACAATAAAGCGATAATTACATATTTCACTCAACCTTTTTTATCTGCCGAATGAAAAAACTTTTCATAGAACTAAATAAAAAATTTATGATAAAACGATTTTTTACTACCTTATCTTTGATCTGTTTGGCATTAGGTGCGTACGCTGAAGCCAAATATATGACAATCGAAATGACTAACGGATCTTTGATTTCGTTCCTGTTGGCAGACAATCCAGTCATCACATACAAAAGCGAAAATCTTGTGGTCAACAACAATGAGAAAACGACCTACTCTTTCGAGGCTGTTAAAAACTACCACTTCACCGAGTCGGACGAATCAGGTGTCGACGATCTTTCTGCAAATGAATTGAGAATTGTCTGGGTAGACGACGAGACTATCGAAGTACAGAACGCACAATCAAACGCCATCATCGCAATTACTGCTATAAACGGCGTTGTCGCATCAGAAACAAAAACTGATGCGGAAGGGAAAGCCAAAGTCAAAATACCAAACAAGGCTGGAGTTTACGTGATAACTGTAGGAAAACAGTCATTTAAGATCATACGCAAAAAATAAGTGATCAAACATTAATTATTCCAATTTAATAAAAAATGAAAAAAAGACTACTTCTGCTAGTTCTGTCATTCGCACTATGTCTGCCTACGTTTGCAAAAAACATGTGCGTCAACCTGAAAAATGGCGAGACCGTAAGTTTTGATCTTGAAGATATTAAGGATATCACCATCTGTGAAAACATTCCTGTGGTGGATGAATCCGATACACCTTTGAAATTCAAAATCCTATCAGAAAACACCGTAGAGGTTATCAGAGACGATTCATATTCTGAGTTAAGTTCTGTCACAATTCCAGCCAAAGTACGAATTGATGGCAAGGTATATGATGTCACTTCTATCGGACAATACGCATTTATGGGTTTGTCTATTACCAATATAGAGATTCCTTCTAGTATAACCACTATAGAAGACAGCTCTTTTGTTGATTGTGAAAAAATAACAAAAATCAACATTCCCACTAGTGTTAACAGCATCGCGTACTATGCTTTTTCTGGATGTAAAAGTTTAGAACCAGGTCTATTAATATATGACAATGGCACTAAATGCTATGGCTGGATAGGAGATAATGAGAAATGTACTGCTGTCGAAATCCCTGATGGTGTAAAAGAAATAGGAAACCTCGCTTTTGAATACTGTAGTAATTTGACAAGCATCAGCATCCCTGATGGTGTCACGTCTATCGGTTCTTCGGCTTTTGACGGTTGTAGCGGTCTGACTAACATCAATATTCCTAATAGCGTTACTTCTATCGGTTCTGGAGCTTTTTCTGGCTGTGGCGGTCTGACTAACATCAATATTCCTAATAGCGTTACTTCTATCGGTTCTGGAGCTTTTTATGGCTGTAGCGGTCTGACTAGCATTGATATTCCTAATAGTGTTACTTCTATCGGTTCTTCGGCTTTTTCTGATTGTAGCGGTCTGACTAGCATCGATATTCCTAATAGTGTCACGTCTATCAGCGATTATGCTTTTTATGGCTGTAGCGGTCTAACAAGCATTGATATTCCTGAAAGTGTCACGTCTATCGGCTCTTCGGCTTTTGACGGTTGTAGCGGTCTGACCAGCATCAATCTCCCTAATAGTGTCACGTCAATCGGTTCTGGAGCTTTTTATGATTGTAACAAGTTAGATCCAAAACTATTAGTATATGATAACGGAACTAAATGCTATGGTTGGATAGGAAGTAAAGATTCTTGCATTAATGTCGTTATTCCATCGGAAGTCAAAAGAATAGGTGATCATGCTTTTTATGGTTGTAGCGGTTTGACAAGCGTCAGCATTCCTGATGGTGTCACTTCTATTGGTGATTATGCTTTTTATGGTTGTAGCGATCTGACAAGCATCGATATTCCTAATAGCGTTACTTCTATCGGTTCTTCGGCTTTTTACGGTTGTGGCGGTCTGACTAGCATCGGTATTTCTAATAGTGTCACGTCTATCGGTCGTTATGCTTTTTATGGTTGTAGCGATCTAACTAGCGTCAACATTCCTGATGGTGTCACTTCTATTGGTGATTATGCTTTTTATGGCTGTAGCGGTCTGACCAGCATCGATATTCCTAATAGCGTTACTTCTATCGGTTCTAGATCTTTTTATAGCTGTAGCGGTCTGACTAGCATCGATATTCCTAATAGTGTCACCGACATAGATTATTATGCTTTTTATAATTGTACAAATCTCAATGTTACGATTGACAATTCAAAAAGCAATGTGAGGGTAAAACCTGGAGCATTGGACGGTTGCAAATCTGTCATATGGTTAAAAGAAAAAAATTAAATTGATAGCGATCGAATAGATGAAAGGGATGGACGACGGTTCATCCCTTTTTTGTTTGAGCAAGACTCCGACACGCACCGTTGGTGCTTCCCGTCGACACGCTTTCCCGACACTTGCTTCGCAAGAATCGGATACGGTCTGCAGTGCCGATGTGTCGCCGACGGCGACATAAGCCACAACCGAATTATTTTTTTTCATATATTTTTTGATTTTCTAATTTTATTGCTTATTTTAGCAAAGCCATCGTCACGAACCACTATGGTATTTTTCACTCGACCTTGATTATATCTGCCGAATGAAATGAAGGATTTAATTAATTATCAGACTAAACTAAAAACCTATATTTATGATTAAACGATTATTCACTTCCCTCTTCTTGATTGGTCTGGCATTTGGTGCTTACGCCGAAGTCAGGTATATGACAATCGAGATGAAGAACGGATCCATGATCTCGTTCTTGTTGGCGGACAATCCCGTCATCACATACCAAAGCGAAAGCCTTGTGGTCAACAATGATGCAAAAACCACCTACTCTTTTGAGGACGTTAAGAACTACCACTTCACCGAGATGGACGAATCGGGTGTCGACGCTCTTTCTGCAAATGATTTGAGAATCATATGGGTAGACGACGAGACTATCGGAGTGCAGAACGCACTACCCAACTCCATCATCGCCATTACCGCAGTAAACGGTGTCGTGGTATCACAAACCCAAACTGATGTTGACGGGAAATCCACAGTCAGAATGCCAAACAAGGCAGGAGTCTACGTGCTATCCGTTGGCAAACAGTCATTCAAAATCATGCGTAAACATTAAATTTGAGAGATTATGAAAAAACTACTATTCTTTTTTATAGCGGCATTCGCATTCTGTCTGTCGCTGATAGCTACCACTGACATGTGTGTCAAGCTAAATGATGGCAAGATTGTAAAGTATAATGTGAAAGATGTGTCAGAGGTGTTCTACGTCCGTAATGATTCCTCTGCGATAGACACTTCCTCTACTCCACTAATATTCAGGAGCACATCTGATTCCACAGCTGAGGTTATAGGCTACAATTCATCCAGCTATATAGGAGCCCTCAGCATCCCGAAAAAAGCACAGATTGATGGAAAGTCATACACGGTCACTGGCATTGGTGACAACGCATTTCGTGGTTGCTCCACTTTGACCAGCGTAGATTTTCCAGAGAGTATAACTAAAATCGGATGGGATGCATTCAACGGTTGTATCGGATTGACAAGTATCAAGATTCCTTCAAGAGTCACCACTCTTGAAGTTGGACTATTCAACAACTGTAGCAATTTGGCCCATGTGGAAATTCCTGAGGGTGTGACTACAATTGAGAACTATGCTTTTCACAGATGTTATAGTTTAAATAATGTTAAGCTTCCTAAGAATGTAAAGAGTATAGGCAACAGCACTTTTGCTTGGTGTAACAGTTTGACTGGCTTAGACATTCCGAACAGCATGACCACACTCGGCAACTATGCCTTCCATGGATGTGTCGGTTTGACCAACATAATGCTTCCATCAAGTGTGACGGACATCAGAATCTACGCTTTCTATCTATGTGAGAACCTTGATGTAGTGATCGACAACACAAGAGACAGTGTGAGCGTCGGAAGCGGTGCTTTTGAGGGTTGCATATCCGTCACATTCTTAAAGGACAAAGATTCATCCGCAATAGTGCCTCCTTCATCTCCATTGATATTCAGGATTACAACAGACTCTACTGTTGAGGTGACAGGTTACAATGCTAGTGATTCATTAGGAGCGCTGAAGATTCCAACAGAAACACAAATCGACGGAAAAACATATACAGTCACTAGCATTGGTGATAACGCATTTCGTGGTTGCTCCACTTTGACCAGCGTAGATTTTCCAGAGAGTATAACTAAAATCGGATGGGATGCATTCAACGGTTGTATCGGATTGACAAGTATCAAGATTCCTTCAAGAGTCACCACTCTTGAAGTTGGACTATTCAACAACTGTAGCAATTTGGCCCATGTGGAAATTCCTGAGGGTGTGACTACAATTGAGAACTATGCTTTTCACAGATGTTATAGTTTAAATAATGTTAAGCTTCCTAAGAATGTAAAGAGTATAGGCAACAGCACTTTTGCTTGGTGTAACAGTTTGACTGGCTTAGACATTCCGAACAGCATGACCACACTCGGCAACTATGCCTTCCATGGATGTGTCGGTTTGACCAACATAATGCTTCCATCAAGTGTGACGGACATCAGAATCTACGCTTTCTATCTATGTGAGAACCTTGATGTAGTGATCGACAACACAAGAGACAGTGTGAGCGTCGGAAGCGGTGCTTTTGAGGGATGTAAATCCGTCACATTCCTAAAGGACAATGATTCGACCGCAGTAGACACTTCTGCCACACCTTTGAGATTCAGAATCACTTCTGATTCCACTGCTGAGGTAATAAAAGGCGATTCATATGACTCTTACATTGGATTCCGTTCAATCACTATTCCTGAAAAAGTGAAAATTGACGGCAAAGTATATGATGTCACAAGTATAGGAGAATATGCATTTAAGGATTGTGGAAAATTGGTCAGAATAGAGATTCCACAAAGCATAAAAGTAATCAAGAGAGGAGCATTTATGGCTTGTGACAGTCTAAGAACGGTAGAACTCCCTGAATCCCTCGACAGTATCGGAAACGCCGTATTCTGTGAATGTGAAAATTTGGAAAGCATTAACATTCCAAAAAACATCACATGTATCGGTGATAGCACATTTGAATGGTGCTATAATTTAAGACATATAGAGATCCCTGAAAAAGTCTCTAATATCAAATTTTACGCATTTTTTGAGTGTACAAATCTAGACGTCATAATTGACAACTCAGAAGATAATGTAAGAATTGGCAAAGAAGCTTTCAAAGGATGTAAATCTGTCACATTCCTAAAGGAAAATGATCAGACCGCAATAGACACATCTGCCACACCTTTGAGATTCAGAATCACTTCTGATTCCACTGCAGAAGTAATAAATAAAAACGGTAAAGACTACGATTATCATTATTATGACGAAAATGTTGATTCAATAATCTCCATTCCTGCCAAGATTAAAATCGATGGCAAAATATATTCTGTCACGAGTATTGGTTATAAAGCTTTTTATGATAATAGATATTTGACTCACATTGAGATCCCAGAAGGAATCACTTGCATAGGGAAAGCTGCATTTGACAGTTGTCAAAACATAAAAAATATTGTTATTCCCGAAAGTGTGACTATTATCGAAGACTCCGCATTTTGTTGTTGTATCGAATTAAACGACATAATCATTCCTAAAAATGTGATTAGTATCGGAAAGGGAGCTTTTGCCGATTGCAGAAGTTTGACAAGGATAAAGCTTCCGGAAAATTTAGCTAGTATCGGTAACTGGGCTTTTGAGGGTTGTCATGATTTATATGACATTGAGATCCCAGAAAAGATAACCTATATAGGACAGAGAGCTTTTTCTTATTGCAATCTTTCGCCAAGGTTGTTAATATACGACAATGGAACAAAATGTTACGGTTGGATAGGAAATACGGAAGAATGTACAAATGTCACAATTCCTGAAAGTGTAACCACCATAGGAGATAATGCTTTTTATTACTGTTCTAAATTAACAAACATTGAAATCCCATCAAATGTGACAAACATAGGTGCCTACGCATTTGCTAACACAAACTTGACTAGCATAGAAATTCCAAAAGGTGTGACAAACATAGGTGCTAATGCATTTGATGGTTGCGTTAACTTGACCAACATAAATGTAGCAACAGACAACTCCAACTACTTGTTTGAGGATGGAATACTATATGACAAAAAGAAGACAAAATTAATTTTCGCCATAAAAAAAATAGAGGGGGATATTGTAGTTCCTTCAAGTGTAACAAGCATTGAACCTAATGCATTTTCAAAATGTAGCAATTTGACGGGCATTGAAATTCCTGAAAATATTACTATTATCGAAAAAACTACTTTTTCTGGATGTAGCAAACTAGCTAATATCAATATTCCTAAAACAGTAACAAGCATTGGATGGTATGCTTTTCAGGGATGTAGTAGTCTGACCAGCATTACAATTCCAGAAAGTGTAACCAAGATTGAAAGCTCCGCTTTTTATAATTGTAACAATCTTGAAGTCACAATTGACAATTCAAAAGACAATATAAAACTTGGATATGATGTCTTTTATCATTGTAAATCTGTGACATACCTGAAATAAAGGTTTTCATGGCGTAAAACAGATGAAGGGATGGACGATGGTTCATCCCTTTTTTTGTTGAGCAATTTTACAAATGGGCAACCACAAGGGTTTGCCCATACGGATGGTCTGCCTATGTAGAGACATAAGTAGAGACGCCGTAATACGACGTCTCTTCGGAAGGTGGATTCCACAACAATTACAAATTGCGAATTAGGTATTACGAATTTACATTTCCTCTCCTGTGGCACTCAACCTCAGGATGCGGTCTCGTTTGCCATTTCGCTCCAACTCCAGCTGATAGTATTCTGTTGTCGGCGTTTTTACGAATTTTGAATCGTCGATACGATAATCGGCATACTTGGTGCTCACATAATTTGTCACCGGTTCTGGCAATTCGTTAATATAAACATCCTTATAAGTGTGCGACCATGATCCATCTGAGTTGAAACAGGCTTCAAATTCATGCCCATCCTGAAAGAATTCCGCCTTATATAGCTTGTTCTCCAATTCCCATTGTGGATGTACGTTGGCAAACATACTGTTGAATGTCTGCTCTACCGCCTTTGGCACGTCACTGGCAGCCAAATCCGTATCGTCGTCACATGCGACAAAATTAAAGAGAGCGGCCAGGAAGAATGTTTTGATAAAAATATGTTTCTTCTTCATCGTCGTTTCTTCTTTTTGTTAAACATAATCAGTCATCGATGCCCACCAACTGATATTGGCTATCGAATTTAAGTTCCATACGGTTGGAAAGCTTCACATCGTAACCTCTGCGGTCATGGTCGATCTCTAAGATCTTCATCTGAGGATACGAATCTGCTACAAATTTGGAGATAGCTTCAGGCACAAGTGCGGCAGGCACCTCACTTTTCTTGCACTCCACTTCCAACCAGTTGCCCTGACTATCAAACTCTAATTTATCTCCGTTAGTGAAGATGACATCATATGTCTTTCCGAACAATTCAGAATCTACTTTTGCTAATGCGATTTTATGTCCAGCAAAATGCTTGCTGATGACCTGTTGTGCACTTGCAGGAAGCTGCTCCATCTTGATTGGCTTGTCCTGTCCTGCGAAAACCTGTGTCTGCGTGCTCATGGCACAAACTACTGCGAATACTTTAACAAACTTTTTCATCTCTTTTCTTTTTTAGTTAAACATTGATTGTCCCTTGATTCGAATGCAAAGTAAGGGAGCAATTCTGAAAAGAATCTGAAATTATTCCAAAGTGAGAAAAAAATTTATATCACCATATAAATCCTATTTTAGATCTGTATGATCCTTCCCCACCTCAAAGCAATGCATCGCATCCAAGTATTCGTATTTAATGTAAAGTCCACTCTGTCTGCAAATGGATTTTGTTATTGGCAATCCCAATCCTGTGGAGTTGGGTTTGTCTGGAGAATGGTAGAAAGGCTCAAAAATCTGATTGGTTGGCAGAGCGTTTTCCGTTCCTGTGTTTGAAATACGGAAATGATCTGCACTACTCTCCAAAACGATCCGTCCACCTTGCCGGTTGTGGACGAAGGCATTCTTCAGCAGATTGGTGAGCAACATGGATGCCAAAGTCGGATCCATGACATATTGGAAATCAGAAGAAGATCTGGTTTCGACGCGAATGTCCATTGAAGCGAATATGGATTGCAGATCCGTGAGTATCCGCGCTGTCACTTCTCGGAAACTGACACTTTCGCTTTTGGTGAATTGTCCGTTATCTATACGGGATAAAACAAGCAAAGTACGATTTAATTGCGTCATGTTCTTGAGAGTTCTGATAACTTTGCCAATCTCAACAATCTGTTTTTCCTCCAAATTAGGATCTTCCAACATCAATTCCAGATGGTTCATGCAGACAGCCAGAGGAGTCTGTAGTTCATGAGAGGCATTACCGATGAAGTTTTTCTGCAATTCAAACTGTTTTTGGCTTCTCAACATAGATTGCTCCACCGTCTCATTGAGTTGGCGAAACTCATGAATATTTGTAGGATTCACAAGTTTGGACATTTTTTTGTGTAGTCTGAACTGCTCCGTCCATTTCAACAAGTTGTACAGAGGTTTCATGGTCAGACGAATCGATAGTGTATTCAGCAACATCGTTCCAAAAAGCAGAGTCAAAGCCAATGCAAGCATCCATTTGAAGATTGTCTCACGCAGATCGTCCTTTTCAATGTGAGGAGTATAAACCTCAAGCTCATGAAAAGCACCGTCGTCATCACAATAAATGGTAGTCAACATACGCGCGGATTCGTATTCTCTCATCTCTTTCACGTAAACCTCACGATCTTCGTACCTGATATGGTCATGAGTCGCCGCATATTCCGCAGAGACATCACGTATATGGAATTGGTTGTTGCTGGAAGAGAACGCAGAACCCAGTTCTTCTCCCGCCAAAGTACGTTTGATGATAGTCTCCGCCATTTCTTCAAGAGAATCGTCCGTCTCATCGTTCACCTCTTCTATCAGAGCGTAGTAGAAAGGGACGCTCCAAAACAAAATCAGCAGAGACATAAGGATAGAGAGACGGAGAGTGATATGATGCAATAGTTTCATGGTGTGGTGATTTTGTAGCCGAATCCATAGACAGTTTTCAGTTCGATATCCGCAGAAGCCATCTTCAGACGCTTGCGTAAGTTTTTGATATGAGCATAGATGAAGTCAAAATTATCCGACTGGTCAATATAGTCGCCCCATACAGCCTCAGCCAACGACTCCTTACTCACGACACGATCAGGACGACTGATCAGATAATGCAATATATCAAATTCCTTTCGGCTGACCTCCAACATCTTACCATCCACTTTGACAGAGAACAGATCAGGGTTAAGCTCCACATTGCCAAGACATATTGTCTGTTCGCCATCCCGTCGACGACGCATAAGACTTCTTATACGTGCGTGAAGTTCTGCCAGATGGAACGGTTTAGGTAGATAATCGTCGGCACCAAGTTCAAGACCCTCGATCTTGTCGTCGACAGAATCACGTGCGGAAAGGATGATGATGTTGCGATTGATTTTTTTACTGGCCAGTTCTTGAAGCAGACTCAAGCCATTGCCATCCGGCAACATAATGTCAAGAAGAACACAGTCGTATTCATAAACGAGAAGTTTGGAACGGGCCTCACTCAAAGTGGAAGCCGTCTCCACCACGTAGCGAGCTTTAATCAAAGATTGGCTTATCACATCCAGCATTCCCTGGTCGTCTTCAACTATAAGTATTTTCATGTCCTGAATATTATTGTTACTGAATGCAAAGGTATTCTTTTTCTTCTCATTTCTCGCTCATAATCCATATTTTGCAAATAAAACAAAGATTTAGGGGCAGATATAGAGAATAATTCCATGGGCGACCACAAGGGTTCGCCCCTACAGGCAAAAACATTCCACAGATGGATTCCCCAACAATTACGAATTATGCATTATGAATTAAGAATTAAGCATTATTATGTTCAAAAACATTTATTTTCACTGACTATTTTGGTGAAAAGTTAACTAAATTCGCAAGAATAACATTCAAGAAAGACGACATTGCTGATTCAATCGGCAGACAATGTCAATAAAAGACTATTAATCAACCTTGTAGATGAGTAGTAGGGTAAGTATAGTTACTGGCGCGACTGGAAAAATCGGCAGAGTGGTCGCAGAAGAGGTCGCACGCCAAGGCAAACATTTGATCATCGCTTGCAGAAGTTTGGCTAAATCCAAAGTCCTGCTGGGTGAACTTAAGTCTGCCTACCCTCACAGCACTATCGAATCTATAATGCTTGATCTGGCTGACAAACGCTCCATCAACAAATTCGCTGAGATAATCGAGCAGAAATGCTACATCGTCACTGAACTTGTATGCAATGCCGGCGTCCTGTGCCAGTATGAAAGCCAAAACAAGGAAGACGTGGATATGTCCATGGCTGTCAACTATCTTGGCAATGTCCGTCTGATCGAACGTTTACAGCGATCATTGGCTCACGATGCGAAAATACTGAACATGGTGTCATCAATACGCTGGGGCACTATATCTGGCGACCCGTTCCACCCGGAAGACAGGTTCAACAGATTCCGCAGATACGCAAGCTCCAAACTCGCACTCTACGCCTATACCCAGCACCTGGCACGCAAGTATGACAATTCAAACATCTCCGTCTACGCGGTAGATCCAGGCATCGTCAACACGGTGATGATCACGAAAGGCAAATGGTTTGAAGGTATAGCAGATGTTTTTTTAAGTCCGTTTGTCCGCACTCCAGAAAAAGGGGCGGAAACAGCACTCTACTTGTTATCAAACCGTCCACAGACCACAGGAATGGTATATCACGACTGCAAAATCGAACAGTTTCCAGCCGATATATACACGAGAGAAGAGTGGTCGCAACTTTGGGATAATACACAAAAGTATTTGGCAGAAAATATTTGACAGCTATGTCAGGTCAGTCGTTAACCATACAGCAGCAACAGCAGCTCAAACTGTCACCTCTACAGATTCAGGTGATGAAGCTTCTCACGCAATCCACGCTTGAGTTCAACGAGCGTGTGGAGCAAGAGATTGAAGAGAACCCTGCACTTGAAGTCAACGACGATCATGAATTCGACAACGAGAAAAAGTCCGACAAGGATGATTTTGATGATGACAATGGAAACGGGGGCGACGACGACAATGGATTGGACTACGACGACGGGAACAACGACGACTTCACTTTAGGCGATTACGTGAGCGCGGACGATATTCCGTCTTACCAATACAATGACATGACCGAACAGGAACGACGCCCCGAAATGAGTTTCCAGGCGGATGAAAGTGTGCTTGAAGACCTGCGAAAGCAACTCAATCTGCTTCCACACGTTTCTGAAGAGATAAAAAACATAGCATTATACGTCATAGGATGCCTCAATCCAAGAGGATATCTGGAAAGAGACACCGAGACCATTGTCGACGACTTCATATTCATCGCGTCGAAAATGGTGACAGAGGCACAAGTGGAGGAAGCCATCTCCATTGTGCAATCACTCGAGCCTGCCGGTGTGGGAGCGAGAAATATACGTGAATGTCTGATCCTCCAGCTCAAAAGGATAGACAATCCGTCTGATGCCGTACTTCTTGCGATAAGGATATTGGAAGAGTGTTACGCGGCTATAGAAGACAAGCGTTTCGACAAGATACAAAAAGCACTTGGTGTGACAGAAGAGGAGGTGCAGAATGCCGTGGCGGAACTGAAAAAACTCAATCCACAACCATGCCACACAAGTGACATACTTATGGACAATTCCGTTGTGATCGTTCCGGATTTCAACGTGCACGACGAAGATGGAGAATTAGTGTTGACACTTAATCAAGCCAACACCCCTACCCTTCAGCTCAACAACCATTACGCCACTGTGCTAGAAGAATATGCCAACAACAGAAAGAACCAGTCACGTGCTCAGAAAGAGGCGGCTCTTTTCATAAAGCAGAAAGTGGACGCGGCAAAATGGTTTATCTCAGCGGTGCAGCAACGTACCGAAACAATGACCAAAGTGATGACTGCTATCATCAAACGGCAAAAGGCATTCTTTGAGACTGGCGATGACGAGGAGCTCAAGCCGATGATCATGAAGACAATAGCCGACGATACAGGATTTGACATCAGCACCGTCTCACGTGTCTGCAACAATAAATATGTCCAGACAGATTTCGGCGTCTTCCCGCTGAAACATTTCTTCACAGAATCTGTAGAGACAGACCAGGGAGAGGTTCACAGCATGGCCAAACTGAAGAATCTGTTCTTGAAATGTATAGAGGAAGAAGACAAGAGGAAACCATTGTCCGACCAACAGATTGTGGAATATATGAAAGAGAAAGGATTCTCACTCGCACGACGCACAATCGCCAAATACCGCGATCAGTTGGGTATTCCGAAAGCTCAATTTAGAAAAGAAATTTAGATCCAATGGAAGCATATACATCTCCCATTCTAATCAACCTATTTTGGTTTGTTATAATATGTTTGTCGTGGCGGCACAACATTGCCCGCCACATTGCTCTAATAGGAGGATGGTCACAGATCTGTCTGACTATAGCAGAATCATATTATCCACAATTTCTCCAGATAGCCGTCTATTCGATACTGATAGGATGGACTTTGATTGTGATTTTAATAAACTGGGGAGTCTCCAAAATCACGTCGAAAGACAACATGGTGGTTCAGAATCTGTTCTACAGTTGTGCCATTGTAATTTTTGCATTCCTGCTAAACATGATCTATGTGCCCAAATTCTACCAGCTTGGAGTGCTTATGACAGCGATAACATACATGATGCTGTCAGTCTTGGCGATGATAAACAAGATTGCATTCGGCAACAGAATATACATAAGCGGGACAACAGTAGGGCTCGCATTCTTGGTCGGGAACACCCTACATTTGATGATTGAGTGGACGGCACTTGTATTTTTCTTTGATAATATCTTGTATGTTGTTGCATTTTTACTACTTTTGTTAGGTGCATTAGGATTTTTCTTAATGTACTACAGAAAAGTTTCATTCATGAGTTTTGCTTTTGCATATGCATTTGGCTTTACAATGGGCTTTTATGGATACAGCATCATAGCAATGATGCAAAACGGGTAACAATAGATTTTAGTATAAGCATTTAATTATCTTGATAATGATTAATAGGGGATTATTAGCAATGCTTTTAGTAGCATTTGCGTTGATAACGCAAAGTTGCAGTAACAAAAAGGAGACGAATTCTGAAATGATCTTAAAAATCACAAATTCAGAAGAGTTTACCTCTTTTGTGAATGATTATAATAGCGGAAAATTTCATATCAATGACACATTGATATCTCCACTAGTAGTGACATTGGATAGTGATATATCAATCAATAACGATCATCTATCTCCAATCGGTTCCGAAGAGTATCCGTTCATCGGTACATTCAACGGCAATGGCCATACAATCACATGCTGTGGCATTGGCAAAACAGAAAATGCGGACAACGTCGGTCTGTTCGGATACGCAAAAAACTCAACGATCAAAAGTGTCACAATCGTAACAGAGCAAGTCACTGGTCAACGCAATGTAGGCATAATCTGTGGATACGCATACCGCACATTCATTTCAGACTGCAAAGTCAGCGGAAATGTTAACGGAGACTCTTATGTTGGAGGTATCGTTGGATGCGCAAGCTACGGAGGAATCGCCGACTGCCATTTTGTAGGAGATGTCACCGCATCAGGATATGTGGCAGGAGGTATAGTTGGCATGCTTGAGTTTGGCGGTGTGGTAAGAAGTTACGCCGGCGGACAAGTTTCAGGCAAATACGGAGTTCATCCTATTTCAGGAACAGATGCAGAAGACGTAATGGTGTCTGAATGCATAGATAGAATGAACGTAATCATTGCAAGTAAAACAAACAAAAACAAGAAAGAGATAGCGTCAGACAAATTGACTCGTCTGTTGTTCCAAATGTAAGTGATAATTACAAATTATATAAAAGGCAAGTGAGACAACGCTTGCCTTTTTCATTTAATACAACCTGCTTATGAACAAAACGATCTTAATGGCTACAAGCCTTTCATTATTGATGTGTTCCTGCGAATCTGCCAATGACGAGACAGAGAACCAACCTAATGGCAAAATTGATGAAAAAAGTAATTCAGAAGCAAAAAAAGCCTTCAATCTGATTAATGACATTCGAAAAAATCCGTCGGTCTACTCTTCCAATATGGGAGTCGACCTCTCCGGTGTGGAGGCACGCAACGCTTTAAACTGGGACGATGCTCTTGCAAAAGTGGCACAGGATAAAGCTGAAGATATGGCAAACAACAATTACTTCAGCCATACCAATCCCAACGGATACGGAGTGAATTACTACATGTACGAGGCCGGATACGATATCCCTGAAAGCTGGAGGAAAAACAAATCAGACAATTATTTCGAAAATATTGCGGCTGGGAATTCCACTGCAGAGGCGACTGTAAAGCAATTGGTTTATGACAGTGGTGCAGACAACTCGTCTGCCGGGCACCGTGCTTCGTTATTAGGTATATCCAATTGGAGCAGCAATTGCACTGATATAGGCATAGGTTACGCCTACAACGCCAAATCCACCTACAAACATTACTGGAGTATTATTGTCGCAAAACACAAATAATCAAACAGGGACACTGATGCGGGAAACAACCGTTTTAAGGCCTGCAGAAAAAACAAAAAACACTCAGTCGCGGATTTGTACGGCTGAGTGTTTTTTTGTGTCAAAATTCGCCTTTATTCGGCCTTTCGGTTTAATATCAACGAGATTCCATTGAACTTATCTTCTTCTATATAACTACGAAGTAAATTTGTATCCTTTGCTCTTGTCGATTCTGTATTCAATACAAATACAGTATGATCAACAAGTTTTCCTATCAACTCACTTGCCGAATCGTCTACAGAAGACGGACAGTTGAGAATCACCACGTCGAAACCTGCCTTTAAGAAATTTACAAGCGACTGCAACTTTGTTTCATTAAGTAAATCTGAAGGATTGTTTGGCGCTTTTCCTACAGGAATAACAAACAGGTTATCATCATCGGATATCTGAATGATATAATTCTGCAAGGAAGGCTTACTCTCTTCCAGATAGTCGTAAATACCCCCGTATTCATTTTTAGCCATATTTTTGCCAAAAACCGTACTATTCACATCAAAATCAACAAATATTGTACGTTTCTTCTTCAATGCAAACACTTTGGCAAGATTGACAGCTACAAAATCCTTGCCACTATTCTCGTGCAATGCACTGACCATCACAGAATTCGCATTATTACCGTCTCCAATGATTATCTCAAGATTTGTCCTGACTTTTCTGAATGCAGCATTGGTATCATCCCGTCTATCAGCCGCGACGACAACTTTTCCAACCTTACTTTTATCATACGGGATCTCTCCAATAAATTTCGGCAACAGATCATCAAGGTCCTCCGCCTTATAGATACGGCCTTTGATCGACTCCATTATCCAAATTACAGCAGCAGGGAACAAAATACCAAGTAACAAAGCTACTATCAATATATTCTTCTTGATTGGGCTTGTTGACTCAAGTTTGCCAGTAGGCTGAGTGATTATCTGATTATTATATGCGCTGAATGCCTGACTCAGCTCATTTTCCTCACGCTTCTGAAGCAAAAATAAGTAAAGAGCCTCCTTGACTTTCTGCTGACGCTCCACACCAAGAAGATATTTGGTCTGACTTGGACTGCTTGCAATCTTCGCTTTACTCTTAGCTTCCGTCCTTCTCAAATTAAGGATTTGAGTGTCAAGAGCGTCTATTTGGCTATCAATATTGATAAGTATTCCCTTAGCGAGATCCGCCAGATTCTGATCAAGAGATACAACCATAGGATTCTTTTCACTACTGTTTGCCACAAGCGAATTTCTTTTCACAAGAAGAGAATTGTAATCCTCAATACTTTTCTCAATCACAGAGTTAGTAATATTCGTAACGGCAGGCAAAAAGTCTTTACTCTTATTGGTAGCGATAAAATCACGAATATACTCCAGCATTGCTAGTTGAGCATCTAGTTCAGTCCTCTTGTCGCTCGCCATACTAGCCTTATCCAAATGGAGTTTTGCAACCTCACCTACATCAGGAGTAAGATTTTTACTTTTGTAAGCACTGATGTTCTCGTCCACATTTCCAAGTTCACGTTCGATAAGCGACAGACGATCATTGATGAATTGACTTGTACTTTCAGCTATTTTGTTTTTTCCCTCAAGCAAATTTTTGTTGTAAGCCTCAACAAGCTCTATCAAAAAATCCTCTGCTCTTTCAGCATCCCCATCCTGATAACTCAAATTCAATATCGTTGATTTCTTGTCGACAAGATTGACACGGAGTTTTTGCTTACAGAATTCGACATCCTTCACAAGTCCTCTCCTGACAATGAAGATATGTTCTGGAAATTTTGCATTAATTTTTTCCGTACCATAACCTTTATAGTCAATATTATGAGAAACAAGTACACGTACCTTATTATGAACAGTTATAGAAGTTTCAAATCTGCCATCGAACTCATTTTCTATCTTTTTCTTTCCAATTTTCAGATTTCTGATAGTATATCGTGGTTTTTCTAATTCTACTTCAGCTTTCTTAGTATCAGAGATATTCAATATGCTATCTGGAGAATCCACATCAGTGCTATCTGCATCATACATAGTATCATCAATATCAGATTTATTCACTAATTCCGTCTGTGCATGACCCTTTGCATATTTTATAACCGAAGCAGAATCAAGTATCAACTCAAACTCACATGGTTCATTCTCCTCAAGTCCCAATATCTCGACTACAATAGGATTATTCTGACCATACAGAGCTCTCTTCCTAAATGGTTCCATTCTCATATAATCCACATCAAGATGTAGTCTTTTCACCACATTTCCAATCAAAGTCTGACTCTGGATTCTAGAGAGTTCATTATTTACATTGGTCGCACTTGAAAAAATACCAAGGTCGGTAATCGCATTTAAATCAGAAACCGATGTAGTACGATTTTTCGATTCCTCCTTAATCAGCAATTGAGCCTCTCTTGTGTATTGTGGTTGAGCGACATACAAATAAGCAATTGCAACAAATCCACTCAAAAAAACAGAGGCAATAAACCAAAGCTTTTTTTTCAAACATAGTGAAATAAAACTCACTACGCTACGCATTTTGTTTTTCGATGTTGACATCTTATCTTTGTTAATTTTCAATCAATTTGTTATTCGACAACAATTTTCCTACATTCTGATCCAACCTTAACAATATATATTCCAGGAGCAGGGACAATGATGCTCACTGCATCAGAATCAACTGTCTTCTTAGCAACAATAGCTCCCAATATAGAATATACTTCCACCATACTTCCAATATTCATATTTTGCAAAACCACCATTCTACCATGGGTGTAAATATGAATATCAGAATCGTCTGCCTGAATCTCTTCCACAATGCCACTCTCACAAGTCATACTACCATTAGCAGCAAGAGGGGTTGAGGTAAATACCTCCTTTCCTTCGGAATCCACACATTTTTCAAATATACCAACATCAGAAAGTCCATCAGAGACACGTCCAAACGACTCGTTCGGTCCATGAGGTACATAAACCATTGCACTCAAATCGAATTCACTGTCTCTATAAACATATGACAATTTAATGGTTTCTGAAACAGTTGCGCTAAGTTTAAAATTCAAATGTAATGGGCCTCTGTCTGGATTCTTGTCAGCCCAAAGTAGTTTATATCCATGGGCAGGGACAACTGTCTCTTCAAAGCCTCTTGGAATCGTGCATTTTACAGCCTTGCTAACATTTTCGACCATCATTCCCGCCAAATCAATGTCTCTATCTCCGCCATTGTATATTTCTATCCAATCAGACGCATTTCCTTTTTCATCAACAACTGTTGTATTGGAAGCACAAACCTCATTCAAATAAAGATCCATCGGCATAACACAATCATTGTCGTATTCAAAATACATGGTGACCTTTAATTCTTTTGTTTTTGCGGTAGTGACCAACACATCACTTAAATATTTGCCATTGTTGTCGTTTCTCACAATAGTATCATTGATGGCCCATCGCTGAATTTTATAACCAGCAGGTATGATTGGTTCAATCTTCATTCTCTCACCGGAATATCTCCAAGTGTTGTATTTCAAAGAATTGATCTCTCTCTTGTTGATAAGGAATTTGAAATCAGGAGTTTCGTCATTAGGGAAGACGGTTCTAATCTTTATAGTCACAGTATCATCTCCCAAACCAAATTCTTTTTTCAACTGGTCGATGACATATACCTTCCTCTCCTTTGCGAACGATCGCATCAGCTCAACAGTCTCATCATAAACAGTCGGGTTTCCAGGAGCTCCTAAAAACGCAGCATTCTTGATTGTAGCGCACATATCAAGCCTTGTCAAATCCCAAATAGAGTCGAGTTTAGAGTCAATCTTTTCTTCAGCAAACTGATTTTCAATCCTATCTAAATACTGATCAAGAAATCTCCATCTGAAATCTTCGTTATTTAGACAAGACTTCAACAATATCCACATTGAATCCCCACCCTTCTCTGATGTGGCAAACTTAATCATATCTTTATCTACCGACGTTGCCTTAGACAACCCAAAATCAGTGTCAAAAACTATCCATCGAAATTTGCCGCCATCTCTATTTCTCCACAACTTAATATTATTAGAGACCCAATCTGTATTTGCGATATATTGTTCCAGAATCTGATAATCGATATATTCATCAATATCCATCATCCTTCCCAACTTATCATAAAAATCTTCCGCCGTATTGTTTTTGCTGACATAGTCGATCATGTTGTTGTAAGCGTCTTTCGTCCCCGCTTCACATTCATACCCAGCACCAACACTTAAGAAATCAATCTCATCCTCGTCAAGTCCATAATTATGATAAACATAATCCTCATTGGCCCTTTCAGTAAGAATCATCATGCCATAAAAAGTTCCATTAAGGTAATATGCCACTGGCTGTGCCATCTGTCTGTCCAAATTCATTCCGTCAGCAAGACTTTGAATAAACATATCCCTCCATCGAGGCTGGACATACGAATAGCCATTTCCTCCATTGCGCAATGCTAGGCTTTTATATTTCTTATAATCACGTGCTGGGAAGAAATTATCGTATTGCATTTTTGATTTTCCAGAACGTTTATTTGCTTTTATTTTTAAGCTTTTAGCGACATGTATTCTTGTACATCCACCATATACACCTATTTCAACTTCCTGGTTGTCGACTACTTTTCCATCCAAGATGTATTCAAAATTAGCAGAACGCATCCAATCCTGATTATAGTTGGCTGGAGTATCATAGCAACCGGATACTATGCCATTCGTTCCCTCCACATACATTCCAAGCATATCCCCAAATATATCCTCATTATTAGCAGAGATTGAGACAACAGGAAGTCGCTCACCAACTCCTTTGCAAGCTTCATAATACTTGTCTGGAAGAATAAAGCTTCCGGTAAGAGTCTCACTGAACAACATACCATCCTTATACGCTCTAGCACGTATTACAGTTGTCTGTTCTATTGAAATGGAGCTATCGTACCTCTTTCCGTTTTCAGGTGTAGGGACATCTCCATTCAAAGTATAATAGATCTGTGCTCCCTCTGTCTCACATCCAAGTTCTACGCTCAACTTATTCTCATACAAACCAGGTTTGTTATTCTTAAAATTTGGCGACGCTGCTCTGTTAGAGATAGTTGTCACCAAATTATCATTCATTTTTCCTGGTGTAGGAATCATAAAACCATTTTCACAATATGCAATATGCGGATACTGCTTAGGATAAGGAAGTTCCAATTTCTGTCCATCTTTTGATAATGTAATCACACCCTCATCCGTAGACAGTTTCTGCCCAACGCTTCCAGCATAATTATTCTGAACTCGTGTCGCCGATCTACTACTTGACTCCTCTTTGCCGAAAAACAATATCGAATAGCCGTTAGGCAAGACATGGGATGAATCCAACAGTACACTCCAATTAACCTGATCTCCCTTCAAATTAGTCACAGTCCAACCCTTCAAATCTACATCATGACCATCATTATAAAACTCGACATAACCATCATAATTGTATTTGTCACTAACAATTGTAGACACGTTGTTTGTCATGATTTCCGTAATGTGAATTTCAGCATCCACATTTGAAAAACATGAAAAGGATAGTAGTAATTGAAGCAGTACTTTGTTTTTCATATATAATAACCCAAATTAAAGATCCACAAAGCTACAATTTTCTCATATTCTATCGATTATTTTTCTTAACTTATTTGGATTATCCAACCAATTACTGATTCTCACCATAAAGTGGTCTGGTTTTTTTCTTATTCGTTGTATTCTATCAGCATAACGATTAAATCTGTTAGGATTGTGTACACGCACATAATTCAAGTATACATACACTCCCCACACAATAGTAGCACACAAAATGATAATCAGGACTGTATGAACCGTAACGTCAAGATTTATATAGAACAAAAGCATCCACACCCCGACAATAATAACTTCAATCAAAAGAATAAACAATGTGATGAAGATATGTGGCATATTCAAAGAGACAAAGATATGGTGCAAATGCGTACGATCTGCCTTAAACGGAGATCCTCCATGCACGATTCGCATCGTCATCACTCTCAAAGTATCAAAAATTGGAACTGCAAAAACTGTCAATGCCAAACTTACATTCTTACTGTCGACAGCCGTTCCCGACTCCTTCAAAAGTGTGCAACAAAACACGTATGCAAGCATTCCCATCACTAACGAGCCACTGTCCCCAATGAACATCTTGTATTTCTCCGAAAAGACGTTACAGATAAAAAAAGGTATCAATGAGCCAACAAATGTAAATGCAAACATAGCATTCACTATATCATCATATACCAAGAAAAAAGAGCCACAGAACAAACAGAAACAGATTCCATATCCACTACTCAAACCATCTACTCCATCTATCATGTTTATGGCATTCATCAAACCGACACCAGTAAGAAGGCTCAAAGACAGACTAGCCCAAAGAGGCAGATCATAAATGCCAAAGACACCGTTCATGTTATCTATTTTGTATGTATTTGTAAAATAGAGAAGAACTACCAACGAAATCTGGCATATAAATTTCTTCTTAGGACTCAAATCCGTCAAATCATCCAGCAAACCGACAAAAAAAATGAGTGAAATGGCAGCCATTGCCATATACAGCTGATTAGTTGGAATGAACAAATTGCAAAGAGCAGCAGCAGCAATAGCGGCCAAATACACACTGATACCACCAATAACCGGCACTGGTTTCTTTTGAAGTTTTCTTGTGCTAGGACTATCAAGAAGATTCTTATCGTATGCAATATCCACAAGTTTGGGATTAAGATATGTGGCAAACGCACAAGCTGAAACCACACAAATCAGACAAATAATAATGGAAGTTATCATAATCAATCAAAAATGAGCATTTATTATTTTTAGTCTTAACAATTTCAAAAGATGCTTAGGCATGAAGCCAAAGGCAAACGTAAGGTAAGCACGAATAGTGCTGTATCCCAATGTCTCCTTATAAACATTGATGTTATACTTGACAAGTCCGACCTTGTTTTTTGAAAGTGAAGCCTGACCTATTCTGTAGTAAGCAAGCGGCTCTATCATACCGTAAGACACAGCACCATCACGCATCATGATTAGCTTATATGCCCAATCCTGACGCTTACGCATCAACGGCATCAACTGTTTAGGAAGTTTTTGCGTGTCGTATATCACCGTTAGAAAACCCATTCCGTCATCGTATTTCATGGTGTCAAAAGTCTCCTTCTTATGACATACAACTATTCCAAAGACCTTGCTGTTCTCATCGAACTTCAGATAAGATGAATGGCATAACACAGCGTTGTTCTCTTGCATATACTCTAGCTGTTTTTCCAATTTATGCGGCATCCACACGTCATCTCCGTCACAGAAAGCAATATATCTGCCAGTCGCACGCTCGATAGATTTGTTGCGAGCAAATCCAGCTCCTTTGTTCTCATCCATAGCAAGCAATTTGATTCTGTCGTCTTTCTCCGCATACGACTGTACGATCTTCACCGTGTCGTCTGTCGACAAATCATCAGTAATCAGTAATTCCCAGTCATGATAAGTCTGAGCCAAAACTCCTTCTATCGTTTCTCCGATATAACGTGAACAATTATACGTTGGAGTTATAATTGAAACTTTGCCGTAATTTTGCATACTATAAACCGATTAGTGATAAAATTTGGTGGCTGACAGTGTCAGCCGAATATTCTCTTGCTTTTTCCAGACACATTTCTTTCATATTAATTAGCATAGACGGATTCTCCTTGACAACACGTAGAGTCCTCACTAACTCATTGTAGTCAAACTGAGCATAACCGATTCCCGTCTTACCTTCGTCCACAAAATCAGAAAAGCTTTGCCATCTTGCGGATATGACAGGAAGACCAGCCGAATATCCATCTATTAAAGTGCCTGGCAATCCCTCTGTTGGAAATCTGGTAGGGAATAAAAGAGCATCATATTCACGTAAAATTTCTGTACTTTTTGATGCATCCACACACCCGCAATAACGAATGTACTTAGGGAATTTCTTCTGAAGCAAAGTAAAATGTTCCAGATACGACGGATCTATCTGTCCATAGATATCCAAAGAAAACATTTGTTCTTCAGCATTGACTTCCATTACTGAATTAACGGCGTCATCAATACCCTTTTGCTCCATAATTCGTGAAAAAATACATAAACGGATAGGAGCAGAAACTTTCTTATTCAAATCTTCTTTGTTCAAGATGGTAAGATTCTTGAAGTTTGGCACAATGGTAAGATTTTCGAACCCTTTCTCCTCCAATGCCTTTTTCATGACCGTGGTCTCAACCCAAATCCCATCGAATTTTTTCAACAAAAATTTCAGATATGAATGTTTCTCCACATAACCAGGAAGCCATCCCCCTATCACATCATAGAAAAGTTTGGTTTCTGATCCTCGAAACAAAAGACAGAGCAACGGGAACAGCAATAATGCTCCATAAGCAGGAAGAATTATCACATTTTTGCTATTTCTGCAAATCTTGAAAAAATTCCAAAAGAATACGACGGGAGACCTTCGCATTCCCTGCATGTCCAATTCTCCAATATCATCACTGGAAAGATGACTATGCAGAACACTCGCCAACTGCTTTGTTTTGACAGTCTGACCGTCAAAAAGCGGTTTTTGTTTAGCCAAATATCCTATTATAGAAACTTTATATTTCATGCTATTTTTCGTCTAGTTGCGCTTATGCTTATATATCAATGATTAACATATAATTCCAAATATTTATTCGCACATTCACGCATTGTGAACGGTTCATAACACTTCTGGACTTTAGTTTTCATTTCTGTTCTCTCTTCCTCACTTTGCATCAAAAATCTCTTCAACGCATCATAGTAAGAATCCTCTGAAATATCTTCCGACAGGAATCCAGTATCGCCATCTTTAACAACATTTACTATTCCACCTACTGGTGTACAGACAGGAATTGTTCCAACCCCCATCGCCTCAATCAACGATATAGGCATACCTTCATACGTAGAACATAAACAGAATGCGTCTGCCGCCTTTAAGTATTCCAGTGGATTCTTCTTTTCGCCAAGCACATGACAAACCGGACATTTCGCAGCTTTAACACCATTAAGAATATCTTCCGCTGTACGTCCTATTAGCAAAACAGTAAAATCAAAACCTTCATCAAACAACTTTTTTGCTACCCTTGCCATAAGATCCTGCCTCTTCACATCAGTGTAGCGGGCCAGATGAACAAGGACTTTTGTAGATGAAGTACGTTTATAACCATCTATTTCACTCTTTACACTATCACTGACTTTCAATGTATCAGGAATATCCCGGCCGTTAAAAATCATGGCAGTAGTCATTCCGTAATACTTTTCAAAAGAATCCAAACTTTCATGAGAAATTGTCACAGGTGTGACTTTCCTCATTCTGAACAACACTTTTCTCAAAAATCCCCCAACAGTGCCACCCGCCTCCATATCCGCTGTATTATGAACAGTATGAAAGAATTTTGCATTTATAGAAAATATTGACAAAGGCATATATAGGATCGCTCTTAAATGAGAATGGACAACATCTGGAGAGAGTCTTGAAATTGTCTTTCTCAATCTCCATCCAAGAGAAATATCAAGACCACTCTTCTTATCCAAACAGATAAGATTTACCTTGTCAGACACCTCGTTTTTATAAAATCCATACTCTCCTAATGGAAGAAGCACGATAAGTGTCACTTCATGTCCTTGTCCGGCAAACGCGTTACATAAATCAATCGTAAAACGTTCACCTCCGCCAGAGGACAACTGAGGAATAACATGCACTATTTTCATTTTCGCACAGTTAATACCTGCTCATTATCATCCTTTACCCAAAAAATCATAGCAGTTAGTAGATATGTTACTATCTCAACATAATAGTTTTCATAATAGTAACAGATACATCCAACCGTAGGGATACTAAGCAGGAAATACATTATCATTAATTTTTCAAAAGGGAAACATATTAGTTTCTTGTTTTCAACATTACGAACAACATCTCTCTCCTTAAAAACAAAATAGAAAAGGAGAATATACACAATGGTAATCATAAATGGTCCGAATTTGCCAGCAGAAAGCATGAATGAGCCCAAATGTGTATAAAAAACACCAAGATCCATATTACTTTTCAGTCCCATTTCAGTCTGATACGCAACAGGACTTTCAAAATCGTGAAAAATAAATTTATGAACTGAAGGGAATAGTGTTTTTGTAGTCACGCCATCAGGAGCTGGATAATAATCCCAGATCTGACAAAAATAGTAATATGGCTGGCCTAAATATGTCACTATACCACCTTCCGAACCACCGTCTCTATCCTCAAATCGATCCTTAGTCACGCTTACAGCATACGTTGCCGCTGCCAACAACAACACAGAACTAAAGGAAATAGCAACACTTTTAATCTTGGCAGACATCTGATTCCAGAACATTGCGACAGCCAGACCAATAAGAAGTACCCAGAAAAAAGTTCTTGAACGGTCAATGGCAAGAATACCTGCGAGGATAACTGTTGTGGAGCCAATCACTGCCATCGCGTTAATCCACCATTTTTCATTCAAAAAGGTAATATTGAAAAAGAATATAAAAATCATAATCACACTAGAGTTTACTATTATCCTAATAGGATATAGAAACAACTCTATTATCGTCGGATATTGTGTGAGTTGATAAGCGTCGCCTTCATATACATACCTTTTAAGTTCATTAAAATCACCATAGGTTAATATGAAATGCAAGTCACCTAAATATGCGAGCAAATAAAATACAAAAGAGACAAAGTAAACATAATTAACCACTCTTATCAATTTCTTGCTACGGAACAATATACCATCATACTCATTGATATCGATAACAGAAAAAGGGATAATGAATAGCGTTAACAATATACAATATACTACTGTAGGCAATAAAGAGGCAAACGATACAAGGTTTGGATTCAATCCCATCACATCTATAGCTATAGCCAAAACAGATGTTGTCATATATATTATAGATATATACGAACAAGCGTCCAATCCTCGTTTCTTAAGAAGGATAAACGTTAATATGCCAAAGTATATCGCTGGTATATAATTCATAGATTTTCTGAAATGTATCTTAGAAATCCTTCAGGTGTGATCTGGGTTCTTAATGGATTTTGCCTACACTCGTAATCCTTTATTCGTTGTGTTTCTATTTCTCCATTTTTTGAAATTATAGAAACATAATCCGGATTATAGAATTTGGACTCCATAATTGCAGAATTGTTTGTCAACAACATCTTTCCATATGTAATTGCCTCCCACGTGCGCAACGTCTCTCCTTTTGCTCCCTGCTGCATGATCTCCAAGACACATTTAGTATGCTGTACATATTGAATGCAGTCTTCATAAGGAAGCCACTTTCCATCAACATAATTGATTCCACGGCGTTCCTGCTTGTCTGATGGTTTCGCATTGAGAACATAGAAATAACAATTCAATCCTGCCTTCTCCAAAGTATCATATGTGTCGAGAATTGTTTTCATACGATTTTTGGCTAATCCTACAAAAAACACATCAGTCATCGGCATATTGTTGGGTCTTGAGATTGTTGCTTCTGCATAGACAGTAGGATGATATAACATATTGTATTTCTGCGCATCATCTTTGTCATAAGTCACCAAAATATCAAATAAATGTCTGATAGCGTCAGGCTTCGCACAATCCTCCCATGTGGAAACAATATCAATGTAATTAGCCACCAGTTTACAACCAGAGAATTTTTTCCTTAACCATACCACATAGTTCCGCATGTAATCATACTGCATCCATTTCGCATCAAATATGAATACAATAGGTTTACTTTGGTCTACAAAATCATTTTTGAAATAGGAGTTAAACCATAATGACTTAAACGGCAAACTAAAAAATTTGTTTGTCGTTTTGGAATGATGAAGCCTAAACAATATTTTCATGAATTTGTTTTTAGGGACAAATCCTATCACAGACTTCACATTCTCACGTTTGCTGATTTCTGTATATATTATCTTATTAAACTCAAAAAAAGCCTCCAAAAAGAAGACGAAATTATAATTATCCACGCTCTTTGAACTTTTTTACAAATGACATTATGTATTGTCTTTCCGACGGTGCGAAAAGTATATAATAGCTTAAAAACAAAAATGTCAGACTTACAACCGATACAGATACCACCAAAAGCCTGATACCGTCAAAATTCGAATAGACGACATACGCAACAGGAGAAATTATTAATAAAAACAATAAAATCGGTGATATCGTCTTTCGTAAATATAACTTCATATCATGACCAAGAAGACTCCTTAAGAAATACATCCCGACAAACGCATTCAAAAATCCTCTTGTCATAATTCTTGATATCAATATTAGATATGGTTCTATTCCCATTTTAAACAATAAAAACGATAACAGAAGATCAAGCAAGAAACTAATACTAATTAGAATCTGGTATTTAGCAATTTTTCCCGTAGCCATAATCGCACAATAAAATGGCCCCGTGACGGCATCAATCATGGAACATACTATCAAAATCTGACAAAAATGGCCAGCATTTTCAGGTACATTTCCAAGCCAAAGATCCAAAACCAAGTCAATATTGAGTATCAACAGACATGCGGGAAGAAACATTAAAGCAAAAGAAAATTTAGAGGTGCTGTTGATCAGACTGTGCAAACGACTTATCTCTCCCTGAGCATAAGATTTCACAATCTGCGGTTGAAATGAAGTCTGGAAACTTGATACAAATGTCACTAATGCAGTCAACACTTGATTAGCAATACCCATAGCCGCATTCGCCACAACTCCACAAAACATATTCAGCATAAAAAGAAATCCGTTCTGCGTCGCCACATTACTAAATCCACCGAACAATGTCCAACCGGAAAACATAAACATTTCTTTGAAGATTTTTTTATCCAATATGCCATTGTATCGACAAGTGTTAAACGTCCTCGTACAGAATATTTTGTAGACAAGCAACATGACAAAACTTTCAAAAGCGAGCATGAAAGAATATGTCACAAGTCTGTCATACCCCGTGAACCCTATCATAAAAGCAATGCCAAGTTTAAGCACTGCATCCACAATACTCGCATACGCAAAAAAATCCAATCTCTCATAGGCAACGACACTCGCTGAATATGGCACACGGATGAAATTCAAAGCAAAAGTAAGAATTGAAAATTGGAAAGCATAGTTTGCCGCATCCAGTCGTTCTTCCGGTATATTAAGCCGATTATTTAAAAACCAAGTTCCTCCAACTTCAAGAAGGACTACAGAAACTGCGACCAATATAATCTGAATAGAAACGGAAGTATTGAACACTTTACACATCTTAATGTTGTCCTCTTCTCCAAGCGCAACCGTCAAAAATCGTTGTGATGATGCCGTAAGAGCATTATTTAAAAAAGAAAACAATATTACAATGCTTCCCACAACATTGTAGATACCATAATCATCAACACCTAATTTGTTAAGCAATACACGTGACACATATAATGACACCAACATCACTATAATGGTGCGAGCATATAATGCCAATGTATTCTTAGCAATTTTTTTATTTTCAGATGTGTAGTTGCTCATTTTCTTCCCCCTCAAAACTCAAAATACATCTTGTTTCAACTCACTATTTATCTAACCTGAAGTCTTATTTACCCTAAATATTCAATTGTCCTACAAACCATACAATTATGGAATAAACATAAGCCAATTTCATCAACGCATATGCAAAATTATAAAAATATATATTGTTCAACATATTTTTAACCATTTTTAACATTTCATTGCTATTGTTTGAGACAAAAAAAAAGACGTAATCACTTACGTCTTCACTATTTATCTCAAAAAAAGCATTTGTCAACCTTTGTTATCAAGTCTTCCAAACACACTCTGAAGAACATCTGAAACACGAGCACTTGCATTGTGACGTATATCATACTCCTTCTCCGAAACTTTTGTAAACAAACCATTCAAAGCTTCACCAGTGATGTAACCTGACAAATCCGGATTCACTTGATTAATCGTTCTCAACTTTTCAAAATATTCATCTGGAACAACTCCCAGCTTACGTGCCATCTCAAGAGCCATCTTTGCAGTGTTACTGTCAAGTAATTCAACAAGTTTGTTGTTATATGTCGCATATGTGTTCCAAGCTGAAGTTGGTGTCACATTAGCCACCTTTATTGTATTCAAAGAATCAGTGATAGATGGAACAAAAGCGTCAGTCAACTGAGTAAATGTATTTTTTTGAAGATATTGCGTTGCTGCATTGTCTGCGCCAAACAATAATTGTTCCGCATCAGCGAACGAAATATTTGTGATTGCATTCGTAAAGATATCTATTGACTTTGGAGCTGCATTTTCTGCCGCACGGTTGAACAGTTTTATAATCGTATCAGAATCAGGAATGGATATACCAGAAGCATTAAGCATAGAATTGAAGGTCGGATTGCTTGAAACTTGTTGTACAACGTTAAATGTTGTTATCGCTTCTTTTGGCAATCCTATGCGAACCGCAGCATCTGCGAGATAACCATCTTCAGCGCCAAGGTTTTTTGCCGCAGTCTCAATTCCGACTTTAAGAGCCGCTTTCAAACCAGAACCGACATCAAATCCACCGTTTCCGTTAGCACCTCCAGCCATAGACTTGATTATCTCCTCTGCTTTACCACTCTTTACCGCATCCACAGCCACTTTACCAACTGTAGATAAAATATCACCAAATAATCCCATATTTCTTTCTATTAATGTTTGTAACTTTAAAAATCAAAAATAATGTATTTTTATGAAATACCTTCACCAAGAATGAAAAATATTTGACGATATATAATTTCTTATAATCTAACTAATTCTGAACTATGCAACAAGTTGACTTCCAATACTTATTCTCACTATAAACGAATATTATTGCAATGTTTACAAAATTCAGGCGTTATATTCTTCTGCCATAAACGACGCCACGCTATAAACTCCTTACCATTAAGGACTCCCATCACGCCTTTTTCAAACACATTACCAAAGTTTTTTTCTTTAGGGAAAGGTTTCGCACAACATGGCACCATATATCCATCCCATGTAATATATTGATGATACCAAGGGAATGTGCAATCTTGGAAAGAACCTCCTTTTGCATCTGTTTCTTCAGAGAAAGTTATTCCTTTCATATACTTTTGACGTTCTCTAAATTCCCTTAAAATAGCACGATATTCTTCACCATGAAAAAAGGCTTTATGACTCTCAAAATCACGTTCCGGTATAGAAGCAAGATTAATACGATTAAAATTAACAAACTGAATACCTACACTCTCAGCAAAATCAATCACAGGAATAATGTTATCATAATTTTCTGGAGTTATGACGGTATTTATCATAAAATCAGTGTCTCCATCTGATGCATTTACAATTGCCCTGATATTTTTCGAAATATCCTCAAAATGAGTGTTGGGACGAATTTTTTCATAAGTAGAATTTACGCCATCCACAGAAAACTGAACACTGTCTAAATAAGGCAACAATGGGACAATTTTCTCCACGCATCCAGCAAAGTTTGCATTTGTAGAAATCGATATCACCAAATTCTTGCGTTTCGACTTTATATACTTGACGACTTCCTCAAGATGTGGATATAATAAAGTTTCACCTAATCCTGTCAGACCTATACTATCCAAATATGGATATACCTCGTCAATTATCTGACAAACGTGTTCCAAAGACATAAACCCTTGATCCATCTGCTTTCCATACTTGTATTCACGTGGACAAATAGTACAATGAAGATTACATCTGTTTCCAAGTTCAATCATCAAACCTGTCGGATAATTAACTTTCAACTCCTTATGTGGATTGAAAAAAACGACACGAATACGATTAGTGATATATTTAAAAAAATCTTTATTTGGTCTTATCCCTTTAAGAAGTTTAATGGCCAATTTAATTCTTCGCTTGTTCATAATAACCTAATTTTTTTGTCTTTTCTATTTCCATGGTTCAACATGAATACTAATAATAGTCTGATGTCCGAATTTTTCTTTTAATTCCTTCTCTATTTGATCTACCTTTTCATGAGAATCATAAAGAGAGAGATTTCCATCCATCCTTACATGCATAGTTATAGCATAGTTAACACCAACCTGACGAGTACGTAAATTATGCATTTCCGTCACCCCAGGATAAGAATTGACAATATTCTCAATTTCTTTTTCAATCTCTATTGGCAAACTGCTCTCAAGCAACTGGTTCACACTGCTTCTTATAAGTTGAATAGCAACCTTAAAAATAAAGAAGCTAACTATTACCGCTGCCAAGGGATCAAGGATCGCCCAATTAGATCCAAGCAGACATGCAGCACCAATACCTATTGCTGTCCCTATTGAAGAGAGCGCATCACTACGATGATGCCATGCGTTTGCCACAAGAGCCTCACTATTTAGATTCCTGCTTTTCGATATAGTATATTGGTAGATACCTTCCTTCATAAATATACTGGCAATAGCCGCTCCGAATGCAAACCAACCCGGTGATACAAGTGCTTCACCATTAATCAAAAAACCGTATATTTTTGTCGTTCCGCTCCACAAAATACCACCACCAACAAGAATCAAAAATAATCCTATAATTGTTGTGGCGAGTGTTTCATATTTGCCATGTCCGAAATCATGGTCCTCATCAGAAGGTTTGCTGCTAATTCTAAGCATCACAATAACAACAAAATCGGTAAGGAAATCACTAAGCGAATGGACTCCGTCTGCCACCATTGCCGCAGAATTACCCAATATTCCTGCAGCAAACTTTAAGACAATAAGAATAGCATTTACCACAGTCCCTATAAAAGTAACCCTTACTATCTCTTTTTGTCGATATTCTATCTGATTCATCTCCATTTCACCGCCTTTTTTGTTTATGACCACTATAATAAGACTTTTTATATTTAGTACTACGCCTATTGTCTTTATTTATAGTTTCCTCACCCTCTTCATCACTCTCTTCTATTAATTCATCATTTTTCTCATCATCGTCATCTTTATCAAATTGTCGTTTACGAAGTTCACTTTCTTGACTATCAAAATCACCATCAAATTCACTCTCTTCGTCAGTTTCGTCATATTGTCCTTTATACTTCTTTGCATCAAATTTGTTTGTTTTCTGTCGGTGTAGCTTTTGATCTTTGACTTTTTCTATTCCTTGTTCAGCTCGAATTCTATCAAAATCCTTCAATTGATCGTTTTTTTCTTTCTTCACATCCTTATTACGTTTGACTGCATCCAGATATTCTTCAAGCTTACGTTTCTCCAATTCATCATCATAATCCTTATAATCCGCAGCTGCCGTAAAAGATGTCCTATAACGGTATGATTCGACACTGAAATATTTGAATCCCGTGATAAACATAACGCCAATAACACACAGCATATAAACTTGCTTATATAAACGGAATTTTAAATCTGCATAATATTGTACAAACAGCATTACCAACCCTATACAAAATAGAGACGACGCTCTATCTTGTAACACTCTGATTTCACAAAGCGAGAAGACGAGGATGAAATAGATAACAAATACATTTTTTGTAACATTGTCAATATTTTTTCCCACCTTAAAATAATTAGGGAAGAAAAAAAACATAATATATGCAAAACATACTATTATCTTTCGCATTCCTAAATTATAATACGAATCAGCATAAATGATATTCGTATAATATTTTTGAATTTTTGACGCGATATGCTGTCCTCCATAAGTATACAATCCTGTCAGTACAATGTTAATGAACTTGATCCTAAATATGAATATCAACATTACAACTGTAAAAATCCACAGCAACTGATTCTTTGTCAGTGTGATTCTCAAAAGTGGATATACAATTATATAAATTAATGAAGTGGTATGAAACGTCATACCGAGAAGATTCAACAACACATAAGAAAAAACTTGTTTGTTTCGGACATATTTCAATGACATCATAAACAACAACACTGAATTGGCATTACGCAATTGCTCTGCATGAAACACCCATCCCCACCAAATAAAATAAATAAGCAAGGCCAACACACAATAGTTGGTCTCGCGTCTGAAAAAATAAAATAGTATGATTGAATCTATCAAGACATAGACAAACTGGAATTGCCAATAGCTCATACCTAGCGTCTTAGCGATAACTTCAAACAAGTTGAATCCTATTTCAAAATCAGTATACCAATCCTTAGGATAACGTCCCAAAAAAAATTCTCCCAAAGTCGGAGCCTCAAGATAGTTTTCATAGTACATCATAACATCCATTCCTGTCCAACCCTTCAATCCCACAAAGAGTGTGAACAAGAAAAGAGAAAATATGAAAACAAACTTAGTTCTGTGATTATGGCTTTGTAGATTAAACTCTACAAATACCAACATCACCAATATGGCCATAAAGCAGAAATATGGTATTGATATACTTAAATCCATCCTATGGCACTATTTTTTATTTTCTTTTTACTATCGCAACAGCACGCGGTCTAACTTTACTATAATTGTTAAGTCGCTGACCTAAGTTATACTCCGAACCATTTATCCACAACTTTGGAATAAATGAACCCGTTACTGATCTCTCATATCCACAACAAACAACTATACCATTCAAAACATCAATATCCTCAACAATCGCTTGTGTGGATCCAGATGTCAAAATATACTCATTGCAATCACTGATTCTGTTCTCTTTTTTGCTTTTCTGAGACGCAGTCCAATACATTGCACGATAGCCATCATTTCCTCCAATATAAAATTTTCCATTCTCGTGCTTGATACATGTAAGCGACGATCCTGGGCCATCACGTTTCAAATTATTATTGGAACGATTGATCCAAACTTTCGGCAAATAACTGGTCAGACCGTTTCTTTCCTGTCCGACACACCACCAATTATCTCCATCAGAAACAATGTCGTTTGCGATAGCAGGATAATCTCCATTATCATCATCTTCATGATCCTGAGACAATCTATTGTATGCCTTTCCATCAATCCATATACGAGCCTCCTCTACATCATTTCTTTCAGGGTTAAAGCCATAACCAGCAACATAGCACTTATCATCATAAATGAACAGTTTATTGGCTCTCGCTCCATTTTTAAGGATCATAGGATTTATACCTCGCCACATCTTAGCGGATTCCTCATAACCATCTTTTTGAAATCCACATGTATAAACGACTCCCTTAGAATCCACTCCTATTCCTATCGCACCCCTACCTTCTGGCAACACAACCTCCTTGTCATTTTCCCAGTAAATAGCTGTATATTCAACACTTCCTGCTACATAAACAGTTTTATTCTCCGTCACACAAATATCAAATATCTCAACACCTTCGTCTCGTCCCGGTGAAAGTTTACGCACAGATGGTGTGCCTCCACTATGCTCAGGATTAGACCATACTCCAGAACACAAAATTTCTTCACTGGATGCTGAAGGAATACTGTCATATACATATGCCATATACACAGCATACTCTTCATCAGTGAATTTACCACTTGGTTGTGGTGATTCAGGTTCATCCTTACAACACGCAGTCAATACCATCGAACTTAATGCGATACATGATATTTTTGATTTCCAGAGCATATTAAATAATTGTGTTGATGTATATTAGATGTATATTAATTAAATAATGGCATGATGTAGGTGTCCTGAAGAATAAAAATCAATGCACCAGCCAAATAACCAAGCAATGCTATCAATGAGACTTCCTTCAAGTACCATCCGAAACTTACTTTTTCAAGACCCATAACCACAACTCCTGCGGCTGATCCTACGATCAAGATGCTTCCACCTACTCCAGCACAATATGCAAGGAACAACCAGAATGCACCGTCGACAGCAAAGTAAGCTGTTGTTGCATCGACTTCATACATCTTCATTGCTCCAGCAACAAGAGGAACATTGTCGACTATTGAAGAAAGAATACCAATAATGATATTGATTGCATAAATGTTTCCTACACTCTCGTCGAGCCATACACTCAACTCACGAAGAATACCTGCAAATGATAGAGCGTTTACTGCCATCAAAATACCCAAGAAGAATAGAATAGTAGTCATGTCTATTCTCTTGACAACCTTCTGAATACGTGCCTTCTTCTCTTCCTTTATAGAATCTCCCTTTTCATGGTACATAAGCTCTGTGTATACCCACAAAATACCAAGTCCAAGAGCGACGCCTAGATATGGAGGCAAATGAGTGATTGCCTTGAAGATAGGCACGAATACCAAAGCTCCAATACCTAAATAGAATATAATGTTACGCTCTTTGTTTGTGACCATCTCTGCAGCAGTAGGTTCATGAGATTCTGATTCTAAAACTTCAGTTGAATACTCCAAATTACCTTTTAATTTTCTCGACATTATAAGCATAGGCAATAATGCAGCAACTATAGAAGGCAAAATAAGCTCAGGTATCAAATGCTGAGTTGTAACATTACCCTTAACCCAAAGCATGATTGTTGTAACGTCGCCAATTGGAGAGAATGCACCACCAGCATTAGCGGCCAAAACCACTACAGCAGCGAAATACCAGCGCTCTTTCTGATCCTGCACCAACTTTCTAAGCAACATTACAATAACGATTGTTGTAGTAAGATTATCAAGCACTGCCGACATTATGAATGTGATTCCTGTAAGGATACATAGCAGCGTCTTCTTATTCTTTGTAGTGATACGTCTTGTGATGATATTAAATCCTCCGTGTACATCAATCAATTCAACGATTGTCATCGCTCCCATCAAGAAGAACAAGATTTCAGCGACCTCACCTACTCCTTCAATAAGCTCAACTTTTGTAACATACTCTGTCGTTTTCTGAACTCCTACTGGTGTGTTAAGTGCTGGTGCATAAAAAATGTAGATTGTCCAAAGTAATGAGCACAAAATCAAAGCAGTAGCTGCTTTATTGACGTGAATCTGATGTTCTGTTGCGATAGCTACATAGCCAAGGACAAACAGACAAATCATTAATAAGACCATAAGACCTCCTTGAAATTTTTATTGTTTTTTTTCTGTTATTTTCAAATCTCTTTTGCAAACATACAATTTTTTATTCATAAAGTTATAATTTCCTAAAATAAATTATATCTTTGAGAATTGAATGGTCAAGTCATTTACGTAAGTTTTTTTTGTATGAAAAGAAAAGCGACAGGGATTTTATTAGGACTTTGCGTGGCAGCAGGAGCCAACGCACAATACGCACGCAACCAAATTGAACTTCAAGTCAATGGTGGTGTGCATGCTTTGTTGTATGATGCCTACTCATTTGCATTGAAAAATCAAGCAAACCTTGGTGGTGGAACTTCCTTCAACTACCGCCATTTCTTTAACGACTATATAGGACTCGGCACAGGTATTGGCGTCGCCTTCTTCAATAGCTATGGAAAAATCAGTTCATACGACGAAAAAACTACAGATGCGAATGGTGACATTCTTGCCACTCACTTCCAAAACTGGGAGGAGAAGCAAAAATACGCTCAACTTGAAATTCCTATCGGTTTTTACTACCGCAACAATATCACATACAGTGTAGATTTCTTGACTGGATTCGGTGTAAAAGTTGGATTCCCTGTCCGTCACTCTTACGAAGTCAGAGAAGGAAATATGTCTCGTTCGTTATACCTACAGGAATCAAACACAACAAAAGAGCTTGAGACTAACTATTCCCTACTCGATTTTGAGGGAGACATGAATACAAAAAAGACTACCTGCTCTTTCTTCCTTGATTTCGGTTTGACTAAATGGTTCTCATCCAAACTTGGTTTATACGGCGGTCTGTATGTCAACTATGGATTCACTGATATCCTTGACACCAAATCCGACAAAAAACTGTTCTCTCCAGAAGGAGTTTACACAACAATGCTTGAGAGCGACCAGATCACTAAGGTCGGAACAATCGCAGCCGGATTCAAAATGGCAGTTACTCTTCCTACAGACCGTGTGAAAAAGAAACATGAAATGCCTGAAAACAAGGAGATTCCAGTTCAAGAGCCTATGATCGCTCCTGAAGTGAAGAGAGCTCTGCTTTCACGAGACAGCATACATCACTTGCCAGACTCTTTGATCTACATCCGTTATTCTCGTGAAGAGGTGGCAAAGGTAAAGAATATGATTTCTCAACTTGGTGAGATTGAAAATGTCACAGAAGAAAAGAAGATTAAGTATAGAAACACTATCACTGCCTACGATACTTTGACTTCATTTGAGAAACTTGACATCACTTGGAATGAGCGCCGTCATCTTAAATTCGCTGAATACGCTCTTAACGCTGAAGACGCTATCAAGATGTTGAGCGAGGAGATGAGCACAATGTTCACTTTCCCATTCAACGAGAGCGGATTCACATCTACAGAAGACATGGAGGTGGCATTTGAAGACATGAAGGTGCTTCTTCGTCTGCAGCCTAACAAGGGTCTTTTGATCAAGGGTCACGCTGATAAGGTGGAGATGGACCACAACGATGCGATTGGTATCGAACGTGCTTTCTTCATCCGTGATATCCTTAAAGATAAAGGCACAGCGGCCGACCAACTTGACGTCAAGGACATGAAAGATAAAGAGCCTGTCGACGTGAGTGGAACAGATGAAGGCAAGGCTAAGAACAGACGTGTGACATTCTCTATTTACGAGCAATAATCAATTGAAATTAAACATGTGTCAGGAGATTACTCCTGACACATTAATTTAAAAAATGGGATTTGTAATAGAAAAAAACCTCTTACATATCCTTTATAATCAAACAACTAAAAAACTTGTGTAGCATTTATTAATGATGAAAGAGAAATTGCAGGATATAAAAAACAAACTTTCATACTACTTATTGCGTGGAGCCATAGAATTTTTCAGCATACTCCCGTTCTGCGTGCTTTACTTTATTTCAGACATGCTCTACTACCTCATAAGATATGTCGTGAGATACCGTAGAAAAGTAGTTGAGGAAAATCTTGCAAATTCTTTCCCTGAGAAGAGCGTAGACGAGAGAAAAACCATCGAAAAGCAATTCTACCATCATTTCTGTGATATGCTTGTAGAGTGGGTTAAAACCTACAGAATGAGCTACGATGACATCCTGAGCCATGTGGAATTTGAGAACCGTGACATGATGGCAAACCTTATCAAAGAGGGAAGAAACATGATGTTCGCCTCTTCTCATAAGGGCAACTGGGAGTGGATGCCTGCATTATACTGGCAGCTTGGCTGTCCTAACCTTGTGGGCGTAGAGGTCAACCGTCCTGCCAAAAACCCATATATAAATGCTTTCTTCAAAGGTATGCGCAACCGCCTAGGTATGGAATTGGTGGATAAAAACGACATAATACGTCCTCTTTTGAAATACAGAAAAGGCGATAAAACATTTGGTCTTGGACTTCTTGCAGATCAAACCCCGAGCGTTAAAAACATTGATTATTGGACAGAATTCCTTCATCAGGACACTCCTTTCCTATCCGGACCTGAAAGAATGGCAAGAATGTTCAAATCAGCCTATGTGTATGCCGACGTGATTCGCATATCACGTGGATATTATAAATACCGTCTGAAACTGATCTCTGTAAATGTGGCAGAAGAGGAAGAATATGCCGCCACAGAGAAATACGCCCGTCTACTTGAAGAAAGTATCCAGGAATACCCATCAGACTGGCTTTGGACGCACCGCAGATGGAAGCATAAGAGAGAAAACAAAGCATAATTAAATTGCATAATACATATTTAATATAGTAACAGTCAAAACGATCCTGATTATGGCGATTGAGATTAACAAAGAGATGCAATTGGCTAAAAAGCTGATTGAAACGACCAACGAGAATATTTTCTTGACCGGTAACGCAGGTACTGGCAAAACAACTTTCTTGAATCTGCTAAGGACTCAGTGTGCCAAACGAATGGTGGTGCTTGCTCCTACTGGTGTGGCTGCAATTAACGCTAAAGGCCAGACCATACACTCTTTCTTCCAACTTCCTTTCACGCCTTTCCTTCCTGAATATGGAAAAGAGAAAGGTCAGATCAAAAAAGACAAAATAAACATTTTCCGTACCATTGACCTTCTTGTGATCGACGAGATAAGTATGGTTCGTGCCGATCTGTTGGACGCTATCGACGACAGGCTAAGAGAATATCGTAAACAGAAATACACTCCTTTTGGTGGCGTTCAATGCCTTTTCATCGGAGATTTACAACAATTACCACCCGTAGTAAGAGATGAGGAATGGGCTATAATGCAGAAACACTACTCCACTCCGTTCTTTTTCAGCAGCAAAGCATTACAGGAATCTTCATATGTCACTATTGAGCTAAAAAAAATCTACCGTCAGGCAGACGAAAAGTTCATAAGCATACTGAATGAAGTACGCAACAACCATCTCTCTATGGAGTCGCTCAACGAGCTGAACAAACATTACCTGCCAGAATATGAGCCTAAAGAGGGTGAAATATTCCTGACTACACACAATAAAATAGCAGACGCATTCAATGAGAAGAAGCTGAACGAGATAGAAGAAGAGCCAACAATCTACAATGCTATAATCAAAGACAGATTCCCTGAATCCATGTATCCTGTGGATGAGTCGCTTGAACTCAAAATCGGAGCTCAGGTGATGTTCACACGCAACAACAGAGAAGCGAACTACTACAATGGCAAGATAGGCACAATAATCGACCTTTCTGAGCATAAAATCACAGTGAAATGCAAGGAAGACAACTATCCGATTGTGGCAGAAAGAGAAATCTGGGAAAATACTGAAACCAAAATAGACAAAGAGACAAAAGAGCAGTATGAGGATGTGGTAGGCACATTTTCACAATTTCCATTACGTCTTGCTTGGGCAATCACTATCCATAAAAGCCAAGGTCTCACTTTCGACAGAGCCATCATCGACGCCATGGCTTCATTCTCACACGGACAAGTGTATGTGGCATTAAGCAGATGCAAAAGTCTCGATGGAATGGTGTTAAAATCGCCTATCAAACTAGAGTCCATCATCACGGACCAGAACGTCACACGCTATATGCAGTATGAAGGAGAACGAGCCGCCAACATCGAAGATGTTTTGCCTCAACTCCAGAAACGATACATGATCGTGCTTCTCAACGAGATGTTCGACTTCAGCGACATACACCAGATATTCGGCCGTGTGTTCAACATGGCTCAAACTGGCAACCAGCTAAACACACTGATGCCAAAGCTATGTGAACTAGTGAGTGCAGAATTCTACTCTATGACCACTGACATAGTGGATGTAGCAAACAAATTCAGGAACCAATATACCTCTCTAGTCGACGCTGCAACCGACATCTATACAGATGAGCATATACAGCAACGCATCAAAGCTGCCGTCGACTATTTCCTGAAAAAAATCGAAGACATCGACATTGACATATACAACGAAGATATCGAGCTTGACAACCGTTCTGTGGAAGACGCTTATAACGCCCAGACAACCGAGTTTGTCAAACTTATTCGTATCAAAACCGCAATACTCTCAACATTCAAGGATATCCCGTTCTCAACAACATCTTTCCTTGAAGCACGAGCAAAAGCCACTCTGGATATTGAAATGGGCAAACTTGAACGTGCTAAAGCAGACATGACGGTTGTCGGCGTCGACCCTGTGCTTCAGCACCGTCTAATTGAATGGAGAATGGAAAAAGCCGACGGTGGTCCTCTCGCTTACGTGATGAGCATGAAGACTCTGCAAGAAATTGCCGCACGTCTGCCAAAGAGCACCGACGACATGAAGAAAATTCCAGGACTCGGTACAAAGAGAATAACAAAATATGGCGATGAAATCGTGAATATTGTCCGTAAATTCATCGCAGACAAAAGAGATGACAAGCTGACTGATGAAGAAAAAGAGATGATGAGCAAAGCATCGTCGAAAAAATCGAAATCTTCAAAAACCTCATCGAAACCATCAGAACCTGACACGTATCAAAAAACTCTGATCCTTTTCAAAGAAGGTAAGTCAGTTCAGGAAATCGCAGAAGAGAGAAATCTCTCACTCAGCACCATCGACAACCATCTTTCCAAACTGGTTTACAACGGTGAATTGAAAGCGGACGATGTGATAGAAGAATCACTTCTGAACATGATAGACAAAGTTTTATCGAAAAAGACAGACATCTCTGTCAAAGATTTGCGTAAGGAGATCAAAGAAAGAGTCTCAATGCCCATCGTCGACATCTATTATTTCTGGAAAAGCAAGGAGAAAAACAAAGCAGTTGGAGGAAGAATGTCTGCCAACGACCGCAAAAATACGGTCAAAACGTTCTATGCCGACAATATGCCACTCACAGATATCGCCATCAGAGTGAAAGAGCCGCCCACATTGGTTGCCGACGACATCAATAGCTTTGTTGAGAAAGAGATGATCAGAGAAGAAGATGTATTGAAAGATAGTGATTACAAAAAAATGAAAAAGATATTTGAATCACTGCCTGAGGAGAACCAATTTGTACACATGTGGGAATCCGTTCCCCTATCTTTTTCTCGTGAGAAGGTCAAAATTGCGTGGAGAAGATTCCAAAAGGAAAACATGTAGAGACGCACGGACGTGCGTCTCTTTTCTTTTTACCGTGCGTGTCTTTTTATCATTTTGAATTCAGCATTTCCCTAAGCATCTCCATTGTCTCATCAGTATTGGCAATGACGATACTGTCCCAACCATACTTGACCGCCATGTTCACATTATCCTGGCTATCGTCGAAAAAGATGATATCCTTGCCGCTGAATCCGAATTTATCGTGGATGCTCTGCCCCACCGTCTCAAAAATTTCCGGTTCAGGCTTTTTTAGATGAAGTTCATGTGAAAGATAAAGAGCATCGAAATAATCATAAATGTCACGTCCTTCCACCTGACGGAAATGATTCTGCATCACATTGTCGATATGCGGCTGGTTGACGTTGCTGAGCATACACACCGTCTTCCCATATTCATGGCGAAGCCGATAAATCATATTGAGAAGGTCGACGGGAGTCTCGCCAATCATGGAATTCCACGCATCTACTATATCACTTCCAGATATCTTTTTATCAGACAAAACCGCCAATTCATCGCAGAATTTCTCAACGGAGATCAATCCATACTCCAATGCCCCAAAAGGACCATTTTGCGAACTATTACCAATCATAGCCGCCGCATCCTCTATTCCAAGCAGACGGAATTTCTCTATACACTCTTTGCGATAAAGGCTCACAAGCACCATGCCGAGGTCGAAAACGAAGACCTTATGATCTGATATATTCATATATTCTAAATTTCGTAGAGACGAGAATTCACGCATCCCTGCAATCATATATTCGGAGTCATTCAAAATCAGATGCAAATTTATAATTATCGCCACATTTTCACAAATCGACAATTTTGATTACTTTTGTGAAAAATTATGTAGAAAACTATAAAAGATATATAAAAATGGCACTTCAATGCGGTATTGTCGGCTTACCAAACGTAGGCAAATCGACTCTTTTCAACTGCTTGTCGAACGCAAAAGCGCAGGCAGCAAACTTTCCATTCTGTACTATCGAACCTAACGTCGGCGTCATTACCGTGCCAGACGATCGTTTGGTGACTTTGGAAAACCTTGTTCACCCGCAGCGTGTTGTCCCTACTACAGTTGAAATCGTAGACATCGCAGGATTGGTGAAGGGAGCAAGCAAGGGAGAAGGTCTTGGAAATAAGTTTTTGGCAAACATCCGTGAGACAGACGCTATCCTACATGTATTGCGTTGCTTCGACAACGAGAATGTCACACATGTAGACGGAAGTGTGGATCCAGTGCGTGACAAAGAGATCATCGACACAGAGCTTCAGCTAAAAGACCTTGAAACAGTGGAAAGCCGTCTGACAAAGCTTAAGAAGCAGGCACAGACAGGAGGTGACAAGGTAGCGAAAGCAACATGTGAGGTGCTTGAGAAATACAGAGCCAAACTACTTGAAGGAAGATCTGCAAGAGAGGTTGAGCTTACAAAAGAAGAGAAAGAGTTGGTAAAAGACCTATATCTTCTTACTACCAAGCCAGTCATGTATGTTTGCAACGTCGACGAAGCAAGTGCAGTGACAGGAAACAAATATACTGAGGCTGTGAAAGAGGCTATCAAAGACGAGAACGCAGAGATGCTTATCGTGGCAGCCGCAACAGAAGCAGACATCAACGAGCTTGAGACATTCGAAGAGCGTCAGGAGTTCCTTGAGGCAGCAGGACTTAAAGAGTCTGGTGTTGTCCGCTTGATCAAGTCAGCCTACAAGCTATTGGATCTTCAGACATACTTCACAGCCGGAGTACAGGAAGTGAGAGCATGGACATTCATCCGTGGTTCGAAAGCACCTCAATGTGCAGGAATCATCCACTCAGATTTTGAGAAAGGATTTATCCGTGCCGAGGTAATCAAATACGACGATTTCGTAGCACTTGGAAGTGAAGCTGCATGTCGTGAAGCCGGAAAGATTTCCATTGAAGGAAAAGAATATGTTTGCCAGGACGGAGATTTGATGCATTTTAGATTCAATGTATAATAAAAAAAGCAAGGAATAATTTGTTTTGAAACAAAAATTTCTTACTTTTGCACTCGATTTCAAAAAATCAACTTTTTACAGTTGGTTTCGGGCCTATAGCTCAGTTGGTTAGAGCAACGGACTCATAACCCGTGGGTCACTGGTTCAAGCCCAGTTGGGCCCACCCACAAATCAAAGAGACGCTATCAATAGCGTCTCTTTTTGTTTTGTGACAGATGATGTTTCGCAACACAAATGGGCAAATAGCACCGTTTCAGCACAAATCAAAACATAAAAAATGTTATAAAATAGCTTATTTTCTATATTGATTACTTGCGACAAGAGCAAAAGTCTATTATATTTGCAATAGGAACTCACAAGTATAACTTTTAATATATAATAGTATGAAAAGACTAATTATTACTTTATGCACAGCTTTGATGGCAGTCGTCTCTTTTGCTGCTGGTGCTGGTATAAAGTTCGACGAAATAGTACATAATTTTGGCACTTTTGAAGAGTCAAAAGGAAAGGTGACATGTGAATTTAAATTCACAAATACTGGTTCTGCACCTTTGGTATTACAGGAAGTTAAAGCCAGCTGTGGCTGCACTACTCCAGAGTGGACAAAGACTCCAGTTGCTCCAGGCAAGACAGGTGTTGTTAAGGCAACTTACAATGCTACAGGTCGTCCAGGTGCATTCAACAAAACAATAACAGTAAAGTCTAACGCTGGTGAAACTAAACTTACTATCAAGGGTGAAGTTTCTAACGGAAAGAAAGCTCCAGAAGGAGAAGACTTATAAGAGTATGTAATATAACGAATTAAACAGAGGGGGTTCATGATTGTTCACGAACCCCCTTTTTTGTTTAGTCTGATTCGATCTATAAACCACTAAAAAACTCTCTGACACCATAAAGAGGAATATTAGTAAGCCACTCTTCTTCTCTGTATTTACACATCGATGTCCTATACGAATGAATTATCGAAAACTCATTATGAAAGAGTTTTAAAGACTTTGCCTTTACATTTTCTTCTGCTTTTACTTCTAAAGGAACCGACACTCCATTTATCTGAAACACAAAATCTACTTCAATCTGTGAATTTTCTTTGCTGTAATAGTAAATATTACGTTTGGACAATGTCACTAACTGCTCTAGGACAAATTCCTCAGTAAATGCTCCTTTGTATTCACGAAAAGCATTATCGCCCGTAATCACCTGACTTGCATCAGCCTCTACCATTGCACCAAAAAGTCCGCAATCAAGAAGATAAAGCTTAAATGAATCCATATCTTCATAGAATTTCAAAGGAGGTAATCCAGAATTAACACGTTGTACTTTAATTGCTATTCCTGCATCCACTAACCACTGAATTGCTATTTCAAAGTCATTTGCTCTAGCACCTTTTTTCACAGCACTAAAGATAAACTTCTTATTTTCTTTTGCTAAATGCATTGGTATAGAATTGAACACTTGTTGAATTCTCATAGCCACTTTTGTCTCAGCATGCTTAGAGATATCTAATCTGTAAGCCTCCAATATAGATAGTTGAATATTACGTACAGATTCCAATGTTTTACCCTCTATATATGCGTTCACAGCTTCTGGCATTCCTCCTACATAATAATATTGACGCAAAAGATTAATATATCTTTCGTGAAGTATCCCAATGCTATCCCAATCTTTCTCTACAAGAAAGTCAAGAAGTTGACTTTCATTTACAGCTAAAAGAAATTCAGAAAAAGACATAGGATGCATCTCCAATATGTCAACTTTTCCAACAGGGAATGATTCTCCAGGATGCAATAACAAGCCAAGGAGAGAACCTGCTACCGCTACGTGGTATTCTGGTGCCTCCTCACAGAAATATTTTAAAGAATGGATACCTCCTTTTACCTCTTGTATCTCATCAAATATTATTAATGTCTTGCCTGGAATTATTGAAACTTTGGTGATTGCCTCAACTACCTTAAGTATACGAGAGATATTGTAATCCATGAATAAGTTTCTAGCAACTGGTTCATTGTCACATCTGACATAAGCCACATGTTGATACTGAGTCTTTCCAAACTCCTTCAATATCCACGTCTTTCCAATCTGTCGAGCCCCCTTAAGTATCAATGGTTTTCTATCAGGATTATTCTTCCATTCTATAAGTTGTTGTATTATCGTCCTATACATAAAATCAATATTTTTTAAGCACAAAAATACATTTTTCTTGACGAATCTAATCTTGTTTACACACAAATCTGGATGAATATTTTGAGATTTTTACATTTTTCTTGACGAATAATCTCTAAAAACAACACAAATCTGGACGAATCACCATAAATTTATAACTCTGTCCTAGTTTACGGTTGATAAATAGGTCATTGATTTTGAGGATTGCAAAGGACGGAACGCCCTTGTCCTCCCCACTAGCGCGAGCCGAAGGCGGCGCATAAAACCACAGAGGATAGAAGTTCTCAAAGAATGTCTACGATTTTTTTGAGGAAAAGAGACGAAAAAAACAGTCATAAACTAGGACATAACCAAATTCATATAGAATTTGAGATTATTAAGAATAGAATACTCATACAATTCATAATGGAAATTCATATATCTTATTTTATTGATTATACTCAACAGAAATACAAAAAAATATGATTTTATGGACTATACTCAATAAAAAAATACAATAACAAAGAAATCAAATCATTTATTATTACTTATAATCCATTCATTAAAATATCTTAACCCAAAGGGTTCGTAATTGTTCATGAACCCCTTACTATTGTCAATTATGAGGATTGTTAAGGCACAACGACCAATGATGGACTTCATAGCAGGATACATGGTGTCTGCTTTTTTTGTATATGATTAATTGTTATATTTGGGTTGTAAATAACAAAATAGATGTTTACATATCATGAAGAAAATAGCATATATAATCGGCTACTTTTTGGTTTATCTTTTAATAGCATCTTGTTCGAATTGTAAATTCTATAAAATGAAAGAGAAAAAAACGGGTTGGGAGGTCGCCGGACTGAAAGGTAAAGTGAAGGAGGTTAAAATCTTCGATGCTCCAAAAAAACAGGCTTACTCTATTCTGAAATTCGATATTAAAGGTAATTTGATTGAGGATTTTTTTCTTGAAGCAAATAGATATATTTACAGTTACGATGATAACGGAAATAACATCAAGAAATATTGTTATAATTCCAATGGTGAATTATCTTGGACAGACTCCCTCAAATACGACAACAATGAAAATTTACTTGAAGTGTGGAGGATAGACAACCAGGGGGAATCATCATTGTTAACGTCTTACAAGTACGACAATTGTGGAAATATTACTGAAGAAATACATTTTGCTTCTGACACCTGTAAATTGATTTTCGATTATGATGAGAAGGGGAATAATATTAAAATATGTAAATTCAATTCCGATAACATCATGGAATTCAAAACAACATACATGTACGATAATAAAGGGAATGAAATAGAAGAGTGCGATTATGATTCTGAAGGAAGGTTATATCTAAAAATGACTACCAAATACGACGGAAATGGAAATGAAACAGAAAAATGTTGTTATGGACCCGACGGACTTTTAGACACGAAAGAAATCTATATATATGATGATAAAGGCAATATGGTTGAGTTTTGTAGAAAAGAATCTGGAGAAAAAAGATATTGGAAAAGAATTTGTAAGTTCGACGAAAAAGGGTATAACATAGAGGTCTTTACTTACAATGTAGATGGCAAATTAGAAGAAAGACGTATCAATAAATTTGACAAACAAGGAAATAGAACCGAAAAAATAGAAACAACTAAAGATGAAGTTAATCGAACAATAATAGAATATGACTATTATGAAGATCATTAAATATTCTTATGATATATCCAAGAAAAATTGAAAAAAATATAGGATCCAGACTGGGGACGCTGGGAAGGCTGGCCTT
>SUXE01000002.1:166791-289943 GCA_015061115.1 Bacteroidales bacterium | reverse complement strand
TTGAGCCCGGCACAATACCGAGCCCAATTCTTTAACATTTAATTTTTTTTACCGTCCAACTTTTGGGGGGCACTTCACAGTCTCGTCTTTTTTGTTTATTGTGGGCCAGTGATACAATCTTTGAATTTGTTTATTTCGGTAGTGTCAAAATTTTTGTCACATACGATCATATGTGCATCATAATCAGCTACACTACCATCAGGATTATAATATTTTATGTCATGACTGCCATTGCCGTCTTCCCAAAAATATTCGTATGACTCCATAACCTTTATTCCATTTCTGTACGCAACAGCAAATTCATCTTCACAATCACAATCTTTTACTACTTGTATCTCGCTAATGTTCACCACATACACAGCGTCGGGTGAATAGCTCCAATTGTTGAGTGAACATATAATACTGTCCTTTTCTTTATAGTATTCATAGCCTTCTGGAGGAGTACTGATTTTGAATTCCAACCTTTTTTTATGTATCAAGGAATCTGCAACGACTATTACGTTTCCCAGAACAACAGAATCGCTTTCCGCAATATCCACTACATTTGCTTCTGTCGGTACTGTATCCACATGTGCTATGCTATCTGCATCTGCTATTGTAGCGTCATCTGCAACATCATTAGTTTCTGCAACCTTTTGTGAACAAGATGTCAAAGCAAACATTGATAGTAAGAACCCAAAGAGATAGATCCGTCTTATGTTGAGCGTTATAATCATAGATATAGGCGTTTGATATGTTTATACGTATACAAATATAAAACAATGGATTATAATAAAGAAATATAACACTGGATGATTGAAAAAAATAGAGACGTGGGGATTTCCCCACGTCTCTACTATTTTATTTTCGTCAACTATTTTATTTCTCGTAACCGTTAGGGTTTTGCTTCTGGAATCCCCAACTGTCTCTACACATGTCTTCGATTCCATACTGAGCTTCCCAACCAAGTTCTGCTTTTGCTTTTGCAGGGTTGCAGTAGCAAGTGGCGATATCTCCTGGGCGACGTGGCTTGATTGAGTAAGGCACTTTCAAACCGTTTGCTTTCTCAAATGCCTTCACTACGTCCAATACTGAATATCCGTGACCTGTACCAAGGTTGTAGATTGCCAAACCACACTTCTTCTGGATTGCTTTTAGCGCTGCAACGTGTCCGCACGCAAGGTCTACGACATGGATATAGTCGCGTACACCTGTTCCATCAGGAGTGTCGTAATCGTTGCCGAAAACGCCAAGCTCTTTGCGGATACCGATGGCAGTCTGAGTGATATATGGCATCAAGTTGTTTGGAATTCCGTTTGGATTCTCACCGATAAGCCCACTCTTATGAGCTCCGATCGGGTTGAAATATCTAAGCAACACTACGTTCCATTCGTTGTCTGCCTTCTGCACATCCATCAAAACCTCCTCCAACATTGACTTTGTCTGACCGTATGGGTTTGTGCAGTGACCTTTAGGACATTCCTCTGTGATAGGGATGATAGCAGGGTCTCCGTAAACAGTGGCAGAACTTGAGAAAATGATGTTCTTCACATTGTGGCGACGCATAGTGTCGATCAATACGAATGTTGAATTCATATTGTTTTCGTAATACTCCAATGGTTTTGCCACACTCTCTCCGACAGCTTTCAAACCTGCGAAGTGGATAACTGCGTCGATCTTATTTTCATTGAACACTTTGTCCATAGCAACTTTGTCGCGGACATCAGCCTCGATAAAAGGAACTTCCTTACCAATAATTTTCGCAACTCTTTTCAAAGACTCAGGCTGTGAATTCACGAAATTGTCAACTACAACAACTGAGTGGCCAGCCTTGTCCAACTCAACAATAGTATGGCTGCCGATGTATCCGGCGCCTCCGGTTAAAAGAATATTCATTATTTTTCTATATTTTAACAGAATTGTTGCAAAATTATAAAAAATGCTGTATGAAAATAGATTTTTGATTCTCATTTTAACAAAACATTCATATTTGTTAATTTTTTTTAAGATTTCAACGGTGTCAAAAATCCCTATTGTGAGGGATAAATGCAAATAGATGTTGTATAAGTAATCCTACAATTTGTATGACTACAATAATTTACGTACATTTGTATAAAATATGTAACTTATGTTGAATTTGATAAATCGATATCCTGCACTTTCGGTGTGCTCCGCTGATTTGCAGGCGATGTTGGATACACTTGTTGAGTGCTATTCCAAAGGTCATAAGTTGTTGATTTGTGGAAATGGCGGTAGCGCGGCTGATGCAGAACATATTGTAGGCGAATTGATGAAGGGGTTCAGAAACCCTCGTAAGATAAGCAAAAAAGAGAGCGACGCGATTATGGCTCTTGATCCTGTAATGGGAAAGAATCTTGTCGACAAACTTCAGGAAGCTTTGCCTGCAATCGCATTGGATGGCCATGTGGCTCTTACTACCGCATATCTCAACGATTGTGAACCGCTTATGTGTTTCGCTCAACAAGTTCAGGGGTATGGCTGCGAAGGAGACGTGTTGCTTGCCATCTCTACTTCGGGAAACAGCCAGAATGTGCTTTATGCCGCTACTGTTGCCAAGGCAAAAGGTTTGAAGGTGATTGGACTTACGGGTGCCAATGAAAGCAAACTTTCTGCGATCGCTGATGTTTGTGTGCGTGTACCGCAAACTGAGACTTATATGATCCAGGAATTGCATCTTCCGGTTTATCATTGGTTTTGCCTGAAACTAGAAGAGACTTTCTGGAAATAAGAATTAATGTGATTGAAAAAGTAGAGACGTTGCGATTGCAGCGTCTCTTTTTTTCTGATTAATGCGAAGTCGGAGAATATGACTTATGTTGTAATTAATTGTTGTCGTCATTTGACAATCACTTGGATTGGAGGCAGCTGGCGTCTTATTCTGTCTTCTGGCCATTCAAACAAAATATTTGTCAAATAGAAAATTTTTTTATTTTTTTCTATTCTCTCTTTCATCTGTTCTGTGATTTTTTCTGAATCAGAGTGTAATTTAATGGTTCCGCCAGTTTCTGGGTCTAAAAAAAGCATGTCAAAACCTAGTGAGACAAATTCAATTGAGTCGTATCTTGGATTCCTTTTTTCATTGCCGTATGTGAAGCGACATGATATACTTTTGGCAGAGAGTAGCTTCTCTTTCGTGATTTCTCCTCCGGTAAATATGCTGCTGTCAGATGAGAAAGTAATATATGCTTCTATGCTTTTAGGCCTGTTTTCGTCTACTAGATCGTAAACGTTATTGTCATTCCAGTCGTCTTTGGGATTATCAGACTGCTTTGTTATTGTTTTTATTTCTGTTTGTTTTGACTCCTTACCCTTTATCGGTTTGCAAATGACGATGCAATTTTCATCAGAGTTAAAGTTTGCTGCTGTGACAGTGACAGGTTCGTAACGTTGGAATTTTATAACAGTCTGTTTCTCTTTTTCAATAGGTAATACAATTGAACCTTTGGAATTTGCACAAAACAAAATGTCGTTTATCTTAAATTTTACTGAAGGTATTGCCTTGCCGTTTGTGTCTTGGAATATTATCTTGTGAAAAACAATTACGGTATCAAGCGTTTGCTTCGGTTTTAATGCAGGCATGGATTTACCACAAATTTCGAATGGTCTATTAGGAAATATGTTTGTACAGAATGTTTCGTTGGTTGCCCACACTCGAATGGAGTCTGGTGCCGCATAGATATAGACACGGTTGTATGGATAATTTATAAGACGACAACGTAATCTGGCTCCATTTTCCAATTTTATATCACAATTCCACCAAGTGAAATGTCTGACTGAACCTACATATTCGTCTCCTTGTCTGGTTGTGTATCCTTCTTCTACCCATAATCCGGACTCTTCGTTGAAATACCAGAGTGGGATAGTGTCGTGGCTGGTGAATCCTTTGGGGGCGGGATATTTCAAGTATGCTTCACAACCGTCTTTCAACTGCAGTGGATTTCCATCCTCGTCGCTCATCTCCACATTCACCATTCCATAAGAGATTAGCGGAACTGTATCTCCGTCATTTGCTATAGCCATAAGGTCGGTACCAGGCATAAGTGGCTCTATGGCTGGAGATTCTGTCGGAGATAAGTAGACGACGGAAATGTCGACTGTCCCGTTATAGTCGGAACCGTCGTTTTTTGCTAGACTAGATTCCGGAATTGTCACCGTCGCACCGTTGACCTCAATTATGACTCCTTCATTTGCATTGAATTTTTTTAATGTCACAAATTTCGACGGTTCTTTCTTTATCAATTGGATAGGGTAGTCCATCGTGTCGCTGACCATTTTTGAGTAGATGCGGTCGAAATAGCCATCTTTCTTAATTCGCAACACGTAACGATTGCCTATTATCGTGTCGACGTTGATGTCGAAATGTCCTGAAGAATCGGTCGTGGCTTGACTGTTTCCACTCAAAACAGTGGCTCCATTCAAGACGTTGCCATTCTCATCATATATTTTGCCACTTATCGGAGTCGATGTATGTGGTGCTTCTTCTGGTCTGTTGGTATTTGAATCGACGCACGAATTTGCAATTACAGCAAGGATTATACCTATTATGTGTGAAAAGAGTCTTCGCATAAACTGATGTTTTTAAAAGGTTTCATAATAACAGTGACTCACAAATATAATAAACAATACTATTTTGTCGTGATGAATTTGAATAATATTGTTCTGAACCTCTCTCTTTATCTCAATAAAAAAAGGCCGAGCGTTTTTGCCCGACCTTTTCTTGTGTTATTTTGATGTGATATTTATTTCACGATCAATTTCTTGATGCTGTTGCCAGCCTTAACAACGTAGATTCCTGCATTCTTGATGCTGATCTTGTTGTCAAGTTCAGGAACTGCAACAAACTGAGCTACGATTCTGCCTGTCATGTCTGATACTGTGACATCGCATCTTTCTGCGACGTAGATGTAGGCAACACCGTTCTTTGCTGGGTTTGGAGCGATAACGAATGAAGCCTCGTCAGCAATGTTCTCAGCAAATGAATGACCTCCTACGCAAGTCACGTCGTCGATCATCAAAGTGCCAGTCTTGCCAACACTTTCTTTGATCTGCCAACTCAACTTGTCAATGCTTTTCTCGTCGAAATCAATATCCTTACCCCAGTCTGAAGCTTGTTTCAAACTGCTCCATGATACAGAAACTTCAGTCCAATCTGATGAAGCTGACACCTTCTTTGTGTGGTAGTCGTCATCCTCTACAGCAGTCATACATACGCGGAATTCGTGAGCAGGACCCTTGAATCTGTATGTGATTTTCTCGCAGCTTGAAAGGTCTTCGCCTTCTTCGCTCTTTCTCAAGTACATGTCGACGCTGCAATAAGGATCGCCCATCCAGCCTTCACCGTTCCACTGAGCTCCCATTGTGTAGTCTACCTTTACAACACCGTCTTTGACAAGATCGTCTGAGGCAGTAATTTGAGTGTGAGGGTTGGCATTCTTGTCAGAGTCATCTTTGCTCTTCCAACGTCCGCCCCATTTAGTGATTACATCGTTGTCCTCCATATCGTCGATCAAACCTGGATCAACATATCCTTCTGGCAATACAGTGACTTTTACAGTCTCTGAAACCTCATCCTCGTCGTCGCTTACTGTCAAACGGAAGACATATTCTCCGTTTGTCAAACCGCTGACTTTTGTTGTGGCTGAATTTACATTAGCGATAGTAGCGTCATTAGGTCCAGACACCTGCTTCCAAACGAATTTGTAGTTTTCACTTCCGCCTGCGGCATCACCAGTAAGTGTTGTCTCGTCTGTTGGCAAGAAGAATTTCTTAGCGCTGCAGATGCTCATCGACAAATCCTTCTGTACTGGAGTCGTTATGACTGGTTTATAGTTGATCCAACCTTTACATTGGTTAAGCATGTAGATACCGTCTTGAGTCATCTCTGATTCAGACCAACCTGTAGTTTTGAAACAGTCTTCTTTTAGTACTGACCAACTAGCGTCTTTTCCGCCCTTGTTACTCATCGACCAGAATGCAGACATCACGCCGGCTTGCTTATATTTGTCAATCAAGCCTCCTGTATTTCCAGGTTCCATACCCCATTCTGTAACTACAATAGGAAGACCGTTGTTCCAGTGAGTCTTTCCATTCCAATCGCCCTCATGTCCATGTTCGATGTATCCATGCCAAGTGTAAGCGATGTTAGTCTGACCAGAGCCAGCTTCAGTTACTTCGTCTGGATGACGAGACCACATGGCTGAACCTACGATGATTACATTGTCCTCATCAATCTTTCTGATAGCAGGAATCACTTCCTTTGCGTATGCTACAACATCTTGGTCGCTACAAGTAGGCTCGTTGAAAATCTCATACATCACATTAGGATAATTACCCCATTTAGTGGCAAAATATTGGAAGAACTCTATAGCAAGGTCTGTCCAGTGCTGTGCGTTATGCTCGTGGAAGTCTATGATTACATAGATGTCATTCTCAATTGCTGCACGTACCATTTCATCTACCAATGCTTTTGTGTAGTCAGGACTGTGCAGATAGTTGTCCTTGTTCCATGTCGCACTAGGATTTTCCCAAGTGTTGTCACCTGGAGCGATTGAAACAGGAAGACGGATAAGCTGTATGTTCCAGTTCTCTACCAAGTAGTCGACTGTCTCAGCCTTCCACCACTGTGGCGCAGAACAGCTCCAGAACCAGCTTGGTCCCATTAGACATACTTTCTCTCCTGCCTCGTTGCGCACTGCACCGTTTTTAGTGTTAAGCTTTCCGTTCTTAGTCACAACGAAATCTTGTCTTTTTGAAGGTCTGGCAATCTTTACTTTCAACTCCTTGACAATCTCTCCCATAGTGATTGTTATCACATCTGAACCTTCACTGCTAGAAGCCTTGTAGCGGCCATCTTTTGCGTTTGACGACCATTCTGTATTGGCTGCAACCAATTCGCCTGCGTTATTGTATCCTCTTGCTATGATATCCACAGTCTCGCTTGGCATAAGATTCAATTTGCTTGGAGACGTTGTGATTTTAGTGACGTTGGCATCAGTTGATGATGTCTTGAAAAACTGGAAATAGTCGATGTTGACAGATTTGCCAGTACAGATGACGTAGAAATTCTGCTTTCCAGCTTTCAATGGGAACAATGCACTCTCATCTTTAGGAAAGTCTGGCCAGTTGTTCATTGGCACTTCCCACCACTTTTCTGCATTGTTTGCTTGTGTGTCGAAAATGTAATAGTTGCCATCGGCATCCTGTATCTTTACATTTCCGTCTTTTCCAGTAAGGTAATGGAATGAGATCTGATACAATCCTTCTGATGGAATGTCTACTTCATAAGTGAGTTTTTCTCCTTCTTCGTCAAAATATCCGATTGTTTTGCCACTATTTTCAGTGACAATTTCGGAATTCAGACTTTTGGCCTCTGTGAAGTCTTCCGCTTCAACTTTGATTTGGCCATGTGCCGACGCAGATAAAAGTAGAGCGGCCGTGAGCCATCCAACTTTTGCGTAATTTTTGTTCATGGTATTATGCATATTTTAGTTTTTATTTCCCTAAAAATAAATGAATATGACCTTTGCAAATTCAGAAAGGACAACATCTGAATGTCAAGTTGTTCTGGCCATACATATGATAACCCAGTGTTTGCCGTCTAATAATTATTTAAGACGTAGGACTAACGATGCAAAAATAGAAATAAATTTGAATAACAACAATAATTTGAAAGTATTATAATTTTTTATCCTTGTTTTGTTGATGCAAGAGATATAAGATGCTATCATAATATAAAAAATCCCGACTGCATTTTGTAGCCGGGATTTTCTTGTCGGAGAAAATTATTCTGTTATTTTTCTAACGATGGGTCGTTGATCAATCCAATGAACAATACTTCGTGTTTGTGTGGGTTGTTGATTGTCACGACAAACGGACGATTGACATCAACTTTTACAGACTTATATTCATGTATTGCTGCTCCTTCCATAGAAATGGTTGTTATCGCAGCTCCTTTTGCACCGTCTTCATCAATTTCCAGATGTGTCAACTGTTTGATTTTAGTGACACTTGCTCCTTTCGCAATGTTGTTGAAATTTTTAGTGAAAGTTTTTTCCAATCCGATTTTTTTCAGACTCTCGTTCAATTCTATTTTGTCGTCTAAATTGAATTTTGGCAGGCAAAGTGACGGACAGTAGATTGTGTCTGGTGCCATTTCCGTTTCAGAACGCCCATACTTGTAGTGGAGGCTGTCAAGATCAATTTCTGCGAGTGCCTCTTCTGGAGAAACTCCTTCGTTTGGAAGGATAACATTCATGACGTATCCTGCGTAGAAGTTAAGCGTGACTAACTGATAGTTGTCTCCTTCCGCATAGCATCCTTCGTAGTAATTTCTCATCATCTCAACCATTTTTTTCTCTCCTGTCGCTGTGGTGAATGTGTCTAGTCCAGTAGACGATGGATTAAATTTATTTGCCCATTCTGCCTGGAAACTCAATGCATTCGCCAATACTATCCATAGAGCAGGATTTTTAGGGATTTGCATTGACGGAATCATTCCGTTTGTTGTTTCTTCTGCCCATTTGTCCATTAATATATATGTTGTGTCAAGAGCAAAATCAACGTTGTTTGCTGCCGCTTTATAGTATTCTTCAATGTTCTGCAAATAGTTTTTGCCAAAATGTATGCCATTCTGTAGGAATGCAGCGTTTGCCACTCCGATTTTAACTTCCATTGGATTCTCAGTTATCAAATTATTCATACGCTTTTCATACATGTTGTTCATGAATTCGAGCGGCATGTCTTGCTGGCCTAACATTTTTGTTATCTCTGCGTAAGCACTGTCGTCGTCTGCTCCGTTCACCAACATTGCAAGAGCGAACTGTAGACTTGTTGGAGAGAAGATCAGATTCTTGTCTTTGTGCTCTTCGTCTTTGGAGATTTCCCAGAATAGATCTGTCGCAATTTTGTTGGCAGAACGGATCGCGTCAACTTCACTTCCTTCGAACGTTAGATTTAGTTTGTCTTTGTTTTTATATACACAGTTGTTATATTCCCTTAGGGCTATGTATAAGGCTTCATTGATTTCCCATTTGTCGGCACCTTTTTCTCTCAATTCGTGAACTACTGATGTGTCGAGTATGCAGCCGTTATCTATTGCCGTTTTGATGTTCCAGTTGGCAACATCACCGTCCATGCGTGCGATCTCCTCGTCGAATGTCACTTCTGCTCCATTCAAAGGATAAAGAGTGGAATAACCATCTGTACGTGTGACTTTGATGAAAACTTCGTCTCCTTCTTTTACATGGCTCACACGATCAGTTTTCTCTACCTTCACATCATATTCCTTTCCATCAGGCAAATTGATGTGCATATATTGCGTCGCGTACATTGTGCATGACGCAATCAATCCGAATGCTGATAGTAAATGTTTTCTCATAATTTTATTCTTTTACAAGTTTGACGGTTTGAGAGTCTGTTTTTAGGATGTAGACTCCTTTTGTTTGAGGCAATTTTATTTCTGCCACACCGTCGCCTGATGCATTCGTTTTTTTGATGACCGCTCCTGCTACAGAATAAAGAACAACAGAAGAGTTCGGCTGTAATCCCTCTGCTTTTACGTGGTTGTTGTCGGAATAAGTGATTCTAATCTCATTGTTTCCCAAAATTTTGGCTTCGCTTACCGTACCGTCTGTGAAATGATATGAATCGACGGTGCTAAGCTCGAATGCGGCTCTTGCGGGTCCGCTTACAATGAAACTGTCTGTTGAATAGGTTATTTTGGGTGATTCTGCCAAAAGATACGAATATTTCGTTCCGTCTGTCAAATCAATTGTGACGTGAGTTGTTTCAGCGAACACAGATGTTGTGGAGACCATTGCTATCAATCCTCCAGCTAAACGTAGTAAGTTTTTCATATTTTAGTTTTTTTATTTGTATTCTGTTTTGAAAATTCCGTCTACAATATTGTAGACGGAATTTTATTTGATAATGGTTTGCTATTTTTCAAGAGTCGGATCATTGATCAATCCGATGAAGAGCACCTCGTGTGTCTTAGGGTTGTTGATTGTCACAATAAACGGACGGTTCACGTCTACATTGACAATCTCATCCATGTAAGCACTTCCACTAAGCTCGATCGTCGTTACGGCAGCTCCTTTCGCACCGTCTTCATCGATTTCCAAATGTGTCAGTTGTCTTACTTTATCTACTTTTGCAATTTCAGCAATATTGCCGAAATTTGTGATGAATGTTTTTTCAAGTCCGATCTTTTCCAATGCCTCATTCAACTTAATCTTTGTGTCTACATTGAATTTCGGCATATAAAGATGTGCGTTGTAAAGTAAGGTATATTCATTATCGTATATTCCAATTTTATATTTTATATTGTCGAGATCAATTTCGGCAAGAGCGGCTTCTGGTGAAACACCTTCTGCAGGTAGGATTACATTCATTTGGAAATCCTCATAAAATGGCAGAGTTACGAGTTGATAGTTCTCTCCTTCTGAATATTTATTCAAAAAGTAGCCCTCCATCTTATCCACTTGCTTCTCTTCACCTTTTGATGTGGTGAATTTGCCTGTCTTTGTTAACTTAGGGCCGAATTTTTCTTCCCATTCCGACTGAAAACTTAGCGCATTTGCTAACACTAGAATCAATGCTGGGTCTTTTTCAATTTCTAGTTTTTTTATCATTCCATTTGTAGACTTATCTGCCCAATTGTCTATAGCTGTGTAGGTTGAATCTTCATTGAAGTCTACATTGTTTGCGACTGCTTTGTAGTATTCCTCAACGTTTTGCAAGAAGTTTTTTCCAATAGGAAGCCCGTTCTGAATGAATGCCGCATTTGTTATTCCAATGTTGACTTTTTGAGGGTTTACCAGCTTAAGGTTTGTCAAACGCTTTGAATACATGTTGTTCAACTCGTCAAGTGGCATGTTCTCTTTTCCTAATGCGTTTGTGATTTCAGCGTATGTCTCGTCATCATCAGCTCCGTTTACCAACATGGCTAAAGCAAACTGCAGACTGGTAGGTGAGAAAACCAAGTTTTGGTCTTGGAAGTCATTCTCTTTTGTGATGTTTGTAAAGAGTTTTGTCGCAAATTTGTTCGCTGAATTTAGAATCTCAACTTCATTGTCTGAAAATTCTATTTTTTTCTCATTTCTCTTTTCTTTAACACAATTTTCATAATCTCTTAGTGTTCTGTATATTTCAGTTTCATTATTACCATATTCCAATAATTCTCGAATTTTGGCTGAGTCATATTCACAACCTTCGATCATTGTTGTTAGAATGTTCCAGTTGGCTACGTTGCTATCCATACGTGCAATCTCTTCATCGAATGTCACTTCTGTTCCATCCATAGGATAAAGTGTGTAGGAGTTGTCTGTACGGGAAACCTTGATGAAAACTCTGCCGTCTTCTTTCACGTGGCTCACATGATCTGTTTTCTCTACCTTCACATCATATTCTTTGCCATCTGGTAGGTTGATGTGCATATATTGCGTTGCAGATATTGTGCATGCCGCAATAATTCCGATTGCTGATAGTAAGTTTTTTTTCATAATAAATAATTTTTATCCTCATATCTCAGATAATCATGTTTGATTTTTTCGCTATGCAAGATTGTCTTGCTACTTTGTAAATTATAACTAACTAACTTTGGTTGTCTGAGATGTTGCAAATATAATGATAAAATTGAGTCGTTAAACATTCCGTCGCAAAATGTTTGCTTTGAGTATGCTATTTCTCAATGATTTGAAAAAAATGTAAAAAGGTTTTGTCGTTGCCTAAATTTATAAATTTCATGCAAAAACACGGATTAAACATTTTTTTGTCGAATCCGTGTCAAAATAAACATGAAATAAAACTGATATTCAAAAAGTCAAATATTGGGTGTCATGAAATCACCTTTTTCTGACGCTCAATGGTCAACAACTTGTCGCCCACACGCAACTCCAGTTTGCCATTTGGCACAATGAAACTATCGCCTCGCTTCACCATCATCACAAGCATACCTTCTGGAAATTTCATGTCAGAGAGACGATTGCCATTAGTGAAGTCATCCTCTGTCATTATCATTTCTGAGAGTTGCGACTCTAATTTTTCTGGAAGCTCAATGCCAAAATCATTCCCGTCTTTAGGTTCGACGGTGGATAATCCCAACCAGTGGGCACATGCTGTAATCGTGGTTCCTTGCAGCAATAGAGATAGGAGAGTGATGACAAATACAACATTGAAAAGGAAATATGCGTTTTCAATTCCTGCGATCACTGGATATGTCGCAAAGATTATAGGCACTGCTCCACGAAGCCCGACCCACGACAAAAATAGTTTTGCTTTTGCAGGTATGTTGAATGGGGCTAGACAAATAAAAATTGCCGCAGGACGCGATACGAACATCATAAATAGTCCGATTGCAATGGCGACTGGCAGAACACTCCACATCTCATGCGGATTGACAAGCAGTCCAAGAGTGATAAACATTACGATCTGCAAAAGCCATGTGACTCCTTGCATGAATGCGTTCATCTCCTTTTTGTATAACAGTCTGTTGTTTCCTGCTACAAGTCCTGCCACATATACAGCCAGATATCCATTGCCTTTCAACTGGTCTGTAAGGGTGAATATTATGAAGATCATGCTCAACACCAATACGGAGTAGAGTGATGAATTTGGCAGGTTGATATGGTTCACAATCCAAACAGAGGCATGTCCGAGTATGTAGCCCAATAATCCTCCAACCACTAGTTGAATCAAGATTTCCAAAGCTAATCCCCATCCGGAAAACTGATCCGCTGATATGATTGCCTGTACTAAAGCGATTGTGAGAACATATGCCATCGGGTCGTTTGATCCACTCTCCAACTCAAGTGTGGGTCGTAGATTATATTTCAGCCCAATACGTTGCGAACGTAAAAGATTAAAAACAGATGCGGAATCTGTTGACGATACAGTGGCTGCCAACAACATGGAAAGTGGCAATGACAATCCGATGCTGAGACTTGTCCATTCTGACATTAGATATATGAACAAACCTGTTATTCCCGTCGTCAGCATGACTCCAATTGTGGAAAGCACGAGCCCCTGTGATAATATCGGTTTTATGTCATGGAACTTAGTGTCCATTCCTCCTGAGAACAAGATGACACTGAGTGAGAGCATTCCGATTAACTGGGCGTTCTCATGGCTGTCAAATTCCAATCCTAGTCCGTCAACACCGAAAAGCATGCCTGTGAAAAGAAAGAGTAGGAGAGTGGGGATGCCAAAACGATATCCCCATTTGCTGATGAAAATACTTGCAAAGACGAGTATGGCTCCTATAAAAACAATATTCTCTGGTGTCAAAGTCATAGTAAATAGTAATTAGAATTAAAGAGACGAGATTAAAAGCCCGCCGCCACGTATTGTCCGACGGCGGACTGCTTGTTTAGAATAACTGATTAATGATCTTCGCGTCTTCCCCCTCATAGATTATGACATCTGAGACGGGCTTGTATTCGTAATCTGATTGCTTATATTGCAATAAATGCATTACTGCATACGACGCGTCCTGCGAAACACAGGCCTCCAACATATAATTGCCATTAGGAGTGTCATTGATACGGAAGTTTTCTGCGACCTTTGATAGATTGTCACGAGTCGCTTGCAAAATACGGTGCAAACGTTGTCCGTCTGGGATACTTAATTTTACCCTTTTGGCTTCTATGACACTTCCTGTCGGTGCATATTTTACTGTGCTCAACAAGCCGAAGAACGACTTGCATACATTGATACGATTGTCACTACAGATGTTTTCCCACATCTGCAAACTTTTAATATTTGCCATTTTGATTGTTTCTTTGATTGGTTTTAATAGTATTCCTCTTTCTCTTACAAATCTGTTACAAGTTTTTTTGTTGTCAAAATCCACACTGTGGGGCTTGCAAAGAAGAGAGAACCATGATGTCCCGTCCTTTGTAATCCTCATGTTTCAACAGAAGAATCAGACTATGAAAAAACAAACAGATTCTTAAATAGGGAAATGTCACCTAGCAAAGAATGCGTCTCAACGCAATGACATAGTAGAATCGTGGAGACGCAATTCTTCTTTGTACAAATCTGCATGCACAAATAAAGAATAAACAAAGAAAATAAAAAAAGCAACAGGAGCCTGTTGTCTCCCAATAGTTGGCGAATTTTCCGGTTTTCCCTCCTCCTAAAGTATGTGGACGGGTAGGGCGTGAACTGCCTAGACGTTGGGTGTCTGGAGCATTTAATAACAGACTGTATGGCAATTGTTCTCCATCAAACAACATGCCATGATCTTCTTCACACGGTTTGACTATGCTTTCTTCCGCTGTCTCATTCACAGCAATGTCTTCTTGCCAGACACTTGTGAAAGTGTTGGGTAATCCAAAAAACATTGTGATGACAAGCCAAATGTATGAGATCATATCTGCGTGAAATAGTCTTTGCCACAAAGATATGTTTTTTTAATCCAACTGCAAAAATTACGTTGTTTTTGACAGAGCATATACAGATATTTGTTGTCCTATATGACTATTTGTTGTTTTGGATTGTTCTAAAAGGAATGTAAAAAAATACGGACCATTCCACGCATTTGTGGAATAGCCCGTATCGTAAATTTAACTTACGTCCAAGAACGTATAGAATCTTCTTGTATGAAGACGTACGAATTCATTTTGCAATGACATGTACGAATTTATTTTATAAAGACGAATGAATCCAATTCATGAAGACACGTCCGTGAATTCATTTTGGAATGACACGCACGTCCGTGAATTCATTTTGCAATGACACGCACGTGAATTCATTTTGGAATGACACGCACGTGAATTCATTTTGGAATGACACGCACGTGAATTCATTTTGGAATGACACGCACGTCCGTGCGTCTCTACTTGACAATTACTTTTTGGTCGCCTACGAGGTAAGATCCATTTGTCAATCCTTTCAATGCTTCTGATTTCTTGACGTTGGCTTTTACCAATGCTCCTGAGACAGTGTAGACGTTGACTATCTCGTCGTCGTTGGCTGCGGCAATAGATTCGATATTGTCAAGCGGAGAGACTATTACTTCCACTTTGGCTCTCTTGCTGTAGCAGTCACCATCCTTGTAGGCTATATAGAATACATAAGGTGTCGTTGTCGCTACAGATCTGTCAATTACCACTGACTTACATCCCTTCGAATTTGGCTCTGTTTCCGACAGGAACCATACCAAATTATATGAAGCGTCAAGAGTCTGGGCAAACTTCTCCGTTGTTAGGATATAACTGCTGTCGCCATTGATTGTATACTGGATATTTTCATCCTTTGGTGCATCAGGAGAGGCATTGACAATAACCTCGAAATAGTGAAAATCACCAGCACATCCGGTTCTGTTGTCAACCAACTGGTATGTAAATATTCCACTTTCTTCCGACTTCAAGTTTTCAAAGAACTTCGCATCTTTGTCACCTCCAAGATAGGTTGCTAATGTGTCTGCTCCGTTCCACCAGCGTATTGTGTAGTCAGACGCTGTTCCTTTATTCAAAGTCATGTCTATTAGACCACTGCCTTCTCCCTCACAGAACTCTGTATTTGGATTTCTGAACTCTGCGTCAGGAGTTTCATTAAATCTGATATAGATTGTATCGGCAGTCTTGCATGTACCATCAGGATACATTGCATCTACTGCATAAAGCACTATTGGCATTTCTGTACCGCCAAGAGCTACATCATCATACTCAACAATCTTAGGGTCAATCGTACCATTTAGTATCGACTTTGCTCCAAGCATAGAACCTGGTTTCTCTGATTCAAACCACTTGATGGCGAAACCTTTGAAATCAAGAGCCCAGTCTGCTTTATCTGGTGTGATATCTGCTGTCTGAGAAAGAGTTACACTTTCTCCATAACACAAATCTATCACATCCTTCTTATTCTTCTTGTCTGTCGCTTTCTTATCCGATTTGATTTTGATCTTACTAGCTGGCTCTGTACATGTAGGACATTCTATATTCAACAAGATAGGTGTTGATACTGAATAAGATCCACATGGGTCGTTTGGATAAAACACTTGATCGATAGAAGCCAAAACAATTTCTGAACCCATCACGACTCGGAAATAAACCTTATCCTTATTTGAAAGATTTGCTGCTTCTACAGCTTCCTCTATGTCCTCCCAAATGATATCTTTAGTAGGAGCAGAACCTAGTGTCACCCATGTAGACAAATCTTCTGGATCACCAACTGTATATTGATATAGATAATAAGCATCAGCACCCAAAGCCTTTATCATCTGAGTCTCCTTTACATAAAGCTTTATTGCGTCACCATTCTCATCATTTCCATCACATGATTTTGTGTCCTTTAAATAAGAAGGCAAATCAAAATACAGATTTACATTAGGGCTAGCACATGTCCATATCTGGATATCATCCAGGATCAAATCGTTGCCATCATTATTTGGAGAGGTTTTGTCACCATTTGTCTGCCCTGGAGCATTACCATTTTCAGATATAATTTCAAGCAACAACTCTGTTCCTGTCAATTGAATTGAGGCTTGCGGTCTACCCCATGCCAATCCAGATGATTCCATTGCATATCTCTTTACAGCTTCTGACTTTACAGTATTACCAGTCAGTGGATCTGTCAATCTTATATAAATACTTACAGGTTCCGAACCCGCAGAGAAATTATTTATATGACATTGCACAGTGATATTTCTATCACACAAACCTTCAATCTTACGGCTATAAATAATAGAATGGGCCTCTGCACCAATATTCAAAAATAGCATGCATCCGTATCCATTGCTATTATCTTCTCCATATGTATGATCGGGGGCAAAGGCTAATTTATTTTCGTTAGGAGTTCTCCCATTTCCAAAATAAGCGACATATCCCATACGAGTACCTTCAGATGAACCATACGAAGTCACATTACCAGCAACCGTATAACGGCCTTCAATAAAATGATCTCCATCTTCACATCTACCATCATCATTATTTTTCACATAATGATATTCAGCTCCTTGAGGCTCCACTTCTGCAGGTAATGAATGCTGCCAATTGACACCATCCGTATGCTTTACCTTTTTAGGTGCGGAGATAATAGAATAATCCCATGTCCAATAGTCGGTCGGAGAAGTCGCTGTTCCAAAATCCTCCTGCCATATCAATTTACGAGACACTGGATTACCTTTTTCATCAGAACAACACTCAATATCCGTTACAGTAAACTGATTAGATTTTATTTTAGCTCCACTACTTGTGATGATTTCGCAATAATAAGTTGTTTTTGTGCCAGTTCTATTTCCAGACTCATGGGAATAAAAAGGCTCTGTTGCTCCTGAAATGGCGTTATCGTTTTTATACCACTGATATTTGACATCTTTGTAGACATGGTCCAAAGATAACTTTAATAGTTCTCCTCCTGCACACACTTCCGATTCTGGTGCTATTACTTTAGGTTCGACTGAACCATATATATATATGTAGTCGATAAAATACGCGCAACAAGAAGAAGAAAACTGAGGTATAAAATCAACAATAACCTCACCGCTGGCAGAAGCCACAGCTGATACCGTAACCTCTTGACATCCTCCTGTTTTATCGATAAACAAGTCCTTGTCTTTATGAATGTTTTGTGACATAAAATCATAATTGACACGAACCTTACATTGTAAAGGTTCATATGTGCATATGCCATCATTAAGTGCTTTTTGACCTACAATTTTACCATCAGAATTGATCAACCTACATAATTTGATTGCCACACTGACAGGAGATCCAGCCTAGAATCCTTTTGCTGAATATTTGAATAATGGATTCTTTTTTGATGACTCATCTGGAGTAGAGAAAACCAGATACCAATTTTCTTCTCCCATATCCATATATGCGGCAGAATCCAACTTGACAGGATTGTTAGTCACCGCATAATGAGGAGAATCGTGAAAATTAGAGGCTCCTGTTTTGGGATCCCATGCCACACCATTTGCTGCAGTATCGTTATCAATGTGAATGACATTGGTTGAAAAAACACCGTCGAAAAGACCTTCCTGAGTCGTTTCTTCAATTCCTACGTATGTGCTATTCTCATATCCAGGAGCAGAGAAGTCTGTTCCTGCAACCAGAACCATACCCATAGGTGCCGTCTGGGCATTAATCGCGGCATTAGCTCCTAGCGATAACATAGATAAAGAAGCTAACCATTTAATAAAAACATTACTTTTCATATGTCATTTTTTTTCTAGTTTTTTTATAGATTTTCCCATTTCTCCACTAACCCACTATGAAAGATTTTCTTTTTCTCATCAAATTTCATAATATGTCTCAAAGAATCACTTTGATAACTCTGTATTTCAAACTCAAGGTAGTCAATGTTTAATGGGCGATATTTTTGGCAAAGATAGTATTTGCTATGTTTGCATCCAAAATTATAAGACAATTTGTGAAATAATTGTATAAATAAGTGTGCAGGCAGAAAGTATCATAAGTATAGATCCTGTCAACTTGTTCAAAATCACAAGTCCACGCAGATTGAATCGGCTGCGGAAAATGTCCGCTATATTTACAATTAACAGCCACCATGCCAACGCTCCGGCCAATATGGATGCAATGCTAAGCACATTCTGTACCATATCCACGTCGCTAGTGAGGAATGAGAATCTTGAGAATACTCCGATAAACAGGAACACCACTAATGGATTTGTGATCGTAAGTCCGAACGACGATAGAAAATCCTGTATCACACTGCCTTTCTTCGTCTCCATGTTTTTCAGTTTGGCGACGGGATTGTCTCTATATGTGTGTAATCCAAAACAGAACACTACGATGCTGCCGATGATTTCGAGTGCGAATTTGTGGTCTTCAATGAACCCAATCACCATCGACATACTGAATCCGGCTATCAATGCGTAGATCATATCCGACAGCATCGCTCCGAATCCTGTGGCAAATCCGTGGGCTTTCCCTCTGTTAAGTGTACGCTGAAGACATAAAACGCCTATCGGTCCGACTGGGGCCGATACTACAACGCCGATCAACATGCCTTTTATTAGTGTGTACAACATAATTGCAAAGATAGTAAATTTAAATTAGAAATTATAAATGCGGAATGCGAAATAAATTGGAGGCTGTTTAAATTAATAAAGTATTGGCTATAATAGTATGAGGTTTATTAAGGGCGGAACACCCTAACCTCTCCACCGATGCGAGCCGTAGGCGAGCATATATAATTTAATGTGAGTTCGTCAGAAAAGGCTTAGCTTTTCTCTGTGAACTTTGTTCCTCTGTGGTTTTATAAATTTTATGTGCATGCCTACGGCTCGCATGTGGAAAGGGGTTAGGACGTTCCGTCCTTAACAATCCTCAGCATTTCATTTAGCATTTAGCATTTTTAATTTAGCATTTTATTTATTCCACTACTATTTTTCCTCCCTCAGAATTAGCACTGAATGCTGGACAGTAGTGTGGAATCACTTTTGTTATGCCTTGTGTGTATTCTCCGCTCTGTGTCACATGCAATGTGTATTCAAACACTCGTGTGCCTTTGCTGATGTGGTCGAAGAACATGCTGTATTCGCTGTCTGTGATGCTCTGGTAGTAGAATCTTCCGTCGGCCCATTCCATACCAGGACGCTTTCTGGCAGGCTCAAGACATGCGGCACGCAGATCAAGTACCTGTACAAAGTCGATGTCTCTGTCGCTTCTCAATGTCATCACGATCTTCACTTTGTCTCCCTTCTTCAGTTTTTCTCCATCTTTGATCTCCTGGAGCATCTCTTTATTGTCGTCTCCGTCGTTGGCGATCACCACTTTATACATCTTCTTTTTCACTTCTATGCCACTCTTTCCGCTTGTTATCTCGGAATATGGGGCGTCGTAAGCGACGTAGATTCCGCCGATACCTTCTTGCCCGGCTGGCTGTTCGATATGGATGTTGTTGCACAATTCAGGAGTGAATTTTTCTTTGCCGTAATTGATCTTCACATATCCGTCGCCTGACAATCGCTTCTCGTCGATCAGCTTGCCCCCGATCTTTATCGTTGCGACGGTACGGTTTCCGCTCTTTCTCAAATCAGACGTCGCTTTTCCGTCACCTACGAGTGCGTCGATGGCGGCTAGTGTACCTTGTGTGTTGCTCCACTGTGTCGTCTCTTTCTTTGTGATGAGATGGAAACGTAGGTCTGCCAACTCTTTGGCATCACATCCTGTCTTTTGGAATGCTTTTGTCAACATTGCGTGGGTGCTGATGGAGTTTCCGTAGCGTCCCCAGCTGTTTTGGTTCTCTTTCCAGTACATGCCGAGCTCCTCTGTCTCAGTAGCGCTCTGACGTAATGATTCCACTATTGATTTGGCTTCTTTCACGTCGCCCTTCATATTCAGGACGATAGCGAATGAAGCTTTTCCGTAGAGTGTCATCTCTTTGATCTCTTTATGGGCCTTGCCGACGTAGTAATCGAGAATCTTTTTGGTGTTGTTGTCGAGATTCTTGTCGTATGATATCCTCATCTTGAATATGTCAAATATCCATTCTCTGTCTGCGTTCCATTTTTTCTCGATCTCATTCTTATATGCTTCCGCTAATGCTTTGTCGATGTATTTCACCGCATCTTTCAGCATCTTCTCGCACTTCTTTGGCAATACTCCGTATTCACGCATATCCACCAAATATTTGGCTACATAAACTGTCACATATTCGCTTGGCTTGAACCCTGGGAACCATGCGAATCCTCCGTCTGTGTTCTGCAACTTCTGCAGTTTGCTGATCGCATCATTGTTGGCTTTGGCAATTCTGTCTTTGTCGTAAAGTTCCACAATCTTTGCTCTCTGCTCACTTTCGTCTTTAGCCTCACACATCCAAGGAGTCTGCTGCATCAACACGTTTTTCAGCTCCTGGTTTTGTTCAAGTGGCGACGTTGCGTGGATGCCTTCTTTTTTCCATTCCTCCACCACACTCGGTATCTCCGGATAACTGTTGGCTATGCGTTGTGCCATCTGGTTGACATAAATGGTTGTGATCAATTCCGTCGCACAATCATATTTGGCATCTTTCACTGATGGCAAAGCCATGAGAGCCTGCCATACAGCGTTGTCTGTATATTCCACAGTGAGTTCGGCATCTTTCATCTCTTTCTCATTGTATGGAATTGAGAAATCTTTCTTTTCTCCGCCTCTCACATGCACTGATTTGCTCTTCACAACGTGTGTGCCGTCTGCCAACACTGGCAACTGGTGCACCTCACCGTCGGAGAATGTTCCGCTTTTGCCTACCATCTTGACTTCTATCGCCGCTACTCCTGCTGGCACATCAAAGCTCCACTCTTCAACTTTGGATGTCTGTCCTGCGACTTGGAATGGGCGGGTCTGATGCAAAAGAACTTTCTCTGTGGCGACGTCTTTGATGATTATCGAGACCTCTCCTTCCATCAGTTTTGTCCATGATGTTTTCATTCCATGATTAGTCTCCTCCTTTTCATTGTTTGTGATGGTAGTGGCGAATGTGCACTTGTCTCCTTTTCTGACGAATCTTGGCAGACTTGCTTTGATTGCGAATGGCATCTTTGTCTGCAATTCGTCGCTTGTGATACAACTGTTGACTTTTTTGTCGTGTGCGAACAGTATCATTTTCCACGAAGTCAACGCATCTGGTGCTGTGTATTCAAACTCCACACTGCCATCTGCTTTCGTCTCCAACTGAGGATAGAAGAATGCCGTCTCCACAAAATTATTGCGGACTCTTACATCTGCGAATTTGTCTTTGGTGGTATCATCAGCTTCGTCAAGACCAATTGCTTCATTTTCAACTGAGTCGGATACTTTTATTGCACTCTCTTCTATTGCGTTATCCGCCATGTCCATACTTCTCAGCATTTTTGGTGATGCTTTTACCCTAGCAACAGCACCATTTGTTGCCATAGGGAGGACGGCATTTGTATATGCATACAAGAAGTTGACATTTGGCATATTGATGTTGTCCCATAAAAATTTGATGCTTGGCAATCCTTGGTATGAACCCATATGAACGCCTTTGCGAATGCCGAAAGGACGCAAGTAGTTGTAGCGTGATTCGGTTTTGTATTCTGGATAATAGATAGAGTAGTGGTTTAGCGTGCTCCATGATGGCAACATGCCTCGCAGACTTGCGTCTACCATGACTGCTGCTACTTCATAGTTGCTGTTTGTCGGTTTGACTCTCATCTTCACTTTCTGTTTTTCACCTGGCACGATATTGCGGACAATCTCTAAAATCTCGATCTTTTGTTCCTCTTTCGTCACTTTCCTTTCTATGTTCACATTGCTGTGCTCTTTTATTAGTTCATGTTGTCTGACAGTGACGAATTCCACAGACACCATGTTCAGATTGCTGTTGGCGAAGTATTTGTTGAATGGCACTTTGTAGATCTTCTGCTCATTATTGATCTTAATCCATTCGTCATGCAGGAGTTTTCCATCTTCACTTCTGACAATAGCTAATACAGCAGCGTCTTTTTCAGAGGATCCGATCAGAATCTCAGCGTCTTTTTCTTTTGAACACTCTAGGCTTCTTCCGTCAAGACATGGAATCCAAAGTTTTGATTCAAATCCTTCTGGCAATTTCGACGATGTCTTGTCGTATAATAAGAATTCTTGCCAGTCGATCACCTCTCCCGACAATGTTTCCAGATGTAGCTCGTAGGATGCTGGGGCAAGTGATGACAGATCCATAGACTCCTCTGTCATAGATCCTTTGCCTTTGATCTTCTTGGAAATCAAAGTCTGGCTTGAAATATTTTTGTCTTTGTCTCCTTTCGTGGTGATGGTGAGCATCACTTCTGCATCACTGTTGTATTTCGCAGCGTTTAGAATGTCGAAACAGAACGCTAGTGGTGAATGCTTTTCTATATTATAGTTGATGAAATTACATAAGACTCCTTTCACAGATAGCTCTGCTAAATCCACGTGATGTTTTGCTGACACAGTCTCTCCACTTGGCAAAACAGCGTCGACGGTGATTTCAACTGCTTTTGTGACATCTTTTGTGATGGCGGAATCTGTCACAATTGTGAACTTGCCGTCGTCTCCACATTTGGCTTCTCCAGAAAACAATACTTTTCTTGTGTCTGAATAACCAGTTTTCACATTTTCAATGCGGTATTTGACTGTCGCTCCACCGACTGCTTCTCCTGAGAATGTTTTGATTTCGCCTTCAAATTCAAGTTTGCTGCCATACATTATCGAACTTCCGTCTCTCACCTTGATCTTGGCTTCTGCCACTGGCAATTTGTACGACTCAACGGTTATTCGATGGGTTTCGTATATTCTATTGTTTTTGTCGTCTTTACAGAGTGCATTGATACAGAAACTTCCGTTCAGTCGGTCTGTAGGAATGTTGAATTTGAATGCTGCCGAACCGAATCCGTTTGTGATGACCTCTTTTTCTTCGATTTTTTCGTAATTCGCGTCTTTGAAAATCAGTTTGATCTTTTTGTTTTCAACTACGTGCTCTTCATTTTTGCTTAGATATGTCAACACTACTTTGCCTTCTATTGTTTGGCCCGGACGGTAAATGTTTCTGTCTGTCAATACTGACATTGAGTGGTTCTCTTTTTCTACTACAGAATCATTTTTATAAATACTCATCCATTGTGTGTATATATCCTCGCCTTTTTGCGCGTGGATCTCATGATTGTGATTGTCAGACAGAGTGAATGTCACTTTGCCGTCTGCGGATGATTTCTGAGTCTCTTTCAGATTATATTCGTAGTCGTGGACAAGGTATCTTTCGACAGCCGCTCCTTTTGCAGGATGTCCAGTCTCTCCGTCCACCACGAATATAGCCCTCTTGTCTCCTACAGTAGTGACGTCAAATAAAGAAAGGTCAGATATATTGATTGTTATATAGTTGTCTTTGTTGATCTCGTTTTTCTTGTTGCTGAAATAAATCAAATATTTTCCGTAGTCAAGGTCGTTGCCGATATTTATGACGGTATCTTTCTTGAATATGTAGTTAGACGGAGATAGTTTGAATTCTTTCTTTGCTATAAGTTTTGTTTTTACCGATTCTTCTCTGTCTTTGTTCTTTTCTATTTCTATAGGAGTCATCTCAACACGATAGATTTCTGCATAAAGCAAGTCAGTGTTGGCATAGCTGACATTGATCTCCACATCTTTGCCTTTGCCGAAACATGCTCTTTTAGCGGATCCGTGGACCTCCACATTTTTGAGCCAATTGATATTCTTGTCCAGCTCTTTTGTTCCTGGGTGTTTAGGATATTCCTTTTTGTATTTTTCTGCCTCATTTATGATCAGAGTCGGAAATGATTCGATATCTTTCAGATCATCAGGCGAATTATAGCCTGAGTTTAGTCTCTCCAAAGCAAGACACATTATCTCCTGCTTTTTCACAACAGCGTTTACAATGTACGAAGTCTTTCCGTCGTATTGTTTGATGAGATCATCTAAAACCTCTAGATTTTCCTTGTTCTGCGTTTTGCTCCAATGGATAGATAATGATTGCAGACGGGAAAGTTCTGCGGATAGAGCTGCGGAATATTCCTTTTTGCTGTTGTGATAGTTTATCACATCGGCGAACACTGAGTTTAGAAAATCTTTTTTCAGAAGCTCTTTCGGCACACGGATAATCGGCAGAAAGATGGATCTGATAAATTCAATATCTGATAAGTCGTTGAAATAAAAAGATATCAGCGACGGGAGCATCGCATCAAAAACAGATGGATGGACCTCTTTGTATTCATCTGTGATTGCGTCATTTTTGACAAACAGAGAGTAGTATTTCTCTGATGATGAGGATAGAAGAGTCTCTTTGTTTTTCACGACGTTGTCGACGTGGGTGCGTACGACATCACGTAGGTTCTCAAACGACATCTCACGGAAATCTTCAGCAGTAAACTGTTTGCCGGACTCATTTTTGACAGTTGAGACCGCACCTGGGTATCTTCCCATCACATCAATGAAATCCTTAACCATCTTTGCCATGAACAGTTCACAGCAGGCTTTCTCCACTGGTGATTTGAAAGCATCCTTCAGTTCTGATGCCTTTTTGTAGTGGTTGATTATGATATCCTCTCCCTCTTCACGGTTGGTGATGCGTGGTTTGGTTCTTAATCTATGTATAGGCAAGACGTTGGAATTATAATCACTTACCTCGTCGTTGATTGTTGATTTTTCTCCTGCGGATATGTCATATTCGCATCCCAAATCGATTGCGAAATCATAGATCTCACATTTCAGGAGGTTCAGTTCGTCATTCTCCTTTTTTGCTGTCGCACGTATCTCGTCAACTTTCTTTTGGGCATCTTTGAGCAAAGGTTTGTCCATAAGTTTGTCTATCTCACTCCATTTAGAAGAGTAGTCGAATTTTGATGCTTTGTTGTTTCCCATAATAGACAAAGAAAGAAAAGTTAAAATCATTGATAATATGAGTTTCATCTTGCTCATGATAGTTCCGTTTTTGAAAATGTTGTGCACAGCATATAGCTGAGTGACTAAATCTGTAGACGTGTCGCATTCACGTCGCCGCTAATTTTGAAAAGCAAAAAGAAGGGGAATTAGTAATTCCCCTTCTTTGATTATTTGTAGGAATAAATTACTTCAAAGGAGACTCAACGATGACATAATCACCATTTGCTGTCTTGTCGTACCATGTGCTGTTGGCGAAATAGTATTTCTTTCCACTGATTTCCACCTCTTTAGCGTCAGCAGGCAAAACGACCTTAGAAGCAGACTCTATACCTCTTGTTGCAGGCACGGCACTGGCTTCACTTGATGTAGAAGTAGTGTCAGCTTTTGTCTCGGTAGCTGTTGCTTTTTCCTCTGCCTTTGTTTCCTTCTGGATGGCAACAGGCTCATCGATAAGCATGTATCCACCTTCTACTGGCATATACCATTTATTGTCGGCGAAGAAGAAATCCTGATTGGCAACTTCGATTTTCTTGTTGTCTTCTGGTAATTCCTCAATTATAGTAGCACCTTCTGTAGGAGCGTCAACAACTTGGTATCCATTGTCTGTTGCTACAAACCATGTTCCTTCACCCACGTAGTAAGTCTTTCCATTCACTACGACAGCAGAACACTCGTATGGCAACTCAGCCACATTTAGAGCCTCGTCGTCTGCGATTGGAGTTTCGACAACTTCGTATCCATCATTTTTAGGTGCGAACCATGTGCCTTGGCCGTAATAGTAAGTCACATTGCCGACGTACACAGGGAAGCAACGGTAAGGAAGGGTAGAGAAGTACCATCCGTAAGGGTAAGCCACCCACTCATAACCCCAGTATGGATCCCAGCGGTAATATCTTCCGCAATGCACATAGTATCTGCAGTTTCCATAGTAGAATGGATGATAGTGATAACCTATGTGTGAATGGTATACATGCCCATGACGTTTTGTTATGCGGTTTCTGTTCTCATTTCTGTGTGTCGTACGGGCGATTCTTGAAGAACCGACTCTTGAAACACTGGCTGAGTTATGTGCGTGAGAAACCTCTGGTCTGCGAGATGTCGCATGTACACGTGGACCAGTAGTGCGTACTGGACGTGCCGTAACTTCGTTGCGTGAACGTGTTGCAGAAGCTGCTTTCTGTGTTGATGGAGCAGCTGCTGTGCGGACTGTCGAACGTGAAGACGTCGGACGAGATGATGAGTATGAACGGCTGCGGACACCTGTCGAACTTGACGAACTGTTGTATGATCGGCTTGGTGTGCTGCTGTATGATCTTGATGAACCAGCAGATGGCGAGCTGAATGAATGATTTGAAGATCCTCCACTAGAATAGGAACGTCCACTGCTGTGGCTTGAACTTGATGAACTTCCACCGCTGTAGCTAGATCCTGATGATGAGCGTCCACCGCTGTAGCTAGATGAACTGCCACTGCTGCTACCGCCTCCTCTTGATCTCTGCGCTGTGGCTGAGACTGAAAAGAGAAGGAACAAAAGTGAGAACAAAATCTCGATAAAACGCATGCTTTTCATATCCTTCAAAATTTTTAGTTTGTGCAAATGTAAGATAACTCTTCGGTTTTTACATCATCTCAAAATTTAAAAAATGTTATAAAATGGGAAATATGGTGAAATATGTGTTGCATAATAGATTTATGGGGAGATTTTGAGAATTAAGAATTAAAAATTATTAAGAATTAATGCCTGAGTTTTGTTGACCACAAGGGATTGCCGGTACGGAGATGTATATCCCAACAATTACGAATTACGCATTACGAATTATATATTATTTGTTGTCTTTTGTGACTAAATTTCAATAATTTCGATTTTGTTAGCACTTATTCCTATATTTTTTGTATTTTCGTCGCATAATGATTAATCATTGATGAAATAAAAACACATTTATATATGAATAAGCATAAAATGAAAAGAGCAGTTGTAGCTTTCATGGCGGCTATTCTTTGTCAGGGTGCTTTTGCCGATTTGAAGACGGAACTGACTGTCGTTGAGTTTGACTCAAAGTCTCACGTCTATAGGATTGAAGAGAGCGGTGAGTTGTCTTTTGAAGAGAAGACACTTGTGATTAAAGAAAATGATAAGTCAGAGGCTAAAGTCTTAAGTTTGGGAAATATCTCAAAACTATTAGTCAAGGATGTAACAGCTGTTAATGATCTTTCATCAGATTCTCAGTCTATCACATTGTATCCTAACCCAGCGTCTTCAGAAATTTTTATCTCTGGATTTGAAGGCAGACAGACAGTGGAGATTTTTTCTATCAGCGGAGTGCGTGTGATGAAGACATCTGTTGAAAATGGTTCGGTGATCAATATTAGCAACCTTCGTCAGGGAGTGTATATTGTGAAGGTTGATGGTAAAACGGTAAAACTTTGTAAGATATGATTAGAAAAAATATACTTTTTGCATCTGCAATGTTTTGCTCGATGGCCGCATTAGCAGATACAGAGATGTCTGTGTATCAGGGCTCGGATGTGAGTGTCCGCATTATGAATCCTGACTCAAAGATAAAATTCAGTGGTGATAAGTTCTCATATGGAGATAAGGATTTTGAGACATCAAAAGTGGACAGCATTGTCTTGAAACATTCTGTTTCGGTGCTATTTGATGGGGACAAGGTGTCGGTTTCCAATCCATTTGATAGCGTTGATGTCAAGGTGACTGGTACAACAGTTGAAATCAACTCAGAATTCATCGGAAGAGAGATAACATATAAGTTTTCTGGTAAAAGCAGTAATGGAAATGTCATTTTCTCTTCTAAATATAAGTCGGAATTTGAATTGAACGGACTTGATCTTACTAGTACGGGAGTTAATCCTCCTATCTATGTTCTTACAAAGAAGAATACTGATGTCCGTTTGATTGGAGAAAACTCGTTGAAAAACAGTGATAATGATACTGTAGGAGCAACAATGCGTGGACGTGGACAGTTTGAATTCAAGGGCGATGGATCTCTTAATATCACAAGTGTTGTCGGCCATGGTATTCAGAGTAGTGACTATGTAGAGGTGAAAAACGGAAAGCTCACTATCAATGCTGCATCTGACGGTATCCACGTCAACGACTACTATTTACAGTCAGGTGGAGAAGTAAATGTCAATTGTAATGCTGATGGTGTTGATGTGGGAGAGGGCTATGCTGAAATCAATGGCGGTTCACTTACCGTTAAATCAGATGCTGTCGACGCGAGAGGTATCCGTTGTACTTTTGAGGAAGGTCAGGAGAATAATGCTAACATAAATGTTAATGGAGGTAATCTGGATATCCAATTGTCTGGCGACGGAGCAAGAGGATTGAAAGCTGACGGTGCTATAAAAGTTGATGGCGGAGACATTTTGATCGTGTTGGCAGGAAAGGCTTACGAAGAGAATGGTGAATACAATTATCCATGTGGAATCAAGGCGGATCAGACTATCACTGTTGAGTCTGGAAATGTAGTCGTTATTTGCCAGTCAACTGCGGCAAGTTCACGTTGCGCACAGGCTGATCTTTCGATTGATTTCAATGGCGGTGTCACTACTCTTTATCAGAATAGTACACAGAGAGTGTCTGGAGCTAAGAAGACAAATGTCGTTAAATCTGATGGTCTATTGTATGTTAGTAACAGCAGTTGCCTATATGTGTCAGCGGATTATGAGGAGATTAAACCATATAATGTAAGTGCTGTGATTGTAAATGGGTATACATTGGACTTGGAAGAGGATGATGTGACAGATTATATTATGGCTATTCCGAGCAATTGGGAAGCATACGAAAAATATGTCAAGTAAGAAAGAGGTCAAAAACATTTGACGGTCGATATGGAGACGGTGGAGCTATTTCCACCGTCTCTTTTTTTTTATCTCCTTTTTTTCCTATTTGACAAAATTCTTTAATTTTGTGGTCAACAAAGAATTTTGATATGAACGAATACGATATCCTAAAAAAAATCTGTCTTGTCGCATTGAAAAAATTGAAAGCGGTGGTTACCAACAAGTATCTGCTGGTTATCGCTATTTTCTTTGTGCTCTCTTTTTTCATCATGGAAAACACCTATATCGATAGGTTTGAAAACTATAATAAAATCCGTGAATTGAACGAGCAGATAGACTCTTATGACAAGCAGATTGAGACATGTCTGAAGAAGATTGATGAATTGAGCACAAATAAAGCCAATCTTGAACGTTTCGCGCGCGAGGAATATTATATGAAGCGCAAGAATGAAGAGGTTTTTATAATAGACGATGAGGATTAGAAGGACAAGATTCTTTTAACTTAAAGGAGACCAACCATAATTATAAAAGTATGCCCAATTATAAAATCTGTTTGTTCTTGATGTTGTTTTCTTCATGTTCTTTGGGTGATAATCAAAATTTGGTAGGCGAATATGAGAAATTAGAGTTCTCTGAAAATATTTGGTTTTTGGAAACAGGATATATTAATGATTTTCCAGCAACAAAGCAAGGAGGGTATTTTGATGAAGAAAACGGAATTATTGTGAGTGACAAAACGTTTGACGACTCATATAAATCATTCTGGTATGTGGAGGATTCTATTTCTGTTTTCACAGAGCCTATCGATGAAGACATGTCTGCGTTTAGGTGTTGCTTTTACGATGGCAAAAAAAAGGTTGAATTGTTTGATGTAGAAGAGACTTCAATTGGTTCCGTGTCAATATCAGATAAATATAATATACTTGCAATAAGTTTAGCATCTAATAATTTTGTTGACGGATCTGATGAGATGGATTTCATTCATCTTTTTGATTTAAGAGATTTGAAAGAAGGAAAGAAAAATGTACGGAAGATTTCATCAGGTCTGTGTGCTCATTTGCGTATAATAGAGGATCGGATTTTTTATTCCAAGTATCACGACGTCAATGCTGATTGTTTGGGCGATTACGGACTTTATTATAGAGATTTAGATGATCTGGATAAGGAAATTTGTGTCGATGAGGCATTCAGATTTTCTGCTATTTCAGACGATGGAATTTATATATTAGGTGAATTAGACGCAAAAAATGCTGGGAATCAGGGGTCTCAGAAATCATTTCCTTTTGTGATTTGGAATCTTAAAGAGAATAAGCCTGCGGTCGTTGCCAAAACAGGATTTTATAAAGGAATTTATTCCAGACGAAAGCGATGCTCTTATATAAAGAATTCAGAAAGAGAATTATATAAAATCAGTCTCGATAAGGATTAATAATAAGTGACGAAAAAAATAGGAGAAAATGATAGTTGGAGTGTCATAAATGAGGGTTGTTAAGAGTCCTTGTTCGATAGATATTGTTCCTGATCCATTTTCACGTGCGTGCCGAATGCGAGCACACAGAATTTAATAAAACCACAGAGACACAAAGTTCACAGAGAAATATTACATTTTTTTTGAGGAATAGAGATGGAAAATCGGTCATAGACTATTTTTTTTGCATGGTATAGAAGAGGAAAACTCTTATTTTTGTTAACGGAACCAATATGAATTAATTGAGTAACTATGGGAAATGATATTGATATAAAGAATTTTCAGATATCTGATGGTCAGATAGGAGGACATGACTATGTGGATCTTGGTTTGTCAAGTGGTATTATGTGGGCCACATGTAATATTGGAGCCTTAAAACCATACGAATTGGGCGACTATTTTGCATGGGGTGAGGTGACTCCTAAAGAAGATTATAGTGAATCGTTATATAAATGGGGGACAATGTTTAATCTGACCAAATACTGCACTAATCCAACTTCATTAAAAACATATGGAAAGATAGATAATAAAAAAATGTTAGAGATTGAGGATGATGCAGCGGCGGTCAATTGGGGGAATGGGTGGCGTATGCCAACTATTTCCGAAATGACTGAGTTGAAAGAAAGTTGCGAATGGGAGAAGGTGGAAAATTTTATGGGGAAGGGAGTTGTTGGGATGGTAGGTCGTTCTATGTATAATGGAAATTCTATATTTTTCCCATTTGCTGGTTATCGAGCAGACATCAGACTTTTGGAAAAAGATTGCTGTGGGGAATATTATACTTCTCATATCGTTAGTAGCTATCCTTATGAGTGTTGGGCACTTTATTTAAGAAATTATGTTGGCGTTGAAGGTGGATATTCCAGATATGTTGGTCAAAGTGTACGTGCAGTGGCTATATTGCCGTAAATGATAAAAAATAATCAATTAAACTGGTGCCTACAACGTTGAAATCGAATGGCATGTGTCAACCGAATTTGGGGCAAAAGGCATTCAAAAATTGTTCGATAATGCAAAACCTGCTCCGATTAACATAAAAGTAAAATATATTAAACAACAATGAGGAATTTTGATTTGACTATTAGTTTACCCGATTGTGCAAAAACAATAGGAGAAGCAAGTTGGGATGTGGCGCACGTGTTGTTGACCATTGCCAAGCATTGCAAGCGTCTAAAAAAATGGGAGTATATCTCTTATTTGAAAAAAGAAGAGAAAATTATTGACCTTGAAAAGTTCGACTGCGAGACAGAATTAGCACATTCCATATCAGAAAAATTCATAAAAGAGGAAGGTAAAGATGTCCGAAAGTACAACAAAGATGTAAAGGTTGTAACCGAAGATTCTTCTGATTGGGCTGGTTATTTATATATATATATGTACAAAGAGAGTAAAGATGTAAAGTATAAAATAACTTGCAACTTTGGATGTCCTTCAAGTAGAAATGGGATGAATATAGAAGTTCCAGAGACAGATGAGAATTTCTTTGAATGGGGACCGAAAGTGATGAATGATTTGATAGATTATTTCAAGCCTAAATATGCGGGTATTTATCCATGGTATTTTTGGAAGCAACTCAAAGAGCATCAGAAATTGACGCTTCATCCCGGCTGGATACTCTATTTTCCCAACGATTTTGATTTGCCGGACATGTCTGAGTACGAGAAGGTGGAGGATTATAAAGGAATGGGTAAAATATACACGCTCAAAGATGAAAAATTTGTGAGCGACAGTCGTGATCAAATGCTAAAATGGGTAGAAGCCTACAAAAAGTTTGAAGTGAAATACGCCCAACCCGCCTCGAAAGAGGAAGAAACAGATTGCAAATGAATCCAGTCAGTCGCCATTAATCATTTTGGAATCGGCTATCGTCGGAGATAAAGGGTCTACGACCCTTTGTAGGGGAGAACCCTTGTGGTCGCCCGCTTATGTCCGAACCCTTGTGGTCGCCCTCCTGTTTTCACCAACGGTAGCCGATTCCAACGAAGTTGGTGTCGGGAAACGATTAATGATTAACGATTAATAATCAATCGAAATTTTTTTTGTAATTTTGCGCCGTTTAAAAGAAATTTGTACAAATGGCATTCATAGACGAAATCAAAAGAAGACGTACGTTTGCGGTAATCTCGCATCCCGACGCTGGTAAAACTACACTGACTGAAAAACTGTTGCTCTTTGGTGGTGCTATCCATATTGCTGGAGCCGTGAAATCCAACAAAATCAAGAAAACAGCGACGTCTGACTGGATGGAAATTGAAAAGCAGCGTGGTATCTCTGTCGCTACGTCCGTGATGGCATTTGAATACAACGGCTTCAAAATCAATATCCTTGATACTCCAGGTCACCAGGATTTCCAGGAGGATACTTTCCGTACTTTGACGGCTGTAGACAGCGTTATCATCGTTGTCGACTGTGCCAAGGGTGTCGAGTCGCAGACACGTAAACTAATGAATGTCTGCCGTATGCGCAACACTCCTGTTATCGTCTTTGTCAATAAGATGGACCGTAACGGTAAGAATCCTTTCGACCTTATGGATGAGCTTGAAAAGGAACTTAATATCATGGTGCGCCCTCTTTCTTGGCCTATCAACCAGGGCGATAAATTCAAGGGAGTCTACAATTTGTATGAACACAGTTTGAACCTATATACCCCAAGCAAACAGACTATTTCGGAAAATGTGGCGATCGACGATATCAATTCCAAACAGCTTGATGATATCGTAGGTGAGCAGGATGCTATGCAGCTTCGTGAGGATCTTGAACTTTTGGATGGTGTCTATCCTGAGTTTGACAGAAGCACATACGAGGCAGGTCAGGTGGCTCCAGTGTTCTTCGGATCTGCGTTGAACAACTTCGGAATCAAGGAGTTGCTTGACTGTTTCTGTGAGATTGCACCGTCGCCAGGAGAGATCCAGACAGAGGAGAGAATTGTGAAGCCGGAGGAAGAAAAATTCTCAGGATTCGTTTTCAAAATCCATGCGAATATGGACCCTAACCACAGAAGCTGTATCGCTTTTGTGAAGGTTTGCTCAGGTAAGTTTGAAAGAAACGTCAATTATAAGCATGTTCGTCTTGGCAAGAGCTTCAAATTCTCAAGCCCTACTTGTTTCATGGCTCAGAAGAAAGATATTGTCGACGAAGCTTATCCAGGCGATATCGTTGGTTTGCCAGACAGTGGCGGCACATTCAAGATCGGAGACACTCTTACATCTGGTGAGACAATCCATTTTAAGGGATTGCCAAGTTTCTCGCCTGAGATGTTCAAATATATCGAGAACGACGATCCGATGAAGGCAAAGCAGCTCAACAAGGGAATCGAGCAACTTACAGATGAAGGTGTCGCACAGGTGTTTACAAACCAGTTTAACGGACGCAAGATCATTGGTACGGTAGGAGCGTTGCAGTTTGAGGTGATCCAGTACCGTCTACTTCATGAATATAATGCTCAATGCCGTTGGGAGCCAATCTCACTTTATAAAGCATGTTGGATTGAGAGTGATGACGCTGAGGCTCTTGACACATTCAAGAAGAGAAAATACCAGTATATGGCAAAGGATAAAGAGGGAAGAGATGTGTTCCTAGCTGATTCCGGCTATATCCTGCAGATGGCGCAGAGCGATTTCCCTAAGATTCGCTTCCATTTCTCATCAGAATTTTGATGATTGCAGTAGACGGGAATGTTCATGTCTTCAGAAGATAAAAAATTAGACCGACCATGTTTTGATCGGTCTTTTTTTGTGGTTCTGGTCTCGGATGAGTGTTTTCCGCTGTCGGCAAATTCATAAAACATTTGTGAAAGTCAGCGAAAAGAAATAAATTTGTAAGAAAAAGTAAGAAGAACAAGCGTAGTAATGCACTACAAGATAAAGCATATATTCTGTACGTTGTTTGCAATACTTTTGTATTCAAATAGTTATGCACAAAGTACGGAGGTAAAAAAAGATAGTATCGACAGAAAAGAGGTGACTCTATCTGCCGACACTTTGTCTTTCTCATTGCCGAAGAATGATACAATTTTGGCACAAAATGATTCTGTTGTTGTAAAAAAGAGAAAAAAACAGAAAAAAGATCCCAAAACTTTTGTGTTTGAACCAAGCAAAGATGCTATTGAGAGTGAAATCACTTATTCTGCATCCGATTCAATAGTCTTTGTAGGTGGAGGCGATGCGTATCTGTATGGAAAGGCGTCTATCAATTATCAGACACTTGAACTGAACAGTGACAATATCAGTCTGGATATTGAAAACAGCACAGTCAAAGCTCGTGGAAAGATAGACAGCACTGGAGCTTTGGTTGAGACACCGATATTTAAGGATGGCCCTGATGAATATGAGAGTGAGAGTATGGATTATAATTACAAGTCGGGCAAGGGATTGATCCGAGGTGTGATTACTCAGCAGCAGGATGGATATATCACGAGTGATAAGGCAAGAAAGAATCCAGACAACACTTTTTTGATGAAAGATGGTAAGTATACCACTTGTGACAATCATGAACATCCACATTTCTATCTCAACTTGACTAAGGCCAAAGTTGTTCCGAAGAATTGTGTCGTTACAGGTCCGGCTTATTTCGTATTGCTTGATGTGCCGATTCCTGTGGTGATCCCATTCGCCTATTTCCCATTCTCAAGTTCTTATAAGTCAGGTCTTTTGATGCCGACATTCGGTGAGGATTCTCGTCAGGGATTTTATTTGCGTAATGGCGGTTACTATTTCGCTATCAATGATTATGTCGATTTGGCAGTGCGTGGAGATATCTACACGAAAGGGTCATGGGGAGTGAACGGAACATCTCGTTATATCAGACGATACAAACATAGTGGAAACTTATTGTTTAGTTATCAGGTGACAGGTTCGGGAGAGAAGGGAATGCCGAACTATACTGAGATGAAGGATATGAAGATCCGTTGGACACATAAGCAGGATGCTAAGGCAAATCCATTCAGCACATTCTCCGCAAGTGTCAACTATTCAACGTCTGCTTATAATAAGAACAATACACGTTCATACTATAATGCTTCGTCATACGCGGAAAACAACAAATCCAGCAGTATCAACTACGCATACCAGTTTCCGGAGAGTGTGTTCTCTTTGCAGACGAACTTGACGATCAACCAAAGACAGAGTGACTCTACATTGTCTATCACATTCCCGTCTTTGACAGTCAGTATGAATCGTATATATCCTTTCCAAAGAAAAGTGGTGGTTGGAAGCAAGAAATGGTATGAAAAGATATATTTCAACTATAATTTCAGCGCTGATAACAGCGTGTCGATGAAACAGGATAAGCTGATGTGGAGCTCGGAAATCCAGACTGCTGACGATTTCTTCACAGATTTGGAAGCAACTCACAGATTATCATTTGGAGCATCATACAATATTCTCAAATATCTTGTTTTGAGCCCTAGCATCTCATATAATGAGAAATGGTATCATAAAACTCAGGATTTGAGTTGGAATGAGAATCTTGCAAAGGTTGATACTGCATATCATTATGGTTTGTTCTTCAAAAACGATTTTTCTGCAAGTGTGAACTTGAACACCACTCTGTATGGCTTCTATAAACCGTTGAAGTGGATGGGTGGAAAGAAAATCGCGGCCATTCGACACATGTGTGTGCCAACGATTGGTTTCTCATACAGACCTGATTTTGATCACATGGTCACTCCGTTCCCAGGAATGAGGGATCCATATTATGGCTCGTATATCCGTCCTGTTGAGGGAATGGATTTGTCCGACGTGAAGCCTATAGACTATGCTAGAATGAGAGGCGGTGGCACACGTTCAAATGGTCCGAGTGGTAATGTTAATCTGTCGTTGAGTAACAATGTTGAAATGAAGGTCCGTACAGACAGAGACACAACTGGTTATAAGAAGATATCATTGATCGACAATTTGATGTTGAGCACAAGTTATAATGTGTTTGCAGATTCGTTGAATTGGTCTGATATCAGTGCTAATGTTCGATTCAAACTGCCAGGAAACACAACATTCAGTGTCAATAGCCGTTGGACTCCTTACACATACCAGTTGAATGATTATGGTAACCCGACGAGAGTGAATGTCACAGAAATGGAAAAAAATCACCGTCTTGCCAGGATGACAAATGCGTCGACAAGCATGAGCTATAATTTTAATAATAATACATTTAAGAGGAAGCAGAAGCAAGAAGACCAGATTAAGGGAGAGCCTACAAGCAGCGACGAATATGAGGATACTGATCCAGATGTGCTTGACAAACAAGGTCCAAGACGTTTGAGAGATAAGAAGAAAGACAATTCAAAGAAGGACGATGAGGGATATGAAGCATTCTCTTTACCTTGGAACTTTAACATCAGCGCATCTGTATCTTATGGAGATAAAAAGTTTAATAAGGAGAGGTTGACATACGATCAGGATTGGTCCTGTATGTTGAACTTCTCAGGAAGTTTCACATTCACTCGCAATTGGAGCTTCAATTATAGCTCAGGTTACGATGTGATCAGAAAAGAAATCAGTTATACGACTTGTGGAATATCGCGATCACTTCACTGTTGGAGTGCGTCCCTCAACTTGGTGCCATTCGGATATAACCAGTCGTTCAACTTCACAATCCATGCAAACTCATCATTGCTTCAGGATTTGAAGTATGAGAAGAGCAGTTCTCCAAGTGATCATCCGTCTTGGTATTGATTATGACAATGAGTATTTTTTATATTTATTTAGCGATCATCAATGTTGTCGCCTTTGCCGCTTACGGCATAGACAAATGGAAAGCGAAAAATGCGAAATGGCGTACTCCAGAAGCGACGTTGATACTGTTTGCGGTGATTGGAGGAGCACTGGGGGCGTATGCCGGTATGAAATGTTTCCGTCATAAGACACAGCATAAGAAGTTCACAATTTTGGTGCCGCTATTTTTGATTGCATGGATAGCAGGATTAGGGTGGTTGATGATGCAATTATAAAAACACTATGAATTATATAGTGACAATTAAACAGATAGATTGGATAGATCAAGAAACCAAAGAGGCAGATGTCTGTTTCATGTTGCGTGATTCACTGTATTGGGCGTTTTGTCATCCATGTGATTTCACCGAAGGTGAGGTTTGTGAGGTTGAAATTGATATGTTAGAAGGAGATGACTCTTGGGAAACAATGTTTTCAGTTAACACAAAAAGAGATATGAAGATTCTACCATTTGAACGTGGCAGATGTTCTTATTGTTGTTACGGGAGGATTGAGAGTATATGTTCTGTCATTGTGGACTGTGGAGATTTGCAGTTTGATCTTGGAAATTTCACTCATGATGAAAGGGTTGTGGGAGAGTACATTTATTTTTTTATTGACCGTATGGATATAAAAAGATCCATTCGAGTTTGAAAAGGGCAAATAAGCACTGCTAAATCTATAGAATCAGTCAAAACATTTAAGGATACTATTCTTTTTGTACGATATTTGACTATTTCAGTAAAAATATTCCGTAGGAATTTCTATCTTTGCAAAAAATTACAACAATATCATCAAGAGTTATGGTAAGAGATACAGAGATTTTCGATATTATCGAGAAAGAGCATCAGCGTCAGCTTAAGGGAATTGAGCTAATTGCTTCTGAAAACTTCGTTAGTGATCAGGTGATGGAGGCAATGGGAAGTTATCTAACAAACAAATATGCCGAGGGTTACATCGGACACCGTCACTATGGAGGTTGTGAGGTAGTCGACATGAGCGAAGGCTTGGCAATCGAACGTCTTTGTAAGCTTTACGGCGCTGAGTACGCTAACGTACAGCCACACTCAGGAGCTCAGGCTAATGGAGCAGTTCTTCTTGCTGTACTTAACCCTGGTGACAAGTTCATGGGCTTGGATTTGGCTCACGGTGGTCACCTTTCTCACGGATCTTTGGTTAACACATCTGGTTTGATTTACAAGCCAGTTCCTTACTTCTTGAACAAAGAGACAGGTCGTGTTGATTATGATGAGATGGAGAAGATCGCAAAGGCAGAGCGTCCTAAGTTGATCATCGGTGGTGGTTCTGCTTATTCACGTGAGTGGGATTACGCACGTATGCGTAAGATTGCAGACGAGGTAGGCGCACTTCTTATGATTGATATGGCTCACCCAGCTGGTCTTATCGCTGCTGGTTTGCTTGACAATCCATTGAAATATGCACATATCGTGACATCTACTACACACAAGACACTTCGTGGACCACGCGGTGGTATCATCTTGCTAGGTAAGGATTTCGATAATCCTTGGGGTAAGGTTACAAAGAAGGGTGTTATCCGTAAGATGTCTTCAATCTTGAATTCGGCAGTGTTCCCTGGTATGCAGGGTGGTCCGCTTGAGCACGTTATCGCCGCTAAGGCAGTCGCTTTCGGTGAGGCACTTCAGCCAGAGTTCAAGACTTATCAGGCACAGGTGAAGAAGAATGCAGCTGTTATGGCTCAGGCATTCGTAGATAAGGGTTACGCAGTTGTATCTGGTGGTACAGACAACCACTCAATGTTGATCGACCTTCGTCCTAAGTTCCCTGAATTGACTGGTAAGATGGCTGAGACTGCTCTAGTTGCTGCTGACATCACTACAAACATGAACATGGTGCCATTCGATACTCGTTCTGCATTCCAGACTTCAGGTCTTCGTTTCGGTACTCCTGCTATCACAACTCGTGGCGCTAAGGAGGATATGATGGTTGAAATCGTAGAGATGATCGACACAGTTCTTTCAAATCCAGAGAGCGATGCAAACATCAAGGCAGTTCGTGAGAAGGTAAATAGCATGATGGCTAATTATCCTTTGTTCGCTTGGTAATCTGAATAGAAAGCTAAAATATAAGGCAAACGGAGTTCGCTCTGTTTGCCTTTTTTTATTTAAGTGATAAATGAATGGTTATGGAGTCGTTCAGTGATGCCCCTGTTTGGTAAAAAAGCATTATCTTTGTATTCCAACTGATTAAATGGCTCTAAGATAATATACCCGATAGAGATATGCTGAATAGGGTATTCGATGCCTTTGATTTTAGTTTCTGAAATTTGAAGTTTATTATGATAAAAAGTGTTTGCGTGTATGGAGGTTCAAACTCCAATTCTTCCGCCAAATATTCCGATGATGCATTCCGTGTAGGCGTGATTCTTGCAAAACTAGGGATCACAGTGTATTATGGTGGAGGTGCTTGTGGTGTGATGGGCTCTCTTGCCGACGGAGTGATGAGTGCAGGTGGCACAATCAAAGGTGTCATCCCACAGTTTATGGTGGAGCGAGGATGGGCCTACGATAAAGTGGAGCATATTGTGGTTGAAGACATGCATATTCGTAAGAAGACGATGCTTGATATGGCAGATATGGCGATAGCTCTGCCTGGAAGCAACGGTACGTTTGAGGAGGTATTGGAGGCCATAACCTGGCGTCAACTTGGATTGTTTGGAGGCAAGGTCGTGATCTACAACAGCTATGGCTATTACGACAATATGATACAGATGTTCAGAAAGGCCACAGAAGATGGCTTTATGAACGTCGGCGTGGATTTCTTTACTGTCGCCGATAATATTGAAAATTTGGCCTCTCTAATTGAAAAATAAAGACATATGACTCTCGACGAAATATATATGAAGCGATGCTTCCAACTTGCAGAATGCGGAAAAGGTCATGCCGCGCCTAATCCGATGGTTGGAGCAGTGATCGTGTGCGACGGTGAAATCATAGGCGAAGGTTATCATCGTAAGTGTGGCGGACCACATGCTGAAGTCAATGCGGTGGCGTCTGTCGCTGACAAATCGAAACTTTCGCGAAGTACTATGTATGTAAGTCTTGAACCGTGTGCCCATTGGGGAAAGACGCCTCCTTGTGCAGAACTGATCATCAAACACCGTATTCCTAAGGTCGTGATATGCAATGTGGATCCGTTTCCTAAAGTGGATGGTAGGGGAGTGCAGATGTTGCAGGATGCAGGTATAGAAGTGAAGACGGGAGTGTTGGCAGACGAAGGATGGCATCTCAACCGTCGCTTTTTCACATTCCATTCCAAGCGTCGTCCTTATATCATTTTGAAGTGGGCAGAGAGCGCTGATGGATTTGTCGCTGGGAAAAATGGAAGACAGATATCAATATCTACTCCGGAAACGTTGAGATATGTCCATAAAATGCGTGCGGAAGAATCAGGCATTCTCGTCGGCACACAGACAGCATTGAATGACAATCCTAGTCTTACTGTGCGTCATTGGAGTGGTGATAATCCCACACGAATAATTCTTGACAGAAACCTAATTGTGCCGATTGCCTGCAAATGTTTTTCTTCGGATACCCAGACAATCGTCGTATCTGAGAAGGAAGACAATGGCAATTATCCGTCAAATGTGAAAATTGCCACTTTGCCATTCGACTCAAATGGTGTGGTGATGGATGCTTTGATGAAATATCTGTATGAGTCAAACATACAATCTCTAATAGTGGAAGGAGGAACAAAAACGTTGCAGTCGTTCATAGATGCAGGTTTATGGGATGAGACAAGAGTGGAAAAGAATCCACGTCTGCTAATAAAAGAAGGCATTGAATCTCCTGGTTTGAATTCGTCGCCTGACAGAATAGAAAGCATAGATGGGAATGTAATTGCCTATTACAGAAACCAGAATGGTTGATAAACAAAGATGTTTGTTTTGGTATGAAGGCATCACATTTAAGTGGTGCCTTCCCCTATTTAAAAAGCAATGAGCTCAGCTTCTCACGAAACCAAGCCCATTATCATGAAAAACCTTACTACTATTTCAAAATTAACTTTATTACGTTTATTCCTAATTCTGTCTTGACGACAGCATTGTAAATTCCTCTGTTTAGCATAGAGACCCCGATTTCCGCATTGTTTCCTGAAATCTCTTTGAACATAACTCTTGTTCCGCTAGCAGAGTAAATTGTGATATTTTGTAGCTCATTGTCTGCCGAAACATTGATGATGTTCGACGCTGGGTTCGGACCTATAGACAATGAATAGTCAATAGAGATATTTTCTACGCTTTCGATGCCAAGCACATCCATGATTTTCTGGATGAACTCCTGATCGTACCATGTTAATTCCTTACGGTTGAAATGTCCGTGGGCTTCACCTTTGTTGTCCCTGAATACATTGTTGTCCCACAAGATCGCAGGCATACCATATTTTTTAGTTACTGAGTAGTAAGCCTCTACCCAATTAAGTCTGTCCTCCTGGTTGTCATATTCTCTGCCATCGAATCTGGCTGAACACGACTCTTCTCCGATTATTACAGGAACTCCCATGCCTACGATGAATTTTTCATAAACAGGCTTGAAGTAATCCTCAATTTCTTTTTTATAGCTATTTTGCCATGTGGTTAGGCTGCCCAAACATAGTTCATAAGGACGGTATGCGTGTAGAGATACTGCAAGACGGTTTGGTGTCACGTCTGTTGGCAACTCAAAGTCAGGAGACATACATCCTTCGTAGCAGGCTGCATATCCTGGACACATAATGACGCGGTCTTTGTTTTCAGCAGACCCGTTTCCACGGATTTCGTCTACTCCTATTTGGTTGAACTTGTTTATCATCTTAAGGGCGGTTGAAATAGCTTTAGTTGGTTTGTCTATGTCAAACCACCATTCGTTTTGTTTTCCTACCAGACGAGGCTCGTTCATGATTTCGAAAATAAGATGCTGGTCGTAATCTTTGAAAGCTTCTGCAATCTGATGCCATACACCTCTGATGAAAAGTTCATTGTCCTCATCCTCTTCTGGCATGTAGATGATGTTGCCATTGTTGTTGTCATGATGGATGTTGATGATTACGAACAAGTCTTCATTATAACAATAGTCGACCACTTCCTTGACACGGGACATCCATTCTTCGCTGATTGTGAAGTTTTCTGAGTCGTCCATAAAATCAGTGTGCTTGCCCCAAGATACAGGAATACGAATAGTGTTAAATCCAGCTTTTCTTACTGCGGTTATCATTTCTTGGGTTGTTTTGGGCTGTCCCCAAGATGTTTCTGCGTCAACAGAATAACCTCTGCTGCTACCTCCTGTTGCATCAAATGTGTTTCCAAGATTCCAGCCTGTGGTCATCATTCCGGCAATTTCAGTCGCAGTGTTTCCTGAAAGTTTTTCGGCAGATGCGTTGAATGTCATTCCTGAAATAACCAATGCGGCAATCGCAGATGTTGTTTTTCTAAGAGAAGTAAATGTTTTTTTCATACGCCTACAATTTTTAGAGTTATTAGTTAAAGTGTCTGTTTTTGTGTTAGCCTTGAATTATCGACAAATCGTATACTTTTATCGACGAATTGATATTGCAAAGGTAATACTAAAATTAATATCTCCAACGTTGACACGGAAAAATTATGTATTTTTTTTTGAATGATAGGACGAACCTGTAAAAAATCGCCAAAAAACATAGAAAAAAAAGTCATTATATGTTAGCGAGCATGTTTGAAAAAAAAACGTCAAAAAATAATTGTAATCACATTTTGCTTTATCTAGCTTTAGGATAATATTGCAGACGTAAACGATGGTCATACTCTCGTCTACACATTATTACTAACGAAAAAAAACGCTAAGCATATGAAACAGAAATTACTTTTATCAACGGCATTGGTGGCGTCTATATCTTTTGCGCAGGCGCAGGAGATTGCCACTTGGGAAGATTGGGCAAAGTCGGCGATCACATTTACATTTGACGATGGAGGTTGGGAAACCAATTCTCATAAGTGGGCTGCTGAACAATTGGACAAGTACAATTTTAAGGCAACTTTCTATGTTATCACAAGAGAGGTAAATGGTGCATGGGGCACATATAAAAGTTTTGCTCAAAATGGTCATGAAATAGGTAGCCATACAGTTTCTCATAGTGGTAATGAGAGCGAGTTGTCTTCTTCTAAATCAACAATTGAACAGCAAATAGGTCAGCCATGTTTGACTCTTGCTTATCCGAATTGTAACGAGATAAACAACACTCTTAACTATTATATCGGTGGACGTATCTGTGGCGGACAGACTAATCCTAAGTCTCCAACTAATTTGGCTCGTTTCGATTGTGCCATTTGTGGTTCTCAGGGTATAAAAGATGAGAGTGGATTTACTAGCAGATGTTCTGGAGCAAATGGAGGTTGGATGGTATTCTTGATACATGGTATTCAAGGATATGAAATGAATGGAGGTTATTCTCCTACAAGTCCGGACGCATTCAACGGAACACTAAAATGGTTGGACACTAATAGAAAAAATTATTGGGTATGTACAGCTCGTGATGCTATCATGTATCTAAAGGAGCGTGATAATGCTAAGTTCACGAAGACTGGAGGAGATTCTTCAAGTGAGACATATTCGTTGACTGTGAATTTGGACACAAAAATTTGCAACTGGGATTATCCATTGTCGGTACGTGTCCCTATGCAGGACGGTTGGTCTGATCTAAAAGTAACTCAGGGGGACAACGAACTTGAGTTTGAGGTTTTGGATGGATATGTATATTTCAAAGCTGTTCCAAACGGTGGAGAGATCGTTGTGGGTTCTGGAAAACCTGCAGTGGAAGAACCTAAGTTCCAAGTATCCACTTCTGCTACTCAGTACTGTAAAGACTCTACTTACAAAGTGTCTTGGACAATGACTGGAGACGTTGCTGACAGAACATACACTCTAAATTGGGGTACAGGATCAAGCTCGACAGAGGTTTCTGTATCTAGTGTAAAGGCTTCATCTGAGTGGGGTGAGACAGCAGACAATCCTTATTGGGTAGTTGACAATATCCTAAGTGATGATGGCAACCACGGAGGAAGCAGCCGTTGGGGATCAATGAGCGGTTCTGATGAGTGGGTTGAGTTCAACTTCGGTAAAACTCAGACTGTCGGTGGCATCATGATTGATGAGTGCACTGAATATAGCACAATTACAGGATTTGAGGTTCAGTATGATGAGAGTGGTTCTTGGAAGACTGCCTATACAGGAAAAACTGTAGGTCACGATTTCAATGCTACATTTGATCCTGTATCGACAAGCAAGATGAGATTGTTTGTCAAGTCGACAAACGATGGTGCTGGATGTAATGTCAACTATGTAGAGTTCAGTGGTGTGGCTGGATATACAATCAAAGATGGTATCAATGCGGCTGGTTCTATTGATTGGAAACCAAAAGCAGCAGGTACTGGTATGTTGACAATCACAAACTCAAGAGGTAAGGTATTGGCTCAAACATCATCTATAAAGGTAGAGAATTGTGGTGGTAGTGGTGAGGAACCATGTACAGATTGTGGTAGTGGAGATCCTCAACCAAATACTGGAGGTGCTTTCTTTGATGAGAATGGAGCATATTTCGGTCCATCATGTGATGATGGAAATGTACAGAAATCAGGTGCATACTATACTGGTGTTTACCCTTCTCCTTTCAAAACTTATCTTGGAAAAACAGATGAGGAAATTCAGGATAAACTAGATAAACTTTGGAATCACTACTTCAAAGGAAACGACAACAGCAAGGTTTACTATGAAAATGGAAATGAAGCTTACATCAAGGATATCAACAACAATGATGTACGTTCTGAGGGTCAGTCGTATGGTATGATGATCTGTGTTCAAACAAACCACAAGACAGAGTTCGACAAACTTTGGAAGTTCGCAAAGAATCACATGCTTCATACATCAGGACAATGGGATGGATATTTCAAGTGGAAATGTAACCCTGACGGTTCTGCTCAGGATGCCAACTGTGCACCTGATGGTGAAATGTACTTCGTGACTGCTTTGCTTTTGGCAGCAAACCGTTGGAATGAACCTTCTTACTTTAAGGATGCTCAATACAGTTTGTCAAGATTCTGGAAGAATGGCAATGGATCATTGTTTAATGAGTCTTATAAGATCATCACATTCCAACCATACAACTGCTCGAACTTCGGTGACCCTTCTTATGACCTTCCTGCATTTGTAGAATTGTTCTCAAGATGGTCAGAAAGCAACAACGAAAAATGGGAGAGCTGCTTGGCTCCAACTCGTGGTCACTTGGAGAAATCATGCCACTCTTCATCAGGTTTGTTCGCAGACTATTCTGAATTTAATGGTCAGCCTACAACTGGAGGATTCAGTGAAAACTCAAACAAGTACATGTATGATGCAATGCGTTGCGCTATGAACGTAGGTATGGACTATTACTTGTTCGGTGCTGACAAGACGACTCAGAATGCTATGATGACTCGTTTGATCAATCATTTCGAGAAAGACGGTTATTCTCATGCTCGTTTCAACTGGGACGGAACTGGCGGTTCTGAGTCATACACTCTAGGAGAGTGCGGTGCAAATGCTGTAGGATGCTTTGCTTTGATGGACGACCCTGCAAATGATGAAAAGGTTAAGACCAATTTGAAGAAGGCATGGAACGGACAATTGATGACTGGTCAGTACCGCTACTACGATGGTTTGGTTCACTACTTGGCAATGCTTCACTTGTGTGGAAGCTTCAAGATCTATAAGCCAGCTCCAAGTGTAGAATCGAAGACAATAGAGGTTGCGAAGATTCCATTTGAGTACAATGGTAACACTTATTCTGAGCAATCATTCTATTCTTTTGAGAAGTGTCAGTTATACAATGTAAAAGTTGTTCTTGCTGATGTTGACAATGTTGACGCAAATGGACTTGTAATTGTGCCAAATCCAGCGTCTACACAGATTGAAATTGTGGCAGACGAGGAAATCAAGTCTGTTGAGATCATTGACATGATTGGTAATAAGGTCATTTCGACAAATGAGTCTGTGATCAGTGTGGCAACACTACCAGCTGGAGTATATATGGCAGTGATTTCTACTGAAAAAGCACAATTTATCAAGAAAGTTATGATCAAAAGATAAAAAAAATGTGTTATGACGGTGAATTTCCCGTCATAACACTTATATTTGGAATTTGAATCAACTAGCACTAATTAGCCATGAGACAAATTCCAACACTCATAATAGCATTCTTTTTTGTCGTTTCAAATGTGGTTTCTACATTTGCAGTAGATCCTTGTGAAATGAAGACTAAGTTGAGTGAAGGAACAGTCTATACAGAAAAGGATAATTACCCTCTCGACAATGGGTTTAACTGTGAACTATGGTATAAAGGTAAAAATGGCAAGGTCACAGTTTATGATGATGCTGATTGTGCTTTCAAGGCGGAATGGAATGAGTCGGGAGATTTTATTGCTAGAGTCGGGTATTTTTGGGGAAAGGAGGAAGAGAATACTCCATCTTATAAAGATTTGGATGGTGATATTCATGCTGAATATTCCTACACGAAAACAGGGTCGAGCTACGACTATTCTTTGATTGGTGTATATGGATGGTCGAAGGACCCATTGGTTGAATTCTATATTTGTGATGATTCATACAATCGTATGACTGATCCTTGGAATACGACTAAAATTGGTTCAGCGGTAATTGATGGCGCGACATATAACATCTACAAAGGTACGATGATGAACATGCCATCGGTTATGAAAGACACTGATAATTTTACGCAGGTGTTTTCTATCCGTCAGGGTGGCACACGCAAATGTGGACATATTTCCGTCTCTGAACATTTCAGAGCATGGGAAAAACTGGGAATAAAGACTGGCCCTCTTTATGATTGCAAGATCGCAATTGAAACAGGAGGCGACAAAGGAACCATTGATTATCATTATGCCACTATGTGGATTGGAGACGAAAATGGTCCTTTTATTCCAGAAGAGAGAGCTCCGTTCAAGGATACTATCGCAATTCCTGGTATTGTTGAGGTCGAGGATTATGATAAGGGTGGTTATAACGTGGCTTATTATGATTCAGACCGTAAGAATGATGGGGCGGTTTACAGAAATGATGGTGTAGACATTGTTGAAACTTCTGATGGTTATGCTGTCGGATATACAAAAAAAGGGGAGTGGTTGGAATACACCATAAATGTTGATGATGATGATGAGTATACCGTTGAGGCAAGTATGGCGAATGGAAACTCTGCTCCTAAGATTGATTTGATATTTGATGGTCAGGATACTTGCTCTTTGACTGGCAAAAGTGTAAGAAATGATTGGGATACTTATACATTGGCAGAGGGTAAGGTGACTTTGACAGAGGGCACGCATACGATGAGATTGGTATTCAATAATGATTACACGAATATTGATTTCGTTAAATTCAAGTCGACAAATACGACTCATGAAATTGAATCCTCTGTCCCTGAATTTGAACTGGTTTACGATAACAACACTATTAGAGTGGTCTCTTTGAACGACGTTAAACAAGTCAGACTGATTGGTATGACAGGATTGCCGATTTCTGATGTGGAGGGAGACGTCTTGAATGTAGAAAATGTAAGGGCAGGTGTTTACGTTGTAGTTGCTGTCACATCAAATGGAGAGTACTACAAAAAGGTAAGCATCGCAAAGTAAAAACTCTTTAATTGCCAAACAGAAAAAATGTCTGTTTGAGGATACAACTTGAATTAAAATGATAGTCAGCGGACTATCCTCTAAACTCTAAATAATAAAACACAATGAAAATCAATTCTAAACGATTGTTTGGTGCTTTCGCAGCATACCTGTTGCTTGCACCAGGCACTGTTTTCGCAGTGGATCCGTGCTCTGTGACTCCTAATGTAGGTAGTGGACAGAAAATCGAATTCAACGGAAGAAACCAGCAAACTGGAAACACCCAGTCTGGTTACAGTTATGAGTTGTGGCGTAATGGCGGCGGCTCAGGATCAATTACCCTTTACAACCAGGAAGCTGCATTCAAGGCCGAATGGAATAATGCTGGTGACTACTTAGGTCGTGTTGGTAAATCGTGGGGTAACAAACCATCGGTTGATAATCTTGGAGGTAATTTGGTGGTTAACTACCAGTTTACAAAGTCGGGTGATGATGGAGGTTCTTACTCTTACGTAGGAATCTATGGTTGGATGGACAATCCTCAAATCGAGTATTATATTGTAGACGACTGGTTGCATGACCGTGGAACTCCAGGTGGTTCTTACATTGGAAGAAAGGTAGGAACAATTAAGGTCGATGGTGAAGATTATGCTGTTTGGACAGGTACTCGAACAGGAGAGTCTAAGTGGGGTAACTCTACATTTACACAGATCTTCAGTATCCGTCAGTCTCGTCGTCAGTGTGGTACTATCCATATTTCTGAGCACTTTAGACAGTGGAAGAAATTGGGTCTACAACTAGGCGGTTTGATGGAGGCTCAAATCTTGGCTGAAGCCGGAGGCGGAAAGGGATATGTTGATTTCAAGTATGCTACAATGGAAATCAACAGCGATTCTGGCGACGGAAATGATGCCGGCAGCAACTCTGGAAACAACGGTGGTAACACCAATAATGGTGGCAATAACAACAATGGTGGTGACATCAACAATGGTGGCACAAACAATGGTGGTTCGTCTAGTTCAGAGCCTGTTGATCCATGCTCAAAGAAAGACAAATACACTGGTGGTACAAAAGTCACTAAAAATGGAATCCAGAACATAGGAAACGGATACAACTATGAGCTTTGGAGAGAAAATGAAGGTCAGGGTTCAATGACATTCTTCGGAGGTGACGCTGATTGTGCTTTCAAGGCTGAGTGGGGTAATTCGGGTGACTATCTAGCTCGTGTGGGTTACTATGATGGTAGCGCAAAAAAGAGCTATAAGGATCTTGGTGACATCACTGCTGATTACAACTATACTAAGACTGGTAATGCTGGTGGATACTCATACATCGGTGTTTATGGTTGGACAAAAGAGCCATTGATTGAGTACTATATTGTAGACGACTCATACAATGGAATGGGCACTCCATATGGTTCACAGCAGGTTGGTAGCTATACAGTCGACGGTGCTACTTATAAATTGTATAAGGGTATGCGTTACAATGCAGCCAACATTACTGGTACAAATTGTGACTTCCCTCAGGTGTTTGCAGTACGTTCTTCTGCTCGTACTTGTGGACACATTTCAGTAAGTGAACACTTCAAGAATTGGGAAAGCAATGGCATCAACCTAGGTGGTGTATACGATTGTAAGATTGTGTGTGAAGCTGGTGGTGGTCAAGGTTCAATCGAGTACACTTACGCAACTATGACATGGAAAGGACAGTCTGGTCATGGAGGTTCTTCTACTCCTGCAGAACCAACTGAGCCAGAAGAGCCATACAAGGGAGCAATTGCAATACCTGGCAAACTTGAGTGTGAGAATTACGATAAGGGAGGTAATGGATTCGGTTACTATGACACTGATGATGAGAACGATGGCAGCCAGTATCGTGAAGATGGTGTTGATATCGTAAAGGTTTCAGGTGGATATGCAGTAGGTTACACTGCCGCTTCTGAGTGGTTGAAGTATACTATCAATGTTGAGGAGGATGGTGAGTATAATTTTGGCGCATATATGGCAAACGGAAGCACTGATCCTGAGGTTTCTATAGAGATTGACGGAAAGAAGGCCGTTTCTTTCACAGGTACAGGAAAGGGTGATTGGGATACTTATACATTGACTAAGGGTAAAATCACACTATCAAAGGGTGAGCATACTCTAAAAATAAAGTTTGATAACGATTACACTAATATCGATTATATCGAATTCTCTAAGGGTGATATCGGTGGTGATGAACCATGTACAGATTGTGGTGGAGATGATCCTCAGCCTATAACTGGAGGAACAACATTCTTCGATGAGAATGGAGCTTATTTCGGACCTTCATGTGATAATGGCAATGTACAGAAATCAGGTGCATACTATACAGGTGTTTATCCGTCTCCATTCAAGACTTATCTAGGAAAGACAGATGAGGAGATTCAGGAGAAACTTGATCAGCTTTGGAATCACTACTTCAAAGGAAACGACAATAGCAAGGTTTACTATGAAAATGGAAATGAAGCTTACATCAAGGATATCAACAACAATGATGTACGTTCTGAGGGTCAGTCGTATGGTATGATGATCTGTGTTCAAACAAACCACAAGACAGAGTTCGACAAACTTTGGAAGTTCGCAAAGAATCACATGCTTCATACATCAGGACAATGGGATGGATATTTCAAGTGGAAATGTAACCCTGACGGTTCTGCTCAGGATGCCAACTGTGCACCTGATGGTGAAATGTACTTCGTGACTGCTTTGCTTTTGGCAGCAAACCGTTGGAATGAACCTTCTTACTTTAAGGATGCTCAATACAGTTTGTCAAGATTCTGGAAGAATGGCAATGGATCATTGTTTAATGAGTCTTATAAGATCATCACATTCCAACCATACAACTGCTCGAACTTCGGTGACCCTTCTTATGACCTTCCTGCATTTGTAGAATTGTTCTCAAGATGGTCAGAAAGCAACAATGACAAATGGGAGAGCTGCTTGGCTCCGACTCGTGGACACTTGGAGAAATCATGCCACTCTTCATCTGGCTTGTTCGCAGACTACTCTGAATTTAATGGTCAGCCTACAACCGGAGGATTCAGTTCAAACTCTAACAAGTACATGTATGATGCGATGCGTTGTGCTATGAACGTAGGTATGGACTATTACTTGTTCGGTGCTGACAAGAAGACACAGAATGCTATGATGACTCGTTTGATCAATCATTTCGAGAAAGATGGTTACTCTCACGCTCGTTTCAACTGGGACGGTACTGGAGGTTCTGAGTCGTACACTCTAGGAGAGTGCGGTGCAAATGCTGTAGGATGCTTCGCTTTGATGGACGACCCAGCAAATGATGAAAAGGTTAAGACCAATTTGAAGAAGGCATGGAACGGACAATTGATGACTGGTCAGTATCGCTACTACGATGGTTTGGTTCACTACTTGGCAATGCTTCACTTGTGTGGAAGCTTCAAGATCTATAAGCCTGCTCCTGAAATTAAGAACAAGGAAGTCAAGGGCGTAAAATCTGTTGAGTATCTTGGAGTGACTTATAAAACAGATACTACAATTGTAGCATTTGACGAATGTCAGCTATATAATGTTAGTATTATGGTTGATCCAGGTTCTGTGGATGATGTCAATGCAAACGGTGTTGTCATCGCTCCAAATCCAGCTAGTGATGCAATCAATGTAATTGCTGAGGATCTTGAGTCTGTTAAGATTGTTGACATGTTGGGCCGCACAGTTGCAGTTTCAACTGAGGCTACTGTTAATGTATCTAATCTTCCTGCTGGTACTTACGCAGTTGTTGTTAAGACTTCTGTTGCAGAGGTAGTGAAGAAAATCAATGTATTGAAATAGAATGCGTTTTTGACATAGAAACAATCTTACAAACACGTTGTTTCAAAAGTCTAGTTAGTTTTAGATTGATAGAGTGCGTTTTCGGAGAGAAAGCGCACTCTTCTTTTTTTGAAAATAAATTAATTCGTATTTTTGTCTGTACATATTTTTTTACCTTATTTGTTGAAGTATGAAAAAACTGTTTAATGCAATACGCTCAGAAAGTTTTGATGAAGTTAAAAAGATAATTGATTCTAAACCTGATTTGGTGAACTGCATTGCAAAACAACCGCCAAAAAAGGATGACGGACAATCTCCATTACAGGTGGCATTGAAAGTTGGTGCTTTTGATATTTGTGACTATCTTATTGATAACGGTGCGGATTTGAATTTTATGGAAGACGAATCCTCTTGTAATGAGTGGCGTACTCCTGTTATACATGATGCCATAAATGCGGCTGTTATGTGTAGCAGAAGGAATGCTTATGAAAGTGACAATGGAGTTCGCAAGTTGAAGCTTTTCTCTACAGAAGAGAAAGCAGATAGGGCATTCTCGATATTAAAACGAATGTTGGAACTGGGAGCGGATGTAAATAAGGTAGATTCTTATGGAAATTCTGCTATTTGGAGATTCTGTTTGCAGGCAAATCAGATCCTGCCGACATATAATTATAACACTCATGTTGAGGATAACAACAGATTGTTTACTCCAGAATTACAGTCAGATCTGTTTAGAATTCTAAAAGCATTATGTGATCATGGAGCGGATTTGAATTATGTACGTCCAAAAACAGAAAAAACTGTAAAAGAACATTTCTGCGGTGGAGCAATGGCTAAATTATTGGCTATGTAGTTTTGAATTGGTTTTCTAAAAAAAAGCGGTCGGAATTTTTGTTCCGACCGCTTTGATATATTGTTGGAAGAATTACATCATTCCGCCCATACCACCCATTCCTGGCGCTACAGGAGCTGCTGCTGGAGCAGCCTCTTTCTTCTCTGAAATAACACATTCAGTTGTAAGAAGCATACCTGCGATTGAAGCGGCGTTTTCTAATGCCACACGTGTAACCTTAGCTGGGTCGATAACTCCTGCCTCGAAGAAGTTCTCAAACTTATCTGTGCGGGCATTGTAACCGTAGTCTCCCTTGCCTTCCTTTACCTTCTGTACGTATACAGCACCTTCCTTACCAGCGTTTGCTACGATCTGACGAAGTGGCTCTTCGATCGCACGTTTTACGATCTCGATACCTGTTGTCTCGTCGTCGTTCTCTCCAGTAACGCCGTTTAGAGAATCAATAGCACGGATTAGAGCTACACCACCACCAGGAACGATTCCTTCCTCAACTGCAGCACGTGTTGCTGATAGAGCATCGTCTACGCGATCCTTCTTCTCTTTCATCTCAACTTCTGATGGAGCACCTACGTAAAGCACTGCGACTCCACCTGCCAACTTAGCCAAACGCTCCTGAAGCTTCTCACGGTCGTAATCAGACTTAGTTGCCTCAATCTGAGCCTTGATCTGAGCTACTCTCTGAGCGATTGCTTCTTTAGTGCCAGCTCCGTTGACAATAGTTGTGTTATCTTTGTTTACTGTGATCTTCTCAGCCTTACCAAGCATTTCGATTGTTGCTGATGCAAGCTGGATTCCTTGCTCTTCTGAAATTACAGTACCACCAGTTAGAACTGCGATATCCTGAAGCATCTCCTTACGACGGTCTCCGAATCCAGGTGCCTTAACTGCACATATCTTCAAAGATCCACGTAGACGGTTGACTACCAATGTTGTTAGAGCCTCACCGTCGATATCTTCTGCGATAACCAATAGTGGACGTCCTGCCTGAACTGATGCCTCAAGCAATGGAAGGATATCTTTTAGGTTAGAGATCTTCTTGTCGTGGATAAGGATGAATGGATTCTCCATCTCACACTCCATCTTCTCTGTATTTGTCACGAAGTAAGGTGATAGGTAACCTCTGTCGAACTGCATTCCCTCTACTACATCTACTGTAGTGTCAGTTCCTTTTGCCTCTTCAACTGTGATCACACCCTCTTTCTTCACTCTTGCCATCGCATCTGCGATAAGCTTACCGATCTCGCTATCGTTGTTGGCTGAGATTGTTGCTACCTGCTCAATCTTCTTGATATCGTCGTCAACCTCTTTTGCCTGGTTCTTGATGCTCTCTACAACCTTTGCAACAGCCTTGTCGATACCTCTCTTCAAATCCATTGGGTTGGCACCAGCGGCTACATTCTTCAAACCAACAGTGATGATAGACTGTGCCAAAACAGTTGCTGTAGTAGTACCGTCGCCTGCCTTATCGTTAGTCTTTGATGCTACCTCTTTCACAATCTGAGCACCCATGTTCTGGTATGGATCTGAAAGCTCGATCTCTTTTGCTACACTCACACCATCCTTAGTGATATGTGGGGCACCGAATTTCTTCTCGATGATGACGTTACGGCCCTTAGGTCCAAGTGTCACCTTTACTGCGTTTGCCAACTCATCTACGCCTTTCTTCAAAAGGTCGCGTGCCTCTATGTCGAATTTAATTTCTTTAGCCATTTTTGTTACTTTTTAATGATTATATTATCCAATGATTGCCAAAATATCACTCTGGCGCATGATCAAATACTTCTCACCGTCAAGCTCAAGTTCTGTGCCGGCGTACTTTCCGTAAAGAACAGTATCGCCAACTTTCACTACCATCTCTTCATCTTTAGTGCCATTTCCTATAGCTAGGACCTGACCCTTCAATGGTTTCTCTTTTGCAGTGTCTGGGATGATGATTCCAGCCGCTGTCTTCTCTTCTGCTGCGACAGGCTTTACAAGCACTCTGTCTGCTAATGGCTTAATGTTCATGATATATAATTTTTTGTTTATATAACTTTTTTTTCTTTTTTCCTCTATATGATAATCAAAAGCTGTGCCAATCTGCATTGTCTGCATATTTGGCACAGCCTTTATATATAGTCTTTTTATGATATGCCAAAATGGCGTATCTATGTCGTTTTATTTGAAGAATTCTTTTATTGTAGACGTGATTGTCTGGATGATTTTTTCGTCCAGTTCAGTATGCATCGGCAGACTCAGAACCTCTTTGCATAGCATTTCTGTGTTGGATAATTTGTCTGCTATACGATGTGGCGATTCAAGGTATGCTTTCTGCTGGTGGATAGGGTAGGGATAGTATATCATAGACGGAATACCTTTCTCTTCCAGGTAACTCTTCAATTCATCGCGTCTTCCATCTTTCACTCTGATTGTGAACTGGTTGTATGTGTGGCGGCATCCTTCTTGCTCTGTCGGGATAATTATTCCGTCGACATCAGTAAGCATTCTTTTATATGTAGACGCTGCGTTTCTTCTACATTCCAGATAAGAGTCCACATGCTTTATTTTGACGTTAAGTATGCCTGCTTGCATTGCGTCAAGACGTGAGTTGATTCCTACACTGTCGTATGTGTATTTCACTCTCATTCCATGGTTGGCGAATGCTCTGGCATTGTCTGCGATTGTATCATCGTCTGTGAATATTGCTCCACCGTCGCCAAAGCATCCGAGATTTTTTGATGGGAAGAAAGATGTGCAACCGATTCTTCCGATTGATCCTGCTTTCTTAGTTTTTCCTTCTATCTCACATTCTGCTCCAAACGACTGACAGAAATCCTCAATGATTTCGACGGAATGTTTTTTCGCTACTTTCATGATCGACTCCATTTCCGCGCTTTGTCCGAACAAGTGCACGATAATCGCAGCTTTGGTGTCTTTCGTGATTGCGGCTTCGAATGTTTTGGCGTCTATGTTGAATGTGGAATCTGATATGTCCACAAAAACTGGCTTTAATCCTGCACGTAATATGGCTTCTGCAGTGGCGACGAATGTGAAACTTGGAGTTATCACTTCACTGCCAGGCGCAAGGTTGAGCATCATAAGTGCTATATATAATGCGTCTGTGCCGTTGCCCACTGAAATACAATGCTTTGTGCCGATATACTCAGCCGCATTCTTTTCGAATTCAGCTACTTTGGCTCCTTTTATGAATGCTGAGGATTCAATTGCCTCTGCGATTGCACCATCAATTTCACTGCGTATTTTTGCAGTTTGATGCTTCAAATCGCACATCTCTACTATTTTCTGCATGCTAAATAACTGAACTGTCTTCTAAATCAAATCCGAAAAGAGAATTGCAAATGTTTTGCAACTGATGGATATATGTGAATGGTTTTCCTATTTCTGCACGAGACTGGGCACAAATAAGATGAGATCCACTTTTTTTGTAGCTGATGTAGATCTCTCCCAAACCAAACAGTGTATGGTCTGTCGTCTCTGCAAGTTTTGAGAATTTGTATTTCTTCAAAGTCTCTTCTGTGATGAGTATTGGGCGAAATCCATCAAGAGGCAAACCGAATCGTTCTGCCTGTTTGATGGTCTGTATGTCTGATGCGGTAATTTTCTGTATCTTGTTGCCGATATAGAATAATGAGCCGACGTGTAATTCTTCTATTTTTGTCATGAGTGTTCTGTTTAGAAGACAGGTATATCTGCGACATTGTTTTTATCCTGCACATTGTTGAAATCGCCGACTGGATCATTGCCATCCAATCCATAACCAACCTGCATGAATTGTGAGAATTCTCTCTCTTTGTCAGTCGCGATCATCTTTGCAAGAGTGTTTTCTGCGGTTTCGCCTTCGCTGATGATATCAGCAATTGCGTCTGCAGATATGGCAGCTTCAATGTTGCCGTTGAATCTTTGTTCGAGTATAAATTTCAATCCCCACATTTTTTTCTCTTCCTCGTATCCGTTTTTCAGATCAGAAAGGAAGTTTGTGATGACGCTACTGCATTCTTTGCTGTTTGCTACTTTGTCGATGAATCCAAACAATTTTTTTCTGCTGCAGTAAGCTCCGGCAATATCAGCCCATTTGTCTATCTCATAGCTGGATGCTTTTTCATACAGAGCTTTCAAATTTGTAGTGTCGCACGACTTCAGCAAACGAACTGCGAATGTGGAAAGAAACATTGCGTATAGGTCAACACCTTCGTCGACTGCCACTGAATGCATTTTAGCTCGTCCGTATTTATGATAGTTCACACCTGCACGACGTTGGTGGTGTTGTTTTTCTGTAAGGAATTCGAAACCTTCTGCCACTTCAGCCACAATAAACGGACTCATTACGTCGAAGTTGATGATGTCGCTGCTATCATCAATAGTCTTTCTCTTGTCACGTTTTTTCCATTTGTTGATGTCGCGCATTGTTCCGCACGACTTCATGCTTGAACCTGGATAAATCCAAGTTTCGGAATTCTGTTCTATCAAATATGAGAAAGGCAATTTACGAGTGTCAAGATTGCCTCCGTGTTTTCCTTTAACCAGAGTGAACACACCTGTTACGGCTGGCCACAACACGTAAGAGCCACTCGCTGTTTTGCTTCCACGCTGAAGAACTCCTTCATGGTTTGGTCCAAGACGGTAGTAGTGGTTGCTTTGGTTTGTCGCACTACCTGCGTTCATGAAACTGAACATTGCGGCAATAAGTAAAGTTGATTTATGGTGCGACACGGTGAATGGACCGGCAAACAGTGAACACGACTCTCCGTGGAATGCCTGACAGTTCGCACTGAAGAATGTGTCTGTCGCAGAGAATCCTAGACCCACTTCTGTGTTCTGGCCAACGAATGTGTTGCGGATAATCGCTCCGTCCATCACTTTTGCTCCGTTGCAGAGAATGAAGTTGTTGGCCAATACATCTGTTGTTATTGAAGAAGGGTCAGAAGCAGACGATTTCACAATGCCGTTTTCAAGAGAAGTGCAATCTTTAACTGTCGCATTTTCTCCAATCCATACGTTTGCGATCTTTTTGTTTCCAATTACAATCGCGTTCTTTCCGATATATCCTCGTGGAGCATCAGCGGAACGTGAGATATATTCTTTAGATTTTTCATCAAGATAGGTGCAGATTTTTTCAGTAAACACTTTATAGTCGCGGAACATTACTGCCAAATATGCGAGCTGAGCAGTCAATGCTGGAGACAAAGGAATTGATCGTCCTCCGTTCTCGTTGAGCACGGCTATCTTTGTATCTGTACCGAATGCTGTAGATCCGTTGCAGAAAATTTCACAGTTGTCGACCAATATCGCACCGTCAGCAATCTCATAATTGGAAATGTATCTGCTTATTCCATCGATCACAACATCGTTGCCGACAACGCAATTATGCAGGCGGGCATTGTTGATTCCTCTTTGGAATGGAACTCCGTTGATTTCAGTAACACCTGAATATGTTCCTAGTTGGCATTTGCCAGAGAATGAAGTTTTGCTGACTGAATTTGCATTGAATCCGTCTGCCACAGATATGTTTTTCCAATCGTCCGCATAGCATCCGTTTGCTTGCAAAGACTCAATTTCTTTCGATGTTAATTGTCGCATACTTGTAAAACTTTAATTACCGCGAATTTCCTGATTTAACATTAACAAAGATAAAGAATAAGGTTTGTAAATGCAAAATTTTCCAAAAACGAATTTTGTTATAAACCACATAAAGAATAATCCAATACCGACGGATTAACGTCCAATACCGACGGATTTAATAAGCCTAAAACGAAATACCGATGGATTATATGTAAAAAATGACGGATTATTTTGAAAATATAAAAAAAAGAAATAGATTTGTGACGGATTTATAACAGAAAGATTATGGGAACAGAACAAACAAAAGTAAAATTCGACTGGAACAAACTTTCGGATTATAGAGAAAACCTACATATTGAAGCTAAAAAAGCGCTTGGCGGAATTCCAGGAAGCATTTGGGAAACATATTCTTCGTTTGCAAATACAGATGGAGGTGTTATATTGTTAGGGGTGGAAGAAGCTGAAGACCTTTCGTTACGTGCGGTTGGTCTAAAAGATATATATAAAATTGAAAAAGACTTTTGGAACCAAATCAACAACAAACAGGTGGTAAGCGTAAATCTTCTGACAGAAAGAATGGTGCATGCTGAATGTGTTGATGGAAAAGATATACTTGTGATTGAAGTTCCCCGTGCAGAACGTATGCTCAAGCCTGTTTACAAAGGATTAAACCCAAAATCTGGAACTTATAGAAGAAACGGTGAGGGTGATTACCTATGTTCCGTGGAGGAAATGGCAGCGATGTATAGAGACGCTTCGTCATCTACCGTTGACATGAAGGTGCTTACACAGATGGATTTTTCTGTGTTTTGTAAAGAGACCGTACGCTCTTATCGTCAGATGTTCAAGACAACACATCCATCCCATATTTGGTGTGATCTTGATGATGAGTTGTTTCTGCGTCGATTGGGAGCTATAGGGCTTGGAGAAGACGGCGCATTGCATCCGACAGCAGCTGGATTGCTAATGTTTGGCTATGAGTATGAGATACTGCGTGAGTTTCCTCAATATTTTCTTGACTATCAAGAGAACAGGCAAATGGCGACCACACGTTGGACAGACCGTATCGTCTCTTCTTCTGGTGATTGGAGTGGCAACGTCTTTGATTTTATATATAGAGTGGTGCCTCGTCTTTGTGATTCGCTGAAAGTGCCGTTTGTGATGAAGGGAATGCAACGAGTGGATGATACTCCATTACACAAACTTTTACGTGAGGCGATTACCAATACTTGCGTACATGCAGATTTCTATGGCAGACGTGGATTGGTAATCCAAAAAATGCAGGATAAATTTGTTTTTGCAAACCCAGGTGGCCTTCGTTTGTCTTGCTCGGAAGCAATAGGAGGGGGAGTGTCAGATCCTCGTAATGGAGTGATGCTGAAAATGTTGTCGATGATTGAGTATGGTGAACGTGCAGGAAGTGGATTGAACGGAATTTTTCATGTATGGCGTCATGTGTATAAATGTTCGCCTATTTTGGAGGAGATGGGAGGAGTCGACCGTACAATCTTGACTCTCGACACTCATGGTCAACAACCTGATATAGATGCTATGATCAAACTATATGGATGTGACGGATTGAGCGTGAAAAGTGACGGATTGACTGCCAAATCCGACGGTATAAAACCGTATTCTTTTACAAATGATGGTGATGACCCTTCAATGGTGAAGGAAGAACATGTTTATCATTATCGGACAAGTGTCTCTCAAAATAGGCAAACAGACTTTCCAGAATTGCCACTAAAAGAGCGCAATCTGATGAATGTTTTGGTGAAATTGGGAGCGTCACAAGTTTCTGTGATTGCATCTGAAATGGGCCTTGGAATTTCACAAACGAAATGTTACTTGCAGAAATTGATATCCAAGGGATATGTTTGTGCTCAAGGCTCAACTCGTGACCGTACTTATATGTATGTTAAGGATGTCCGTTACTGATTAGGAATTCTAAAATTTTTTATAAATAGGGTTTATCAAAATGATAAGCCCTATTTTTTTACATATGGTGTACAGTAATGTCTATAAATAAAAATCCCAAGCCGGTGTACACCGACTTGAGATTACCAACTTAAAAAATAAAAGATATGAGAATATTAGAATTTCACAGCTACATATTTTCCATTTACTTTTGCCCACAACTGACCTTCTTTGTCAATGTAAACTTCTAGGTTGGAACGTTTAGCCAACGCATATCCGTCTGCCTTGAACTCAGAGATATAGTCGTAGTCGCAGCAAGTGATTGGAGAACCGAATCTGTCAACAAGTCCGTATTTGCCGTTTGTCTTTACACGGGCAACACCACCTTGGAAGTCTTTTGCCTCATCATACAAGAAGTCGCACAACTGATTACCCTTATTGTCGATGTAACCATAAAGTGTCTTGCCGTTGATGTTCTTACCTACAGCGCAAATGCCTTCGTTGAACCAACCAACAGTATTGTATTTGTGCTGAACAACCAATCTGCCCTTGTTGTCAACGAATCCATATAGGTAATTCTCATCCTGGCATGCAGCCAAACCTTCTTTGAAGCTCTTTGTATCAAGGTAAGTGGCATCCTGAAGACGAGCACCTGAAGGAAGAATGAAATATGCGTCTCCGTTCTGATCCTTAACAGCTGCCACGCCGTAGTTGAATGATGACGCTGCTGTATACTGCAAAGGAACCACTTCTTCGCCCATTTCATTGACGTATCCATACTTGCCATCCTTACCTACGCGAGCAACACCGTCGCTGAAATCAGTAGCATACTCATACTTTGGCTTTACAACGAATTTGCCGTTAGCAGTGTATCCATACTTTCCGTTCTTTAGTGTGCGGACAGGTGAAGGCCATTTCTTGTTCATCTCTCTCTTGGCCTCTGCTACTTTCTTGCCATAAGGATAGTCGTAGATGAACTCCTGGTAAGCGGCTTTTGTTCCTGTCTTTTGCGCATTTGCATAAGCCTCAGCCTCACGCTTGTCTTTTGCCTCAAGTTCACTTGCGTAAGCAGCTCTTTTTTCAGCAGCTGCTTTCATCTGTGCTTGACGTGATGCCTCTTCTGCTGCCTCACGTGCTTTTCTGTCGGCTTCCTGTGCTTCCCAAGCTGCAGCATCTTCCTGTCTCTTCTTCATTTGAGCCTGGAAGTATGACATTAGGCTTTCTTTGATGACCACCATCTCTGAGTATCCTTTGTCTTGCTTTGGCATTGATTCGAAGTATGCCTTACAAGCACTCTGGGCCAAATTGTAATCGTTAAGAGCGTAAGCTGCCTTTGTACGAAGATAGTTTGTGCGGGCGTTACCCTTACCTAACAATTTGTCAATCTCGTTAACTTTGTTGATAGTTGCCTTATACTCCTTAGCATTGAATAGCTCCATTGCCTTTGGATAAAGTTCACGCGCTTTTGCATCATTATTCTGAGCGCATACAGAAAGACTTAAACTGCTTGCTAGCAGTAGATATATTGCTCTTTTCATTTTGCTTATCTTTTTTATTCATCCTGGCAGATACGGAAACCTACACTATTGCTTTTGTAATCTGGTTTTAACTTCTCTTTTGCTTCGATAGCACAGTTAGAAGCTTCGTCTGCAAATGAACCACCTTTGACGAAACGAGTTGTCTTGTCGTACTGGTTGTTCACCCACTCAGCTACATTTCCTGTCATATCGTAGATTCCAAGTTCATTTGGAGCTTTCTCGCCTACACCGTGAGTTGTCTGTTCTGCGTTGTATGCGTTCCAAGAAACTTCTGTTAGGTTGTCACCACCAGCGAATGCTGATTTTGAACCGTTCTTTCCGCCCTTAGCTGCGTACTCCCACTCTTTCTCGCTCATTAGACGGTACTTAAGTCCAGTCTGCTCGTTAAGCTTCTTGATGAATTGCTGAACCTCATCCCATGATACGTTCTCTACAGGACATGTTCTACAACCCTTGAAGTTTGATGGGTTTGTTCCCATAACTCGAGCCCACTGCTGCTGAGTTACCTCTGTCTTGCCAATGTAGAAGCTCTTCACTTCGTGATTTCCTTCTACGTAAATCATGTCGATAAGACCAGTTACATTTCTGTTGTTCTTGTAATCGATATACTCCTGAATCTTGATGGCTTGCTGTTTAGGGTAGGCCATTGTCGAATCATAGTTGTATGCTTGGTTGTAGTAGATACCAGCTTCGTTCCACTGTTTTTTCTTGTAGTATGTGTCAGCCTGGTTAAGTGCCTTGTCGAAAATCTCACATGGAGCACCTGTTGTCTTCCAGTATGTAGGAGACTTCATGCTGATGATTGGCTCGTATTTTCTGTTTGAATAGTAAACCTCACTTGCCTTCATAGAGTCACCCTTTGCCATAAGTGCAAGAGATTCCTTACGCTTTGTAGCCTCGTATACAAGGAAGTCGTAGTCGTCATCGTTCCAATCTACAGAAACGATCTTTGCGTCAACAACGTCAATTTTGTCTGCATTTGTGAAAATGTTACGTAGACGGTAGTTGTAACCACGCTGTGAAGGATCCATCTTAGTTGTGCTCTCTGTCAAACGCATAAGATCCAGGAATTCCTTCATAGACTTGTCTGGAGTGACTACTCCTGGCTTCGATTGCTTACCTACGTATATGTCAGTAAGTTTGTCTGACCAATCGTTTATTGTGTATGTCTCTGGAGAAACGGTTGCTCCAGCCTTTTCCAAATAGTTGACTTCGATAGTTGTCTTTGCAGAAGCAAAATATGTCTTAGCTCTGTCACTGTAGAACATCAATGTTACTGCGAATGTCGCTTTCTTAGGAGTGATCATGTCAAATCTCGACACAAGTTCCTCATAGTTCTTGTCTCCTTTTAGTTGGGCTCTGTCAACCTTGACTTTGTTGTAAGTGAAATCTGGGCGTGATGTCCATTCTACATCAGTGTGAACTCCCATTTTTCCTACAATCTTTTTGATGGTGTAGTTTACCTTACAAGAATCCATCAAATAGATGTTTTTTCCTTTCGGATAAGTGGCCTTGCAAGTGAAACTTGTAGACAACTTCTCTGTTTGCTGAGCACTGACACTCGCAACAGAAGTAAGACCGAAAGCAAAAGCCATTAGAAATAACTTTCTCATTGTCTTTTATATTATATGTCTTATTTTATTTTGTTTATTCAAACCAAAACCAAGTATGCCGTGGACTATTCTTCAACCTTTTACGGCATACTAAGGGATACACATTGCAAAACTATAATTTTTTAATTAAAAAGCAAAAAAGTGACACTATTTTTCAACATTTTTGTGTTGAAAAATGGATTTTATCAACAAACGTTCTGTTTTGACTGTCTTTGCTTGATTCTTAACAATTGAGTATGTCGCTTTTTGTTCTATACTTCAGATGTTTTAGCTGGTTTTGCTTGATTCTTGATTTTTAACTCTTAATTCTTAACTATTTTATTATAGGCTTCATTAATTTTTGCCATAATCTCCTCACATTCTTGTATGCGGTCTGCATTCTTTGGTAAATCAGGATGGTGAGTCAAAGCCAAACTATGATATTCTTTTTTTATCTCTTCGTATGATGCGTTGGTATCGACACCTAAAATAGAATAATATGGATTCAAATCAAAGTCGGACTTTTGTGTCGTCGACGAACTGGATTTTGAATCTTCAAATTCTGTGCGTAGGGCGTAATATCGGTTTATGAAAAAATTAATAAAACTGTTGCTGAATCTCAGTTGAGACATAAGGTTAATCATGAATTTCCATTCGTCGTTGTGGATTCCGTCTTCCAATATTGTTAGTTTATAGAGATAGTTCACAAATATTTTCTTATCAGAGAAATCCCTCCTCTTCCAATATTGGATAGCCTCATTGAATTGAGAATCAGAGAAATTAGTTTCAAATACATCTTTTATTCTGTCAGCAGGGTAAATGTTCTGTAAAAAAATCTCTTGTGCGTTTCTTGCTTCAAGATTCATTATACATAATCTTTGGATTATGGGTGACACAAATTGTTTGGATGTATAAACAAGAATACGTTTCTCTTCTATAAGATATTGGATTCTCCTTGATTCAGCTTCTTCTTTCTCTTTACACGACTTTATGTATTCTTTAATTTGTGATTCAGTCATTCCCCATTTCTTTTTGTAATTTAAGAAGAATCGTTTTGTCAAAAAAGCGGTTGGAGTGTATTTTTCAAAGGAGCCGCCGTAAAAAAATAAAGATACGTAAAGATATGCACTATAAATCATCAAAAGTATAATAGGCACTTCGCTATTTAATATAATAAATGAAAAATAAATAGCGATTATAACAGGCAGAATGATCCACAGAACTAATATTTCCAAAAATTTGAGAATCGGACGCAATATTATCATCAATTTATATTGCTTTACTATTTTGTCTATATCCATATGTTTTTTTATTGCAAATATAGGGAATGTTATGATAACTAATGAAAAAAGGAGACCGAAGCCTCCTTTTTATATTTGATGAAAAAACAGATTTTAGTTTGCTACTGTCGGACCATTACCTGTCGAACAACCACATTTTTGTTCCGTTATGTCTGTCTTTGTGAACTTGACTCCCATTATTGGCCCAAACATCACAAGTTGGACGATATCAGCCTCGTTCTTCCACATGTAATCCACTGATTTCCCTTTGCCTTTTAGTGACGAGTTTTTGAAATCTACCTTCCAACACTGGTATAGAGGCTGTTTGTCAATTCCTTCACGTGTCAGTATTGTGACATCGGATGTGTTGTCCTTGTTTCTGTGGATTAGAGCCTCGGCATTATCCTGAATGTAGATTGAAGAGAATCTTTGTTCATCATCCATAAATGTTTCCTTTTCTACAAATCCACTCTTCTTCAATATGTTTTCTACATTTTTGGTTGAGCTCTTTGGTAGTGTGAGCGTTTGAAATTTCGTAGAATTGTTTTTTCCGACAAGAATTTTGGAAGCTATGACATTTAATCGTTTGCTGATATGAGCTGTGTCGATAATATTGTTGTTTATACTCTTGTTTTCAATTTCTGCAGAACCATACAGAAAAATTTCATCATCATCGTTGTTTTTTTCGTTGTATAGCTCATAATCGGTTTTGAATGTATATATGTTTTTCTCATTTCTTGGCGTGTAAATCATTTCCTTAGACGCTGATATATTATCAGTAATCAGATATACAGAAAGGTAGGTTGCCTCTTTAGGAAATTCAGGGTATGATATTATCTCGAGTACCAACGTTCCGTTGAAGTCTGGACTTTTGTACCATGCCTGATACTTGTGACTTTGTGTCTTGTTGTCCTTTTGGAACATCTCTGTGTATCTGTCTTTTTTAGTATCAAACTTTACTGTTTGGTCTCCAATAATGGCATAGATGCAGTCTGGTTTTGGTTTATCTCCACTACAGAATTCTGTATTGCCGAGGTCTATTTCTTTCTTGTCTAAATTGATTTTTTTAGTAATCTTCTTTCCTTGACAGTTGATTTTGACCTTGGCCTTGGAATCAATCATGTCTAAAGGAAGATATATTTCAAAATATCCATATTTAGTGGATTGAGAAAAGATTTTTTTATCTTTCCCTCTTCCTGATTCAATCGTGATGTTAGCTTTTGATGCTCCGCAAGTGTTTGTTATGTAACCATTTACAGTGACTCCTGTCAGGACTGTGATAGGAGGAAGATAATTATAATACCAATTGTGTTCGCTGTTTATTGTCTTTGACGATTTGTTTGATTCAACTCCATAAGCATCGTCTGCTTTAACGTATGCTGTTACTTCTTTTACATCAGATGAAACCAAGAATGAATAAATACCAGTAGATGACGATTTTACATTAAACTCTTTATTATTGATGTTGACAGTGACATTGAATGGTTTTCTTGGAGTGTTATTATTAGATAGATTGATCCATCCAGAGAGTTTTATAGGTCGATCTATTGTAAAATCATAACTCTTATCTTCTTCTATTTCTGAAGGATCGTTGAATTCGTATTCGCTTTTTGACATAGTTTCATTTAGGTCTTTGTCTAATGTCAAAAAATCAACAGATACAGAAATCGGTTCATTTCCGTTAATGTATAGTGTGTACTCTCCAAAGTTGTTGGTTTGCGTTGTCACATTATTAGAGTTTATATTAATGCCTGGAATGGGTTTCTCGTTTTTGTCCGTCACCTTACCATGAATGCATGGCATATTAGGAAGCACTATATCTTGGTTGAATATTGTTTCTGCTTCTAATCCATCCACATTGTATATTGGCATGTTTGGACAGTTTGCATAGTCAGATGGTTTTACTGTCACAAAAACAGGAGTGTTTTTTGGAACGAAGGCGCAATAGTTGCCGTTTTTATCCGTACGTGCACTTGTTTGTGATATCGTGACTAATACATTGGGAAGAGGCTGTCCTTTTTATTTATCACTCGACCACAAATAGAAGCTCTTTTTGATGGATAATCAAGGTTGTGCCAAGAGAAATGTTTTATTTTTCCTGAATAAGAATCTCCATTCTTTGTGGCTATACCTTCTTCAACCCATGTTCCTTTCTCGTCGTCGAAATACCATAATGGAATTTCATTATATTTTTGATTTTCAGTAAATCCTTCAGGTATAGGGAAAGACAAAGTGCTCTCTGCTCCTTCCTTCAACTGTAGCTTTTTATTGACAGAATCTTTCAGAGTGACCTCTACCATACCGTATGATAGAAGTATTACACTTTTCCCGTCAACTGTCACTCCACTCATGTCTCCTCCAGGCATCTCTTTAGTGAAGTTTTCTGAGTTTGGGTTCAAATAGTAGGCACTTGCAAACACAGATCCATAGAATGGTTTGCCATCATTCTCGTAAACCAAAGAGTTTGCAGGAATTGTGATTTGCATATTTCCTACTTTGATGGTCGCTCCTTGGCTGTTGTAGAAACGAGTTATCTCTGTTACACCTTCTTTAGTGTCTTGTGGCATCAATACCGCGTCTACTCTTGCTTCACCGTTGTCGATATCTGCGGTGCGGACTACCGAGAAGTATTCGTTTTCCTCGAATTTGATAACACATCTTCCGTTTACAGCACGGCATCTGTCAAATGAGTATGCTCCGTTTTCGCTTGTGACGGTAGTGTCTTTGCCGCTTGTAACCAATACGTTTGCCAACGCATTCCCGTCTACATCACTGACAAATCCATATATATAACTATTGGAAACTGAGTCTGTGAAAACATAATTTTCGCAGTCGCTTAAGTCTCCTTTAGAATTATTGCAACCTGTTAACATTAGTGAACATGTTGCGATTGTTCCATATAACCAATTCTTGATGTTCATCATAATTTTTTTTTATTTAAGTTGTTGTTTATTAGAATCCAAATGTCGATTTCAAATCGTTGAGTTTTTTGTTAAGATTTTTTTCTCTCTCTTTCGCTTCCTTTCTTGCCTTTAATTCTTCTGTCGAAATCACCTGCAATCCAAACGGATCTTTGCCTGAATCATCGAGCAGAGTCTCTTTGTTTATTATCGGTTTTCCATCTGTAGTGAAGTAATAATATTTGTTGCCTTTTTTTCCTCTATAAATAGAATTGTTTATTATAAACTCCTGATATACATCAGTTTTATTTGTATATGTGTTATAACATACAAATTCGTATGGAGGAAGCCTATCAAGGTCTCTGTTGACCTTTTCGAATTTTTTGCATGCTATTATTATGATTCTGGGAGTTACAATGTTGTTAAACGTTTTATATTGAACAGGCAATTTTAGAGTATTTGGTCTTACATATTTTTTTAATTCTTTTCCTGTCATCCAGCTATCGATGATGTCGCTTCCAACCGTATAGAAAATTTTTTTATCAAGGTTGTTGACTTGTGTGTTTATGCTTGAATGAGGAATGTAAATATCTGGTAAATTGACTGTGTTTTCGAAAGTCCTGTCAAAGTAGATTTGAATAGGTCTGTTTTCGTAAAAATCTTCCAATTCAGTCATAAAAACTTTTGTCTTCATGCCGTCGAACAGATTTGCCCCCATTCTTCTTGCTGGTGGCACAATTAGCACACCACTGGCAAGTTCCATATTTTTAAATGCTTCCTTGCCAATGAATTTCAAACCGTATGGAATAATGAGGTCTTTTAATCTTGCACCTTCGAAAGCTCTTTCTCCAATTCCCAAAACTTGGTATGAAGTAGTGTCGTTGTATGGTGAATAAAAAGACACTATGGTCGGGATTTTTACGACAGAATCTGAAACTGTCACACCGCTCACGTATACTTCACCTCCATTTTCGTATATGTATTGCGGATCACTGGATTTTCTGCCAATATTATCTTTTTTTATAGTGTACTCTGATGCTATGGTGTATATTAATCCATCTTTTTCAAATGACACTCCTCTAGAACTTGCATTAGAAATGACATAAGGTGCGTTAGTCGGTTGAATATTGTCTATTTCACTTGTGACTTTTTTCGTTTTCATATCTTCAGCGGAGGCGACTTGAAGCCCAAACGGATCTTTGCCAGAATTGTCAAGCAGACTCTCTTTTTCTGTTATTGGTTTTCCTTCTGTGGTGAAGTAGAAATATTCGTTGCCTTTTTTCCCCCTATATATAGAACTGTTTATTGTAAATTCTTGATATATATCTTTTTTGTGAGTGTAAGGGTTCCAACAATCATATTCATATGGAGGAAGCAAATCGATGTCTTTTTGAGTTTTTTCAAATTTTTTGCATGTCCTTATTGTGATTTTTGGAGACTCGTTGTTGTTGCAAGTGTTAAATTGAAACGGATTTCCAGATGTGGAGATTGTCTTTGGCCTTATGTTTTTTTGTGATTTGTCCCTTCTGGTCATCCAGTTATTGATGATGTTTTCCCCAACAGTATAAAAGATTTTTTTATCTACGTTGTTGACTTGTGTACCTATGCTTGAATGGGGAATATATATATGAGGCAAATTGTCTGTGTGCTCAAATGTTTTGTAAAAGAAAATTTGAATGGGGTGGCCTTCGTACGAATCTTCAAAATCTGTTATGAATACATTTGATTTCATCCCGTCGAACAGATTTGCTCCCATTCTTCTTGCAGGTGGCACAATTAGCACACCACTGGCAAGCTCCATATTTTTAAATGCTTCTTTGCCAATGAATTTCAAACCGTATGGGATGATGAGGTCTTTTAACATTGCATTTTCGAAAGCTCTTTCTCCAATTCCCAAAACTTGGTATGTCGCAGTGTCTTCTGTATACCTGCCATATGACGATGGATAAGACACAGTTGTTGGAATGTTCACCACAGCATCCGATATGGCAACACCGCTCACGTAAACTTCACCTTCATTTTTGTATAGGTGTTGCGGATCACCAAATTTTCTGCCAATATTGAACTTTTTAACAATGACCTCTGATGCTATGGTGTAGATTAATCCATCTTTCTCAAATGATACACCTCTTGGGTCAGCATATGTTATAAGACAAGCAGTAAGACTAAGTAATAGTAATATTGTCTTTTTCATTATTTTATGGGTCTACCATTCAACTTATATTTTACATCTCCTTCCTCACCTGTGAATTTGACGTACCAGCCTTTTTCTTGAGTGGCATCTGCTACAGGTGTAAATTCTTGGTAGTAATAGGTTTTTCTTCTCTTTTTTTGTACAACAGTATATTTAGGTTGACGATAGTATTCTTTGGTAAGTTTACCCCAGGGAAATCCAAGTTTTTTTACGTTTGTGGCACCAGCTGTGATCATCAGCCCTTTTTTCTCCTTCCTTGGTGTTGTCGTATATGTCTTTTTGCTCAAAGACGGATTTTTGTCTGTGGCATTGTTTTTTGAGAATTCTTCGTCGTCATTGAATGCTTTGTTTATCCATTTCTTATATTTGTCAGCTGTCGCACTATAACAGTTTTTGTATATTGGGTGAGCCTTGACATAGCCGAGCTTTTTTGTATCAATCTTAATTATCCCTTTAGGGTTAATGGCTTGTGCTCCTTTTAACACTTTTGTTATGTCTAATATCAAGTCAGCGTCCAGTTCATCGAACACTGCGGTTCCATAATTCTCAATATTATGTATTACCAAAGCTCCGCTTCCCATTTTCAGTTTGGCGAAGCATCCGTTTCCTGCGAAATTGAGTTCGGGAAGCCAGATTCTGTCATGCTCATGTCTGTAGAACAGACTGTCAGTAAGACCGACAACCTTGAATCTGCCTACTGCGGAAGGAATGACTACGTCTTTTAAATTTTCGTCGACTTTTATTGCCATTATCTCTCCTGCCTGATAGAATTTATCGGGTCCTGTTATGGTATCTGGAGATTCTTTTGGATTTGTCACAAGGTATGTGACCAGAACCTTGTATGAGATTCCGTCTTTTTCAATGACATCACCTGTAGAGTATTCTTGTGCGAAAAGGTTAAATGCATTTAAGATGAAGGCAAAAATAAACGTGTAAACTTTGCGTATCATTCTATAGATATATTGTTATTTCATTTACGATACAAAGTTAATTATTTTCTTAATGCTCTTTTTTTAATTTTCTTTTAATTATGTTAAAAAAACAAATTTGTTGGACTACAATATGGGGCGAAAATGGAGTTTCAGGAAACTCCCAAAAGAGTTTTCATCTTTTGTTTTATTTGGATTATGCAAATAGAGGGAGACTGTAGCCCAAATTTTTAATTATGATGGAATTTGATTGGCGTTTTTCTCAATTTATACAGGAGCCAAAACAAAAAGACTGAATATACAAGTAAAGACAGCATAAAAGTTGTCATATACTGATATGGCAGTAATCCGGATATGACCAACATTATTATTGTCGGTATTGTGATAAACCAAGTTGTCAAAGAGTCTCTAAACTCAGAGATGAATTGTATAAGACTACATATACACCAGACTGTAAGGTTGGCATATGTCATATAATGAAAAAAAGTTGGAAACAGATCTGTGAAGTAGAGAATTACTGCGATTAAATTACTGAATATAGTTAGTTTAAAGCCGCAAAATGAAGCTTCTTCTATAAATTGGAATATTCTTTTTATGGAAGCATATCTGTCAACTTTATTCTTGCAATTTTTGCCGTCGACGATGACTTCGTTTTCTTTTATTGGCTCTTTGTTTCCCATGTTTATATACACTAATTAAGTAATTATAGAATCGCCTCTGTCAATTTTATCCAAACGGAGAAAGCTTAATTCGAGAAGGATGACGATAATATTAACGTTTTTCTGCGTTATATTCCTCAATAGAGTATGATATCCTTTCCCCGTCAGCTTTTTCGATAATCACACTGTCTGCTGTAACCGAATATTTTGTCTTTACTGTTTGATAATTTGTATCGTATGTGAAGCATTTTAACGAAAAAAGTTTTTCTCTGTTGTCCATGAATTCCTGAAAATCAGGATCTTTCAGTGCTTCGATAGGAATCTTTTTGTTTCTTTCTATTTGTCCATAAGCGGAATGTCTTGTCATTTCGTATTTATCAGCAAAGTTTTTGACTTTTTCTTTGTATATGTTTATGTAGATGTCGTAACATGCTGAACAGATTATGAATGCAGAAACGATTGCAAAGATAGACACAAGAAACGATTTCCTCACATCTCTGTTTGGCTTGATGAAAATAAAGAAATGAGCAATAAGCAGAGCACATGCAAATAATATTCTCCATATAAGATCATGATAAACCTCTTCTTTGTTTAATATGATGGAGACGTATACGAATGCGATGATGGCAATCAAATTGGCAATCTGTGAGATAATCTTAAAAACTTTTTTATTGTATGGCATACTGATTAGCAGACAATGCAGCGATACAATGAAAAGAAAAACAGTGTCTTCCAAGTATGAGTATAGACAATTCCCGTATCGACGCATGGGATTTTGATCCACCATTACTATCCATAACAGTTCGGTCAATGCAATGACACTGATTCCAATGTTTAGTATGAAAATGAGTTTGTTCCAACGTTGGTTGGGATTGTATTCTTCCTTATTTTGGAAGAAACAGAATAATAGAACGAATATGCATGTTGGCAAAACACGATAGATGTCGATGTTAAAGATTGCATTTGCAAATATCAAAGCTATGGTTATAACCACCCAACAAACAAATGTTTTTATGATGTTGTTTGTCAGATTTCTATATGAATTGAAAAAGTCATCTTGTTTGCAACAGCTTAAAACACAGGCAAATCCTAAAAATGGAAGTGATAAAATTGTGTTACTGCTAAAAATGTGAATCATTGGACATAATGCATACAGAAGAGGACAAAGTATACCAACCGACACATACCAATAAAGCCGGTGCTTCTTGAAATATTCCGCATTTCTAGCTGTATATGCTAATGCACAACTAAACAGAAACCAAGATTCTCCATAGTCTCCTTTCCCAAACAGAAATGGACAGTCAGGGAAAATATAAGACAATATTGCAATAATGCAAAATGTTATTTCAATTGGGAATTGTAACAGAATTTTGAATTTCTCATTTCCATTTTTCATTTCTAATTTCGCATTTTTAATTTACTTATACTCTCCTCTGATGAATGCTGTCAAAAATACTAACGGGGCATTCCAGTTGATGGCAGGCTCGTTAGTAGAGTAGCTGCACTCTTCGTCAAGATAGGCTCTTGCCGCAAACCTGTTTGTGGGGTACATCGATCTTCCACAGTCTGTTGTCTGCTTCACATTTGGTCCGCCTACCATGTAGCCAGGGATTGGTTCTTCGATTCCGTCAGTCGCACAGCGTCTGTCGTGGATGTAGTGGGGCGACAAACTGCCGAATCCAGTCACGAAACAATATCCTGTGCAGTTGCAGCCAAGAATGTAGTCAAGACAGTATTGTGCGGCTTCTGTATATTTGTCGGCTTTCATAACTTTCTTGCCCAATGCAAGTATCATTCCGCTGTTGGCGATTTGTCCGTTGCTTCCCCAAACAAATTCTCTTAATGGCACTTTTCCTGTTTGGTATTTGTACATCGCTAACAAGTTGTCCGCCAATGCTTTGAACCTTTTTTCGACTGCGTTCACATCAAGTGCTTCTGATATTGCATCTCTATTGAGCATCAGAGAGATGAGGCCTAGTGTCGCAACGTCGCCCCAGTATGGCACATTGAAAATCTGGAACAGATTGATGTTTTCCGCATATTTTTTGTCTCCTGTTAGAATCAACAACTCACATGAAGCCCAGAATCTTTCGTCGTCCACGCTTTCTGAATCGTATGTTCCTGTGTTGCAGTCTGGTGGATTGACAAAAGGACGATATTCAGAATGTTTTGATGCAAATTTATATGCGTAAAGTGCTGCGTTTTTGGCTTTCTCTGAAAAATCTGGATAATCTTTGTTCCCGTCATACACTCGTGAAGCCAATGCCATGGTTGCTGCAAAATTATAAGCACAGTCTATTGTTTTTCCGATCATGTATCGGTCGGCCTTGTCGTCAGCAGGCATGAGAAAGCCCGGAAATTTCAGCGGTGTCACTTTGTTGTAGACACCACCGTCATTCGGATCCTGCATCGTCAGCATCCATTTCAATTCATACATGACCTCGTCAAGGATGTCTGGGGTTGAATTGTTACTTTCTGGAATGTTGAAACTCAAGGTGTCGTATTGCTTATGTTCTGTAATATAAGATGTTAGCAAAGTGTGGACAGTGATGGCCGCATTGGTTGTGTATTTGGCATACTCTCCCGCGTCGTACCATCCTCCATGGCTGTTGAGTTCTGTGTCTGCCGGACGCTTTGCAGAAGTCAGAGATGCGTGAAGGTAGACGGTGCTGTCGATATGCCCTGCCTTTCTTGCGTAGTTGATGCCTTTCCATGTGGCATATTCAGGAAGGATGTCCATGCCACTGCGCCAGAAATAAAAACCTTTTACGGTGGCTGTCAGCAGGTCGTCGTAAATCTTGCCATTCTCTCTGATTTCGAATGTCTCGCTTTTGTCTTTGCCTATTTTTATAAAGTATTTGCCTGGCTTTTTCAGGCTGGTGAAATCAGCCCATGAGATGGTCTCGTTGCTCTCTCTCCAAAATTTGCCTGTGGAGACGGTACCTTTCATCACATCGTTGTGACTTACAGCATCTTTCACGAAGAAAGTTTTTTCGGTGAGGTTGGTTACAAGAGCTTGTTTTGTGGCTGTTGTCGGATAGCCGATTTGGTTGACGTATATGAAATTCTGGCTCATCAGCGTCGCACTGATGAGAGACAGTAATACTGATACTATGATACTAATTCCGTGTTTCATTTTAATTTTGCATTTAGCATTTACCCATACATCATTTCCAGATATTCATCTATGTCAATGTGTCTGCCTCCCATTGATTTCAAATGTGGGGTTTCAAATTGACAGTCGATGAATTTGTACTTTTTCTCCTGCTGACACATGTATATCAACGCTATTTTCGAACCGCTTGGCTCGATGGAAAACATGCTTTCTCCAAGAAAACAGTTGTTGATCTCTAATCCGTACAGACCGCCAACAAGTTCTTCGTTTTTATTCCACACCTCATAGCTATGTGCGTATCCTAGTTGGTTGAGGCGTGTGAATGTGTTGATTATCTCTTTGCCGAGCCATGCACCGTCTTGCTTGTTCCGGGAATTTGATTCAGCGCATTTTTTTATGACTGCATCAAAATCTTTGTCTTTGGTGACGGTGTATATCTGTTTGTTGAGCAGTGATTTCATTGAATGAGATATGTGGATCTCATCCGGGAAAATCACGAATCGGTCGAGTGGGCAATACCAGTCGATTCCATATTTCAGGTTTTCGACGGCGGTCCACGGCAGCGCTCCTTGGCTATATGCACTCAACACGAATCCCGGATTCAGGTTTCCTCCTATTGCGTAAAGTCCGTCTGGACTTCTGTTCTCATCAGGAATGAGAAACGGATGGGGAAAATCTGTGGCATTTTCGGGCAGTTGAATCACCTGGTAAGGAGTGCCTTTTATTTGATAGACCCAATATTCCTGCTCAATTTCTGAATTCATTTCTTCTCAATTACAAGTTTCTTCTCTGCATCGACGGTGATTACCGCGTCTCCACCTTTTTTCAAGCAGCCGAACAGCAGTTCTCGAGTCAACAGTGGCTTCAACTCTGCAGTGATGACACGGTCTATCTCACGTCCGCCAAACTTGACAGAGAATCCCTTGTTGAGAAGGACTTCCCTTGCGGAGTCGGACAATGAAAGGTTGACTTCTTTTGCCTTCAATTTGTCTGTCAACTCTTTGACCTTCTTGTCAAGGATCAGACTTGCCATTTCCCTTGTCATTCCGTTGAAGAGGTTGATGGCTGTAAGACGGTTCAAGAATTCAGGTTTGAATGCTTTGTTCACACCTTTCATGATTGCGTCTCCTTCATTCAGATTCTCCACGAATCCGACAGTCGATTGCTTGGCATTTTCCACACCTGCGTTTGAAGTCATGATCAGGATGACGTGGCGAAAATCGGCTTTTTGTCCACGGCTGTCAGTCAGTGTGGCGTAGTCCATCACCTGTAGGAAGATATTGAACACTTTTGGATGTGCTTTCTCAATTTCGTCTATCAGCAGAACGCAGTGAGGAGTCTTGCGGATAGCGTTTGTGAGCAAACCTCCGTCTTCAGAACCGACATATCCACGTGAAGATCCGATAAGGTTTGATGTCTTGTACTCTTCTGAATACTCACTCATGTCGAAGCGGACCAGCGGGATGTTGAGTTCTTTAGCCAAGACTTTAGCCACTTCTGTCTTTCCGACACCTGTCGGGCCGACAAACAGCAGGTTCGCCATTGGTTTTGTGTCGTCAGCAAGTCCTGCGGATGCGGTAAGTACAGCCTCCGATAAAAGTTCAATGGCCTTGTCCTGACCATAGATTTTATCTTTGATTCGGTCACTTAGATTCATGAGTTTGGCAGTGTCATCATCGTCGTCGGCAAGAGAGTCGATCTTGCAGATCTTAGCCAACATTGCAGCCACTTCTGGCTTGTCAACTATCTGTTTGCCATCTTCCGATGGATGAAGTTCTCTCCACGCTCCCGCGTCGTCGATAAGAGACAGAGCCTTTTCTGGCATGAATCTGTTTGTGATATATTTTTTCGCACCGAAGATGGCATATTTGATAGCCTCGTCGGTGTATTCAATATTATGAAACTCTTCGTAATCGTCGAGTCTTCCTTCGATGATTTTTCTGTTCTCCTCATCGTTCGGCTCATTCACTTCGATTGTCTCAAAGTGAGAATGGAATTGACGGTTGCCGACGGAAGCTTTTTCCAATTCCTGTGCGGAAGATGTTCCGATGATATGGATATTGTAGTTGTCGACGTGTTGCAAAAGAATCGACACCATGTTGCCCATGCTCTTGTCTGATTCGGCAGGAGTCATAGTGTGAATGTTGTCGACGCAGATGATCTTGCGTTTGTCGTCGGTAAGCATAGAAAGTACCTCTTTCATTTTGCCTTCCACCTCACCATACATTGTGCTTCCTGCAATCAGCGATGGGATGTTCAGCTCGTATACCATGGTGTCTTTCAGACGTTCAGGCACGTCGCCATGGTTGATGGCTGTCACAAGACCATGTATGATAGCTGTTTTTCCGACACCGCTTTCTCCTACGAAAATCACATTGTTCCTGTTCTTACGGCAAAGAATCTGCATCGCACGGTTCAGCTCATCCTCACGTCCGATCAGATTGAATTTGTTTTTCTCCTCCAAAGTGTTCAGGCAAGTGATATACTCAGATTCAGGAGCAGAGTTGTTGCCTCGCTTTGTCTTTATATCTTCAATGGCATCAATGATCAGTTTGCCATTTTTCATGAAACTCTCTATGTTGTCAGGAGATATCTCGTAGATTTTGCTCTCGGTGTTAGCGATGCTTTTTGTCTCGTAGTCATCCTCTGTACGGTATTTCTCAAAAGAGTTGCACAGACTGCGTTCCAAATCATTTTGGATGTTTTCTGGGATGATTTCAGACTCATCCTCTGTCTTCCATGGACATGGAGCGTCGAAAGACTCGTCGTCTTCAAGGAAATCCTGATATGAGAATTCCGACAATTCGCATGCGTCCTGGTATGTTGATTTGTAGTACTTATCCAAGAAGAAAAAAATAGCCATACGCTTGTGGACGTTGAGCGACGATTTTTCTCCCAGCTCAGGCGGCAGTTTGCAACCAGCCTCGATAAGACCGATCACCATGTGGGGCACACCGACAACGAGTAGGGTAGCCTCGTTGTCTTCAAGGCTAGTCTGCTCGTATTTTTTGTATTTTTCATCATTAGCGTAGTTCTTCAAATTCAGTTTGAACGCACTTTCGCTGATGTTGTTTTTCTGTTCAAGCTCATACACCAATGCTTTTGCGTATTCAAGAGCGTGTTCTAGATTGTAAGACGGAATAGGTCCTGCATAGTCAATGAAGTCTGGAACCACTTCTGCGTATTTGTCAAGATATTCGCGCATCTTCTGCTCTCCATATTTGCCGTATGTCAGATAGAACGGCACTTGGCGAGTGAGTGCAAGCATCACATGCTCAGGCATTAGAAATTGATGACGGTGACGGGTTGCGAACTCTTGTGCAAAGCATAGTGCTCTACAAAGCATTTCAGTTACGAATCGTACATTTAGCATTTTGCTGCTCCTAATAAATTATTATATCAATTGTGTGAATATAGTTCAATCCTCAATGGAAAATTCTCAGCTCTTGCCATTCTGTCGGCAAGTGCTTTTTTGGATTTTGCGATGTCGATGGTGTAGGTGCCAGCCACAGCAGAGCCCTCCTCGTCAACTTTGAATGTTAATTTCACTGCTTTCTCTTTAGGCAAGAAGAAAACAGTCATTAACACTTTGATCACAAATTCCACAGTAGTGACATCGTCGTTGAAGAACACGACGTCGACCATCTCTTCTGTATCATTTTCCGGGATTTCGAATCCAAGCGATTTACCTTTGCTTTTTCCTTTTTTTTCTCCTAATGTAGCCACGTTTTTGATTATTCAGCGGTTAATACATAGTTTCCGTTTTTGAATACATAATACTCATGCATCCATTCAATAGTTGTAGTCTCGACGCAATCCTCGTCTTCCTCCACATGTTCAAGAAGATAATCGTCGAGCTCTTCTCCAGAGAGACTGTTTTTGCTTAGTTTCTCAGTTTCAAGTTTTTTTGCGATTGAATCAACGTTGACACTGTCTATATTGTTCATTTTGTCGTGCATGTAAAGGTTGTTCATGCTGCCCTGAGTCACCACGTCGCCATCTTTGTATTTGACGACGGCTTTAGAGACTATTTTAGCTTCTTGCCCTGTAGACGGTGCCTCTTTTAGAGCGGTTGAATCAGCTTTTGTTGAGTCGGCACCGGCGTGGTTGATGAAGTTTTTCACCGATACCACACGGTTCTTGATGATCAGGTCGCGATAAGTGTTGCCCTTTTTTTTCTTCCTGCTCATGACAACGATTTTATTTTCTGTGAAGTGGTCTCCTTCGCAGTTCTGCAGGTTCCACTGGTCGTTGACGCTGGAAATCAAGAGATTGTCGAGCACCTTCAACAGTTTGTTCTTGTCTGGAGCATAAAGAGTCATGTATTCGTTTTTGGAAATATATACGTCAGAGCCGATACTGTCTGTCATACGTATTCCGAAAGCCATCACATTATCGTTGAGTTTGAACTTAGCGAAGTCGAAGCGGCGGGAAGTGTATTTTCTTTTTCTGCCTACATCAATCTTGCTGTCGTCTTTCACGTAGCATACGACACTTCCGTCGGCACATTTGACTTTCGCCACATAGAGATCATACACATTGCGTGCTGAATCCACTTTGACTGGGATTGCGACGATGGCATGGCTTGAGTCGTAAGGAATGACCGAATCCATAACTAAAGATTTGAGAATCAAACTGTCTTTGATTCCCATGGCGTCTAGTGTCATCTGGGATATTGTCGCCGCAAACGCCGAAACGTATCCTATGGCGGCGAGCAAAATTGTAAATATATATCTTGTCATTGTATTCTTCATTTTGATTAATTGTGCTAATTTAGTCAAAAATTGGTTGTCGTTTGCAATCAATAGCTTGAAAAATTTGGCGAATTGTAAAAAAATAAAAAAAAGCGGAGAAAAAACTCCGCTTTTGATGTCTCTATAGGTTTATGTTATTTGTTTTCTTCCATTTTGGCCTCCACGGTAAGTGTTGCGTGGGGGACGATTCTCAAACGTTCCTTTGGAATCAGTTTGCCTGTCTTTCTGCAGATGCCGTAGGTTTTGTTCTCGATTCTTACCAGCGCGGCCTCAAGACATTTGATGTATACCATCTCTTTTTGGGCAAGCAGTCCGTTGAGCTCTTTGCTCAATGTTGTGGCACCTTCTTCAAGCACTTTGAATGTTGGGGCAGTGTTGCTTAAGTCGTTGCCATCAGCGTTTGTCACACTTGCTTTCAACTCCTCATATATCTTTCTCGACTTTTCAAGTCGCTCAAGGATTATTTGCTTGAATTCCTCCAATTCTTCGTCGGAGTATCTAACTTTCTCTGTCATAATTCTTGTGTTTTTCAAATGGTTTCGCAAATATAATATTAAGTGGTTATTTACGTATTCGTAAATTAAAAAAAACGAGTTGATAAATTGTTGTTGTATAACATAGTTTGTGTATTTTGTTGTGTAACAGTTAGTTGTGTTGGAGTTTTGGATTCATGTTATTGTATGGATTAATTTATATTGGTTAGCTTATGGTTGACATTATCATGTCTTTAATTCTTGTTGTATGTAGTGCCTGTAAATAAAAAATCCTGATTCGTTCGATGTTTCGTATGAATCAGGATTATGGTCTGTCAGATTTTTCTTGTCGTCCCATGATTAGATGCGGTTAGGCTGATTATGATTATTATTTTTGTTTAGTTTTTTACAATCGTTTACTGAAAATGCGATTTTTACTGCTGATGCTACACAAAGTAGCGCTAATGTTATTCCCATAGTTGTAATTTTTTAATTGTTAGTAAACTCTTGTTTTTTGTTTTGTCAGATTTTGTTAAGAGTGAAGAGATTTCTCAACTACCCAAACTTTTGCTGCGAAAGCAACTGCCAAACATGCGATCATAAATGTAACCATAGCTGTAAGTTTTAATTGTTAATAAACTAGTTTTATCAGTCCGTCAAAACGGTTTTAAGCGTGAAGTGAATCTTTAACGACCCAAATCTTTGCTATTACTGCGATTGCCAAAATTGAAAGTACCATAGTCGTAAATTTTAATTGTTATTACTTTGTTTCTTTCTTTACACTTGCAAAATTACAACAAAATTTCATTCTGCAAAAGAAAATGTGATTTTTTTTGACAAAATGCTTAATTTTTTTTTGATTGTTGTATTTTATTTGTTTTGTATAATATGCGTTAATATTGTGTAAGTTGTTGATATATAGGTTTGTATGATATGTATATAAATTTATGTATATTGTATATTTTTAGTGGTATGTTATGTAACTTGTTGATTTTTATTTTTGTGGCTTTTGTATAAAATTACATTTGTGTAAAATATCATATTTCTGCTTGTTTGGTCTAATGTTTGACATTTTGTTATATTGATTGTGGTATTTTGATTCAAAAATATACGATATGTGTGCATATATGTGAAAAATATACGAATTTGCTTTCTTTTTGTTGCTAATAAATGGTGATTATTTGTTGGTTTTATACTTGGAAAATAAAATTTTGAGTATTTTTGCTATGCTTTTATGACTTATATAAATTTATGGATACTCTAATAAACTTATGGATACTCTGATTTTATATTATATATCTTTGCCTATTGTTTATTTGATTCATGATTTTGAGGAATTGTTGACACGTAGAAGGTGGGAAAAAAAGCATTATAATGATTTGACGGCTAAATGTCCGAAATTTACCTCTCTACTTTCTGCGATAAAGGATCTCAATCAGGTTAAATATACGATTGTGATTTTAGAGCAACTTTTATTTTTGGTCATTTCTGTGATTATGGCTGTTTATACTGATCCAATGCCAATGTATGCTTTGTTTTGGGGATTCGCAATACACACTGTGATACAGCATATGTTATCGAGCATTGTATTTCGTTCGTATTTTCCAGGAATGATTAGTTCTGTTTTGCTTTTGCCATATTTCGCCTATGGAATTCACTATCTGTTGGGTATATATAGTGTTGTGGAGAATATTGTGATGGCTGTTTGCGGATTGGGTGTTATTTCTCTTAATTTGGCGTTGATGTATTGGTTGATGAAGAAATTCGGAGATCTGTAATTGTAGATCTCATTGTTCATAACATAAAAGACGGGATTTTGCCCGTCTTTTTTTATATTGTATTTAATTTTCCGGTTTCACTATCCATAATATACCCGCGTACAATGATGTCTTTTGGTACAAGTGGGTGATTTTTCACAAGGTCGACAGTTTCCAGTACGGCGGCTTCTGTGTCATCAAAACCATGTAGCCAGGAATCAAGGTCGATACCGCAATGTTTCATCAGGTTGATATGCTCGTCATCGATTCCACGTTCTCGCATCAGATGCTGTATCTCCTGGCTGTCCATGCCTTGCACTCCACATCCGGTGTGGCCGATAATCATTATTTCGTTCACTCCAAGTTCGTAGATTGCTACAAGAAGAGATCTGACGGTGGAGTCAAAAGGATTCGTGATGGTGCCTCCAGCGTTTTTTATGATCTTCACGTCTCCGTTCTTGATTCCAAGCGCGGCAGGAAGAAGTTCCACCAGACGAGTGTCCATACATGTTACAATAGCGATCTTTTTGTCTGGATATTTGCTGGTCTTAAACTGTTCATAAGCTTTCGTCTCTACGAATCGCTTATTATATTCAAGCATCTGTTCGATCATGATGGGTCTTTATATTAGTTGATATGATATTTGTAGACTTAAGAACTGTAGCAAAAATAAACAAAATAATTAAATATTATAAGTTACTTTGCTTTGATAGAATGAATGTTGTATTCAGATGTTTTCAATTGTTCAACGATTGCTGCCGTATTTAAGTATATGTTCATTTTTGTTATTTTTGTGACATAAATGGTATAAAAGCGGTTTCTTGTGATTATGATATGGAAATAATATATAAAGACATACATGAGTTTAGAAAGGAAGATCTGGAATCTTTGTTCCTTTCAGTAGAGTGGTCGTCTGGTCATTATCCAGATAAATTGGTGGTGGCAATGCGGAATTTTGAAACTGTCTATACAGCATGGGATGGCGACCAACTTGTCGGGCTGATATGTGCTATGGATGACGGTGTCATGACGGCATACGTCCATTATCTGCTGGTTAGACCATCGTATCATCATCATGGAATCGGTCGACGGTTGGTGGAGATGATGAAGAATCATTATAAGGATTACTTGCGTATTGTCCTCGTCGCATATAATGAGGAACTGGATTTTTATGAGTCATGTGGTTTCAAGAAAGCAGATGATGCAAGTCCGATGTTTATAACCAGTCTGTGGACGTGATTAATGTGTTATTATTGTGAGATATATGAAAAAACGAATTTTAGTTACATATAAATTATTGGAAGAGAGTTTTACAGAGGCTCCTGATAATTATGAGTTCATTTTGCCGACATCTGCTTCTTTCACAAAGGAGGAGATAGTAGAGCGTTTGCCGGAGTGTGACGGATTGCTATCGATGTTTAATTTTCCTATAGATAAGGATATCATCGACGCAGGTGGTTCTCGTCTGAAGATCATCTCAAATTTTGGTGTCGGTTTCAACAACGTCGACATAGATTATGCTCAATCAAATGGGATTGTTGTTACTAATACTCCGGATCCAGTGGTTGAGCCAACAGCGGAATTGGCATTCGCACTAATGTCCGCACTTTCCCGTAGGATGACTGAATGTAACCGCAAACTTCATTATGGTGATGACATCCGTTGGGGAGTGATGGAGAATTTGGGGACTGGTCTGTATAACAAGGTGCTTGGAATCATCGGTATGGGACGCATTGGCCAGGCTGTGGCGAAAAGGGCTGTCGTGTCTGGAATGAAAATACTATATTATAATAGGCACCGTCTTCCTGAAGAAATCGAGAAGAGATACGCGGCTGAATATGTTTCTTTGGACACCCTTTTGTCTCAATCCGATTATATCTCTTTGCATACTCCATTGGATGAATCCACATATCATTTGATTGATGCTGAGGCTATGTCTAAGATGAAAAATGGCGTTTTCATCGTGAATACTGCCCGCGGACCAGTTGTGGACGAGGCGGCTCTGGTGGCTTCATTGGAAAATGGCAGGATAGGTGGTGCTGGGCTGGATGTCTTTGAAAAAGAGCCTCAGATTCATGAAGGATTGTTGGGCAGGGATAATGTTGTTGTCGTGCCTCATATCGGTACGGCGACGGTGGAGGCTCGCATTGCTATGGGCAGATATGCGGTGAAAAACATCACTCTTTTCTTCGACGGAAGGAATCCTCTAAGCAGAGTGGTGTGATCATCTGTTGCCGCAGATGAATTTTGTCGCCTTTGGTGAAATTTTCCTTAAAACCGCAAAGATGGCAATGGAAATAGACGCAGTTATAATCGGAGTGGCGAAATAACAGAAGTTGTTTTCTGCCAACGATTTTCCTGGAATTATTTCATGTATTGTTTTTTTGACAAATGTCAATAGACATTCTATATCTGGGAGTGGCATCACATGTGATACGTATATAAAAAAACATGCTGAAACTAAAAATTTATTTGGTTTTATATTATATCTGTCGATGGCTGATGATGCCAAATAGAAAACTGACAGAATACTTGTGCATATATAAAAAGGAATGATATTGTGTCCTATTTCGGTTTTGTTGCCATCATATATTGTGCATGCCACTAGAAGAATGGCACTGACTGGCAAAATAAAGTATTTATATTTGTTGGCAAATTCCACAAAGTTATATCTGTTTATGGCAAAAAAGGCACCAACAGTAAAATAGAATATTGATTCTATATCCAAACCTGGAATTTGTGTCCAAATTCTTGAAATGTATGCGAAAAAGAGTGCGAGAATTAGCCATTTTTTCATTTTTGTCACGGCTAAATAAATGATTGGGGTTAACAAGGAAATGATAAACAAGTCCCGCATAAACCATAGTGGAACGTTTAATGGAGCTGTAGAATATAGAGGATTTCCTAACCAGTCGGTGCCAGAACTCTCCCATTCGTGGAAAACATAGAAAATTCGCCAGATATTGTTATAGAAAAAGGCAAGTGTTTCTGTTGTAGGATTGCCATTGCTGACGTCACAAATAAGTCCTTTCCCAACAATAAGAAGAAATGGTATTAGATTCCAAAGAAGGTATGGGATTAGCAGCGTCTTTATTCTGCTTCCTATCTTCTTCTGGTATCCTTTCCACGACCAATCTTGAAAATTGGAGAAAAACAGGAATCCGGATATTAAAAAAAATGTCTGTACAGCGATGCTGGTAATGGTATGGGAAAAAAGGATTTTGATTATGTTGGATATTCCATGTGCTGATAATAAACTGTATTTCGCCTCGATAAGGTTGATTGTCTTTGGGCTCATATGGATAAAAATCACCATCATGATCAAAGGAAACCTTAAGAAATCGATTGTTAGTGACTGTATTTCTGATTTGTCTTGTGTTGTAGTTGACATGGTCTTTTATTTTTATGCAAAGCTAAAAAATAATTTTATTTTTTTTCTTGTATTTCTAAATTACTCCAATTGTAGGATATCATACTCATTGTATATTATCGAATTGGAATGTCATATTCGACGTTTGTTGGTGAGTCTATTTGACCACGATTTAATCGAGATGTTTTTCACAGAAGGAATTCACAATTTTCAAAATCCTCCTTTTCACCGTGTATTTATATGTAACATCGAAGGTGGTGATTTATACCAAAATTAATAAATGATAAGATTTTACCGCTAATTGAGAATCTATTTCATTGGAACTACTAATATATTTGCTATGATTGCAAACGCAAACAGAGTGATAAGTGGCGATTGCAATTCGATTAGACTAATTTTTATGTGAACAAACAAAAGGTAGTTATCATGAAAACACATTTACTTTACAAACTAACTTTATCATCACTTGCATTGATGGGAGTCGCATCATCTGCTGCTCAGGATTGCACTGTGAACCTATCAAGTGTCAAGCAGAAAATACAGGGATTTGGAGGTATCAACCATCCTTGTTGGCAGGGCTATGATCTTACTGACAATGACATAGACAAACTTTTCGGCGTCGGTGAGAACAAGCTTGGACTTTCAGTAATGCGTATTTGGGTTGCGGAAAGTGAGAACAATTGGAGCAGGGAACTTACTACATGTAAGAAGGTTCAGAAAATGGGAGTCAAGCTTTTCGCTACTCCTTGGAACACTCCTTCTGCGGATATGTGTACTAAGACAACTGCTTTTTGTAACAATAACTCTTGTCAGTATCGTGCTAATGAGAAGCAGATCAACACAAGTGCTTTTGAAAGATATACTAACCATTTGGTTAAGTTCAACAATTATATGTATGAGAATGGTGTAAGCCTTTACGCCATGAGTTATGCTAACGAGCCTGATTACGGACATGATTGGACATGGTGGAGCACAGATCAGGTATATCAATATGCGAAGAATTATGCTGGTAAACTTCGTGTGAATGGCACAAAGGTGATTACTGCAGAGAGTTTCGCATATAGCAAAGGCATGTACGACAAGATTCTAAACGATGCTAATGCACTTAAGAACATAGACATTTTGGGAACTCACTTCTATGCAAGTAGCGCTTCCACTAATGATAATTTTTTCAAATACTCTCTTGGCGATCAGAAGATTGCAGCTGATCCTGACAAGGAGTTGTGGATGACGGAATATTACACGTCTTCCAATGCTACAAGCGGATCTCCTTGCCGTGCCAATGTTTGGCCTGAGGCTTTGGAAGTGGCTTACTCAATCCATCGCGGTATGGCTCTTTCTAATATGAGTGCGTATGTATGGTGGTATTTGAAGAGAAACTATTCGTTGATCAACAACGGAGATACTAATAATGATAACGCTAAGGATGGTCAGATCACAAAGCGTGGTTGGCTTTTCGGTCAGTATGCAAGATTCATCCGCCCTGGATATTATCGTGTAGACTGTACTGTCAATCCAACTTATAATGTGTATACATCTGCCTACAAGAATGGTGATGATGTTGTGATTGTGGCTGTCAATATGAGCACAGAGGCTAAGACAATCAATATCTCGGTCCCAGGCACAAAGGTTCAGCAGTGGAATGTATGGATCACAGACCAGACTAGAAATATGAAGCAACTTGATGCTATCAATAAGAGTTCTTCATTCTCTGTCACTCTTCCAGCTAAGAGTTGTGTGACATATGTAGGTGAGGGTAGTGGTAAGATAAGCTTGGATATCGCAGCTGATAAACTTATCATCGAAGAGGGCGACAGCGTGTTGATCACACCTACTTATAAGAGTGAGTCTGAAATCAAGAATATCAAATTCTTCGAGGGTTCAGAGCAGGTTAAAGACAAGTGGGTGGCTCCGTTCTCATTCTATTATGGTGCTGACGCATCTCTAGGAAAGCACACTATCAACGCTATCGCTTACGATGCTAATGGAGAGTCTGGAGAGTCTGCACCTATCACAATCGAGGTTGTGAAAAAGGCGGCTCCTTTTGGTGGTGTTGCTGCTAAGATTCCTGGAATCATTGAGGCTGAGAATTTCAATGAAGGAGCATCTGGAATTTCATTCTATGATGCGAAGGAGGAGAATAAAGGTGATGCCACTTACAGATCTGATTCCAATGTAGACGTGTATGTTTGCGACGGTGGTTATGCGGTAGGTTACTGTGAGGCAGGCGAATGGTTGAAATATACTGTTGAAGTGGAGAAAGATGATGAATATATCTTGTCGGCAAATGTTTCTGATGAAGGAGGCGAGTCTACATTCTCTGTAATGTTTGACGAAGATGAGTCGACAAAGGTCGTGTTTGATACTGAAGATACGGGAGCTTGGACAACTTATAAGGAGTTGGCGTCTGATAAGGTTGTCAAACTTTCAGCTGGCAAGCATGAGATGCTTGTTTCGATCGAATCTTCATGGGTAAATATAGATTGGATCAAAGTTAAAAGCTCAGATCCATCAAGAATCGATGATGTTGTTGCTGAGATCCCTTCTGGCGAGTACAGTGTGTGCGACGCTAATGGTAAGGTTCTTGGTAATGTCTCAATCAGCACAAAAGCTGACTTTGATGCGAAATTTGCAGAGTCTGGAATTTATATCCTCGTCTCAGCAAACGGAAAATCAATCAAATATGTAAAATAACAATAATACACAAATATCATGAGAACACTTTACAATTCAGTTGTTGTGTCTGCTATTGGCGCAATGCTTTCAGTATCGGCTGTTGCTCAATCACTTCCAGGTGTTAAAAGCACTATCAATGTGAACGGAAAAAAACGTACTATTGATGTGTATGCACCAAGTGGAATGGGAGAGAACAGACCTATGGTGATTTCTGCTCACGGTATGGGTCAGGATATCGCTTATCAGAAGGAGAATTCTCGTTGGGATCAGGTTGCCGACACTGCAAAATTCCTTGTCGTTTATCCTCAGTCGGATGGCTCTACTTGGGACTTGAGTGCTACAGGTAATGATATCGCTTTCATTAAGGCTATCATTAAGGAGATGAGTTCTAAGTATAAGATCGACTTGGATCGTGTATATATGTCTGGATTCTCTATGGGTGGTATGCTTACTTATTCAGTGGCAAACAACATGGCAGACCAGATCGCAGCTTGTGCTCCAGTCTCTGGTTATCCTATCGGAGATATGACAGCCAAGCCTTCTCGTCCAATGCCAATCATCCATACTAACGGAGATAAGGATGATGTGGTTCACTATGAGCCATGGAAGGGTACTTTCAATGGAATGTATCAGGAGCAGCAGGGTGCTTACGCACAGGCTGAGGCTTGGGCAAAAGCAAATCAGTGTGACGGAACTCCAGTTGAGTCTGTGATCGACGGTGCTGCTACTCGCTATCTATGGAAGAATGGTAAGTGTGGTGTTGAGGTTTGTTTGAACAAGGTCTATGGAAAAGGACACTGGCCTTCAAACGACAAGTACCATTCTGTACGTGAAATCTGGAAGTTTATAAGCCGATTCTCATTGAACTGTGGAGAAGTAGGTTCATCTTCTGGCTCTGGAACTGAAACTAGAGGAGAAGAGTCTGGTCCATATAATGGTTCTGCTGCGTCTATCCCAGGTACTATCGAGGCAGAGGAGTATGATTTTGGTGGACAGGGTGTGGCTTACAACGATAAGGATGAGGAAAACCGTGGAGAGGCATTCCGTAAAGATGGAGTCGACATCTACAAGGGTGGAACAGGATTCGTTATCGGTTACAACCAGAGCGGTGAATGGATGAACTATACTGTAGATGTGAAAGAGACATCAAGATATACAGTCACTGTTTCTGCAGCAACAGATAATGCGTCTGCTTCATTCCAATTGTTGATCGATGGTAAGGAGATCACTGGTGAGATCGCTGCTCCTAACACAGGAGACTTCTCAAAATTCTCTACTGTTATCGCTCGTACAAAGGAGATCTCAGTTGGTAAGCACACTCTTCAGCTAAAGATTACAAGTGATTGGCTTGATATTGACAACATGAAGTTTGAGAAATATGAGTCGAATGGTGCTGAACCATACGATGCAAACGGTTGTGTGATCGGAGACCGTGACAATGCTGAATTGGCTTCTATTTTCTCAACAATCAGCCTAAGCAATGTCAATCCAAAGGTTAAGCCTACTACTAACCATAACCCAATCATGACTCAGCGTTATGGTGCTGACCCATGTGCAATGGTTTACGGTGACTCTGTGTACATCTATATGACACATGATATCTATGAGTATAAGAATGGAAGTATCACTACTAACGGATACGGTACAATTACTGAGATCGTTTGTGTGTCTTCTGCTGACCTTGTAAACTGGACAGACCACGGACCAATGAAGGTCGCTGGTTCTGGCGGTATCTCTAAGGCTGGTAACTCATGGGCTCCTACTGCATGTCATGTGACAATGAATGGTAAGGAACGTTTCTTCCTATACTTCGCAAATGGTGGTAATGGTATTTATGTTGTCGCTTCTGACACTCCTTACGGTCCATGGGAAGATGTTAAGAATGGTCAGGGACTAATCACTCGTTCTATGCCAAACTGTAATGTTGAATGGTTGTTCGACCCTGCTGTCCTTGTAGATGACGACGGTACTGGTTACATCTATTTCGGTGGTGGTGTGCCTAATGGTAAGAATGCTGATCCAGGAACAGCTCGTATCGCAAAGCTTGGAAAAGACTTCATCAGTATTGATGGTTCAGCTCAGTCTTTGAATCCTCCTTATCTATTTGAGGATGCCGGTATCAATAAGATTGGTAGTAACTATGTCTACTCATATTGTACTAACTGGAATACAGGAGGAAACAATATCGGTATCAGCAACGCTGTTATCTCTACTATGATTTCTAAAAATCCAATGACTGGATTTACTTACGACCGCAAGGTGTTCGATAATCCATCTAAGTGGTTAGGCTCAAATGGTAACAACCACCATTCTTTCTTTAAGTTTAAGAATAAATGGTACATCACATACCACAGCCAGTGGATCCAGAATCAGATTGGTGTTGAGGGTGGATATCGTTGTTCACACGTCGACTATGCTAATGTGGATGAGTCTGCAGGAAAGATTATGGGTGTAGACGCAGGTACTACTAAGGGCGTTAGTCAGGTTGAGTCTGTAGACGGTACTAAGACAATCCAGGCTGAGTGTTTTGCATGGCAGAATGGAATCGAGTCTAACTACATAGGAAAGTCTACAAATATGGCTGTAAGTGGTAAGAATGGCTCTTGGATCGGACTATGTGGCGTTAAGGCTCAGGGAGTAAACAAGTTTAAGGCTCGTGTCTCTGCTCCATGTGGCGGTGCTATCAGAATCTCAACTGGTTCGGCTGGTGGTCCTGTAATTGGATATTTGAATGTAGAGTCTAACTCTTCATTTGAGGAGTTTGAGTGTAAGTTGACTTCTGATATCCCTACAGCAACAGACTTGTTCTTCACATTCAGTGGTGAGTTGAAGTTCGATTCTTGGAGCATGTACTACGATGATCCTGCAGATGATGAGATTATTGACGCAGCTTCTAATTCACTTATGTTGGAGCCTAATCCTGCAAAGGATGTGGTTAAAGTAAGTGGTTTGGCAGAGGGTGATATTGTTACAATCACATCTATGAATGGTGTAGTTGTGAAGGCATTCGTCGCTGAGTCTGATGACGCTGATGTTGTAGTTTCTGATCTTGCAACTGGTATCTACGTCGTTTCAAACGGCTCAAATTCAGTCAAACTAATCAAAGATTAATCAAAGCAATAATAGTGGCGATGGTAGTGATACCGTCGTCACTTATATATCTATATGTTTTGCTTTGATCTTTTTATTTTATATATTTGTTTCTAAACTTAAAACACACAAATAACATGAAAACTTTACTAAAAAACATTACAATTGCGGCATCTATAGTCACGTCGTCGACTGTTTTTGCCCAGAACATGATTTACGTCTGTAAAAAAGACGGTAGTTATGTGGAGTATGCTATAAGTGATATCGACAGCATCTCTTTGATTAAACCTGCGTTGCAGGAGCAACCACCTGTAAAGGAAAAATCTTTCTTTTTGTATGGTGACAATGTTGATGATAATGGTCCTCTTGCATTTAATTGGGACGAGAATGTAGGACCAAGTGGTAATGGTGTCGTCGCTTATCCAAAAGAGTTGTCTAACGATCCTAATGTGCTTCATCCTGTTGCCATTTTCTGTCCTGGTGGTGGTGAGACTCCAAATTCTCAGCCAACTATTCCAAAGCGTCTGGCTTCTATGGGATTTGTAGTATACTCTCAGCCTTCTACTTGGGATGGCAATGATGCTAAGAAAGCTTTCGACTGGCTGGAGCAGATGAACAATGATCCAAGTGCAAGATTCTATGGAAAACTAAATATGGAGCGTGTGGCTATCTGTGGACACTCTCAGGGTGGAGTGATGGCAGAGGATTGTGCGAACAAAGATAGTCGTGTGGCGGTGTTGATGCTTCTTAATAGCGGTAGCTTCTCTCATGACGGTGCAACCAATCTTACAATCCCTACTGGTTTTATCACTGGACATACTGATATGGCTTACGACAACGCGGTAGGTGATTACGGTAATTCAGCCAACAAGGCTCCAATGTGGCTTGGTATCAAGGGTAATGAAGGTCACGGTTACGGACCATGGGGCGGTTCAAACTGCTGTGTCGCTTGGATCAGATGGCACTTGTGCGGTGAAACGAAGTGGCAGAAAGAGTTTATGGAAGGCGGCGGTAAATTCAACAGAGCTGGTGGTTGGGAAGTTAGTACCAAGAACTGGTAATCAATCAGTGATTTAGCTAGTTTTATCTTGATAATTATTAAAATGTAGGTGTCACTTCGTCATTTGAAGTGACACTTTTTTTGTGACTATCGGATCGCCTACCAAATGAATTTATATCGGACAACAATAATTAAAAATGCTGAATAACTATAGATATCTATTTGTATAAACTGTGTAAAACGAGTAATTTTGTGATATATATCAAAAGTTGGTGAGAATATGAACATGCTCGACTATCTTGAGTGGCGTGGAGATTTGCCGTTTGAAAGGGATCCGTTTAATGAAGTGGATGCCCTTATCTTATCGTTGATTTCTTATTATGAGTTTGAACGGTTTTATCAGGTTGTGACAGATGTTCGTGGCTATACATTAGCGGAGTATGTCAAGTTGCATGAAGATAATGCCCAGATTTTCGGCGAGATAGATAGGGTTATTGATATTGAGAATGATATTGTTCCCAGGAAAACAGCTCCGTTTGTTTTATGTAAAGCAGTTAAGACGGAGAGGTTCGCGAATATCCGCATCGTCGATTTCAGAAATATCTTTGATGAGGAAAGGGTCATACAGTTCGCAGCTGTCACATTTGAGTTGTCTGATGGTATAAGAGTTGTGGCTTATCGTGGTACAGATTCGTCTATAGTTGGTTGGAAAGAGGATTGTATGCTTTCTTATCTAAGAGAAATACCGGGTCAGGCAGAGGCTGTAAGGTATATCAACGAATCTGAAATAGGAAGAAAATACTATATTGTAGGCCATTCAAAAGGAGGAAATGAGGCTTTGTATGCGTATGTCAAGATGAAAGAGGAACATGTTGATGACGTGATTGCCGTTTATAATTTTGATGGACCTGGCTTTCTTGACAAAATTCAGGAAACTCCACGTTATTTGGCGACAAAGGAGAAAATACATACATTTGTTCCGTCATCATCAATAGTCGGTATGCTTTTGGAACATGTAAAGGATTATGTTGCTGTTAAGAGCATGGGTTATGGAATAAAACAACATAATCCGTTGTTTTGGGAAGTGTGTCGGGCTAATTTGGTTTCAGAAGTTGACAATGTATGGGTAAGAGATGTGGCAGACCACACTTTCTCTGAATTTCTGAAGGAGATGACACTGGAGGAACGTAAGTTTGTGACGGAGAATGTCTTTTCTATTGTCAGCAGTTGTGGCGCCAAGAGTTTTGCGGAACTTTATGAGCATCCCATCAGAAATACAAAAATTATTGTGGCTACTTATTCAAAATTGCCCGAAGAGCATAAGGACAAATTGATAAAAGCGTCCAAACTACTTGGCTTTTCGTGGGCATCTAGTTATCGCTTTGGGCTTGGAGAGGTGAAGCCGACAGATAAACAACCGTTACTGAAACCTTTTTTTAGCTTTGGAAAGAAAAAATAAATATTAAAACTTAATAATATGGGATTATTGGATATGGTGCTCGGCAATTCCTCAGAGGTGTCGCAGCAGGAGATAGAAAAACACTTTGACGGAGTGTTGTTTAATGGAGAAACTGTAGAGAAAGGGTATAAGGTGATTCGTGATATTTGGTTGTTCACGTCGCACCGTCTAATTATCCTTGACATTCAGGGAATCACAGGAAAGAAAAAGGAGTTTCATTCTGTTCCTTATAAGTCGATCCGTCAGTTTTCTGTTGAGACGGCAGGAACATTCGATGATGATTGCGAGATGAAACTGTATGTCGCAGGTATGTCGATGCCTTTTTCGTATGAATTTAAGAAAGGTATTGATGTGATCGGAATCCAGCGACAATTAGCGGAGCATATTTGCAAATAAATAAACAGACTGAATATGTTCGTTAAAAAAATAGAGACGTGGCACGCCACGTCTCTATTAGTTTTCTTCCAATTCTTTATTTATAGTTTCCAATTTTTTATTGATGATTTTTATTGCACCCTCATAGATCGACTTGAATTCAAGTGGGCGTTTTGCATAGTAGGTGACGGCGGAATCAAACTCGGCTGCGGTCACACCGTGTTTGTTTAGAAAATCGACGTATACGAGATTCATGTCAAGATCCTTGACCTCTCTCAGCTCATGTTTTGACACTGCATCAAGCATATAGTATTCAGCTACCATTTGGGTCATTTTCTTCTTGTCTATAGGAGCTTTCTCTTTGCAGGAAGAGAAAATGCATGTTGCAAATAGTGCGATCACAGTCGCCAAAATATTAATCTTTTTCATTTCTCACTATCACTAATTGAATTAGATTCAGTTACGACGGGATTGTTAGAATCTTTGTCTTTCCCTTTTTTGTCTTCGTCATCCCCCATGAATCTCGACAATTCTTTATGCTCAAACACAAGTACACTGAATACACCGGTGCAAACGGCGCTGTCGGCTATGTTGAACACAGGACGGAAGAAAATTTCGCCGCCGAAGAAAGGGACCCATTCTGGAATACGGAATAATGGGAAATATAGCATATCCACAACCTTGCCATAAAGCCATGTCGAATATCCTCCAGCAGCAGGGAGAAATTCTGCCACTTGGTGGTGGCTGTCGCTGAACAACACTCCGTAGAATACGCAGTCGATGATGTTGCCGAGGGCTCCCGCCGTGATCAGCACCATACATACGATAAACCCTGTTTTATATCCCTCTTTGATGAGCTTGTTGATTATATATAATAGGCCGCCGACGGCAATGATTCTGAACAAAGTCAGGAATATCTTATTGCCCATTTCGATACTGAATGCCATTCCGTTATTTTCCTGAAAATTGATTTGGAACCAGTCTGTGATCCAAATGCTTGATCCCAAAGACATGTTAGTCTTCACCCAAATCTTTGAAACTTGGTCTAAAATTATGACTGCTATAAAAATTGCGATATAAAGAAATCGCTTGTTTTTTAGAAAATTGTTCATTAATAATTGTAATTTTTTACAAAAATAGGAGATTTTCTTGTATTTTTGCATATTAATTGATGCAAATGTGTGGATTTCTACTATAGTGTTTTTTCATACGATCGCTAAGTCACGTAATGTTAAGTCCGATTTTTTTGGAAAATATGTTTTTGCTATTGTCATGTGTAAAACCTTATGAAATCACATTTTTTGGCACACTTTTTGATGAAAACTTTAAGGAAAAAATATACAAGTGAAAAAAATGAGCTCTATTAACATTAAACTGAAATCACTCTTAGTGTTTTTAGTATTTTCTTTTGTCACACTATCTGTTTCGGCGAAAGATGTTATTTATGTGATGTCAGGGTCCAGTGGAGATGGAAGTTCCTGGCGTAAGGCATTGGGAAATATTCAGCAGGCAGTAGATTTGGCTGCGAAGAAAGGTGCTGATGTTTGGGTCGCAAAAGGAGTCTACAAAAGTGATTCAAGCGCTGTCGTTTTTCTAAAACCAGGTGTTAATCTTTATGGTGGTTTCGCAGGTACAGAAACCACGTTAGCGGCAAGAGACACAGCAAAGAATCCTACTGTTTTGGATGGAAATGGAAAAATCCGAGTAGTCAATCAGGAAAAAGAATTCGCTGATGCGTCTGCTGTTGTTGTGGATGGATTCACAATTCAAAATGGAACTGCCGATTATGGAGCAGGAGTTTATTTGCGAAAGAATTCCATGATAAACAACTGTATTATAAAAAATAATATAGCTGCGGATTGTGGATTAGCGGTATATGCATATTATTCAAAGATTAAGAATAGCCTCATTTGCAACAATAGTTCGAGCAAAGGATACGGAACTGTTTATTTGTATGAATCACAGATGGATAGTTGTATTGTAAAAAACAATTCGATGTATGAAGGCTCCGGAATATATGCATATTCTAGTTCTGTCATTTCTAATTCTATAATTGATTCAAATAGAAATATTTACAAATATGGTGCTTCGCCTGTGTATTTGTATAGTTCTAAGTTGATTAATTGTGATGTAAAAAACAACTATGGCCGTAATGGTGGAATTTTTGCATATAGCTATTGTGTTATCAAAAATTGTTCTATTTCAAACAATGTAAGTACGTCAAACAGCGTTGTACATATTGAATATAATTCGAAAATTGAAGATTCTGAAGTTTTTGACAATGAGGGTGTTGATTATGAAATAGTATATGTGTATAATTCGTCGTCAATGAACCGTTGTAAGGTGTACAATAATGTGGTTGACAAAAATCATAATATTGTAAATATCCTGAGCTCATCTTCACTTCTAAATTCATTGATATATGGCAATAAAAATGTAAATGCATCTTATACACCACTTCGTATTCACAATTCGAAAATGGTGAATACGACTTTTGCTGATAATGAGACGGGAGCATCGTATGCATGTGAATTCAACAGCGTGTCTGTGACGAATTCTATTATTGTCGGCACTAAGTTTACAAAATCATTCCAAAATTATATTAGTTTGAGCGGTACAAACACTTTTTCATATTCCATGATTGAAGGTGGTGCCGCTGGAGTGGGTAATATAACAGGTTCAAAGAATTTTGCTGCATTTACAAATCCGGAAAAGGGAGATTACTCACTTTCCGAAAAATCATATTGTATAAACAGAGGAAAGGATATTGAAGAGACTGCTGATTTGTTTGGAAAATCCAGAAAGCAGGGTGGTGCTGTAGATATGGGAGCAATAGAATCTAAGTATGAAAAAGCTTCAGTCCCATCTTTAGGTAAAGTCATATATGTAAAGAAAGGTTCAAATGGTGATGGCTCAAGTTGGACGTCAGCGTTCGGAGATATAAGTAAGGCTGTGAAAATAGCGGCATGTGATGGTAAGAAACACGAAATCTGGGTTGCTGCAGGAACATATTATGGAGATACCATTTCTGGAGCATCTGCGATTTGTATAGAGAAGGGAATCAGTTTGTATGGAGGATTCGCAGGAAATGAGAAATCCCTAGCAGCAAGAAATTCAGCGAAAAACCTTACAATATTGGATGGAAAGAATGCAAGACGTGTCATCACTCAGAACTATAGTTTCGCTGATACGATGGCTATAGTGGTTGATGGATTCACAATTCAGAATGGAACAGCGACCAATGGAGGTGGAGTGTACTTAAACGACAACACAACAATCAGCAACTGTATCATCAAGGCCAACATTGCTTCTAGTTACGGATCTGCTCTCTATGCTACAAATGCAACAATTAAGAATTGTCAGATTGTAGAAAATTCATATTTGAAAGGACTATATTACACAGTACGTTTGAACCACTGTGTGATGGACAGTTGTGTTTTGAAGAACAACAAGACATATTATTATGCTGCTATTTACGCAGAGAATAATTCTCGAATCTCAAATTGTGAGATTGAGGGTAATAGTTCGGCATACAGTATAAACGGATATAGAGGCTCTTATTTCAACTTGACAAAAATTGATGACTGCAAGTTTGTGAACACGAACGGTGCTGGTGCATGTGTGGAGTTGGCAAACTCGTCTGTAATGAGCGGATGTTTGTTTGAAGAAAATATCAATGTCGGCACCCATGTCATTTATATAACAGGAAATTCTTTGGCAGAGGATTGTCAGATTCTATCAAATAAGACAACATCCGACGTGTTGTATTTGAACAATGGAAAATTCAATAGAGGTACTATAAAGGGAAATACGACGTCTGGCAGAATACTGACGATGATTTATTCTTCGTCATCTGCAACAAACAGTTTGATCTGCAATAATATTAGTTCATCTACAAATGAGCCAATATATATGTATGACAAAGTGCTCATCTCAAATTGTACTGTTGTTAACAATGAGACAAAGAATGGAAAAATCATATACATATATAATTCCACATTGAAGAACTCGATAGTGGTTGGCAACAAAACTAACACTGGTTATAGCGGTTGCTTTAACTTAAACGGAACAAACACGATCAAGAACAATATGCTTGAATCTACGTTTGTTGACGGCAATATTGACGGATCAATTACATATGCGGCTTTCACTGATGCGGAGAACGGTGACTATTCATTGTCTGCAAACTCATACTGTGTAAATGCAGGCGAGGAAGTGACAGACTCATATGATTTGTTAGGAAAGGCAAGAAAGCAGGGTGGAGCTGTTGATATGGGAGCAATCGAGTCTGCCCATACAAAAGCACAGACGTTCAAGAAATGTGGTGATATTGTATATGTGAAGTCAGGCTCAAACGGAGACGGAACAAGCTGGACGTCAGCGTTCGGCGATATCCAAAGGGCGGTCATCGCAGCGTCGGCAGACGGAAGGAAACATCAGATATGGGTGGCAACCGGCACTTATTACGGTGACACAACCCTTTCAACAGTTGTAAACCTAGCACCAGGCATAAGCTTGTATGGAGGCTTCTCAGGAAATGAGAAATCCATAGCCGCAAGGGACACTGCGACGAACCCAACAATCATAGATGGAAAGAATGTAAGACGTGTCATCACACAGAATTATGGATTTGCAGATTCGATGTCTGTGGTGATAGACGGATTCACGATCCAGAATGGAAAAGCGGCAGAAGGAGGAGGATTGAACATCAACACAAACACCACTGTCAACAATTGTATCATCAAAGCTAACCAGGCCTCTAGTCGAGCATCCGCGATCTATGCCACAAACGCCACAATCAAGAACACATTGATTGTAGACAACACATATATGAGTGGACTGTATTACACAGTTCAGTTGAAACACAGTGTGATGGACAGCTGTGTTGTGAAGAACAACAAATCATATTATTACAGTGTAATAGGTGCTGAGGACGGATCCAAAGTGACGAACTGTGAGATATCAGGCAACAGCTCAGACAGAAACTATGAAGGATCATATTTCAATGCAACCGAGGTGAGCAACTGTAGGTTTGTGAACACTGACGGTACAGGTTCGTCTGTAATCCTAAGAAGCACATCTGTCATGAGAGGATGTCTGTTTGAGAGAAACACAAACGTAAACACACATATTATAGATGCGACAGACGATAATGTCCTTGTCGAGGATTGTAAGATCCGTAATAATGCGTCAAACAATTCTTCGTCTTTGGTATATCTATCATCCAGCAAGTTCAATAGATGTCAGATAACAGGCAATACATTGCCATCAAATATGTTAGTGGCATATAATTCAAAGACAAGAATCTCAAACTGTCTGATATGCGACAACACATGTAGTAGCGATTACAGAACTGTCTATATCAGTGGAGGCGTGTCGATGATCAACAGTACGGTGGTACGTAACGTGACAAAGAATCCGAATGTCATCTATATGTACAACAGTACATTGAAGAACTCGATAATAGTAGGAAACAAGACAGCAGCCAATTACAGCAATATTCTGGCAAAGGAAGGAACAAACACGATCCAGAACAATATGTTCGAAGGTACATTTGTAGATGGCAACATGGACGGATCGATGACGTATGCCGCGTTTGCTGATGCGGAGAATGGCGACTATTCATTGTCTGCAAACTCATATTGTATAAATGCCGGCGAGGAAGTGACGGACTCACTAGATTTGTTAGGAAAGGCGAGAAAGCAGGGTGGAGCTGTAGATATGGGAGCAATCGAGTCAGCTTATGAAAAAGCACCATCGTTCAAGAAATACGGTGATATTATATATGTGAAGTCAGGCTCAAACGGAGACGGAACAAGCTGGACATCAGCGTTCGGCGATATCCAGCAGGCTATTTTTGCAGCGTCGGCAGACGGCAAGAAACATCAGATATGGGTTGCGACCGGCACATATTACGGAGACACAACACTTTCAACGGTTGTAAACCTAGCATCAGGCATAAGCTTGTATGGAGGCTTCTCAGGAAATGAGAAATCCCTAGCCGCAAGGGACACTGCGACGAACCCAACAATTATAGATGGAAAGAATGTAAGACGTGTCATCACACAGAATTATGGATTCGCAGATTCGATGTCTGTGGTGATAGACGGATTCACGATCCAGAATGGAAAAGCGGCAGAAGGAGGAGGATTGAACATCAACACAAACACCACTGTCAACAATTGTATCATCAAAGCTAACCAGGCCTCTAGTCGAGCATCCGCGATCTATGCCACAAACGCCACAATCAAGAACACATTGATTGTAGACAACACATATATGAGTGGACTGTATTACACAGTTCAGTTGAAACACAGTGTGATGGACAGCTGTGTTGTGAAGAACAACAAATCATATTATTACAGTGTAATAAGTGCTGAGGACAGATCCAAAGTGACGAACTGTGAGATATCAGGCAACAGCTCAGACAGAAACTATGAAGGATCATATTTCAATGCATCCGAGGTGAGCAACTGTAGGTTTGTAAACACTGACGGTACAGGTTCGTCTGTAGACCTAAGAAACGCATCTGTCATGAGAGGATGTCTGTTTGAAAGAAACACAAACGTAAACACACATATTATAGATGCGACAGACGATAATGTCCTTGTCGAGGATTGTAAGATTCTTAATAATACGTCAAACAATTCTTCGTCTTTGGTATATCTATCATCCAGCAAGTTCAACAGATGTCAGATAACAGGCAATACATTGCCATCAAATATGTTAGTGGCATATAATTCAAAGACAAGAATCTCAAACTGTCTGATATGCGACAACACATGTAGTAGCGATTACAGAACTGTCTATATCAGTGGAGGCGTGTCGATGATCAACAGTACGGTGGTACGTAACGTGACAAAGAATCCGAATGTCATCTATATGTACAACAGTACATTGAAGAACTCGATAATAGTAGGAAACAAGACAGCAGCCAATTACAGCAATATTCTGGCAAAGGAAGGAACAAACACGATCCAGAACAATATGTTCGAAGGTACATTTGTAGATGGCAACATGGACGGATCGATGACGTATGCCGCGTTTGCTGATGCGGAGAATGGCGACTATTCATTGTCTGCAAACTCATATTGTATAAATGCCGGCGAGGAAGTGACGGACTCACTAGATTTGTTAGGAAAGGCGAGAAAGCAGGGTGGAGCTGTAGATATGGGAGCAATCGAGTCAGCTTATGAAAAAGCACCATCGTTCAAGAAATACGGTGATATTATATATGTGAAGTCAGGCTCAAACGGAGACGGAACAAGCTGGACATCAGCGTTCGGCGATATCCAGCAGGCTATTTTTGCAGCGTCGGCAGACGGCAAGAAACATCAGATATGGGTTGCGACCGGCACATATTACGGAGACACAACCCTTTCAACAGTTGTAAACCTTGCATCAGGTATCAGCTTGTATGGAGGCTTCTCAGGAAATGAGAAATCCCTAGCCGCAAGAGATACAGCGAAGTATCCTACAATATTGGATGGAAAGAATGTAAGACGTGTCATCACACAGAATTATGGATTCGCAGATTCGATGGCTGTGGTTGTCGACGGATTCACGATCCAGAATGGATATATGACAGAAGGTGGTGGTGCTTATTTGTCAAAGAATACCACTTTGAACAACTGTATTGTAAAGAATTGTCATGCGGTTGAAAAAGGTATGGCTGTATATTCTAACGGTGCTAATATTACAAATTCTATTATCTGTGATAACGGATCATCAAAATCATCTGCTTCAAACAAATATGGAACTTTGTATTTGGTAGGTGGTAAACTTGATAGCTGTATTGTGAAAAATAATATGGCATACTATACAAGTGCTTTACAGGCAGAATCTGTTACAGTCACAAATACATTGTTTGAAAATGACATGTCTTCTTATGGTCATGTTATAGACATTTCTAAGTCGATTATGACGGATTGTAGAATCATCAACAATGTCAGCAAAACAAGTAGCGACTACGTGGTTAGAATGTACTCTGGTTCAACACTTGAAAGATGTTTGATTGATGGAAATGAAACTTATCGTTATGTGTTGTATCTATCTGGAAGTTGCTCTATTTCAAACTCTCAGATCACAAATTGTTTGTCTCGCGGAAATAGTTTGATTTATCTTAATGACAAGTCTAAGATTACTAACTGTACTGTTGCAGACAATGTCTCTAGTGGTCAGACAGTTTATTGTTATTCTGGCACTCAGATATTGAACTCAGTTATTGTTGGTAACAAACGCACAAACAATTCAGAATCTGTTTATGTGAATGGAGCAACAATCAAATATTCAATGATTGAGGGTGGCGCGAATGGAGACGGTAATATTGATGGAAGTAAATCTAGTGCTGCATTTGTGGATCCATCTAAGGGAGATTATTCACTTTCCGGCACTTCACTATGTATTAATGCAGGAACAGATGTCACAGATTCACTTGATTTCCGTAAGAATATAAGAAAGCAAAGTGATGCTGTTGATATGGGTGCTTTTGAGTCTTCATTCAGTGAAAGGGCTAAGGTTGGTACAATCATCTATGTGAAGGCTGGATCAGAAGGTTCAGGTTTGAGTTGGGATGACGCACTTGGAGAGATTAACCAGGCGGTGACACTCGCGTCGACTACAGGAAACAGACATGAGATTTGGGTCTCAAAGGGAACTTACTACGGAGACACCGCATTGATATCTGCAGTATCTCTATCTGCAGGGGTGAGTCTGTATGGTGGATTTGCAGGAACAGAATCTTCTTTGGATGAAAGAGATGTGAAAGCAAATGTCACTATCATCGACGGTAATAATAAGAGAAGATGTGTCATTCAGAATTATGATTTCGCCGATTCTTTGGCAATCGTGGTTGATGGATTCACAATTCAGAATGGTTTCTTGCAAAGCAACAGTGGAGTGAATGTAAAATCTAAAAAGAATACTACTTTCAACAATTGTATTTTTAGAAATGCAAGAACTGGTAACGAGTGTGTTTATGCAGAAAAATCAGCATTCAAAAACTGTAAGTTTATAGGAAATAAGATTCAGGATCTTGAGATCTATGGAGGTCTTGTAGATAGTTGTTCATTCGTAGACAATACGACTACTCAGAGTAATAAGATTATTTACATGAGTGGTACAAAAATGCTGAATTCTCAGATTTGTGGTGTTTCAAATGATTATGGAATAATTGATGCTGTAGATAATTCAGTTGTTTCGCATTGTAAGATTATGAATAATAAGACAAAGTATTACAATACAATCTATTTGTCTTACTCTACTTTGGAGAATTCTTTGGTGTGTGGTAATGAGATAAGCAATACTAGTTACAGCATTATATCTGCTGATTTCACTTCATTCATCACCAATTCTACTATTGCACATAACAAGACAAGAAACAGAAGTGCGATAAGTTACAATTCTTCATCTTCTAAAAAATATGCTACAATTGCCAATTCTATCATCTATGGCAATAAGGTTACAGATGATGTACGACCTCAGGTTGTCGTTTCTGATTATATGAAAGTTAGATATTGTGCATCAGATGGAGATCTTACTGGTGAAAACAATATTAAGTTGGCTACAGCGAATAGTGGTTCAGATGCGACGAAGAATTATGTATGCTTCATCAACGCTGCTGGAGGCGACTACCGTCTACATGCGACATCATCTTGTATCGACAAAGGTCTTGATAGTGTGATGACATCTAAGACAGATATCAACGGTGGCTCTAGAATCTATGGTAAGGCGATAGATCTCGGTGCTATTGAGTTTGATGGTGAGTATGTCCAGATGTTGGATTATAGTCAGGTGGTTTGTTATGACAGAACATCTCTTGAAGCTACATTCGACTCTACAATCTCAAAAATAGATTGGGAGATTATCTATTCAGGAAAAGTCAAAGGATATGAAAAAACTTCGGGAAGTGGCGTGACAATTCCGTCTATGCAACTTATCACGTCAAAGAGCGACATTGATACTTTGACATTGAAGATTACGCCTTATGACAAGGCTGGAGTAGCTGGAACGCCATTCAATTATAACTATTTTGTATATCCGGATTTCTCAAAGAAGAAAGTTACATTCTCTAGTCCGAAAACTTCTTACACTTTGAATGTACAGAACAATAATATGACTATAGATTGGAATAAACTTTCTCTTCCTGTAGATGTAGATAAATATGATTTGTATGTATGGAAGGCATCTCAGAAAATGCCATCAACTCCAATCGTTTCATATGTGAAGGATCACAGTAAGTACCTATCAGGCCTTGACAACCATACAACATATAAGTATATGGTGAAGGCGGCTATCGCATGTGACACTGTATGTTCTGATATTGACAGCTTCAGAATCGATATTCCAGTAAGTTTGGAGATAAGTGGTTCTACAATTTGTGAGTTGGGAACTAAGTTGAATTCTTCTACATCTTCACGCCGATATGTTAAGGGATTTGAATTGACAGATTCTATTACATATTCTATTTCTGGAGCTGACGCGGCAGACTTTTCTGTCAAGCTTAGAAATGATTGGAATTCTTTGACTGGAGGATATTATGATGTTTATTATACTCCAACAGACTCAAAGAAATCGTCAAGCAATGCGACTTTGACATTCAAGTCAGGCAAATACACTGCTGTGATGTATTTGAAAGGTATCCTTGCAAATTACTATGTGTTTGATGCAGTTGTAGAGAAGGATGTGTATAAGGCAGGTGACACAATCGCAATCAAGGGATTTGTGACAGACGCTTATGGCAATCCTTTTAATGGTAAACGTTTGAAGGTGACTTTGAGAAAGGGCGGTTCTGAAATTAGATCTTTTGAAGAAATATCTGATACAAATGGAGTAGTCGTAGTCAAATATGAGTCATCAATATATGAAAGTGGTGTTTATACAGTAGGTGTATGCTTGAGTGGTGAGTCATCAAGCGCGACATTTGACGGATTTGATATTCCTGGAATTTCATGTAATGTAGGCACGGATAAATGGTTGGTGCAGAAGGGTGATACTGTTTATGGAACAGTCACTGTTAGAAACCGCAGTAATGTTGAGTCTCGTAATGTGAAGGTCAAGACATTGACTTTGGCTGACGGATGTAAGGTTGAGTTTGATTCAATCTCTGTACTATATGGACTTGAGTCTAAGCAGATCAAATATTACATTACTGGTGAGACTCTAACTGAAGGAACTAAATATTTGCCATCAACATTCCGTGTTGAGACTGCTGAAGGTTTGACTGCAGATTTCACTTCTTATTTCTATTGTGAAATGCCTTATGGTCAGATTAAGGTATTGCCTGCAAATATTAAAGAGTATGTCTCTAAACAGAAGCCAAAGTATGTCGAGCTATTGTTGTGTAATACTGGATTTGGTGAGACAGGTAAGGTTTCAGTAGCTTTGCCTAGCAATTTTGAAGGACTTTCAATGCCTAATGGCACAGAAATAGAGAGTATACAGTCTGGGGATACTGTAAAAGCTACATTGAAGTTGGCTTATTACGATGGCGCTAAATTAAATACTCCGATAAATGGTTCTATAGGATTCAACTGTGAGAATGGAAAGTCTACTTCTATCAGTTACACTATGGAATACACGTCTTCTCTTGTGGGTAGTGTAAGTGTTGATGTCGTTGACGAGTATTATTACAATTCTGCTTCTAAGAGTCATCTTGCTGGTGCTACGGTAGAAATTAAGAATGCATTCAATTCTAAGGTTATTGCTTCTGGTATTAGTGATAGCACAGGTAAGGTTCGTTTCGATAGTATTCCGGAGGGAGATTATTTGTTGTGTGTCAAAGCAGATAAGCACTCAAGCTATAAAGAAACAATTTCTGTTCAGGCAGGTCAGAATTTGAACAAGTTTGTATTTATTACATATCAGGCTGTAACATACACTTGGAATGTAGAGCGTGTTGAAATTGAAGATAAATACGAAATTGAAATTGAAGCTGAATATGAAACAAATGTTCCGGTTCCTGTTGTGACTGCAGAATTCCCTAATGGATTACCAAATAGGGAAAGTTTCAATCCTGGAGATAAGGATGTCGCATATCTTGTGATTGCAAATCATGGTCTGATTGCAGCTAAGAATGTGGCTGTCAATGTCCCTGTTATGAATCACTTTAGATTTATACCTGATGTTGATCATATCGACTCTCTGCCTGCTAGCTATTCAGTAGTAGTTCCTGTTACAATTGAGCGAGCTAAATCAGATGGAACGTTTGATCCAATAGACAGTGATCCAACAGGCGGTGATCCAACAGGCAGTGATCCAACAGGCAGTGATCCAACAGGCAGTGATCCAACAGGCAGTGATCCAACAGGCAGTGATCCAACAGGTGGTAATCCAACAGGCGGTGATCCAACTGGTGGCAATCCAACAGGCGGTAATCCAACAGGCGGCAATCCAACAGGCGGCAATCCAACAGGTGGCAATCCAACAGGTGGCAATCCAACAGGTGGTGATGACCTAGGTGGGGATTGTGATCTTATTATAGTTACTTACACTTATGAGTGTGGAGAAATTATAGAGAAAGAGACATATGTCAAGACTTGGAAATGTATCTCATCTTCACCAACAGGTGGTAGTGGAATAGCAGGTGTCTCAGGTGGCGGTATTGGTGGCGGATACGGCTATGGCGGCTTTGGTGGTGGCTATGGAGGTAGCGTGAATATTGGAGTGTCTTCAATCAAAACTAAGACTTGTGATGAAGAGTGCAAGGCGGAAACAGATGGTTTAAGCTGTTTTATGGATATTGTAGGATGGATACCTGCAATAGGAGATTTCTTGGAGGGAGCGTTCAAAATTGGCAAACAAGGCAGAAAAGCAATAAAGAAAGTTTCTACGATTTCAAAAAGTGTTAAGGATGCATATGATGAGTATTCAAAATACAAAGGTTATGTAGAAGATGCTCAAACGGTTGCCGATATATTTGTCAATGGTCTAGACAAGAGAACTGCGACCAGCCTTGCTTACGATGCTGGAACTACAGCTTTTGGATTTATTCCTGTTGTAGGTGATTTTGTTCCATTTGGATGTCTTGATTGGTGGTGCCAAGCTCACTCATGTAAAGACAATGGTGTGGCTGCGGACAATTGTGGTGAATACTTATACGATAAGTATCAAAATAAGAAAGAACAGAATGATTCGTTGAGATCAGGCGACGCTACCGCAGATTTCTATGAGGTTGCAGACCCATATCTTTTGGCATGGCATGACCTTCTAGAGTTTACTACATTCGAAATCGATAGAAGTAGATTGATTGCTGAGTGTGTCGGTGCAGATGACGAACTGATGAAGAAGGTAGGCTTGAATGACTATCTAAATGTGGTGATTGATTCAATTAGTCAGACAAAAAAGATCGATATCGAAAAGGTCAAGACTATACCTGTATCAGATCTTTCATTGACTGATATGATTGAAATCAGTGAAAGATGGAATAGAACAGTCGATGCTTGGAACGACAGTGTATTCGAGTCGAACGAAGAGTATCCAAATATTGTGAACAAGGCAATCGTCGACAAGTATATTTATGGAATAACTAACTTCTTCCAATATGTTGTTTTCCGTGGATTTGAGGATATTCCGGATATGGTTGACTTCATCAACGAAGAGATGGCTAAACACAACAAGAAGAGAAAGGGTGTATGTGCAAGTGTCAAGCTTCATATCTCTCAGACGTTGACAATGACTCGTGAGGCATTCGACGGTACTCTTACTGTAAACAATGGCAATGAGACTTCTGATATGGATAACTTTAAGGTAGTTCTTGAGGTTCGTGATGAGGAAGGTAATCTTGCTAATGATTTGTTCCAGATCAACACTCAGTCTGTGAAGGGAGTAGCTTCTGTTGACGGTACTTCAAGTTTAGTTGCAGGAAATGAGGCTACAGCGGTATTCCGTTTCATTCCAGAAAGAGGTGCTGCTCCAAAGGCTCCTGTGAACTATTCGTTCGGCGGAAAGATTATCTATCTTGACGGTGGCGACACAATCACAATTGATCTTGATCCTGTGACATTAACAGTTAATCCAAGTCCTAACTTGCAGATTGATTACTTCATGCAGCGTAATATCCTTGGCGACGATGCTTTGACACTTGATCGTGTCGAGCCAACCGTACCAGCGGCTTTGGGTGTAAGAATAGACAACCAGGGTTATGGTATCGCTAAGAATGTTAAGCTTGAGACTGCTCAGCCTGAGATTGTTGACAACAAGAAGGGCTTGTTGATTGATTTCGCTATCATCGGTTCAAGTTTGAATGGTAAGGATTGTGATCTAGGATCTGAAAATATCGACTTTGGTAATATTGATCCTCTAACAGCTAAAACTGGTGTTTGGTGGTTGACAAGTTCATTGCTCGGACACTTTACTAAGTATGAGGCAAGTGTGGTTCACGCTAACAGTTTCGGTAATCCAGAGTTGAGCTTGGTAAGTGGAATAGCGATCCATGAGTTGCTCAAGACGGTTGATGCATATGGAGTGAAGGAGGATCATGTCACAGACTTCCTTGTAAATGATGATGAAGATGGTAATGACATTCCAGATGCTATCTATTATTCTGATGGAGGCAAAGATACTGTTAAGGTGGCAAAGAAAGCGACTGTTGATAAGCCTGTAGTGTCATTGTCTGATACAATGATTACTCTTACTGTCACACCTTCAGAGTCTGGATGGAATTATGCCCAAATTGCGGATCCGGGAGACAATTTCTATGAGATAAAGAAAGTTGTGAGAGTAAAGGATAGCGTCGAAATTCCTTTGGATAATGTTTGGACAACTTTTGTCACTCTTCCTGATGGAGCAGAACCTATCTATGAGAACCGTCTTCATTTCTTAGACTACATGACTACGTTGGGAGAGAACGATTATGATATCTACTATAGTATAAGGAAGAATATTTTGAAGGTTACTGAGATTTCTGGTGTGCCTGAAAATGAAGAGACTGTTACTACTCCTGTGGATTCTGTGGTTGTCAAGTTTAATCGTAAGATTCAGAAAGAGTCTTTCGACTATAATGATATAGAATTATATTGTCAGGGAGGCGATAATCTAAGTGATTCTACAATTACAGTTAAACAGCTTGATGATGTCACATATGTGGTGAATATATCATCTAAGACTAAGACTTCTGGTTTCTATAAAATCGAGGTTAATGTCAATGAGGTGTATGATTATACTGGCTATTCTGGAGAATTCGGTAAGAATGCTTCTTGGAATCAGTTTATAGATGAATTCTCTCCTATAGAGAATGTAGAGGTTGATATAGATGATCTTGTGGTATATGCTGACCATAACAACATATACGTTAAGTCTTCAAAGGCAGGTATGCTTGATATCTATGATATCCTATCAAGATTGATTGTGAAGAACGCTCAATATGACGAGGGTGTTACTCAGGTGGCTACATTGCCTAAGGGAATCTATATTGTCAATGGCAATAAGATAATTGTTAGATAATGTAGTGATATTATTTGGATAGATTGCAAAACCACTTCTCGAAAATTTTTCGGGAGGTGGTTTTTGTATTTTATAGTGATTTATTATGCGATGATTTAATGTGGCAAAATATTATTTGAACTATAGATAAAATCAATTGTTATTTTGTGGGATCAATCATTAATTATTCTACCTTTGTTGTAAATAATACAGTCTACATAAGAGTGTTTGAATCTGAGTGTTTAATTAAAAACATTATATAATATGGCTACAAATTTCGAATTAATGAAGCTGCCTTACGCCGAGGATGCGTTAGAACCTGTTATCAGCCGACAAACCATTTCATTTCATTATGGAAAGCATTTGCAGGCATACGTGAACAATCTGAATGCGCTGCTTCCTGGCTCTGGTTTCGAGGGAATGTCCATCGTCGACATCGTAAAAAAATCTAATGGAGGAATCTTTAACAATGCTGGCCAAATCCTCAACCATGAACTTTATTTTGGACAGTTTGCTCCATCAAAAGCAAATAATGTCCCTTCAGGCAAGATAGCTGAAGCTATTGCAAGAGACTTTGGCTCGTTTGATGCTTTCAAGGAAGAGTTTCAAAAGAAAGGGGCTACTCTGTTTGGCTCTGGATGGGTATGGCTCTCTGCAGATACTGATGGCAAACTTGTTATTTCTCAAGAGGCAAACGCTTCCAATCCTGCTCAACGAGGATTAACTCCATTGTTGACTTTCGATGTGTGGGAGCATGCATATTACTTGGATTATCAGAACCGTCGCCCTGATCATCTTTCTGCACTATGGTCCATTATAAATTGGCAGGTGGTTGATCAGCGTTATTCTGCAAGATGATTTATTGAAATAAAAGAACCACAATGACTCTTCACAGAGTGATTGTGGCTAACTATTTAAAAAGTATAGCTTTAAATTATTATCGGTTATATTTCTGCTTTCCTAAAGCAGATCTGAAATGTTTTTCGATCTATATTGTAATTTCCTCTTGTCATAATTTATAAGAGAGAAATTTTTTAGTCTTTATTGTTCCTCAAACTTTTTTTCTCCTCTCATTGTGTGACGAAGAGCACTTAATAGCTCTTGTGACTCTTGAACAAGATTTAGAAAGACAGTCATGCTCTCTATATTGACATGCTTTGTATGGATGTCATGGATGATGTTTTTACGGTAATCCGAAAGATTTGATTGCAACTTTGCCGCTTCGTCACGGATTTGTTCAATGTTTTCAATGGATACTGCTCTATTGATAATGTTGACTATCTCATTACGGAAGATTAGAAATTCGTCTATATATATGTTTGGCACCGGACTGAAATTGTTTCCAACGTGTTCTTTACATGGTTCCCCCATACGTTTCAAACAATAAACCATCTGTGCAAGAGAATTTATAATAAGGAAATACCAAGTTCCTTTCTCAACACTTAGAATCGGATCTATATGACGTAATGCGATTATTTGTTTGCGACGCTGACGTTTGATTTCCTTACGTTGACTTTCGGTCTGGATAGTTGTACGTTTGATTGTACGGTAATCTTCGTAAAAGAAAGCATTTGTCAATGCTTCATACTTTTCAGCCACTAACTGGAGATTCTCCTTTGTTATAGATCTCACATGTTTGCAAAGCAGTTCCCAACATTCTGTTTTGTCGTCGCAATGTATGATTTTAGAGAACAGTTCGTCAGTTTTGTTTTGTGTGTTATTCTTTTGGTAATTTATGTTGCTTCGGAAAAGTAGTATGATTACTGTTATGATGGCTATCATCATTGCAACGAATGATCCGAAGAATAGTGCGTTGGTGACAAGGAAACATAGAATCAAGGCTGCTCCTGCAGTTATGAACCATCCTCCGATGACACTCAACACGCCTGTGATGCGGAATACTGCACTCTCACGACTCCATGCTCGGTCTGCAAGTGATGTTCCCATGGCCACCATGAAGGTGACGTATGTTGTGGATAGAGGAAGTTTCATGCTGGTGCCGATAGCGATGAGAAGTCCAGCAAGGACAAGGTTGACAGATGCACGAATTTGGTCGAACGCAGCTCCTTGTGGCAAGACCGCAGCATTGGAATTGAATCGAGAATCTATCCATGTCACAATAGATTTCGGGATGTGATTGGTAATTGAAGCGGCTGTTTTTTGTGTCGTTCGTGCTAAAACTCGTGCTGCTCCAATAGATCCAAACATCTCGTCTCCTTCATCTTGACGAGAGAGATCAACGGATGTCTTTGTCACGTTTTGTGCTTTTTTTGAGAACATCAATGCGATGACCATCACTATGCCGGCGATTATTAAATAGATGGTCGGCGTCTGTGCCGAGTTCATAAGAGATGTCATCTTGAACGATGTCGCGTCTCCGGTCGTATTTGATATATAATCGCTGTAAGCATCAAGTCCTGTGAGTGGCACACCTATAAAGTTAACCAAGTCGTTGCCTGCAAATGCCATAGCCAAAGCAAACGTGCCTAGCAGTACAACAAACTTCAGCACTGGTATCTTGAATGCACTTAGTATGGTCATGATTATAGTGAATAATGTAAATCCACCTCCTAATATCAGCCAAGTGTTGTCGTTGATTGCCTCTTTTACATCAGATGTCATTATGCTAGATCCCTTTAATCCGTTGATTAACAAGAACCAGATAATACTTGTTATTGCTATGCCTCCGAATATTCCTATTTTGAGAGACGAACTGATAAGTCCATCAGTTTCTCCTTCTGAATTGGTGGTCTTGCCATTAACCCTGTATGTGAAAGTAAATACGATTCTTGCTATCCATTGCACTATATTTCCGAGTACAAAGGCAATCGCCACACTCAAAAAAATACCGATTATGACACTGAATGCTTTTTCTGTGTTTATCAGATCGCCTAAGGACAAAAGAATTCCATTTGAACTTGTAGCTCCACTGAACAATTTGATCACCGCTATCGCAAGTGCTCCACCTAGTAGCTCAAACACCATGCTGACAGTTGTCGACGTAGGCATACCGAGAGTGTTGAATATATCCAGCAACACTACATCTGTGACCATCACAGCAAGAAACACACATATCACATCATAGAATGACAGGTGTTCTGGTAACATGATTCCGTGGCGTGCCACATCGATCATTCCATTGCTTAATGCTGCACCTGTGAAAATTCCTATCGCTGCTACGAACAATATTGTTCGGTATTTTGCAACTTTCGCTCCGACGGCAGAACTTAGAAAGTTTACAGCGTCATTGCTTACTCCAACCACAAGGTCGATGGTGGCAAGAACTATAAGAAACACAACAATCACAAGAAAAAGAATATCCATATGCTGATTTTTATTTGATTATGACGTGTCTGGAAATAATCATATGCTTGGTTTTGTGAAGATCGTCGTCGGATTTTTTATCAATAAAATACTATATAAAAATCGTCTTCTTCGGGATTGTTTGTTCATGACCCCAAAGAAGACGAATGCAAAGATTAATGCGGAATTGGAAAAATGTCATTATATATGTGTTGTTTTTATGTTCGCCAATAAGAGAAATATGGATCCTCTTGTTGACGCTGCGAAGATACTGGCATGATGTTACAGACGTATTGCAGTAATAATACAAAAATGTTGCTTATGGATTTTGTTGATGGAATCAAGGATGAAGTTTAAATTTAATGGTCAATCCTCCTCCTGGAGTTGTTAGAGCCGTGATCGTGCCTCCATGTGCTGTCACTGCATTTTTTACTATGGCGAGTCCAAGGCCTGTGCCTCCCATTTTCCGTGAACGTCCTTTGTCGACGCGATAGAATCGTTCGAAAAGATAAGACAGATGTTTTGGAGAAACTCCTATTCCATTGTCAGAAAAAGAGAACTCTCCATTTTTGTATGCTATTCTGATTTTTGTGGCCCCTGTCGCATAGAAGATGGCATTGTCGACGAGATTGCGGAAAACACTATATAATACATCTCCTGCTTCAGCGAGTGGGGAAGTGATTATGATTTTTTCAGGCAACTCCATCGTGCTTTCTATGCCATTCTCTTTCAATTGTAGGGATGTGTCTTCCAATACGGTTTTGATTATCGGCACAATATCTACAGATGAGCTGTGTTCTGATAGTGTCATAGGCATTTCATCCAAACGGATCAGTTGTGACATGTTCATCAGCAATTTGTTCATGCGTTCGCTTTGTGCATAGCAACGTTCCAAAAAGTGCTGACGTTTTTCTGCTGACATATCAGGATTGTCGAGAATGCTTTCCAAATAACCATGTATGCTCATCGCAGGTGTCTTCAACTCGTGGGCTGCGTTCTGTGTGAGCTGACGTTTGATACGAGCCTTATCTTCCTCGCTGTGACGTAGTTTCCAATATAAGGTTATGATAGTGTGACTGATATCACCTAGCTCATCGTTTGGCAATCGACGTTCCAACTCATGGTCTAGTTTCTCTCCGTTTTCTGCTTTGATAGCAAACTCACGCATATGTTCGATGTGTCGACTTATTCGACTTGTGTTCCAGTATAGGGCGATGGCCAACAGGAATGTCAAGACGATTGTATATAAAATGTAGGAGTAATCTGTCTGTAGAAATTCGGTTAGTTCGGTCGAATATGGTACGGCCGTTCGGATTATCAAATGGTCGAATTTTGTGGCTGAGTAGAAGTACGTTTCATGTGTGGTTTCGGAAGTTCGTTTGATGTCGTATCCGCTACCGTGGATTAAGGCTTCTTGCACTTCATGTCGTTTCAGATGGTTTGACAATGAATCTATAATGTCGTTAACATTGTCTTGAAGCACTTTGCCATTTATGTCGATGACGGTCATACGCATTCCGTCGATACTGTGGATTTTGGTGTATGCTTTGAATGTGCTGTCGCAGAGAAGGCCTTGTTCACCCAATGATCGCATCGTCTCATAATGGAACATTTGCAGACGTGTGTGCAGAATGTCTAATTTGTAGATTTTTTCTCTTTGATGCTGGTATATGCCGAAACAGACGGCAAACAATATGAAAATGCTGCCGATACTGAAGAACAGATTCCTCTGAAACGACTTATTTTTCAAAGCAATAGCCATAGCCTATACGAGTCTTTATTTGTTTGCCATAACGCCCAATCTTTTTTCTGAGTCGTGTGATGTTGACATCCACAGTTCGGTCGAGCACATAGACGTCTTGTGGCCAACAATGAGTCAATATGTCTTCTCGGGAGAATACCTTGCCTGGGTTTTGTAGCAAGAGTGACAACAGCTCATATTCTAGTTTGGTGAGTGTCAGGTCTTCGCCGTCAATTGTCACAGCTTTGGCATTCTGATCGAGTGTGATGCCTTCGTAACATATTTTATTTTTGGACTTTTTCTCTTTGATAATGAGCGGGATAGTTGTCCTTCTAAGCACAACCCTGACTCTTGCCTTCACCTCTTTCATACTTAGCGGTTTGGCGATATAATCGTCTGCGCCAATATTGAGACCTTTTACTGTGTTGTCTTCATCGTCAAGCGCTGTGATGAATATTATAGGTATGTGTGATGTGGAAGGATCATCTTTGATTTTTCGTGCCATCTGAAAACCTGACATTTCTCCCATCATCACGTCAAGAAAAATCAATGCGTATTCATTTAGCGGAAGTGCCAGAGCCTCTTCTGCTGAATTAGCTGTCACAACCTCATATCCTTCTGTTTCAAGATTGTACTGAAGTAGTTCACAGATGTCCAATTCGTCGTCCACAACAAGAATTTTCATAAGTATATCGAATATGAGTAAGAGTAATAGATGTCTTTGCATTGCAAAGATATTGATTTTATCGACACGGAATGTAGACGGGAGTATTGCATTGGTGTTACATTGTTATGTCGTTGTTGTTGTTTCTCGTGGATGATTTTATAGAGAGGATGATGAATTTCCTCTTTGCTTCTGTCTCATAATCACCATTAATAGGGGTTTTTCTGAATGTGGATTTATCATACTTTTGCATCAGAATATTTAAATCTATTTCCCCTAAACCGTACTACACGTATGAAAAAATATTTTTTGTTAATTAACCACAATTTTATTTTGTATAGAAACGGTTATTCTAGGGAATGACCGTTTTTTTTCATCTCCAAATTTGATGAAAAAATTAGAATGTCAGCTTGGTCTGTTTTTATAAATCACAATTTTAAGTGATTGACAACATTTTCTGACTGCATTAATTTTGCGTCGTAAAAAAAAATTGAAAATGAAAATTAAGAAAATTGTAGGTCGTGAGATTCTTGACTCACGTGGTAATCCAACTGTAGAGGTTGATGTAGTTCTTGAAAATGGTGTGTTAGGACGTGCTGCTGTTCCATCTGGCGCAAGTACAGGAGAAAATGAGGCTCTTGAACTTCGTGATGGAGACAAAAACAGATATTTGGGTAAAGGTACGCTTAAGGCGGTAGCTAATGTGAACAATGTTATCGCTCCTGCACTTATTGGAGAATGTGTGTTCCAGCAGCGTGCAATCGACCAGAAGATGCTTGATTTGGATGGCACTCCAACAAAGAGTAAACTAGGTGCTAATGCTATTTTGGGTGTCTCTTTGGCGGTCGCTCAAGCCGCTGCCAAAGCTTTGAACATTCCTTTGTATCGTTATATTGGTGGTGCTAACGCCTATACTTTGCCCGTGCCTATGATGAATATAATCAATGGTGGTGCTCATTCCGATGCTCCAATTGCATTCCAGGAGTTTATGATCCGCCCTGTCGGAGCTTCTAGTTTGAAGGAGGCGGTCAGAATTGGAGCTGAGGTGTTCCATAACTTGGCAAAATTGCTTAAGAAACGTGGTCTTTCTACTGCGGTAGGCGACGAAGGTGGTTTCGCTCCTAACCTTGATGGAGTGGAGGATGCTCTTGATTCTATCTGTCAGGCTATTAAAGACGCAGGTTATGAGCCAGGTAAGGATGTGAAAATTGCTATGGACTGTGCTGCAAGTGAGTTTGCTGTGGTGGAAAACGGCAAGTACTTCTACGACTATAAACAGTTGAAGAATGGTAAGCAGAAAGATCCTAATGGCAAGAAGTTGAGCGCTGATGAGCAGATCGCTTATTTGGAGCAATTGATCTCTAAGTATCCTATCGATTCTATTGAAGACGGATTGGATGAGAACGATTGGGATAATTGGGTTAAACTTACTGAACGAATCGGAGGTCGATGCCAGTTGGTCGGCGACGATTTGTTCGTTACTAATGTCAAGTTCTTGCAGAAGGGTATAGCAATGGGAGCTGCCAATTCAATCTTGATCAAAGTCAATCAGATCGGTTCTCTTACAGAAACACTTGACGCTATTGAGATGGCTCACCGTCATGGCTATACAACTGTCACATCTCACCGTTCTGGAGAAACAGAAGACACTACGATCGCTGATATTGCCGTCGCTACTAATTCAGGCCAGATCAAGACAGGATCTCTTTCTCGTACAGACCGTATGGCTAAGTATAATCAGCTTATCCGTATTGAGGAAGAGTTGGGCAGTTCTTCTAAATATGGATATAAGAAAATAAAATAATTTTGCTTTTTCGAATATATTTTGAATATATCATAATGATCCAGAAAGTTGCGTTGCGAAACGCAACTTTTTTGTTTTTATTCATCCCGAAAATCATGAAATATGGGTATTGTTGTGCAAATCAGACTCCTGTAATTTTGTGCTCAAAAAAAGTGTTATGCAGCTACAAATCGGAGATATTCAGGAGACGGCATTGGTGACATTGGCGATTCGTGCCAGTGAAACAGACCGTCCGAATGCCAGAATAAAAGATTACAAGGCAAAAGAGATAATCGAAAAATTAGGTGTTGATGTGAAAAATTATGATCCGTTCATGTCGCATGAGGGGGTGGTGGCTCGTACTATCATGTATAAGAATCAACTTGACGAGCTTATCCAAAAATATCCCGACGCTCTTTGTATAAACCTAGGTTGTGGATTCGACGACAAGTTTGTGCAGGTGGACAATGGCAGGATTATATGGTACGACGTGGATCTGCCTGATATTTTGGACGTGCGACGCAAAATATATCAGGATAGGGAACGATGCGTGATGAAAGAGGGAAATGCTCTTGAATCAGAATGGACTAAAGATTTGCCAGAACGCAATATGACTATTGTTGTGATGGAGGGAGTGCTAGAATATTTTACCAAAGAACAGGTCCAGACTTGTCTGCACATGCTTTGCGACTCTTTCAAACATGGCTTTTTGCTTGCTGAATTGCATCATCCTTTTTTAAGCAAAAACACAAAGCATCATGATGCGATAAAGCATACAAACGCAACATTTCAGTGGGGTACAAAATCAGGAAAGGAATACATTGAATTAGAGCCTCGTTTGAGTCTTTTGTCTGAGCACAGCTATCATGAGGAGATGAAAAAATACTCGATTCGAGGAAAGCTTTTTGCTTTTTTCTTTCCGAACCTCAACAACAGACTCGCTCTTTTTAAGTGGTAATTGCGGATGTGAGAAAAAATAATAAATCAATGATGAAAAATATTAATGGGAAAGTTGCGACGGTGATGATCGTCGCTATGGCGACAGCTGATTCTTTTGCACAGGGTGATTATTTTGACGAGTCGCAAATCAAAGAACTTGAAGAGGTGTCCATTGTGGCAAAACGCAGTGAGATCCGTGAGATGCGTGAGGCTGCAATGCCTGTGTCTGTGGTTTCGGTGAAACAACTTGAAGGTACTACTACCAATATTAATGATGCCTTGGCACGTACGACGGGAGTGACTGTCCGCAACACTGGAGGTGTGGGGAGCGCATCCAGAATTTCTGTGCGTGGACTTGAAGGCAAAAGAATGGGAATATATATAGACGAAGCGGCGATGGGTCAGTTTAGTGATTATCTTTCGCTCAACGATGTGCCGACTGATATGATCGAACGAATTGAAATCTACAAGGGTATTGTGCCATATCGTTTTGGCGGATCAGCTTTGGGTGGAGCGGTAAACGTCGTCACAAAAGAATATCCTCCCGTCTACCTTGACGCAAGCTATGAAATCGCTTCCTTCAACACTCATAAAGTCAATTCCACTTTCAAACGTACCAATAATAAAACAGGTTTGCAGTTCGGCCTTGGTGGTGCTTTCGTATATTCTGACAACGACTATAAGATGACTCTCCAAAATCTGAACAACCGTGTGGTGGAGAGAAATCATGACGCTTATAGGAAGATAATGGGTGGTGGTTCTCTCAAGGCTACAAAATGGTATTTTGATGAGGTCAAACTCGAACTTATCTATATGAACAACAAAAAGGAGATTCAGGGCATTGACTTTGACATCAGAGAGGCTTACTCTCATGGCCAGGCTGGAATCGCAGCTGTCACTCTAAAAAAGGATGATTTCATTGCTGATGGACTAGATTTTGATTTTGATGCCAGCTACAGTTACGGACAGAATGGTCTTTGTGACAAAGCTCCTTATCGTTACGACTGGGATGGAAACCGCTATAACTCAGTGTCTGCTTATGGTGGTGAACAAGGAACTTATGCTTCCGACTCTGATAACAGAACCAAGGATCTTGTGTCTAAACTCAATCTCAATTATCTGCTGAACAAACATAATTCGTTCAATCTCAACCTCTATGGTACGCGTACCCGTCAGAATCCTAAAAACGAGTTGATGGATCTTTCATTCGGATATGAAACGAATTTCCCGAGCAAAATGTCGAGCTTCACAACAGGTTTCTCATACGACCTTACTTTGCTCAACGGTAAGTTTATGAGTGCTACGACAATCAAGCATTTCTTTTTCTCTTCACATACCAAAGTGCTTGAACATACATTCATCAACAGTCCCGTCGACATTGATACGAAGAAGAACTATTGGGGAGGAAGCGAATCTTTGCGTTATAAATTCAACAAAAAGTTGATGGCGAAGGCTTCGTTTAGCTCGGAAGTGAGAATTCCTACTTCAGAAGAACTTGTTGGTAATGGCTATTCCATATTGCCTGCCACAGATCTTGAGCCTGAACGTTGTAATGGCCTTAACGCAGGTATGATATACAGACGTCAGAACAAATTCGGATTCTTTGAAGCGGAAGTCGGTTACTTCTTTAATGATCTGCACGACATGATCAGATACCAGGCTGACATGATTCCTACAATGGCTCGTTATGCCAACTTCGGTACTGTCCGCTCAAAAGGTGTTGAGCTTGATATAAAGGGAGATGCCGCTCCAATACTTTATTTGTATGCTAATGCAACATTCCAGGATCTCCGTGATCATCGTGAACATGAGAACGGATCGGAAGCAGCTAACCCGACTTACAACAAACGAATGCCTAACATTCCATACATATTGGCGAATGGAGGCTTGGAATTTCATAAGGCAAATCTTTTCGGAGGCGAGAACCAAAACAGCCGTTTCCTTGTGGATGCTTCATATATACATGAATATTTCTACGATTTTGAGATGAGCAAATATCAGGATAGAAAGATACCGTCGTCTTTCACTATCGACGCAGGACTTGAACATAGTTTCAAGGACGACAGTTTTATCCTCTCATTCAAAGTGAAAAATCTGACAGACAGAACCGTCTATTCAGAATTGAACAGACCGTTGCCTGGAAGAAATTTCTCGTTTAAGTTTAGATATGTAATGAAATAAAATATAAAAACTATGAAAATTAAGAAAGCGTTTTATCTATTTTTAGCTGCATTCGCAACTGTGTTCTCATCATGCGATGACGACGACAATGAATCCACTTCTGCTTCTGGAAAAATTCTTTTTTCCACAACGGTGACTAATCCTGCTGGTGATAGCGGAAGCGGATATTTGCAGACAATTAGCGAATTGGGTGGTGGTGCCAACTACGACAACTATAATGCCATTTCTCTTGGATTTGGTTCGTATCCATGTGTGTGCGAAAGTGGAAACATCTACGTCTTCCCTGATTATATGGGTGGATCAAAGTTGGAGTTGAAAAAATACGTTCTTAATAGTTCCAATCAGCTTGAACTTAAGGGAACAATGCCGCTTCCTGCAAATTCGAGTGCCGCTATTGTTGTTGAGGCAAATAGCAAGAAGGCATACGTATGTTGCCAGAGTCTGGATCTTATCATCGTCTTCAATCCTGAGACTATGACAGAGATTTCAAGAATAGATGTCTCTTCGTTCCGTAACGAGGGAGTGTCTGCATATCCAGGTGCGTTATGTATCAGAGATAATATTCTATATGTCACATTGGAGCAGTATAATTCACAGAGGATGCCAGTGGAGAACAGTGTGGAATTGGCTCTTTACAATGTTTCCGACGACAGTTTCATCAAGCGTATACGCAACACGTCGCTTGGCTATTGTGGTCCGTCTCGTCCTATTGACAATCAATCAATATTTGTTGATGAAAACGGTGATATGTACATCAATTGTGTCGGCTCTTTTGGATACATTCCAGGCTTGGATGCTGGTATAGCTCGAATCAAAAAGGGAGAGACAGAAATCGATGAAACCTATAAATTCAATCTGAGCAGTGCGACGGTGGAAGGTTTGCCTTGTAACCTTAATAATATTGGAAAATGCCAATATACTTCAGACGGAATTATGTATGGCTATGGTTATGCGATCGGCTTGGATCCAGAAAATACCAATACTTATACTGCGCGTACAGGTGTGCCAGTGCTTGTAGATCTTAATAAGAAGACAGTGAAGGTCATCGAGGGACTTCCGCTTACTAACGGACATGGTATGGCAATGGGCATACACAAAGGAAAGATTGTTTACGGTTCAGCTAATGATTCTTACAATGGTTTCTGCACGTATGATCCAGAGACTGGCGATATCGAGACGAAGGTGATAACAGTCAGTGGATTCCCTTCATTTTTCTACAGTTTCGAAAGATAATCTCTCATAATTACTCATGTTAATAAAAAGGGACGCATCACAATTAAGTGGTGCGTCCTCTTTTTGGTTTTTATACTAGAATTTTTTAGTATCCTAAAATTTTCAGCATCGACTTGTAGCTCTGCTCTTTAGCGAACAACTTAGTCGTGTATTCTCCATTTTCGTCGCGGTCGATCACGACGATCTTAGGAGCTGGGATCAGACAGTGCTTGATGCCTCCGTATCCGCTCAACGCCTCCTGGTATGCACCCATGTTGAAGAAGCCGACGAATAGCTCATCCACGTCTTTCATCTTAGGAAGGAAGATGGCATTTGAGTGAACCTCCGCATTGTAGAAGTCTTCACTGTCGCAAGTCAGACCACCAAGATGGACACGTTCGTATTCTTTGTCCCAGTTGTTGATAGCAAGGAATGGGAAACGCTGGTTGATAGCCCAAGTGTCTGGCATTGTTGTGATGAATGAGCTGTCGATCATGTTCCATTTCTCTCGGTCGTTCTGCTGCTTTTGGTTTACGATAGAGTAGAGTATAGCTCCACTTTCTCCTACAGTGTATGATCCGAACTCAGTGAATATGTTTGGTTCTGGCACTCCAGCCTGACGACATGCGTTCTGCACCTGAGTCACAATCTCTTCTATCATATACTCGTATTCGTAAGAGAAGTCCATGTGAGTTTGGATTGGCAGACCACCTCCGATGTTCAGACTGTCGAGCTCTGGACATACTTTCTTCAACTCAATATACATGTTCACACCTTTGTTCAACTCGTTCCAATAGTACGAAGTGTCGCGGATACCAGTGTTGATGAAGAAGTGAAGCATTTTAAGCTTTACCTGTGGATTGTTCTGGATCTTCTGTTTGTAATAAGGAATCAGGTCGCTGTATCGTATACCAAGACGTGATGTATAGAAATCAAATTTTGGTTCCTCCTCACTTGCCATACGCATACCTACCTGGATTGGCAAATCGAATCCGTCAAGCAAAAGATCAAGCTCGAATTTATTGTCGAGGATAGGGATGACGTTAGTGAAGCCATCGCTGATGATTCTTTGGATGTTCTCAACATACTGAGGACGCTTGAATCCGTTGCAAAGAATGAATCTGTCTTTAGGCAGATGACCCTGTTCTGCAAGTGCTTCAAGAAGGAAAATGTCGAATGCGGAAGATGTTTCAAGGTTTACTCCCTGCTTCAGCACCGTCTCCATCACAAATGAGAAATGTGAACTCTTGGTACAGTAACAATAGTTGTATGTGCCTTGATAATCCACCTTAGCCATGGCAACGTTGAACATTCTGCGTGCATGCTGAATGTGATTTGCGATTGCCGGAAGATATGAAATTCTCAACGGAGTGCCGTACTGTTTGATTATATCCATTAGAGGAATGCCATGCCATTGCAGTTGGTTGTCCTCAACATTGAACTCTTCGTTAGGAAACTCAAACGACTGCTCAATCAAATCAATGTACTTGTTTTTCATCTCTTTTGCCTTTTCAAATTTAATTTAACTCACTTGGATTGATGAATTTTTGCAAATCTAACTCACTTGAATTAGATCCGTCCCCTTAAATCCGGTGCAAATTTATAAGCAATTTTCTATTTTTAATCTCTTTGAGCCAATAAATCACATCAAATATCAACCATATTTTGTAATTTTGAATAAATTCTAAATGATTTACATATGTCGTTCACTATCAATTTTGGAAAATGCGGATTGCGTAGTTTTGACAAACCCGTCGTGATGGGAATATTAAATGCCACCCCAGATTCTTTTTTTGCGGGTAGCAGGGCAAACAATGATTCGGAGATATTGAACAGAGCCGAACAGATGATATCTGAGGGTGCCCAGATGATTGATATTGGAGGTTTTAGCACTCGTCCGGGAGCAGTGGAGGTTTCAGAATCGGAAGAGATGGACAGAGTGTGTAATGCGGTATCTCTTGTGAGAAAACAGTATCCGGATGTCATAATTTCGGTTGATACTTTCAGGTCTTCTGTGGCGAAGGAGTCTGTCCTTTCTTGTGGGGCCGACGTGATTAATGATATCTCGGCAGGTGCTTTGGATGATAATCTGTTTGCGACGGTGGCTGAACTCGGTGTGCCATATATATTGATGCACAGTTTGGGAAACAGTGTCTCCGCACAGCAATTGGAGTATGCATATGCCGATTTTATGGGAGATATAATTAAGTTTTTTGCTGATAAAATCGACCAGTTGCGTCTTCTTGGTGTGAAAGACATCATCGTGGATCCTGGCTTCGGATTCTCCAAAACGATGGATCAGAATTATAAATTGTTGGCTAATTTGGGTAGTTTCGACATTTTCAAATTGCCTGTGTTGGTCGGTGTCTCACGTAAGAGAATGGCTTGGCAGGTGGCTGAAACCACAATCGAAGAGAGTCTGAACGCCACAACTGCCATCAATACGCTGGCATTGTCCACCGGCATGACGGATATTTTACGTGTCCATGATGTGAAAGCTGCTGTTGAGGCTATTAAGGTTTGGGAGATGACGAGGGAGAATAGATGAAGTTTAGAGTTTAGAGTTTAGAGTTTAGGGTTTAGGGTTTAGAGATGAGGGTTTAGAGATGAGGGTTTAGAGATGAGGGTTTAGAGATGAGGGTTTAGAGATGAGGGTTT